>NC_012634.1:0-12377 GCF_000023005.1 Rickettsia africae ESF-5 | reverse complement strand
ACTGTTGCTATTATGCAACGAAAAATTAAATAATTCTTGCACTAAATCAGGATAAAGCAAAGTATAATGCTTATTAGGAAGAGTTAAGGAATTAATAACATCATAATTAGTTACACTTTTTCCTTGGTGATAGGCTATATTGCCTATGTGTTGTAGGGATGTTTGATTATTGTTGTGTTTTTGTTCGTTGTGTGGTATATTCACTTCATAAACCTTTGTTTCGGGGTTTTAGTTTCAATAGGTGGGTACTCAACCGGCAAAAGTAGTGTACCTGCCTAAACATCAATATCTAAAGACTAGAAAAATAATCCTACAGTGTCAACAAAAGAATTCGAATAAAATTCGGATAGAAGCATTAACATATTCTTTTAAAAATTTTAATATTAATCTTGAAAAAAAACAGAGAAGTAATATTATATAGATATCTAGCTATACAGATAGCTAGATATCTATGTAATATTACTTAGTTATAAAAATGTCTGTAATTACTATTGCTGCTAATAAAGGAGGAGTAGGAAAAACAACAATTACTGCCCTTATAGCAAGCAATTTAGCAAAAAAGAAAAAGAAGGTATATCTAATAGATTTAGATCCACAACAAAGTTTAAAACAATGGTGGCAAAAAAGAGAAAATGAAGATATATCTCTTGTAGATATTAAATATAATCAATTAAAAGATGCTCTAATAAAAATAAATACAAAAGACAGCTATGTTATTATAGATACACCACCATCGCATTTAAAAATAATTGAACAAGCTATACTTGTAGCAGATTACATATTAATACCATGTAGACCTTCGCCTTTGGATATTGAAGCTATAGGTGAAACTTTAACTATAATAGAAGAACATAAAAAGAATTTTACCTTTATTTTGAATAGTTCTGTGTCAGGGACTCAAATAACAGAGCAGACAATTTTACTACTATCAAAAAATGGTCAGATTGCACCATCGCCCATAAGACAAAGGATTATATATGCTATTGCGATGTTAGATGGAAGAACTGCATTAGAGATGTATAATAAAGCTGCTATCAGTGAGATTAACGAATTATGTAATTTTATAGAAGGAGAAATCAAGAGTAATGAAAAAAAAACCACTAAATCTAGAAACATTAGGGGAAATAAGAAAACCAAGGCGGAATGAAGAACTAGAAACTAGTCTTATAAGAACCAAAAGAAGAAGCGAGAGAAATGTTCAATTAAATCTAAAGGTAACAATGGACTTTTATAATAATTTGAATAAGATAGCAATAAAAGAACAATGTTATATGGTAGAAGTACTTGAAAAAGCACTAGCTAGATATCTAGCTAGCTAGACGTCTAGCTACTATATTCTACCAACTATTTTATCTATTGAAATATTAAAAAAGTTTGCGACGGCATATATTGTTCTAATACTAAGATTTTTCTTAGCATCATGTTTTTTTATAAAATAGTTTATAGTATCTGTTCCGATATTACATGAAGCAGCTAATTGGTGAGATGAAATATTATTTTCATTTAGCATCGCCACAATAAAATCTTTAGTGTTGTTAGACATTTGTAAGGGACTGATCTTGATATATTTAGTATTATCATCCTGTATATAATCCACCCTTCCTAAAATTTCATCAATTGAGCAATTAAAGTAATTAGCAATTTTAAGAATTGTAACTAAAGAAGGGCTTACAGGTATGCCATTTAATAATTCACTAATACTAGAACGTTTGATCCCACTTTCATTAATAAAATCTTTTCGTAAAATTTTATGTTCATAAAATTTAACTTTTAAAAATTTCTGAATGCTTATAGTTATCGACATAAATATACTTTAAAAAATAAATTCCGAGAAATATTCGGAATTTATTTGACTTACTTTGTTTTTTTTATTAATCTAGTCTAAGTGGATACACTACTTTTGCTGGTTGAGTACCCACCTATTGAAACTAAAACCCCGAAACAAAGGTTTATATTATGAAACTATCATATATTCATGGCTTTGGCAACAAAGGTAATATTTTTGAAGCTAAGGGCATATCAGCAGAGAGTTTATCCCATCAGGCAAATTTAAACGTTACCCCCAAATACCTAACCCCCGACTACTTTTTACCTAGTAGTAGCAATGCTCACTACTATAGAAAGAAGTATAAAGGCAACCTTAATCTTAATTTTAAATCAAAGTTCCGCAAGATATCTCGAGTAGCATCAGTGATGTTGCTATCACTTGGATTTATTGCAACTACGTTAGAAGTCAAGGCGCAACCAGTTATAGAAGCAAATCAAAGTTTTTTATTTGGTAAGGGCTCTGCAGGAATTAGCACTAACGTGCCTTTACCACCAATCATGCCACAGTCACTACCACCAGCTCCTCCAATTCCGCCTGTGCTACCTGCTATGCCTGATTTCATCAGTGGTGCAAATATAGCAGGAAAAGCAGACAATAGGTCAGCATTGTTTGAGTCGATAAGGAATTTCGGCAAAAACATATTAAAAAAGGTCAAGAGAGAGCCAAAGCCTAAAGTTATATCTAGCGATGGCGAGGATCTAATGAGTCAGCTACACAATACACTTGAGAGAAGAAGAAATGGTATAGCTGGAGAGAAGAACGGCGCTAAGCCAAAGAAAGTAGTAAAGCAATTACCTAAATTAACATCTGAGGAGCAAGCACGGAAGAAAGCGGAGATAGCAAGAGAAAGAAGAAGAGCTGAAGTCGAAGCAGTAAAAGCTAGGATAGAGCAAAAAGCAAAGGAAAGAGGCGAGAATAGGGAAGGTGTAGTTAATGGTATAGATCCAGCACTACATCACAACATAGTATCAGATTTAAGATCTGAGATAGCACTCTTAAGAGAGCAGCTAAAAAATCAAGGTATCAATAATTTAGCAGGGACACTAGGCGGAGGAGCAGAAGAGCCTATATACAGCAAGCCTATAGATACTATTAGTATGGCAAGTAGCGTTACGGAGTACTCTGAACCTTGGCAAGATCCTGATACTGAAATAGGTGAAGCATTTGAAACTGAATTTAGTATGCAGAAGCAAATTGAGCCGACAGCACCACCGCTATCAGTGCTTAGTAGTTTAGAAGACTTACATATTTCAGAAGATGCTTCATTAAGCGAGGAAGAACGAGTAATGAAGATGCTAGATGAGGCAATAGAAGATAGCGGTTATAGCGGTTCTAGTTGTGGAGGCGTTGATGATTGGAGTGGTGAGGATAGTATTGCAGATACTGATGGATATGACACTGTATGTACAAGTAGTGGTAGTGAATATTCTGAGGATAGTAGCGACGAGGACGGGATACCATTTTCGCCCCCTGCGACTGAAGAGAAGAAAGCGGAGCTTGACATCATAAGAGAGTTTCAAGTATCGGAGCAATCTTCAGCTGTTGCAAGTAACGCTAGCATTAATGAAGCCAATATTGCAGCAGACAGCAACGAATCAGAGGAAGCATCACAGGAAGAAAGTACCACAGCAAGCGTCTTTGAGATACTAGATGAGGTGGACGAAAAAGATAGTGTATCTAAAGACATATCTACTAACTTAGGTAGTACTGCAAGCACTGAGCCACAAGAACAAGCTACCTCTATGAGTCAGGAAGAGTTACGTAAGAAAGCCGAGGCAACATCCGTAATGCAAAACCAAGCACGGAAGATGAGCAAAATATCTAGTAAACAGATCAGAGACCGTATCTTTGCTAGAGATATAGTAACTGCTGCTGTAGCTAGCGGTGATGATGACGCCGATGATGCATCTGAAAAAACCATCGGCTATAGTATATGGAGTAGTGGCACGCTTGGCATTAACAAACAAAAATCTAAAGCAGACTCGAATGGCTATAGTAGCAAAATAGCTGGAGGCACTATTGGAGCAGATATCAACCTTGAGAATGATTTGCTACTCGGTGCTAGTTTTAGCAGGTTTAATAGCCGTGTTAAATATCAAGATCAAGGCGGGTCAAGTGATTTATGCAGCAGCGGCACGAGTACAAGAGCTAAATATGATACTCATATATTTAGTCTATATGGCTCACGTCCAGTAAGCCGCAATATGAACGTGGCGATCATAGGTTCAGCAGGACATAGCAAAGGTAAAAAAGTAAGATCAAAGTTAATGAGCTTTGAGCCTCATCTTAACTACAAAGTAGAGATGCCGCGAGAAGTAACGCTAATACCTCACATTGGATTGAGATACGAATATGAAAAAGTAAGTCGCCACAAAGAGCAAATAGCAAGTAACCTGTCTATAGAGCGTTCTAAAAAGAGTTACCAAGCCTTAAATGGTGAGATAGGCAGCAGAGTAATATTTGCTCCTATTAAACTAAAGGGTAGTACTCCATCAACAATATCAATAACACCAACTGCACATTTTTCGGTAGAGAGAAGAATAGGCAGTAGGGGCAAAAGCAATTCATTCACTTTAACGTACTACGAGGCCCAGCAAACTATCGGGACTGGCATTGTATCAGTTAATGCTCAAAACGAAAGGACAAGCCTGAATGCTGGAATCGGATTAATAGCAAACCATAAGAACATTAAGCTAGAGCTATTGTATGACCAGCAAAGGCAAAAGCGATTTAAGAGCCATCAAGGAGTTTTAAAACTAAAAGTGAGTCTTTAAGATTTTAAAAAATCTAAAGGAAAGAGAAAGTTATTGTCAGAATCATTAATACTTAAGAAATAATTAAGAAGCACGGAAGCTGCTAATAGTGTAAAAGACAATCGCAAAAAGGATAATTAAATTAAACACAAAATAAGGAGGGAATATATATGTACGGATTAGTAAGAGATGAGAGAAACATCACATGGTTAGAGGTTGCAGGTACCAGCCATTACCGTAATCACGATTTTAAGGAAGCAATTGAGAGTTTTGATAGGATGTTTGAGGTACTGAAGCATGAAAAACTCGGAATACCGAGTATGCAGAAAGTGATTAAGGCGATCAGCTGTATTGACGTGATACTGAGCGTCATAGGAGTTAATCTTTTTTCAATTGAACTTGAGTATAAGGCACTAAAGACTAAGTGCAAAGGGTTAATTCTACTTGAGGAATATGAGGAGATAGCAGGCATTCATTTAAGACTTAATGCTTTAAACGAATCATTAAAGGGAAGTTTTGTAGAACTAAAGGAGGTAAGTTAATGAGTAAGGCTTTAAATAGTACTTCAGAAGTAGAAGCGTCTTATCCGGCAATGTTAGGTGGAGGATGGCAAAGAGTACCAAGCTGGTATGAGATGGGACTTGAGTGTTATATGCGTGGGTCAGATCCGGCTACTCTCTTCTTCTTTACTGTGTATTAGTATATATTGATGGGGGGTGTGGAGGCAACAAATTCTTTAATATGGAAGAAGATAGAGGAATGGTTAAGGATGGATAGTTACAGCGCAGTCCTAAAAAAACCGTACGGGTCTTTTGTGTTTTCTGATAAAAACTATTTACTTGCTGACACTGGCTCTCATGAATAATGTATTTTGTAATAAAACTTCGTACAAAGTATTATTACAATCGTAATTTCAAAATATTTCTTGGACAGTTTCTTTAAATTATATTTATATTGCTGTAATATTTTATAACTATCATTACAGTATAAACATTATACTTAACATCATTCATCTTTCTTGTTATATAATATTCAAAATATCTCAACAATTCTTGCCTATTATGCATAATTTTTAACGCTCTAAAGTTTACTATATGAGAGGGGTTATGCGAACCCCCTCATACTCCCCCTGCTATATCTGTAAAAAGTAAAACCTTTTTTGACATGTTTTATTATAAAAATTTGGGAAGTGTGCTTTTTGCTAGTGTTGTTTTGTTAGTTTAGATATACTAGTCTATATCATAATATAGAAATATTTCATATGGCTACAAAACCACTCTCAACTAGTACTAAGATTGCTAACTTAGCAAAAGTAAAGCAACAACGTATTCAAAAGATTGAAGCAGAATTAAATGTACAATTAACTTCCCTTCTAACTAAAAGAAAAGAAGAGATATTTAATATCTTTAATAAATTTTCTGCTGTCGATATTGACGATAAATTACTAATCGGATTTCTAAAATTTGTCACTAATAAAGATAATAAAGACCATCCTATTATTAAGGAGTTTTTAAATATTGCTAATAAAACTAGATTACTGAAGAGAAAAGGTAATAATTAAGTTAATATTTGTATTAATATTAGAGGTATATTATGAGTAATGTTATTAATTTTCCAAATGAGAAAGAACGTATTACATTTAAGAGAAATATTGCCAACACAAAACGATATAATATCTTTAAATCAATACTGCAATTGGTCAGCAAAGCTATCTATGACACCCTATTTACTATTAGACTAACCATAGCTACAACATTGCATTATTCGTTTTGTGTCTTTCTTAGTATTTTAAATAGTATGAATGTTTTTCTCTTCTTCTTTCTAGGGCTTTGTTGTATCATTAATTACTTCCATCTGGGTCAGCATTTCGTATCTCCTACTAACTATGTCACACCTGTCTTCATTGGATTCTGGATACTCTCATGTTCTGCTCAACATTTAGTTAGCTTAATACAAGAACATCTGCCTTTTCATAGAATATGTAGGGTTTAACATTTTAGGATTTTTAAAATTAAATCTTAATGCACAGAGGTATATGAACAACAAAAACACACCGAAAGATTCTAGCGAATTAAGCATAGCTGACACTAAAGAAAGCAATCGTAACCATGAGCAGGTAGACTCGAATAGTAGCAACACTTCCGAACGCCCAAGACATGATGAGCTATTTAAAAAGGTCATGAGCGAACCTGTAGCTGCTCGTGAGTTTCTAGAGCATTATTTGCCAGTGACCTTTAAGAATAAAATTAACTTAAATAGTATCAAAATAGAAAAGGAAAGTTTTGTTACTGAAGACTTAAGAAAGAGACTCAGCGATGTCGTGTACTCTGTTTCTTTAAAAAATGATAATATTAAAGATAGTACTACTGAAAAAAGTGTCCATAATGACAAAGCGTACGTATACGTACTTATAGAACATCAATCTAGTAGCGATTACTGGATTGCTTTTAGACTTTGGCAATATATGCTGCTATTATGCGAAAGGCATAAGGACGCCAATAACAATAAAAGCAGTGTTACAAAAGAAAAAGATAACAAGCTTCCTCTAATATGTCCTATCGTAGTATATGCAAATGATAAGCCTTATAATGCTCCAAGGAGCTTTTGGGAGTTATTTGAAGATAGCAAGACTGCTAAGGACATGATGGGTGATGAGTATTTACTTGTTGATTTGCAAAAACAAAGTGATGATGAAATAGAGAAAAAGAAACATCTTGGTATGATGGAGTATATGCTTAAACATATCAAGGCTCGTGATATCTTAAATCTTTGGCAAAGTTTACTTGAGAAGTTTGAAAGTAGTATTGAAATAGACAAGGAAAATGGCTACATTTACATTAAATGGTTATTGTGGTATAGTGATGCTAAGGTATCTGAAGATAAACAAGTAGAGCTTGCGAGTATCATAGCTAAGCACTTAAAAAAAGAAGATCAAGAGGAGCTTATGAGAACTATTGCTGATAAATATATTGATGAGGGCGTACAGAAAGGTATGGTCCAAGGTATGCAGATTGGGGAAGCTCGAGGTATGCAGATTGCTTCATCAATTGCTATGCAAATTCTTCGCATTGACGGAAAAATCGATCCACGCAACAATACTGATAGTCTGTTTTTGATATAGGTTTATTTAGAGTAAATCTGTCTAATAATTTCTCTGCTTCTTCATTCATTTGCAGCATTTTATAGCTAGCTGCTAAATAAACGCTAGTCAAATCATCTTGCCATGTATTTTTATGGTACTCGTCTAAATATTTTAAAATATTTGCAATATAGCTTGTAATAATAACGCTGTTTTGCGTCAGGCTCTAATATGTCCTATCGTAGTATATGCAAATGATAAGCCTTATAATGCTCCAAGGAGCTTTTGGGAGTTATTTGAAGATAGCAAGACTGCTAAGGACATGATGGGTGATGAGTATTTACTTGTTGATTTGCAAAAACAAAGTGATGATGAAATAGAGAAAAAGAAACATCTTGGTATGATGGAGTATATGCTTAAACATATCAAGGCTCGTGATATCTTAAATCTTTGGCAAAGTTTACTTGAGAAGTTTGAAAGTAGTATTGAAATAGACAAGGAAAATGGCTACATTTACATTAAATGGTTATTGTGGTATAGTGATGCTAAGGTATCTGAAGATAAACAAGTAGAGCTTGCGAGTATCATAGCTAAGCACTTAAAAAAAGAAGATCAAGAGGAGCTTATGAGAACTATTGCTGATAAATATATTGATGAGGGCGTACAGAAAGGTATGGTCCAAGGTATGCAGATTGGGGAAGCTCGAGGTATGCAGATTGGGGAAGCTAAAAGAACTATGGAGGTAGCTAAAAATATGCTTTCTAATAATTACTCAATTCCTGAGGTCTCACGTATTACTGGACTCTCTATTTCTGAACTCAATACCATAAATTTAACTAATAAAAAGGATTCCTAAACATGAAAATACATATTTCCCAATGCTCTGATGCTCCTAAAGTACTTGCAGCTCTTTACAACAATGCTGCACCTCAAGGCTTAGGTTTTTTAGTACAATCTTCCCGTATGTTTAATGGATCTTCTTCAGAAAGGAACGAAATTACCAATAGGATTTTATTGGCGGGTTCTAAGTTGCTCTATAGACTTTGGAGGAAAGTATCTATAAAAGGTTGTCCTACCTATATCTAGCGTTTTTATAATATCAGAAATAAACGGATAATTTTCATTATCTTTTAGCATAGCTTTTGCCGTACGCATTTTTTCGTCACTCATAAACTTAGGTCTCCCACCAATTCTACCATTTCTACGGGCAGATTTTAAGCCGGTTTTGGTATTTTCTACAATAATCTCTCGCTGAAACTGATCGAATGCTGCATTCATATGAAAGAAAAGTCTTCCTTCTGCTGTTGAAGTATCTATACTTTGGGTAATTACATGCAAGCTGATTTTTTTCTCCTCAAGGATTTTTAAAGTACTGATTATTTGCGTAAGCGATCTTGCAAGGCGAGATAATTTCCAAACTACAAGCGTATCGCCTTCACGCATATAATCAAGAGCTGCCTGCAATTGAGTACGTTGCTTACTTGCACCTGATATTTTTTCTGTAAATATTTTTTTACATCCTGCCTCATTAAGAGCATCAATTTGATGATTAGGGTTTTGATCTAACGTTGAGACTCTTGCGTATCCGATAAGCATATTTTCTTATTCCTAAAACGATTTTTTGTTATATTAGCGGAACATTTTAATAAGAACAATGTTTTGAAACATTTTTTGGGCAGATTTTTATAGATTTTTACGAGTCTGTTATATGTTTCCAAAACGATCGTTTTTGGAACATATTAACATTTGTTACTTACCTACTATTTATTTTACTTTGTCCAACATGTTGTTTACGCTGTATAACTTCAGTCACAAAATCTTTTTTCTTATTATACTCTTTAGGATCTACTGCCCTTTCTTTATATTGGCTTATCTTTTCTTGTAATAAATCAATATTTTTTAGTGCTTCTACTCTTTTATCTAACTCTTTATTATATATTTTAATATTTTTTACGTTCTGCTCCATTAGGTCCACGTGGTTATTACTGGTTTCTGAAGATACATTTATTTCCTTTTCCTTAGGATATAAACTACTAATCAATTTTTTTATTAAATTCTTTATTTTAACAAAAATATTTTTCGTACTATTTGATGTATCGGTTTTTAAAGCTGATTTCTGATTATTCTGCTCCTTGTCCTCAACTGTTTTCTGAGAAGATATGGTATCAAGAATATCTTTTAATATTTTTTCTTCCTCCCTCTGCACCTTATCAAGATCTAAGTGTTGTTTATTTTCTGCCCTGACTTCCTTTTCAGGCTTAAATTCATATTTATCATCCTCGTTAATGATAATATGCTGACTTACTATGTACGCAGATGTTAAATCTTTCCTAATTACTTGTAGCTTCTTAAGACAATCTGTCGTTATATCTCTTAACTCATTTATCATTATCATATTCTTTGCACTGGTATCATCAGTGTTAATACCTTTAAGTATACTCTTGATATCTGTCATAAAAACCTCATATGTTATTTATCTAGTTTAACAGAAAATTTATGTTAATAATAGTTTATTGCTTTGTTCATATTCATACTCCACCCTATTAATTCCACATCCTACACTAAGTCTTTTTAATACATGTGAATAATTATTTTTAACCCAATCCGCCATAAACCTTGTTGGCATTGTTAGGATTAGCATACCCTTTTCCTTATCCTCAGTAGCTTCTGCTTTAGAAAACCAAACCGCATCTATAGCCTCACCTAACTCTTCTCTCAATCCCTTTCTGATTTGATTCCATACTGTGTTTTCTTCTATTTTATCTAATTCCTTACCAATATCTAAAATTCCAATATCTTTGATATTAGAAATAATATCAGATTCTTTGATTTTAGAATATTGCTTCTCTATCTCTTCTTTTCTTTCACCTTTCCCACTGCTATCTTCAGCAGATCCTACATCTCCGACCACTGTCACATAATACCCATTGATACCATATACTGCTTCTAATTGCTCGCTTAATATCTCTATTTGCCGCTCGCTTAAACTTCCTGTTTGTATCCCCCCTAAATCTAGTCGTTTTGGGATTATTGCCGTTATAAAGCTATTATTATGATTTGTTTTGAATTCTACCTGCGTTAGTATCTCGTATGCCACATTAGTATTAAATCTTCCTGCTATTTTCTTCCTTACCTGCATTTCTTTGCTGATATCAAATGAGCTTTCTATTTGGTTTAGGTATTTCTCATATTTAAGTAAGTTTTGCTCGATCGTTTCTATGTTACAGCTAAATCTAAAGCTTGTATGATTTACTAAAGGCCCTTGATGCTTCTCGTTCTTTAGTATCTGAACCATATAGCTAAGAAACGTAAATTTGTTCTTAAATCTTTTCTCAGGATATTTGATGTAGAGCTTCAGTAATAACTGATTCACAAAATTATTACTGAATTCTCTATGTGCTCTAAAGTTAAGTGTATCTATATCTTTTTCTGAGAGTGGGTAGAAATGTCTTAGTTCTGCCCATTGTTCTTTTTGCTCAGATATGTTTTTGTTGTTTCTACTACTAGAATCATTTAAAAAAGAAGAATTGTTATAAGATTCAGATGAAGACAAGCTTTGCTTGTCTTTAAAAAACTCTTTTTTGTAGTTTTGCTCAGAAGTTAATGTGGAACTTGAGCAAGGTATAGATGAATTTTCTGAATTTGCATCTATATAATCTATATTTTTACCATACTTATTCTTTATTATTTCTTCTTTATTATTAAGGGCTGCTTTTTTTGCACTGATAGGCTGCTTTTTTTGCACTCCCTCTCTAAAATCCCTATAGGTATCAGAAAAAGCAAGAGAGTTATTACCCTGTAACTCTTCATGATTAAATTCTGTAATTTCTTCTGTTTGAGACTTCCTAATTTGAGAAATAGGAAATACTAAAGGATTAATAGATATATTAAAAATAGATTTGTCATATCTATTACAATCCATATCATCAGATTTAGTATATTTATGCTCCACTTTTAAAAAGAAGCTATCACCTTGTTGTTTGATATATTTGAATATATTAAACAGAGTTCTTTTACTCATGTTATTTTGTTGTATTAATTCATGAGATGTGGCAGAAAAAGAAAGCATGTTAGAGCCATTGGAGTTTTGCATAAAATTCCTATAAGCTGACATAATACAGTTTAAGAAGAATAGTTTATACTTAGATGGTAAATTATTTTTAAATAAGCTTTTCATAAATTCAAGCTCAATAGGAACGAATAACTTAATTCTTAAGATATGTTCTAAGTTAGACTCACGATCTAATTTAGAACTATTACTTACTTTTAAGTTAGTAGGTGAGTCTTTAATTACCGAGTACAACCTATCAGGAAGCACAGGAACTAACTTATTAGCTAAATCCATACCATTGCTTCTTTTTCTTCTAAAGACCTTCAGCAGTCCTAAAGACTCAAGCTTAGCTGTCATCTTTAAAATAGTAGCTCTCATATTAGAGTCAGTTAAAGAATTAACAGAATGATGAGCACTAGAAGTAAGGTAAGCAGTATCACAAGAAGCATCAACACCAAGCAGTTTAGCAAGTTTTAATGATGGATAGGTAATCGAATCATTACCCTTGCTTAGTTCTAACTGATACAACGAGACAATCTGTAAGAAAAATAATATATCCCTTGGCGATAACAAAGAGTCCAAAGAGGAAGACATTGAAGAGTCTAAAGAAGTATATTGTGTATTATTTACTCCTAAACCACCGAAACAAAGAGAACTATTTTTCAT
>NC_012633.1:895000-1278540 GCF_000023005.1 Rickettsia africae ESF-5 | reverse complement strand
ACTTTACACACGTAATTGTGGATAAATTTTTTAATAACTTATTATTTTTCCTATTAAAACTTATTAAAAATTTCCTCAAATCCTTATTAAATCAAGTAAATCTAGTGTATTTTCTTTTAAATAAATAGTTTGTGGATAAAATTGTGAATAAATATCATTTTTCTTTGAAAAAATAATCTTTTCTAAGCTATAAATGAATTTTACACTTAATTATCCACTTGTATAAATTCATTACAAACTTATGTGAATAATAATTAAAAATACATATATTTTTAAGAAAATTTTAATGAAAATTTTGTTGATAACTCTGTTTAAAACATTTAATCTACATAATTCTATTTACATAAACAACAAATAATAAATATATTTATTATTTTAATATTTTTAGTAATAGCATGAAGCAAATTATAAATCCGTTAAAAGGAAATAATAATAAAGTACCTATTTGGTTTATGCGTCAAGCAGGTAGATATTTGCCGGAATATAAAAAAGTAAGAGAAACAACAAAAAATTTTCTAGATTTTTGTTATGATGTTAGCAAAGCAACAGAAGTAACCTTACAACCGATAAAACGTTATGGATTTGATGCAGCTATTATTTTTTCCGATATATTAGTTTTACCTCATGCTCTTGGATGGGAAGTGGATTTTAAAGAAAATATAGGGCCTATATTAAAGCAATTCAAATCACAAGAAGATTTTAAATATCTGCAAATCAATCCGAATTATAAATTAGAAAAGGTTTATGAAATAATAAAAAAAGTAAAAAAAGAATTACCATCCCCCATTTCTTTAATAGGATTTGCAGGTAGTCCTTGGACAGTGATGAGTTACATGCTAGAAGGAAAAGGAAAACAGGATTTTAAAACGAGCAAAAAATTCATATATGAAAATAGAATACTTGCTGAAGAATTATTAAATTTTATTACGGAAAAAACAGCTGATCATCTTATAAATCAAGCAAAATCTGGAGCAGATATTTTAAAGCTTTTTGATTCATGGTCAGGAGTACTTGCAGAAGAGGAATTTACTGAATTTGTAATAGAGCCGACAAAAAAGATTATACTAAAAGTAAAAGAAGTTTTTCCAAAAACTCCTATAATTGCTTTTCCTAAAGGAGCAGGATTATTGTACGAAAAATTTATAAAAGAAGTACCGATAGATGTTTTAGCCGTAGATCAAATGGTCCCTCTTAAAAAAATGAAAGAGTGGAGTGATAAAGTAATAGTACAAGGTAATTTAGATCCGGTTGTATTATTAACTAATAAAGAAATTATTAAAGAAAAAACTTATAAAATTCTTCAGGTAATGAAAGGAAAGAATTTTATCTTTAATTTAGGACATGGTATTTTGCCTGAAACACCTACGGAAAATGTAGAATTTTTGATAGAATATGTTAGGTTATATGAAGAAAAGAATAGCAATAGTACTTTTTAATTTAGGCGGTCCAAAAAACCTTAAATCAGTGAAGCCTTTTCTATTTAATCTATTCTATGACAAAGCTATAATTAATCTACCAAATCCTTTGCGTTATATTATCGCTAAAATAATTTCTATTACTAGAGAGAAAAAATCTCAAAAAATTTATTCTTTAATCGGTGGTAAATCTTCTTTACTTCAGGAAACAGAGGAGCAGAAATTAGCACTAACCAAAAAGCTAAAGCAACTTATAAAAGAAGATTTCGCTATTTTTATAAATATGAGGTATTCAGCACCGTTTGCTAAAGAAGTAATAGGTCAAATAAAAAAATATAATCCAAGCGAAATAATATTATTGCCTCTATATTCTCAATTTTCAAGTACTACGACAGGATCATCGGTTAAAAATTTTTTACAAAACCTTGATATTGATATTCCAATTAAAACAATTTGCTGTTATCCTCTAGAAAAAGATTTTATAAAAGCCCATGTTTCATTAATTAAAGAAAAACTATACGATAAAAATTTTCGTGTATTATTTTCTGCTCACGGGTTACCCGAAAAAATAATAAAAGCAGGCGATCCTTATAGTTTTCAGATAAAAGAAACAGTACAAGCAATAGTTAAAGAATTAAATATAAAAGATCTAGATTATAAGATAACTTATCAAAGTAGAGTAGGACCTATAGAGTGGTTAAAACCGAATACGGAAGATGAAATAGAGCTAGCAGGAAAGTTAAAAAAAGACATAATTATCGTACCTATATCCTTTGTATCCGAGCATGTTGAAACACTAGTAGAGCTTGATATTGAATATAAATTAATCGCAGATAAATATGAAATTCAATATACCCGAATTCCAACACTTGGAACAAATAAAATTTTTATTAATAGTTTGACAAATATATTGCTACGATTTATTAATAAGGTTGATACTAATTTAGTTATGAGTAGCTCTAGTACAAGAATATGTCCAAACGAATTTACTAAATGTTTGTGTAAATTAACAAGTTAATAAGGAAAAGAATGGCAAGTTACTATCTATGGTTTAAGTCAGTTCATCTGATATCTGCTATATGTTGGATTGCAGGGCTTCTTTATTTACCTAGAATATATGTTTATCATATCAAAGCTAAAATAGGTAGTGAGCTAGATAGTACTTTACAAGTAATGGAACTAAAATTACTCAGATTCATTATGAATCCAGCAATGATTAGCACATTTATTTTTGGTTTAATAAATGCTCATATTTACGGGTTTGTTGCTCTTGATACTTGGTTTCACATTAAAATGTTTGCAGTATTAGTTTTAGTGATATTTCATGGTTTACTTGCAAGATGGCGAAAAGATTTTGCAAATGGTAAGAATGTCCATTCAGAAAAATTTTATCGCATAGTTAATGAGATTCCGGCTATTTGCATGATTGTTGCAGTGATTATGGTTATAGTGAAACCATTTGACTAGTATACTCTTTGTTATTTGAAAAGGGATTGTTAAAGGTATATAGTCATTGCGAGCAGGAAATAATAACAAACTTCTAAGATTGTGTTTCGTCAATATTTTCTTTTGAAGTAAACTCTGCTACGAGTTCAGGTAGGCTCTTGTTAGTTTGGTTAGATATGTAGTTACTCCCGATTAATTAAACTAAAGCATTGCTTTTAAGCTCTGGACATTCCTATTATAGCTGACTTTTGGTAGAGATTGCTAAACCTAAACCCCGAAATAGTGTTTTACTATTTTAGTTAAAGTTTATACCTAACTTCCTTTAAAAGTCAATCTATAACTTATTTTAAACTAATAATTTATTTATCTAAGAGATTTTTTATTTCTAATGTAAAATTTATTTAGAATATCTATAATTCATAAAAAATAATATGGAACATTATGAATAATAGCGATAAACTTAATAAGTTAGTAATCTTTAAAGATAAAACCATTAGAAGAATTTTGCATAATAACAAATGGTGGTTTTCAGTAGTCGACGTAGTAGGAGCATTAACTGATAGTAGTGACCCTGGAGCTTATTGAAGAAAACTAAAACAAAGGTTAAACGAAGAAAAAAGTGAGGTCATGACAAATTGTCACGGACTGAAATTAACTGCCACAGATGGAAAAAAATATATAACAGACTGTGCAAATACAGAGTTATTACTTCGTATTATACAATCTATTCCGTCTCCAAAGGCAGAACCATTTAAACAATGGCTTGCTAAAGTCGGTTATGAGAGGATTCAAGAAATTTCTGATCCAGAAAAGTCAATTGATAGAGCAAGGGATAATTGGAAACGACACGGTCGTAGCGAGAAATGGATTCAACAACGTATGATGGGGCAGGAAACACGAAATAAATTAACTGATTACTGGAAAAACCATGAAGTAACAAAAGAGAATGAATTTGCTATATTAACTAATCACTTTTGACAGAAATTTCAACACACCGAAATAGCATTTTGCCATTCCGGTTATGATTTTAAAAAAATCAATTAAACTTTACTTCAGGTGGCAACGACATTAATATTGCTTCGACATTTCCATCGGTCATTAAGCCGAATTTAGTACCGCGGTCATATAGCAAATTAAATTCTACATATCTACCTCGCCTTATAAGCTGGTATTCTTTCTGCTCAGCTGTCCAAGGTAAAAATAACTTACTTCTAACGATTTCAGGATATACCGACAACAAAGCCTTACCTACGTCCTGTGTAAAGGCAAAATCCTGTTCAAAATTACCGTTATTTAAGTAATCATAGAATATTCCGCCTACTCCTCTCGGCTCTTTTCTATGCTTTAGATAAAAATATTCATCACATTGCTTTTTGAATTTAGGATAATAGCTAGAATCATACTTATCGCATGCTTCTTTAAAAGCTGCATGAAACTTTACAGTTTCGTTTTTTTCCGGATAAAAAGGTGTTAAATCGCCACCGCCGCCAAACCAACTTTTAGAAGTTTCTATATAACGAGTATTAAAATGCATAGCGGGAATTAGCGGCGATTTAAGATGTGCGACTAATGAAATGCCTGTTGCAAAGAATTTCCCGTCTAGCTCTGCTCCTGGAATTTCGTTGCGGAATTCGGAAGAAATTTTACCAAATACGGTAGATATATTAACCCCAACTTTTTCAAATACTGCTCCTTTCATGAGAGACATGACACCGCCACCGCCGCCGTTACGTTGCCAACTTGAGCGTACAAACTTAGCCGGTTTTAAACCTTTGGTTTGTGCATATTCTTCTTCGATTTTTTCAAATTCTTTGCACAATAAATCACGTAAATTAGTAAACCAACTACTTGTTATTTCTTTATTTTCTATGTTCATAATTATTAAGCAACGATTTAATTACTTTCCTCATCATATACATAATCACTAAAAATACGGTAGCAATGATCATAATATAAAAAGCCGGAGCATAAAATAAGCCTGTGTGCTCTACAAGCCAACGAGAAATAATAGGTGAAGTTCCGCCGAATATCGCTATTGCAAAATTGTAGCTGAAAGCAACACCGGTAAATCTTTGTTCTGCCGTAAACAAGGATATAACGAGTATATAAGCTGTACCTGCTATGCTTCCTGCGAGCATACCAAGCATTGTAAGAGCTATAATTTGTTGCCACATCTCTTCTGTCGACATAAGTAACATGGTCGGTAAAATCAATATCAAGATAGCAACACCAACAAGTATTGCCATTTTAAATTTTCCGATAATATCGGCAGTACCGCCGGCAAGCGGCATCGCTATCATCGCAATAAACGAACTATACGCTAAATATGATAAAGCAATAGTATTACTAAGATGCATTACATTATAATAGAAAACATTTATATATGTTTTTACTAAATACATAACGCTGCTAGCGATAGCACCTATACACATAGTTAAAAATATCGATCTCCAAGCAGTTCTAATTACATTGGAAAAAGGTGCTTTAAGAACTTGTTTCTTTTTCTCAAGCATTTTAAAAATCGGTGTTTCCGATACGCGCAATCGCAAGTAAAATCCTGCAAGACCCATAAACCCGCCAAGCAGAAAAGCAAAACGCCAAGCAAAATCTATATGAGAGAAATAACGTTCTATTATAATACCGATAAATGTTGCAATTAAGGTACCGGCGATATTTGAACCATGTACTAAACCTGCCGTAAAACC
Source organism: Rickettsia africae ESF-5 (assembly GCF_000023005.1). NCBI lineage: Bacteria > Pseudomonadati > Pseudomonadota > Alphaproteobacteria > Rickettsiales > Rickettsiaceae > Rickettsia > Rickettsia africae. The sequence continues at coordinate 1,272,974 of NC_012633.1, read as the reverse complement.
CGGTCTTAAATTTTGACGATGTTCAAGGATAAAAATAGCCGCTCCCGTTCCTTCACCGCTAATACATAAACCTTGAATAAGCCGCATTATAACTAGAGTTATAGGGGCATAAATCCCAATACTTGCATATGAGGGTATGAGACCCATAATAAAGGTCGGAATAGTCATACCTAGCATCGAGATTATTAAAGCGATACGTCTACCGTATCTATCACCGATATAACCGAATAATATGCCTCCTATCGGTCTTGTCAGAAAGCCAACCGCAAATACTCCAAGGCTTAGAAGAATTCTAATGAATTCTGATTCGCTTGGAAAAAAAACTTGTCCAATAATCAGCGAAAAAACTGAATATACCGTAAAGTCATAATATTCGAGTACATTACCTGAAATAGCAGATAAAAAAATGAACTTAGACCTATTATTCATCGAGCTTTCAATAACTTAATTACTAATTAGTTATTATAGACAAGTTACATAATTTATAAAGTGTAATTTATAATATTTAATTGTCGGCATTTTAATTCTTGTGGTGATAGTAATATGTTTTTGTGGTTATAAGTTCTTGTTTAATAAACAACCTGAATCAGTTGCAAATGATTTTGAAAAAGAATTAGCAGAATGTGATAAAGCTATAAAACAAAATCCGAATGATGCATATATTGGATATGGATTTAGACTAAGAATACTGGGACTTAGATTTCCTGAAAAATATGAGTTGGCCCTTGAAGTTTATAACAAAGCAATTGCACTAAACTCTAATCATTTTCAGGCTTATCTTAATAAAGGAGCGGTATTAATCCTTATGCTTATAACAATAAAGCAGAAATATTAAGAAAGCTTGAAAAATACGAACTAGCACTTGAAGCATACAATAAAGCAATTGAAATTGATCCTAATTATTCCGATGCTTATTTTAATAAGAGTAAATTATTCGATGAACTTGGAAATTACGAAGTAGCTCTTGAGGCATATGATAGAGCACTCACATATATGCATGATGACGATTTAGATTATTCTGACATATATATAATATAGGAACAATTTTGAGTAGGCTTCAAAAATATGATTTAGCTGTTAAAATGTATAATAAAACAATACAGCTTAATCCTGATGATTTTAGAGCTTACGTGAATAAAGGAATAGTTTTAGGAATTCTTAAAAAATATAATTTAGCATTAAAATGATGCAGCACTTAAATTAAATATCAATGATTATAAAGCACATCTTAATAAAGGCCTTACTTTGGAAAAATTAGGCAAATACGATTTATCTCTTGAATCATACAACAAAGCATTAGAATTAGAGCCAAATGACTTTGAGACACAAGCTCAAATACAAGTATTAGACATACAAAAGGCAAAATAATAGTCATAATTTATTATGACTATTATAACGTACATATTAATTTGGTCATAATTATTATAATATACACGTTATAATGGTCAAGCACTTTATAACCTAGTTATCCTCTAGTGGTACCGGAATTCCTACTTTTGTAAGTTTAGTTCCTTTTGGCTTTTTAATTCCTGCAAATTTCTGTTCTTCTTGTTGTTTTCGTAGTTTTTTTCCTATTTTTGCAGCTTCTCTGCTACCTTTAAGAGCACTTTTTACGGGCTTTGTGTTAATATTCGTAACACCTTTTGAAGTCTTAATACTTCAAATCTTTATCAAAATATTTTACGTTTGTAGCAATACTTAAATGGTAAACTCCGCTACCTTTTTGTATAAACTGATTTTGATTTTGTAAAGCTTTACCTTCTAAATCTAAGAATTTACCATCTTTACCAAAATCACCTACTTCTCCAACTTTTGTACCACTAAGATCATATGCGTAAAGTTTTTCTTCATAAGAAATCTAGGTTGTTTAAAAAGTTCTCTATAGAATTCTTATCATTAGTAAAATTGCCTAATTCATGGGTGCCTATAATTTTCTCTTCTTTGCTTACTACTTTTTAATAATTCCAAGATAGGCTAGAGCTTTTTTAAACTTACCCAAATTACACTTTACCTCAACTTCTACGGGTCTAGAAAATTCTTTTTCTTTTACTTCTTCAACTTCTCCTATAACTAATTGCCCATCTATGGGGCTGCCCAGTTCATCTTTAAAATGAATTAATTTGGCATTTTACTCTATTTAAGTCAGTTTCTTCAGTTTGAAAATGTAGATGTTTTTTTCTGACATAAATTCCTCCTTGAATAAATTGTGGTTTATTTCAAATGTAAAGGAGTAAATTAAATTTTTGCAAGAAGTTTTTATTGTTAGTTATTTCTCAATAAATAACAAATATTAAGAATTAAAAACTACTGTGCCATTCAGCCGCCATCTATCAAGAGTCCACTACCTGTTATTGATGATGCTTTTTTGTCACATAAGAATATTACTAAGTTTGCTATTTCATCAGCTTCTACAAATTTTTTCGTAGCTTGAGATTTAAGGATTACATTTAACGCTGATTCTTTTCACTGATATGTCTAGCTTTAGCAGTATCTGCTATTTGATTCCTTACTAATGGTGTGTTGACGTAACCGGGACAGATAGCATTAACTGTAATATTATTCTCAGCCACTTCTAAAGCAACGGTTTTGGTAAGTCCAAGGATACCATACTTTACTGCTACATATGCCGACTTGAAAGGTGATGCGACATATGCATGAGCGGAAGCGATATTAACAATTCGCTTGAAGCCGTTTTTTCATAATCTGTATTGCGTATTTTGTAGTATAGAAAGATGCTATTAATCTATACGCAAAATTTGCTCCCATTTATCTTCAGAAAATTCATCGATAGGAGCAACATGCTGAATACCTGCATTATTTACTAATATGTCTATTTTACCGAATTCTTTTATTATCCTCTCAAACATAGAATGAATTTCATCAGGTTTTTCCAAATTTATTCCTTGATAAAATACAGCCCTTGCCCCAAGTTCTTTCAATTCTGCTGAAATTGTGGCTACTTCATCTTCTTTTACAAAACCGTTTTTGCAAAATGTTTTGCTATCTCAAGCCCGATACCGCTAGTAGAACCGGTAATAACTGCTACTTTGTCTTTCATTTTTATCTCCTTATAAAATATGTACTGTCATACCGTGGCTTGTACCAGCCAGCTAAATCGTCATTGCGAGCAGAGCCATAGGCTGTGTGGCAATCTCAGAACTTTGGCACTAGATTGCTTCGTCAATTACTTACGTAATTTCCTTGCAATGACAAGAAAATTAGAACCATGCAACAAAGCTGATCAAGTCACGGGATGACATATTTAATCAAGTAATATTTGTCTTTTATTTAAAAGTAACTTATATTAGATTACACTTAAAGAAATAATGTATAAATCTATGGAAATTGTTAATAGCGTTGATGCATCTGTATCTTGCCAGGGCAAAGAACCTCCATATGACCATCCGAAAGTTTATTTAGAGATAGATAAAAAAAAAAAAGAAGTTATCTGCCCATATTGTAGTAAGAAATTTAAACTAGTAACAAAATGACTATAAAATTTCTGTCAGAAAGTACTATCAACCGAATTGCTGCCGGTGAGGTTATAGAAAGGCCCGCATCGGTAGTAAAGGAATTAGTTGAAAATGCTGTTGATGCAAGTAGTACTAAAATAGATATTGTTTTAGAACGTGCCGGTAAAAATCTAATCATTATTTCCGATGACGGTATCGGTATGACTGATAAGGAATTAGAAATTGCTGTTGAACGTCATACAACTTCTAAGTTTGATGAAAGCGATTTTCTAAATATTAATACTTTTGGTTTTAGGGGTGAAGCACTGCCGTCTATTGCTGCTATTAGCAAAATGCTAATTACTTCTAAAAAACGAGATGCCGACAAAGCATTTCAGATTAAGTTAATCGGCGGCAATGAAAAACAAGTTACTATTTCTGTTCATAATGAAGGTACTAAAATAGAGATACGTGATTTATTTTTTGCAACACCTGCACGTTTAAAATTTCTTAGAGCCGATAAAACAGAGCTTGCAGCAACTGTAGATGTGGTTAAGAAAATCGCTCTAGCACATCCTAAAATTTCTTTTAGTTTAACACATGACGGTAAGAATTTATTAAAACTAAAGGGACAAAATAAAGATGCTGAAACTAACCTAAAACAGCGTATAATTGATGTAATAGGTGATGATTTTATAAAAAACGCTGCTTATATAGACTTCAAAACACCTGATTTCTCTATTTGCGGCTATACTAGTAGTCCGACATATAATAGAGCTTCAAGTGAAGATCAGTTTTTATTTATTAATAATAGATCAGTAAAAGATAAATTATTACAGGTAGCTTTAAGGGTAGCATATCAAGATTATTTAGCTCGTGATCGTTATCCGATATGTGCTATATTCTTACAAATCGATCCGCAACTTGTTGACGTTAACGTACATCCGGCAAAAGCAGAGGTTAGGTTTCATGACCCGAATTATGTGCGAAACTTATTAATAGAAGCAATTAAAAATGCTTTAACAAATAAAAGCCATGTTACTTCTACTACTATCGCTTCTGATGCTCTTGAGTTATTTAAAAATCCTTTAGTTAACAAACAATCGCCAGTAAGTAAAGTTATAAATGTTAATAGTAAATCGGCAGATTATAGACCTACTACTCATTCTACACTTAATACAGTTCCTCAAAATCATGTTTGTCAAAAATTAATCGATACATTATCACATGCTAAAATAGAACAAGAAGTAGAAAATCGTATAGAACATGAACAGCAAACCCGTAAACAATATAAACTTGGGGCAGCTAAAGCACAACTTCATACGACTTATATTATTTCACAAACCGAAGATAGTATAGTGATTACCGACCAACATGCAGCACACGAACGTTTAGGGTATGAAAAAATAAAAGATTACCTTAAAACGGAAGAGTTAATCAAACAGCGTTTGCTTATTCCTGAGATAGTAGAACTGCTAAATGAAAAAAAAGCAGATTGTTTATATGACCATAGAGAAAAACTATATAAACTTGGTTTAACTCTAGAAAAATTCGGCGAAAAATCTATTATAGTAACTGAAATTCCAAATATCCTTGGAGATGTAAACGTACAAAAGTTAATTCAGGATCTCGCCGATCATTTATCGGATTTTGGCAAGAATATAGCTTTGACAGAGTTAATCGAGCATGTAACGGAAACTTATGCCTGTCATTACTCTATTAGAGCAGGACGAAAATTATCGGCAGATGAAATGAATGCCTTACTGCGTCAAATGGAAAATACGCCGCTTTCAGGTCAATGTAATCACGGCAGACCTACTTATATTGAGTTGAAGCTTAAGGATATCGAACGCTTATTTGGACGGTAACTCGTTTAATTTGAAAAATTGGCGTCATTGCGAACGACTGCAAGGAGTGCGGCAATCTCGGGAAATTAAAACTAGATTGCCACGCTCCTTATTAGTCGCTCGCAATGACTTATCTCTCTTTATTTTGCAATGCCTAGTTTTTACTTGACTATTTTTCAATTTCGTTTTATTCTACTTTTCTTAGAATAATAAAATAATATCTTGATTTAAGGTGTCAGCTAATGGCAAAGAAAAATAAAAATGTTTTGGTAAGGCTAGTAAGTACTGCCGGCACAGGTGTTTTTTGGGTAAAGAAACGTAATCCGAAGACCCAAACCGAGAAGCTTTCTTTTCGTAAGTATGATAAAGTAGTTAGAAAACATGTTCTTTTTAAAGAAGAAAAAATAAAATAATTGTAAGTAATATAATATGGCAGTAAAAATTCGTTTAGCTAGAGGCGGTGCTAAAAAGCGTCCTTTTTACCGTGTAGTAGTAGCTAACGCAACAGCACCTCGTGACGGTGACTTTTTAGAAAAAGTCGGAACTTATGATCCAATGCTTGCTTCAGATAATAGTGAGCGTGTTGTTTTAAAAAAAGATCGTATAGAATATTGGCTTGGCACCGGTGCTAAACCAACTGAGCGAGTCGCAAAATTTATTGAGCAAGCGGGTGTTACTCTTCCTGAGAAAGTTAAAAAGGAAATGGAAGTGAAAGCAAAAAACCGCAAAGCTAGACTAAGTAAAAAGGAAGCTAAAGAAGCTTAGTTTATAGTGTATTTTCGTCATTGCGAGCAGGCATTGACTGTGTGGACCAATTCAGCCCCTGTCATCTCCCGCTATTTGATTGCAGGATTTAGTAAATTTGACTATTACAAGTTATTTTTCTAGATATTGTGGTCGAGCCACGGGTATGACAGCACATATCTCTTCTCTATAATCATATTAATATGCCGGATTAGCTCAGTGGTAGAGCAACCGCCTTGTAAGCGGTAGGTCATCAGTTCAAATCCGATATCCGGCACCATCAAAATTTTTCTTGTCATACTGGGACTATCTTTATATAGATACCAAATCGTCATTGCGAGCAGCCGTAGGCTGCGTGGCAATCTCATGAAATAATAACACACTTCCTGAGATTGCTTCGTCGAATTACTGTGTAATTCTTCTCGCAATGACGATTTACCGATCCATGCAAGCAAGCTTTTACAAGAATTATATAGAAAAAAACATATAATAGTGACATCCTTTGAAGTTTTTATATATGATAGTAATCGATAAAACATCTTATAGAGCTGTGGGATTTGATAAACGTATTAAATTCCTAGTGCTACATTATACACAGTGTGATTTTAAGCAGTCTTTAGATTTTCTAACTGGTGAAAAGTTAAGTAGCCATTATTTAATAAACAATGAAAACCCTGAACATATATTTCAATTAGTAGAAGAGCGTGATAGAGCATGGCATGCTGGAGTAAGTTACTGGCAAGGTCATGAGCGTATTAATGATACATCAATCGGTATTGAAATCGTAAATCCTGCTTTTGAAGTAAATGCAGAAAACAATGATATAGTTTGGCTACCCTATTCAGAAAGGCAAATTAATAGTGTTATAAGTTTGTGTAAACAGATTATTGCTAGATATGATATTAAACCTACTAGAGTAGTTGGGCATTCTGATATTGCTCCAGGTAGAAAACAGGACCCTGGCCCGCTATTTCCTTGGAAACTATTATATGATAACGATATTGGAGCTTGGTATGATGAACAGGTGTTTAACGATCTATTGCCGCAAGTTGACATAACCGATATTGCAGCAATTCAGCAAAAATTTATTACATACGGTTATAAACTTGAAGTTACCGAAATTTTAGATTCTAAAATGAAAGATATTATAATTTCGTTTCAAATGCATTTTCGTCCTAGTAATTTTTCTGGCGATTTGGATGCTGAAACCATAGCAATTTTAGATGCATTAATATTGAAATATAAATCTGAATTAATATGATAAGATTTATAACTATACCGGATTTTGCGGATTATCAAGTTACTTTGAAATTAATGGAAGATTACGTTAACAAAGTAATTAGTGATCATGAGCCGGAAATTATTTATTTAGTTGAACATTTGGAAGTATATACAGCCGGTACTAATTATAAACAAGAAGAATTATTAAATTACGGTGATATTCCGGTAATTTACACAGGGCGTGGCGGTAAATTTACTTTTCATGGACCGGGTCAGCGTGTTATTTATCCAATTCTTAATTTAGCTTCACCAAATCGACACAAAGATTTAAAGCTATATATAAAAATGCTTGAAGAATGGATTATAAATAGCTTAAATTATTTTGGAATTAAAGCATATATTATTAAAGATAAAGTAGGAATTTGGGTAAAAGTAAGGAAAGATGAATTTGCTAAAATTGCTGCAATAGGTGTTAGAGTAAGAAAATGGGTTACATATCACGGTGTAGCTATAAATATTTCAACAGATTTAAGTAAGTTTAGTGGGATTATTCCTTGTGGACTTGAAAATTCTTTAGTAACATCTTTAAATCAGTTAGGGATTCATGTTGAAATGTCTGAATTTGATAAAATTATTCAAACTGAATTTAATAAAATATTTAAATGATCAGAAAATTTTTACTCACAATTTTTGCTCTTTGGGTCGGTGGTTTTGGTTATTATTTATATTTAATAAATTCTTATAAGCTTAATAGTAATACCACTAATGCAATAATAGTATTTGCAGGAGGAGGACATAAAATTGAAACCGGTATTGCTTGGCTTAAGGCAGGTTATGCACCTATATTATTTATTACTGGTATAGAATCTACAGAGCAATTAAAAATTTTGTTAAAGGAACGTAATGTTATAGAACAGCAGGTAATATTTGCTCCGAATAAAATAATGTCTGAAGAAGATAATATTAAGAAAGTGGTTGACTTTATTGTAACTTACAATCTTACTTCAATAATTTTAGTAGAGCATAATTATAATATGCCTTTTATGCTAAATAAGCTTGAAAAAGCGATTCCTTCTTCTAATAATATCTATATAGTACCATATCCTGTTTTTTCCAAACAAAAATATGATGTGTTATTAAAATCCTATCATCGTTATTTAATGAGTATACTCGTTTAATTTCTTCTTTACTCTTTTCCAGTACAATATTTCAGAACGGCTACGCCAAATAATGCAGAAATTAAAGAGTCTATTATTACTGCAGCTCTCATAGAGTTTGAAGGGCAGCTGCTCTCAAACGTAAAATACTACCTATAAATAAACTTAGGGTAAATCCAATCCCTCCAAGTATAGCTATAGAATAAAATTTTAACCATGAAGTATCACTTGGTAAGTTACAGAGTTTAAATTTTACAAATGGATATGAAAATAGCATAATACCTAATTGCTTACCTACAAATAAACCAAATATTATCCCATAAATTAAAGCAAGTATTGAGTTGGAACAAATGCCTTTAAATGCAAAATATTCTAAAAAGATACCGGAATTCATAAATACAAAAAGCGGTAAAATAAAGTAATTTACAAAAGGACGAGTTAAGTTTTCAAGTTTTTTAAAAGAAGTGTTAAATTCTCCTTTTATATTAACAGGTATAAAAAGTGCTATAATGGCTCTGCATAAGGTATCGTGAATACCTGACTCCACCATACTAATCCATAATAATAAACCTACAATTATATAATAAAATAATTGTTTAACTTGTCGATAATTCAATATAAACAAGATGAATATAATTATAGAGGAAATTAATAATGCCGGAGTATTGATTGTTTTAGTATAAACTAGCATAATTAACGCAAAAGCATCGTCAATTAATGAAAAACCTATAATAAAAGCTCGTAATTCTAAAGATATATGTCGGCTGAAAAAAGATAAAATACCAAGGACAAAAGCAGTATAAGTTGCGATAGGAATAGCCCATCCTTTTATTAATCCCGGTTTATCGTAATTAAAAAACATGTATATTAGAATTACCACACCTCCAAGGGCTGCCGCTGCAGGTAATATTAGTTTTTTTATTTTTATGTTCACCTTCTACTAGGTGAAATTTCATCTCTAAACCTATTAATAAAAAGAAGAAAGTCATGAGACCGTCATTAACTAACTCTATAAAAGTTGTTTTTTGTACTTTTATAAGCTTGTATAATAAGTGTAAGAAGATATAATTATTAATTACAAAAAAATATCTAAGCAATTCTTATGTTAGCAGAACAGCAAACCGAATGGATTGAATGGATTATCAGCAATAACCTTGTAAATAAGGGATGGCATATAGATAATGATACTAAAAAGAATGTTTATTTCCAAAAACCAAAATCAAAAACAGAACAGACAAGATTAAACGGAGAAAGATCTGATCATATCTTATATGAAAGTAATAATGATAAACCTATTGCAATAATAGAAGCAAAAAAGCAGGAGTGGATTTAAGGCAAGCTTTAGATCAAGCAACGGAATATGCAAAATTGCTTGATGTACCTATAGTGTTCGTAATGAATGGAGCTTACTGCGAAGCTCGTTTTGTTGCTAATAATAAAGAGCTTATATTAAATCGGTGATGAAGTAAGGGAATTACTACATGCAAAAGAATTATTATCTGCTTTTTTAGAAGCAAGCAGTAATGAAGTTTGGACTATACCGAAAGAAATTAAAATATCACGTGAAGAATTAATATCAATATTTAAAAACTTGAATAATCTTTTAAGAAATGAAGGGCTCCGAGCAGAAATAAAAAGATTTAGCGAATTTGCAAATATATTATTCTTAAAATTATTAAGTGAAAACAACGAAAAATCCTGGTGGAATAATATCAAAGCACAATCAAACGATGATATTATCGGTTACATTAATAGCTATGTTATAGAACAAATTAAGAATAAATACGGTGGTGATGTTTTTACGCCTATTTCTCTAGGCAATTACATTACTCTCCGCCACATTATCGATGCAATTGATCCTCTTATTTTATCTACGATAGATACAGATATAAAAGGCGACGTATTCGAGTATTTCTTAGAAAAAACTACATCAACGGAAAAATGATTTAGGCGAATATTTTACACCGAGAAATATCGTTAAAACCATTATTAATTTGGTTGATCCTAAATTTAAAGAAACAATTTATGATCCTTTTTCGGTACCGGTGGGTTCTTAACTGAAGCTTTTAATTATATCAAAGAAAATAATATAATTAGTACCGATGAAGATTTAGAAAAATTAAGATTTAATACATTATATGGGTGAGAGTTAACCAAAACCGCTAGAATCGCTAAGATGAATATGATTTTGCATGGTGACGGACATAGCGGAATTCAGCAAATAAATAGTCTTGAGAACCCTAATGATGTTAAACCCTTAACTGATCAGCAGTTAAAGTTTGATGTAATTGTTACTAATTGCCATTTTCTCAAACTATCACTAAAAAAACTAGCAAAAACGGCAAAACTATAACAGAAAATCATATAACTTCTCTTTTTAATAACGGCATTGCAAAAAATAACGGTGATGCTGCTTGTGTTTTGCATTGCCTGCAAAATTTAAAAGAGGGTGGTAGAATGGCATTGGTAGTACCTGAAGGGTTCTTATTCAGAAAAGACACCGCTGCTGTTCGTCAATTTTTACTATCAAAAGCAAAGCTGCAACTCGTTATCTCTCTACCGCAGCAAGGTACTTTTTTACCTTATACAGGAGTAAAAACGTCAATACTTTATTTTATCGATGTACATAAACCGAATAATCAAAAAGAATATTGGTTTTATGAGGTTAAGAATATCGGCGTTACGTCTAGACAATAAAAAAAGAAAAATTGTCGGTATAAATGATTTAAACAGGCGAGGATGAAAAATTAAATTTATCTAAAATTCCTTTTATAGATCTCGATTTTTATCAAATAGCTAAAAAGGGTTGGTGAAAAACAATGATATTTTAATGTGTAAAGACGGAGCATTAACTGGTAAAGTGTGTTTTGTAGATGATAAAATTTTACCGCAAATAGAAGTAATGGTTAATGAACATGTTTATATTTTTAGAGGGAAACCGAATATTATACATCAATCTTATTTATTTTATTGTTTAAATAGCGATATAATTCAAAATCAAATTTAATAAGAACTTAGCTTATAATAAAGGTGCTCAGCCTGGTTTAAATAGAGAACATATAAACTCAATTTATATTCCTCTTCTGTCTCTAGAAAAACAACAGAAAATTATTGAAGAATTGAATAGCTATCAAAAGATAATAGAGGGGGCAAAACAGATAATAGATAATTGGCATCCTTATTTTGAAATAAATAAACAATGGGAAATTGTTAAATTTGGCGATATCGTTATCAATAAATTAAAAAGTAATATTTTATCTCTTGAGCATAAGGAGTATACAACATTAATAGTAGGTAAAAAAGGTAAAATGATTAACATTAATACTGCAATTAAGGGGGATATTCCAGTAATAGCATCTGGTCGGGTTAGTCCTTATTCACATAATCAATATAATTTTAACGGTAACATAATCACTATTTCTTCATCGGGAGCATATGCTGGATATATTTGGTATCATAATTCACCAATGTGGACTTCAGATTGTAACGTAATCTATTCAATTAATGAAAAACTATTGTTAACTAAATATCTATATTATATTTTAAAATCTCAGCAAAATATAATATACCAAAAGCAAGCTGGATCAGGTCAACCTCACGTTTATTTGAAAGATTTAGAGGATTTACAAATTCCTATCCCGCCTCTTGAAGAACAGCAAAAAATGGTAACAGAGCTTGATAATAATCAAAGTAAGATTGACAACCCCTTAAAAACTATATAAAACAATTTGAAAACAAACTAAAAACCACATTAAATTCTCTTTGGCAATAATTGATGTACATTAACTACTTAAAAGATTTGATTGGTTTTAAGTCTGTAACTCCTAAGAGCGATGGGGCTATTGAGTATATTAATGATTTGCTTAAACAGCACGGCTTTAAGACCGAAATAAAAATATTCGGTGATTCTAAAAGTGAGCAAGTCACTAATCTTTATGCTGTTTTCGGTAGCAATGAGCCTAATATTTGCTTTGTTGGTCATGTAGATGTAGTGTTGGCAGGCAATCATGAGCTTTGGCATAATGCGAGTCCATTTAAAGTTAGCCAGCAAGATGGTAAGATATATGGCAGAGGTGCGGTGGATATGAAAGGGGCTATAGCGTGCTTTCTAGCTGCCAGTTTAGATTTTATAAAAAATAATACCGATTTTAAAGGTTCCATTAGTTTCTTACTTACTAGTGATGAAGAGGGAAAAGCAAAGCATGGTACTAAAGAAATGCTGCAATATATTTATGATCAAGGATATAAGATAAATTTTGCTATTGTCGGTGAACCTACTTGTGAAAAAGAAATAGGCGATGCAATTAAGATTGGCAGAAGAGGAAGTGTTAACTTTAAATTAAATATAGAAGGCTTAAGCGGGCATGTAGCTTATCCTCATAAAGCAAATAACCCATTGCCTTGCTTAATAATAATATTGAATGAGTTAACAAATATAAAACTTGATGAAGGTACTGAATTTTTTCAACGTTCAAATCTTGAAGTAACGAATATCGAGGTCAGTAATAATACTTCAAACGTAATTCCGGCAAGTACGGAAGCATCTTTCAATATACGTTTTAATAATTTACATAGTGCAGAAACTTTAGCAAAACAGGTAGAAGAAATTATTAAACAGCATTGTAAAGAATATAAAGTAGATTATAAGTTAGAATATAGTAGTTCTGCTGAAAGTTTTATTCAGAACCCTAGCGATAAAATAAAAGAATTTGCTAAAGTAGTAGAGCATACGCTTAAAATAAAGCCTGAATTCTCTACAAGCGGCGGTACGTCGGATGCAAGATTCGTCAAAAATTATTGTCCGTTAGTAGAGTTTGGTTTATTATCCGAAACGGCACATAAAATAAACGAATACACAAAAATTAGCGATTTACAAAAATTATATGATGTGTATTATAACTTTTTGATGGAAATACTTTGATGTCATTCCCGCAGAGGCAGGAATGACATAGAATCCATGCAACAAGGCCACCCTTTTATAGGAATGGCATTACCATACGCGGATGTGATGGAACTGGTAGACATGCAAGATTTAGGTTCTTGTGCCGTGAGGCGTGGGGGTTCAAGTCCCTTCATCCGTACCACTTAAATTTTCTCATAAAAAATAACATAAAATTTTTATGCAGCAATTTAGTATTTATCAAACAAGCGATGAATTGCTTCTAAAATCGATATTGCTTCTGATAGAAAAATGCTATCACTCTGATCTTAAAAGCGTGATATTAACTGCAGATGCAGATCAACAAGAAATGCTCAATAAAAATCTTTGGACTTATTCACGTAAGCAATTTATACCTCACGGTAGTAAACTTGACCCGCAGCCTGAAAAACAGCCGATTTATATTACTGATGAGTTACAAAATCCTAATAATGCTAGTGTGCTTGTTATTATTTCGCCTACAGATATAGGAAAAATTTTACAAGCAAAAGAGTATATAAGAGTTTTCAAAAGGATAATTATAATAACTGATTTACCGGAAGATTTAAAAGAATTAACAGTTAAAATAAATAAATTTACCGGACAGGAAAACAAAATAGATTGTTTTACTCAAAATCCTCGTGGAGCTTGGAATAAAGTAGTCTAATAAATTTATATTCTTTTACGTACAAATAAATATAATCCGATCGTTAAAGCAATAACCAAATTGAAATAACAAGCAAAAATAAAATCTAGATTTTTTGAAGCAAAATTTTGTAATATAAAATGAATTGAAGTAACTAGCAATACTGTTAAGGCAGAAAATAATACCGGCATAAAAGTTGTTTTTTTGCTATAAGGATATCTCAAAAAAACTGCAAGTGCTACAAAAGGTAATACAAAATTGTATAAAGGCCAAATTATTCTTTGATGTGCTTCAGCAATTAATTTAATTTTTTTAGTAATAGCTAAATCATGAGGAGGGGCAAGTAATTCGCTTATATAATATTCGTTTGCTTCTTTATTATGTTTAGTTCTTTGCGATACTAAAGGATTATCATTTTGCAGTTTTATTATTAAAGAATCGAAAGTTAACTGAGTTAAATTACCGTTTACGTCATATTCTTGTCTTATGCCTTTATTAAGTTCAAAAATCGGGCTATTATCATATATATTAAGAGTACCTGAACCCGCAAATACTACTGATGGGTTATCAGCGTTGCGATTATCAAATATTATTACGCCGTTCATAATATTTCCTGCTGATTTTTTATCTATAAAAACAGTGATATCTTTCGTTACTTTATTAAAAGTTTTCTCTTCAATCATACTTGAGATATAATTATTCTTTATAAAGTTTAAACGTGATTTTAAGTTTATATGAGATAACGGCAGGATGTTAGAAGATATATAATAAGCAAGTAGCATAACTATTAATGCGACATATAAAGCAGGCAGTGCTAGCTGTACATTATTAACTCCTGAAGTTTGTAATATAATTAATTGTCGCTCGACTTTTAAATTATTATAGATATAGATCACGGTAATAACCATTATTACCGGTAACAGAATAAATAATAAAGTAGGAAGTACTAAAACTATTAAACTGAAGAAGTCCATAACTTTTATACCTTTATCAAATAAATATAAAAGTTTTAATATTTGCGTTATCCATACTATACTAGTCACTGAAAAAGTAACGACTATAAGCAGCGGTAAGATATTTTTTATAAAGTATTTTCGGTATAGTAGCATAATGTTTGTTTGGTTTTTTGATGTCATTCTCGTTTTTAGCTAGGAGCGACATCAAACGCTTTTTAAAAACTGTCCAGTACTATGGATGGTTAGGTGGTTTTTGGGGGAACTCGTTCCCGGTTCATTTCAAAATAATTAAAAACCAAGTGTACTGTGTGAACCTAATTTTATTAACTCCAATGTGTCAGCATCGGGTTTTCTATAAATTAATACTAAATCCGGTTTAATATGACAATCTCTACAATCTTTCCAATTACCTATAAGGGCATGATCTCTCATATGTATAGGTCATGTTATATCAGCAACTAAGTATCTAACTGCTTTCAGTAAAATATCATCCAAATTTATTCCACGTTTAAACTGTGCAGTACGTTTAATCGTTCTCATTTAAATCAGATAACAAATTATTGATATTACCAACATGAACTAATTTGCCGCTTCTTGCAGCTTTCATAGCTTTAATTGTTTCATCATTTGGGATAAGTGGCTCAAACGGCAATGCTTTTTCACGAGCAACACGAAATAACAGCATACGAACAGCATCAGATAAAGTAAGTCCCATAGCAGCAAGCACTAAAGCTGCTTCTTCTTTTACGTCTTCATTAATACGGGCTCGCACAATAGAATCAGCAGACATAAAAATCTTCTTTCAATAATGTAGCTACATTGTAGCGTGCATATTAAAAACTTTCAAGATTAAAAAACAAGTTTTTTATATGTTTTTTCTTAATTACTGCCTCATTAATAGAAAATCCCCGATCTTTCTTATTATATGATTTGCAAAGATGCGATAAATTAACTTACCTATCAGTATTGTTATAAATGTAATAATAATGCCGTAGATTATATCACTTGGGTAATGCATAGCAAGGCTTATGCGAGATAAAGACACGAGCATAATAACACAAATCATTAAGATTTTTAATGGTAATTTTATATAATTCCAAGCAAAATACGTTACTAACACGCTAAGAGCTGCGTGGCTGCTTGGAAAGCTTGAAAAGCATCTTTCGTTTGCAGTATTTATTATGGTCATGAAACTATCTACAGGAAGACTGCAATAAGGGCGAGGGAAATTAACTGAAAATTTAAGAGCGGTAAAAATTAAACCGAATACCCCGTATATTATACCGATTTCAACTAACTTATTATAATTGTGCCAGAATTTATTTTGCCGCTTCTTATCATTTTTGGTTTTCTTTAATTGAATATAAAAATATATACAGTATAAAATATATATTAAAGCGAAATTAGCGATATTAAAACAAAACGAAATTATTTTAAAAAAATAAGGTATAAAGCCGATATTAGTAATTTTATTCAAAAATAAGAATATTTCTTGATTTAAGCCGCAAAAATTATAAAAAACTTCAAACATTATTTTAAATATTTATGTTACAAGTAACAATACTTGGGTGTGGAGCATCTATAGGCGTACCGGTGATCGGGTGCGATTGTAGTACTTGCACATCTCCTTCAAAGTACAATAAAAGGACTAGATCAGCAATATATATTAACGATGAAAATAGTCAAATATTAGTTGATTTCGGTTTTGATATTAGAAATCAACTATTACGAGAAAAGATAAATAAGCTCGATTGTGCTATATTAACACATTATCATTCCGATCACGTTAACGGCATCGATGATTTACGAGTATTTACTTTTATGCAAGGCAAGCCATTTGAAATCTATACAAATCACGATAGTACGGCAAAGCTCCATACAAAATTTGATTATCTATTTAACAATAAGTTATTTAAGCTTGGGCGACTGTTCACAACTCAATCTGTTAGTTTTTTTGATAAAATTAAGATTAATACTATTGAAATACAATTTTTTAGACAGCATCACGGTCCTATAGATAGCTTGGGCTTACGTATAGGTGATTTCGTTTATTCGCCCGATTTAATCGATTTTCCTCCTGAATCAGATAAATTTTTAAAAGATATAAAAATATGGATATTAGATTGTATGGATTATAAATCAAATCCGAATCATGCAGGACTTGATAAAGTTCTAGAATGGCGTGAAAAATATAAACCTGAGCAGATATTATTAACCAATATGAGACACACGATAGATTATCATGAGATTACGAAAATGCTTCCAAATAACGTTAAGCCGCTTTATGACGGTTATAAATTTACGGTTTAGTTTATGATTATTTTAGAAAAAGTTTGTAAGCGTTATGGCAAGAATTACGCAATTAAGAATATTGATTTAAGTTTTACTACTAAGGAAACTACTGTAATAATCGGTCCTTCGGGAAGCGGTAAAACTACTCTGCTTAGAATTTTAAATAATTTAGAAGAACCAAGTAGCGGTACTTTTTTGGTAGACGGGAAGAAGCTACTGCTTAAAAATAGAAGAAAGCTTCTTTTAAAAGTTGGTATGGTTTTTCAAAATTTTAATCTATTCCCGCATTTAACGGTAGGAGAAAACCTAATCTATACGCCGGTAAATGTTTTAAATTTGCCAAAAGAACAGGCAATTTCTATGGCAAAGGAATTGCTTGCAAAATTTAAGCTAACGCAAAAATTTGACTCATATCCGGCAAGCCTATCAGGAGGGCAAAAGCAACGCACCGCAATAGCAAGGGCTTTAATGATGAAGCCGAAAATTTTGTTATTTGATGAACCGACTTCGGCACTCGATCCTGAAAATATTAAAGATGTTATAGAGAATATAAATTTATTAAAAGATCAAATGAGCATGGTAGTGGTTACGCACCATTTGAAGTTTGCAAAATTAATAGCGGATCGTGTTATTTTTATGGATCAAGGACAGATTTTAGCAAATCAGCCTGCTGAGGATTTTTTTAATAAACCGGCATCGCATCGAGCTAGGTTGTTTTTAGAGAATATCGGCGATTTAAGGTAATTTTCTTGATAAAGATAAAATGATAGCCTATAATTAGTATTAATTATAGGTATCCTCAATGAACTTAAAAAAACTGGCTACGTCGTCTAAATAAGTTCGCAGGTAGCCACGTATTAAGGATACGCTTTGCTCCTAGTCTTGTAGACTCCTTGCTCTTTTCCAAGTTGATCTTCGTATAACTTTCTTCGTTTACTTGGAGTCAATAATGGAACATATTTATGCAAATCTAGCAGTTAGTATATCAGAATTTAAAAAAAGCCCTACTGTATTATTGGATAAGGCAAGTGGTGAGCCTGTTGCCTTATTAAATCATAATAAACCGACTGCTTATCTAATTCCAGCTGAATTATATGAGCAAATTATTGAAGCTTTAGATAACAAATATTTATTAGAGTTTGCTACTATTAGATTAAAAGATAAAGAAAAGGCAATAGCGGTTAATTAGTATATAATTTGCTTAGAAAGCTGGATTCCTGCTTTCGCAGGAATGACATAGAATCAATAAATAATATCGCCATATGAATAAAAAGCTTATCCTATTTTTTAGTATAATGTTACTATTATCACATCGTACAGTTTTGGCATAGATATGAGTATAATGACCGCAAAAACTAAAAAGCTTGAATTACAAGGAGGAGCAATTGCAATTTTATACAAAGGTGAAGTTATTTATAAAACAACGTTTGGAAATCAGAAAGGTAATAGTGGAGTTATTTATAGATAAAACTTTATTTCTTTTAGCATCGGTTTCAAAAGCTGTTTCAGCAACGGCAATTGCATTAATGGTAGATCAAGAAAGTTGAGATTTTGATGAAAAATTCAAATTACCATACCTAAAAATGCTATTAGTCTTAATAATATTTTAAGCCATACAACAGGTTATCAATTCTCAGGAAATATTGAAATTGAGCAACGTTGCTAAAAAAACAACAAGCTAGTTGTAAACCCGGGCAATGCTATAAGTATAGTAACATATTTTAGTTTACTTGAAGAAGCTTTAAATTGTAAAAAATCAAGTTTAAATGCTGCAATAGATAATTTGCGTACAACGCTTAAAACGCAAGATATATAAATATTACCGTTAGGGCCGAATGTACAACTTGCTTATCCGCATTCTAAAGCAATAATAGACGGACAGGAGGTAATAACATTGCTGTCGTTTCCGCCTTATTACCCAAAGACGGTACCTGCATCTGTCGGTATTTTTGCATCGATAGATGGAATGATTGAAATATTCACACTTAGTTTTGGTTATAAACCGAATCTTATTGCTAAAAGTACTTTAGATCGTATGTGTAAAATAGTAAAATCAAACAAAGATGTTTTTGGATTTAAATGGTAACCGATTTGGCCTATTGATCAAAAAATGATTGAGTCATATTACGTATTCTTAAAGTAAAAGGATGCTCAAATAAGGATTTAATTTTTCACTCAGGCTATATAATTAACGGTATTAATTCTTTTATTGGCTTTATACCGTCAGAAGAACTTGGAATTATTATTCTAGTGAACCAAGAAGGTAGTTTTCCACTTAAAAATGGGCTGGGACTTTGGTTTGATTATATAGATTAAAATTTATATACTCAGATAGAACTTCGTATACCTATTCTTTATTTACTTGTAGTATATTATATGAATAAAAAACTCATAAAACTTATTTTTATCATTTGTAGCACCGTAATTGTAACCGGTTTATTATACAAATATATCAATCAACATTATCCAAAATTTTTTAAAGCACCACAAAATATAGGGAGTTTTTGTGCGTCATTATTAATATTATTTAGTATAATTTACAGTACTATTAGCCAAAATGAAATACGCAGATTTTGTTTGCAATTAGCAATGTGGGCAGTAATTTTCTTAGTTATAATAACCGGTTATGCTTTTAGGTTTGAGCTGAACTACGCTTATCGTAGAGTAATGTCTGCTTTAATTCCATCATATAAATGGTCTACTGAAGTCGGAGAAATTATTATAGCCCGTAACAGAGACGGGCATTTTTATATCAATGCTTTTGTAAATAATGTTAAAATAAAATTTATGGTAGATACAGGGGCAAGTGATATAGCTTTAACTAAAGAAGATGCTCAAAAATTAGGCTTTGACTTAACTAAATTAAAATATACTAGAACTTATCTAACAGCTAACGGCGAAAATAAAGCCGCCCCTATAACCTTAAATAGTGTAGTAATCGGTAAGGAATTTAAGAACATCAAAGGACATGTAGGTCTTGGTAACCTTGATATTTCGCTTCTTGGTATGTCGCTACTTGAGCGTTTCAAAGGTTTCAGGATTGATAAGGATTTATTGATCTTGAATTATTAAACTTCTTGCATAACTTGCTTCTAAAGGCAATTTGTACGTCGATCCTAATCCCTAATCTTCACGTATGTCTATATATGCTGCAGCGGTAAGTGCTTCCGTGTATCCTTTAAATTCCTCTCTATAAACTGCTTTGGAAAGATGTCTATTTTTTACAAATTTCCTTTTTTATTAAGAAATAGTTAAATTATTAATTATTTCTTGGCCTTTATATCAAAAAGTGCTAACATGCCTTTTTTAAATAAAAGGGGTTTTGTGTATAAATCTAAATATGACGAAATCAATTTGTTTAATGCTATTTACAATGAAGACATTAAGAATATCAAAGAACTTGTCAATAATAAGATTATAATATTGATGTTGTTAAACTTTATCTACAAGATGCTTGTAATTTGAAAAATTTTTTAGAAATCGGTAAAAAAGAGCTAACAGAAGAGCAAAAAGAAAAATTAGATAAACTAAACGATATGATTACCCCTTCTCTTAAGGATAAAATAGGGATAAAACGCTATTGAAATATAAATAAATATATAATGATGACAACAATGAAGAATATCAAATATTAAAAGAGAAACTTAAAGTTTTGCCTGAGATAGTGCAAACAGAGCTTAACGAGATGTTGGGGATAATACATCTTATTGTGATGATATTTTGTGAATAAATATGGATACCAAATTGTCATGAGCTAAGCGACTAAAGACGTTGTTGAGTGGAGCAGTTTTTCCGTCATTGAGAGGAAATTTACAATAGTAAATTGACGAAGCAATGGGAAGAATTCCTGAGATTGCCACGCTCACTAACGTTCGCGTGCAATGACGACTTGTATCCACTCAACACGATTTTTGCAAGAATGACATAAGAGTCGTGTTAAAACGGCATTTTAAAGCCTGGTGGTAATCTCATACCGTTTAAAGCTCCTGATAAAGAATTTTGAGAATCTTCATCACATTTTTGTTGAGCATCATTAAAGGCAACTTTAATTAAATCCTCAAGCATTTCTTTTTCTTCTGCTTTTAATAAAGATTCATCAATTGAAATCTTTTCAACTTCGCCTTTACCGGTTGCAATAACCTCAACAAGTCCGCCGCCGGCTTTACCGGTATATCTTGCATTTGCCATTTGCTCTTGAGCTTCTTGCATTTTCTTTTGCATTGATTGGGCTTGCTTTAAAAACTGATTAAAATTTACCATAATTCTATCCTATATATTTTTAGCTTTTAAGTAAAATATCCGAAATTGTTATATTTGGGAAATGTTTTTTAATTAAACCAAAATCGTTACTTGCTTCAATCTTACCAATTAACTGATTCTTTAAGGTTTGCTTGTTCTGCTCTTTTATTATTACTATCTCAAACTTTTCATTAGTAAAAGCAGCTAACAAATCGTCTATTTGTCTTTTTATTTTGCTTGTAACTTCAAGACTTACGAACTCTAATCTATTATTACTGAGATTTTTAAGTTCCGTATGATTGAGCAGGAAATAATATATATCTATCTCATTATTTTTATATAAATATTCAAGAAAATCTACAATTTCAAATTTTTTTTTTATTTCCGGATTAATTGATTGATTTAAATTTTGATTATTACCGTCAAAATCTGTAAGCAAGGGTAGCGACGTCGAATATATAGATTTTATAACTAACATTTCCGTTTCTGTTAGTTGGTTATAGGAAATTTTTATTTCCCCTACTCCCTTATTATATATTTGCCATAAGATTGATAAGTGCGGCAAGCTGGTTTTATCTAATATGTTTTTAGTTCTATCATTAAATGATTCATATATAGGCAAACTATAATTAGGTAACATTTTTACTTTATTAAGATAAGCAATAAAATCTGCTGCCGATTCTATAAAAATCTCAAGATTAACCGAAGAACCGTAAAGTTTATTTATTAAATTTATAGCTTTTTCCGTCTCTCTGTAGATAATACATTCGACAAATTCTATTATAACCGAACTATCGACAAGCCCAAGCATTTGATTAATTACTTGAGGACTAATTATATTGTCAGATTTCACCGACATACTAGCTGCTTGATCTAAAATAGAGACTGCATCACGTGCCGACCCTTCCGATTTGTAAGCTATAATTCTTAGTGCTTCTATATCGGTTTTTAAATTTTCTTGCTTAGTTATATATTCAAGTAGCTTAAAAATCTCTTCAAAACTCAACCGCCTTAAATCATAACGTTGACATCTTGAGATAATAGTTGCAGGTATCTTTTGTACTTCCGTCGTTGCAAAGATAAATATTACATGAGGTGGTGGTTCTTCCAGTGTCTTAAGAAGTGCATTAAATGCCCCTTTAGAGAGCATATGCACCTCATCAATAATGAAGATTTTATGCTTACCTTGTAGGGGCTTATACTCGGCGGATTCTATAATTCTACGTATGTCATCTACGCTAGTTTTACTTGCCGCATCAATTTCGATTATATCAGGGTGATTATGATTATTAAAGCTGATGCAATTCGTACATTGCTCGCATGTTTTAATAGTCGTATTTTCGGTAATTAAAGCAGAACAGTTGACGGCTTTAGCAATAATTCGGGCGGAAGTAGTTTTACCGACTCCTCTAATACCTGTTAAAAGATAGCCTCCGGCGAGCCTATCGTTTAAAATAGTATAGCTTAAAACTTTGACTAATACCTCTTGCCCCTGAAGCTCGGCAAAGTTACTAGGACGATATTTCCTTGCAAAAGGAATATATTGATTTGATGAATTTATATCTAGCACGATAGTTATAAGACTAAAAAATTTATTTTGTATATGTTTTACTGAGAATTCCTGCTTTCGCGGGAATGACATAAAACGAGCCGCCTTGCTGTAGAAATGACATCAAAATTAGAATAATGCTAGTAATGACCCATCGAATCCCACTCTGGCTGCTTCCTTTCAGACCTGACCGACTAAACAGGTACAATGCCCACTACTAGCATAATTAACATAACCTGTTTATTTTCAAGAAACAATATATTTTTTTTCTATTTCCGATTTTGTTAATCTTTTAGGAGGACCGAATATTTCAGGGTTTTTTATTTTAAACAAATCATCGGAAAATTTTTGTACTTTAGCTATTTTATCAAAAGTAATAGTGACTATATTATTATCTTCAAATATTTTTAATGCTTCAATTTGTTGAGTAGCTTTATTAAAAGTAATTTCGCTACGTTTTTCCGTTAGAGTATGATAGATAGTAATTTTAGAAATATTTCTTGCGTTAATTACCGCTTCAAAAACAAAATCCTTGTCAAAATGCTCATTATCTTCTAATAAAAAATTAAATGTATTTTCGCTTCTATTAATACGGCTTACTTGCTCCATATCATAATCATACATCGATACGAAATTTTTAGTACCTATTATAACTAAAGGGAAAGGAGGATAATAATTACATCTAAAATTATAAGGTTTATGGATCAGTAATTTTCCTTTAACTATTTTACCGTACGAATCTTCTTGAGTAAAATCTATCGCAACCGATTTTATCTTACGTAGATAAGTTTTTAGTTCCGAAATAGCTGTTTTATCATCTGCCCCAAATGTTAAGCTTGAATTCACAAAAAGATAAATAATGATTAGAAAAAATATTTTTTTCATTTTCGTTGTTTTATATTTTAAATTATGTTTAAAATACCTTATGTATTCAGTTAATGCAAAATATAATTAGTATTTATGAAAATCGTTGCTTTAAAAGAAAAAGCCAAGCATGAAACACGAGCCGTAATAACTCCTGAAGTAGCAGGATTGTTAGTCAAAAAAGGCTATACGGTTATGGTAGAAAAAGATATAGGGCTTCATGCCGGTTTTCTTGATGAAGAATATGTTGCTCTAGGTGCTAAAATATCTTCGGTACCACTCGAAATTATTTCTGATGCTGATATTATATTAAAGGTGCAACCTTCATCCGTTACGGATAAATATAGTGAGCTTGAATTTGCAAAAAAAGGAGCAATTATTGTAGGATTATTATCGCCTTATTTAAATCATGAATATATAAAAGCGGCAGCTAAAAAAAACCTTACGACTTTTGCTATGGAGTTTGTGCCGAGAATTACTAAAGCTCAAAATATGGACGCTTTATCTTCTCAAAGTAACTTAGTAGGCTATAGAGCGGTAATTGAAGCAAGCTATCATTATACAAGGGCTTTTCCTATGATGATGACGGCAGCAGGGACAATTTCACCGTGTAAAACTTTAGTGCTTGGTATCGGTGTTGCCGGTCTTCAAGCTATTGCAACGGCAAAAAGGCTTGGTAGTATTGTTGCAGGATATGATGTAAGAGCTGCTACCAAAGAGCAGGTAGAAAGCTTAGGAGCTAAGTTTGTTTCACCGGAATTACAGGAGGATTTACAAGATAAATCAGGCTATGCTCACGAGAGTTCGGAAGATTATAAAGCTAAACAAGAAGAGTTTTTAGCAAAAATTATTAAAGGATATGATATAGTGATTACTACTGCACAAATTCCGGGAAAAAAAGCACCTCTGCTTGTTACGAAAAAAATGCTAGAATCTATGAAGCGCGGCTCAGTGATTGTTGATATAGCGACTAGTACAGGCGGGAACGTGGAAGATTCAGAACCGGATAAGATCGTTACTAAGCACGGAGTTACCATAATAGGTTTATCAAACCTTGCTACTAAAATTGCTACCGACAGCTCAAAATTATATGCTAAGAATTTGTATAATTTTCTAACCTATGCATTGCAAGACGGTAAGTTTAATATGGATGATGCGTTAGTACGTGAGATGTTGATTACTAAAGACGGAAAAATTGTGAGTGAGAAATTAAATATATGAATCAATTACCGACGATGGCTAAACAGGCTGCTGAAATTGCCCATAATACCCAAGAATTATCAGATAAATTAAAAGATTTGGTAATAGATACTAGTTGGCAAACAAACACAAGTACTATAGATCCGCTAGTATTTGCTATAACTATTTTTGTATTAGCTTCTTTTGTGGGCTATTATGTTGTGTGGAAAGTAACGCCTGCACTTCATACTCCGCTTATGTCTATTACTAACGCTATTTCAGGTATTATAGTTTTTAGTTCTATGATTGCTGCAAGTAGCTCTGCTTTTGGGTTTCCCGGTCTACTAGGGTATTTTGCAACGCTGCTTGCTTCTATAAATATCTTCGGCGGATTTATAGTAACAAAAAGAATGCTCGAAATGTTTAAGAAGAAGTAATTAATAATGTCATACCTGCGTTGTTGATACCCAAATTGTCATTGCAAGGAGCAGGGGGTGTTGCATGGATCGAAAAACCTACTCGATGTCGTTCCTGCGTAGGCGGGAATGACATAACAAGCCATACGGTTAACGTTTATAGTGACAAAAAAATCAAATTAAAGTTCTAGTTCTTTATATTCAATGGTAACTACTTCGTATGATTTAGATCCTTTCGGTGTTGTAACTTCTACAAAATCACCTACCGATTTTCCAATCAAAGCTTTTGCTATAGGAGAAGCGATTGAAACTCTTTTTCTAGTTATATCAGCTTCATATTCTCCTACAATAATATATGTTACTTCTTCTTCAGTATCGTCGTCGATCAAAGTAACCGTAGCCCCGAATTTTATGTTATCTCCCGATAATTTACCAATATCAATAATTTCCGCTCTTGCCGTCATATCTTCAAGCTCTTTAATACGCCCTTCTATAAATGCTTGTTTCTCACGTGCCGCTTCATATTCCGCATTCTCGGATAAATCGCCGTGTTCTCGTGCTTCGGCTATATCTGCACTAATTTTTTTACGTTCTACATGTTTTAAATGTTTAAGCTCGTGTTCTAATTTTTCAAAACCTTTAGCGGTGATAGGAAATTTTGTATTCATAATTATATTGTATAGATTTAGTAATTTTAGTATACTATTTTCAATAATATAGAATATAGATTTCAGCAAGTATATTTGTAATAGTGAAATTTGTCAAATAAGCCTTTTTAATTATTTGGCATTGCCTAAATATCGTCATTGCAAGTGGTCCTTGTCTAAGCGGATTCTGTTATGTCATGCCTGCGAAAGCAGGAATGACATCGAATACTGTTCGCAATGATGTTGGCATTATTTCTCATATAACAATAGCAACAAATTAGTAGTCTTATGGAAATTAAAGATTTTGACTTTGAGAAAAAGCGTAAAATTTTCCACCTATCGGCTATAATATTTCCGCTGCTTTATTTATTTATTCCAAGAACCGCTATTACGTTATTATTATTTATAATAACGGCTATTACATTATATTTAGATGTATCACGTCATAATAATGCAAAAATTAGTGAATTTGTAACTAGATTTTTTTCAAAAGTTATAAGGCTTGAAGAAAATAACGGTTCTTTTGCTTTAAGCGGCGTTAGCTTTATGATGATCGGTTTTTTCTTAACTGCTCTTCTTTTCCCTAAAAATTTAGTGATTTGTTCGTGGTTGATTTTAATTATTTCAGATTGTTTAGCGGCTCTTGTCGGCGTTAAAATAGGAAATAGCTTAGGTAACGGTAAATCTATAGCCGGTTCTATTACCTTTTTAGCTTCTGCAATTTTTATAAGTATATTGGTGTATTTCTACTTAGGATATAATACAAGTTTTATTATTATTATTATAAGCTGCATAGGGGCTACAGTAGCTGAATTTTATTCAAAAGATTTAAGAATTAACGATAATTTGTCTATACCGCTTTCTTATTGTCTTTCTACATCTATTCTTTCCTACATATTGTAATATAATGAGAGTTGCACCGGAATTTTATGAGTTCTTAAGAAACCGTATTAACATATCGGATGTAGTGCGGCAAAAAATAGCTTTAACTAGAAAATCCGGTAACTATGTAGGTTTATGTCCCTTCCATCAAGAAAAGACCCCATCTTTTACGGTTAGTAATAGTAAGAGATTTTTCTATTGTTTTGGTTGTAAAGCAGCCGGTGACGTTATAAAATTTACTTCTAATATTAGCGGTTTATCTTATAATGAGTCTGCTATAAAGCTTGCAATCGATTACGGTATAGAGATACCGAAATTAACTGCAAAACAGAAAGAATTTTATGAAGAATCCGATGAAATTCTAAATATTTTAGAACTCGCCAATAAGTTTTTCAGGACACAATTAACACCTGAAATATTACATTATCTACACGCAAGGGGTATTACCGAAGAAACAGTAAAAGAGTTTTCAATAGGTTTTGCCCCGAAGAATAATAAATTTGAAAAATTTTTTCACGATAAAAATATAGATATTATAAAGCTTGGTAAAGCAGGGCTAATCGGCAAGCGAGAAAACGGTGAAATATATAATTTATTTTCTAACCGTATTACTATTCCAATTAGAAATATTTACAATAAAATTGTAGGCTTTGGCGGTAGAGTACTAGGGGAGGGGCTGCCTAAATACTTAAATTCACCTGAAACTACAGTATTTCAAAAAAGTGAAACTCTATACGGTGAGCATAAAGCGATAAGCAGTAGCTATAAAAAAAATCATTCGATTTTAGTAGAAGGTTATTTTGATGTTATAGCACTACATCAAGCAGGTTTTAGTGAAACGGTTGCGAGTCTCGGTACTAGCGTTACTGAGAATCACTTACATAAATTATGGCGTGCTGGCGATGAAATTATATTATGTCTTGACGGAGATAATGCAGGCATAAAAGCTAGTATAAGAACTATTAACTTAGCATTACCGCTTATTAATAGTGAAAAGAAAATTTCTTTTATTAGGTTACCAAGCGGACTTGATCCCGACGATGCAGTAAATAAAAACGGTGTTGATTTTTTTGCAAAGCTTATAGATAAAAGAATAAGCTTATCAGAAATGATTTGGCATATTGAGTATAGCGGCAAGAGTTTTAAAACTGCGGAAGAAAAAGCTAATTTAGAAAAAAATTTAAAAAATTATTGCAGCAAAATATCGGATAGTGATTTAAAAGTAAGTTATTACAGGTTTTTTAAAGATCAAATATGGCAAAATTTAGTTACAACGCAGAAGAAAGCTACAACTAAAAACTCAAATTTGGCTCCTATAATTTCAAGTCACGGCTATTCGGAGCTTGAAATACTAGAACACGCTTTTTGTGCTTTGTTGGTTAAATTTCCTATAATACTTGAAGACAAAGATATTAGAGATTTCATCTTAAATTTAAATTTTAATAATAAATTGCTTGAAGAATTCCGTAATTGGTATTTAAACGAGATTATAGATAATAACGTAGAAGCAAGTGAAATTACTGCAATTGTGGAAAAAACTAGCTTTTTTGATATTTTTTTATTATTATCAAAAACGGATAATTTGTTTTTAGATATCTCATTTAATAAAAATAATATCAGACTGGATTTATTATGGCAGTGGCTACATAAGAAATATTATCTAATAAATTTACAACAAGAATACGCTGTTACCATAAACAGTACTGACAATCATGACTTTGAAAAAGTTTTACTATATAAAAAAGAAATTCTGAAGATTGCAAATGAACTGCAAGTTTTAAACGAATCTTTTATTAATCACACGATAACTTAATTATTTCAAACTTCTTTTAAAAGAAAAAAGCATATAGGTATTTAATGAGCAATAGCAATATAGACAATGATCTAGATAAAATAGATAGTTTACTTAAAAAAGCTAAATCTAAAAAGATACCGGTCACTTATGATGATATAAACAACGCTCTTCCTCTTAATAAAAATCCTTCAATAAGACAATTAGAGGAAGCTATATTAAAATTTTCCGATGCAGGAGTAGATATTTTAGAATCTAATGAAGATGATGAAATTAAGCTTGATATCGGAATGGATGAAGAATTTAAGCTATCTACCAATGTTGATAATGAACCTGAGGATGAGGTAGAAGAAGAAAATATAGGTACTACCGATGATCCTGTAAGATTATATCTTAAGGATATGGGGGGAGTCGATCTTTTAACTCGTGAACATGAAGTAGAAATAGCAAAAAGGATTGAGGAAGGACATAAAACAATGACTGCTTCCTTATGTAGAAGCCCTATTGCTATGCGTTGTTTTATAGTATGGTATGAAGATTTAGTTAATGAAAAAATGTTACTACGTGATCTGATAGATTTAGAAGCTAACATGTTACATGACGAAACACCCGAAAATGATGAAGAAAATAGTAGTGAGACCGAAGGAGAAGAGCATGAGGATAATCACTTATCTATGTCTAGAGTAGAAACGCAGATATTACCTAATGTTATAGAGCGTATGAAAAAGATTGCTTTTATCTGCGAAGAGCTACTCATTGAAGCTAAAAAATGTTATGAGAAATCTTTTGAGCCGAAGGTTTTACAAAATAGCAAAAAATATAATAATTTGGAATTATTAATAAATGAAGTTTCGGAAATACATTTTAATTCTAAAAGAACGGAAGAAATTTTAGGTAAGATGTATGGAATAAATCGTGATTTAATTAATAAAGAAACAGCTTTTTTAAAACTTGCTGAAAAATATGGAGTAACTCGCCAAAATTTCCTTGATGAATATATAGGATCGGTTATCAATGCAGCATGGAAAGAAAAAATGCTGAAAAATAAAAAAGTCGCTTGGAAAGAGTTAATGACTAAAGAATCGGATTATATAGATCAAATGATTGCTGAATTATCGGTTATAGAATCTAAAACCGGTCTTTTAGTTAATGATTTTAAAAAACTAGTGAATACTATACAAAAAAGCGAGAGACAAACGCTACAAGCAAAAAAAGATATGATAGAAGCGAATTTACGTTTAGTTATATCTATTGCTAAAAAATACGCTAATAGAGGATTGCAGTTTTTAGATTTAATTCAAGAAGGTAATATAGGACTTATGAAAGCGGTGGATAAATTTGAATATCGCCGTGGTTATAAATTTTCTACCTATGCTACGTGGTGGATTAGACAAGCTATAACAAGAGCTATTGCCGATCAAGCAAGGACTATACGTATTCCTGTGCATATGATTGAAACAATTAATAAGATACTACGTACTTCAAGACAAATGCTTAATGAACTCGGATACGAACCAACAGCAACGGAAATCGCTAACCGTCTTTCAATGCCGCTTGATAAAGTGCGTAAAGTCATGAAAATAGCTAAAGAACCTATAAGTCTTGAGAATCCCGTAGGTGATGATAGTGACGGCGGTCAATTAGGCGATTTTATCGAAGATAAGAATGCAGTAGCACCGATTGATGCGGCAATTCAGTCAAATTTACGAGAAGTTACCACTAGAGTACTTGCAACCCTTACGCCTCGTGAAGAAAGAGTGCTTAGAATGCGTTTCGGTATAGGTATGAATACTGACCATACATTAGAAGAAGTAGGGCAGCAATTTAAAGTAACTAGAGAACGTATAAGACAAATCGAGTCAAAAGCTTTAAGAAAGTTACAACATCCTATTAGATCCAAAAAACTTAATAGCTTTAGAAGCGGAGGAAAGCGTGGTGACGGTAATCCATCGGATTTACTAGAAGCATGATAATACTTATACTGTCATCCCGTGATTTGGGATCTTAGGACATGGGCTGTGATACAAGATCCCGTGGTCAAGCCACGGGATGACAGTGGGCTATTATGTATCGATATAAAATTACCATTGAATATTTAGGCACGGATCTTGCAGGTTGGCAAAGACAAGCAGGAGTAATGTCGGTACAGCAGATATTAGAAGAAGCGATTTATAAATTTTCCGGTGAACAGGTGATATTGTTTGGGTCAGGAAGGACAGATGCCGGTGTTCATGCTATAGGTCAAGTAGCACATTTTGATCTTTCAAAATATTTAGAACCTCACAAAATTATTACAGCTATCAACTATTTTGCAAGACCGTATGCCGTAGGAGTATGGAATTGTGAATTAGCCCCCAATAATTTTCATGCTAGGTTTTCGGCTACTTCTCGTTATTATATATATAGAATTATTAATAGACCTTATCCATCGGTAATTGATTTAAATAGAGCATGGTGGATTAGTTCACCTTTAGATGTTCCGGCTATGCAACAAGCTGCCGTCTATCTATTAGGCAAACATGATTTTACTTCATTTAGGGCTAGCTCATGTCAATCAAAATCATCGATTAAAACTTTAACTGAACTTAATATTATTAAAGAAGACGAAGAAATAAAATTATATCTTTCAGCCCCGTCATTTTTGCATCATATGGTACGTAATATTGTCGGCAGTTTAGTACTTGTTGGTAAAAATATTTGGCAGGTAGAACAAATTAAAGATGTTTTAGAAGCCAAAGATAGAAAAGCCGCTGGTCCTACTGCTCCCGCCTCCGGTCTTTATTTTGTGAAAACAGCGTATTAACAACCATAAATTTTGTCATTACAATGACTCCCTGCATAGGCATTGTTATGTGGATACCACCTTGTCATTGCGAGGAAATTACGAAGTAATTGACGAAGCAATCTCAGGATATTTGATGAGATTGCCACGCAAGTACTACGGTTGCTCACAATGACAACCGGGTATCCATCTACAAAGCACACTCGTAATGACGTCCTAAATTAGTACACTACGACACTGTCAATAAACTGTATAATTTTTCATGGATATTAGTTAGCTTACCTATATCATTTCCACCGGCTTGAGCAAGGCTTGCTTGTCCACCTCCGCCGCTGCCACCTAAGAATAAAGAAAGTTTTTTTGCAATTATATCTGCATTGTATTTGTCTGTTATAGCTTTACTCACCGCAACCGTAATAGATAATTTACCAATTCCCTCGGCAATATATACCATTATCAAATCTTCTACTTTTTTTGTTAAATTTTCGGCAGCTTGACGTAATATTTTATTGTCTATATTTCCTACTTTTTTATATAATAGTTTTATTCCTGTTATTTGTGCAGCTTGCTTTTCAATTTGCTCTATACTTAAATCTAAACTAGCTAAAAGAGTTTTTTCTAACTCTTTCTCAACTTCCTTGTTACGCTCTAAGATATTATTAACCTTAGTAATAAGTTCATTTTTATTAGTTTTGAAACTGCTTTCTATCGATTTAAGTAAACTATCCTTTTCTCTCATTAATGTAATTACGAATTCACCGCAAACTGCTTCAATTCTACGAACACCTGCTGCTATAGCACTTTCGCTTGTGATTTTAAAGCAACCGATGTCACCGGTACGTCTGACATGCGTACCGCCGCATAATTCTAAAGAAGTCTCACCCATCTTAACTACTCTTACTTCAGAGTCGTATTTCTCGCCAAATAGTGCCATAGCTCCTTGTTTAATTGCATCTTCAGTTGCCATTAATGTAGTAGTTACTTCATGATTATCTCTAATAATCTCATTTACCTTATCTTCGATTAAAGTGATTTCTTCATTAGTCACAGCTTTAGAATGGCTAATATCAAAGCGTAAATAAGTCGGAGCGACTAACGAACCTTTTTGAGTAACATGTTTCCCAAGTACCTCATGCAGTACTGCATGTAATATATGCGTTGCCGAGTGATGAATTCTTAAATTTTGCCTATATCTTATGTCTATACTAAAATTAGCATTCTCGCCTACGTTAATCTGCCCCCTTTTCAAAATACATTTGTGGATTATAATAGAACCTAAATATTTTAAAGTATCTATTACTTCTACTTCAGAATCTTTTGCAAATATTGTTCCGATGTCACCTATTTGACCGCCTGATTCACCGTAGAAAGGAGTTTGGTTGCTGATTAGTAGGAATTGTGTATCTATTTCTTTTATATCATTAACTAAATTATTATTTTTGATTAATGCAATTATTTTACATTTTGCTTCATTAAGTGTATATCCTAAAAACTCCGTGCTACCATGTTGCTCTTTGATATCAAACCACAACTGATCGGTTTTTGATTCACCGGAGCCAAGCCAAGATTTTCTAGCACGTTCTTTTTGCATAAGCATTTGCTCTTCAAACCCTTTGTGATCAACGGCAATATCACGGTTTTTTAGAATATCTTCGGTTAAATCAAGCGGAAATCCGTAAGTATCGTATAGTTTAAATGCTACTTCTCCTGATAATTCATTACCTTTTGTTAGTGTTTCTGTTTCTTCGGTAAGAAGTTTGAGACCACGTTCTAATGTGGCTTTAAATCTAATTTCTTCTTGTTCTAAGATACTGCTTATAAAGCTTTCTGCTCTTTTAAGTTCAGGATAAACATTTCCCATTAAATCAACAAGTTTTGGCAGTAATTTATACATTAACGGTTCTTTTGACCCAAGCATATGAGCATGCCTCATGGATCTTCGCATAATGCGGCGAAGTACGTAACCACGCCCCTCATTTGAAGGAATAACGCCGTCAGCTATTAAAAAGCTACTTGCTCGTAAGTGGTCGGCAATAACTCGGTAAGAAAATTTAGCTTCTCCCTCTACTTTCACTTTTACTATATTTTCGGTAAAATTAATTATTTCCTGAAATAAATCTATATCATAATTGTTGTTAACATGCTGTAATACTGCTGTCATACGCTCAAGACCCATACCGGTATCGATAGATTTTTGCGATAATTCTATGCTAGTATCTTTATCGATTTGTTCATATTGCATAAATACCATATTCCAAATCTCGATAAATCTATCACCGTCTTCATCTTTAGTACCAGGAAGTCCGCCATATATTTGTTCACCGTGGTCGTAAAAAATTTCGGAACAAGGACCGCAAGGGCCAGTATCACCCATTGACCAAAAATTATCGTTTGTTTTGATCTTTATGATGCGATCATCCCCAAAACCTGCTATTTTTTTCCAATAAGCAGCTGCTTCGTCATCAGTATGATAAATTGTTGCATAAAGCTTGTCTTTTGGGAGTTCAAATTCTTTAGTCAATAAATTCCAAGCGTAATATATGGCTTGTTCTTTAAAATAGTCACCGAATGAAAAATTACCTAGCATTTCAAAAAAGGTATGATGTCTTGCCGTATAACCGACATTCTCAAGGTCGTTATGCTTGCCGCCGGCTCTAAGAGACTTTTGACTAGTTACCGCTTTGTTATAAGGTCTTTTTCCTTGTCCGGTAAAAACATTTTTAAATTGTACCATTCCGGAATTAACAAACATTAAGCTAGGGTCATTGTGTGGAATTAACGAGCTGGCCGGTACATGTGTATGATTATTTGCTTTAAAGTAAGTTATAAATTTACTTCTAACTTCTTCGGTGGTAAATTTAGTCATGGTAAGATATATTATTTAATGTTATGTCATTCCGGAGAGGATCATTTTTCGTCATGGCGAGGAAAATTACGTAGTAATTGTACGTACGCAATCTCGTGCCAAAGTCCTGAGATTGCCACGCTCCTTATCAGTCGTTCGCAATGACGGTTCGGGTATCCACGCAGAAATGACGTCCAGTATAGTAAAATACACTGAATTATGATTAAAATAAATTTATTTATGAAAAATATTTTTGATTCGATCAAATTACATTTTGTTCAATTTGCTACAAAATTAAAAATATTTTCTTTCAAAAGAGAAAAGATTGTGGTGTTACTAGGTAATAAAGGTGTATTTCTTAGTACTTTTCTCGATAGTAAATTATTAGATAAATTATTTATCCCTACTCGGGAACAGATAGACTTAAATTCTTATAAAAACTTTTTTAGTAAATTTCCAAAAAGCGATATTTATTTTTTACTTGACGGCAGTGAATGTAAAACACGGCACGATCAAATACCTATATTACAGTCAATAGTTAAACTTGATCCTATTGAACAATTTATTGAAGGTTATTTTAATAAAGAAGACATTATAGCACATTGTGTTTACGAAATTACTACTACCCCAAGTGAAATTTGGTCGACTTTAATTATGTCGTGTCCATTTGAAACACCTTTAAGTGATATAATTTCATGCATTATAGATAACAGATCTCTTGATTTAAAAGGAATTTACTTTTTAACGTTAGAGCTAAAAGTTATTATAAATAAAATAGTGCAGAATATAGAAAATGATAAATATAACGATTATTTTCAAATTTGTGTATATGTATCACAAGCTAGCGGTATAAAATTTATTATCAAACATAAAAATAATATAATAACAATTAGAAATCTTGAGTATCCATTTGATAAAACAACCGGCTATGTTCAAGGTATTATAGAACAAGAAATTAATGATTGTTTGATATTATTTAAAAACTATATAAGTAATCTTGACCAAAGAGCCTGTATAATTCTTATAGTAGATGAAGAGTTAAAATCTTTATTAGAATCAATAAACCTTGAAGAATGCCCTGTAATCTTTATACCGGTTGATAATATACTAAATAAGCAAACTCTAGAAAAAGAAAGATTTATAGATACGAATATTAGTAGACTGTTTCTAGAATATAAGAGTTTTCCCGCTTATAATAATAATTTAAAATCAATAAAAAAACTAGTTACTATAAAGGATCTGACATTTAAATTATATAGTGCATTACTTATAATATTAATATTAGTGGTCGGTATTATCAAATATAATACAAAACAAAATTACAAAGACATAAACTCTATTAATGAAAAATATTATGCAACAAATCAAGAATATGATGATA
This sequence comes from Rickettsia africae ESF-5, assembly GCF_000023005.1. Lineage (NCBI taxonomy): Bacteria > Pseudomonadati > Pseudomonadota > Alphaproteobacteria > Rickettsiales > Rickettsiaceae > Rickettsia > Rickettsia africae. The sequence goes on along the minus strand of NC_012633.1, from coordinate 1,237,165 downwards.
TCAAATATAAATATCCTTATATTAAAAATACTACTAGCCTAGCTGATTTATATGTAATAGAAAAATTACTAGAAGCACCGGTACCACTGCCGTTTGATTTACTTAAAAGGCTAATAATTACTTTAAATCCGGCTTTTAAATTAGAAGAAATTAAATGGGAATTAACAAATATAGATAATATTTTGTTAGTTTCTAAGAGACAATTAATAATCAAGTTAATACTTAAATATCATACTAATAATCTATCGGTGGATGAATCTCTAAAGATGCTAGATGATCATATAACAAACGCAAAAAATAAATTATCTAATTTGCAGATAGATTATGTTATATATAAGGATAAAATACTTGATATATTCGGTAAGGTAGTAATTCCTTTATCGGTTAATATAGTTGATAATAAAACGTAATATTCCATGTCATTCCCGCGTAGGCGGGAATGACATAAACCATGCAACGGCACTAATAACCCAAGGTAAAAATAATGTTTGAAAAATATATTGTGTATTTAAAGAATCTTATATTTTTTCAATTTATTATATATTTCTTCTTTATTTCCTTAACTATTTGGATAATAAAAATTTTCCAGCAAGAATACAGTAAATCTATTCTTGATAAACAAGTTTTACAAGAAAATCTAACAGAGGAAGTTTTAAAGCTTTATTCTGTCATTAACTCTAAAGAAGAAATATTAGAATCGTACAAAAAATATGTAGATTTAAGCGTGCCAAGTAGTGTGAGTTGTTTAAATTATCAAGAACTAATTCCTAAAATAAAAAGCTTAAGCAATAAATATGATTTAGTAGAACCTATAGATGTATTTATAAATTCAGTATTTTTTAAAAATAATGTTCAGGCGATTGAAGGAGAAGGTGAATCGATTCATGTAAATAATTATAGCATAAATATAAAATATGCATGTGCAGATTTTTTGACTTTTCTAAAAATATTCTCTGAAATTTATTCTTATATGCCTCCTAATACTCTTATATCTTTTGTACGAGTACGTAATGAAGAAGTGTTAACACCTAAGAATATATATAAACTTTCAGTAAATCATGCTCCTAATCTTATTTATGCTAAATTGATATTATATATCAGAGAATTAGCCTCAAAATAAATTACCAAAATGAATAATGCAATAGTACTTAATAACGTAAATACTAATTTATTTAAAAAAGATATTGTTAATAATTTTGTCAATAATCTTATGAAATCTACTTGCTCTACTATTGCAAATATGCTTGCTATAGATTATACGCTAAGGCTTAATTCTAAACCAGAGGCTGAAGAATATATTAATAAATGTATTTCTAGACTCAAAAATTATTTAGGTATGCGGGTTATTAACGATGATAATTTTTCCGTAGCATTAGAGTTATTTGCAATAATGATTACTTCTGAAGACGAAAATGAGCAAAATAAGAATAATATTTTAGAGCAATCACAAGCTATAATAGCAGAAAATCTTGTAGAAGTTTATTTTGGAGATGAAATGAATAGTACCGAAAAAGAAAAAATTAAAAATATATTTAAAACTCTTTTAAAAGAGAAGAATTTTGATAAAATAATAAATTATGCGGAGTCTCACAAAAAATTATTTAAGGTTTCTGTAATGTATGCCATGAAGAAATATAATAATATTGATAAAGCAACCATCTATATAAAGAAAGAATTTAATAAAATATTAGAGATGTCTTTAGTATTTACACAAAAAAGTAATATATTTAAACAAGCCACTGGAAAAATTGCCGGTGCTGTTTGTGCTTTATTAGTCGGAGCAATCAGTGTTGCGACTGCAGGAGCGGCTTTTTCTATCATAGTTGTACCGGCATCAATTTTTGCCGTCAGATATGCACCTGAACTTGGTGAAAAAATTGGAGGATTAATTTTGAATAATGATAGTGCAATAAAACTAGAACAAAGCAATATAGATAAGTTTATGAAAACATTACAAAATGATAAAGAAAGTCTTCTATCTCAAGAAAAAACAAAAAACATCAAACAAAATATTAAAGTTTCTCCTTCTCAAATCAATGTTAAATTAACTAAGAAAGTGGTGAATGAAAAACATAGATAGGGTATAGTCATTGCGAGAAGAATTACGCAGTAATTCGACGAAGCAATCCAGTAAAAATTCTGTAAATCAGAATTTTTTTAATTATTTTTCTAGATTGCCACATCTCTACGCTCCTCGCAATGACAACTACGGTATCAACGCAAGCAAAGCTATTTTTACTTGAGAATATAAAATATTACTCTTAGTATCTTTTTTTAAATCAATAAAATAACTTAATGAGAAAAGTAGTAATATCCGGCATGATCGGCAACGCTTTAGAATGGTATGATTATGCATTATATGTGCAAGTTGCTTATATTATAGTGCAGCATTTTTTTCCGGATCCAGAAATGCAAGAGACGTTAACTTTTGCGGTATTTGCTGCAGGCTTTGTAGTACGACCGCTCGGCGGTATTATTTTCGGTAATATAGGTGATAGATTCGGTAGACGTACTGCTTTGGTGATGAGTATTATAGCTATGGCAATACCGACTGCCGGGATAAGGGCTCTTACCAAGTTATAAAACTATTGGAATTGCCGCTCTTATTATTTTAACTATTATCAGACTCATACAAGGTTTTTCTTTAGGAGGGGAATTTAGCGGTTGTATTTCGTATATTGTAGAATATGCTTCGTTCGAGCAGCGAGGACTTGCGGGGAGTAGCTCATTTGTTATAGTATGTGCGGCGGTATGCTGCTTGGACTTGGTACAGCAGCCGGTTTTTCTTATTTTATGCCTGCCGATATGCTATTTGAATGGGGTTGGAGGATACCTTTTATTTCCGGTTTATTTATTAGCTCCGTAGGTTTATATATTAGAAAAAACCTAGCAGAAAGTCCTATTTATAAAAAAGCTAAGGGAACAAGGCGTTGAGCACGTTTTCCTTTACGAGAAACATTAACAAAATACCCAAAAGAACTCTAATTATCGCACTTGGTCTGTATATTACCGTAACTGCTTCTTTTTATACTTCTACGGTTTTTATTGGTAATTTTATGCAAACACTCGGTTATACTAATCAGCAAAGCACAATTGTTAGTAGTATAATATTAATCGTAATAATGATAGTATTTCCTATATCTGCGTATGTTTCGGATAAGGTGGGGCGACATCCTGTACTAATATTGGGGATTATCTTGTTAATTTTATCAGTCTATCCTATTTTTGTAGCCTTAGGGTCGATGAATTTTACTTTAGCTATAATATCTCAAGTAATATTTGCTGGAGTTATTAGCATCTATATGGGGCCTATTCCAACGGTTTTAGTAGAGATATTTCCGACTAGCATAAGATTTACCGGTGTTGCACTTTCATACAACCTTGCAGCTGCTATATTTGGCGGTACTGCTCCAATGTTAGCAATGATATTAACGAAAGTTACCGGAGACAATTATGCTATTGCATATTATTTTAATTGCACTTGCCTTGTTATCTTCTATAATTCTAAAATTCTATAAAGAAACCTATAAAAAGAATCTAGTAAATTAATATGAGCGAAGTTTTTGAAATACCAAACGGTGAAAGCAAGGTTTTACTCCATTGTTGTTGTGCTCCTTGTGTTGGCCCTTTAATGGAAAAAATGATCGATACCGGCATTAAGTTTATGCTTTTTTTCTATAATCCTAATATTCATCCTAAAAAAGAATATGAGCTTCGTAAAAACGAAAATATTAAATTTGCCGAGAAACATAATATAGAATTTATCGATGCAGATTATGATCCACAAAATTGGTTTAGGCGTGCTAAAGGGATGGAGCTTGAGCCTGAGAGAGGTATACGCTGTACAATGTGTTTTGATATGCGTTTCGAGCGTACGGCTTTATATGCTTATGAGAACGGCTTTAAAGTTATAACTAGCTCGCTTGGTATTTCTAGATGGAAAGATATGAACCAAATTAATGAATCAGGAACTAGGGCGGCATCTCATTATGAAGGGGTGACCTATTGGACTTATAATTGGCGTAAAGATGGCGGTGCTAGCAGAATGTACGAAATTGCAAAAGAAGAGCACTTTTATAAACAAGAATTTTGCGGCTGTGTTTATTCTTTCCGTGATACTAACGATTGGCGAGTAGCAAACAATCGTCCTAAAATCGAGATCGGCAAGGAGTATTATTAAGACCTCAAATTAATAAAAAAATATTTTATTTTTTTGCAATCTTTATATTATAATAATCTGGACAATCTAGCTATATGAGGATTTTATATGAATAAATGACAGTTACACGAAGCAAAGAATAAGTTAAGTAATATTATTGATATTGCAATGTATGGTACCCCTCAATGTATTACAAAAAGGGGTGAAGAAGCAGTTGTAATTATTAGTATAAAAGATTATAAACAACTTACTAAACAAAAACCTGATTTCAAAGAATATTTATTGAGCATACCTAAGACAGATAATTTGGATATTCAGAGAGCAAAAGGATATGCTAGAGATTTTGAATTATGAAATATTTATTAGATACTAATGTTGTATCTGAAATTCAAAAGAAAAAATCCAATTCTCAAGTAGCAGCATGGTTTTCAATTATTCATTCTAGCCAGTTATACTTGGGTTGTATTACTATCGGCGAAATAAGAAAGGGAATATCAAAATTAGCAAAAAAAGATAAAATAGCAAGTTTGAAATTAGAAAAATGGTTAGAAAGAATAATAATAGATTATAATGAAAGAATTCTTAATATTGATAAAGAAATATGTGAGGAGTGGGGTGAATTAATGAGTATTGATAGTACAAATGCAATCGATGCTTTAATAGCTGCACAGGCAAAACAAAGTAATATGATACTAGTTACTAGAAATATTAAACATTATAATATGTTTAATATAAAAATATTTGATCCTTTTAACTGATCAAAATTTTCTTTCCCAATAATAATACCCTATGAAAAAACTATCATTTCAGCAAATTATTCTGACATTACAAAATTATTGGCAGGATTATGGCTGTGCAATATTGCAACCTTACGATGCCCATGTTGGAGCCGGTACGTTTCACCCTGCAACTGTACTTCGCTGCCTTGGTACTAAACCTTGGTCTGTTGCATATGTTCAGCCATCAAGAAGACCGGGGGATAGCAGGTATGGCATGCATCCTAATAGAATGCAGCATTATTATCAGTTTCAAGTTATCTTAAAGCCGTCTCCAGATAATATTCAAGAGTTATATCTTAAAAGCTTAGAATGTTTAGGCATAGATTTAAAAATTCATGATATCAGATTTGTTGAAGATGATTGGGAGTCGCCAACCTTAGGTGCTGCCGGGCTTGGCTGGGAAGTATGGTGTAACGGTATGGAAGTATCGCAATTTACTTATATGCAGCAAATCGGTGGTATTGAATGCCGTCCCGTTGCCGGTGAAATCACTTATGGACTCGAGAGGCTTGCTTTATATATTCAAGGTGTTGATGAAGTAAGAGAGCTTGATTGGAGCGGGCAAGTAGGCGAAAAAGCTTTAAAATACGGTGAAGTGGATTTCGAAGCTGAAGGGCAATTTTCAAAATATAATTTAGAGCTTGCCGATAGTGAAATGTTACTGCGACATTTCAAGGATAGCGAAGACCAGTGTGAGAGATTAATCAAAGCTAATTTACCTATGCCGGCTTATGATGAATGCCTTAAGGCAAGTCATGCATTTAATCAACTAAATGCACTTGGAGTAATCAGCGTCACTGAGCGTGCTTCTTATGTTTTAAGAGTGCGTCATTTAGCTAGAATTTGTTGTACAAAATGGTTGGAGATGAACAAGTGAGCGAGTTATTATTAGAACTATTTAGCGAAGAAATGCCGGCTTTTATGCAAAAAAATGCTGAAGAGGGTTATTTAAATATATTCACGAAAATTTTTGAAGAAAACGAAATATTTGCAAAAGTACAAGTATTCGTGGGACCTCGCAGGATAACGCTGCATGCTACCCATTTGCCAAAGATAACTTTGCCAAAAGAGGAAGAAATTAAAGGACCAAGCATAGAAGCTCCGGAAGCCGCTATTAACGGCTTTTGTAAAGCTCATAATGTTAGTAAATTAGAGCTTCCTACTAAATTAATTAGTAATCAGCTATATTATTTCTTTGTCAAAAAAACAGAAGAAAGAGAAATAAAAGAGATTTTGCCGGAGATTATTATAGAAGCTATTAATAAATATAGTTGGGCAAAATCGATGTTTTGGGGTGATTACAAAATAAAATGGATTAGACCTCTGCGAAATATTTTATGTATATTTGACGGCGAAATATTACCGATGCAATTTGGGCATTTAACCGCTAATAATATTACGTATGGGCATCGTCTTACTGATAATAAAAAATTAGAAGTAACAGATTTTGAAGATTATAGAAATAAGCTTTTAGAAAATCATGTTATTTTAGAAAGAGCAAAGAGAGAGGCAATAATTAAAACCGGTTTACTGGAACTAGCAAATTCTCATGAGTTAATTATAAAAGAAGATAATCGTTTAGTAGAAGAAGTAGTAGGGCTTAGCGAATTTCCTGTTGTGCTGCTTGGAAAAATACCGCAAAAATTTTTAGAGTTACCTAAAGAAGTACTTATTTCTTCGATGCGTACGCATCAGAAATATTTTTGTTTATTTGATAAAACAGGAAATTTCACACCGTATTTTCTCTTTGTCAGTAATGGTAGATTTACAAATGCTGAACTAGTTATTCAAGGTAACGAGAAAGTCCTATCGGCACGTCTTTCGGATGCTTTATATTTTTGTAAGCAGGATATAGCTAAAACTTTAGAATCAAGATTAGGCCAATTAGAAGCTGCAACATTTCATGCAAAGCTTGGTAATTTAAGAGAAAAAATTGAACGCATAACCGATATTTGTAATTATATAGCTCCAAATAATAAGGATTTGATTACAGCAGCTAGACTTTGCAAAAGTGATCTTGTTTCTGAGATGGTCGGGGAATTTCCTGATTTACAGGGGATTATGGGTTATTATTATGCAAAACATGAAGGGCTAAATGCAGAAATAGCCGCTGCAATTAGAGACCATTATAAACCGCAAGGTTTGAGCGACAATTTACCAAGTGGAAATGCGGCTTTACTTGCTTTAGCCGATAAGCTAGATAGTTTAGTAGGTTTGATGATAGCAGGGGAAACACCAACAGGCTCAGGTGATCCATATGCCTTAAGACGTCAAGCTCTTGGTATAATAAGAATAATACTTGAAAATAAATTAGAGCTAAATTTTAATGATTTAATTAATTTTTCTATAAACTTATATAAAGATTCATCTGACGAAAATAAGAATTTAATAATATCTTTTTTTAAAGAAAGAGCAAAATTTTACTTTAAAAATGACTATGATATTGCGTTAATTAATGCAGTTCTTGACTTAAATTTAGTAGATACAAACTTTAAGCTTGATGCGTTAAAAGAATTTTTAATAGAAGACGCAGGCAAGCAATTATTAAATGCTTACAAACGAGCTAGCAATATAATTGGTGATCAGAAAATTACCGGCTTAGTTGATGCGAGTCTCTTTAGTACACAACCTGAAAAAGAATTATTTGAAGTAATCCAAAAAATTTCTCCGCAAATTATAGATAGTATAGCTGATAAAGATTATAAGAAAGCATTAAATTTATTATCGTCTCTATTAACTCCCATTACTAGCTTTTTTGATAATGTACTCGTTAATGACTCTGATCCAAAGATCGCTCAAAATCGTTTGTCGTTATTACAGAATATTTGTGAATTATTTGATAAAGTAGCTAAGTTTAACCGCTTATGATAAACAAAGCAGTTCAATTTATAAAATCAGGTAAAGTGGTTGTTTTTCCGACTGAAACAGTCTATGGGATTGGTGCGGATGCCACAAATAATGAGGCGTGTTTAAAGATTTTTCAGTTCAAAGAGCGTCCTGCTATCAATCCGCTTATCGTGCATGTCTCCTCCATAGAGCAAGCAAAGGAAATAGGGGAGTTTGACGATTTAGCTACAAAAATAGCAGAAAAATTTTGGTCTGGACCATTATCTATAGTTGTCCCTTTAAAAGAGAATGCAAATATTGCTCCTAGCGTAACAGCAGGACTAAATACCATAGCACTTCGGATACCATCTTATCCTGTAGCGTTAGAGCTTATCAGACAATCAGGCATACCTATAGCTGCCCCAAGTGCTAACCCTTCAAACTATATTAGTCCGACTAACGCTGAGCATGTCACAAAACATTTTAAGGATAATCAGGAAATTTTTATTTTAGCACCTGAAATCTATCAATCTAAATATGGGCTAGAGTCAACGATAATTGATACAACAACTGTTACTCCTACTATTCTTAGAGAAGGGTTTATAACTGCTGAAATTTTAGGAGAAATACTAGGGATAGAAGTTTTAAAAGCATCAGAGACAAGTACTATAAAAGCTTCGGGAATGCTTGCAAAACACTATTCACCAAAAGTACCGGTTAGGCTAAATGCTATAAATTTAGAGGATAAAGAAATCGGATTAAATTTTAGCAATAGCAATCTTACAGGAAGATTTTCATTAAACTTAAGTGTAAAAGGTGACTTTATAGAAGCCGCTGCAAATCTTTATGCTTATTTAAGAATACTTGACGATTATGCTGCATCTCATGATGTAAGAGGTATAGCAGTTAGCCCTATACCTCAAGTGAATATAGGGGTTGCAATTAATGATCGCCTAAAACGTGCCGCAAAATCATAAATTTCGGCGTTCTATTCGCCTTAATAGCTTTTTGATGATATTTGGTAATTACATAGTTATCGTGCGGTTTTAAATAATCATTTTTATTTATAATTTCAAAATTACCGTTCTGCTGTATTAACTCTATTGCTTCATAAAAATAATTTTCGATATCGGAAGCAAATACTAAATTACCATTGTCTTTTAGCTTATCTTGTAAAAGCTTAAGTCGTTCTTTATTGAAAATACGTTTCTTTTTTTGCTTATTTTTTATCCATGGATCGGGAAATAAAATATAAATTCCATCAAGGCTATTACTTGGTATCTCATTTAATATTAAATCCAAATTATTAGGGAATAATAAAAAATTCGTGATATTTTGTTCGCCTGCAAGCTTTAAAACATTTGCAACTCCGTTTAAATATACCTCTATCCCAATAAAAAGTGCATTAGGATTCATTTTAGCTTGATTAATGAAATGCTCACCCATACCAAAGCCTATCTCAAGAAATACTTTACGTTTTTCATTTACAAGTTTTTCTTTAGAAAATAAATATTTTGGTAGTTTGTTATCTAATAAATTCTTTTGCACTCCTGATAAGCTTTTACCGATACGTCTTGCATATGACCGATTGAGATTAATAGGAGAAAATAATATTACCCTACTGTGACCTTGTAGATCCTTATAAACGCTTTCAATATTATAACCATGATCTAAGAAAATTTGGGTTACCGCTTCTTCCTGTTTAAACCCTATTTCTAATATAATCTTACCATTTGGTTTTAAGAATTGTTTGGCATTTTCAGCGATGAGAAAGTAAGCTTGCAGTCCGTCTTTTTCAGCAAATAAAGCAATAGACGGTTCATAATTGATTGTTTCAATTGCCATCTCTGATTTTTCGCTGTGAGCTATATATGGTGGGTTGCTAACGATAAAATCAAATTTCTGAGTTTCAATATTCTCAAACCAATTACTGTGAATAATCTGAATGCGATCCGTTACCTCATATTTTGCCGCATTACTTTTGATAATGTCTATAGCATCAAGACTTATATCGGTTGCAATTACATTAGCATTCGGTAACTCACATAATAGACTGATAGCAATGCAGCCGCTACCTGTGCCAAGTTCTAGGATATTTAAGAATTTGTCATTGCAGTTTTCGCTTATGTCATTCCCGCGAAAGCAGGGATTCGGTTGCTTTTTTTCTGGATTCCCGCTTTCGCGGGAATGACATTGAAATACAACATCCACCAAAACTTCAGTATCGCTTCTTGGAATTAATACATGTTTATTAACAATAAATTCACGTGAGTAAAATTCTTTAACACCTGTAATATATACTATCGGTTCATGCTTTAATCTTCTCGCTAACAGTTTTTCAAAAGCTTCTATCTTGGCTTCATTTAACTGTTCATCAAGATTAATAAGTAAATACTCAATAGGTTTATTTATAACATGCTGTAGTAAAATTCGTGCTTCTAATTGCGGCGAACTAATACCTATTTTATTTAATTTATCTGTAGCGTCACTAAGAATTTGCTTTATAGAACATTGCATGGAAAGTTTTATTTTCTGCCAAAATTTTTCATTGCTAAAATCTCATCTACACTACCTAGCGGTGCTCGTTTTTTAAGTTCAGTAAATTCACGAAATATATTATTACCAAATTTATTCTTATAATATTCGGGTTCCAGAGTTATAATATCTATTTTAAGATAATTTTTGGTTTTAGGTATTTTAATTATTTTCATAAACCGTTTTATGTCATTATATCACCAATTATTTCTGAATAATATCTATATAGCTATTTTTAAAGCTAAGATTTGTTAATGTGTCTAAATCACAAGTGATTAAAGGTTCTTGTTCGTGTTGATTTTTTAATAAATAAGGACTAGTACAAAACCAAGCGAACTTTCCTTTTATCTGGTCAGCAGTTAGTTTATTTAGTACTTCACCATTTTTCCCATACAAAACCAAGTCAGAAAAAGCACCATATCCTGCTTCGGTAAATTTTATGGGAGCTTTCTTCTCACCTAAAATTTGTTTTTTCTCATATTCTTTAATAATAATATGAGTTATATTTTTTGTTGGAACAGTAATCATATATTCTTTTTTGTTAGGATAAATAATCTCTGCACATTTAGCAATAAAATTATGAAGTTTAAGCGAAAGACTAGAATGTTTTTTAGTATTATTATAGTCATATATTGGAGCTTTAAATAAAATTTGCGTTCTGGAAGTTGCCATAGTTATGATCATTTCTACCGATGGTATATCAATACTACTTTTCTGTTCCCATGCTTTATTATAGGTAAAAACTACATATACATCTGTTAAATCTTGGTCATGATATTCTATGCTAGAGTCAAAAGCATCTAGGCCCATAAAAGCTTTTCTATATTCTTTTTCCCGGACTGGTTTATAAACTCCCCCTGTTTCTTTGAGAAATTTTGCCAAGTAGTTACATTTACTCCATTAACTTTTACCATATAAAAATGTAAATCATCTTCTACTTCATAATGATAAATTTCTGATTTCACTTCTTGTGCTTTATATAGCTTTGTAAAAAGATGTTGTAAATTAGAATATTTTTCATCTATTTTACTGAAATCAAATTCAGAGAAAATCCGCAGAGCTTGCATATATTGCATGTCTATATTATCAGGTGCTTTTGCTTCTTTGCATGCAACTTTTATAAATTTATTTAATTGTTCTTCTTGCTCATTAAAATCATTTTTTTTAAATTCTTCTAAAAATTTTTTTAATAAAAGTTCTTTCCTATAATTTGCATCATCAATATACGTACTATTATTAATATCTATGCCTGTTTTTAATCTTAGAGAAAGAATTTCATTGACGAATTCAGAAATTTTAATTTCATGTTCTGTACTAATATTAGGAAGAGCTAGCAATTTTTATAGATTGCGGTTTAAGAGATAAATTATTACCTAATTTTAAAATAGAATCTTTTACTTCTGGCCAATCTCTATAATTTGATATATCTAAGAAAATAATTTTGTCTGTGGCGGTACTTAAATCTTGCAGAAAAGTAAAAATCTTTTCTAAGCTCGCTTTTTGTTTTTAAGGTTTAAAATACCCTCTTCCATAGAATATAAGGCTTCTTCTAATTTAGCATTAGCTTTTTTCATTTTATAAATAAATATTAATTTTTAATATAATATTAAGGATTAATATTTTGTTAATTATAAACTAATTATCTCTTCCATATCCCTTGGCAACTCACAAGAAAATTCCATAATCTCATTACTAGTCGGATGAGTAAAACTTAAATACCAAGAATGCAGGGCTTGACGTTTAAAATCAATTAATTTTGCTTTTAGTTCAGGGGGAGAATGAGCAATTTTTCGGTCGTTATTGCCGTAAGTTTGGTCGCCGACTATCGAATGCTTTAAATGGCTTAGCTGTACTCTAATTTGGTGAGTTCTACCCGTACTAAGCTTGCACTCCACCATACTAATACTACCTTTATAAAATAATTCTAGAGTCTTATAATGTGTAACGGCTTCTTTGCCGCCATATTTTAATATGGTCATTTTTTGGCGATCGCTTCGGCTGCGACCTATATTATTCTTAATGACTCCTTCTAGCGGATTTATTACTCCCCACACTAACACTTTATATTTCCGTATTACCTGCCTTTGTTCTATCTGATTTGCAAGTAGCATATGTGCTTTATTATTTTTAGCAACTACCATCAAGCCCGTAGTGTCTTTATCTAAACGATGTACTATCCCGGGTCTTTCTGATGAGCCGATATCCGATAAGTTTTTTGTATGATGTAATAAAGCATTAACAAGCGTATCGTCATGATGCCCTGCTCCTGGGTGTACCGTCATACCTGCAGCTTTGTTAATTACTATCAAATCATCGTCTTCATATATTATATCAAGTGCTACATTTGCTGTTGCAATTTTTAGCTCTTCAGGTTCTTTAAAAGAAAATAATATAATATCATTCTCCTTGACCAAAACATCAGGATCAGAAATAATTACATCATTAACTAGTACTTGCGAATCTTTAATAGCTTTTTGGATTTGATTCCTTGAAACATTTTCAAGAAGCGATGATAGAGCTTTATCAAGCCTTATGCCATTTAGTTCGTGTGGTACGGAATATTTTAACATATTTTATTTTAAGATAATGAATAATACGCTTAAATGGTTAAGTGCAATCGGTGTTGAATATTATTGCCATGAACATCCACCGCAATTAAAGGTACGTAATAATACTGAACTAACTGAAAAGCCACAAGTAAAACTTATGTCTACAAAAGAAACTGCATTCAATATGAATGATAAAGTTCATGATAATATAACCCTAGCAAGATCTCTTGCCGATAAAGCTGATAATATTGAAGAACTAAAAGAATCTCTACTAAATTTTAATGGTTGTGAACTTAAGAAATTTGCTACTAATACGGTTTTCGGTGACGGTAATTTGGAAGCTAAAATTATGTTAATAGGCGAAGCCCCGGGAAGTATCGAAGATTTGAAAGGAATACCTTTTTACGGCGAAAGTGGCAATTTACTTGATAATATGCTACATGCTATCGGAATTTCACGAAAAAATAACGCTTATATTACTAATACGGTATTTTGGCGTCCTCCTGCTAATAGACAGCCGACGTTCGAAGAAGTCGATATTTGTAGACCTTTTGTCGAGAAGCATATTGCTCTTATTAACCCGCAGCTAATTATTCTAGTCGGTAGCACGGCTGCAACTAGCTTACTTGGAAAAAATTCGGGTATTACTAAAATTAGACAAGAATATTATTTTTATACCAATAAATATCTATCCGCTCCTATTCAAACTACGGCAATCTTCCACCCTGCCTATTTACTCCGCCAACCTATGCAAAAACGCACCTCTTGGTATGATTTACTCAAGATTAAGGAGTATTTAGTCAATAATAGACTTCTTGCATAACTTGTACATTAATCTAGTACTAACAGCTTCACGTACTTTTCAAAATAATTTTCTACTGGACAATTAGTCGTATATATGCGACAGTGTAATCATCTCTAGTTAAGCTTAATATGCAAAACACTAAACAAATACAATTTTTATAACAGATATTCTGCTATTAAATGCAGGTAATAAAGATACTCAAGGCAAAGATATTAAAAAAGCCTTAGAAATAATAGAAGAAGTTTATAAACGAAATTGAGGGTGTTATATGGAAAGTTTACAGATTGTTATATGGAAAATTTACAGATTATTTAAAAGAAAAATTACAACATGAGGAAATATTAGTAGGGTATATTAATGAAGCGTTAGAGCAGTATTTCGTGGATCATAATAATGAGCTATAATGGCTATTTTAAAAGAAGCCATTATAGCAAGAGGAGGTAAGCAAAAATCTCTAAAGAAGCTCATATAAATAGGCAACATATATATATAATATTATTTAGCAAAGGTAATCCAAGTGTCGACAATATAGGATCTTTATTAAACGCTTTAGGCTTGCAGTTGAAAGTAGAAGCATGTGCGTTTTTAATTTTCATTAACCTTGCAAGTTGAGCAAGATATCAAAGAAAATTTTTAAATCCTAATAAATCATAATGCATTTCTAATTTCATTAAATTAGGGTTATACTTACTGATGTATAAAAATAAGGTATATCCATATGACCGATGAAAATAATAATGATTCAGAATTTGCTGAATTAAAAATCAGAGGAAAAATATTTAAATTACCTATACTTAAAGCAAGTATCGGTGAGGATGTAATCGATATAAGTAGGGTATCTGCGGAAGCCGATTGCTTTACTTATGACCCGGGTTTTATGTCTACTGCTTCTTGTCAGTCTACTATCACCTATATAGATGGTGATAAAGGAATCTTGCGGCATCGAGGATATGATATTAAAGACTTAGCTGAGAAAAGTGATTTTTTAGAAGTGGCATATTTACTGATTTATGGGGAACTACCAAGTGGTGAGCAGTATAATAATTTCACTAAACAGGTTGCTCATCATTCATTAGTGAATGAAAGATTACACTATTTATTTCAAACCTTTTGTAGCTCTTCTCATCCTATGGCTATTATGCTTGCGGCTGTCGGTTCTCTTTCGGCATTTTATCCTGATTTATTGAATTTTAAGGAAGCAGATTACGAACTTACCGCTATTAGAATGATTGCTAAGATACCTACCATCGCTGCAATGTCTTATAAATATTCTATAGGACAACCGTTTATTTATCCTGATAATTCGTTAGATTTTACCGAAAATTTTCTGCATATGATGTTTGCAACGCCTTGTACGAAATATACAGTAAATCCAATAATAAAAAATGCTCTTAATAAGATATTTATCCTACATGCCGATCATGAGCAGAATGCTTCTACTTCAACAGTCCGAATTGCCGGCTCATCTGGAGCTAACCCTTTTGCTTGTATTAGCACGGGTATTGCCTCACTTTGGGGACCTGCTCACGGCGGGGCTAATGAAGCGGTAATAAATATGCTTAAAGAAATCGGTAGTTCTGAGTATATTCCTAAATATATAGCTAAAGCTAAGGATAAAAATGATCCATTTAGATTAATGGGTTTTGGTCATCGTGTATATAAAAACTATGACCCGCGTGCCGCAGTACTTAAAGAAACGTGCAAAGAAGTATTAAAGGAACTCGGGCAGCTAGACAACAATCCGCTCTTACAAATAGCAATAGAACTTGAAGCTATCGCTCTTAAAGATGAATATTTTATTGAGAGAAAATTATATCCAAATGTTGATTTTTATTCGGGTATTATCTATAAAGCTATGGGTATACCGTCGCAAATGTTCACGGTACTTTTTGTAATAGCAAGAACCGTAGGCTGGATGGCACAATGGAAAGAAATGCACGAAGACCCTGAACAAAAAATCAGCAGACCTAGACAGCTTTACACCGGTTATGTACATAGAGAGTATAAGGGTATTCGGGAGAGGTAAACATTTTCGTCATTGCGAGCGACTGCAAGGAGCGTAGCAATCTCAAGAGATTTGATGAGATTGCCATGTCGCTTCGCGCCTCGTAATGACGTTGAAAATATAAATCATATGCATTTTATTGATGAAGTTAAAATATATATAAAAGGTGGGAACGGCGGCAATGGTTGTGTTAGTTTCCATCGTGAGAAATTTATTGACAGAGGCGGACCGGACGGTGGTGATGGTGGACGTGGCGGTAGTGTTATTTTCAGGAGTAATCACCATCTTAATACGCTAGTAAATTATCGATATAAACAGCATTTTACCGCAGAAAACGGCGAAAACGGTAAAGATTCAAATAGAAGCGGTAAATCAGGAAAATCATTAGTTCTTGATGTTCCGATCGGTACTCAAATCTTGTCCGAGGACGGCAATATATTATTTTATGATTTCACTGTGGATGATCAAAGCTTTGAAATAATTAAAGGAGGAAGTGGTGGTCTTGGCAACAGCCATTTCAAATCGTCGGTTAATCAAGCTCCAAGAAAGCGTACGGAAGGAGAAATTGCCGAAGAAATGTGGATTCATTTAAGTTTAAAACTTCTCTCTGATGTTGGGCTTGTGGGGCTTCCAAATGCCGGTAAATCTACTTTTTTATCCGTTGTAACGGCAGCCAAGCCTAAAATTGCCGATTATCCCTTTACTACTTTAGTGCCAAATCTTGGAGTGGTATATGTTGATGACGAAGAGTTTGTCATAGCCGATATTCCTGGTTTAATTGAGGGGGCTCATCAAGGTCACGGACTTGGCGATAAATTCTTAAAGCATATAGAAAGATGTAATGTATTAATACATTTAATAGATGGCTCTAGTAATGATGTAGTTGCAGATTATAATACGGTACGTCTTGAGCTTGAATTATATTCCGATTATCTAAAAAATAAAATCGAAACCATATGTCTTAATAAATGCGATGTTCTCACAGATGAGGAAATACAGGAAAAAATAAATAAGCTGCAGAAAGTTACTAATAAAGAAATTTTTCCTATCTCTACCTGCACTAATGCTGGAGTAAATAAAATAGTTAAACTTGCTTTAGAGACTATAAAAAATCAGGAGTAATACTACTAGGTATTGCCTGCGTGGATACTGAGGATTGTCATTACGAGGATTCCTGAGATTGCCACGTTCACTAACGTTCGCTGGCAATGACAATGAATAAGCTTTAAATTAAAGTAATACGTTGCTCTTCTGCTTCTAGATATTTCTCTAGCTCTTCCTTAGTATATTTCTTTTCTTTAAGCTTTATTTCGTGATTAAATATATATTGTACAGCTTTATCTTCTAAGGCAGGACCTTTAAGTCCTTCAATTGCTCTAGGATTATTTTTATAAAAATCAAATATCATATTTTCCTGCCCAGGAAAATTACGTGCTTGTTGCATAATAACTTTTCTTAAATCATCAGGCTCTAATTGCAAATTTTTAGATTTTGCATATTCAGCAAGTAATAAGCCTATTCGCACACGGCGTAGGGCTAATTTATTATAATATGCTGTTATTTCTTTAGAGGATTTATCTTTCAATAATGATTCATCTTGTTCATTTTTATCGGTTCCGGACTTTAGAATATTTTTTTCTTGCTCTAATAAAGATTCCGGTACATCAAAATCTAACAATTTTTCTAACTTATCAAATAAGTTCATTTTCATTATAGTATTAATAGCTTCTTCCGACTCATTTTCTATTTGTTTAGTAAAATGTGTACGCAATTCTTCAAGGCTATTACTTTGGAATTTTTTAGCAAATTCGTCATCGATAACGGTAGGTTCTGCAGTATGTACTGCTTTAATTTGTACTACAAAACGAGCATCCTTACCTGCTAAATCTTTAGCATGGTAATTTTCAGGAAAAGTAACATTAACATCTACTTCACTACCTGTTTTAGAACCTATTAATTGTTTCTCAAAACCGGGAATAAGTGCATTACTACCTATTATTACCTTAAAATCATTTAATTTACCGTCCTCAAAAGCTTTCTCCTTGATGTACCCGATTGCATCAATGGTAACCTGATCTCCGTCTTTTATTTTTGCTTTACTTTCTTTAGTATAATTTTTTGTTAATGCAGCAAGTTTTTCTAGTTGTTCTTCAACATCTTTAGAGTTTACTTCTAATTTTGGACGATCTAGTGAGATTTTTTTTAAATCCGGAATAGTAATTTTAGGTAATAGCTCCATTTTTACGGTAAATTCTAAAGCTTTATCGGATTCGTTTTGTAATTCTTCAATTGTAGGTCTACCGATTATATTTAGATTATGCTCTTTAATAACGTGATTTACTGAATGGTTAATTCTTCTTTCTATTATATCATTCCTGACGGAAGTACCGTATTTTTTCTTAACAATTGAAACCGGTACTTTACCGACTCTAAAACCTGCTATTTTAACTTTTTTGGTTAAATCAAGTAATTCTTTTTGAATATCGTCATCTATCTCACTTAAAGGAGTAGAAATTCTTGCATGAAAATCCAATCCTTCGTTTTTTAATATGGTAATTCCCATTTTAATAATCCATTAATTCTGTATATAGTTTGCTAATCAAAATAAACTAAAGAGCTGCAATATGCAATAGTTTTTGTAAAATCCCATTAGGATTAGGCATTGCTAACTGTGAGTTTCGCAGAACTCACCTTTGCTGGCATATAGTCGTCTATTTTTGCAATCACTAACTATTTCGCGTTAGTACTTAACAGCAATTGAGCCATTTCCATAGCAGTAAGCTCCTGCTTCTTATAATTTTCAAGGGCTTTAATAATTTTGGATATATCAAATATCTTATCGGTATTATTAATATAACAATATTTAGCCCGATTTCCCTTTTTTATTGTATTAATGTTCGGTTCGATGTTATAGTACGTAATAACCTTAATTTGTGTCTATAAATCATTATGATAATTTTTTTCTGCTACTTTATTCTTAGTGCTAAGTAATCGTTTGCCGTTGCTTGTTTGTACTTTTCGTTTTGTTTCATCAGGATAAGTATTAAGCAATCCATGTAGGCTATTTGAGCATTACTAAATTCTTTCCCTGGATGAGCTTTAAGGAACTCAATAACTGCATTTTTACGGTCAAATTTTTTATTATAATATACCTCATTATCATTAACCGCTCTATTAGTATTATTAACATAACAATATTTAGTCAAAAGCCCTTTTTTATTATCTTAATGTTCGGTTCTATTTGTTGTATAGCGTTCAATAGCTTATTCAATTCATTTCTATAAATCATGATAATAATTTTTCTCTTTCTTACTTTGCTTTTAGCATTAAGTAATCGTTTATCATTGCTTGCTTCCTCTTTTTTCTTTGCTTCTTCAGGATAAGTATCAACTAGCTAGGTTGCTATTTTAGAAGCAGTAAACTCTTTGCCGGCATGAGTTTTAAGAGTTTAATAATTGCAGTTTTGCGGTCAAAAAAAGACATATTCGGTAATTATATTAAGTTAAAATTCATATTACTTTATTTTTTAGACATTGCTAAATTAAAGATGGATATTGTCATGAGCTAAGCGACTAGCCGTAGTCGATTTTGTAGAAGTACTTTTTTCTTTTTTGTTATTGCTCTTTTGTTCTTTATCTGAGTTAACTTTAAAAGCTCAATAATTACAGCTTTGTATTGAAATTTTGCAGAAAAAATAAATTATAACTTCTTCAAAGTAAACAAATTAATTATATAGAAATAAAAAATTAATATTATAGTGGTATAAAAATACAACTATTTTTTAAATTATATAAAGATAAGGTATTTATGGGGTAACCCTTTATTTTTTAAAAAGAATTTAAAGGGTTATATCTTACTTTTTTAGAGTATATTGCAATAAACTAGATGATTTAGGAGCAAAAGCAAGTAAATAAATTGGGTATAAGATTTGTGGCATTGTTAACCAAAGATAGATATCGTTATGAGCTAAACAACTGAAAGTGTTGTTGCGTGGAGGCCAAATCGTCATTGCTAGGCGCGAAGCGACGTGGCAATCCAAAAAAATAATTAAAAAAATTCTGATTTTACAGAATTTTTTACTGAATTGCTTCGTCGAATTACTACGTAATTCTTTTCGCAATGACGGAAAACCAATCCACGCAACAATGCCACACAGGAATGACATTAAGAGCATTTTTTATTAGACCGCTTAGTCAGTAATTTTCCTCACAATGGTGTTAAGCAATAAGATTTAAGCGTATTTCTTCGTTCAGTTCTTTAGCAGAAGATAATTCTATATCAAGTTCGGCAAATATCTGCACTAAAGCTACAGATAAATCATTGATCATTTTGTAGGTATGGGCAGGGGTTGGGATGATGCGGAGGCGTTCCGTACCTCTCGGTACGGTTGGAAAATTGATATGTTGAACGTAAATACCGTATTCATTAAGGAGCATATTTGAGGCTTTCGCCGTTTTAATCGGATCACCAATAATTATCGGTACTATATGACTTTCATTTTTCAAATAAGGTATATTAAAACGTTCAAAAGAATTTTTAAGTTTTGTAACTACTTCTTGATGTTTTATTCGTTCTTCATTCGATTCTTTAAGATGTCTAATACTATGCGTTGCAGCGGTAGAAATTACCGGCGGCAATGAAGTAGTGAAAATAAACCCTGGAGCGGTTAGTCTTATAGCATCGACTAAATTATGGTTGCTAGTGATATAACCGCCGATAGTACCATATGCTTTGGCAAGTGTCCCTTGAATAATATCGATTTGATCACTACAATTAAGAAGCTCGGCAATACCGCCACCCTGTTTACCGTATAAACCGACCGTATGAACTTCATCGATAAAGGTTAAAGCATTATATTTTTTGGCTAAGTTGATTATATCTTTGATAGGTGAGAAAAAACCGTCCATAGAGTAAGCCGATTCAAAAACAACAATTTTCGGTCTATTAATATCGACTGATTGTAAAAGCTCTTCTAGATGCTTAACGTCTAAATGTCTATATATATATTTCTCGGCTCTTGAACTTGTAATCCCTGCAATTATTGATGCATGATTTAGCTCATCGGAGAAAAATACTATATCCGGCATGATTTTAGCAAGACTTGCAAGCGTTGTATCATTTGCAACAAAACCGGATGTAAAAACTAAAGCTGCTTGCTTTTTGTGTAAATTTGCAAGTTCTTTTTCAAGCTCAAGAATGGCAATATTATTACCGCCGATATTGCGAGTTCCACCTGATCCAACACCGTATTTTAGCAAGGAATCTATAGAAGCGTGCATTACTTTTGCATGTTTACTCATACCCAAATAGTCATTAATGCACCACATAACTATTTGTTTATTAGCGTGTTCTGCAAAAGGAAAATTATCGGCTTGTCTTTTTAAGGCCTTAAATTCTCGATATCTTCCTTCGCTTTTGATCTTATCTATATGTTTGCTAAATATAATATCGTAATAAGACATTTTCTCGATGTTATTCCCGCGTAGGCGGGAATCCATTTTATTAATTATAAAATTCTATAATCAGATATTTTGAATGTTCTTTCTAGATTCCCGCCTACGCGGGAATGACATCGAACAGAACAATACTTCCAAACTGACGTTTGCAACTATTCTACATTAAAATTAAAAAAGTTTAAAGTTATAATATGGCTTTTTGTACAATATCGTTTAATCTCTTTGAAAATGCACCTGTATCAGCAACCGGTTCACCCTCTAAAATACAGGCTTGATCAAATATTAGATTAACCAATTCTTCATTATTTTTATTATTTGCTTTTAAGTCGTTAAAGATTTTCTCTATGATTTTATTTTTAGGGTTTAACTCTAGATTTTTAGCTGAGGCATTAGCTATTTGTTTCTGTTCAATCAAAAATCTCTCCATACGAATATCCATAGCAGCGTCGCTAACGGCAAGACAAGCAGGACTTGAAGTAAGTTTTTTAGAGATCTTAACTTCTTTTACCAACTCCCCTAGTGTCTCTTTAAAATAATCTGTTAGCAATTTATATTCATCATCGGATTTTTTACTATCTGTATTTTTCTCCTCAGATTGTGAAGTAGTTTGCTCTACATCGATATCGCTTCTTGTCGCTGATTTAATAGCATGTTCTTTATATTTGCTATTAACATTTACCCAAAAATCATCCACTGTATCGGTAAAAAGTAATACATCGATTTTTTTACTTAACAACCCTTCGATTTGTGGGCTTGAAAGTAATTTATCGGGGTTATCACCGCTTAAATAATATATAGTACTCTGCCCTTCTTTAAAATTCGCTATATATTCGTCAAGGCTGATCATTTTATTATGCAAGGCACTTCTGAATATGCATACCTCTAATAATTTTTCATGGTTGGTAGTAGCCTCACATAAACCCTCTTTTAAAGCACCGCCGAAATTAGTCCAAAACTTATTATATTCTTCAGGTGATTCCTCTTTCTTTTTTCTAAGCTCGCCGAGCACTCTTTTTGTAATAGCATTTTTGATTTTCTCAAGTACGCTATTATGCTGCAGTGATTCACGGCTAATATTTAGTGGTAAATCTTCTGAATCAACCACGCCTCGTAAAAATCTTAAATATGACGGGATTAAATCTATATTCTCATCAGATATAAATACTCTTTTTATATATAATTTTACTCGCCTTTTGCGATCAGGGTGGAATAAATCAAATGTTTTGCTTGATGGAATGAAAAGTAGGTTAGTAAATTCTATAGCTCCCTCGTTTTTATTATGCATAGTTATCCAAGGGTCATCAATGGCATAAGATAGACTTTTGTAGAATTCTTTATATTGTTCTTCCGTAATTTCCGATTTCGGTCTTGTCCATAATGCAGAAGCTGAATTAAGCTGGATTTCATTATTACCAGCTTCATCAAAGAAATATATTGGTACTGCTATGTGATCGGAATAGCTTTTAACGATGTGTTTTAATCTAAAATGATCAAGGAATGTATCTTCTTCCGTTTTTATATGTAAAACGATTTCCGTGCCTCTTGTGAACTCTTTATCTGAATCTGAGACAGTATATTCACCAAGTCCGTCTGATTCCCAAATATGGACTTTATCTTCCCCAGCTTTTCTTGAGGTTACAGTCACTTTATCGGCTACCATAAAGCTTGAATAAAATCCAACACCAAATTGACCGATTAGCATATTGTTTTTTTTAGAATCACCGGATAGGCTTTTAAGAAAATTTGCCGTACCCGATCTTGCAATAGTACCGAGATTTTCAATTAAATCGTCTTTATGCATGCCGATGCCATTATCACGGATAATGATTTGTCTGTTATCTTTATCGACTTTAACTGTAATTTTAAAATTGCTATCGCCAGCTACTAATTCACTATTACTTTGAGATAAATAACGTAATTTATCACAAGCATCCGAAGCATTGGAAATTAACTCCCTCATAAAAATCTCTTTATTACTATAAAGAGAGTGAATCATTAAATTTAAAATCTTGCCAACCTCGGCATCAAATTTCTTTTTTTCTTGTATCATAATTATTCCAGTTAATAAATTATTTTTTCGTCATATGACTGCTTATGTCATTCCTGCGGAAGCAGGAATCTAGAAAATAATAAATATAAACTGGATTCCCGCCTATGCGGGAATGACATTGGAAGTCTAGCAACAACTGCACCTTATTTAATATAGGAATTAATAATCAAATTTAAATAGTCTTCATTAATATTTTTTATCAATATCGTTTTTAAGCTATGAGTATGACCTTTAATAATTTCGATATTACTACGTGATAATTTCCATTCTTTTGCTAAATAATTTATGATTTCTTCATTCGCTTTACCTTGTTCCGGTATTGCTTTTATAGATAATTTTAGATATGGGATATTATTAATAATTACAAAATTGCTAATTAGATTTTGTTTAGAATTAGGCTTTACTTTAAAACTAAGTAAAGCCTGATGTGAAGAAGAATTGTAATTGTAGAATTTATCCATGAATATTTTTTATCATATTTGCTTATTATTTTTAATAAAAAAATAATCCTTGAAAAACTTTGCTTAAACTGATATTATGTTTACCATAAATGTTTAGCACCCTTAGCTCAGCTGGATAGAGCAACAGATTTCTAATCTGTGGGTCAGAGGTTCGAATCCTTTAGGGTGCGCCATTCTGCATTTCTCGGTATTTCTACAAACGTATCAAACCGCAGATGCAGCATAAAATCAAGCTTTTGACCGTTGAACTGAATATTAATTGTCTTTCACCAAGTCTCTAAACTAAGCAGCTTTTCTCTTTCTGCTAAATAGTAAATTTATCACCTTATAAAACGAAATATTAAAAATATTTCTCAAGTTTATTAATTAAAGCTTTAATTTCTTTTGTGTTAACTAATATTTAATAATCATGATATCACAAGTATCGCTCCATATTTAGACATAAATATGAAAATTTGCTTAAAGGAGCTAATAATGGATTAAAAGAAGAAATGATTATTAATACCCTCACAGAACTATCATCAGACCATTCTGGTGTAATGCTTAATTTAAAACCGAGTAATAACGAAAAAGAGTTTAAAGAAAAATTAGAAAAGATTATTAATACTTATGAAAAATGGAAGGAAAATCCTGAAAACAAAAAAGCAATTTCTCAATAACTCAAAAAAGAATTAGAGAATCTAGATATATGGTGCAAAGAAACAGCTAAAAAAGATAATTCGCATGTTTTTAAAAATATTGGACAAGTTATAAAACATAGTTTTAAAGCTTTGGCTAACATAGGAAATAAAGAAGCTTTCAAAAAAGAACAGAAAGAAGTAGGTATTTTATATGGATGCTATAACACATGCTAATAAAAATACTAAACAAACACTAGAACGCATAAGGGCTACTATTAACAAACATAAATCTCCCCTTCCTCATTTTCTTTATTACTACTCCCAAGAATATATCGCAAAAAAGCAAGCGAGGATCTGTAGAAAGATAAATAATAATTGCTCGAAGCTGGTAAATGTATCGATAATCGTCCACTAGGGTGTGCCATTAACCGAAAATCAACAAGCCGTCTTAATCTCGTTTATTTTCAACTGTGGGGCTGGGGCATTTCAAGCATCAACATTGCAACAAAAGCTAAACCGAGGTGAATATGCAAACGCTGCTAACGAGTTACTGCGATGGATGTGTGCTAAAGGCGGTCTTAAGCTGCAAGGCTTAGTGAAACGTCGGCAATATTATAGATTATAATTATTAAAACTTTTGATTATTTCCTGTAATTCTCAATAATACGCTTAAACTAAGAGATATTACAGGAAACCTGCTATAAATATTTATCAATTAAGCAGACATCACCGGAGAAGGAGCAAAAGATTTTGTCGGATAATTTCCACTTTCTTTCTCCAATTTTTCAAAATGCAATATACCAAATCCAATACTTGTTGGAATCATCATAATTAATACTTCCCAGTTTCTAAAGGTTTTTATTAAATGAGGAAAGCAAAAAGAGCTAATAACATACATACAAGCAGCTGATACAGCATATGTAAATGTTACGGAGGTAAAGCGTTTAAAGATTGGAAAATGTCTAAAACAATTTGGTACAGCCGGCATAACATTAAGGGCAAAAGCCATGATAAGTGCTTGAATATAAATTAATAATATTTCCTAATGCCTAATTACAAATCAGAGGAATATCTAATATATTAGACCAAACTTTATCCCAACCTTTTGCATGAGAAATATTAGGAAAAATTTGCTTTTTTACACACGGTGAGTTACTTGTTTTTACGTAAAGTGCTGCTATGAAAGGCGGGACTCTTTTGTCATCCATGCCGGAGAGATGTAATTGAGGGATATTATTAATCTGTTTTGCATAATTTATCGGGTTTAAGGATTTAACTAAGTAACCACGATAATTATGATATTTATCAAACTTTTTAGTATCTAAATTACCGGCAATCGTTATAATATCTTTAACATTACTATTTTGAGCGGCAATTAATATTGTAAGCCCGCCGCCACCGGAGAAGCCGACTAAGCTAAATTTTTGTCCGTTATTGATAATATTTATGACATTGTTAATTGAATCTACGACTTCCTGCCCCATTCTTTTATCTAACCAATAATCGCTAATGCATTTTGAGTTCATTTCTAAAGGAGTATATTGGCAAGGTCTTGCTATATAAACAATATTCGGTCTTTTATCCATTGTAGCAAGCTTTAAGAGCATCGGATTAACGGGAGTAGGGTTGTCGGAATTAGCAGATCCATCCGCAAGATGTCCATCTCCCTCAATATAGAATACAAAAGGTAGGTTACGGTCGGTAATACGCTGATAAGTCGTAAGAGTAAAATCACCACCGTTTACTAGCCCCATCTGAAAGTTATTTTGAGTTGCTATATCTTGCGAATGCTTTACCCTTCTAGCTACATCATGAGTAGTAGAACACCCTGAAAGAAATATTGGTATTAAAAATATTATTGCCCAAATAAAATTTTTCATAACAATTTTGATTAAAACGGTATTTCGTCGTCTAAGTCGCTATGGTCAAAGGAATGATTTTTAGTTTCAGGATGTTTATATTCGCTATGCCCTGAATCTTGATTATGATTATTAGAGTTTTTACTATCTAATAATATTAATTGTGAATTAAAGTTTTGTAACACAACTTCCGTGGTATATTTTTCTTGACCTGAATTATCATTCCACTTACGGGTTTGCAATGAACCTTCAATATATAATTTGCTACCTTTTGTGACATAGCGTTCTACAACAGATACTAACCCTTCACTAAATATCACTACTCTATGCCATTCAGTTCGTTCTTTTCGTTCGCTGGTAATGCGATCTTTCCAAGTTTCGGTTGTTGCTAAGGAAAGATTAATGATTTTTTTTCCTTCGCCCGTAGTTCTCATTTCCGGATCACGCCCTACATTACCTATTAATATTACTTTATTTAAACTACCTGCCATAGATTACTACCTACTTTAAAATATTACTATTGCAATAATAAAATAAAAGAGCCTATAATACTACAGGTTTTTTAAAAAATATCTCAAAAATTTTGTAGTGAAGTGATTATGAACCAAGAATATATTAAGGTACGCGGTGCTAAAGAGCATAATCTAAAAAATATAAATGTTAATATTCCAAGGAATAAATTTGTTGTTATCACCGGTCTTAGCGGTTCAGGCAAGTCTTCTTTAGCGTTTGATACTATTTATGCAGAAGGTCAAAGGCGATATGTTGAAAGTTTATCTTCATATGCAAGGCAATTCTTACATTTACAAAATAAACCTAATGTAGAATCTATTTCCGGATTATCGCCTGCTATTGCAATTGACCAAAAAACTACTTCCAAAAATCCACGTTCTACGGTTGGAACTATAACGGAAATTTACGATTATCTTAGGTTATTATATGCAAGGGTGGGTATTCCTTACTCTCCGGCAACCGGTCTTCCGATACATAGCCAAACAGTTTCCGAGATGGTAGATATAATTAATGAACTACCTAAGGGTACGAAAATATATTTACTCGCTCCTATTGTTAGAGGACATAAGGGTGAGTTCAAGCGTGAAATTATGAATTTAAAAAAGCAAGGCTTTCAGAAATTAATAGTTAACGGGGAAGTTTGCGAAATTGATGATTTACCGCAACTTGATAAAAATAAGAAGCATAATATAGAAGTGATAGTTGATAGAATAGTTCTAGACGAAAGTTTAGGTAATAGACTTGCAGATAGCTTAGAGAGTTCGTTAAATCTTGCCGAGGGTATTACTTATTTGGAAATTGTAGAATTACCGCCGGCAGTTAAGAGCGAGTTTGAAAAAAATCAGCGTATTACTTTTTCCGAGCAATATTCTTGTCCGGTATCGGGTTTTCAGTTTACTGAAATAGAGCCTCGAATCTTTTCTTTTAATAGCCCTTTTGGAGCATGTCCTAAATGTGAAGGGATAGGTAAGGAGTTTTTCTTTGATAGAGATTTAATAGTTCCGGATCAAAGAATTGCTATTAAAGACGGTGCAATAGTGCCTTGGGGTAGTACAGCTTCTAAATTTATCCTAGAGACATTAAAGGCTCTTGCCGATCATTATAAATTTTCTATTGAAGTACCTTTTGTAAGTTTATCACAAAATGTTAAGGATATTTTATTTGAAGGTTCAGGAGAAGAGGCAATAAAGTTTGAATTTCACGATGGTTCTAAAACGCAAATAATAAAACAACCTTTTGCCGGTATAATACCAAGTTTGCAAGAAAAGGACCGTACTATAGAATCGGTTTTAATAAAAGAAGAACTAGCTAAATTTAAGTCAGAGCATAAATGTACTGCTTGTTCAGGGTTTAGATTAAAAGACGAAGCATTATGCGTTAAAATAGCAAATTTGCATATAGGCGAAGTAGCAGGTATGAGTATTGCAGCCTTGCAAAAATGGTTTAGTCACTTAGAAGAAAAATTAAATAAAAAGCAATTATTTATTGCTGAGCGTATACTCAAAGGAATTACCGAGAGATTAAAATTTCTTATGAATGTCGGGCTTGATTATCTAACGTTATCACGAGAAGCAGGTACTTTATCGGGGGGGGAAAGTCAGCGTATTCGTCTTGCATCTCAAATAGGTTCAGGACTGAGCGGTGTTTTATATGTACTTGATGAGCCGTCTATTGGTCTTCATCAACGAGATAATACAAGATTAATTGAGACACTAAAAAGGCTTAGAGATTTGGGTAATACCGTTTTGGTAGTCGAGCATGATGAAGAAACAATATATGAAGCAGACCATATTATTGATATAGGACCGGGAGCCGGTATTCACGGCGGTCGTGTTATTGCGGAAGGCAATGCTGAAGAAATAAAGAATTTTGAAGAAAGTATCACAGGTAGGTATCTAAGTGGTCGTCAAACAATCAAAGTGCCGTCTGAAACAAGAGTAGGGCATGATAATAGGGCAATTGAATTACTTGGGGCGGTTTCCAACAATTTAGATAATGTTGATATCAAAATTCCGCTTGGTACTTTTACCGCTATAACGGGAGTATCGGGAAGTGGTAAATCAAGCTTGATGATTCATACTCTGTATAAAGCGGCTCTAAAGCATTTAGAGCCAACTAGCAAAGTATTTCCTGGCAAATATAGAGAGTTAAAAGGACTTGAATATATTGATAAAATTATCGATATTAATCAATCTCCGATAGGTAGAACTCCTCGTTCAAACCCTGCGACTTATACAGGTGCCTTTACCCATATTAGGGATTGGTTTGTGGAGTTACCTGAATCAAAAGCTAGAGGGTATAAAGTAGGCAGATTTTCGTTTAACGTTAAAGGTGGTAGATGTGAAGCATGCCAAGGTGATGGGCTAATAAAAATAGAGATGCATTTCCTACCTGACGTATATGTAAAGTGTGATATTTGTAACGGTCACAGATATAATAGAGAAACGCTTGAAATAAAATATAAAGGTAAATCTATTGCCGATATTTTGATGATGACTGTAGAAGATGCGATGCAGTTTTTTGAAAAAATACCGTTAATCTATGAAAAATTAATTACCTTAAATGAAGTGGGTCTAGGCTATATTAAAATCGGTCAGTCTGCTACTACTCTTTCAGGTGGTGAAGCACAACGCGTTAAGCTTGCTAAAGAATTATCAAGACGTTCAACCGGTAAAACGCTTTATATACTTGATGAACCGACTACGGGATTACATATCGACGATATTAATAAATTGTTAAAAGTGTTACATAAACTTGTTGATATGGGCAATACCGTTTTAGTTATCGAGCATAATTTAGATGTTATAAAAACTGCAGATTATATTATTGACGTCGGTCCTGAAGGTGGCGACAAAGGTGGTAAGATAGTTGTATGTGGCACCCCTGCCGACATCGCTGCCTGTGAGGAAAGCCATACCGGTAGATATTTAAAGCAATATTTGGTGTGATCTAATATAAATAGCAAGTTACTCCATATAATTTGCTATTTGATGTATTTCTAAATTATCCTTAACACTCATCTCTTGATTTCGTTAAGAAAAATTAATCTAATCCTTGCTATTTTCTAAAAATTATCATGTTTTGTGGTTTTCTGTAGAATAATTATAAAAGAAGAAATTAATGAAAGTTACATTTAATAGTATTGAAAAAATTTATAATTTATTAACTACCGAAGAATGGATAGATAAATAAGATCCAAAGCAACGCTTGGAACAATTAAACAAAAAACTAGCGAAAGCTAGTGATCCAAAAGAAAAAATTAATTTAGAAAAGGCCATAACAACCTTAGAAGAAAATGCTAAAAGTAATCCCATGACTTTAAAAAAAGCTGGAATAAACCAAGACGATGCTGAAATATATTATATAAAGAGGGCTTTAATAAAAAGTCTAGTGATACATTAAAAGAATTATTAGAAAATAATTTTGATCAATTAAATACTAATGATGTTTTTGAAAAAATACATAAGCAATATTTAAGTACAAATACACACCTTAAAAAAATCTTATTAGTAAAGACTATGTAAGGAATATTGCCATATTGTCGAAAATCGCTGACTTATATACGGAGAATGGCGGTTTAAATTCTTTAGAAATGGCTAAAAAAGTATCTACTTACTTTGGAAATTTAGAAGATATAAAAAGTTACTTAAAAACTGTTAATTATGATACAAAAGAAACAATAGAATTGAGTTTTCAATTTAATTTACCACAAACATTGTCTTCCAAAACATTAGAATTTTTTCAAATTTTAAATAAATCTGGAAGGGACTCATTATATATTTTCAGTAATGCACACTTACTGGAAAAAACTGAAAAATTTCAAAAAATTCTTAAAGAAAATAAATTAAATGATTTTCAGCAGATAACTAAAAATGATTTAAAGAATTAGCAAATCAAGTAACTGAAATAGTAAATTAAAGAATCTTATAAGTACAACGAAGAAGAATTATCAGAAGAAAATAAATTACATGCAAAAAATTTAGCTAATTTTTCTTTAAAAGGAAAACTAGATAATAATAGTTTTCAAAAAGCATTGAACTTTATAAAAGAATATTATATGCCTGATATTAATTTTGATATAGAGGTAACAGGCAAAAAGTATAATTTTCCTAAATTACCTGCCGATGATATGAAAGGTTTTATGCTTGGTAAATTTAGTAATTCTTGCCAATCTATAGGACATGATTCCGAAAGATTATTTTAGAAGGTATGAGTAAAGCAAATGCCGGTTTTTATATAATTACGGATGATGAAGGAAATATAAGAGCTCAGTCATATGCTTGGCTTGCTGGAGAGGGAAAAAAGAATGAAAAAGCCACTTCTATGTATGGTACTAGATTCGTTTGAGCATTTAGGGAAAGAAGATAAATTATTATTTGTACCTATAATAAATAAATTGAGAGAAGCATTACAAAAACAAGCATTAAATTTATATGTAGGATGTGGCGGACAAACTCCTAAACTTGATATAAACACTATACTTCATCCAAAACCAATGGAGCAAGATTTATATATGGCGATGCAACAAATGTTTATCCTATTACAAGAGAAGTACCAACAATAGAATTAAACTTAGGAAAAAATGCTAATAACCAGGTTAATCAATATTCTACTATTGAAGAGCTAAAAACTGATAGTAAATTACTACAATACTACAACAAATTATAATAAGTAAGCAAATTAACCGAGATTTAACAGAAGAGGAAATATCGTTGCTTAACATAGGTTTTACTTTTGCACAAATTTCGAATATAGAAAACAATAAACAAGAATTCTTTGTTGAAAATGACTATAATATAAAAAGTTTGACTGACGCCGGTGTTAGTGTGAAAGAATTACTTGCAATGGAACCAAGTCAGCAGAAACTCTTTATTGAAAATAGTTATAAGGTAAAAAGCTTATCTAAGGCCAGGCTCATTACGAAAGAATTGTTTAATGTGATAACAGGCCAACAAGAATCAGGTAATACAAATGAAAATGATTTAACTCAGTTCGATAATACGGATCACAATGCATTAAAAGTAGAATTGATAGGTGATGCTACAGAACAAGCTTAGGTGAGCGTGGAATACAATTCAAGTATAATAGAATTCTTGCATAACATAGCTAATAAGGAGAGATCCTTTTGGAGACAAATAAGTTATGCAAGAATTCTAATGCTTATGGTCATGGTGGTGGGTATAGAAGCCTAGAGCAGAAAGTGCATTTGAGAATTCAGAGTTAGGAGTTATTTCATTTGGTATTCCGCTGCAACATATGTGACCGTTTAAGCATATCACTTGATTGGAGTTTTTTATTACGGTAAATAAATCATGAGAAATCATAAAAACCGTAATATTGAGCTTTTTACGAATCAAATTAATAAGCTGATAAAATTCTTGTTGGCTTGTTACGTCTAAAGACTGTAACGGTTCATCTAAAATAATTAAGTCGGGATTATTAACTATTGAACATGCAAGAACTACCTTTTGAAACTGCCCTCCTGAGAGCTTAGAAATTTCTTGATCTTTTATATGTTCCAAATCAATAAATGAGTTAATCTCTTTAATATTGTTATTAAAATTACTCGGTGCTAACAACTCTAAAAAATTTTTTACTGTAATAGGTAAATCAGGGGGTAATCCGAACTTCTGCGGTACATATCCAATTTTTAGTTTGGGATCAATTATAATCTCGCCGCTTGTAGGTTTTTCAAGTCCAAGCATTAAGCGTACTATGGTAGTTTTACCTGCACCGTTAGGTCCGATTAAAGTAGTGATATTATTTTTTTTGACAGTGAAACTAACGTTATTTATCGGCAATTTATTACCGAATTTTTTAGATACGTTACGAAACTCGATTATAGGTTTTTGCATGTGTTAGTTCACTTCTGTCATCCCGTAGCTTGACCACGGGATCCAGTAATAAATACTAAAGTTATTAATGTTTTAAGTTATTTTTCTAGATCCCGTGGTTAAGCCACGGGATGACACAGTGGGCAATAAATAGCATTCGTTAAATAGAATAAATGCCGATTAGTGCTGCCTCGGTAAGTAAATGCTTTTGCAGGGCTAATACTAAATCTGGCTTACTAGCATTCTCATCAAGCTCAAGATAATCATTTAGGGCATATAGTTTAAAAAAATAACGATGAGGTTTGCCGGCAGGTGGACAAGGACCGCCGTATTTTTTTTCTTGCCAGCTATTATTTAAAATTTTAATACTACTATCTATTTGTCCTTCTGAAAGCTTAGTAATAGAAGCAGAAATATTATATATTACCCAATGATCCCATATACCGTGTGGCGGTGCTATTTCTACCGGTGCATCCGGATCATCCATTATAAGTGCAAAAGATTTAGTATCTGAAGGAGCATTACTCCATTCTAGATGCGGTGAAACATTTTGTCCTTTACAAGTAAATTTATCAGGAATGCGATCATTATGTTTAAATGCCGTACTTGTTATTATGAAAGTCATAGGTTGCTCCTTTTGTTATAACGTCATTGCGAGCAGCCATAAGCTGCGTGGCAATCTCATGAAATAATAAAATTCCTGAGATTACTTCGGCAATTACTTCGTAATTTTCCTCGCAATGACGTTTTGTCTATCAATTCACAACTTGCCATTGTCCGTCAGGTTGGCGGCATGCATTACCGTATGCTTTTTGTTGTTTTCCGCCTATTACAACTGTTTGAGTGTATTCACGGCAATATTGACCAGTGCTATTTCTATAAGTTTTATTAGGTGTTACGTAACCGTAATTGCCGTTATCCGGATTACGCCATTCTACGTTACTACCACTAGGAGCTGTTTCTAAAGCTTTCTGTGAGGTAAGCTCTGCAAGTCTTCTATCCTGTTCATCCATACCTGCACCGATTTGTCCACCAAGAACTGCTCCAAGTAATGCACCTACACCTACTCCAACAAGCTGTCCTTTGCCCTTACCGAATTGAGAACCAAGTAATGCGCCGCCAGCACCGCCAAGAAGTGTTCCTGTACCTTGTTTATTCATACCGCCCGGACCGTTACAGGCTTGTAACATAGAAGTTGCAAGAGCTATAATCATAATTTTAGATAATAGTTTCATATAATTCTCTCTAAATTAATATATAATTAATAAGTATATGGTTTTTAGAATTTTGTAAAGCTAAAACTAGATTCTGTGTATTTTAAAATATTATTTTTAATTTTGTTCACAGAACCTCATTATAATTGAATTTTATATTTTCTTTGTTAAACTACAAATAAATAAATTGGAAAGATTTGTCATGGATACTAATAGCCGTAATCGGTTAATAAAATCGGCATCTTATTTATCGGTTACTACGGCATTAATTATTTTAAGTATAAAATTATATGCTTGGGTTGTTACCGATTCGCGATCAATCCTTGCTTCTTTAATTGATTCAATGCTTGATATAACTTCCTCCTTTATTAATCTAATAGCTTTAAGATTTGCCCTGCAACCGCCGGATCATCATCATCGATTCGGGTATGAAAAACTGCAGGATTTAACAATTTTTTCTCAATCGATATTTTTCTTTGCTTCAGCTTTTTTTGTAGGCTTTTCTTCGGTTAAATCTTTATTTGAAAAAACAAAACCGGAGAATATTAGCGACGGTACTACTGTAATGTATGTATGTATATTCTTAACAATTATTTTAGTGTTTTACCAAACTTATGTAATTAAAAAAACAGGATCGGAAATAGTAAAAGCCGATAAGCTTCATTATTTCACGGACTTACTAACTAATGTTATAGTAATTATCTCTATAAATTTAAGTGATTATTTTTGGTTTGTTGACCCATTATTTGGTGTAGTTATTTCGTTATATATATTTCACTCTTCTTATTCTTTATTTAAAAAGGCATTTAAAAATTTAGTAGATCATGAATTACCCGAACAAGACAGACAAAAAATTATCTCGATAGTTAATAACCATTTAGGGGCAAAAGGTATGCACGAAATGAAAACTAGATATGCCGGTCAAAAAGCTTTTATCCAGTGCCATCTGGAAATGGACGGCAATATGTCGCTTTATAATGCTCATAAAATTAGCGATGAGATTGCTTTTGAAATATTGCAGGAATTTCCGGAGGCTGAAATAATTATCCACCAAGATCCTTTTGGAATCGAAGAACACGTAAAGTACCGTGAATATATTGTTAGATAAAGAAGCTAATTTTAATAATTTTTTCATGGAGCAAGCTTTAAAACAAGCAAAGATTGCTTTTGATAAAAATGAAGTCCCGGTCGGAGCGGTAGTTGTAGATAGGTTAAATCAGAAAATTATTGCTAGTACCCATAACAATACGGAAGAAAAAAATAACGCTCTTTATCATGCTGAAATTATTGCTATTAATGAAGCATGTAATCTTATATCTTCTAAAAATTTAAATGATTATGATATTTACGTTACTTTAGAACCTTGTGCTATGTGTGCGGCAGCTATAGCTCATAGCAGGTTAAAACGTTTATTTTATGGGGCTTCTGATTCCAAGCACGGAGCAGTCGAAAGTAATTTGCGATATTTTAACAGTAGTGCTTGTTTTCATAGACCGGAAATATATAGCGGAATTCTTGCCGAAGATTCGGGGCTATTAATGAAAGAGTTTTTTAAGAGGATAAGAACTGTTATTTCTAGCCACAGAATGACATAAAGAAGTAAGAAAACATGCTAAAACTATTAACCCCCTATTATTTTAATAAATTATCAAAGGTTATAATACCTATATTAGCTATATCTACTTGCGTAATGATGATTATAGGTCTTTATTTAGCCCTCATAGTTTCGCCGGTAGATTATCAGCAAGGTGATTTTGTACGCATTATGTATGTTCATGTCCCTGCCTCTTGGATGGCTCTTGGTGTTTATGTTTTCATGGCAGTATGCAGCTTTAGCTATTTAGTATGGAAAACTACTATTAGCTATTTGCTAGCCGTAGCTTCTAGTTACGTTGGGGCTACTTTTACTTTGGTTAGTTTAGTAACAGGTTCTTTATGGGGAAAACCTATATGGGGGACATGGTGGGTTTGGGATGCAAGACTTACCTCCATGCTCATATTATTTTTATTATATTTAAGCTATATTATTATAGTGAATAGTGCGGATAATATAAGAAAGGCACAAAATCCTTCTTCTATTATTGCTCTTATCGGACTGATTAACATACCGATAGTAAAATTCTCGGTAAATATTTGGTATAGTCTGCATCAGCCTGCTAGTGTTTTAAGGCTAGGGAGTCCAACTATTCACTCTTCAATGCTAAAGCCTTTAATTATCATGTTTATTAGTTTTATATTATATTTTCTATTAGTATTACTTTTAAGAACTGCTATATTAATCGACAAAATCAAAAACAGATAATAAAATGACTTATGTTGTAACCGATGAATGCGTAAAATGTAAATATACCGATTGTGTTGAAGTATGTCCTGTAGATTGTTTTTATGAAGGTGAAAGGGAAGATGATTTTATGTTAGTCATTAACCCCGCTGAATGTATAGATTGCGGCGTTTGTGTTCCTGATTGTCCTATAGGTGCTATTAAACCTGAATCACCGGGGTTAATAGAATGGGTAGAACGTGCAAAAGATTTTATAGAAAATAAAGGATGGAAAAATATTACAAAAAAAAAAACTGCTTTGCCTGATGCCGATAAATTTAAAGATGAGAAAGATAAGTTTAATAAATACATAGGTTCTGTGAAGATTTCTAATTGATTTGTTATTTTGAGATATTTTTAAGCGAAAATTATAAGATTTTTTTGAAATAGGATTAACTATTCCTTCAAAAATCTTATAATTTTCGCTTAAAAATATCTCAAAATAACAAATCAATTAGAAATCTTCACAGAACCTAAAATAACATGAATTAACTATATGTGTTTATTTTGTCACAAAACTTAATAAAAGCTTTATTATATGAATCTAATTGCCGATTAAATATAGAACTAAAAAATATAATATGTTATATATGCCATTAAGATAATGTTTTTAATTTGAGGTGCTAATCATGAAAAAGTTACTTTTAATAGCTGCTACAAGTGCAACAATTTTGTCTTCTAGCGTATCATTTGCTGAGGGCATGGATCATGAGTGGTATTTAAGAATAGATACCGGTGTAGCAATGTTTAATGAAGCAAAAGATAAGGCAACCGGTGTTAAATTAAAATCTAATACAACTGTTCCAGTTGCTTTAGGTATCGGTTATTATATTTCCGAAAACTTTAGAGCCGATTTAACTTTAGGTACTATAATCGGTGGTAAGTTAAAGAAATCCGGAGCTGCGACTAATGCACCTTTTACCCGTACTAATGTTTCAGCAAGCCATAAACCTACTATTACACGTTTACTTATTAACGGTTATGTAGATTTAACTAATTTTGATATGTTCGATGTTTTTGCTGGTGCCGGTGTTGGTCCTGCATTAGTTAAAGAAAAAATTACATATAATGGGATAACCGGTCTTTCATCTAACACTAAAAACAGAACTAATATTTCTTACAAGCTAACTTTAGGTACTTCTGCACAAATTGCCGACGGTGTTAAAGTAGAACTAGCTTATAGCTGGATAGATGATGGTAGAACCAAAAGTAAGAATGTAATTTACCAAGGAACAAGTGTACCAACCGGTGGTATGCATTATCAAAGCCGTAACTTAACAGCCGGTATAAGATTTGATATATAATTAACAAGAATATATTAATAGTTTTAGGTAATAACCTAATATCATACCGTGGCTTAACCACGGTATCTAGAAATACAAAAAAAAAAGATTGGATTCCGGTGGTTAAGCCACGGAGTGATATTAGATGACAACTCAGAAATGTCACTTAAAGCTATTTTTTATCGAATTTAGGTAAAAATTGTAAAATTATTATCTAATATCGTTTTTACTAACAACTAATAAAATTTAAAGGAAAAATTTAACAATATGAAAAAATTACTTTTAATAGCAGCTGCAAGCACAGCACTTTTAACTTCTGGTCTTTCATTTGCTGATTGCGATATGAATTCTTCTGTAGATTCATCTACTAATGCATCGATGTCATCATCTGTGGAAAATCAATGGTATTTAAAACTCAATACCGGCGGTGTGATTTTTAACAAAACAAAACCTAAAGGAGCAGATTTTAAGTTAAATAATATAAAGTCTAATACAGGATTTACAGGTGAGATCGGTGCGGGTTACTATATCATGGATAATCTAAGAACCGATTTAACAATTGGAACGGTAGCAAGTAGTCATTTAAAGAAATCAAAACCTTATCCAGACGGTAATTCTTTCTCAGTAAAAAATAAACCTACTATTGTAAGTGTATTACTTAACGGTTATGTTGATTTCGTCGATTTAAGTATGTTTAAAGTATTTGCAGGTGCAGGTGTTGGTGCTGCTTTTGTAAAGGAAAAAATTAACTCTAAAGATATTAAAGGTGGTGTAACTGACACTTTCAACGGTACTACTAAAAACAAAACTAACTTTGCTTATCAATTATCTTTAGGAACTTCATTTGAAGTTGCACAAGGTGTAAAAGCTGAACTAGTTTATAGCTGGAGAGATTACGGTAAAACAAAAAATACCACCAAAACTATCAACGGGGATAAAGTTAAATTTGGTGGAACCCATTATAAAGGTCATAACTTAATGGCAGGATTAAGATTTGATATGTAATTAGTCTTAAATCTTTTTACAAGCTATTAACACGAAAAAGGAGTCTTTATTAAAGACTCCTTTTTTTGTTTGTATGTCTTGCCTACGTGGATACTGAGACGTCATGAGCTAAGCGACTGCAAGGTATTATCGCATGATTCAGCTTTTTTGTCATTGCGAGGAAAATTACGAAGTAATTGACTAAGCAATCCAGTAAAAAATTCTGATTTACAGCATTTTTATTATTTTTCCTAGATCCTACGGTTGCAGAGTTGTTGTATGGTTAGCCCGTACGATGTCATTCCCGCTTCCGCGGGAATGACATAAACTGAGCCAGGCAACAACACCTACAAGCTTGCGGAGTTATAGTAGAGATGGCATTGATATTCATGCCAACAAACTCTTAATCTAAAGACTCTTTTTGCCTTTATAAAACGTTACGTTCATTTGATGTATTGCTGCAAAGCCTAAATAAATTTTAATACGTTCTAGAATAATATCTTGATAATAAGGTAATTCTGCTGCAGTAGCATTATCTTCAGCTTGTATAAACAGCGTATTAATCTTTTGTTTTTTATAAGTATAGGTGGTGATTTTTAAAGGTAATGCTTTAGTGCTGAAGTTAAACCCGACTATTTTATTCCAGTTAATCATGATTTCAGGCAGCAATGGATGTTGTTTAGCAAATATACGTCTAACTATTTTATCAATATCCTCTTTAATTAGCTTCATTTTAATAAACTCTGCACTGTTAAAGTTATGACTGCTAAAGCAAGCATTATAGATATTACGGGAAAATGTAAAGATGTAACCGATATGATCATTAAAAATATATTACAAACTGCTATAATCGATACTACTTGTTTATGAGATTTACCTTTTTGTACTGCTTTTTGAAAAAAATGTTTTAAATGAGGCTGCCAAATTTTTTCTTTATTGAGTAGCCGAATTAATATGGTTAGCACTGCATCAGTGATGTAATATAAGCTAGCAATAGCACAAGCTATAAATAAATTAGTGCTTGTAAGAGCCAGCAGGAGCAAACAAAGACCCGTTAAGAATCCAAGACTAATACTTCCCACGTCTCCTAAAAATATTTTTGCCGGATGCCAATTAAATATTAAAAAACCACAAGAGCCACCAAGAATAATAACATTTACACTAGTTATAAAATATGGATTATTAATAGTCGGAAATTGTAAAAAACATAATATAAGCATAGTGCTAGATAGATGGATAGATTCCACACAACTCATACCGTCTATACCGTCCATAAAATTATATATATTAATAAAACCGCTTAAAGCTATAACTAAAATAGAATATATTAGTATATGTACAGAGTTTAGCTGCGAAAAAAGAAAAATAGCAAAAGCTGCACAAATTAAGTGGACTATTAAACGAATTAGAATAGGTACGGCTTTTAAGTCATCTAAAAAGGAAATCGAAGCAATTGCCAATAATAACGGTAATATTTTTATTGAATTAACAAAGTTGTTGCTCGTTATATATTCAAACCCGCTCAAAGCAATCATTACAACAACTACAATAGCAAGACCGCCGCCGCGTGGTGTTATCTTATCATGAGAACGACGGTTACTTGGTATATCAACTAAACCGATAGTAGGAAGATATTTAGTTAATATATATGTTAATATAGAGGTGGATATAAAAGAAAAAATAAATAATGTGCTGTAGCTATTTATATTCATAGGAACATATTAGATTTAAAACTATAATATTTACGGTTTGGCATATCTCTACTATCTTATTTGTCATATGAATGTTGGCTTTTGAAGGTTCAGGGCTACCGCTTGGATGATGATGCACAAGTATAATGCTGCTTGCTTCGTTAAATAAAGCTCGTTTAATTATCTCACGTGGATATACCGCAGCTTGGTCTATAGTTCCTTGACTTAAAACCTCATTAGCAATTAAAATATTTTTCTTATTCAAAAATAATATACGAAATTGCTCGAGTCGCATATTGCCCATATTAACTTTTAAATAATCAATCCAAGAACTCCAAGAAGCATTAATATTTTTATTTATTATTTTTTGTTTCAATACTCTAATTTATCAGCTCACGTAGAGCAAAATTGATATATAAATTTTCATTGGTGCCTTTAATACTAAGTAGCCTTTCCTTATCAAGGTTAATTAAATCCGTAATATCAAAATGATCAAGTAATTTTTTAGCAAGAGGTTTTATGTCTTTACGAGGGATAGCCGAAAATAACATTACTTCAAGTAATTCGTAATCAGAAAAATGTTCTGCTCCAGCGGCAACGAAGCGTTCTTTTACTCTTTTACGGTGACCTATATAATGAGGCGTATCTATTATTTCATCATTACTAAATTCTAACAAATTATTTTCTAACATTTTTTATGTTTATTCAAATTATAAATAAGTAAAATGTTGCTGATGTCATTCCTAGCTAAAAGCGGGAATCCAGTAATCTTTAATGTCATCCTAGCTAACTTGATCGCGGGATCTAGTCTTTTTAAATACTTTTTGGATCCCGTGGTCAAGCCACGGGATGACACTGAGTGCGTTTTTTGATCCACGCAAAAATGTCCCGCGGGAATGACATAGATAGCCATACAACAAAATCAAGTTTTACCCTACAGTTTAGTATGGAGGATAATCAAGTTTTTTAGGTGATAACGTAAATATTTCAAAACCGTCTTTAGTCACGCCTATAGTATGCTCAAATTGAGCCGATAATGATTTATCACGTGTAGTAACTGTCCATCCATCTAGTTTACTTAATATAGTGTCATAATTACCGGCATTTATCATAGGTTCAACGGTGAAAAACATCCCTTCTTCTAACGTTAGACCCGTGCCGCTGCGACCGTAATTTAATATTGATGGTTCGTCATGAAAAACTCTTCCGATACCGTGACCCGTATAATCTCTAACCACAGAATAATTATGTTTCTCGGCATAGCTTTGAATAGCATGTCCGATATCACCGAGTTTAGCACCGGGTCTAACTACTTCAATCCCTTTCATCATTGCATCATAAGTTACTTGAATAAGACGCTTTGGCTTAATTGCTACGTCACCGACATAATACATACGGCTAGTATCACCGTACCAACCGTCTAAAATTACCGTAACATCAATATTTACTATATCACCGTTTTTTAACGGTTTATCGTTTGGAATGCCGTGACAAACCACATGATTTATAGAAGTACAAATCGATTTCGGAAAGCCTTTGTAATTTAACGGTGCAGGAACAGCATTATGAGAAGTAATAAAATTATGACAAAGGCCATTTAAACTATTAGTAGTGACATTCGGTTTTACGTGATCAGTAATAAAATCGAGCGTCTCTGCAGCTAATTTTCCTGCTGCCCGCATCTTTATGAAATCTTTTCCCGTGTGGATTTTTATGGTCATGAATTTTGGTTACCTTTCCCTCAAAAAAATATATTTTCATAATACAAAATGGCTTTTTTAATGTAAATAACTTATCCTATTATTGTGAGAAGTGCTGCTATGTTACTTGATGTAGGTTTTGGATATTATATAATTGCTAAATATTATTTAATATAATGGGTGTAGTGAGGTTATTATTTGCTCTTTCTGTTGTGGCTGCACATTCAACTTCTCATCCATTGCTTAAATTGATAGGTACAACAATTGCAGTACAATCTTTTTTCATGATTTCCGGCTTTTATATGGCTATGATTCAGAGCAATTATACAAACAAAATAAAATTTTGGAAATGTAGATATTTAAGGCTTTATCCTACTTATATCTTTTGTATTTTAGTTACTTTCTTTTTGCAGCAAAAATTTTCTTTTTTAAGCAATTGTGTCATCTTCCATTTCCGGCTGGTTTTTTTAATTTTTGCAAACCTAACAATGTTGTTGCAAGATGTCACAATGTTTATTGGAATTAATAATAATACAGTACATTTTACAAAATACTTTATTGACTCCACGTCTCCTCTTTATCAATTTTTGTTGATACCTCCTGGTTGGTCAATTGGGCTAGAAATTTTTTTTTATTTAATGGCACCTTGGATTCTAAAAAAGAAAAATATCTATATTTTATCCATAATTTGTATATCTTTAATTACTAGAATTATTCTTCAGTTTAATGGATTTATAGGAGATTCTTGGTCTTATAGATTCTTTCCTTCTGAACTTGCAGTTTTCTTAATTGGTAGTCAAGCATTTTATATTTATACTAATCAAGAAATAAACGAAAAAAAGTCTTGGCTTAGTCAATTACTCTATTTATATATTATATTAATAATTATTACTTTTCCGTTTATCCCAATAGAGCCTCAACTAAAAAAAATACTTTTTTATTGTTTATTTGCTCTATCTTTAGGAAAAATATTTGACTTAACCAAAGATAATAAGTTAGACAAATTAATTGCTTTACTCTCTACCCAATATATTGTTGTCATTTAATTGTGTTGTATAATATATTACCTGCTATTTCATATTGGGCTGATAATGGGACATTTCTTAATACGTTGGTTAGTTTTATAACAGTAATAATTATTTCTTTATTGAAAAGCCTATAGAGTATTATAGAAAAAGATATAAAACTCATAATTTAGCTTAATATTTAAAACTATGCTATATTACATAAATAAAATTCTTTCAAACAATAAGGTACAAGCGGTTATCTTAGGGATAATCGGGCTTGGGATTGTTACTGTTCTCACGTCATATAATATAGACGATCCGTCATTTAACTCGGTCACAACAGAGTACCATAGTAATTTAGTAGGAATTTTTGGCTCTTATTTATCGGATTGTTTATATCAATTTTTTGGGTTGGCTGCTTTTATCATACCGCTTGCTTGCTTTGTTTGGGGGAGAAATTGTTGGTATGGAAGATATCGCGGCTCATTTATCCGTATGTTTGTAATGTTGCTTGCTCTCGTTAGCAGTAGCACATTATTATCTAAGATTAAGCTAGAATTCATACCGGCAAATGCAGGTGGAGCTATCGGAATAATAGCTTCTAATTTTTTTGAGCGATTTACAAATCAACTATACTTATTATTAATATTTTTTACCTTTATTATATTAGTTGTTTTATTTGAAATTAAATTTACTTCTTTAAGTAATTTTATTATTAAGCTAGGGAAATTTTTAATCTATCGGATACAATCTTTTTTACATAATGTATTTTCACGATTGTCGTCGATAAGATTATTCCCTACTAAAAACAATGATAAGATAAATATAACTTCTTCTTACCAAAAGCCTGTAAGTGAAAAAGTAAAATTTCCTGAAGAAGCAAGATCCGTACCTGCAAATCCTATAAAATTCTTTAGCAAACCTGTTAGCCCTAAAATATCTCAAAGCGAAATAGCAGAATTGCCGCCTATTTCGTTATTACGTGATCCTGAAAAACATCATGTAAAAGGAGCTTCGTCCTCAGAGCTTAAACAAAAGGCAGAAGAGTTATTAACCGTGTTGAATGATTTTGGAGTTAAAGGGCAGATAATTAATATCAATCAAGGACCGGTGGTAACTCAATATGAATTTGAGCCGGCAGCAGGTACGAAAACATCAAGGGTAGTAGGATTATCTGACGATATAGCACGCTCACTATCTGCTTTATCAACAAGGATAGCAGTCATACCCGGCAAAAATGTACTGGGTATTGAGCTTCCTAATAAGCAGCGTGAATTCTTTTGCTTAAAAGAACTTATAGAGACCCCAGAATACCAAGACAAATCAACTTTATTGCCGTTAGTCTTGGGTAAAGATTTAGCAGGTAAGCCGCTGATTGCCGATCTTGCTAAAATGCCTCATTTATTAGTAGCAGGAACCACCGGCTCAGGTAAATCCGTCGGTATTAATGTGATGATTGTATCGCTCTTATATCGCTATACTCCCGAAGAATGTCGCTTTATCATGATTGATCCGAAAATGCTTGAATTATCGGCTTATGATGGAATACCGCATTTGCTAACTCCTGTGGTAACCGAGCCTTCTAAAGCGGTAGTTGCTCTTAAATGGGCAGTTAAGGAAATGGAAAACCGTTATAGAATGATGAGTAATATTGGTGTTAAGAATATCGCAGGTTATAATGCAAAAATCTTAGAAGCGGTTAAAGAGAATAGGGTAATTGAGCGTTCGATTCAAACTGGTTTTGACCCTGAAACAGGTAAGCCTATTTACGAAACCGTTACAATGAACATGGAAAAACTGCCTTACATAGTGGT
Organism: Rickettsia africae ESF-5; assembly: GCF_000023005.1. Taxonomy (NCBI): domain Bacteria; kingdom Pseudomonadati; phylum Pseudomonadota; class Alphaproteobacteria; order Rickettsiales; family Rickettsiaceae; genus Rickettsia; species Rickettsia africae. The sequence continues at coordinate 1,192,701 of NC_012633.1, read as the reverse complement.
TATTGTTGATGAGATGGCTGATTTAATGCTAGTTGCCGGTAAGGATATTGAAATGCTGATTCAAAGGCTTGCTCAGATGGCAAGAGCGGCAGGCATCCATATTATTATGGCAACGCAAAGACCTTCTGTAGACGTTATTACTGGTGTCATTAAAGCCAATTTTCCAAGTCGTATTAGTTTTAAAGTTACCTCTAAAATCGATAGCCGAACGATTTTAGGAGAGCAAGGTTCCGAGCAGTTACTCGGTATGGGTGATATGTTATTTATGGGGAGTACTTCCAAGATAAGTAGGGTACACGGACCGTTTGTTAATGAAGCCGAAATTGAGCAAATTACGGAATATTTGAAAGAGAGCGGTATGCCTGAATATATTTCTGCCGTTACCGAGCAACCTGAAGAAGACGATAGTAGCATTGATATCGGTGACGGCACCTCTGATGAAGTGCTTTACAAAAAAGCTGTGCAGATAGTGCGTGACGAACGCAAATCTTCCATTAGCTATATCCAAAGGTCGCTTAGAATTGGCTATAACAAAGCTGCCAACTTAGTTGAGAAGATGGAGAAAGAGGGAATAGTCTCACCACCGAATCATACAGGTAAAAGAGAGATATTATTGCCTGAGAGGTAGGGTATTTTTTCGTCATGCGCTACGCAGTCGTAGGCGTTGTTGCATGGCTCTTATGTCATTCCTGCAAAAACAGAAATCCAGCATAAAGCGAGCTTTAAATTTCAAAAATTTGGTAGAAACTTTATTTATATAGTAAAGGTGTTGATGCCCAGTACAAAGACCAATTAGGACGTATAGCTCTGCATCATGCTATAAAAGCTAATTGCGGTGAAGAATTAATACAGTTTTTAATTGAACACACTGCGTATATTAATTATCGTGATAAATCAGGTCTAACACCGCTGGCTATGGTGAAGAGTAATCATTGTATCCCGGCTACAGAATTATTGCTCAAAGCTAATGCTTCTGAATATTATATGTATGATGTGTTATTAAGGTGTTAGGAGAATATGGATACTAAATAGTCATTGCGAGCGGGCATTGCCCGCGTGGAGCGATTCCCTCCCTGTCATCCCATGGTTTGTCCACGGGATGACACCCAGCAGATTTCTCGAGCCATGCAACAAGGCCAACGTCGCTACGGAATGACAATCTATACATAAAAATATCATCTATGTTATTAATTATAATAGACATACTAAAAAAGTTGCGTTATAACACTTTTTAAGTGAGTTAATTTTTATTAAGGTTTACATATATGGCGAATATTTCTCCAAAATTATTTCAAAAAGCAATACAACAAGGTCTTAAAGCCGCTTTATTCACCACCTCAACCGCAGCGATAATGCTGAGTAGTAGCGGGGCACTCGGTGTTGCTGCAGGTGTTATTGCTACTAATAATAATGCAGCATTTAGTGATAATGTTGGCAATAATAATTGGAATGAGATAACGGCTGCAGGGGTAGCTAATGGTAATCCTGCTGGCAGTCCTCAAAACAATTGGGCATTTACTTACGGTGGTGATTATACTATCACTGCAGATGCAGCCGATCGTATTATTACGGCTATAAATGTTGCAGGTACTACTCCCGTAGGTCTAAATATTGCTCAAAATACCGTTGTTGGTTCGATTATAACGGGAGGTAACTTGTTGCCTGTTACTATTACTGCCGGCAAAAGCTTAACTTTAAACGGTAATAATGCTGTTGCTGCAAATCATGGTTTTGATGCTCCTGCCGATAATTATACAGGTTTAGGAAATATAGCTTTAGGGGGAGCGAATGCTGCACTAATTATACAATCTGCAGCCCCGGCAAAGATAACACTTGCAGGCAATATAAATGGAGGAGGTATAATAACTGTCAAGACAGATGCTGCCATTAACGGAACAATAGGTAATACAAATTCATTAGCCACGATAAGTGTAGGAGCAGGTAAAGCCACGTTAGAGGGAGCGGTTATTAAAGCTACTACGACTAAATTAACGAATGCTGCGTCGGTATTAACCCTTACAAATGCAAATGCAGTATTAACAGGTGTGATTGATAACACCACAGGCGTTGATAATGTAGGTGTCTTAAATTTAAATGGTGCATTAAGTCAAGTAACCGGGAATATAGGTAATACAAATTCATTAGCCACGATAAGTGTAGGAGCAGGTAAAGCCACGTTAGGGGGAGCGGTTATTAAAGCTACTACGACTAAGTTAACAGATGCTGCGTCAGCAGTGACATTTACGAATCCTGTAGTGGTGACCGGAGCGATAGATAATACCGGTAATGCAAATAATGGTATAGTGACGTTTACCGGTAATAGTACAGTAACTGGCAATATAGGTAATACAAATGCATTAGCAACAGTGAATGTAGGAGCAGGTTTGCTACAAGTACAAGGAGGAGTGGTAAAATCGAATACAATAAACTTAACGGATAATGCGTCAGCAGTGACATTTACGAATCCTGTAGTGGTGACCGGAGCGATAGATAATACCGGTAATGCAAATAATGGTATAGCGACGTTTACCGGTAATAGCACAGTAACTGGCAATATAGGTAATACAAATGCATTAGCAACAGTGAATGTAGGAGCAGGTTTGCTACAAGTACAAGGAGGAGTGGTAAAATCGAATGCAATAAACTTAACGGATAATGCGTCAGCAGTGACATTTACGAATCCTGTAGTGGTGACCGGAGCGATAGATAATACCGGTAATGCAAATAATGGTATAGCGACGTTTACCGGTAATAGCACAGTAACTGGCAATATAGGTAATACAAATGCATTAGCAACAGTGAATGTAGGAGCAGGTTTGCTACAAGTACAAGGAGGAGTGGTAAAATCGAATGCAATAAACTTAACGGATAATGCGTCAGCAGTGACATTTACGAATCCTGTAGTGGTGACCGGAGCGATAGATAATACCGGTAATGCAAATAATGGTATAGTGACGTTTACCGGTAATAGTACAGTAACTGGCAATATAGGTAATACAAATTCATTAGCCACGATAAGTGTAGGAGCAGGTAAAGCCACGTTAGAGGGAGCGGTTATTAAAGCTACTACGACTAAATTAACGAATGCTGCGTCGGTATTAACCCTTACAAATGCAAATGCAGTATTAACAGGTGTGATTGATAACACCACAGGCGTTGATAATGTAGGTGTCTTAAATTTAAATGGTGCATTAAGTCAAGTAACCGGGAATATAGGTAATACAAATTCATTAGCCACGATAAGTGTAGGAGCAGGTAAAGCCACGTTAGGGGGAGCGGTTATTAAAGCTACTACGACTAAGTTAACAGATGCTGCGTCAGCAGTGACATTTACGAATCCTGTAGTGGTGACCGGAGCGATAGATAATACCGGTAATGCAAATAATGGTATAGTGACGTTTACCGGTAATAGTACAGTAACTGGCAATATAGGTAATACAAATGCATTAGCAACAGTGAATGTAGGAGCAGGTTTGCTACAAGTACAAGGAGGAGTGGTAAAATCGAATGCAATAAACTTAACGGATAATGCGTCAGCAGTGACATTTACGAATCCTGTAGTGGTGACCGGAGCGATAGATAATACCGGTAATGCAAATAATGGTATAGCGACGTTTACCGGTAATAGCACAGTAACTGGCAATATAGGTAATACAAATGCATTAGCAACAGTGAATGTAGGAGCAGGTTTGCTACAAGTACAAGGAGGAGTGGTAAAATCGAATGCAATAAACTTAACGGATAATGCGTCAGCAGTGACATTTACGAATCCTGTAGTGGTGACCGGAGCGATAGATAATACCGGTAATGCAAATAATGGTATAGCGACGTTTACCGGTAATAGCACAGTAACTGGCAATATAGGTAATACAAATGCATTAGCAACAGTGAATGTAGGAGCAGGTTTGCTACAAGTACAAGGAGGAGTGGTAAAATCGAATGCAATAAACTTAACGGATAATGCGTCAGCAGTGACATTTACGAATCCTGTAGTGGTGACCGGAGCGATAGATAATACCGGTAATGCAAATAATGGTATAGCGACGTTTACCGGTAATAGCACAGTAACTGGCAATATAGGTAATACAAATGCATTAGCAACAGTGAATGTAGAAGCAGGTTTGCTACAAGTACAAGGAGGAGTGGTAAAATCGAATGCAATAAACTTAACGGATAATGCGTCAGCAGTGACATTTACGAATCCTGTAGTGGTGACCGGAGCGATAGATAATACCGGTAATGCAAATAATGGTATAGTAACGTTTACCGGTAATAGTACAGTAACTGGCAATATAGGTAATACAAATGCATTAGCAACAGTGAATGTAGGAGCAGGTATAACATTACACGCTGGAGGAAGTCTAGATGCGAATAATATAGATTTTGGAGCCAGGAGTACTTTAGAGTTTAACGGACCTCTTGATGGTGGTGGTAACGTAATCCATTATTATTTTAAAGGAGCTATAGCAAACGGCAATAATGCTATATTAAATGTTAATACAAAGTTACTTACGGCATATCATTCAACTATAGGAACAGTTGCAGAAATCAATATTGGAGCCGGTAATCTTTTTGCAATTGATTCAAGTGCTGGTGATGTTACTATATTAAATGCTCAAGATATTCATTTTAGAGCTCTAGATTCTGCTTTAGTACTTTCTAACTCAACCGGAGTCGGAGTAAATAATATATTATTAGCAGCTGATTTAGTAGCTCCCGGTGCTAATGAAGGTACGCTAGTCTTTGATGGTGGGGTTAGTGGTCTGAATATTGGGAGTAATGTAGCAGGTACCGCTAGAAATATCGGTGATGGAGGCGGTAATAAATTTAACACTTTACTTATTTATAATGCCGTTACAATAACTGACGATGTAAATTTAGAAGGTATACAGAACGTGCGTATTAACAATAAAGCAGATTTTACTAGTAGTACAGCATTTAATGCTGGTGCTATACAAATAAACGATGCTACTTATACGATTGATGCAAATAATGGTAATTTAAATATACCGGCAGGAAATATTCAATTTGCACATGCGGATGCTCAATTAATATTACAAAATAGTTCAGGAAACGACCGTACGATCACACTAGGTGCGAATATAGACCCTGATAATGACGACGAGGGTATAGTAATATTAAATTCTGTAACTGCAGGAAAAAAATTAACGATAGCCGGAGGCAAGATGTTTGGTGGAGCTCATAAGTTACAAACTATAGTTTTCAAAGGAGCGGGAGATTGTGACACGGCAGGTACCACTTTTAATACAACAAATATAATGCTTGATATTACAGGTCAATTAGAACTTGGAGCTACTACGGCAAATGTAGTTTTATTTAAGGATGCTGTTCAATTAACTCAAACCGGTAATATTGGAGGTGTCTTAGATTTTAATGCAAAAAACGGTACGGTAACATTAAATAACAATGTAAATGTTGCGGGAACAGTCAAAAATACCGGTGGTACTAATAACGGTACGTTAATAGTTTTAGGTGCAAGTAATCTTAATAGAGTAAACGGGATTGCTATGTTAAAAGTAGGTGCAGGAAATGTAACTATTGCCAAAGGCGGTAACGTTAAAATCGGCGAAATCCAAGGTACAGGTACAAATACTTTAACATTACCTGCACACTTTAACTTAACAGGCAGCATAAATAAAACCGGTGGTCAGGCTCTGAAGCTAAACTTCATGAATGGCGGTAGTGTTAGCGGTGTTGTAGGGACTGCGGCTAATTCGGTTGGTGATATCACAACGGCAGGTGCTACAAGTTTTGCAAGCAGTGTTAACGCAAAAGGTACCGCGACACTTGGCGGTACTACAAGTTTTGCCCATACATTCACTAATACAGGTGCGGTTACTTTAGCCAAAGGTTCTATCACTAGTTTTGCTAAAAATGTAACGGCTACCAGCTTTGTAGCTAACAGTGCTACTATTAATTTCGGCAATAGCCTAGCCTTTAATAGTAATATAACAGGTAGCGGTACTACACTTACTTTAGGTGCAAATCAAGTAACATATACTGGTACCGGTAGCTTTACCGATACGCTAACCTTAAATACTACTTTTGACGGAGCAGCTAAGTCAGGTGGTAATATCTTAATTAAATCAGGTAGTACTCTTGATTTATCAGGGGTTTCAACTTTAGCACTTGTTGTTACTGCTACTAATTTCGACATGAATAATATAAGCCCAGATACAAAATATACGGTAATATCTGCAGAAACAGCAGGTGGTTTAAAGCCTACTCCTAAAGAGAATGTTAAAATAACTATTAATAATGACAACCGTTTTGTTAACTTTACTTTTGATGCATCGACTTTAACGTTATTTGCAGAGGATATAGCTGCAGATGTTATAGATAAAGATTTTGCACCGGGTGGACCGCTTGCAAATATCCCAAATGCTGCAAATATAAAGAAATCGCTTGAGTTAATGGAGGATGCTCCCAATGGTTCAGATGCACGTCAAGCTTTCAATAACTTTGGTCTAATGACACCGCTACAGGAAGCAGATGCTACAACTCATCTCATGCAAGATGTTGTAAAACCTAGCGACACTATAGCTGCCGTTAATAATCAAGTTGTAGCGAGTAATATATCAAGTAATATAACTGCTCTAAATGCTAGAATGGATAAAGTACAAGCAGGGAATAAAGGTCCTGTTTCTTCTGGTGATGAAGATATGGATGCTAAGTTTGGTGCGTGGATAAGCCCGTTTGTCGGTAATGCAACGCAGAAGATGTGTAACAGTATAAGTGGTTATAAGTCTGATACAACTGGTGGCACTATAGGTTTTGACGGCTTCGTTAGCGATGATCTAGTACTCGGACTTGCATATACAAGAGCCGATACTGACATTAAGCTAAAAAATAATAAAACGGGCGATAAGAATAAGGTAGAGAGCAACATCTATTCTTTATACGGTTTATATAGTGTACCTTATGAAAATCTCTTCGTTGAAGCTATAGCATCTTACTCAGATAATAAGATAAGAAGCAAATCAAGACGTGTTATTGCAACGACACTAGAGACTGTCGGTTATCAAACTGCAAACGGTAAGTATAAATCCGAAAGCTATACAGGTCAGTTAATGGCTGGTTATACCTATATGATGCCTGAGAACATTAACTTAACACCGTTAGCTGGGCTTAGATATTCGACTATCAAAGATAAGGGCTATAAGGAAACCGGTACTACTTACCAAAATCTTACCGTTAAAGGCAAGAACTATAATACTTTCGACGGTTTACTCGGTGCTAAAGTATCAAGTAATATCAATGTCAATGAAATAGTGCTAACACCTGAGCTTTACGCAATGGTTGATTATGCATTCAAGAATAAAGTTTCGGCGATTGATGCAAGATTACAAGGTATGACTGCTCCTCTTCCAACCAACAGCTTTAAGCAAAGCAAAACAAGTTTTGATGTTGGTGTCGGTGTTACTGCTAAGCATAAAATGATGGAATACGGGATTAACTACGATACCAATATCGGAAGTAAGTATTTCGCTCAGCAAGGTAGTGTAAAAGTTCGTGTTAATTTTTAATTAACCGTTCTATAATCATAAAAAAAGCCTATATAGTTTGACTATATAGGCTTTTTTGCTTTATAATGTAGTTTTGAGAAGCGTCATTGCGAGGAGCGAAGCAACGTGGCAATCTCGTCAAATATCCTGAGATTGCTTCGTCACTTACTTCGTAATTTCCTTGCAATGAAGATAAAAACTTAAATAAAAAATTATGTTAGATAATATTAGAAAAACTGCCGATAGTTTTATAATGCGGGTTTTATTCGCAATGATAGCTTTTGCTTTTGTCGGCTTTGGTATTAAAGATGTATTAAATGGAAGAAGAAGCGGCGATATTGTTACTTTTTCTCATGTGAAAAATATCTCCCAGGAAGATTTTGTGAGAGCAAAATCTTTAGAAATTAATGTTATAAGTAAGCAAACGGGAACAAGTTTAACGGATGAAGAAATAGCACAGTTAAATATTGATAACCGAATCCTCAAAAGGCTTGTTTACGATAATGTCTTAGATTATTTAGTGAATTATTATGACTTAGATCTAAGTGATGATACAGTTAAAATTTTAGTTAAAGAATCACCGGTTTTTAAAAATGAGCAAGGTGTTTTCAATATAAAAATTTTTAAAAATTATTTTAGAAATTCTTATATGGATGAAGAAAAATATTTATTAAACTTCAAAGAAAAAGCTCTAAAAAATATTTTTGTTGGTACTTTTATAGAAAGTTTCTATGTTCCTAAAGCTATGACTGACAATATAGTAGATTATATGGCTGAAAAAAGAGAAGTAGAATTAATACAAATAGATTTACAAAATAAACCGAAAGATTTACAAATCCCTACTCCTACCGGTCAGCAATTAAAGGATTTTTACCAAGATAATAAAACCGCGTTTGAGGTACCTGAGAAACGCAGCTTTTCTTATATTAAAGCTAATATTAAGGATTTAAAAGTCTCAGTTACTCAAGATGAGTTGTTAGAATTTTATAATGAAAATAAAGATGAATTCGGTGATCAAAGTTTTGAAGCGGTACAAAAACAATTACATGATTTATTAAAGGCTCAAAAAATCGACATACTTAATATGGAGTTTGCTAAAAAGCTGGAAGATGAGACGGCAGCCGGTTCTAGCTTAGTTGAAATTGCCGAAAAATATAAGCTACCGATACAAAACGTTAACTATATCAGTTATGCAGAGCTTATTGAAGATAAAATAATTGCTGAAAGTGCCGATAGTATTTTTGAGCTTTCGGAAGGTGAATTATCTTATCCTATAGAAACAGAGGATAAAAGCTATCTTATATTGGTAGAATTAAAATCTATTCAGCCGGCAAAAATACCTGAATTTGATGCTATTAAAGAGCAGGTAAATAAAGCTTGGATAAAGCGGAATATTGCAGATGTAAACTTAAAAATTATCAAGGATTTAGCAAAGGAATATAATTCAGATCAAGAGAACATAAAAGAGCTTAAAGCTACCGGAATAAAAATAAGCAAAAAAAGCTATATTAGATCCGAAATGGAAAATGATCTAACACTAACTCCTGAAATATTATTATCAATTTTTAATACTACAATAGGAAGTAATACGCCTGTATTTCAAGTAGGTGATGAAGTATATTTTGCACATATTAAATCTAGCAGTATCGATGAATTAACAGCTAAAAATATTCATGTCAATTCAGAAAAAAATATAATATATAATATTAAAAATTCTGTAATTGACGAGCTAATTAACTACACAATTATTCAGAATGATATGCAGGTAAAAGCTAATTTTAGTAAGTAGCGAAATCCATCAGGTTATACCGTATCGTCATTGCGAGGAAATTACGAAGTAATTGACGAAGCAATCTCAGGATATTTAATGAGATTGTCACGCAGCCTATGGCTGCTCGCAATGACGATAAAATAAGCCGCACATTATAAACAAAAAAAAACTATGAGCTTTAAAGATTTACCGGAGTTTTTAAAATTTTTAGAAAAAAACGGTGAGTTAAAGCGTATTGCTCTTGAGGTTAAAACTGACTTAGAAATTACTGAAATTAGTAGAAGAGTATTAGCACAAGGCGGACCTGCATTACTTTTTGAAAATGTTATAAAAGTCGACGGCATTAAGTCCGACATACCTGTTCTAACTAATCTTTATGCTAGTATAAATCGTATTTGTATGGGGCTTAAACTTAAGTCACCCAAAGAATTAAGAGAACTTGGCGTTTTACTAGCATTCCTTAAACAGCCGCAACCACCCGCATCTTTTAAAGAAACATTGTCAATGTTACCGTTTGCTAAGCGTATATTTGCTATGTCTCCTAAAACCGTATCAAAAGCAGCTTGTCATGAAATCGTCATTGATAAACCGAATATTAATATATTGCCGATCCAAAGATGTTGGCCGGATGATATTTCGCCTTTAATTACTTGGGGTATAGTATTTACTAAAGGTCCAACAAAAGATAAAATCGATAATTACAACCTTGGCATATATAGAATGCAGGTTATTTCAGAAAATAAGCTATTGATGCGTTGGTTAAAGTTACGGGGGGGAGCAGAGCATCATAAACGTTGGAAAGAAGCAAAAAAAGAACCTTTTCCTACTGCTATCGTTATCGGGGCAAATCCAGTGGTAACTTTGGCAGCAGTTATGCCGATACCTGAGAATATCTCGGAGTATAATTTTGCTGGTTTACTCGGTAATAAAAAAGTAGAGTTGGTACAATGCAAAACTATTGACCTCAAAGTACCTGCACATAGTGAAATAGTTCTGGAAGGCTATGTAAGTTTAGAGGAGTATTTGCCTGAAGGTCCTTTTGGGGATCACACCGGATATTATAATGATGTTGAGGAATTTCCTGTATTTACGGTTACCGCAATAACGATGAAGAAAAATCCAGTATATTTAAGCACCTATACAGGAGAACCGCCTGATGAGCCATCAATCTTAGGTGAAGCATTAAATGAAATTTTTATTCCTATATTACAGCAACAATTTCCGGAAATAGTCGATTTTTGGCTTCCACCTGAAGGTTGTTCATATAGAGTTGTGGTAGTATCGATTAAAAAATCCTATCCCGGTCATGCTAAAAGAATAATGCTTGGGATTTGGTCTTACTTACGGCACTTTATGTATAGTAAGTTTATTATAGTTGTAGATGACGATATTGATGTTCGTAATTGGCAAGAAGTAATTTGGGCAATAGCAACAAGAAGCGACCCAAGGCGTGATACGAGCTTTATAGATAATTCCCCGATAGATTATTTGGATTTTGCATCTCCTGAGCCAGGCCTTGGTAGTAAAATGGGAATAGATGCAACCGATAAAATATACCCTGAGACAAATAGAAAATGGGGTAAAAAAATAGAAATGAGTCAGGAAGTTATCGACAAGGTTAATAGTATGTGGAATAGTTTAAAGATATAAGGTATACTCGTTTAATTTGAAAAATTGGCGTCGTTGTTTCATGTTTTTTGATCCTCACGTAGGGCTAATGATTTAATTTGGACGTTTTTTGTCAATAATTACTTACTCGGTAAAAAACCGATGCCTTTTGATTTGCTATATTGGAATGCGGATTCTACTAATTTGCTGGCAAAAATGTATGAGGAATATTTACAAAATACATATTGCAATAACTTGCTAAAAGAGTCTAATAATTTAGAGGTACTCTGAACAAAAGTAGATCTTGGAAAAGTTAATTGTAACTCTTTTTTCGTAGCCGCAAAAGAAGATCATATAGCTCCATGGCGTTCAATATATGATGGAGTAAAATTATTAAATGGACATAAGATTTTTTGTCTCACGGATTCAGGGCATGTAGCAGTTGTAGTTAATCCTCCCGCTAGTGCTAAATATAATTATCGGTTTAATGACGACTTAAGTTTAAGTAGTCATGAGGTGGCTTGTGAAAGCTACGGAATATAAAGGCTCATGGTGGAATTATTGGCTTAATTGGCTTATAAAAAATAATGATAATAAGCTAGTAGATTCTTTAGATTATCAGAATCTAGAGGTTATTGAAGAAGATCCAGGAAGTTACGTAAGGAAGTAGGTGTTGTTTGTGGGGATACTAAATCGTCATTGCGAGCAGCCATAGGCTGTATGGCAATCTCATGAGATTTTGCTTCGTCAATTACTTTGTACTTTTCCTCGCAATGACGGAAAAGCCGATCTATGCAATGCCTAAAATATAAATAAGTCATGAAGAGAAAAAATAATAAATTTATAGAAATATCTATTGCCTTTATTTTGGGAATTGCTTTAGGTCTTTATGGACAGAATCCGGATTATTTTACTAATCTAATAAGTCAAAAATCATTAGCTTTATCTGCTATGCAAATAAAGCATTACAATGTTTCAGAGCTTTCAAGAAGTAAAGTTAGTACATGTTTTACTCCGCCTGCCGGTTGTACTAAGTTTATAGCCAATCAGATAGATAAAGCTGAAGAATCTATTTATATGCAGGCATACGGTATGAGCGATGCGTTAATTACTAATGCACTTATTAATGCACAAGCGCGAGGAGTAAAGGTTAGAATATTGCTTGATCGTAGTAATTTAAAGCAAAAATTTTCTAAATTACATGAATTACAACGAGCAAAAATTGATGTAGATATAGATAAAGTACCGGGAATCGCTCATAATAAAGTTATAATTATTGATAAAAAGAAAGTAATAACCGGTTCGTTTAATTTCACGGCTGCTGCCGATAAACGTAATGCTGAAAATGTAATTATTATAGAAGATCAGGAGCTAGCAGAATCTTATTTACAAAATTGGTTAAACAGAAAGGCGAGCAACTGAGAGGAGATTCCCACTATGTCATTCTTGCGAAAGCAGGAATCTAGTAGCTAAAAGATATAAATAGATTTTAAACATTGACATTCACTAGCTTGTTTGAAATCTTTAGAAGTTGCTGCTTCTTTAGTAGTATTCAAAATAGTATTAACATTATTTTGTATAATTTCGGAATTTTTCTTAAGCAAAGATTGCATGCTTTCTGTAGCAATTTGGTTAGTTATTAAAAGAATATTCATAGCTCTTTGCATTGTATTTGTGATAGATGCAAGATCTACACTAGGGATATTTTTCATAGAACTCATATAAAATTCTGGATTCATATAGGATTTCATTAAAAATTGTGTATTATTTCACATTATTCATTATTCTAAAAAATTTTTTGTGTTTTATAGGTTACGTATATGTAAACATAAACCCTCAATTCATGCTCACATTTATAAAATTATGAGTCAATAATTGTTAGCATTAAGAATAATATTAAAAATAGTTAAGTTTTTATAAATGTTAGATACATCAATTCAAGCATTAATAAATAAGTGGCAAAAATACCTCGTTTTGCAAAGAAATTACTCTAATCATACAGTAATTTCTTATAATAATGACCTTAAGCATTTTCTTGAGTTTATGAATTATTATAATTCAGAGCTTGTAACGATAAATCATATTAAAACCGCAGATATCAGATTAATCCGAAGTTGGCTTGCAAAACGTAACTGTGATAATTTTACCGCTTCTTCAATTTCACGTGGTTTATCTGCAGTAAAAAATTTTTATAGGTTTTTAGAGAAAACAACACAATTAAATAGTCATATAATTTTTTCTATAAAATCTCCTAAAAAGACTAAATTGTTACCAAAAGCTTTATCGGAAGATGATGTAGTAATATCACTTGAACATATTGAAGAATACGGGAATGTTAAGTGGATAGAACTTAGAAATAAAGCCCTACTTGTCCTTATATATGCTTCAGGTCTACGTATATCGGAAGCATTATCAATTACGAAACTTCATCTACAAAATCTAGAATTTATAAGAATAATAGGTAAAGGTAGTAAAGAAAGAATAATTCCGTGGTTACCGATTGCTAAAAATTTAATTACCCAATATTTAGAAATATTGCCATATAAGTTAGGTGATAATGAACCCATATTTAGAGGAAAGCAGGGTAAGAAATTGCAACCACCGGTATTTAATCGTGAATTAATTAAATTAAAGCATTTTTATGGTTTACCGCAGCATTTAACTGCTCATTCATTTAGACATAGTTTTGCTTCACATTTGCTTGAGCATGGTGCAGATTTACGCTCTCTTCAAGAACTATTAGGTCATAAAAGTCTATCTACTACACAAAGCTATACTAAAACAAGTATAAAGCATTTAGAAGCTGTATATACTACCGCATATCCAATTAAAAAATAAAATATATTAATATTCATAATCTTCTTGCATTAATTTTAAGTTATATATTATTTTAAAAACCTTATAAACATAATATATTAAAGTTAATATTGAGATATTAATATGCTAGAAACACTTTTAAAAACCTTATAAACATAATATATTAAAGTTAATATTGAGATATTAATATGCTAGAAACACCTAAATTACCTATGGGATATAAACCTTCTCAAGATGAAGAATATATGTGTCCTAATCACCTAGAATATTTTAGACAAAAACTTTTAAGATGGAAAGAGGATTTATTAAAGGAATCTCAAGAGACTTTAAATCATTTAAAGGAAGCAAATTTAAAAGCATCCGATCTTAACGATTGTGCTACTCATGAAACAGAAAGAGCTTTTGAGCTTCGTAGTAGAAATAGATATTGTAAATTAATGAGTAAAATAGAAGAAGCATTATCACGTATTAAAAATGGAGAATATGGTTACTGTGAAGAAACAGGCGACCCAATAGGTATAAAAAGATTAGAAGCACGACCTATTGCTGCATTATGTATTGAAGCTCAAGAGCGTCATGAAAATTATGAGAGAAGTCATTTGGATGAGCCTGGGCATTAAGTAGCTAGGTAATTTATGTGCGTGGATCGCAAGAATCCAAAAACATTTAATGCCACCCCGTGGCTTGACCACGGGGTCTAGAAAAACAAATTATTATATTAATAATTTTAGTATTTTTAACTAGATTCCGTGATCAAGTCGCGGAATGACAATAATTCATTTTTGCAGGCATGATACTTGAACATCTAAAACCTAAAGAAGTTAGAGCATTTACTGTTTCAAATAAAGGTAATCCCATAACATTTGAATATGAGCCGGAAATAAATGAGATAAAAGCTTCTGCATAACCGGAAATTTTACATCCGCCGGCTTTATCTATTCCCTCATCCAAAGAACAATAAAAATTAATCTCTTCATCACTTAATTTTTTGAACTTAACAATAGTCTGAACTATTTTTTGTCTAACTGTAAGCTGATCATTCTCTTTTTTGATAATACATAAACCGGTATAGACACGATGACGACGCCCGGATAACATCTTAATACAATTCTTGACTTCTTCATAAGTAGTAGCTTTCGGCAATATTCTTCTACCTACTGCCGCTACGGTATCGGCAGCTATAATTATAGCTGATGCCTCTATTTGAGATGCAATTTTTATAGCTTTTTCGTAAGCAAGTCTTATGGCTAAGGGAGCGGGTAATTCACGCAAATTAGGTGTTTCGTCTATATCTGCCGGAATAATTTGTGAAGGGATAATTTTGATTCTGTTTAGTAACTCAATTCTTGCAGGAGAGCTTGATGCTAATATAATCGGTAGGTTTTTTCTGTTCTGCTTCATACTTATAAAGACTAGTGACGATGAATCACACGTCCCTTAGTTAAATCATAAGGAGTCATTTCTACCATAACTTTATCTCCTAGTAATATTCTGATACGATTTTTACGCATCCTACCGGAAGTATGAGCAATAATTACATGATCATTCTCAAGCTTTACTCTGAAAGTAGCATTAGGTAAAAGTTCAAGTACTGTACCTGTAAACTGAATGAGGTCGTCTTTTGACATTATAATTTATGTTTTTATGGTCGGGGCGGAGAGATTCGAACTCCCGACCCTCTGGTCCCAAACCAGATGCGCTACCAGGCTGCGCTACGCCCCGATAATTAATTATGTCTATACTATATACTCTATTATTCGTAGCAAATCAATTTGTTTATATAAAAATTTATAGATTTTACCTAGAAAAAGTGGTTTTGTTAGGTTCTAAGCGTCATTGTATTAGTCCTGCGGCTTTGTTGTATGGCCCTTATGTTCATACCCGTGGAAGCGGGAATCCAGTCTTTTTTGCTGTTATACTGTGACTTGACCCCGATCTTGTATAACAGACTGTGTCCTGAGATCCCGCAATCAAGTTGCGGGATGACATTAAAGATTACTGGATTCCTGCTTTCGCAGGAATGACATAAGAGGTACAAAAATTAATAAAGTTTTGCGGTTTTCACTAAGAAGCTAAAATAGATAGGTTTTACCCTTGTATTTCTTAAGTTTTATATACGATTTACCGAATTTCTATAAAGAGTACATAAAGTTTAATTTATTTTAAACAAGAAAAGTAACTATGAGTTACTTTTCTATATAGAAAATACCTTCTTTATAAGCATTTTTTATAGATATTTTTAGTATTAATTAATGTTTTTCAATTAAAAGTAATATGTTATTTATATAACAAAATCATAAGTTAGAAAAATTAAGCCCACATTTAGGAGATATTATGTCAAGTCAACGGTAAAAAATTTAATAAAAAAAGGCATGTTTACATCAATTGCGGCATTGATGCTTGCTAGCACTAGTTAGTGTCCTTGGTATTGCTAACCGAATCGTAACAGTAGGGGGTGGCTCAGTAGCTGATGGTAGTGCTTTTGGCGGAGGAGCATATGTACCAGGTTCATTTGTAACCCTTGGCGAAGTAAATAATTTTACTGCAGATGTGCCAGCAATGCCTGCTATATATTTAGATACTTTTAATAATGCAACAATACTGTGCCAAATAACATATTTTGGACCGGTTATACCTGTTGATCTTACTAAAGAAAATGTCGGGCGTGTTGTAGATGTCCCTAACGCTATAAACATCACTTTAACAGGTACGCCAGTTACAAATGCACAAGCACTTGCAGTAGTTCCTCCTTTTGCTCCAGGACCAGGAGAAGCACCAGGGAATACTTACTATTTTAACAGCTTTAATTTTAACGATTTAGCTAGTACTTTGATTTTTCAGGCTACATCACTTTTTCCTTCTACTGGTGATAATAGAATCGCCTTTATCTCAGGTCCAGGTAGTATAGTAACTTCTGTTCAAGGCCAGGCAGATCTTACATTACAGATTGACACTGACTTTCAATTTAAACATCCAAGTTGGATTAAGGCAAAAACTTTTAATATTGCAAATAATAAGCTACTTAATTTTGCTACTGATACTTCACCAGCCGCAGGTCTTTACGTTAATGAAGTTATGGATATACAACCTTATAGACATAGTATCAAGTTCGGCGGCCAAAATGCTACTTATGACGTAAGTAATGAATCGCCAAATGCTGCAGAATTTGTGGCTAGCTTCAACCTAGTTCCAGCAAATGATGTAGATGGTCAATTAAGAGTACACGTGGCTTCCGGTAGCCGAGAAATTGCACTTAATGCAGGTACAGGTAGACGGGTAGCGGTAATGGAACAGGAGGGACAAGGCTTAACAAATTTTTAACCGATGGGATAGGAGCTCCTCTAAATCACACTCCAGCTACAATTACAGGAACCATCTTTGCCCAAACTATTCAGATAGGGAACCAGTATCAGCCTATTAATATAGGAGTAGACACGCCGTATGGTGTGGATTGGATACCGGCGCGGGAGGATTAGTACAATTTACGCAGAACTCGTTAGTACGATTTCAGCAAGATGTAATTTCTGATATAGATTTTAACGGTACGGCCGCACAAGTAACAATCGCTGATGGTAAGAATGTTGGTGGGGCTACCGGTGGTAATATAGATAATAAATTAGGAGGAGGTGTTAAATTTTGTCGGTAATAGTACGGTTATCGGTAATGTAGGAGCTACAAATCCGGTTAATATATTAAATGTTCAAGGCAATAATGCCGGTACAATAAACCTTGCTGCGGGCGGTAATTTAGCGGCAGTAACAAGTAGCGGAGGTGTTAACGGCATTGTTAATGTTTTAGGAGTAGGTACGCTTGGACCTGTAACAGGTATTGCGGCTTTGAATCTTAACGGAAGCAGGGAATGTTATGATAGTCGGAGCATCTAGTGCAACTACTCTTACCATAAATAATGCAGTTGTGGTAGCTACAGCTGCGGGTGGTTTTACCAGTAATGCTGAGGTCGGAGCAGGCCAACTTACAACAAATACTACAGGTAATGTTACTGTCGGAACAGGAACATATACAGGTAATATTACCGGTAATGCAACTTTTGGCGGGGCCGGAACTATTAACACAACAGTTATTACAGGACAGACTGATTTTAAAGGGTCTGCAGGTACGGTTAACGTTAATGATACCGGTACTTTAGCAGCAGTGACAAGTAGTGCAGCAACTAACAGTAGTTTAGTATTTTTAGGAGGCGGTAACGTTACCGGAGTCATAAATAATATTGGAGCAATTACTGTTAATGCAGCGGGTAATAAAACGGTTATCTTGCAAAAAAGTGTATCCGCTACTTCTTTATGCTGTGGCGAATTTACAAGACTCGCTTACAAAAAGCGGTAACGTGGATTTTACCAATGGCGGTGTTTTAGAGTTTTCGGGAGCAAATCCTGCAGGTTATTTACTTAACAGCCAAATCAAAAACGGGAATACAGGAACATTAAACGTTTATACTACCGGTACTACTTTAACGGCTACTGATTCAAGTACAGGTATGGTAAACACAATTAATATCGGGCAGGGAAATGCAGTCGCGGCATTTACGATAGATGTATCTAACAAGGCTTTAACGCTAGGAAGTGATATTAATTTGAATAATACTAAATCCGTATTTGGTTTAACTACTAGCAAAAATCAACAAGTTACCTTTATGAATAGTGTCGATGGTTTTGCCGGTAGAGGCGGTAGCGTCAATTTAAGTAGTACTTCTAGTACTATACCTGATAATAATGTGTTAACTTTGCAGGGTAATTTGGGTAATGAAACTCTTGGCACAAAGGCAAATCCCCTTGCTGTTATAAATGTTAGTGGTAATGTCAGCGTTGTTGGTACTAATGCTACGTTAGGTACAAATGGACTTGATATGAGTAATACTGCAGTGCTTAATATTGCTGCTGGCGGGGTTTTTGCCGATGCATCACTTACTTCGGCTAAGATTGCCAAAATTAATATCGGTGAGGTTAATGCTGGACCAGCCGTTTATGTCCTTGATGCATTAAACGGTGATTTTCCATTAGATGCACCAGGTGTTACATTCATGAATTCCGCATCTGTTTTAAAGTTAATGACTACTGTAGCTAGCGGCAAAAACAGTACTATAGAGTTAACAGGTAATATAGAGCCAGTTGTTCCAAATACCGGTGTAGTTGAGATAAATGCAAGAAATGCTAATACCAAGTTAACAATAGATGGTATGGCTAATAAGTATGCTATCGGAACAAAAGCAAATCCGGTGAGTAAAGTACAACTTACAGGGTACGGAATACTGGTAATAACTGCTCTTAATACCCCAAATATCGACGTATCCGTTGCAAAAGTTGCTATAGGATCACAGTTTGGATCAAATTTTTTTCTCCACTCCTTCCGGTTCTATTAATAGCGAGCTTGGGGCTGTAAAGATTGACGGTAATATGAATTGCCAAAATAATGCCGGTACCGTAGCAATATTTGCTAGTGATATAGCAAATAATATAACATCAGCTATTACCGGTAATATAACAAGTACCGGAGGTACTAACGGTACTATAGGTACAGTTGATGGTAATGGAAACTTAACGAATACAATTACGAACCTTGCAATGTTAAAAGCGGGTGTTGACAACAGCACCATTACGATTAACGCCGGTGGTAATATGTCAATTGCTGAAATCCAAGGAACCGGCACGGGTAATAAGTGTTTACTCAAGCAACTAATTTAACCAGTGGTATTAACATCACAGGCGGTAAAGATGTGGATTTAATGTTTACCGGTCCAAGCAGCGTTAGTGGAGCTATAGGTAGCAGTACTTCAAAAGTGGGTGATATAACTATTAGCGGTGATGTATTAAATTGTATCGGAGGTATTAATGCAGGATATGTAATATTAATAAATGGTGGCGACATAAAATTTAAGGGAACAACGAATAGTTTAGATATTTCTAAAGGATCAAGCTTTTCTCCTTTTGCTTTTAAATCCTGAGGATAGAGCATGGTGATTTTTGATGAATTTACTGCTATTACTTATTCCGGTAGTATAGGTACTAAAGGAATGGTCGATATAGTTCAAATAGACAGGGGTGATGTTACAATTCAAGGTATCGTGAAAACAGGCTCGATTTCATTTACTACTGCTCAGTCTGAAACTTTAAGCCTTAATAATACAAGTATAATAAATGAATCAATTACGACCACAGGTAATAAAATCCATACTCTTGCAATATCAAATGATTTAACAACTGGAGCTAGCGGTAGTGGTTCGGTAGGTTCAGACTCAAATCACCTTAAAACCGTTCAGTTCAACGGTGTAGACAGTAAAATCACAATCGATAGCGAAGATTTTTACTCGAGTATAACAACCAAGACTAATAATCAAGGTACGGCAATATTTAACGCTAATAATGGTTTGACCGATGATTTAGGCGGTGAGAATTTAAACCTTAAACTAGTTCAGTAGTAATAAAGACACGGTAAAAGGGGATATGCTAAAACTATTGATGCCGGTAAATCAAGCGGTATTTACCGGTTATAACAGTAGAAGTTTAGACATTTCGTCAGCCACGGTCGGCGGTGTTAAAGTGCCAAGAGCAACAACAAAATTTCATTACAAAACAAAAATCGTTTCAGAGAACTTCAAAGGGAGCAGCAGCAACTCTTCAGCGGAATACATTAATGCTGCACTTGTACAAGCACCGATTATAATGGCGGTAGTCATAAATTCGATGATGATGTATGGCTACAAAAAGCGGTAACAGGCACTAATACTATTACTTTTGCACCGAAGAAAACCGCTTTTATTATTGCATCGGATTTAGGAGCAAATACTATAAGTTGCCGATCAAGCAACAATGATGTTTACCTGTGATAATACTAGTGTAAATGTCGGGGGCAATATCTCAGGAAGTAATATAACTTTCGATCTTGGTAATAATAAAGTTACTTATACAGGCTCTGCTACTCCTACCGGTGAGCTTATTATAAATGTCTTCTATGATACTATAAATGCAGGGCAAACAGGCAACGCTAATAGCGGTAATATAGTACTCGCAAGCGGTAGTACCTTTGATTTATCAAATGTTTTTTCAATTAAAGTATTTTTAACTGCACAAAATAATCCGTTTGCTATTGGGCAAGGTAGTGCTTATCCTATCATCACCATGGCAGGAGGTAATATCATAGTTGGTCATGTTGTAAGCTTACCGTTTAATGTAACCGCTAATGAAGGTGGTTTTGTCAGATGGCAAATTACAGGTAATTCCTTTGTACTTTTGATGATAGAACCAACAGGAGATGTAACAATAGATAATATCATCAAATTTTTAACTAAATACTCCTGTTGGTAATGTTATAGTAAATACCCTTGTAGGGCAAAGATGAGAAGTCGTTGAACATCTATTACCTATAATTCAAAGACCTTCAAATGAAATACATAGAATAACTACTCCGCTTATTACCCCAATGGGGTCCTTCCGTCGGTTCGAGTGTTGGAGGTTTTAGCCCTCTACAGCCGCCACCAACTAGCGGTAGTGTAGTTAACAATATATATGTTCCGCCTACCACTCCGGGCGGCTACGACGTAACACCTAGCAATCCGGCAGGATATAATACTCCGACTACTCCGGTTACAGGTACAGGCGGATTTGGTCCTAACGGACCTGGTACAGGAGGTAATATTGGTACAGGCGGCGGTAGCCCATCAGTTGGTACCGGTGGTTTTGGTCCTAACGGTCCTGCTAATGTCGGAGGCAATCCTTACGGTCCGAATGCTTCGGTCGTAACGATTCCAACCTCAAACGTAGGCGCTAACCAGTTATCAACTGGAGGAGGCGGTAGCTTTGGAGGTACTACGGGTTATAACAGTCCATCAACAGGTGGCTCAAGTTACAATAGTCCTGCTGTAACCGGTATTGCTCCTGCTAATAGTGGTAACTCTTCAGCACAAGGGAGCAGTTCTAGTTTGGGAGGTACAACTAAAGGCGGTGTAACCAACAGCGGAAGTAGTCCATACGGTAATAGCTATAATCCTAAAGCAACAGGTATTTCTCCCGCTAATAATAGTAACGGCATGGGAAGTAGTTCCGGTAGCGATATGTCTGCTATAGGTAGTAGCCGAGATAATTCTGCAGGTACAAGTAGCGGTGGAAGCTCAGGTAGCGGAATAAGTCGTGCTAAAGCGAATGACGGCTTTAATGCTGCACAAGATAATACTAGTATCGGTAATCAGAAAGTAAGGGAGAGAATTAAGGCTCTTGAAGATGAAAATAACAATGCTACGAATCCTACAGCAGAAGATGCTACATCACGTAAGAGAGGTGTAGTTGTCGGAGGCGGTGATTGTGAACTTGATGAAAGTAAAGCTAATAATTCCATTTACGGGGCATGGGCTAGCCTATATTACGGTAAGGCAGTACAAAAAGCTTTTAACGGACTTTATAAAGCTAAATCTACCGGTGGCTCAATCGGGATTGATACCGTTATAAACGATAATATAGTTCTGGGTGCTGCTTATTAGAGTCGATACGAAGTTACGTAAAATGCTAAAGCCGGCAATACTACTAAGGTCGGAACTAATATGGGCTCTATATACGGTTTATATAGCTTTATAAATAACCTATTTATAGAAGGCGTAACCACCTATGCACGAAGTGATATTAAAACTAATGAACTACGTAATATTATAGGCGGTTATGAAACAGCACACGGTAAATATAATTCAACTTCTTATAGTGGTCAAGTAGTTGGGGGTTATAATTATCTATGGAAAGAAACTTCATTTGCACCGATGGCAGGAATCAGGCTTACTAAGATTAAAGATTCCGGTTATCAGGAATACGGTACTTCTTTCCAAAACCTAACTATTCAGAAACGTCAATATAACAAGGTTGAAGGTATACTCGGCGGTGAAATTAAGACAACCTACTATAAGGATGAATTCATAATTAGACCGCAAATTCATGCCTTTATTAATTACGATTTCAAAGGTAAAACACCGGCAATCGTTGCAGACCTTAACGGTCTTAATGAGCCTCTACCGGTACTGGCACCTAAACCTACTAAAATGCTATATGATTTAGGGGCAGGTGCAGTAATTAAGAAGGGTAGAATGGAGCACGGAGTGTATTACAGTCTGAACTTAGCTAAAAAATACCATGCCCAGTCCGGTACGCTAAGATTTAAAGTAAACTTCTAAAAACCCGCATCAATTAAGAATAAGGATTTTAAAATCCTTATTCTTAATTACACACCGAATAGCGGATTACTATATAATCAGCTGTTTGTATAAAATTAAATAATAAGTTGAATTTATACAAGGATTATCATATTAATATTTGTAATTATTTTTCGGAAACTGCGATAGTTTTTATGGTAATTGCATGTAGTTTTTTATTTAATATTTCAGACAGGACGTTTTTTACTAATTTATGTTGATTAATTAAAGAAAGTCCATTAAATTGAACATCTGATATTTCTAAGGCATAATGGTCTTGATCTCCTACTAAATCAGTAATTTTCATTGTACTGTTCGGAAATGATTCTTTAAGTATTTTTTCTAACTCTTCTACAGATATTGCCATTATTTTATCAATATTAATTTAAGTATTAATTAAAGTTTTTTTGCTTAAAGTAAAGCTTTATATGAATTTTTATTATAGAATTTTAAACATTCATTGATAAAATCGACTCTTATGCATATAATAATTAATATTATTATATCATTCTATTAATTATTATGAAAAAAGAAACTGAAGAATTAAAATTATTTATCTTAGAATGTTTAAGTGAGAAAAAAGCAGAAGATATTGAGGTAATTGATTTAACAGGAAAACATAAATTAGCCGATTATATTATATTTGCTAGCGGTCGTTCGACTAAAAATGTTGGAGCAATTGCTGAATATATAGCTTTAGAATTAAAAAATAATGCTGGTATAAATAGTAATATTGAGGGGCTTGGTAAATCAGAATGGGTACTAATAGATGCAGGTACTATTTTAATTAATATTTTTTATCCTGAAGTACGGGAGCATTTTAAGTTAGAAGAAATTTGGAAAAGATGAACGATCATATTCTTATTAACGTTATAATTTTACTAGGTACTGCGGTTTTTATCGTGGCTATACTTAAGCGTCTTAGATTAAGTCCGGTACTTGGTTACTTAATTGCCGGAGCTGCAATAGGTGATCACGGTTTAAAAATCGTAACATATGACCAAACTAAGTTACTAGGTGAACTTGGTGTAGTATTTCTATTATTTGCGATAGGACTTGAGTTATCCTTCGAGCGATTAAAAGCTATGAGACGATATGTATTTGGTCTCGGTAGTTTGCAAGTTTTAACAACCGCTATAGTAATTGCCGGTGCAATGGTGCTTATAGACGGTAATAGTAGTGCGGCTATTATTACCGGTGGTGGTCTGGCCCTTTCATCTACAGCACTTGTTATGCAGGTTATTGAGGAAAATCGTAGTCAATCAACGCAAATAGGAAGAGTTTCTTTAGCTATTCTGTTACTACAAGATTTGGCTGTAGTGCCATTGCTTGTGATAGTTCCGTTACTTGCCGGTAACAATAAAGCCTCGCTTGCAGTGGCTCTTGGTATTGCACTCTTAAAAGCCGTAACGGCCTTACTTACAATATTTATTGTCGGTCGTGTTTTTCTTCGTCCTGTATTTTCATTCATTTCATCAGAAAGTAATAATGCAAGCGAGTTACCTATTTCGATGACTTTGTTAATAGTACTTTCTGCTGCTTGGGCTACCGAAACATTTGGTTTATCTTTAGCTCTAGGGGCATTTGTTGCCGGAGTATTAGTTGCAGAAACTGAATTTAGATTGCAGGCAGAGGAAAGTATTTATCCTTTCAAAAGTTTATTTTTAGGATTGTTTTTCATGACCGTGGGTATGAATATTGATGCCCTAGAAATGTATGAAAAAATATCTCATATTCTTACTTTATCTATTGCTTTAATAGGTATAAAAACCTTAATCATAACGGCTTTTTGTATTTTATTCGGTTTTAATAAAGGAGTTGCTTTTTATTCAGGCTTATTATTATCACAAGGTGGAGAGTTTGGTTTTATATTATTCAGTTTAGGTAAAGATAGTGGAGTATTAGAAGAAAGTACTGCCGATATATTATTACTCGTAGTTACTTTTACTATGGCACTTACTCCATTACTCGCAGCTTTAGGGCAAAAGATTGCTGAGAAAGTTGATAAAGGACTTGGTAAAACTCCGACTCAAATGATTGAGCTTGGGGCAAGAGATTTAACAAACCATATTATTATTGCCGGACTCGGTAATACCGGTAAAATGGTAGCAAGAGTTTTGGAAGCGGAAGGTATAAGTTACGTAATACTTGATTTAGATGATGATAGAGTAAAAGAAGAGCTATCAAACGGTTTGCCGGTTTTTAAAGGTGATGTATCGCAAGCCGATACTCTAAAGGCATTAGGTACGGAAAGAGCATTCGCTATAATACTTACCATGAATAATCAAGTAACTATCAAGAAATCGCTTAAAACAATTAGTGGTAATTATCAGGATATACCAGTTGTCGTTAAGTTAAAAAATTTAAAAAATGCTAGAGAGTTTTATGATTTAGGTGCCACAACTATTATTCCAGAAAGTTATGAGACTGGATTACAAATAGGTGGAACAGTCCTAAAAAATATAGGTATTAGTGAGCAGGAAATTAATAGAATAAAAGTACAATTTAGGCTTGGTAATTATATAATAGCAAAAAAAGAGGATGCTTTATCTGAAGCGGAAGATAATGATTAAAATTCTTATTACTTTGATTATTGTAATATTATCAACAACAATTAATGCCGATAATAAAAAATTGCCTATTCCGAGATTTGTTTCAATAAAATCTAATGAAGTAAATGCAAGGAGCGGACCAACTACTAAATCTGCTGTAGAATGGGTTTTTGTTAAAAAAGGCGAACCGGTAGAAATAACTGCAGAGTACAAGCAATGGCGACAAGTACGTGACATTAACGGCGAAGGCGGTTGGATACATTCAAGCGTTTTATCAGGTAAAAGATCAGTAGTTATTACTTCTGATAAGGAAATAGAACTTACCAAATCCGCAGACCATAAAAGCCGAGTTATAGCAAAATTAATGCCAAAAGTTCGTTGTAGTTTAAAAAAATGTAAAGAACAATTCTGCCAAATTACATGTAAGGATTACACAGGTTGGATTTCCAAGAAAGTAATTTGGGGAGTGTATGATGATAATGATAGGTATTAATAGGCTTCTTGCATAACCTCCTTCTAAAGGTAATTTGTACGTCAATCCGGTACTCGCATCCTCACGTACTTTTATGTACGCTGCAGTGCTGTGTTCCGTGTTTCCTTCAAGTTCCTCTTTATAAGATAGGTGATGCAAGAAGCCTAGTACCGATAATAAATTGTAAAAGTAATTTACTGCCTGAAGTTAATTTGCTATGTATAAAAACTTACCAAAGATATAATTATTTATCCAAAGATATTTAGACGGTACAAATGATGTCGCATTTAAAAAACTATTTAGCGATAAAGTAAAATTAATAAATTTATTGAACTCTCTTCTTAGGTTATCGCAAGGAGATAGAATCATAGATTTAAGCTATATAACTACTGAACAGTTACCTGTATTTCTTGAAGGGCAAAGAAGTTTGTTCGATATAAAAGTTAAAGATGAAACCGGTAGATGGTATATAATCGAGATGCAGCGTAAAATGGAGAAAGATTATCTTAATAGAATGCAGCTTTACGGTTGTTATACCTACGTTAGTCAAATTAAGAAGGGTATGAAACATAAGGATTTATTGCCGGTAGTAATAATTTCTATCATAGGAGCAAAAGCTTTGCCTGATGAATTGCCGTATATTAGCTATCATCATATAAAAGAAAGCAATATACATAAATAATATTTGTTTTCATTAACTTATGTATTTATTGAACTAGGGAAGTTTAAAAAAATGATCTTAAAGATGATACCGATGAATGGTTGCATTTATTAAAATATGCTTCGCAAGAACAAGAACCGCCAAAAGAGATTAAAAATGAAATTGTGTTATTGGCATATGCAAGTTTAGAGCAATATAAATGGACAGAACAAGAGCATGATGATTATTTTAGAGCTGAAATGGCTATATAACAAGAAATAGACAAGTTTGAAGAAAAGTTTAATGCCGGGGGATGGAGAAGGGCATAGAAAAAGAGAAAATTGAAACTGCAAAAGAAATGTTAATAGAGAATGAACCTATAGAGAAAATAGCACGATATACTAAGCTTACAATAGAAGAAATAAAAAAGCTAAAAGCAGAAAAATATAAAGTATAGATATTTAAATGAAAACCACCTTACCCGAACGTTCTTTTAAAATTAGAGCAAGACTTAATTTTATAGTGCAGCAGATTTTAGATATTGCACAGGAAAAATCGTTATGATTATCTTGTACGGCTCTTTTGCTAGAGGCGATTGGGTACATGATCTACCTTACGGCTATCATAGCGATACTGATATTTTGATAATTCTGAAAAAAGGTAAATATAAAGGATACACTGCTTTAAGATTAAAAGATAATATAAATATATAAGATTAGAAAACACAGGAATAATAAACCCTAAGCAAATTATTCCGTATGATTCAAGAATATCGATAATTCTAGAGTCAATAGAGGAAATAAGTAGGCAGTTAGAAAAAGGACGTTATTTTTATACCGATATAAAAAAAGAAGGGAATTTATACTTAGCGAGGCTAAAGATTTATCTTGGAGCGATTGGTAGAGGTAAAGGTTTTTTAAAAGGGGCAACTACTTATTTAAGCGATTTGTAGTATGCTTTTTATCAGTCTTTGCCCTTCATCAAGCTACGGAAAGTCTTTACAGTACTATTTTATTAGTTTCCTCAAACTACAAACCTAAATTACATAATTTACAAGAACTAGGTAGCATGGCAGGAAATTATGACAATGAATTATGGAGTGTATTTCTTCAATTAACCGAAGAACAAAAAAAGTGTTTTGAGTTTCTTGAAAAAGCTTATGTTGATGCAAGATATGATAAAAACTATAAAATTACTAAAGAACAGCTGCTTTGTCTTATTGAAAGAATAGAAAAATTAAAAGAAATCACCGCAAGAATCTGCACAGCAAGAATGAATCCGTAAGGATTGAGTGTCATTCCTAACTCAGTATTACCTGCGTGGATACCGAGTCGTCATTGCGAGCGACTACAAGGAGCGTAGCAATCTAGCAAAAATAATAAAAATCTAAATATTAGCATTTTTAACTGGATTGCTTCGTCAAAACTTGCAGTTTTTCCTCGCAATGACGGGGCTTTTAAAGATATCTATAGTTATTGAGCAATGCCCATCAAGGTTTTAGTTTAAAGATTGATATAAATATAGTATAATATAAAACTTTAGTATATTCGATGAACTGCAAAAATTGGCTGAGTCGTTCTACAAGAGCTTCGGTTCTCGCGTATTACGTTATACGCAGCTCATCTTGCCTTGTGAACTCCTCGCTCTTTTTGAATTTGATCTTCGTATACTAGGCTTTTAGTTTAAAGATATATATATAAAATTATGAGTAAGAAGCTTTATATTAAGACCTACGGATGTCAGATGAATGTTTATGATTCCGTTAAGATGCAGGATTTGCTTTATCCCTTTGGCTATGAACCTACTGAAAATATTGAAGAAGCAGATGTTATTATTCTAAATACTTGTCATATCAGAGAGAAAGCAGCTGAGAAAACTTATTCTGAACTCGGTCGTATTAAGAAACTACAAGATACCAGAACAAAACAAGGTTTAAGTTCTGCAATAATAGTTGTAGCCGGTTGTGTTGCACAGGCGGAAGGGGAGGAGATTTTTACAAGAACTCCTTATGTTGATATTGTTGTCGGTCCGCAATCTTATTATAATCTACCGGAATTAATCTCAAAAGTCGTTAGACACGAAAAGCACTTAATCGATCTTGATTTTGTTGAAGAAGCAAAATTTGATCAGCTACCTGAGCAATTATATCCGCAAGGAACAAGTGCCTTTATATCGGTACAGGAAGGGTGCGATAAATTTTGTACTTTCTGTGTAGTACCTTATACTAGAGGTGCTGAATTTTCAAGAAATGTAGAGCAGGTTTACAGAGAAGCACTAAAAGTAGTTAGTAGCGGTGCTAAAGAAATTATGTTACTTGGACAAAATGTCAATGCATATCACGGTAAAGGTCCTGCAGATAAAATATTTAGTCTAGCCGATTTACTCAAACATCTAGCACAAATTCCCAATTTAGAGAGATTACGTTATACCACCTCACACCCGATAGATATGAATAATGATCTAATAAAGCTGTACGGCACCGAACCTAAATTAATGCCGTTTCTACATCTACCGGTGCAGTCAGGTTCAAATAAAATATTAAAAGCCATGAACCGCAAACATGATCGGGAATATTATTTTGATATAATTAATCGCTTAAGAGAAGCAAGGCCTGATATAGTTTTATCCTCTGATTTTATCGTCGGGTTTCCCGGTGAAACAGATGAAGATTTTGAGGATACATTAGATTTGGTTCGTAGAGTAAAATACGGTCAGTGTTATTCGTTTAAATATAGCCCACGTCCCGGCACACCTGGTGCAACTAGAACCGACCAAATACCTGAACATATAAAATCAGAGAGATTAACTATATTACAACAAGAACTCATGGCTCAGCAACTAGCTTTTAATACAAGTTGTGTTGGTAGTACTATGAAAGTTCTATTTGATCGCAATGGTAAATTCGACGACCAGATAATAGGTAAAACTCCATACATGCAGTCCGTATATATCCAAAACCCTAATAAATCTTTACTTGGTAAAATCATTGATGTAAAAATTACTAAGGCTTCACTTAATAGTTTAACAGGCGAAATATTATAAGTCATGTATAAATCTCTTCTTTTTTGTTTAAAAATTTTTGTCTTCCTTATTTTAGTAGGTTGCGGGATTACTGCTTATATAATATACCACTATTCACGTGATTTGCCTGATTACTCACAGCTTGCACGTTATTATCCGCCGTCGGTAACGCGTATTTATTCCCGTGACGGCAAATTAATGGAGGAGTACGCTTTTGAACGTCGTGTATTTGTACCGATTAATAGCGTACCGAGTTCGCTAATAGAAAGTTTTATTGCAGCTGAGGATAAGAATTTCTATAACCATCCCGGTGTTGATTTGTTTGGAATAGTTAGAGCGGCATTTTTAAACATATCTAATTATTTACATCATAGGCGTATGGAAGGAGCGTCTACCATTACTCAGCAAGTGGTTAAAAATTTTCTGCTAACTAACGAAGTTTCTCTTGAACGTAAGATTAAAGAAGCGATTCTTTCTTATATGATTTCAAGAGTATTTACTAAGGATCAAATTTTAGAATTATATCTTAATCAAACATTTTTTGGTCGTGGTGCATACGGTGTTGCGGTAGCTGCACAAAATTATTTTAATAAATCCGTAGAGGAACTTACTATTGCAGAATCAGCTTTTATTGCGGCACTGCCTAAAGCCCCTTCTGAACTTAATCCTGAGAGAAATTATGCTAGAGTAAAAGCTCGTCGTGATTACGTAATAGCACGTATGTTTGAAGATGGTTATATAACAAGAGACGCTGCGAAAGAAGCTATGGATAGCCCGATAGTGTTACGTAAACGAGCTAAGGAAGAAACTGTTACGGCAGATTATTATGCTGCACAGGTCAGAGAAGAAGTAATTAGGATGTTAAATAGTAAGGAAGAATTTTATACCGGAGGTCTTACTATCATTACTTCTTTAGATGCACAGATGCAGCAATTAGCTGAAAACTCTCTAAGAAAAGGTCTAAGGGAGTTTGATAGAAGGCGTGGTTTTAGAAAGCCTATAGCTAATATTTCTCTTGATAATTGGCAAGGAGAGCTAAAAAAACTACCGACTCCTCCATCGCTTTTAGAGTATAAATTAGCTGTAGTTCTAGATGTAGCCGATAATCATGTAGAGATTGGACTTATAGACGGCAGCAAATCTAAGATGCCTATTGCTGAAATGAAATGGGCAAGAAGTAATTTTAAATCAGTTAAGACCTTGCTTAAAAAAGGTGATGTGATAGTGGTTGAGGCTATAAAAGAGGGGTATGCTCTTCGTCAGATTCCTGAAGTAAACGGTGCTATTATGGTTATGAACCCAAATACCGGACAGGTACTTGCAAGCGTCGGCGGTTATGATTTTTCCACAAGTAAATTTGATAGAGTAACTCAAGCACTGCGTCAACCCGGTTCTTTGAGTAAAACCTTTGTTTATTTAGCAGCTCTTGAAAACGGTGTTAAGCCGAATCAGATTTTTAATGATGGACCTATTGAGATTTTGCAAGGTCCAGGGATGCCTAGTTGGCGTCCTAAAAATTATGAGGGTAAGTTTTTAGGTGAAATCACTATGCGTACTGGTCTTGAAAAATCTCGTAATCTTATAACCGTAAGAGTTGCAACTGCCGTAGGACTTACAAAAATCGTTGATATAATTAAGCGTTTCGGTATTAATAATGAACCAAAAAAAGTTTACTCTATGGTACTTGGTTCCATTGAAACCACACTTAGCAGAATGACTAATGCTTATGCAATTATTGCTAACGGCGGTAAAAAAGTTGAGCCTCATTTTGTAGAATTAATTAAAGATCGTAACGGTAAAATTATTTATAGGCGAGATGATAGAGAATGTCTTGCTTGTAATGTTTCGGATAGTAATTTAGATACCGCAATATTAGAAATACCGAAAGAATATATCTATAGAGTTACGGATGAAGCTAGTGATTATCAAATTACTTCGTTTTTAACCGGAGCAATAGATAGAGGTACCGGTTATGCTGCGAAGAAGTTAGGGAAAATTATCGGCGGAAAAACCGGTACTAGTAACGATAGTAAAGATACATGGTTTGTAGGTTTTACACCCAAAATAGTAGTCGGCAGTTATGTGGGTTATGATACACCGAAAGAGCTTGGAAAAAGAGCAACAGGCTCAAACGTAGTATTACCGATTTTTATTGATTTTATGAGTAATGCTTATAAGGATAAGCCATCGCTGCCTTTCAAAGTTCCAGATTCAATTAAGCTAATCGCCGTAGATAGCGCAACTGGTAAAATTACACCAAGCGGTACTGTTATAGAAGCATTTAAAATAAATAATGTTCAGATGCTTGAGAATGAAGATATGATTGATAATCAAAATAATAATGATATTTTTGATTATGTACCGAGTAAGGAAGATCAATCGCAGGAAATTTACTAAACTGTATAATTAGTTTAAGCCGATGTCATTCCCTGTTCTCTATGTCATGCAACAAAACCACCTATTTTTATTTGAACCTATGAAAAAAATTATTTTATATCTCACTGCCCTAATATCACTTACTATAACTTTTATAATTCAAGCGGATTGTTTTTTAGTTAATGAAAATTATAAAACAAGAAGGTAATTGTGATTCTCGTTATGCTCCATGCTCAACATTTAAAATTGCTATAAGTTTAATGGGTTATGATGATGGGTTTTTAATTGATGAAACTCATCCAAAATTACCTGTTAAAGAAGGATATGCTGACTATCTTGAAGTTTGGAAACAATCCCAAACACCTAAAGATTGGATGAAGAATAGCTGTGTTTGGTATTCTCAGATTATTACTAAAGAATTAGGTATGGAAAAATTTCGTGATTATGTAACATAATGTGATTATGGTAATCGTGATATTTCAGGAGGAGATAAAGGAAGGAATAACGGTTTAACTAATGCATGGCTTTCTAGTTCTTTAGAAATTTCACCGTAAGAACAATTAGCTTTTCTTCAGAAACTGGCAGAGAATAAATTGCCTGTAAGTGTTCAAGCCCAAGAAATGACTAAAAATATTTTGTTTATTGAAGATTTTGTAGATTGTTGGAAGCGTTACGGTAAAACAGGCAGTGGTAATAAACTTAGCCAAGATAGAACTGTAAAGTTAAAGGATCGTAAAATCGGATGGTTTATAGGTTGGCTACACAAAAATGACAGAACAGTTTTCTTTGTACATTTCATTGAAAATAATAAAAATTATGATTCTTATGCAGGGCAACGTTCTAAAGAAGCAGCGAAAGAAAAGCTAAAAGAATTGATAAATCAAGAATTGAAATAAATCTCAATTTTTATTTTCGAGGAACAACCAACAGTGAATTTGCTATTGTTTGTTGATTAAAAAGCAATACTCTAGGTTATCTATACTAAAGTACCTTCTTCTTCATAGGAGACTCCGGTCATATCTACCACAGCATGATCATTATCAAGTAGAGTGTTATTTTCAGTAGTAACATCTTCATTAATTTCAGCAGCAAGTTTTTCAGCTTCAATTTCATCAATATATTGTTTTAATTTAGCGTTTGTTGCGTTTTTATTTCTAACATACCAAGTTACCCCTACACCTATTATAACAGCTATGGAGGCAACTACAGTTGTGCCAATGCTTATATGTTGAGCAACCAAGGAATTATCGTTATCACTCTCATCAAACATATTTTCTTGAGAGTTGTAAGTTGTATTGAAAGCAGTATTAGTAAGGTTTGCTACGGTGTTATTAATTAAATTTATTCCCGTTTCAGTCTAACTTTCGGTGTTATCGGAAAAGATTGATTCAGAAATTTCGGCAGTAGAGCTTGTTATTGTGTTATTAATCGGATTAGCTGCTATTTCAGATAAGTCTTTTGTTATGAGTTCTAATAAGTTTTCTATTGTGTTAGTACCTTGAGTAGTGCTAGATATCGGGTTAGATATTAAATCCTTTATTTCTGAAGAAATTCCATTCAAATTATTTCCTTTAAGTACCTCAAATATTTTGCATCCTTTACTATAACCTATAGTAATAGGGTTATTAGTTGCTGCAGTATTAAGTATATACTCAATAGTAGGGTTTTAAATTTTAGTATAATTTTGTGGATCAAAATAATAACGAAAATTTCCTTGACATATTTTCATCAATGCTTCCTCATACATAAAAGTATTATCACCTTGTTTTTTTTTAATATATAATCTCGTATATCGTCTCCATTATCATTAACTGCAGTAATAATAGCCCCTCGTCTATAGTTAGTTAACGCTTTCTTTATTTTGAAAAACCCTCTAAATATTAGGTTCATGATATCGTTATTTAATAATTCAATTCTTTTGCTATACTCCATCGCTGCCATATTGTTTTTAGGACAATTTGATACAATTAAATTTTTTGTAGTAGGATCTATATAATAATTTTCTCCGTTATATCCTATTTGAAGCATATTATATTCTTGATCTTCAATTGTTGCTCTTGCTGTTGTAGTAATTCTTGCCACAGTGGTTAAAAATGAAGTTAATTGATGTATCATTTTGCTATTCCTTTGGATTTTTAAAATTGAAGGGCATAATCAGCAGTACTTATTTGATAGTCAAGAAATTATTAACAAAAATTAATAATTAATATATAATCATTGCAATTAGGTGAAATTATATAAATTTCAATATCACTTGAAGTATCTAAAGAAATGTTATAAAGTCAAAAAGTTCATAGAAATTTAAGGGTATTATGCAAGTAGTAAAAGCTTTAGAACAAATTTTAGCAGATAGCTATGCTTTATATTTTAAAACACAAAATTATCATTGGAATGTAGAAGGAGCAGAGTTTAGAAGTCTACATTTATTATTTGAGGGGCAGTATGAAGATTTAGCTGAAAGTTTAGATGAGCTTGCTGAAAGAATAAGAAGTTTAAATGCTAAAGTTCCCGCATTATCAGATTTAATAAAACTTGCATCTATAGATGAGGCAAATCTAAACGCAACGGCAAATGAAATGCTGAAAAGTCTAACAAAAGATCAAGATATTATTAGAGATACATTATATAAGGGACTCAAAGTAGCACAAGCAGAGGGCGATGAGGGTACAGCCGATATGATTATTGGACGAATTAAGGTGCATGAAAAGAATAGATGGATGCTGAAGAGTAGTATACTCTAGTGTCATTTCCATTTTCGTCATTGCAAGCGACTGAAAGGAGCGTAGCAATCTCAGGAGATAGTGTATGATTCCTGAGATTGCTGCGTCGATGCTGTGCATCTCCTCGCAATGACGTTAATGTGCATAACAAACTAACAAAATAAAAATAAAATGGAACAATATGATGTAGCCGTTATAGGCGGTGGTCCAGGTGGATATGTTGCAGCAATTAGAGCAGCACAATTAAAGAAAAAAGTTGTATTAATAGAAAAAGAGCATTTAGGTGGGGTATGTCTTAATTGGGGGTGTATACCGACTAAATCCCTGCTTAAATCTGCTGAGGTTTTTGAATATATAAAACATGCTAAAGATTATGGAATTGATGCTAAAGGTGCTGAAATCAACATTAAGAAAATAGTCGAACGCTCAAGAGAGATTTCAAATAAGCTTGCAGGCGGTGTTAAGTTACTACTGAAAAAAAACAAAGTGACCGTGATAGACGGAGTAGCAAGTCTTGCAGAAAATAAGGTAATAAATATAAATGATAAACCTACAGTAAAAGCAGGAAATATTATTATAGCTACCGGCGCAAGATCTAGGGTTTTAAAAGGCTTTAAGCCTGACGGTAAACAAATTTGGACTTCTAAAGAAGCTATGATACCGCAGCATGTGCCGAAATCTATGATTATTGTCGGCTCAGGTGCAATCGGTATAGAATTCGCTTCGTTTTATAATAGTATTGGTGTGGATATTACCGTAATTGAGGCACATAATAGAATATTGCCTGCTGAAGATATGGAAATTAGCGGAATCGCTCATAAGAACTTTGAGAAGAAAGGTATAAAAATTATTACAAATGCTAAGTTAATTAAGCAAACAAAATCAAAAGATAAGATAGAAGTTGAGTTAGAGTTAGCAGATAAAACACAAAAATTACAAGCTGAAATTTTACTTATGGCAGTAGGTATTACAGCTAATACAGAAAATTTAGGTCTTGAGAAAACAAAAATTAAAGTAGAAAACGGCTATATAACTACTAACGGGTTAATGCAAACTGCGGCATCAGGAATTTATGCTATAGGCGATGTAGCAGGAGTGCCTTGTTTAGCTCATAAAGCAAGCCATGAAGGTATTATTGCAGCGGAAAGCATAGCGGGCTTAAAACCGCATACTATTAATAAACATAATATTCCTGGTTGCACTTATTCTTCGCCGCAAATAGCAAGCGTCGGTTTGACTGAAGAAGCAGCAACAACCTTAGGTTATGAACTTAAAATAGGCAGATTTCCTTTTATAGCTAACGGTAAGGCTTTAGTAAGCGGTGATAGCGATGGCTTAATTAAAACTATATTTGATGCTAAGACGGGTGAGTTGCTTGGAGCTCATATGATAGGTTCAGAAGTTACGGAATTAATACAAGGATATGTGATTTCAAAAAATTTAGAAGGAACGGAGTTGGATTTAATTAACACTATCTTCCCGCATCCGACTTTATCGGAAATGATGCATGAATCAGTATTCTCTGCTTATGATAGGGCAATACATATATAATACTCGATGAACTTCAAAAATTGGCTACGTCGTCTTATAAGAGCTGTGGTGCTCACGTATTAAGTATATGCTCCGCTCCTTGCCTTATAGACTCCTTGCTCTTGTTGAAGTTGATCTTCGTATATACGTTTCATTTTACTTCGGAGATATAAATTAAGAAAATGAACAAAGGTAATTTAATCAAGAATTATGCAGTAGCGTTATTAAATAACGCTATGGTTGATAATATACAAGATAAGATCTTTGAAGAAATTACTTCTATAAACCGTATAATTACCGATAATTTTGATATTAGAGAGTTCCTATTTTCTCCTATAGTAAATAAGAACGACAAAATTAACGCAGTCAATTTATTAGCAAAAAATATCAAAATTAGCACAATAGTACAAAATTTTTTATTGTTATTGGTAAAAAATTCTCGTACTGCTATTTTATCTAATATAGTAAATGCTTATAATACTTTACTATATGAAAGTAAAAACATAAAGATAGTTCAGGTTATTTCTGCAAATAAATTACAACCTAAAGAGCAGGAGTGGATTAAATCTCGTATAGAAAAAGAATTAAATCAAAAAACAGAAATATTATTTGATATAGATAATACTATTATTGGCGGTATTGTAATTAAATATGATAGTATGTTGCAAGATTACTCAATAAAAGGTAGTTTAGAGAAAATAAAGAAAGCTTTAAAGACAGTTAATATTGCTGTATAGATATTTATATAGTCATTGCGAGGAAATTACGAAGTAATTGACAAAGCAATCTCAGGATATTTTATAAGATTGCCACGAGGCCTACGGCTGCTCGCAATGACGACTTGGTATCCACACGGGCAATGCTCGTTCGCAATGACAAGAAAATTAGGAGACATAAACCACATGAAACTAAAGCCTATTGAAGTAGCTGAAATATTACAAAAGGAAATAGCTAATATTAATTGCTTAAGTGAGCTTGAGGAAGTAGGGCAGGTAATAACCGTCGGTGACGGTATAGCCCAAATTTACGGTCTTGCTAATGTAAAATCCGGTGAAGTAGTAGAATTTAAATCCGGTGTTAAGGGCCTTGTTTTAAACTTGGAAAACGATAGTGTCGGTGCTGTAATTATGGGGGATGATAACCAAGTACAGCAAGGTGATAATGTCAAAAGAACTAAAGCAGTTTTAGAAGTACCGGTAGGAAAAGCTTTGCTTGGTCGTGTTGTTGATGCTCTAGGTAATCCTATTGACGGCAAAGGCGATATTGCAAGTAAAGAGTACAGACATATCGAGATGAAGGCTCCGGGGATAATAGAAAGAACGAGCGTGAGTGAACCCGTACAAACCGGAATAAAGGCTATAGATTCGTTAATCCCAATAGGTAGAGGACAAAGAGAGTTAATAATCGGTGATAGGCAAACTGGAAAAACGGCTATAGCCGTTGATACTATTATTAATCAAAAACAAGCTCATTCACTTACTAATGAAAGTGATAAAATTTATTGTATTTATGTAGCTATTGGGCAGAAAAGATCAAGTGTTGCACAAATAGTAAAAAAACTAGAAGATGCCGGAGCCATGGACTATACACTTATTGTTTCGGCTACTGCTTCGGAAGCTGCAGCTCTTCAATTCATTGCCCCTTATTCTGCCTGTAGTATGGGCGAATATTTTCGTGATAACGGCATGCACGCACTTATTATTTATGATGATTTAAGTAAGCATGCCGTTGCATATAGACAAATCTCATTATTACTTAGAAGACCTCCCGGGCGAGAAGCCTATCCCGGCGACGTGTTCTACCTGCATTCAAGGTTGCTTGAGCGTGCTGCTAAAATGTCAGAGGAAAAAGGCAGCGGTTCACTTACTGCTCTTCCTATAATCGAAACGCAGGCAGGTGACGTATCCGCATATATCCCAACAAATGTTATTTCGATTACCGACGGTCAAATTTTCTTAGAAAGTGAGCTATTTTATAAAGGCGTAAGACCTGCCGTTAATGTCGGTATTTCGGTAAGTCGTGTTGGTTCTGCAGCACAAATAAAGGCTATGAAGCAGGTAGCAGGTTCGGTAAAGCTAGAGCTTGCTCAATTTAGAGAGCTTGAGTCTTTCTCGCAATTTGGATCAGATTTAGACTCTGCCACTAAAGCACAAATCGATCACGGTAAAAGATTAGTTGAGATATTAAAACAAGCTCAATATCATCCTTTTCCGGTAGAAGAACAAATAGTAAGTATTTATGTCGGAACTAAGAAATATTTAAATGATGTCCCGCTTCAGAAAGTAAAAGAATTTGAAGATAAAATGCTTACGGAGATAAGGTTAAATAAAAAAGATATTTTGGAATCAATAAAAAACGAGCAACGTATAACCGAAGAAACCGAGCAGAAACTGAAAGCATTTTTAGAAAATTTCGTTAAGGAATTTGTTAAATAAGATGATGTTGTTTTTGTGTGGATACTAAATCGTCATTGCGAGTGACTGAAAGGAGCGTGGTAATCTCAGGATATTTGACGAGATTGCAACAAAGCTTCGTTCCTCGCAATGACATAAAAATACTAAATAAATATGTCAAATTTAAAGCAGTTAAGAACTAGAATTAAAAGCGTTAAATCTACACAAAAGATTACTAAAGCAATGCAACTAGTATCAGCTTCTAAAATGGCAAAAATAAAGAGTCAAATAGCCAATTCAAATTTTTATATTGAGGCTGTTAGTAAAATGATGTCTGCTATATTATCAATTGATATGTATGAGTTATCTATAGAAGAGCAGAAATTTTTTAATACCGTGCCGAATAAAGCAAATTTATTGATAGTTATGACATCACAGCGTGGTTTATGCGGAACGTTTAATTACAGTATAATTAAGCAAGTTAAGAATGATATTAAAGAGTTAGAAAATAAAGGCGAACAAATAAAACTTATCATTATTGGAAAAAAAGGTTACGAAGCACTAAAAAGGCAATATGTAAATTATATTGATAGTTATTTTGAGTTACCCAAAATTCATGATGAAAATCTGATGCTACAAGTAAAACAAAAAATTATGTCGGCAGTAGAAAATCTAGAAATTAGTAATTGTGTTATATATTTTAATAAATTTAAGAACGCAATGACTCAAATTATGACTAGACAACAGATTTTACCAGTAGCAAAATATCAGGATGATTCTATGATAGATAATCCTATAGTTAATTTAGTCGGATTCGGATACAAGGAACGAGGAGTGAAGCCTATAAATAATAGGAGAGCGACGAGTGACATAGTAGGCGAGTCCAAATCAATTGACTATAATTATGAATATGAGGGAGCAAGTCTCATTTCTAATCTAATTAATTTATATGTGAATTCCCAAATAAATTATGCTTTACTACAAAGTAGAGCAAGTGAGGAGGGAGCTAGAATGACCGCTATGGAAAATGCAACAAATAATGCTAATGATTTAATAAGCAAGTTAGTTTTAAAGCTAAATAGATCAAGACAGGCTATTATTACTACGGAATTAATAGAGATTATAGCCGGTTCAGAAGCGGTTTAGATATACTCGTTTAATTTGAAAAATTGGCGTCGTTGTTTCATATTTTTTGATCCTCACGTACTAGTATATACGCTGTCAAAAAATATGAAACGCCTTGCTCTTTTCCACATTAAACTGCGTCTATCTGTTCTTCATTTTATTTGTATTATATTTTTTAACAAAAGAAAAAATCATGACAAAAAATATTGGAAAAATTACTCAGATTATTTCAGCGGTGGTGGATGTAAAATTTACGAATAACGGTGAGTTACCGGAAATTTTAAATGCTCTAGAGTGTTATAACGATAAACACAGGATAGTCCTGGAAGTAGCACAACATATAGGTGATGATACAGTGCGTTGTATTGCTATGGATTCTATGGAAGGGTTAGTGCGGGGCGTAGAAGTAATAGATACAGGTAGTCCTATTCGTATTCCTGTAGGTACTGAGACGCTTGGGCGTATTATGAATGTTGTAGGTGAGCCGATTGACGGTAAAGGAGACATTAAAAGCTCAAATATTTCTTCTATATATAAGCCTGCTCCTGATTTTACCAATCAGTCAACCGAGCGTAATATATTAGTAACTGGTATTAAAGTTATTGATTTACTTGCTCCTTATACTAAAGGCGGTAAAATAGGACTATTCGGTGGTGCAGGAGTCGGTAAAACCGTGCTTATAATGGAGCTTATTAATAACGTAGCTAAAGCACACGGCGGTTATACGGTATTTGCAGGAGTTGGTGAGAGAACTAGAGAAGGTAATGATCTTTACCATGAAATGATTGACTCGGGTGTTATTAACCTTGCAGAGCCTGAAAAGTCAAAAGTAGCTTTAGTTTATGGACAAATGAACGAGCCGCCGGGAGCAAGGGCAAGAGTTGCGTTAAGTGGTCTGACCATTGCAGAGAGTTTTAGAGATATGAATGAAGGGCAAGATGTTTTGTTTTTTGTAGATAATATTTTCCGTTTTACTCAAGCAGGTTCTGAAGTATCAGCGTTACTCGGTAGGATTCCGTCAGCGGTAGGGTATCAGCCTACTCTTGCAACCGATATGGGTGAGCTACAAGAGCGTATCACCTCTACTAAGTATGGCTCAATAACTTCCGTGCAGGCTATATATGTACCGGCGGATGATTTAACTGATCCTGCTCCTGCTACTTCTTTTGCACATTTAGATGCTACAACGGTACTTAGCCGTCAGATAGCTGAGTTTGGGATTTATCCGGCGGTTGATCCGTTAGATAGTAATTCGCAGGTACTTGATCCGATGATTGTCGGTGAAGAACATTATAGTGTAGCAAGACAAGTGCAGCAGGTTTTACAAACTTATAAATCGTTGCAGGATATTATCACTATTTTAGGTATGGATGAGCTATCCGAAGAAGATAAACTAACCGTGGCACGTGCTAGAAAAATACAGCGTTTCTTATCGCAGCCTTTCCATGTCGCTGAAGTATTTACCGGAGCTGCAGGCAAATTTGTTAATCTAGCCGATACTATTGCAGGTTTTAAAGGACTTGTAGAGGGTAAATACGATGATTTACCGGAAGCTGCTTTTTATATGGTCGGAACTATAGACGAGGCTATAGAGAAGGCGCAGACGTTGAAGTGACGTTGATGTCATTCCCGCGTAGGCGGGAATGACGTAGTAATTTTACTATATTATTCTATGAACGCAACAATTCTAGTCAAAATAATTACTCCTTTAAGTATTGCATTGGAAAAGCAAGCTAAAATGGTAACAATGTCGGGTGAGGAGGGTATGTTTGGAGTGCTGCCGAGTCACGTTCCGATGATTGTTAGTTTAAAAGCCGGTTTAGTGCAAGTTTATATAGATGATATGCATAAATCCGAAAACACTTATCTTATTTCCAGCGGTGTAACCGAAGTAACGGCAAATTATATTAATATAGCTACGGAAACGGCTATTAACGTTACGAATTTCAGTGAAGCGGAAATAGCAACTAAGCTTCTCGATCTTCAAAAAACTTTATCAGATCAACATTAATTTGTTTGAAAAATCTACGTTTTGGGATAAGGTTATTTTAATGTCATTACAAGGCTTTTTTCCGTCATTGCGAGGAGCGAGAAGCGACGCGGCAATCTTGTCAAACTTCCTGAGATTGCCATGCAGTTCTACGGCTGCTCGCAATGACGATGTTTATTCCACATAATCAAGTGAGAAACAAATGTCAAAAGTACATAATTCAGAATATATACAAGAGTTATCAGTCGATAATACTTCATACAAAATTTACGATATAAATAAAGCGGCAAGCGATATAGATCTTCCCTTAAAAAAGCTTCCATATAGTTTAAGAGTATTATTTGAGAATGTATTACGTTCTAATGGTTCAAAGCAAAGCTTACTTGTATTTAAAGAATGGCTAAAAACTAAAAAATCTGATGCGGAAATAGATTTTATGCCGGCAAGAGTTTTGATGCAGGACTTTACCGGTGTGCCTGCTATTGTAGATTTGGCGGCTATGCGTGATGCGATGAAGAAAATAGGAGGTGATCCGTTAAAAATTAACCCGCTTATTCCTGTTGATTTGGTAATAGACCATTCCGTAAGCGTTGATTCTTATGCAGCTAAGGATTCATTCAATAAAAATGTTCACATGGAAATGAAACGTAATATAGAGCGTTATGCATTTCTTAAATGGGGGCAGCAAGCATTTAATAATTTTAAAGTAGTGCCGCCGGGTACGGGTATTTGTCATCAGGTAAATTTAGAATATTTAGCAAAAGTCGTGTGGCATAAAGACGGCACCCTTTATCCTGATAGTTTAGTTGGAACGGATAGCCATACAACTATGGTAAACGGTTTATCGGTGCTTGGTTGGGGAGTCGGCGGAATAGAGGCAGAAGCTGCCATGTTAGGTCAACCTCTTACTATGATTCTGCCGGAGGTAATTGGGGTAAAACTAACAGGAAAATTAACAAGTATAGCTACCGCAACCGATTTAGTTTTAACCGTTACCGAGATGTTGCGGAAAAAGAAAGTAGTAGGTAAATTTGTCGAGTTTTTCGGTGAGGGTCTTAAAAACCTAAAGATTGCCGATCGTGCTACTATTTCTAATATGTCGCCTGAATACGGTGCTACTTGCGGTTTTTTCCCGATTGATCAAGAAACTATAAAATATCTAGAGCTAACAGGTAGAGAAAAAACGCAAATCAGATTAGTAGAGCAATACGCAACCGAGCAGAATCTTTGGTATGATTTTGAACATGCGGTAGAATATACTGAGGTTTTAGAGCTAGATTTATCTATGGTACATAGTTCACTTGCCGGTCCAAAACGTCCGCAAGATCGAGTAAACTTAAATGATGTAGCAAGTAATTTTAAATATGAATTACCGAATTTTGCTTTAGACAATAAAGACATTGATAAAAAATATGCCGTAGCAAATCAGAATTACGAAATTGGTAACGGCGATGTGGTAATTGCAGCAATTACTAGCTGTACTAATACTTCTAATCCTTCGGTTATGATTGGTGCAGCACTTCTTGCTAAAAAAGCACTAGAACACGGGTTAAAGGTAAAACCTTGGGTTAAAACTTCTCTTGCTCCTGGTTCAAAAGTCGTAACGGAATATTTGAAGCTTAGTGGTCTTGATAAATATTTAGATGAATTAGGGTTTAATCTAGTAGGTTACGGCTGCACTACTTGCATCGGTAATTCCGGACCTCTAAATCCAGAAATAGAGGAAACTATTAACAAAAATGGGCTAGTTGTTGCTTCTGTTTTATCTGGTAATAGGAATTTTGAAGGGCGCATTAATCTGCTTACTAAAGCAAGCTATCTCGGCTCGCCTATTTTAGTCGTAGCATATGCACTTAGCGGCACTCTTAATATAGATCTAACAAATATGCCCATAGGAGAAAATATTTATTTAAAAGATCTTTGGCCAAGCAAAGAAGAGATAGATGAAGTTATTGCAAATTCAATTAATTCCTATATGTTTATAGAAAAATATTCTGATATATTTAGCGGAACGAAAGAGTGGAAAGATTTACAGGTTACTAATAGTTCTACTTATAACTGGAATAAGAATAGTACCTATATTAATAATCCGCCTTATTTTAAGGATATAGGTAGCAAGAATAATATACAAGATATAAAATCTGCAAAAATTCTAGCAATTTTCGGTGATTCTATTACTACCGATCATATTTCGCCGGCAGGTAGTATTAGTAAAACCAGCCCTGCTGCTAAATATTTAACGGACCATCATATAGAGCCTCTAGATTTCAACTCTTACGGATCACGTAGAGGAAATCATGAAGTAATGATGCGTGGCACATTTGCTAATATTCGTATAAAAAATGAGATGTGTAAAGGTGTAGAAGGCGGGTTTACCATAAACCAGTTAAATGGCACGCAGCAAACTATCTACGATGCAGCTATGGACTACAAAGCTCATGATGTATCGGTAGTGATTTTTGCAGGTAAAGAATATGGCAGCGGCTCATCTAGAGACTGGGCAGCAAAAGGACCTGGGTTGCTTGGTGTAAAGGCAGTGATTGCCGAGAGCTTTGAGCGAATACATCGCTCAAATTTAGTAGGTATGGGTATTTTACCGCTAACTTTTACCGGCAATAATACAAGATTAGATTTAAAGTTAGACGGTTCAGAAACTATTGACATTACAGGCTTAAGCGAGAATATAAGCTCTTATCATCCTGTTAAATGCGTGATAAAAAAACAAACCGGTGCAATAAGAACAATCGATTTAATATTGCAAATATTTACGGATAATGAGATAAATTATATAAAGCACGGCAGTATTATGCATTTTGTGGTAGAGAGTTTGAAGGGGTAGTTTGCTGGTATCGTCATTGCGAGGCAATTGCGTAGCAATTGTACGTACGTAATCTTGGGAGTTTGTTATTATTTTATGAGATTGCCACGCAGCCTACGGCTGCTCGTAATGACAGCTCAGATAGCCATGCAACAACGCCACATGGGAACGACATAAAGAGGTAAAAATATGGACAAGCATCTTAAAGAATATACCGAGAGTGGTAAGAAAAATTTAATAGTGGTATATATATTATATTTATGCGGGATCGTAGCTCCGATATTGCCGTTAATCGGGGTATTTTTTGCATATCTTAACAAAGATAAAGGCGATAACTTTGCAATTAGTCATTACGTGTTTTTATTTCGTACTTTTTGCCTTGGGGTTCTTGGGTGGATTGTATGTTTTATATTTACGTTTATCATGATTGGAGTAGTACTATACGTTATATTCGC
Organism: Rickettsia africae ESF-5; assembly: GCF_000023005.1. Classification (NCBI taxonomy): domain Bacteria; kingdom Pseudomonadati; phylum Pseudomonadota; class Alphaproteobacteria; order Rickettsiales; family Rickettsiaceae; genus Rickettsia; species Rickettsia africae. Next base: position 1,147,703 of record NC_012633.1, on the reverse strand, counting down.
TGTTTGGTATATACTTCGTGTTGCCATCGGTTTTAAATATATGATAGAAGACAAAGCATACCCAAACCCTATGACTTATTGGATAAAATAAAAATGATAAAGCTGAACGTAGACGGTTCTGAAATAGAAGTATCAGAAGGTAGCACCGTTTATCAAGCCTGTACACAAGCAGGAAAAGAAATCCCTCATTTTTGTTATCATGAGCGTCTAAAAATTGCTGGTAATTGTCGTATGTGTTTGGTTGAAATGGAAAAATCACCAAAGCCTATAGCTTCTTGTGCTATGCCGGTAAGTAACGGTATGGTTATTCATACCGATACGCCGATGGTAAAAAAAGCACGTGAAGGGGTGATGGAGTTTTTACTGATTAACCATCCTTTAGATTGTCCTATTTGTGATCAGGGCGGAGAGTGTAATTTACAGGATCAGGCTTTCAGATACGGCAAAGGTACTAATAGATTCCACGAAAATAAGAGATCTATTAAAGATAAATATATGGGACCGTTGATTAAAACAGCGATGACTAGGTGTATACAATGCACAAGATGTATTAGATTTGCGAGCGATATAGCGGGAATAGAGGAAATAGGAGCTATTTACCGTGGAGAACACATTGAAGTAACTTCATATTTAGAGCAAACTTTAGATTCCGAAATTTCCGGTAATATGATCGATATTTGTCCCGTCGGTGCTTTGAACTCTAAGCCTTATGCTTTTAAAGCTCGTAAATGGGAGCTAAAACATACCGTTAGCATTGGAGTGCATGATGCCGAAGGCTCTAATATTCGTATTGATAGTAGAGGTGATGAGGTAATGAGGATATTACCTCGTGTTAATGAAGAAATAAATGAAGAGTGGCTTTCGGATAAGAATCGTTTTAGTTATGACGGTTTAAAATATCAGCGCTTGGATCGTCCTTATATCAGAAAAAACGGTAAGTTAGTAGAAGCTAGCTGGAGTGAAGCTTTAAAGACAGTAACGGATAAAATAAAATCCGTAAAACCAGAAAAGATTGCTGCTATTGCTGGTTCTCTCTCTTCTGTTGAAGCAATGTTTATGTTAAAAACATTATTGCAAAAGCTTGGCTCTAATAATTACAGCGTTAATCAGTTTGACTATAAACTAGATGCCATGCAGCGAGGTAATTATTTATTTAATACTACTATTGCAGGGATAGAAAAGGCTGATTTATGTCTGCTAATCGGAGCAAATCCAAGGCAAATAGCTCCAGTATTAAATAGTAGAATAGGTATGCGAGTACGTGCCGACTCACTAAAAGTAGCAAGAATAGGTGGGGGGCATAACCAAACCTATAAAATTCAGGATTTAGGAAGTGATATTAAGATTATTGAGGAGCTAGCCATTGGTACTCATGAGTTTACGAAAGCCTTAAAAGCAGCAAAATATCTGATGATTATAGTAGGTGACGGTGTATATGCAAGAGATGACGGATATGCTATATTGTCGCTTATTCATAAGATAGTGACTGAATATAATATTATGCGTGATGATTGGAAAGGTTTTAATATATTGCATAATCACGCTTCTATAGTTGGTGGTCTTGATATTGGTTTTAATACTCCTATTAAGCTCGAAGAGTTGGAACTCGCTTATTTACTTGGAACGGACGCCATCCCATTTGATAAGCTGAAATCGACTTTTATAATATATCAAGGACATCACGGGGACGCAGGTGCTAGCAGTGCTGATGTAATTTTACCTGCGGCTGCTTATACCGAGCAGAGCGGAATTTACGTAAATTTAGAAGGTAGACCGCAAATAGCAGAAAAAGCAGTATCGCCTGTAGGGGTAGCTAAAGAAGATATAGAAATTATTAAAGAGCTTGCCGGTTATCTAAAAATAGATATCGGAATGGATAATTTGCAAGAAGTAAGAGTAAGACTTGCTAAAGAATATAAGGTATTTGCTAGTATTGATAGAATTATAGAAAATAAATTTAGTAAGTTTAGCTCTAAAGATAAGTTATCAAAAGAGCCTATAACTGCAGAACCTATTAATTATTATATGACTGACGTGATTAGTAAAAATTCGGTCACTATGGCTAAGTGCATTGAGGCTAAGGAAGCAAGAGACGAGGAGGTGGCATGATGAAAAATATGCTATTCTCACCCCGTATGTCATTCCTGCAAAAGCGGGAGTCCAGCTCTTTTTTTGTAAATTATTTTCTGGATTCTCACTTTTGCGGGAATGATATAATAAGAGTACAACCATGCTAGAACTCTTTTTTGAATATATTTTTCCGTTAATTATCATCGCTCTAAAGGTAGTTGCAATTACTATCCCTTTAATATTGTGCGTTGCGTATTTAACATATGCAGAGCGTCGTGTTATTGGATTAATGCAGCTTCGACGAGGACCTAACGTTGTCGGTCCGTTTGGATTACTTCAGCCTATTGCCGATGCGGTTAAGCTCTTATTCAAAGAGCCGATCATTCCAACCAATTCCGATAAAATATTATTTATTTTAGCACCGATGATAACTTTTATATTAAGTTTAATCGGCTGGGCAGTTATACCCTTTGCAAAGGGCGTAGTTCTGGCAGATATTAATGTAGGTGTTTTATATATTCTTGCTATTTCTTCTTTAAGTGTTTACGGCATTATTATTGCTGGCTGGGCTAGTAACTCAAAATATGCTTTTTTAGGAGCTATACGTTCCTCTGCCCAAATGATTTCTTATGAAGTGTCGATGGGGCTGGTTATTATTACCGTGCTACTTACTACAGGCACTCTCAATTTAAGTGAGATCATTGAAGTACAAAGAACAATGCCGTGGTGGATTGATTTAATGCTACTACCTATGGGTGTCGTGTTTTTTATCTCGGTGCTTGCCGAAACAAATAGATTACCTTTTGATTTACCTGAAGCAGAATCGGAGTTAGTTGCTGGCTATAATGTTGAATATTCCTCTATGGGATTTGCTTTATTTTTTCTAGGTGAATATGCTAATATGATATTAGTTAGTGCAATGACTACGACTTTCTTTTTAGGAGGTTACTTGCCGCCCTTTAATATATCGTGGTTAGATTGTATTCCGGGGTTCTTTTGGTTTGTATTTAAGGTCGGATTCTTATTGTTTTGTTTTTTATGGATTAGAGCGACCTTACCAAGATATCGCTATGATCAATTAATGCGACTTGGCTGGAAAGTATTTTTACCTCTAACTTTATTTTGGGTAGTGTTAGTATCAAGTGTGCTTGTTTATACAGATAATTTACCGAGTATTTAGGTGTTATTATCATTGTTGCTTGATCGGTTTACCCGTCATTGCGAGGAAATTACGAAGTAATTGACAAAGCAATCTCAGGGTATTTGATGAGATTGCCACGCAGCCTACGGCTGCTCGCAATGACAACTCGGTATTCATGCGGGTGATGCCCCGCAGAAATACATCGATCTTTAATATATAATTTTTATGATACACTATTTAAAATCGTTTTTTCTATATGAGATAGTAAGGGGGATGGCTTTGACTTTAAAGTATTTCTTTAAGCCCAAAGTTACCATAAATTATCCTTATGAAAAAAGCCCTATTAGTCCAAGATTTAAGGGTGAACATGCCCTGCGTCGCTATGAAAATGGTGAAGAACGCTGCATTGCGTGCAAACTCTGTGAGGCGATTTGTCCGGCACAAGCGATAGTAATTGAAGCGGACGAACGAGAAGACGGCAGCAGGCGTACTACTCGTTATGATATAGATATGACAAAATGCATTTATTGCGGATTATGTCAGGAAGCTTGCCCTGTAGATGCAATAGTTGAAGGTCCTAATTTTGAGTTTGCAAGTCTAACTCATACCGCACTTATTTACGATAAGGAAAGATTACTGCAAAATGGCGATAGATGGGAACAGGCACTCGCTAGTAAACTACGCAAAGATTACGAGTATAGGTAATATACTCGTTTAATTACTCTTCATTTATTCGGAATATATACGTATATTATGCTATTGTGATTCTGTTAATAGGTTCATTTCAAAAAAGTTAAATTAAAAAAATATATCATGAAAATTCGAACCTTGCATTCGAGATTTCATAAACCTTTGTAATTTAATTATTGCTTTTCTTTTTTTTGACGTTTATTCTCTTAATTATAAAAACTAAAAAACTATATTCCTACTGGAATAAGAGGAACTCATAAAATATATAGTACTAATGAGCAATATTTAAAGCTAAAATCATATGATAAGGATTTATATGAACAATTAAAAGCCTCCAAAAGAGCTAGAAGACAATAGTTATAAGAATAATATATAAAGTTACTAAAACACATGCTGTAAGTACAATAATTAATTGTTCAATTTGGATTATAGTTAGCCTTATATTTTTTATTGTACATTGGGAGATTTATAAAAATACGCAAAACAATAATAATTAATCAAGCCGTAATATCTGTGCAGATTTTATAGAGCTTTCTAGATGAGAGGATAGAAGAACAATACCGCCGCTATTTGCTTTCATGACAATTAGATTATTGAGTAAAGCCCTATTTTCTTTGCTTAAGTTAGTTTCAACTTCATCAAGTAGCCATAGGTCAGATTGGCAAGCAATAAGCCTTGCTATGGCTACGATTTTCTGCATTCCGCTAGACAAACTATAGCATTTTTTATCTAATAAGTCGTGTAATTTGAAGTAATGAATAGCAGCATATAGGGTTGCAGCGGAATTATAAATTTCTGACCAAAATTTTAGATTCTCAAAAACAGTCATTTCTGATTTTAGACCTAAATTATGACCGATATAAGTGCAGTAAAGTTTAGCGATATTGTTAATATTACAGTTTCTATAGTAGATATGACCGCTACTCGGTTGCATAATTCCTGCTATCATTCGTAGCAACGAGCTTTTCCCACAACCGTTAGCTCCTTTTATATATGTTATAGAAGAAGGAAGAAAAGTAATATTTAGATCAAATAAGTTTTTAAATTGTAATTGATGAAGTGATAGCATGTCCTTGTTATACCGTAGCTTGACCACGGTATCCATATAAAAGCAATTCAAAATACTAATAATTTTACTAGATATCGTGGTCAAGCCACGGTATTACATCTGTTGCTTTTTAATAAATTTAATTTTCATGATGCTCTTCTGGTGTGGTCCGTTAATTCTGTATTATCTTGTTGATTATTATGACCAATTCCAAGTTTCTCACGAGCATCTCTTCAAGCTTCTTTATGATCTGATGCATCAGGATTTACCACATGACTTATATCTATGCCTGTTACCTTATTAGCTTCTTGACCTAGTTTTTTAGTTGCGTTGTTTAATTCATGGTTTATTTTTTAGGTTCTTTTGCTATTTTTTATATAAATCTCACTTTTAAGTTCTATAATTAAAGTAGCATTTATATTTTTTGTAAGCAATTAAAATTTTACCAGCAAATTTCCCACCGATAAGCTAAATACATTTAAAATAGAACTCGGCATTAGACCAAAGTAAATAATTAATAATATTAAAGGAGCTATTGAGATTATTTCGTATTTATATAAATCTCTGAAATGCATAATTTCTTTATTGGTAATTTCACCGAGCATTACTTCTTTGTATAATTTCAGCATATAAACCGCCCCGAAGATTATGCCGAGAGCTGCTATAAAGGTTGCTACTACATTTACCTTATAAATCCCAAGCAGGCTTAAAAATTCTCCAATAAATCCACTAGTTCCGGGTAACCCGACAGAGCCGAGCATTGCAATCATAAAAAATGCGGCAAGCACCGGCATTTTACTTGCTACACCACCATATTTAGCTATTTCTTTTGTATGTAATCTTTCGTACAAAGTACCGACTATTAAGAATAGACATGAAGAAATCACACCGTGGCTAAGCATCTGAAATATTGCTCCGCTAACTCCGGCTTTAGTAAAGCTAAAAATACCTATCGTAACATATCCCATATGTGCAATAGATGAATATGCTATCATCTTCTTCATATCTTTTTGAGCAAGCGCAACGAGTGATGCATATATTATAGCAATAATGCTAAGGTAAATTACGTAAATTGCAAATTCTTGTGATACACTCGGACATAGAGGTAGTAATACTCTTAAAAAACCGTAACCGCCGAGTTTTAGCAAAATACCGGCAAGAATAACCGAGCCGCTGGTTGGAGCTTGTACGTGTGCATCTGGTAGCCAAGTATGAAAAGGAATAATAGGGATTTTAACGGCAAAAGCAATAAAGATAGCCCACCATAAAATTTGCTGAGCAAATAATGGAATATTATCGGTAAGCTGAAAGATATAGGTTAAATCAAAGCTATGCATTTTGCTATAAATATAAATTAATGAAAGTAGGAAAAATACAGAACCAAAGAACGTGTATAAGAAGAATTTAAGAGCCGCATATATTCTATTCTTGCCACCCCATACGCCGATAATAATATACATCGGCACTAATATTGCTTCAAAAAACAGATAAAATAATAGTAAATTTACCGAGGTAAATGCCCCTATACAAAAAGATTCCATTAATAAGAAACATACCAAATATTCTTTAATATATTTTTTAACGGTAAATAAGCTTCCAATTATACAAATAAGAGTAAGAAAAGAAGTTAGAACCACAAAAAATATTGATATACCGTCAACGCCTACATGGAATTCAAGCCCGATCTTATCAAGCCAAGCGTAGCGTTCAACGAATTGATAAGCGGGGTTTGAGGAGTCAAACTCTATTAAAATATAGATAGTTGAGATGAATGTTAAAACAGAACTAAGCACTGCAACATACATTACATATATCGGTTTATCTGCTTTTTTACTTTGACTAATAAACAGCAAAATATATAGCACGCTTATTAGTGGCAGAAAAATACTGATAGATATAATAGGTAATTCTAACATTCTTTAAGATTTTATGAGTTTTTTTCCGTCATGGCGAAGCAAATTACGCAGTAATTGACAAAGCAATCTCAGGAATTTGTTATTATTTTATGAGATTGCCACGCTCTTTACGTTCGCTCGCAATGACGGTTTTAGTTTTTAACGCAAATAACATCAGTACATTATGTTTTTCCAAACAAAATAACTAATTGTTACAACAATAAATGATACTATATACAAAGCATAATTAAAAACATATCCTGTTTGTATTTTGCCGGTAAGAACGCTAAAGCAATTAACGACTCGTGAAAAACCGTTTGGTCCAAAACGATCGATTATTTGCTGATCGCCAAGATAAAATAAAGAAGCTAAACAGTTAATAGGTTTCACAATTAAGCAATTATATATTTCATCGAAGTAATATTTATTGCGTAATATGTTGGAAATTAATACAAGGGGTGTCATCCCGCGGCTTGACCGTAGGATCCAGGCGTTTTTAATATTTTTACTGGATTCCCGCTTTTGCGGGAATGACATAACAGTACTTGACTTATATAAGTAAATCCCAGTAACAATTCCCACTATACCGACTGCCATAGGTAGTAGCTTAATATATAAAGGCGGGTGGCTAATTAGTAATTTATAAATATGTAAATTAAATAGGCTTGCATGGAAATAACCGTTTGGTTTGTCCATAGCAAGTAAATAATAGCCGATCATACCACTAAAAAAGCTTCCGGCGACAAGTAATATAAGTGGATTATTCATTACTTTAGCCGGTTCGTGAGCATGCTCAAAAACATCTTTTTCTAGCTTAGTTTTGCCATGAAATACCAACATAATAATCTTCATTGAATAAATAGCGGTAAGTATTGCTGCTGCTATTCCAAAAATAAACATAAACGAGCCGCTACTATAAGCCGCTTCTAAAATCGAGTCTTTAGAGTAAAATCCTGCCAAAGGATAAATCCCTATTAGTGCAAGTGAGCCGATTAAGAAGTTGCCATAAGTTACCGGCATTTTATTTCTTAAATCACCCATTTTAAAAATATCCTGCTCGTGAACGGCATGTATTACGCTGCCGGCTGATAAGAATAATAAGGCCTTAAAAAAGGCATGAGTTACTAAGTGAAATATTCCGCTATTATAGGCAGATACTCCGCACGCCATGAACATATAACCAAGCTGACTGCAAGTTGAGTAAGCAATAATCTTCTTGATATCGCTGTGCATAATAGCAATGCTTGCAGCAAAAAGACAAGTAACACCGCCGATAATCGTAATAAATTGTAGAATTAAAGGGCTATATTCAAATAAATACGAGCAGCGTGCTACTAAGAATACTCCTGCCGTTACCATGGTTGCTGCATGAATAAGTGCAGATACCGGAGTCGGTCCTTCCATCGCATCAGGAAGCCATACATGTAAACCGATCTGTGCAGATTTACCCATACAACCGATGAATAATAATAAACAAATAATGTCTAGAATAGAAAAATGTACAAATATTTTTATATTAGATAATAATTCTGCAGATGACAATACATCTTTGTAATTTGCTGAGCCACAATAAACAATAATCGTCATTACGCCTAAGATAAAAGCAAAATCGCTGGCTCTATTTATTATAAAAGCTTTAATCGCTGCTTTATTGGCTGATTCTTTTGAATACCAAAAACCTATTAGTAAATATGAGCAAACGCCGACGCCCTCCCAACCGAAAAATAACTGTAAGAAATTATCGCTAGATACTAGTATTAACATAAAAAAAGTGAATAAAGAAAGAAAAGACAAGAAGCGTATAATCCCCTTATCTTTGGCCATATAGCCAAGCGAGTAGATATGCACGATGCTTGACACCCATGTTACGGCTATAAACATTATGCTAGTTAGCTGATCGATATAAATCGACCAATTTACTTTAAAATTTCCAACCTCAATCCATGGTAATAATTTAATATGGATTATATTCCCGTCTAAGCCTGCATCGCAAAATATTATTAATGAGAATAAGGCAGATAAAGATAAAAAGCCGGTTGCAATTACTTGCGCTAATTTTTTGTCTATTACCCTTACGAATAACCCGTTTATTATGCTAGATGCAAGCGGTAACATGATGATCATTATGCAAATATTTTGATACATCATTATCCCCACATCTGATTAATGTCAGTAATTTCAATGGAGCCTTTATTACGGAAATATATTAGTAATATTGCAAGTCCGATTGAGGTTTCGGCAGCTGCTACGGTTAAGAGTATAATACTAAAAATTTGTCCCGATAATTCTTGCATATATACGGAAAATGCAACAAAATTTATGTTAACTGCAAGCAGCATTAACTCAATAGACATTAATATATTGATAATATTTTTGCGATGCATAAATAATCCAAACATTCCGATAGTAAAAACTAAGCTGCTTAAGATTAAATAATGATTAAGCGAAATATATTCATTCATATTTAATATTCTCAACACCTTTATTTAGAATAGGCTTTGTCATTAATACGGTATTTTCTTTATTGTGACGTAGTTGTTTTGATATATCTTGACGTTTTACTCCCTCACGCTTCTTTAGTGTTAACGTAATACATGCAATCATAGCGACAAATAATATAAGGCCCGCCATTTGAAACGGTAGCATAAAGTCTGTGTAGAGTACGCCTCCTATTGCTTTAGTATTTGAGATATTATTTGTTATGGTAAACGATACATTGGAGTTGAAATTAATATTTTTAGTACCAAGTAAAATAATTATTACTAAATCGGCAAACATAATCAAAGCTATAAAAATACTTAAAGCTAGATTTGCTTTTAGCTGCGTTATTTTCTTATTAAAATGCATATCTAGCATCATTATCACAAATAAGAATAATACTGCTACAGCTCCAACATAAATTACTATCAGCATCATAGCTAAAAATTCTGCTCCAAGCAAAATCATAAGCCCTGCACCGTTGATAAATGCAAAAATTAACCATAATACCGAATATACGGAATTTTTGCTTAAGACAACGCATACGCTACTGATAGTTATTAATGTTGCAAATAAATAAAAAAATATAGGCATGGTGTTTATATAGGTTGTGTCTTATCTCTATTTTATCCTCGTAAAACTCGTTTCACAACATTAGGTTCTTTCTCAATAATCTTAAGAAGTAATTTTGCAGCTCCGGTAGGTAATCTTCTGCCTTGTTCCCAGTTTCTTAAAGTTGCAACACTCACTCCAAATGTTGTAGCAAATTGTTGTTGTGTTAATTTTAACTTATCTCTTGCTTCATGCACGTCTATATTAGATAATTTTATATCATGTTTATTTGCTTTTAATTTTCCTTTAGTGTATAAAACAGCCTCTTGCATTCCAATTAATATACTTTTGTCGGTTTGAGTAGTATTTTTATTATTTATTTTTGCCTGGTCCGACATATAATTTTCCAATTCTTCAGTTAGTTTTTTTAATTCATTACAACTATTATGATTAATATTTTCCATCTTACTTTTTATAAAACCGGTTATTAAAAATACCGGCATATTTTCATTGTAGTAAAAATAAATTATTCTTATACTGCCACTTTTATCTTTATTATTACTACTTAAAGTAAATCGTAACTTTCTTCTTATACCTCCAGTGCCTTTTATTATATCACCTTGGTCAGGATTAGCAGCAATGTAATGTATTATTTCAAAGCATTCTTTTTCATTTAAATTATTCTTAGCGAATTTTTGAAACTCTGGAAGCTCAACAACTAAAATCAGTTTTTTACTCATAATAATTATACGCCATTGGCGTAGGAGAATCAATAAATAATTTTTGTTTAGTATATGGATACCGTGGCAAGACCACGGTATGACAGAGTGCAAATTAGCTACACCAACAAAGCATTAGAAGAAAATTTCTTGATCATCGGAATAAATAAGCTTTCTAGTTCTTTGCGTATTTCTTCCTTGTTTTCTACTTTTTGACCTTCTTTACTTAAAGTTAGCTCGCCTTTTTCTACATGACCAAGGACAGCCTCAATGATTGCTTTTTTATCATGTTTACCATCCATATATCTAAGTGCAAACTTCTCAAAGAAATTAACGCCGATCGGTTCATGTTGTAAATTTGTAACCCACATAGAAGGTGTATGGGTTGCTTGATGTATCACCATTTTTGTTGTTTTAGGCTTATCAAGCTCAGGGTTATTTCGATGCTTCTGATTTGTAATACTAATATAACCTTGTAGTACTAGCTTCATTGCATTATTTAAAAGCTCAGCTTTGATTTCGTTTAATTTAGTATTATGTAGCTTTTTATTAGCTTCAGTGGTTATTTTCTCAAAGCTTAACGGATTATTTAGATTTTCGCTGAAAGTGTATAAAATAGCTTTCATATAAGGCGAACTAGTTGTTAAGTTAGAGTCTTGATTGCCGTTTAAGAAGAATTTTAAATTTTCGGAAGCATTATTAAGATCTACTTCTTTGAGTGGTTTTTCAGGCACTATATTAAAGATTATATTAAATTTCGTTATATCATCATTGTTAATATTTCTATTAATTTTCACATCACTATGACATAGTAAAGTGGTTCTAAAACGACGATTCGTAATGAAATCCATATATTGTTCGGTTCTAACTATATCGTTTACCGCTTTTAACTGCTCTACTACTTTCGGCGGCATATTACCGAGATACATAGTCGAAAGATTACAATCGGCTAAATATTGTAAATTGTGCTTTCTTGCTTCATTCATAAATTCATGGAAGTAGAATTGAGCATTTTCTTCTTCTAGATGATCATGACGTAAATAATGATCGGTTTGTTTAGCAAGTAGCCCTGCTTCGGTTTTTAATGTTTCTGCATAAGGAGTTTTAGAGTTTTCTAAGCTATCCTTAACAAATTCTAGTAACAATCTAGATTGAGCTATTCTATCCCGTACATTTGCAAATGAGCTAGAATGATACATCATCATATCTCTAATAGTACGGACCATATTCCAGCCAGGGAGGGTATTATAGCTAATATATGCTATTCCGTTTGGACTAAGATTTTTATTACAAACTTCAAAAATTTTATCTCTAACGGTTTTTGGTACCCAAGAAATTACGCCATGGCAAATTATATAATCAAACTTACCGAAAGAATCGTTAATATCAGTTATCGAACAATGATGGAACTCTATATTTTTTAATCCTAGTGCTTTAACATTTTTATTTGCTTCGTCAATTTGTACCTTAGACAAATCAATCCCAACAAAATAAGCTTTTGGATAAAGAACTGCATGTGGTATTAAATTACCGCCTGCTGCACAACCAAGCTCTAATATTTTTGCATTCTCGACTTCAGGAGCATTTACACCGAAAAGAGTTGCAAGTGTACTTAAGTGATAAGGATTTGTAAGAGCATATGGGTAGCTTTCATACGGTATTTCATCATAAGTGTTATGATCTGAAACCGCACCGTTAACAACGGATTGTGCGGAATGTGTTTTTTTTGCCATCTTATCATGACCGTTAGGGGTAGAAGAAGAGTTAGTAGCTTTTGGAGACATATTTTTCCCTTATATAGTTGAATTATTCGTGTCATCCCGTGGGATGATGACATTGTAGCTTTCATATAAATATTTCACAGAATTATTAAAATGGCAATCTATAAGTAAATCCTATGCCAAATTCTCCAACGGTTATAGTTTTTTTGATAGGATTTGTTGGCACGAATTGCCCCGTTTTCATATCAAGCGTATCATAATTAATTCTTACTCTATATGCCGTTTGTAATTTTGCAGTTGCATCAATACTTAAATTTGAAGTTACATCTTGTGCAATTCCAAGACCTGCTTGCCAAGCAACACAATTTTTATGAGTTTTTCTTACTTTAAAATAATCGCTATTTATAACACTCCACCTAGAAGAGGTAGGCTTAACTTTTACTTGTGCTATTCCACCTCCAAGTATTACAAAAGGTGTGAAAGTTTTTATTTTTTCTAAATCATAAATAAGATTTAGCATATATAGATTTGATAATACGGTAGTATTACCTGGGGTTTTAGGAATAGTGAGACCATTACTTAAATTTTGCTGAGGTAATACGTAATGCAGACTATATTTAGGTTGATAAGTTGTTGAGAATTCAATAGCTATCTGTGGATATATTATATATCCTATTTTTCCACTATACATACTTGATTTTTTTAAAATTATTTCGGTATTCGAGTGTTTATGTCGGAATTTACTAACGACCGGTTCAATTATTCCGCCTTCTACTCCTATATAGAATCCTGTTTCTTTTGCGAAAGCAATGTTATTAAAAATGATGATAGTAATAAAAAATAATTTTAGTAATTTAGTCATTATAATTGCTTAAAAAATAAAAAAATATTATATACCCCCTTCATTAATGGTCAATCATATTTTTCCTAATTATGGAAGCAATTATACCAAATAGTAATAAAGTAATAGTTACAGTGAACGCAACATATTCCGGAATCGCTATATAATGATGAATAAATATTTTAAAGCTGATAAATATTAAAATTAAAGCCAAAGAATATTTTATATAACTGAAACGTTCTACAATTTCTGCTAAACAAAAGAATAACGCTCTAAGCCCTAAAATAGCAAAAATATTTGAAGTATAAATTATATAAACATCATTAGTAATTGCGAATATTGCCGGTATACTATCTATAGCAAAGACTAAATCTATTGCTTCTATCAGTACTAGAGATATAAAAAGGGGGGTGCAATATAGTTTGTTATTACGTTTAACAACAAATTTATCCCCTTCAAGGTTAGGGGTAATATTTAGATTTTTTATTATTGACTTGTAAATATAAGAATTCTGTATATCAAAAGTTTTATGTGATACATAGAAAGTTTTTATACCTGTAGCAATAAGTATTACGGCAAAAATATATAATAACCAGGCAAATTTATTTATAAGAATAATACCGCCGTAAATCATTACAGCTCTGAATATTATTACGCCTATTATACCGAAAAATAAAACACGATGTTGATATTGCCGGGGAATTTTAAAAAATTGGAAAATAATAGAGATAACAAAAATATTATCAAGTGACATAGCTTTCTCAATGAGAAAGCAAGTATAATATTCACGAGCATGATCTGCCCCCGTATTATAGTAAACATAGATACCGAATAAACAAGCTATTACAAGATAGAAAAGACTAAAAAGTACGCTTTCTTTAAAGCTCATTATGGTATTTTTTTTGTGTATTATTCCCAAATCGAGAATCAGTAAAGCAGCGATTACCGTATAAAAAATAATCCAACTCATTTATTTATCTCTTCATTTTATATTGCATGTGGAAATATAGTCCTCCCTCAAACATAACTCTTAGCTGGAATCTTATAGTATTTTCTCCTTGTTTTAAATAACGCTTTATATCAATCGGTAAATTTTTAGCTTGTAATGCTTGACCTTGGTCATTTCCATTGTTACAGTACCTTTTCTCATCTAGAGAATCAATGTTAGTAGGGCAGCTAAGTAACTTTGTGCCGTTGACATATATTAATGTGCAATCATCATACCATAAATCTTTTACTTCAAAATACTCAATATCGTCCATTATTGCATCTAAAGTTACTTTGAATTCTACAGTATGCAATATTGTATTGTCCGGTTTATTTGTTGCAGTTATAAGTGCTCCATCCTTTGGAAATGCCATAATGCTCCCATGTGGTACCGGTTTTTTGTTGAAGATATAGTCACCTATTTGAGTTACCGGATTATAAGGGGTCTCAAGTAATTGGTCTGATGGAAAGTCGTTATAACCAACTTTTATGGGGAATCCTTTAAATTTTCTACAGCCGACATTGTGGCCTAAAGGTTCAAACTCGACAACCTTTTTATCAAAATATGATAAACAATGGCGTTCTAAAGGTTTATTAGGATCAATAGGTATCCAATTCGTCGGGCATTTTCCTTTTGCAAGTTCTCCTATATCGCTTTCAGGCCATTCTGCATTACCGTGATTGTTACCGGAAGGAGCTTTCTCTGTGCTAGGAATTTTAGCACAAGTAGGTACTAATATAGGAGCACAAAGATTTAGCTCTTGCCAAGTTTTATCTCTTACATCCTCAGTCTCAGCGTTATATGTCGGCTCAGGAGGAGTATTGTTATCTCCTTTTGTATATGTCACTGTATAATATTTTGAAGGATCTACCGGTACTAATATTGGTCCTATGTTAGGTTTCGGCTCGATTCTATCTGTATAATCCCTACTTAAAACACATATTGGAGTATTAGCCTTATCGTTATTGGTATAGCATTTACTCGGAATCTTATTTATATTGCAAGTATAAATTGTAATACCTCTTCCTGGACCTGACACTGTTTCTTCTAGAGTACAGCGCGTTAGATCTATATCTTTTTTACATAAGCCAAGATTTGGATATTTAACGTTATATTTATTTTTAAAATCTTTGCAATTTATAGTATCGTTGTTGTTGAGTTTAGCAAGTACACAATTTGTTGAGTCATGATTGTAACCGGGCATAGGTGATCCATCAGGTAAAGTAGGACGCAGCATAGGGTTACAATGTTGGAAATTTTTCGGCATCAAGCAGGCATGCGTTCCACCTTGGATATATTTACCATTTATATATTCTAAATATTTTAAATATACCGCACTTGAGTCAGGATTTCCATTACTATCATAAGGTGCTTTATCGTCTTTATATTTACCGTGAATAGTCAACTGATTTAGAGTATTCTCTCCTGAAAACGGCATAGCAATATATTTATCTTCCTTTGGATCTTTAGGTATAAACGCAACGGAAGAACTATACTTATAACCGGCAAGCATTACTATGCTTTCTGTGTCAGTGGGGTTGGGAGGTGGAGGTCCGGCGTATGCTAACGGCGTTACAAGAGTGCTTGTTTCATCTATGATATTGTCGCCTTCTCTTACTTGTACTGACGCAATGAATTGCGGTTTATAATAAGCATCGTTGGGATTGCTATTATTAGTACAGGTAATTCCGGCATATTGCTTTGCACATTCATAAGCAGCTAAGCTGTAAGAATGATTTACTCGCGGTACACAATCTATTAAATTACCGGACTCAAATAAGCAAATATTATTAGGATTTTGCTTATCGTCTTCGGTATTACTAATAGAGACATAAAGCTTTCTATCTTTACCGTTGTTGTCTTTTAAGATGACATCTGTCTTTATAGGCATTAAGCTAGTTGTATCTTGCTTTTGTACCTCAGGAAATTTTACGCTTACATCCTTAAATTCACCGATATTAACTCCCCACACTTTTTGACAGGTAGTTGAATTAGAACTTGGACAGTCCGGTATATCGCTTATGTAGTAATCGCTGGGTGTTTCTACATTTCCAATTTTCTGCGAATATACTATTCTAAATCCCTCATTACAACCGTTAGCCGTAACACTACATGGCGTAGAAATTTCTGTATTAATACATGGAGTGTTGCCTGAAGTATTCTTACACGATTTAATTAAATCTTTAAAAGCCGTATTAGTATGAGTAATTTTTGCTGAAGAAAAATCTATATTACGTGGTTCTACACAAGTTTTGAGGTCAGAGCGAGAACTCGTGCAAAGCGGAACAAGATTGCTAAAGCTAACACGTATGGTATTATTAACAATATTGTTTTTAACATTAATATTAGATGGCACTACACAAGCCGGATTAGTAGAAGATTGGTCAAACTGGCCGCTTGCATCTTTTATGCTACATACATTATGAGCACTCGCACTAGTGCTAATATAATCTAAATTTGGACAATATGGTGGTGGAAAAGGCCCTAAAGGTAATTGTACACAACCAAAAGAATAGCTATCTACAGCACCGTTTAATGACCCAAGTGCTTCAATAATTTTTATTATTAAAGCAGGAAAAAAATTAAAAATCTTTCCTATCGCATTAAGTATTGATTGAAGTACTTTTATAAATTCTGAATTTTGATCTATCATACCAAGAAGTTGCCCTAATAAACTTGGTAAATTTACTCCTTTTATCGTTTCAACTAAAAATTTT
This sequence comes from Rickettsia africae ESF-5, assembly GCF_000023005.1. Lineage (NCBI taxonomy): Bacteria > Pseudomonadati > Pseudomonadota > Alphaproteobacteria > Rickettsiales > Rickettsiaceae > Rickettsia > Rickettsia africae. The sequence continues at coordinate 1,130,843 of NC_012633.1, read as the reverse complement.
AATACTTTTGCAATAGGGCTAAGTTCGTTAGTGTGATGAAGAGGTTGACGATTAGGATTCCAGTCCATCGGATCAAGATGTACACCAGAATCTGAAACAAGGTTAACAAGTCCAGGATCGCTATAAGCACAAAGTTTAGGAGGTTTTAAAGTAATTATTTTTCCGTCTATACCGATTATCTTATTATCAGTTTCTGTATAACCGACTTTATTGAGATGTACTCCATCGGTATAACCTGGATCTGCAGGGGAAGGTGGGGCATTTATCCCGGGAGGTGGAGGCATATCCGGTACGGCAACTCTAGCACAGACTCTAGTTAGAGGTATACCGTAACCTGTAGGCCATAATACACATTCTCCATCCCAATTTAAAGTAGAGTTTTGGTGCCAACAAGCTATGGCATTACAGCTTTGAATTCTAATACGAATTTTTGGAGTAAAGTAACTACTATCAGGAGCTTCTTCTGCACATCTATTGAGTAAAAAACCGATAAATGTACCTGGGTAATCAAATTTTAATAAACAAGTATCATTATTACGACCGTCGCTTTTATTCCAAGGAGGACATAATGTGCCTGGTTTAAAAGGTCCTCTTGGCTTTGCATTGATGCCTCCATCCTTATTCCAAATTTCCGTTCTCTCACTTTGACCGCAATTACATGGATCGCTAAGACAAGTGACTATATCATCCCAAATAGATGCATATACATTAAATGAGAAAAATGAAAATAAGAAAAATAGTAAATATTTTTTTAACACTTTGAGTATTCTTTATGCTCGTTGTTTTTATAGTTCATAATAAATTATTGTCATCCCACGAGCTTGTAGCGGAATCCAATCCTTTTTAATTTTTTTTGGATCCCATAATAAATCACGGGATGACAGAGTGAAATATTAGTCCGTATTTAACTCATTATATAGGTAATTAACCCAATTATCTGGAGGACCTTGGTGTTGTTCAAGTATTTTTTTATAAATATCCATTTCCTCCTGTCTGCTTGATAAAATACGGACAACTCCTATTAAAGCGGCAATACTTAATTCAGAAGCTATCGATTCATTATCCTTACTAATTAAGAACATTCTTGCAGAAAGTATTAGCTGTGATAATTTTCGTATTTCCGGTTTGCTTAAACCTAAAATTTTATCTAAATCTTCTATTTTAACGTCAGATGGTAGAATAATTTTAGTATTAATTAAATCAAGCCAAGGTTTTATAGTATATTTTGGATATGACTTAAGATAAATAAAATTGAAATTACTGACGAAAATACCGTTATTTTGAGACAAATTATTATAGATTAAATTTATATTATCATAATAAATCTCAGGTCTGTAAAGTTTATCAAAATTATCGGCAGCAAATATTTTAGGTTTTGTGCCAACTAGACTTAAATGATAAGTAAAAGCATAAATTACTGCTGCACTAATACTTTGGTGTTTCTTTAAATTATTATTAAATTGTTCTAAAAATTTTCTCTCCGTCGGGTAAAATTGTTTAGAAAACGGCTCATCAGAAAGTTTATATAAATTAAACCCTATAACTTTCCCTTCTTCAATGTTAAGAGACGATCCGTCAAATAATCCGGAATATAATTGTTCTTCGGTAAAAACTTTAAGTTTATCAAGTATTTGTATTCCTCCTTCCTCCTTAAAATCTTCTAATTTTAAAATATCGGAAAAAATACGTTTTTCTTTTTCAATTGATAAAATTTTATTTTTTAATTTCTCTAGAAAGGATATCTCTATTTCGCTAAGAGGTGAAATATAATGACCACTGATTAATTTTAAAAATTCTAAAATGAATGCTTGTGATTTTTCTGTATCATCTACTAAAAATGGATTGATAATTTGTTTGTCCGGTTCTAACCATTTGCCTTCTATTGCCTCGATAAAAATTTTAGAATCATTATTATTAGAGATATAAATTATTGTTGGATCGTATTTAGTCGCTTCTGATATTAAAAAGTTCAATAATACGGTTTTGCCGGTTTTCCCCGTACCAAAGATGCAAGTATTGCCTTTATTCGTTTTATCATGAAAATTCATGAAATATGGAGTACCTTTCTCGGTTCGCAGTAAAGTTATAGCCTTACCCCAAGGATTATATTGATTACCGAGTGTAGTATTATGAAGAGCGGTAAGAGAAGCAATATGCTCTACGGATAATGGCGACATTCTACGTATAAAGGCAAAGTTAGCAGGTAATTGCGACCAAAATATTTGCTCAATATTAATATCTTCTTTTACATGAATAATACCAAGTTTAAAAAGTTCGGTTGATGCTTTAGCTACGGCTGCATCTAGTTTATTTTCATCTTCTTCTATAACGGCAATTGAAATTTGCTGATTACAAAATTGAAAATCTAAATTAGCTGCATCAAGCTTATTAATCCCTTTGTGATTAAGTAAAGTTGAGTCGTTAGTAATTTTTAGAATATAATCTTGACCATGCAATTTGGATATTACTTGTTTTTTGCTAACAAAGTAAAATATTTCAGTTATTATTAATTCAATCGGTAACTGTAAAAATTTATCCAGTGTATTAGAAGGAGTTTCATGATATTCTTTTATAGATAGTAAAGAAACGAATTTATTATTTTTCTCATGATCCGTAACTACCATTTTATCGCTGCTAATTGTATAAATACTTCTACCTATTGCATCGGATAAATCTATTATAGGTATCAAACAATCATTATTATTAAGGTTAGCTATGCGATTATATAAAAATAAAGGATTAGAAAAAACATTATCATTTTCAAATATTATACCGAGTTTTTCAGCACTGAATTCGTTTAAATCATTTAAAATATTATTAGTGATATTGTCTAATTTTTGAAAAGCTGAATCTAAGTAGTTATTTTCAAAATCAGTAATTAATTTATGAGATAAAGAATTTATTAAAGAGTTAAAATTTGTGATGTTAACTTTAGTAGAATCATGTACTATAGATATATATAAAGTATTAACGAATTTATTATTCCAATGGTTTTTTCTTTGCCATAAGGTATGAATATTTGCCGGTAATAATTTTTTGTAAGGAGTTGAATCGTCTAAGTTTTGTTTTTCTCGTATTGTATGTAGCCAAAAAGCAAAATCATAATCGGTTATATTCTTTGTTATAGAAACTCTAACCATTTCACGTAAATTTTGTATGTTATCGCTTATTTTCTCTGAGGTAATGCCGTGTATTTTAATAATTTGTAGTAATTTACCGTCTTTGGTAAGTAAAGTATTTTCATTATAATGACATGCTATAGGTATAAAATTAGGAGCCTTATAATTATATAGATCTTTATCAAATTTTCGTAAACCACTAAACACAAATAACCTGAATTTAAATTATCGTTTTGTATACTCGTTCAACTTGAAAAATTGGCTACGTCGTCTTTGTACGTCCTTGGATGCTCACGTATTAAGTATACGCTCCGCCCCTCGGCTTACAGACTCCTTGCTCTTTTCCAAGTTGAACTTCGTATAATAACTCTTCATTTCACAGGAGTATATACTAATGAACTTTGCCTGCATGGATGCTAGAGGCGTCATTGCGAGCAGCCGTAGGTCTCTACTCGATGTCATTCCCGCGAAAGCGGGAATGACATAAGAGCCATGCAACAAAGCCAATTTAACAACAACTAGAAACTTTATATTTTATATTTAATAAACAATTATTCACTATAGGCAATGATTTTTTGTAATCCTCCCATGTAATTTATCAAGACATCCGGTATAGTTATTGATCCATCTTCATTCTGATAATTTTCAAGTATTGCAACCATAGTTCTTCCGATAGGTAATCCTGAAGCATTTAAAGTATGAACTAAGGTAGTTTCGTTACTGCCGAATTCTTTATATCTTGCTTTCATTCTACGTGCTTGAAAATCTCCACAATTAGAACAGCTAGCAATTTCGCGATATTGCTTTTGTCCCGGAAGCCATATTTCTATATCATAGGTTTTTTTTGCCGCAAATCCCATATCTCCGGTGCAAAGTAACATAACACGATAAGGAAGATTCAGTTTTTGTAAAATAGTCTCTGATGCATTAGTTATATATTCATGCTCATTTGTTGATTCTTCAGGGGTAGTAATAGATACTAGCTCAACTTTACCGAACTGATGTAATCTAATCATACCTCTTGTATCTTTACCGCTACTACCTGCTTCTGATCTAAAGCACGGGGTGTAAGCAACATAACGTATCGGTAATTTTTCTCTTGGTATAATAGTATCGGCGACCATATTTACTAAAGATACTTCTGCGGTTGGAATTAGTCTGTAACCATTGGTTGTTGCAAAAGACTCTTCGGCAAATTTAGGTAGTTGTCCTGCATTATACATAGCATTATCTCGAACTAATACCGGAGGTGATATCTCAAAGAAATCCCACTCTTTAGTATGAACATCAATCATAAAATTAATTAAAGCACGTTCTAGCTTTGCTAAATCACCTTTTAACGTTACAAATCTAGTTCCAGAAATTTTAGCAGTTTGTTCAAAATCCATTAAATTTAATTTTATACCTAGTTCAAAATGCTGTTTATTCAAAGCATTTGGATTTGTCTCTCCGTAAGTACGAACTAATTTATTCATACTTTCATCCATTCCGTAAGGTACTTCTTCGTCCGGAATATTAGGAAACATATTTAATAGTTCATTTAATTCGTTATTATTATTGAGCTCCTGTTCAAGTGCTTCCAACTTCTCATTTATATGTTTGACATCTCTTTGTAACCCTTCAAATTCTTCGCCGCTTTTAGAGGCCATATTACCTAAAATCTTTGATTTTACCTTACGTGCATGCTGAAATTCTTGAATTAAACTCGTAATTTTTCTTTTCTTTCCGTCGAGCATAGCAATTTTACTAGACATAGGTTCAATAAATCTTTGGCTAAGCTTTTCATCGAACAATTCTTTATTTTCTCTAATCCATTTGATATTTAACATTTAGTGTCCTCAGTTTTTCTATAAAATTACATATCATTATTGAAGTTTCATATAATAAAAGTAGCGGTATTGCAAGAGCAAATTGGCTTAAAATGTCAGGAGGCGTTAATATTCCTGCAATAATAAAGTTAATTACCACGGCAATGCATCTTTTTTGCTTAAGTGTTTGTACCTTAACTATTTTTAGTATATTTAATATCATTATCACAACTGGCAGTTGAAAGGCGACTCCAAAAGCAATAATTAAATGAATAACTAAATTTAGATACTCGCTAATTCTTGCTTCCAAAACTATCGGTACGATCATATCACGTTTTTCAAAACTAAGAAAAAAATTCCAAGCTTTCGGCATTACAAAGTAAAAAACAAAAATACTACCGCACCAAAATAAAATAGGCGACATAAAAAGAATAAAAGCGATAATTTTTTTTTCATGGCGGTGTAACCCGGGACTGATAAATAAATAACACTCCAAAGCAATTATAGGTATAATAATAGTAAAAGCAGTAAAAGCTGCAAGTTTAATATAGGTAAAAAATGCTTCTGTAAGCCCTGTATAAATTATATTTCGTACCGTATCACCGCTTAGCTTAGCAAGCGGTTTTAATAAAACACTATAAATAGTGTCGCTAAAGTAATAGCAAATAGCAAATATAATTATAAAAGCAGTAAATATTCTAAGAAGCCTTATTTTTAATTCTAATAAATGTTCTTGAAAACTATATAGTTTCATAAAAATTCTGACTCTTCATTGCGCAGAAATATATATATCAATATTATAAACTTTTTTTAATAATTGTCATATCTTTTTAGAAATATTCACAAAGCCTAGTTTCTTTCTATATATTTTATAAAATATCGGGATAAATAACATGCTAAACAGAGTATTACCTAAAAAGAATACAGGCCAAGTAAGATATTTTGCACAAATACCGCCAAGGCTAGCTAGAATAATACGGCTAAGCGAGCTAAAAGATGCAATAATAGAATACTGTGTGGCAACAAATTCACTATTGCAAAGGCTAGCAAAATAGATAGAGATAATAGTTCCTGCAAAGCCTGCACAAAAATTTTGTACTGTAACAGTTATTATAAATGTCTTTATATCATAGCCGATAGTAGCAAGAATCATAAACATAAGAGGTGACAATAATTGAATAACTCCACCAATTAAGACACTATGCAATATACCCATTTTTGCAGCTAAAACGCCGCTTAAAGCTCCTCCGATGATCATGATTAGTAACCCGTAAGCTTTGTAAATAACGGCAATTTCATGAGTAGTAAAACTTAAATCGAGCAATAAAGGCGAACTCATAGCCATAGGTATAGAATCCGCAGCCTTATATAAAAAGATAAACAATATAATTAGCAGTAAATATTGCTGTTCATTTTTTAAGGAGATAATACTTTTTTTAATAACTTCAAAATATTGTTGTAATCCTATTAAATGAGTAGTTGTATGGTGTATTTCTTTTGATTGTGGTTCTTTGATACATAAAATTACTATAGGTCCAATTAGAGTAATGAATAGAGCCGATTTATATACTGTATTCCAGCCGAAAATAATTGATGAATATAAAGTACCGACGCTGCCAAGTAACATACCTAAACGAAACCCTATGCTACTAAAGGTAAAAGCCATTGAAAGCTCTTCTTTAGATGTAGGTCTCTCAATTCTATATGCATCAAGTACAATATCTTGTGTAGAACTGCAGGATGAAATAATAAATAAGATAATTGCAGTAATATATAAGTTATTACAAGGGCTTATGTTTAAGAACCCCGTCATCGCTAGGATTAAAAATATTTGTGATACCAATGCCCAGCCACGCCTGTGACCGAATTTAGAACATAAAAAAGGTATAGAGTATTTATCTATAAAAGGTGACCATATGACCTTTAAGCAATACGGAAAGGCAGCTAGTGATATCGAACCTATTATATCAGTGGTGTATTTTGCTTCGGATAATTGATATGGAACTGTAAAAAAAATTAAATTGAACGTCAGACCGGAAATTAAGCCTAAAAGTAAAATACCGATTAAATATGTATGGTTATTTGTGTCATTCTTGCATGAATTGATCTTCAACGTCATTGTGAGGAAAAACTGTAAGTTGCGACGAAGCAATCCAGTAAAAAATTCTGATTTACAGAATATTCTATTATTATTTCTGGATTGCCACCACGCTTCTTGCAGTTGTGGCTTTGTTGCATGGCTTGCTTCCACTTCTGTCATCCCGCAAGTTTGTAGCAGGACCCAAATACTAATATTGTTAGTATTTTTAGTTGTTTTCTGGATACCGTGGTCAAGCCATGGTATAACACCGAATACGTTTTTTGAGCCATGCAACAACGCTTTCAGTCGCTTGCAATGACGATTAGGTACACACGCAATAATGCCTCGCAGGAATGACATAAAGGAATGATTAAAAATTTTGTACATGAAATCTAATAGCTTTAAATAGTTACTTAATATTTCATTTTTAGGGAGTAAGGAGCGACTTTGGAAAATATTTTACCGACTACCGGTATTTTAGTTACAATAGTGCTGATTAAGAAAAAGGAAGGAATAACATTTCCTTTAACCATAATTAATTGCTGCTTGGTATCAATATTACCTGTTATAGTAAAATCAAAGAACGGTCCATGTGCTTCCGTATCAAAAATTGTAATTATATTTCCTCTATAATTAAATTTACCGCTCATATCTTCAAATAAAATATGTTTATTATTAGTTATTGAACTAAGAAAACCCGGCAACGAAACAAAGGAAACAAGCCGTGTTAAAAAAGGAGTATCGACTACCGTAAAATGTTTTATAGAAAATTTGCCGTCTAATATTGGCACTATTTCACCTTTTTGTACTTCATATCTTTTTGTATTTAAGTTGATGTTAATTTGACCGTTTTGCATAGTGGTATACATTCCAAGTCCCTTAAGCAATGCTCCGGCATTATCGGATTCAATGAACCATTGTTCAAAAGTTTCCTTAGCAGTAAGCGACATCTTAACTTTTTTATTATCAATATTAGCATTTAGAAAGCCGGAGAAACACCGTACTTTATCACATTTAATTGCTAAATCAAGATTACCTAGAATTATATTATTCTTTAAAAGTATTTTTGATATATTAGTTTTTAAATTAATATTACGTGTAGAATCTCCCGCTTTTTCTAAAAACTGCATCATATTAGCATTTGATAAATCTAATCTGTTTCCATAAAGTGTCGTATTAAGATTATGGTTATCTATGATTATGTTTCCTTTTAAATCCGTATGATTATGTTTAACAGAGGCTAGATTAATATTATAAATATTTTTCTTAATTAAGGCATTACCGTTAATTTTTAGATTATCCTGCCCTGAAAGGTTAAATACAATATTTCTATCGAAATTTTTATCATTTAATTTAGTATATAAATATAAATTGGCTTTTTTATATAATTTTTTATGAATAGATACTTTATCTATATAAAATTCTAAATTATTAAGATTAGAATTAACGGTAATAAAACTCTCATTAGTATGCTGTTTTTTATACTCAAAATTTAAAACGGTGCTGCCTGAAATTAATTTAAATACTCCAAATCTTTGATTATTTGCCGTAATATTGCTTTTTATTTTAAGTAAACACTCATTATTTTTATCCGATATATCATGATCATAAGTAAAGCTGCTTGCATAATTATTAATGTTACCTTTACCGCTAATATTTAGTTTATTATCTTTAAAACTACCTTTGGCTTCACCGTTTTGTAATAGGATATTATTGTCTAAGGTGTTAAAAGAGATATTTGTTAATGTCGACAAAACATTATAGCTATTAGGGATATTGGGGCTAATAGGAATTATTAGCTCTATTATTGAATTTGCCGTTCCTTTGATTTTTTTAAGATCAATATTTTGAGCTTTAATATTTTGATATGCATCATTTGGAACAAAGGCAATTAAGTCATTAATTTCACCTTTAGCAGTAGCATTAAAAACAAATTGTGATTTATCCAGTCCTTCCCATTTGAAAGTCATAATACCGTCTGAAATGACACTTTTACCGCTATATGCTTCATTAATTAGAAATTTTATTTCCGGTCCTGAAATGATTATATTAGTATCAACTTTAGTCAAAGGTGGTAAATCTGTATGATATTTATATTCAAAATTCGAGATATGTAAATTTGCTTTTAAATTATCTTCTACTAAAATATTTTTTTTTAAAAATTTTTTATCTAATTTAATATTTAATTCTCCGTTTTGGATGTAACCTTGTTTTATATGTTCTCGTAAATATGAGATTATAGGATTATCCGGAATGATTTTTTCGACTGTTTGATAAATTATTAAAGGCATATTTGCGGCAGCTGCACTTGCATCGATATTTTTATCGGTTATTATACCGCTTAGTGATAAAAAAGCTTTGTTTCCAAAGGTGAGTTTGCAATTAACAGTCTTTGGATTATATTTAGAATAGGTGGTTTTATATGAGCATAAAGCATTTCCTAGAGGTAAGTCTGCTCCTTGCTCATCAGTTAGGATATCACTTTTTATTGAAGTTAGTCGTATGTTGGTTAGGGAATTTTTTTTAATTATATTTAACGAATAATCACCGGTCGTTGAAGTATTTATAATCTCTTCATCGTTATTTGAAATTACGTAAATTTTATCGATATTAAAATTAGCCTCTATTAGCGCATTAGAGAAGAAATTTTTGAAATTAAAGAAAAGATTAAAATCGTTAACTTCTCCTCTAGCATTATCTATAAGACTTAAGGAAATTTTATCTATGGATAACCGGTTTTCTTTAAATTCTAAATTATGTAGTACAGCCTTTATATCATTTTTACTTAAATAAAATTCAATTATTTTTTTCAAAGGTTCATTTAAGTGTCCTTTATTTGCACTATAAACAGTTAGAGTTATAGCCAAAGATAATGAAATCAGAATTATAAAAATACTAATAAAGGTTTTTTTAATAAAATTCATTTGAGTTTGTAAATCTATTGAAATATGATAAAAGCTTTATATACTCGGATAGAACTGCAAAAATTGGCTACGTCATCCTACAAGTACTCCGGTACTCACGTATTAAGTATACGCTCTGTTCCTCGTCTTGTGGACTCCTTGTACTTTTTGAAATTGAGCTTCGTCTATACTACTCTTCATTTATTTGAGGTATACACTTGGAATATAACGTATAATTTAAAAATTTAATATAAAAATCACAAAAAATTATGAATATTACATTTATCGGTAGCGGATATGTGGGATTAGTCTCAGGTATTATTATGGGCTATTTAGGTCATAATGTTACTTGTCTTGATAATGATGAGGTTAAAATATCCAAATTAAATAAGCAAATATTACCGATTTATGAAGCTAAACTTGATGAGTATCTTAAGCAAGCTTTAGAATCTGATAGGTTAAAATTTACAAATATTTATAATAATGAACTTCAAAATGCTGATGCAATATTTATTACGGTCGGTACACCTTCAAAAGGGTTGGGAGAAGCGGATTTAAAATATGTTTATGATGCTATTGATAAAGTTTTCGAGCATATAAATAAAGATTGTTTAATAGTCATAAAATCTACCGTTCCGCCGGGTAGTTGCAGTAATATTATAGCTTATTTAAAATCAAGAGGCTTTTCATTTAATGTTGCTTCTAATCCTGAGTTTTTAAGAGAGGGTAGTGCGGTAGAAGATTTTTTATATCCTGATCGTATAGTTATCGGTGTAAATAATAAAGAATCAGAGGAAATATTGCGAAAAATTTATGCACCTTTACAAGGTGTAAAGTTTGTGGTTACCGATTTAGTGACGAGTGAACTTATTAAATATGCTTCAAATAGTTTCTTAGCTACCAAAATTGCTTTTATTAATGAGATGGCTGATTTATGTGAAAAAATCGGCGGTAATATTAAAGATTTATCTAAAGGTGTAGGACTTGACCAAAGAATCGGTCAAAATTTTTTAAATGCAGGACCTGGTTTTGGCGGTTCGTGCTTTCCAAAAGATATTCTAGCATTAAATAATCTTGTAGAAAATCATCATATAGATTGTAGGATTCTTAAGGCAGTAATTAAAAGTAATAAGCAGCGTCCAAGTAATATGGTAGATAAAATAGCTACTTTGTTAGACGGAGATTTAAAAGGTAAAAATATAGCAATTTTAGGCTTAACATATAAAGCAGGAACAGATGATGTAAGAGCAAGCCCTGCCATCGCAATTGTAAAGATCTTATTAAATAAAGATGTATATGTTAAAGCATTTGATCCTATCGGTCTTGAAAATGCTAAAAAGAATTTGGAACATAAAAATTTGCTATATTTAGATTCAGCAGTTGACGCCTGTAAATCAGTAGATATTATAGTTATTGCAACTGAGTGGTCAGAATTTAAAGAACTTAATTGGCAAGAAATTTATGATTTAGTAAAATCACCGATAATCATTGATTTTAGAAATATACTAGATAATGAAGCAATGAAAAAAATCGGTTTTAGATATTATGCAGTCGGAAGTAAAATTTAGTCTTGTCGTTAAGGCTTCCGATGTTATTCCCGCGTAGGCGGGAATAACATAAAAAGTTTACGGGAATGACATAAGGAGTCATACAGTAAGACAATAAACTTTAACATTAATTTAAAATGCGACCTGAATTTATTCATTTAAGAACTCAAAGCTCTTATTCTTTTCTAGAAAGTGCATTAACGATTGAGAAGGTAGTAGAACTTGCTTCATCGAATAAAATGCCTGCTATTTGTTTGGCAGATAAGGGAAATTTATTCGGCTCATTAGAGTTTGCATTATGTGCAGTAAAAAAAGGACTGCAGCCGATACACGGAGTTATTCTAAATATAAAATACGATATAGATATTTTTGCTCAAATTTTGCTTATAGCTAAAGATGAAACTGGTTATAAAAATTTACTCAAACTATCAAGCCTTACTTTTACTAAAAATGATCGTAAGATATGCGATCACATTGATTTTGAAGATTTAATCGAATATCAAGAAGGATTAATAGGATTATGCTGTTATACCGACGGTATTGTCGGAAAATGCTTGCTAGCTCGCAACGAGGCGAAAGCGATGCTGTTTGCACGTAAATTACAGGAAATTTTAGGAGATCGTTTTTACTTTGAGATTATGAGACATGAGCTACCGGAAGAACAGTTTATTGAGGATAGTTATATTAGAATTGCTGCCGAGCTTGCTATTCCGCTTGTTGCTACTAATAAAGTTTTGTTTAGTGAGAAAAGCATGCATGATGCACATGATGTATTGTTATGTATATCAGCCGGTGTTACTAAAGAATATCTGGATCGAAAAACAGTTAGCGAAAATTGTTATTTTAGATCACCGCATGAGATGATAGAGCTTTTTTCCGATTTACCTAGTGCCATCCAAAATACTGTGAATTTAAGAGAGCGTTGTTATTTTGCCGCACATGCAAACCCGCCGATGCTGCCTAATTTTGCCACCAAAGATATTAGTGAAACGGATTTAATTAAAAAAGATGCAAAAGAAGGGTTGCTTGCAAGGCTTGCTACAAAGTTTAAATCTGAAAATATTGCGTTAGAGAATCAAGAAGCATTGAAAACCGAATATTTTGCTCGTCTTAATTATGAGCTGGATATTATCTGTAATATGAATTTTGCCGGTTATTTTTTGATTGTATCTGATTTTATTAAATGGAGTAAAAAAGAGGGTATTTTAGTCGGACCGGGTAGAGGATCGGGAGCAGGCTCGGTTGTTGCTTGGAGCTTGCTTATTACTGATCTCGATCCGATTAAATTTGGCTTATTATTTGAAAGATTTTTAAATCCTGAACGTATTTCAATGCCTGATTTTGATATTGATTTTTGTCAGGAAAGGCGTGAGGAAGTAATTAATTACGTACGTTCCAAATACGGTAATAATAGAGTAGGACAGATTATAACTTTCGGTAAGATGCAGGCAAAGGCTGTAATTAAGGATGTTGCTCGTGTGCTTAGCTTACCTTATAAATTCGCTGATTATCTAACGGAGCTTGTCCCTTTTAGTGCAGTTAATCCAGTTAGCTTAGAACAGGCAATGCGTGAAGTTCCGGAGCTTGCAAATGCCGCTAAAGGTAATGGGCTGTATAATTTAGATGGTGAAGCGGAGTTAATTAAGTTAGTGATTGATACTTCGTTAATTCTTGAGGGGCTGCATAGGCATTCCTCAACTCATGCTGCAGGAATCGTAATAGCAGGTACTGATTTAGTCGATATAGTACCGGTATATAAAGATGCTAACTCCGATATGCTGGTAGTCGGTTATTCTATGAAATATTCCGAGATTGCCGGTTTAGTTAAATTTGATTTTTTAGGGCTACAAACCCTAACGGTTATTACCGATTGTAAGAAACTGCTTAAAGAGCAAGGGATAGAAGTAGATTTTAACAATATGACGTTTGATGATAATAAGACTTATCAAATGTTGTGTAAAGGTAAAGGAGTCGGCGTTTTCCAATTTGAAAGTATCGGGATGAAAGATGCACTTAGACGCCTTAAACCTGATTCTATACATGATTTGATAGCTCTTGGTGCGTTATACCGTCCTGGTCCTATGGAAAATATTCCTACCTATATAGCTTGTAAGCATAAATTACAACAGCCTGATTATTTACATGAGCTATTGCAACCAATCTTAGAAGAAACTTACGGAGTGGTGATATATCAGGAGCAGGTACAAAGAATTGCTCAGGTTCTTGCAGGTTATACGCTAGGAGCTGCCGATTTACTTCGGAGAGCAATGGGTAAGAAGATAAAAAAAGAAATGGAGGAGCAGGAAGAAATTTTTGTTAAAGGAGCAATTGCTAATAATATTTCGGAATCTCAAGCTAAATCCATTTTTGCGACCGTGGCTAAATTTGCCGGATACGGTTTTAATAAGGCACATGCTGCGTCTTACGGTGTTATTTCATACCAAACTGCATATCTTAAAGCTAATTATCCTGCTGCATTTTTAGTAGCATGCTTAAATCTTGAATTGAATAATCACGATAAAATTAATTTATTTTTACAAGAAGCAAAAGATAACGGCATAAAAATTATTGCACCTAATATTAATATTTCTGAAGGGTATTTTAGTGTAAAGTTTTCGGACACTGTCATCCCGCATAGCGTAAAGCCTGTCATCCCGCGACTTGATCGTGGTATCCAGGAAATTTCAAAAGATACCGTGGTCAAGCCACGGTGTGACATCGCGGGTGCAATAATCTTCGCCTTAGGTGCTATTAAGGGAGTTACGCCGAATTTCGGTAAATTAGTAACGGATGAGCGAAAAGCAAGAGGGGCGTTTAAATCAATTACTGATTTTATTGAAAGATTACCCCCAAAATCTATTAACAGTAAATTATTGGAAAATTTAATCAAGTCAGGCTGTTTTGATGAGCTGCATGATAATCGATTGCAATTATTGTCAAGCATTCCAAAATTGCTTTCTTATTCAACTGCATATCACGAAGAGCAGGAATCTAATCAATTTAGCTTAATTAAAGTTTCTAGTTTAAGTCCAACTATTTTAGTATCAAGCGATTATGCCGATAAAAATACTTTAGCCTTTTATGAATTTGAGGCTATGGGTTTATTTATCTCTAATCATCCTCTTACGGAATATCAAGCAATATTTAGTCGTTTAAATATTTTAAATACTGCGGATTTGCATAATAACTTACCTGATGGTACTAACCGAGTAAATCTTGCCGGTGTAATACAAAAAAAGGATTCTCGTATGTCGGCAAGAGGTAGGTTTGTGACGCTCGTGCTTTCTGATCCTGAGAATATCTTTGAACTTAGTATTTTTAGTGAGGAAGTTTTAAAAGATTATGTACATTTACTTGATGTTAAAAGTTTGGTAGTTGTTAATTGTGACATAGTTAAAGATGAGGGCGGAATAAAACTAACGGCAAAAAGCTTTTCATCAATTGAGGATGCAATTAATAATAAACAATTTGAACTACAGTTTTATCCACAAAATCATGAAGAATTACGGCAGATAGTAACCTTGCTTGCAGCTCGTATAAATAATGAAGATCAGAGTAATGCTAAAGCTACAATCTATTTACAAAGCGCAGATGTAAAAAATTTTGTAGCAAAAATTATATTACCTGAAAAATTCTTGCTCCAAGGACAAGATTTTGAGATTTTAAAAGGATATAGTAAATAGCGTAGTTGTTGAGTGGTTCGGTTTTCCACTGTCATTCCCGCAAGGCATTGTTGTGTGGATATCGGGTCGTCATTGTGAGCAGCCATAGGCTGCGTGGCAATCTCATGAAATAATAACAAACTTGAGATTGCGGACGTACAATTACTTCGTAATTTTCCTCGCAATGACGAAAAAACCGAACCATGAAACAAAGCCAATGCCTCGCAGCATCGAAACCTTGAGTCAACTTTTTATAGGCAATACCTGAATTGACAGTAAAATGAATCTATAATTGATATAATTGAGTAATATTCTTTGATGTTTTTTTACCGCTAAATACTGCATTATTATTTTTATTATCGCTAAGTTCCATATATTTTGTTAGTCGATGTTTGTCTGCTATTAACTTTGCTTCTTTTTCTAAATTGATATTTTGCTCAAGATTTGGGTCTTTAATTAATTCTTCAAAATAATTACTTATGGATTTTAATCCCAATTTTCTCGTTAATTTACTTAAATACTTATAAAATTTATTTTTGATAGTTTGTTTTTTAGGTTCTGAATTTTTATTGAATGTATTATTGGTTTTAACTTCTTATTTTTTATCTTCTAATACTCCTGTATTAATTGATCTTTTGGTGTTTGATTTAGTTTTGAATTATCTGCTCTTACCCCAGCACCGGCATTATATATATACGATAATTTTTTCCGTTTTCTTTAGAATATTTTATAACATTTGTATGTAATCCTGTATTAGTAGGAGCATTAGAATATGATAAATATGCTTCTCCGGTTTTTTGTAGTTTATCATATATTTCATTTGTAGTTTTTTCTAAAGATTTTTTTAACTGTTCTGCTGGTGGTAATTCAGTTGAGCTAGTTAATTTACGTAAAAAGGATTGCTTATAAATCTCATCTAAGCCATCCATAAAATGGTCTAATTTTTTACCTGTATTTTCGTCAGGATTTAAAGCTTTATACGCTTAGCCGTTATAAAATGAGCTGAGCCTAAATTATAATCTTTTGTGGATTGATCATAGGTACGGGTATCGTCAAGCATTGCGCAGTACTGAGTTGCTTTTGCTTCATACTCATATTTCCGTATGTTATTTAAGGCTTGAGTGATATTTTCATAATGTTCTTTCAGTTTATTTTGGTTATTCTTGTTTAGAGCAGTATTTGTAAGTTGATTATCATAATTTTCTAAGTTACCGAACTTTCTATTATTATTTACATTCTCAACCATATTTTCAACTAGCTAGTTAAGCAGGGATCAAAATAATCATGTATTACGAATAAATGTCAATAATTACTCACCTCAATATATCTACTTTATCTAATTGTTCCCATGTAAAATTTACGTCTTCTCGGCCGCAATGACCGTAAGAAGCCGTTTTTTGATAACATGGAGTGCGAAGCTTAAGATGTTTAATAATTTTTCCTGGACGCATATCAAAATGCTGTGTTATGAGCTTAGTAATTTGTTCGTTGCTTAATGTGCTAGTACCGCAAGTTTCAGCATAAACAGATACGGGAGCAGCTATGCCTATTGCGTAGGATATTTGTATTTCACAGCGATCGGCAAGTCCTGCTCCTACTATATTCTTAGCAATATAGCGTGCCATGTAAGCAGCCGATCTATCTATTTTTGTTGGATCTTTTCCAGAAAAGCAACCGCTGCCGTGTCTTGCCATTCCTCCATAGCTGTCCACGATAATTTCCCTACAGGTTAAACCGCAATCTGCAACGGGACCGCCTATAACAAACCGACCCGTCGGATTAATTAGGTATTTAGTGTCTTTATGAAGTAAATTGCTTGGTAATGCTTGTTTAATAATTTCTTCCATTACTGCTTCAATAAGGTCTTTTTGTTGTATTTCCGGATGATGCTGAGTTGATAAAACTACTGTATCAATGGCAATTGGTTTGTTGTTTTCATATCGTAACGTGACTTGAGATTTTGCATCGGGTCTAAGCCAAGACAAGATATTTTGTTTACGTAAATATACTTGCCTTTTCATTAATAAATGAGCGTAGTAAATCGGTGCGGGCATGAAACTATCCGTTTCATTACAGGCATAACCGAAAACCATACCTTGGTCTCCTGCACCTATTTCATCGTCATTTGCATTGTCAACACCCATAGCTATATCGGGTGATTGTTAATGATAGCTGAAATTACGACACAACAGCTACCGTCAAATCCATAATTTGGATTATTATAGTCGATTTCTTGTATCTTGCTACGTACTATTTGCTCAATATCCACATAGGTACTAGGCCGCTCACTAGAACTAGACCGGTTGTTACAAATGTTTCACAGGCAACACGACCGTTAGGGTCTTGTTTTAGAATCTCATCAAGTACCGTACCTGAAATTTGATCGACAATTTTGTCCGGATGCCATTCAGAAACTGACTCAGACGTAAATATAAAATTTTTCATACATTACGCTCCTTTTAAAATTCTTCAAATGTTATATTAATATATGATTTTTTATATGCTTATTTTATCAAATATGTATGCTGTATTATATGTTGAAGTTATTTTTCTGGATTCCTGCTTTTGTGGGAATGACAGCAAGTCATGCAATAACGCCGCCTTTAGCTAGGAATGATACACCTTCAATGAATTTCCATCCAGTTATTACCTGCTCTAATTTCGGTTATAATCGGTACAGCCATATTAGTAGAATTTTCCATGATTTTTTTAATAATAGGTGTTATAATTTCTACTTCATCAATCGGTGCTTCAAATAGTAATTCATCATGAATTTGCAGTACTAATCTTGTTTTAAGTTTACGTTTTTCTATTTCTTGATCTAGATTGATCATAGCAATTTTAATTATATCGGCATTAGTTCCTTGAATCGGAGCATTAATAGCCGCACGTTCTGCGAATTGTTTAAGCTTTTTATCATGAATTAGAGGTACAAAACATTTTCTGCCAAAGCAATTTGTGACATAGCCGTTGCTACTTGCAAAAGCTTTTGTTTGCTCCATATATTTTTGCACTCCTTTATATTCAGCAAAATATTTCTTGATATATTCGGATGCTTCGCCGTTAGTAACGTTTAATTGCTTAGCAAGCCCAAAAGCGCTTATACCGTAAATGATACCAAAATTTATAGCTTTTGCTTTACGCCTATGTTCGCTAGTTAGTTCGTGTTTTTGTAAGTTAAAGATCTGACAAGCAGTTTGAGTATGGATATCGTCTTTATTGATAAATGCTTGTTTTAGTGCATCTATATTTGCGATATGGCTTAATATTCTAAGCTCAATTTGAGAATAATCGGCAGATATTAATTTATAACCTTCTTCAGCAATAAAAGCTTTTCTGATTTGATTCCCCTCACTAGAGCGAATAGGTACATTTTGTAGATTAGGTTCCTGTGAGCTAAGTCTTCCTGTAGTGGTAGAAGTTTGTAAAAATGTCGTATGTACTTTATGTGTTATATTATCTATCTGTTTCGGCAAACTATCGGTGTAGGTATTCTTTAATTTTGTTAGTTGCCTCCATCTTAATAACAAATCTGCAATATTATATCCATGCTCACTAAGTTTTTCTAGTATTTCCGCTCCCGTTGAGTAAGAGCTTGCTTTAGCTGAAGCTTTACCGAAAGGTAATTGCATTTTTTCGAACAAGATTTCGCCTAATTGTTTTGGCGAACCAATATTAAATTTAGTTCCGCTAAGAGCAAAAATTTCTTCTTCAAGTTTTAGAATTTCTGTTCCAAATTCAGCGGATAATTGTTTTAGGTAATTAGCATCTACTGTAATACCCACTTTCTCCATTTTATCTAAAATAAAACAAATAGGTAAATCAATGTTGCTATAAAGTCTAAAGGTTTTGTTGTCTTTAAGTTCCCATATAGTTTGCTTATAAAGTGCGATAAAGTTTATTACTATTTTTGCTGATTCGATAATTATATTTTCTATCCAAGGTTCTTTCAAAACTTCTTTAAATAAATTTTTCTGTGATAAACCAGCAGATAATGCATACTGCATTAATTCTAAATCTTCTATAGCCGTAATGTCATGAGATTGGTTTGCATAAAATTTAAGTAGAGGTTTAAGAGAGTAAGTAATTTTTTTTATGGATTTATCGGTTAGTAAATTGAAGATTATATCCGAAAACCAGTTGTTATTACTTTTAGTATTATAAGAAAATAGATCATGAGAAGTGTTTGAAATTTTAATAATATAGCTTTGGTTTTGCAGTGATAAAATAAAAGCAAGATTAGCTCCTTTATGCTGTAATAAATATATCCCGAATATTCCTATTTTCGTGGCTTCTTTAGCAAAGTCTGCTAACTCATTAGCATTATTAATTTCTTTTATTTCCGTTACTTTATTATCTGCTATCTCTTTGTGGTCGTTAATTTTAATATCCAATAAATTTTCTACTCTTTTATATAAAGATCTAAAACCGTATTCCTGTAAAAATCCTGTTAATTTATCGCTATTTGGAGGTGACCATTCTAAATTATTTAGCTGAAAATCTAAATCAACATTAGAATTAAGCCCTATTAACTGCCATGAAATTAACGCCGCTTCTCTTGAATTTTGTAAAGTTTCACGTTGTTTTACGCTTGAGACTTGGTCTAAAGAGTTAAATATATTTTCTACAGAACCAAATTGTGTTATAAGACTACTTGCAGTTTTTGGTCCAATAGATGGTACACCCGGAATATTATCCGATCTATCGCCGATTAAAGCCATTACTTCACGTAATTTATCAGAAGTAGTACCAAATTTTTTAACCACATCATCTTCCGTAATATATTTCCCTTTTAACGGATCATATATCTTGATGTTTTCAGTCATTAGCTGTAATAAATCTTTATCGGAAGAGATAATGACTACATGTGCGCCAAGTGCAGCAGTTTTAGTAGCAAAGGTTGCGATAATGTCATCGGCTTCATAACCGTTCTTCTCTAGAATAGGAAAATTTAAGTTACTTGCAACATCACGAACTAAAGGTAATTGTATAATTAAATCTTCAGGGGGTGGAGGGCGGTTAGCTTTATAGTCGGGATAAATCTGATGGCGAAAATTTTTCCCGCCGCTGTCAAATACTACAGCGACATGTTTAGGCTTAAAGTCGCTCAGTAATTTTAGCAGCATTGAAGTAAAACCGTAAAGAGCACCGACAGGCTCGCCTTTTGGTGAAGTTAAAGGCTGTTGTGCATAATAGGCTCTAAAAACAAATCCGTATCCGTCTATGAGCAATAAGGTATTTTTTTGAGTCATTTTATGATTTTATTTTTAATTAGATCGTCATATTGCGAGGAAATTACGTAAGTAATTGACGAAGCAATCTCAGGAGTTTATTATTACTTCATGAGATTACCGTGCAGCCTACGGCTACTCGCAATGACGACTCAATATTCGTGCGGGCAATGACGTAGCAAAACCTCACAACCCCACTAAATTTCTAGCAAAATCATGTTGGTTGAATATTTTTAAGTCCTCTATCTTCTCGCCTATACCGATAAAGTATAAGGGTAAATTAAATTTTTGTACTACTCCGACAATTACGCCCGCTTTAGCACTGCCGTCTAGTTTAGTCACGATAAGCCCCGTCAAATTAGTAGCATCATTAAAATGTTCTACTTGGTTATAGGTATTTTGTCCGGTAATAGCATCAATGACTAAAATACTATGAGTGGGGGCATTCTCGTCTAGTTTTTTTATAACTTTTACAATCTTAGACAGTTCATCCATCAAATTTTTCTTATTATGAAGCCTACCTGCTGTATCGATAAAAAGTATATTGATATTTTGTTTTATCGATTCTTCCATCCCGCGATAAGCAACACTTGCGGGGTCAGCTGATTCTTCACCGGTAATAAGTAGTGCATTTGCTCTATCTGCCCAAGTACTTAGCTGATTTACGGCAGCTGCTCTAAAAGTATCGCAGGCTGCAACTGCTACTTTTTTCCCTTGTGCCGAGTACATTGCAGCAAGCTTACCTATAGTCGTGGTTTTACCTGCTCCGTTAACACCGCAAACTAAAATTACGTTTAATTTATTTTCGCTTAAAGTAAAAGGAATTGCTGATTTTGATAGCTGCTGCTCTATTAATTTAGCAAGGGCTTCTTTTACTGTATCACTATCTATTTCTTTGTCAAATTTTACCTTTTTAAACTCTTCAATAATATTAGTTACTACCAAAACACTCATATCACTTGAGATAAGTAGCTCTTCTAGCGCTTCTAGAGTTCCTGCATCTAATTTTTTCTTGTAAAATATTTTGTCGATACCTTCCGATATTTTATTAGAAGTTTTAGATAAACTTTGTTTTAATTTACTAAATATCGAAATCATATTAGATAGTTTTTTGTTTTATGGGTGTTGGTGTTACGTCTGCGTGAATATCAAATCGTCATTGCGAGGAAATTACGTAAGTAATTGACGAAGCAATCTCAGGAGTTTGTTGTTATTTCATGAGATTGCCACGCAGCCTATGGCTCGCAATGACGATTAGGTATCTACACAGATAAGCCATCTTGCAATGATGATTAAGGTACTTATCTCTTTTTCTTATTTTTGCTTTTGTTTTTATTTCCGTCAGTGGTTTTATTGAATCTACCTAAATTTTTAACAAATTTTTGTAGTCCGTTAAGTTCCGTTCCATATGTCCTAGTATATTCATGGACTATTTCTATATCTTGTCTATGAGAATCATCTATTACTACTACTTCCTGCATAAAATTATTAGCATCAAACGTAATTTTTACTATCTTCTGCTTTTCAATTTTTGGATTGAGCCAAGCTCTTTGAGACATAACTCTTTCAACATAATACCAGGTATTTTGGGAATATTCCGGTACTATAGTAGGCGTACCTATTAACTCTACGACTTCTGTTTTATTTAGTTTTTTAGACTCTAATTTTACAAGTGCCGAATCATCTATAGATTGCCCTCTATTTTCGATAGTTTTGCAGCCGCTTAAGGAAAAAAAGGCTAATATACTAAAAATGTATGTTATAAAAATTTTCATAAGTTTAATTTTATCTAGATTTTATTACAAGATTATAATATACTGCTTCACTAATTTGACAAATACTTTTTAATTTATATTTAGAGAGACTAATAATGGCAGTTCCAAAGAAAAAAACATCAAAATCAAGACGTAATATGAGACGTTCGCACTTAGCACTTGGCAAAGTTAACGTAATAGTTGATTCGCAAACCGGTGAATATAAGCTTCCGCATCACGTTTCTTTAGTCGACGGTACTTATAATAATCGTCTAGTAGTAACAAAGAAAATTAAAACTGAAGAAGAAGTAGCCTAAAAGATTTATGACCTGTAAAATTATTGGTTGCGGCGGGTATCTTCCTTCAAAAATAGTTAGTAATGACGAGCTTGCAAAATTCGTAGATACTAACGATGAATGGATTAGAACAAGAACAGGTATTACGCAGCGTCATATAGCAGGTGATACAGAATATACTTCCCATCTTGCTTTAAAATCAGCTGAAAAAGCTATAGCAGATGCAGGGATATCGGTAAATGATATTGATTTAATTATTACATGTACTACTACTCCCGATAATAGCTTCCCTTCGGTTGCCTCTAAGCTTCAAGGTTATCTTGGTTTAACTAATATACCGTCTTTTGATTTACAAGCAGTATGTGCCGGCTTTGTTTATGGTTTACAAGTAGCAAATTCTCTTATCTCATCAGATAAATATAAAACTATTTTGCTTATAGGAGCCGAGAAAATGACGTCGTTATTAGATTGGAATGATAGGACTACTTGCGTTTTATTCGGTGATGGGGCCGGTAGCGTAATATTACAGCGTAGTAGTGATGATTCCGGTTTAATAGATAGTAATATCTTCTCAAGTGGGGCTGATTATGATGAAATATTATACACAAACGGTGGTGTAAGTATGAACGGTATTAGTGGCAAAATAGTTATGCAGGGGCAAAAATTATTTCGTCATGCAATAGAAAAAATGCAACAATCTATAAAAGATTTACTGCATGCTAATCAATTCAGTGTAAGCGATATTGATTATTTTATACCTCATCAAGCAAATATCCGTATTATAAATAAACTCGCTGAACTATTAAATATAGAAGAGCATAAAGTAGTGAAAACCGTAGACAAACATGCTAACTGCTCTGCTGCTTCTATTCCGCTTGCTTTGAGTACTCTCAAAGCATCAGGCAAAATAAAAAAAGGTGATATTCTACTATTTTCAGCTATCGGTGCAGGTCTTACTTGGGGCAGTGCATTCATTAGATGGTGAATATACTCGTTGTATTACATCTTCGGAAACTCTACTACTAGAGGTAATTTGTACGTTGATCCTGTACTCGAATCCTCACGTACCTCTATGTACGCTGTGGTTCTGTGTGCCGTGTCTTCTTCAAATTCCTCTCTATAAGCGAGTTTCTGAAGATGTCTATTTGAAAAATTGGCAACACTACTTATTTGCTTATAATTCTCACATATTATATATACGCTGCGGTTATAAGCTTCAAAATCGATTCCTCTTTTCCCCATTAAACTGCATCTATCTATTTATCCAAAGTATATACTTGTATTAAATGATATTTTTACCACATTTATACATGAGTAATTGCATTTTATAATATTTTAGCCTTTAAACTAATAAAATAATGATATATACTAACTCACATAGCTTTTGGTTAGTTTAGTTTTATGACTAGCTAAAATGAATTCAGTATTAATAAATTATAATCTCAAGGAGTTTAATTATGAAAACAAAAATTGCATTAGCTTTTCTTGCATTATGTGTGCTTGCAGGGTGTAATACAACAAAAAGAGCACCGCAATTTGACGGTAATATGAATCAAAGTGAAGAAACTTCATTAATGAAAGATTTCGAGAAGCATGCAGGAAATGCAGTATGGTTTGCTTTTGATAGCTCTGCTTTATCACCAAAGGCTAAAGAAGAACTAGAGAGACAAGCTTGCTGGTTATCAAAGCATCCTGAAGTAAAAGTTACTGTTGAAGGACATTGCGATGAAAGAGGTACCAAAGAATATAACTTAGGTTTAGGTGAAAGAAGAGCAGCAGCAGCGCAAAAATTCTTAGTTCATAAAGGAATCGATCATAACAGATTAAATACAATCTCTTATGGTAAAGAGAGACCTGCTATGATGGGTAATACTGAAGAAGCTTTTGCCTATAATCGTAGAGCTGTAACAGTTGTACACCACTAAAATTATTTACTAATTATAGTATCCTAAAAGGTCGAGTTTACTACTCGGCCTTTTTTTATTTATAACTTGATGTTATTATTGCGAAAGCGTTGATGCGTGGATACCAAACCGTCATTGCAAGCCATAGGCTGTGTGGCAATCTCATGAAATAACAACAAACTCCTGAGATTGCTTCGTCAATTACTTTGTAATTCCTCACAATGACGAAAACACTGAACCATATTGCCCTGTTTTTTAGGCGATACCTCAAAAATATAAAAATTTTACTAGACTTAACTGCATAATAATTATATAAATTTCAAATGAAAAGGGGCTGTAGCTCAGTTGGTTAGAGCACGCCGCTCATAACGGTGTAGTCGTAGGTTCAAGTCCTACCAGCCCCACCACACAAATTCTTATTTAAATTCGCATTAGCACTGAATTTATAATGATTAATCTAAAAACACTTTCTTGGTATCTTACTAAATTATATTCTAAGTGTTTTTTTATTATATTATTTCTTTTAATCGGGCTATTAATTATCTCAAATGTTTTTGATCTTTTACAAAAATTCAAAAATATTTATGTTCCTTTTAGTTTTTTTTGGAGACTTATCTTATATAAGATTCCTTATTTACTAGGTCAAGTATCTTCATTAATTAGTTTTACCGCTATGTTATTTTTTCTTAGAAATCTAACAAAAAATAATGAATTAACGGCTATGTTATCTAGCGGTATTCATATTTGGCAAGTGCTTGTTATTCCATGTATTGTAACTTTAATGTTAGGTATAGTTTTTACGACTATATTGAATCCTATCGGTACTATAGGCTTACAAAAATATGAGTTATTAGAAGCAAAACTAACTAAAAAAGCCTTGAGTGAGGGTATAATATCTAAATCAGGCTTATTATTTTTTGAATCTTTAAATGATGAAACTCAAATTATCCAAACACAATTTATTAATGTTGCCGAGAAAAAATTAAATAATATTACAATTTTATTTGTTGATCATAATAATTCTTTTTTAAAGAGAATTGATGCATTATACGGTATTATTGAAAATAAAATGTTACATTTAAATAGAGTTAAGGTTTTCACAAAAGAGGAAACTAAGGCTTACAATAATTTAACTATGCAGACAAATTTATCAATTAATAGTTTAGTAAATAAATTTATTCGTCCTGAAATGGTTTCTATTTGGGCTTTACCTAAATTAATTCATGAATTATTAAATTCAGGTTTACCGGCTATTAATTATCAAATTTATTATTACAAGCAATTATTTAAGCCTATAATGATGATGGCAACCGTAATTTTAGCAAGTTGTTTTATTAGTCTTAAACAGCGTGATAATTCCCAAGAAAAAATACTGCTATTAGGTTTATTTTCAGGTTTTATAGCATATTCGTTATCAGAAATATTATTAAAAATACTTACTTATAATAATTTGTCTTTAATTGCTGCTATTTTATTACCTAGTATGCTAATATTTTTTATTAGTAACTTTATTATGTTACATTATAAAGAAATTTAATATAGACGAAGTTTAATTTGAAAAATTGGCATCGTCGCTTCTCATTGTTGATCCTCACGTAGTATTCTACGCTGCGGTCAAAAATTCCGAGGCTTCTCGCTCTTTTCCAAATTAAACTTCGTCTATATTAAATTTCTATTTACTATGGGACTGTTTATTTTGTTAACAGTTCTATAGAAGTGTTTTTAGAATTTAGAGAGAAAAAATACAATGATAATGAAATTTTTGGAAGGATTTTCTTCCGGTATGGCCATAGATCTTGGTACGGCAAATACTATTGTCTATCAAAAAAATTGTGGAATTGTTCTACGGGAACCTTCTGTTATTGCGTTAATAAAAAAAGACGGTGCTTTTGTGCCTTATGCTTATGGTCATGAAGCAAAAATGATGCTTGGGCGTACTCCTACGGATATTGAAGCAAAAAGACCTTTAAAAGATGGTGTTATTGCCGATTTTAAGGGTGCAGAGGAAATGATAAAGTATTTTATTAGAATGGTACATAATCGTCGCTCTTTTTTTGGGCCGACAATTGTTATTTGTGTGCCTTCCGGTTCTACGCCGGTTGAGCGTCGTGCTATCCAAGAAGCAGCAGAAAGTGCAGGGGGTAGGGATGTCTATTTAATTGAAGAACCTATGGCGGCAGCGATCGGGGCAGGGCTACCCGTAACGGAAGCAACCGGTTCGATGATTGTTGATATTGGAGGAGGCACTACCGAAGTTGCAGTTTTGTCACTAGGGGGCATAGTATATGCAAGGTCGGTAAGAGTCGGCGGTGATAAGATGGATGAAGCTATTATCTCATATATAAGAAGGCACTATAACCTATTGATAGGTGAGGCTACTGCCGAAAAGATAAAGCAAGAAATAGGTACGGCTTATGTAGATGAAAATGTTGAGCCGAGAAAGATGGAAATTAAAGGACGTGATTTAATTTATGGTATTCCTAAAGAAATGATATTGAACGAAAGACAAATTGCTGATAGTCTAATTGAACCGGTAAGTCAAATTGTTGAAGCGGTAAAAGTAGCACTAGAAGCAACACCTCCTGAATTATCTTCAGATATAGTTGATAAGGGAATTGTTTTAACAGGCGGCGGCTCATTATTACGAAATCTTGATTTTGTTCTTAGTGAAGCCACTAAATTGCCAGTAATAGTTGCAGATGATGCCCTCTCTTGTGTGGCACTTGGAACAGGAAAAGTACTTGAAGATTTTACAAAGCTAAAACATGTACTATTTAAACAGGATTAAAAATGGCAATACTTGCAAATAGAGTAAAAAATTCTTCAAATTCATTAGAATTAATAAGAATAATATCAAATACTCTTAAGCGTTTTTTTGTTATATTTGGGCTTGGATTGTCTGTATATTTATTTTTTGCTACACCTAAAAAAATATCTAGTATATCACTTGAAGTAACCGGTAGTATAGTATCAATCGGTTTAGCAGTGTATGAAGATATATTTGAATATATAAATTCAATAACACAAAAATTTGTTTATTTTCAAGATTTAGAACGAAAAAATATAGAACTTAAACTTGAGATAGCAAGATTACAACATTTACAAAGTGAAGTAGAATTGGTAAGAGCCGAAAACATTGCATTAAAAGATTTGTTAACGATTGCTGAGGAAGAAGAATTTGAATATATTACTACTAAATTACTGAGTGTTTCCTTTAATCCCTTTTCTAGAACTGCTTTGATTTCTGCAGGTAAAAAGCAAGGCATTGAACCTGATCAAATCGTTGTTAATTCAGGAAAATTAGTAGGAAAAATAATAGAAGTGAGTAATAATTATGCGAAAGTAATGTTAATTAGCGATGTTAATTCTAGAATACCTATTAAAGCTAATTTTTCAAGAGAACAAGGTATTTTAGCAGGTACTAATAATAATAGTAAAATTTTATACTTGCCTAACAATCATTTAGTACAGAAAGATGAGGAGATAGTAACCTCTGGACACGGTAATATTTATCCTGCAGGTATTTTAGTGGGCTATGTGTCTAAAGTGACAGAACATGATGTTATGGTAAACGTAGCAGCTGATCTATCTAAAACGGAATTTGTACAAGTATTATTGCCTAAGGAGTAATTTCTGTTTTTTTTACTCTATGTCATTACCGCGTAGGCATTGTTGCATGGATCGGTACAATTCCCTGTGTGTCACCCCGTGGCTTGACCACGGGGGCCAAACAACAATAAAAAATACTAGCAACAAAGCTTTCCCGTGTAGGTGGGAAAGCAGCAAAATAACTTCAATATTGCTACAGAAGTTATATATTTGATAAAATAACCATATAAAAACTTGTTTTTATATGGTTTTACTAGATTTTTGTTTACGCGGGAATGACATTGAGTAGGCTTTTCGATCCATGTAACAAGGCTGGTAATACTCGACTTTGTATATATCTATCCTTTATTTATTCAGAGGTTATTAATATGGCACTTGCTACTAAAGTAAAAGAATTTTTAGAAGAAAAATTAAAACAAGAAAAGATAGATCGTAAATATCTTGCCGAAGTCACTAATATCCCTTATACTACTGTTAGCAGAATTATGAGAGCGGAAGCTAATCGTGAATTCAACCCTGAAATAGATACTATTTTAAAAATAGCAAAATATTTTAATTGTACTATGGATGAGGTAATAAAAAGAAAAGTACAGAATAATTCATAAAGCTTGATACAAGCGAATTTTGCATGACTCGCCTGTACTCACTCACGTAGTTTACCTACTGCTTTCGCAGGCTTGCATTTAAATGCATCTTGTCTAAATCTTTCTGAAATATGCTGTACCTACGAAATAAAACATAAAATATGACAACAAAAAATAAAAGAGTTCTTCAGAAATGCGCTTATAGAGAGGAATTTAAAGGAGACATGGAACGTAGCACCGCAGCGACGTCTAAATTACCTCTAGAAGTAGAACTTTCGAGGAACTCTAAAGGACTGATTATAATTTTATCTTCCCCTTCAGGTACAGGTAAGTCGAGTTTAGCTAAAGCATTATTGAAAATAGATAATAATTTACGTTTATCTATTTCGGCAACTACAAGAAAACCACGTTTAGGAGAGGTAGAGGGCATAAACTATTACTTTAAGACCGGTCTAGAGTTTGAAGAATTAGTTAAGCAGAATAAATTCCTTGAATATGCTAAAATATATGATAATTATTACGGTACGCCTAAAGAATACGTCGAAATGTTATTAAATCAAGGCTTGGATGTTTTGTTTGATATTGATTGGCAAGGAGCAAGGAGTATTAAGAAAAATGCTACTAATGTTGTTACTATATTTGTATTGCCTCCTAATATTGAAGTATTGGAACAACGCTTAAGAAATAGAGCGACCGATAATGAAGAAGCAATAAAATTACGTATGCAGTTGGCACAAAACGAAATATCACATGCTAATGAGTATGATTATGTAGTTACTAACGATGACTTTGACAGGACGCTTAAAAAAATACATGCGATTATAGTTGCAGCACGAGACAAAGCGTTTTGACTTTGTCGTTTTTTCTTTTTATACTGAGAATTAGACGTTATGTTTCTAATTTTCAGAGTACTAATTTAAATGCTTAGAAAACAATTCCTTTCATCAATAATAAAACATTTTAAAACTCATAAAGTTGTGCCTTGTTAGGACCAAGGCAGTGCGGAAAAACTACACTTTCTAAACAATTCGTAGAAGCTTATAATATTCCTAAAATCAATATTTTTGATCTTGAAAATCCTTTAGATTTAGCAAGATTAAATGAACCGATGCTTGCTTTGTCTGATCTAAAAGGATTTGTTATTATTGATGAAATTCAGTATAAACCGAATCTATTTCCTATTTTAAGAGTTCTTGTTGATACAACTGATATTAAATTTAGTACTAGGCAGTGCATCAAGAGACTTAATTAAACAAGGTTCTGAAACACTAGCAGGTAGAATAGGTTATATTGAAATGACACCGTTTACCTTATCTGAAGTGTCAGGTACTCAGCAATTATGGATACGCGGCGGATTTCCTTTATCATATCGTGCAGATGATGAAGAGTTAAGTGCTTTATGGCGTCAGAATTACATTAAAACATTTTTAGAAAGAGATATACCAAATTTAGGTTTTACAATTCCGTCTATGCAGTTACGTAGGTTTTGGTTAATGCTTTGCCATTATCACGCTAATATATTGAATGCTTCAGAACTTAGAGGGAACTTTTATGATCCGTATTTTGCAGCCTTGGTATGAAAACCTTAAAAAAAGACAAGTTAAGACTCCAAAAATCTTTTTTAGAGATGGTGGAATATATCACGCTTTATTAGGCTTAAATAATTATGAAGCTTTAAGCACTCATCCTAAAATAGGTGCATCATGGGAAGGATTTGCCTTAGAACAAATTGTTAGATATTATAAAGCCGAACCCGAAGAATGTTATTTTTGGTCATCTCATAATGGAGCGGAAATAGATCTTTTAATTTTTAAAAATGGAAAACGCTTGGGGTTTGAAATTAAATATACAAATACACCGAGCATTACAAAATCAATGCAAATATCTTTAGAAGATTTAAAACTTGATCAAATTAATGTAATATTTCCAGGTGAGATTAGCTTTAAATTGTCAGAAAAAATACAGGCAATAGGTCTTTCGAGCTTAATTCAAAATGATACAAAAGCTGCAACTATATAGTTACAGCTTTTAGAATGTTATATTATTTCACATACGCCTTTAGAAGCTTTACCGGCAAGTTTGATATCTTTGGAAGCATTATCCACACAATTACCTAAATCTTGATTATATTGGTGGATTTGACTACTCGCTTGCATAGCTTCTTTAAATATTGCGTTATGTTTTTGCTGTTGTTCTTCAAATTGTACTTTTGCAGCTTCTAAAGCTGCTTTTCTTTGTTCAGGAGTTAATTTTTTAAATTTAGACATAATAATTACTACTTTAGTTAAATTCCTCTCGTTTTATTATTTGTAACTTTAATATTAGGAGTACGAGTAGGAGATAAACTCCTAGTATTAGGATCTTTTACTTGTGTTTGTTCTCTGATTTTATTAGCTAAAGATTTAGTTTTATCCACGTTAATTTTATTTAGTACTTTATTATGATGCTCTATATCTTTTACAACGCCGTCTGTCTTAATTGCTTTATGCTGATGTTTTAGAACTAAATATTTTTCATATGCATCTAAATATTTTTCTGGTTCTTTTTTATAACGCTCTTTAATATCACTTCCTAATTTCTTTATTTTATCTTTATTTATGTTGTGTGCTTTTTCATGTTTAATAATTTCTTGATCTAATATTTTTTTACTACTTTCAATCTTCTCTACATGTGCCTTATGTATTTTTAACATTTCTTGGTGAAATTCTAATTCTTCTTTTAATTCTTTAACTTTTTTTGGTGCTAAGCCTTTTTCTTGTAATTGTTGTGATAAATTCGTTATTGTTTTATTTAATTCATTTAATTCTGTATGTGATTGTTTGTGTTCTTCAGTTATTTTTTTATGGTTTTTATGTAATACTTTATACGCTTGATTTAGTTTAAATATTTCTTCATGAGTTAATATTTCACGATTTAACTCTTCATGATCAATAATGTTTTCCTTTTCTAGTTTATTTATTATCTTATCTAAACGCTTATTACTTTCTTCAATTCTTTTAGTATCTTTAGTAATATTTTTTATAAATTCATTATGCAAATTATTAAGTGCAGCAATTCTTTGTGCGATTTCTTTTTCTTCTTCGGCAAGTTTTATTGCTCTTTGTGATTTTAGAAATTCTTCTTCTTGAACCCTAGCTTTCTCAATAGATTGTTCTACTTCATAGTGCTTGAGCTTAGTTTCAGCAGTCTCTTTTAGATTGGATATGTCAAAATTCAAGCCATATGAAGCTGCTTCGCTTTGTAAACTACTCAATTCTCCTAGAATTATTTCTATTTGAGAGCGAGAATAAGAATTGTTAAGATGCTCTTTTAAATTATCGAATTTATATTTTAATGTAGCTGTTATATCAGACATGCTCATCATCTTTAATATTAACGCCAAGAAACGTTAACAAAAGTTAATAATTAAGTCAAAAAAATTTTAATAAAAATTAATCTTGTATTTCTAGCCATTGATTTAATAACTCGTCTAGTTTCTTTTTATCATTAATTAATTGGCTAGTAATGCGGTTATATTTTTGAGGATTATCTAAATATAGATTAACGTCTTCAAGTTCTTTTTCTAAGTGTTTGATGGATATTTCTAGCTTTTCAATATAGTTGGGTAATGTTTCAAGCAAACGCTGATATTTATAAGATAGCTTTTTATTTAGAGGTGCTTTTTGAGAAGTTAGTGGTAGTGGTTTTGAAGCTTTTTTGGCTATAGGAGAGGTAGTAAAATACTGCTTATAATCTTCATAACCTCCTGTTAAATCATGAATTTTACCTTGAGCGAAAACTAAAGTTCTAGTAACTAACCTATCTAAAAAGTCACGATCATGGCTCACGACTATTAAAGTACCTGAATAATCTGTAAGTATATCTAGTAAAATTTCCAGACTATCCATATCGAGGTCATTAGTCGGTTCATCTAAAATTAACAGATTGCCAGGGTTAATTAGAATTTTTGCAAGTAATAATCTATTAGCTTCACCGCCTGATAAAATAGCGGTTTTTGCATTAAGTAGTTTAGGATTAAACATGAATTGTTTTAAATAACCGGCAACATGCATGGTTTTACCGTGTGGCAAAAATACTTGATCACCGCCTGTAGGACATAAAGTTTGTTGTAATGTATGATTAGGCTCTAGTTTTTCTCTATGTTGATCAAAATATGAAATATCTAAATTACCGCCATATATAATTTTGCCGCTTTCAGGGGTAAGCTGTTTTGTTAGTAGTTTGATAAAGGTAGATTTGCCTGAGCCATTTGCACCGATTATACCAATTTTCTCGCCGTTTTTTACACGAAAGCTAAAATTATTGATAATTTTAGTATTTTTATAACTAAAAGTAATATTATCTGCTTCAATAATGAATTTACTTTTAGCTATATTTTCGGCAAGTTCTGTCCTAACTCTTTGTGTTGAACTAGCTAGTTTTGCAGTCTGTTCTTGTGTTATTGCTCTTAAAGCTTTCAAATCCGCAAGTCTCTTTTGATTTCGTTTACGTCTAGCAGTAACACCGGCATTTAACCATTCATTTTCTTGAGATAATTTTTTATTTAATTTCCGAAGAGCGGCTTCTTCTTGGTCTATGATAATTGTTTGCCATTCATCAAAAAATTTAAATCCTTTATCGGATTTACGTAAAATTCCTCTATCAAGCCACCAAATTTTATTAGTAACATTTGAGAGGAATGTTCTATCATGACTAACGCAAATAATAGCACCGTTATAAGATTTAACAAATTCTTCTAACCATTCGATTGTTGCAATATCTAGATGGTTAGTCGGTTCATCAAGTAATAATATTTCCGGCTCTAATATTAAAGCTTTAGCAAGGCTTGCTCTTCTCAGTTGACCGCCTGAATAGGTGGATAAATTATCTGTTCCGTTGATTTGTAATTTTTCTAGAATTATATCGATTTGGTATTTATCTATTTCTTGTGTACTATCTGTTTGTTGTAAAACAAAATCATAAACAGTTAGATGAGTTTTTATAGAAATATCTTGTCTTAAATAACCGGTTGTAACTAAAGGATCTTGAAATAATGCACCGTTATCTAACTCATAATCACCTGATATGACTTTCATTAAGCTTGATTTCCCGCAGCCGTTACGTCCTATAAGACAAATCTTATCGCCTGTGTACAAATAAAGCTCTAAATCAGATAAAATTACTTTATCCGCAAAACTTAAGTTACCGTCTTTAATGTAATAAATTGGGGTCATAGTTGATTATTGGCTAGTTTTAATGTCATTCCTGCGAAAGCAGGAATCTAGAAAAATAACCTTAATATTGGTACAAAATTACATATTTGATAGAATAAACATATAAAAATAAGTTTTTATATGTTTTACTGGATTCCTGCTTTCGCAGGAATGACATTAAGTTAAAGGTTGGTAAACGAAGTTTAATTTGGAAAAGCACAAGGGGTCCATAAGACGAGGAGCGGAACGTATACTTAATACGTGAGTACGGTGCTTATAGGACTTTGTGCCAATTTTTTAAATTAAACGAGTATACTCTTAATCACTAAACTAGCATTAGTACCACCAAATCCGAACGAGTTGGAAAGCACGTAATCTATCTTAGTTTTCTTAGCTTTAAGTGCAACTAAATCTATATTCACCTCATCCATAGGGGTATCTAAGTTTAAGGTTGGCGGTGCAATCTGGTCTCTAATTGCAAGAGCTGAAAAGATAAACTCAACACTTCCTGCCGCACCAAGCAAATGTCCTATTGATGATTTAGTAGAAGACATTAAAACTTTGGGATTCGCTTCTAAAAATAATTTTTGTACGGCTGCTAATTCTATTCCATCACCAAGTGTAGTAGAAGTACCATGTGCATTAATATAATCAATCATATCGGGCGTGATAGTTGCATCTAGTATTGCGTCTCTCATCGCTCTATAAGCTCCTCTACCTTCAGGATGTGGAGCTGTCATATGATAGGCGTCACCTGTAGAGCCGTATCCTATAACTTCACCGTAAACTTTAGCCCCTCGATTTAAGGCATGCTCATATTCTTCTAAGACTACAACGCCTGCTCCTTCACCCATAACAAAGCCGCTGCGGTCTTTATCCCAAGGTCTTGAGGCTTTTTTAGGATTATCGTTATATTTAGTACATAATGCTCTAGCAGCAACGAAACCTGCAACTCCGACAGGTGTAACTGGAGCTTCCGCACCGCCTGCGATCATAACATCGGCATAGCCGTGCTTTATCATACGCATAGCATCGCCTATAGCATGTGCCCCTGTAGAGCAAGCTGTTACTGCTGTTTGGTTTGGACCGCTAAAACCGTATTTTATAGAAACAAGACCGGATAAAAGATTAATTAATGAAGCGGGGATAAAGAAAGGACTAACTTTGCCGTTATTTTCTTGATAAAGTTTGATAGAGGTATCTTCGATCATTTTAAGCCCACCGATTCCTGAACCTAATATCAAGCCGGTTCTATCACGAGATTGTTCATCGTCGGGTAACCAGCCGCTATCTTCAACTGCTTCGGTTGCGGCTGCTACTCCGTAATGGATAAATTTATCCATTTTACTTAGTCTATTAATGTCATCTGCTTGTATGAAATTTTCAAGTTTAAATCCATCTTTCTCAGAGTTATCTATAAGTCCGGCAATTTTACACGCAAGTTTAGAAGTGTCAAATTCTGTAATAGTTTTTATACCGCTTACTCCATCTACAATATTTTTCCAAGATGAGCTAACATTAAGCCCAACAGGAGTAACAAGTCCAAGTCCGGTAATAACTACTCTTTTATTTACTCTTTGATTCGACATTTTTATTATCTATTAGGGATTTTTTATGCAGATTAAGATTGGCGTTCTTTGATATATTTTATAACATCGGATACGGTTTTAATTTTAGTGGCTTCATCATCAGGAATATCAATACCGTATTCAACTTCTATTGCCATCATTAACTCTACGGTATCAAGGCTATCAGCTTTCAAATCTTCTATAAATCTTGAATCCGTAGTTATTATCGATTTATCTTTATTTAGCTTTTCAGCAACCATTTCAATAACTTTCTGTTCGATCTTATCCGTTGTACTCATAATTTTGAACTCCATAAATCATTTAATTTTATATGCCGTATAATAGTGGTTATTCAGCTATTAGACTTTATTTTAACTGTATGAATATTTATTTAAAATATTCATTACATTTTATCTTTAAAAGAACTTCTAGCACAAAAAATTATTTTATGCTAGCACAAAATAATCTTATTAATTTTTATACCATTAACATACCACCGTTTACATGTATAGTTTGACCGGTAATATATGATGCCTGATCGCTTGCTAAAAATGCAACTGCGTTTGCCACGTCTTCCGGCATACCGTAAGTGCCTAGCGGAATTTTTTGTATTATAGCTTCTCTTTGTTTTTCATTTAGTTTATCGGTCATATCTGATTTAATAAATCCTGGAGCTACTGTGTTAACCGTAATGCCTCTGGTTGCAACTTCGTAAGCGAGCGATTTGGTCATACCTATTAAACCTGCTTTAGAAGCACAATAATTAGCCTGCCCGGGGTTACCTGAAATTCCTACTATTGAAGATATGTTAATAATACGTCCATACCTGTTTTGTATCATTTTTTTTATTGCTTCACGATTTAAAATAAAATTTGCTTTTAAATTAATATCAATAACTTTGTCAAAATCTTCATCTTTCATTCTAATTGCTAGCGTATCGCTAGTAATACCGGCATTACATACTAAAATATCTAACTTTGATGCTTTAGATATTAAATTGCTACATTCTTCCTTATCGGCAAGATTACATACTTCTATCGTATAATTATCTTTTACAACCTTTCCAAGGGATTTTAATTTTTCCTCATTACTACCGCTAATAATTACATGGCTTCCGAGTTTGTGTAGTAACCTCGCTATAGCTCCGCCTATGCCTCCTGAAGCTCCCGTAATTAAGGAAGTTTTACCTGTTAAATCAATCATTTTCTTCCTCCGTTTGATCAAGATTTATATTAGTAATTTTTGACGATTTTTCACGTATTATTTTCTCAATTTCGTTGGAAATTTGTGGATGTTCTTTTAAATATTGTTTGACGTTTTCACGTCCTTGACCTATGCGTACGTTCTTGTAGGAAAACCAAGAGCCGGATTTCTCAACAATATCAAGCTTAACTCCAAGGTCGATTATCTCGCCTTCTTTTGAAATACCTGAACCGTACATTATATCAAAATCTGCAGTTTTAAATGGAGGAGATACTTTGTTTTTGACTACTTTTACTTTGGTTTGGCTGCCTATTACTTCTTCTTTATCTTTAATGGAGCCGATTCTTCTTATATCGATCCTAACAGAAGCATAGAATTTTAAGGCATTACCGCCTGTCGTGGTTTCAGGACTACCGAACATCACACCTATTTTCATTCTGATTTGATTGATGAAAACAGCAATACAATTGGTGCGATTAATTGATGCAGTAAGTTTACGCAAAGCCTGGCTCATTAATCTTGCTTGAGAAGCCATTTGAGCATCACCCATTTCGCCCTCAATCTCTGATTTCGGTACTAAAGCCGCAACACTATCTATTATTATCATATCAATACCGCTGGAGCGAATTAATGTATCGGCAATTTCTAGGGCTTGTTCACCTGTATCGGGCTGTGAAATAATAAGCTCATCAATATTTACGCCTAATTTTTTAGCATAAGCAGGGTCTAATGCATGCTCGGCATCAATAAAAGCACATGTACCACCCTTTTTTTGAGCTTCTGCAATTAAATGCAATGTTAGAGTGGTTTTACCTGAGCTTTCAGGACCAAAAATTTCGATGATTCTACCTTTGGGAACACCGCCGATTCCAAGAGCTATATCTAGCCCAAGTGAGCCGGTTGATACGGCCTCTATATCAACATGCGGACGCTGCCCTAGTTTCATTACCGAACCTTTACCGTAGCTTTTTTCAATTTGTGCGAGTGCTGCGGCAATGGCTCTTTCCTTATCTGTATTTGACATAAATTTCCATATTATAAACTTACCAATTAAAATATAAGCTTGAGAAAGAAAAATCAAATTTTATTTATGTTATTGTGCTTGTAAGATTAAATCTTGACTTCCATACTAGGTGATGCTTAGATGTTAAATTTACTTGTGTTATGGTTAATTGATTTGGACTTGCTTACTATGTTACCAACTGAATTAACCTAGGACTATTAACAAAAGAAATTTTAAAGCTAATTAAATTACTTGTTAACAGTCCCATAGTTCTCGAAAAAGATAGATTTAGTAAAACCCTTATTAAATAACTTATCACATATGGTACCACAATTTCCGTAAACTGAATATATCGCTAAAGATAATTCATCATCTATATCTTATAAATTTAGATGGCATATTTTAGTTATTTTAAGCATTTGCTTACTTTTGGTATCGATGGATGCTACAGTCTTGTATGCTGTTATTCCTACTATAATCCTTGATTTAAAACCATCTAATTTACAACAATTATGGATAATCAATGCATATGCATTAGTATTATCAGGTCTTCTCATTACCGCAGGTGCATTAGGAGATAGATTTGGTCATAAAAGATTATTACTTTGGGGACTTTTAGTTTTTTTCATCGCTTCAATGTTAGTTTATGTATTTGATAGCTCATGGGGATTAGTATTATGTCGTGCTTTACTTGGGTTAGGAGGATCAGAGATGATGCCTTCCACTTTATAATACACATGAACGTATGATCGCAATATCCGTGTGGGGAATAATGGCAACCGTAGGAGCAGCTATAGGACCAATACTAGGAGGAGTATTGGTTGAGCTTTTAAGTTGGCAATTTGCATTTTTTAATCAATGCACCTATTGCATTAGTAATTATTGCTTTTGGTATAGTTTGGATTCCTAAATCATCTAATCCTAGTAATGAACCCATGGGATTGGATAGGAGTATTTCAATCGTTTTTTGGGATGGCAGCTTTAGTTCAAGACATTGAGATGTTGGCTAAATACGGTATTATGAATCTAGCATTCGGCGGAATGCTATTAATTGGCATTGTGTTACTAATAATAGTTACCTTACGTTATGCCAACTTAAAAGTGATGATCCGTTAGTGGATATGCGTTTATTCTTAATTAGCAATTTTAGTATAGGAGTAATAGTTTATTTGCTGATTACGTGTGTCTTAGGATCCATAATGTATCTTATGTCCTTATGGTTACAGTTTATCAAAGGGTTAAGTCCTTTGTATGCAGGTCTTTATATGTTGCCTGCAGCAGTTTTTGCTTTAATTGCATCTTTAGTTATGCCATATTTATTCACACGCTTTATCGCACGTGTAATAATGTTTAGTGGGCTTATCTTTACTACTATATCATTGATTTTACCTAGTATATTAGACTATAGAGATTTATTATCGAATACTATGTTATATATCTTGGATTGCTTGGTATAGGAAGTAGTCTATGCCTCTCTACACCGTAACAGTTATGATGAATGCAGTACCGGCAGAGAGATCTGGAGGTGCAGCAGCATTACAAGAAACAGCATATGAATTAGGTAATGTATTAGGTATAGCTGTTATTGTGAGTATTACGTCTTTATATATATAGTAACAATCTAGTAATGCCTCACGGTGTTTCTGTATCAATTGCAGAAATAGCTCATGACTCAATCGGTGAAGGAATAATTATTGCTTAACAACTACCACCTTCATTTGCTTACGAATTAATTAAGGATGTTAATATTACTTTTATAAATGCATTTAATATAGTAGGTATTATTCTAGGAATAATCATGCTAATATTGGCGGGTGTGATTATGTATGTTCTTCCTCCTTTTAAAGTATCTACCTCTCTACATTAATATGATGAAACTGGTATAGAAACCTTACCGTCTTTTGCTATTTTTGCACTATTTACCATGAATGGTTAATAATGATCTTAGTGCTTATTTTTATAGTAGGTAGTTAATAAAATGAGATGATGATATTTTCAAGGCTATAAATCATTACTAAATATTTTTTCTAATTCTGTTAAGCGTTGTTCTATTCTTTCGATATCGCTTTTTGTTATAGGTCTTTCTAGTAAATCTGCTATCTTGGCTCTTAGATTTTTTTATGTTCATTTAAAATAAATTCTATGATGAGTCTTGGGATGGTTTTAGTATTGTGGTCAGACATATTTGTTCCCGATTAATTAAACTTACACTGCTTAAGTTTCAACCACCGAAGAGAAATAAACTCTTAGTGGTCGGGGGAGTAAGAAAACCATCAACGATAGCCATAATAGCCTTTAGGTTCTAAGCTTAAGCTTTAAATCTTGGACATAACTATTATAACCCCCCGACCGTGAAGTCGAGGATTGCATCAGTTTTGTAAGAAATGTTCTCACTTTTGGCAGAGGTTTCGACACCCTGAAATAACACTTTGCTACTCTAAGCATCATTTTATATATAACTTTCAAAAAGTCAATGATGGTTTGTTATGGTACTAACAATGTTCTATGCTTCTATACCTAAGGAGTTATATGGTGATGATACATCGGCTAATAACGGCATTTCGCAATTTTGATAGTTAATATCTGTGTAACAAGGATTAAATATCTCAAATATTTCTATAATGCTTTCTTTATATTTTTCAGACTTGGGATTTGTTGTTCGTATAATTGTTATTAAGCGTGCAAAGTTGCTGATAGTCTGAAAACTATCATCACCGCCAAGACTCTTACATATTTCATGCAATATTCCGCTTGAAGAATCTAAGTTCATTGCTATAGCGGATGGGGAATTTAATTTTACAATTTCATTATTTAAATTAGTTAGTGGTAGTATTGAGAATTCATATTTCTTAATAGATTTTGCTAGTTTTATAATATCATGTAAATTATTTATTTTTATAACTTCATCGAATATAACTGCATTCTGCTTAAAATTTTCATATAGTAGTTCTACAAATGCTAATTCTTTATTCTTTATTATTAAATCTAAATGTTCATTTTGTATATTTCTTCCCTTATACCAATCCCATCCATATTTAATACAATACCCTAAGATCGTACCTACAGCTAATGTTCCTAATGCTATTCCAGCTATATAAGCACCGCTGCTATATCCACCGTCATTTGTATCATCGTTAGGTCTTTCTGTAGTAGTAGGGTCAGTGTAAGCTTTACCGAGTTGATCTAAAATATTTTTACCTATTTCTGTAGGAGAGACATTATCTAAAGAGAGACCTAAGTGATTTAGAGTATTTTCAAGAGTATTTATAAACGATTTACGAGAGATTAAAGTTTTTTTATAAGCGTTATAGTTTTGTAAAGCACTCATAGCTTCTTCTTTAGTGCATTCATTTAAACCTAAGAAATCAGCTCCGCTAGTTTCGGTAATATTGCCTTGAGAGAATATATAATCATTTATTACTTTATAAAGTTGATTAAGAATACTAGCCGTACCGTTTTGATGAGGTGTTACGGCTTGTTGTAAAAGTATATGAGGATTATTTTCAGCATCGATAAAAATATTATTTATTGGAATATTTAAACCATTGTTGCACTCTTGGTATAGTATTGAAAAATCATTTGGGGACTCATTGAAAGATTGTGCAATGTTTTTCCAATTACACTGTGTATTATCCACTATATAACCTTTTTTAAAAGTTCCTTTAACAGTACTATATACTGATGAAAATATAGTACTGCTTAATTTATGAATGATGTGGCTTACATTACCCGGTAAACGGCTTACTATTTCATTGCTAAATATAGGCATAACGCAGTTAAAATTTATATTTAATATATATGCCATAATGTTACTCCTTTAATTAATAAAACGTGGTTTCTAAAGTATGTTAATGTTTTTGTCAAGATAAAGTTAAAATAAATTAATATATGGAAAGATTTGAGAAAGATGATTGTTATGCTGTAATGTTTCGTTTTTTCGTCATTGTGAGGAGAGACAAAGCCTCGAATTGGCAATCATTTTGTACTAGACTTCTTGCATAACCTATCTTATAAAGAGGAATTTACAGGAAACGGATGTGAGTACCGGATTGAAGTACAATTAGAAGGAGGTTATGCAAGAAATCTACTGTTTCATGAGGTTGCCACGCTCCTTACAGTCGCTCGCAATGATGATTTGGTGTCCATGCAATAATACCTTGCGGGGATGACATAGAACGAGCTATACAATATTACTTACCTATGCAGAAATTTTTAAAGATCTCGCCTAGTATTTCTTCTACGTTGATAACACCTGTAATTGCACCGATGCAGCGTGCCGTCATTCTAATATCTTCAGTTGCTAGAACTAAATCATTATCTAAGCTAAAAGCCGTTAAATGTGAGAGAGCTTGTTGTAAATAGTTACGATGACGCTGATTTGTTATATAAGGAGTTTCAGTAAATCCTGCCATATTTTCGGCAATATTTTCAATATTTTTTAATATACTTGAAAGCGCAATATTATTTTTTACTGAAACTCTTAAGCATTTATATTTATTTTCAATAGAAAAGATTTTACTAGCTTCGATTAAATCGATTTTATTAATTATTGTGATAGTATTTTCATCAATTAAATTAATAATATCTTCATTTATAGAGGAGTCTAATTTTTCGGCATCAAACATTATAATTTTAATATCTGCTGTTTTAGCTGAATTTATAGCTCGTTTTATACCTTCCTGCTCGATAATGTCACTACTTTCTTCTCTTATACCTGCTGTATCCTGTAAAATAATAGGATAGCCGCCAATGTCTAAATGTCCCTCAATTATATCTCTAGTAGTTCCTGCAATATTTGAGACAATCGCTATATCTCTCTGCATTAAGAAGTTTAGTAAGCTAGACTTACCAACGTTTGGCGGACCGATAATTGCAAGCTTAAGACCACTTCGTAGTAATTCTCCTTTTCTGTTATCATTAAGATATTCCGATATTGTATTTACAAGAATTGTATGAGTATTAGTAACTTCATTAAGGACGGTATCAGGTATATCTTCATCCGGGAAATCTATATAAGCTTCAAGCAGAGAGATCATTTTTAAAAGCTGACTACGCCAATTATTATATAATGCTTCAAGTTTGCCGCTTGCTTGTCTAATTGCTTGCTTATGCTGCATTATAGTTTCGGCATTAATTAAATCGGCTATCCCCTCTGCTGCTGTTAAATCAAATTTGTTATTTAAAAAAGCTCTTTTGGTAAACTCTCCTGCTTCTGCCAAACGAATACCAGCTATATTTAATAATGCATTTGTCAGCATTATAGATATAGCTTTACTGCCATGCGTGTGAATTTCGACTACGTCTTCCCCGGTAAAGCTACCAGGTGACTTAAAATAAACAACCATAACATTATCGATTAGCTCCTTAGTTTCAGGGACTGTAATTTGTTGATAATACATTAATCTTGATTTAAAGTCCTTTCTACCGGTAAGTAGCTGTAAAACTTCTAAACTTTTAGGACCAGAAATCCTAAAAACTGCTACGCCTGCTTTACCGAATGCAGAGCTTTGTGCAAATATCGTTTCCACTTATTTTCTATGCCTCTTGCTTAAGTTATTTTATATAATATAATAACAACAGAAATAATCATATTATTATTAATTAAGCAAATCATGACCCCAAAAACAACCTCTTTAAACTTTAGCCGTTTAAATTGTCAAATCCCGAATTATAAAACTAAAATTCTAGAACTTAGCAAGGAACGTGAGTCAAGTTCCATATATATAGATTTTGTTCAAAAGTTTTTAAATTATATTCCGATAGATTATGATTTTGAGAATAGAGCAAAATTGTTCCAAAATTTTGCAGATGAAGCCTTTAAGTTTTTTAAGCAAAGGATAGCAAGAGCAAGAAAAATAGCAATAACAAAGGCAGTTATCGAAAATGAT
Source organism: Rickettsia africae ESF-5 (assembly GCF_000023005.1). Classification (NCBI taxonomy): domain Bacteria; kingdom Pseudomonadati; phylum Pseudomonadota; class Alphaproteobacteria; order Rickettsiales; family Rickettsiaceae; genus Rickettsia; species Rickettsia africae. The sequence goes on along the minus strand of NC_012633.1, from coordinate 1,087,492 downwards.
CCGGCAATAAATGTCTTGATATTACTTGATAATAAGCCGCATATTGTTGATTTTATCATATGTCTGCTTAAAAACATGAATTTGCAAACTAAGTTTTTACTCCATCCGGTAATAAACTGTGTCCGAAATAGTAAAGGAGAATTAGAAAAAATATTAGCAAATTCTGTGTCGGATGAAAAATCAGAATCAATACTACATTTAACCATTTTAGGAAATTTTGACGATAAAACTACTACATTTTTAACTGAGGCTATAAATGAAAGATTAGAAAAGTTAGAGCAAAGCTATAGCTATTTACCGCAATTACGCACAAAATTACAAGATTTATCTAAAAATATAATTGATAATTATAAATTAAATTTTAAAGAGGCTAAAGAATTCTTAAATTGGTTACAAAACGATAATTTGGTTTTATTAGGGACTCTTGATTTTGAAGTAAAATCTTTAAAATTAAGCAATGAAATAGGAGCAGCAAAAATATGGCAAGAAGTAAAAGACGAGATTGATGATATTATAAAATGTTCTGCTAATCCTTTATATCAAAATCAATTAATAATACTCGGTAAAATAAATAGTGCGTCGCTTATCCATTCAGATAATTTAATCGACTATATCTTAGTGAAAAATTTTGACTCTTCGGGTGAATATATTGCGGGAAGTATAATTTTCGGTATATATAATTCAAATATGTATTACCATTCAATAAGTAATATTCCAATCCTACGACAAAAATTTAATTTTGTAATTGAGAAAGCCGGTTTTGCATTATCTGGTTATAATGCTGATAAGTTAAGAATTTTAATGGAGTCGTTACCGAGAGAAGCTTTAATACAAATTGATCAAGGCGATTTATATTGTATGTGTTTACATATGCTCTCAAGTATGATGAGTAAGAAGCTTAAATTATTTATTCAATATGATTGGTCTAGTTCTTTTCTTAATATCATAATTTTTCTGCCACGAGAACGTTTAACGGCTGAAATCCATAATATGATAGATTGTTATTTAGCAGAAAAATTCGGTAGTAAAATTTTATCCAACTATATCACCGAAGTAGCCGGTAATTTTTCTTATCTTTTTGTAACGCTTGAAGCACAAGGGGAACATAAAATAAATTTTGAAGCAGAAATAATACAGCACGATTTAGATCGTATCTCTACATGTTGGAGTGAAGATTTTTATTTTAAGTTTTCTAAAAAATTCGGCGAATATCAAGCAGGTATTAATTTAAAGCTTTTTGATAATGTTTTTTCGGCAGATTATCGGCAAAAATTTTCTCCGGAAATAGCTTTAGTAGATATTGAATATCTAACGGAAGCAAGTAAGTCACAAAAATGTATGTTTAATCTAGTTTCTGTAAATGAAACGGAATTTTACTTAAAAATATATAGTCCAAAAGTAAAACTTGCACTTTCTAACATATTGCCGCCAATAGAAAATTTAGGTTTTAAAGCAATTGATGAACAAACTTTTGCAATTAAGGAGGCTCTCGAAATCAAAGAAAGCTGGATATATAATTTTATCTTAACTTCTATTGTACCTGTAAAGGATAATATTACCGAATTAAAAATAAATGTTGAAGAAGCTTTAGACAAAATGGCACTTGGGATGCTTGCTAATGATTCTTTAAGTAAATTAATAGTGCTTGCCGGTTTTAATTGGAAGCAAGTTAAACTCGTCAAAGCTTTAACAAGATATTTACATCAAACGGGATTTAGTTACGGTAAAGGCTATGTACAGTTAACGTTACTTAAACATCCCGAATATACAAAAATGTTGGTAAATCTATTTGATATAAAATTTAATCCTAAACATTCGGATAATAATTGTGACGTAATTAAAGATAAACTAAATAATTACTTAGTAACCGTTGAGATGAGTAGTGAAGATAAAGTACTACGTAATATGCTTGGTATAGTTAATGCTATTACTAGAACAAATTACTATCAACCACATAAACATATTTTTTCATTTAAGTTTGATTCTTCAAAAGTACCGGATTTACCTAAACCTGTTCCGTTTGCCGAAGCATTTGTTTATTCTAGAAATTTTGAAGCTGTTCATTTAAGAGGCGGTCCCGTATCACGCGGAGGGCTTAGATGGTCGGATAGAGCAGAAGATTATAGGCTTGAGGTCCTTGGGCTTATGAAAGCACAAATGACTAAGAATTCTGTTATTGTCCCTGTCGGTTCTAAAGGCGGATTTTATGTTCATTTTACTGAGGAAGGGCTTACTCGTGATGAATATATGGAAAAAGTGGTAGAGTGCTATAAGAATTTCCTTAGAGGTTTATTAGACATAACTGATAATATCATTGACGGTAAAGTAGTACATCCAAAAGACGTTATTATTTATGATAAAGAAGATCCTTATTTAGTGGTTGCTGCCGATAAAGGTACAGCCTCATTTTCGGATTATGCTAATAGTGTGGCAAGAGAATATAATTACTGGCTTGATGATGCTTTTGCTTCCGGTGGTTCTGCAGGTTACGATCATAAAAAAATGGCTATTACTTCCAAAGGAGCTTGGATTTCCGTAACTAATCACTTTAAAACTTTAGGGTTAGATGTCCAAAAAGACCCTATTACCGTCGTAGGTATAGGAGATATGTCGGGAGATGTGTTCGGTAACGGTATGCTCAGATCAGAGACTATTAAGTTAGTTGCTGCCTTTAATCATAAACATATATTTATTGATCCTACTCCTGATCCTTTATCAAGTTTTAATGAGCGTTTGCGTTTATTTAATTTAAAGGGGTCTAATTGGTCTGATTATGATTCTAAGCTTATTTCTAAAGGAGGCAAAGTATTTGAACGCAGTAGTAAATTAATAAAATTATCGCCGGAAATTAAAAAATTACTTGATATAAATGATAATGAATTATCACCGGAAGAATTAATTAAAGCTATTTTAAAAGCAGATGTTGATTTATTGTGGAATGGCGGAATAGGCACTTATATCAAAGCTAAAACGGAAAATAATTTAGAAATCGGTGATAAAGCAAATGATAACCTTAGATGTAACGGTGAAGAAATTAGAGCAAAAGTTATAGCAGAAGGCGGTAATGTTGGGGTATCACAGAGAGGTAGAGTTGAATATGCTAAAAAAGGCGGGCGCATAAATGCTGACTTTATTGATAATTCAGCAGGTGTTGATTGCTCCGATCATGAGGTAAATATCAAGATTGCTTTAAGTAGTGCGATAACCTCAGGAAAAATTACTTTAGAAGAACGTAATAAACTTCTAAACGATATGACAAAGCAAGTTGAAGAGTTAGTATTACTTGATAATTATAAGCAAACCGAAGCAATAACAATTATGCAACTATCTCCTACTTTAACTGTTAATATACTTAGTCAATTTATAGATATTTTAGAAGAAGAAAAAGTATTAGAGCGGGAAAATGAATTCTTGCCTAGTGCAGAAGAATTGAATAGCAGAGCTATGAGCGGTGAAGTATTAACTCGTCCTGAGCTTTGCATATTGCTATCATATAGTAAGAGATCTGCTTATCATGAGTTAATTAATTCTACTTTTTCCCATGATAAATATTTTGATGCATATCTTATAGATTATTTTCCTGAAATGATGCAAAAAAAGTTTCGTAATGAAATTTTATCTCATCCACTTAAACATGAGATTATTAAAACCGTTACTATAAATAAAATAATGAATCAGCTTGGGGGACCGCTTATTAGTATTGTAAAGCGTGAGATTGGGGTTCCTCTTTGTGATATAATAAGGTCATATACCATTATTTGTGAAATTTTTGATCTTGATGATATATGGGAAACAATAAGTAAGCTACCTACTAATATTGATTACAATGTAAAAATCGACATGTTTACCGAAATAACGAAATTAATGCGTCGAGGTATTTCGTGGTTTATTAAAAATTTAAAACATCCTATTAATATTAGTGAAACTATAGAAGAGTTTAGAGTTCCTGCACAAAACTTAAGAAAAACGGTAGATACTTTATTAGTCGGAGAAACTAAAATAAGATTTGAAGAAAAATTAAATTATTATACCACTAGCGGGGTAGAGGAATCATTGGCTGCTACTATCGCTACATTTGACAATTTAATTTCAGTATTTGACATTATATATGTAACAAAACAGACTTCAGGGAATAATAAAGAGATAGCAAAAGTTTATTTTGTTATAAGTGATATGTTTAGTCTTGATTGGTTACGTAAAGTTTGTGATAGGCAATTGAACGATTCATTTTGGCGTCGCTTAGGTATTCAATCGCTAAAAGATGATTTATATGACAAACAACGTAGATTATTAATAAAAATAATTAATAAATCTAAAACAACTATTGATTTAGATTTATGGATTGATAATAATAATAACTTAGTTAGAAATTTGCTTGATTTTATTAAAGAAATTAAAGCTCAAGAAACTATAGACTTAAATATAATTATTTTAGCAAACAAGAAATTTGAAATATTCTTACAGAAACTTGAGTAAATTATGTCGTCAATGCTTAAGCAAATTAGGTTAGATTCAGGTAAAACTTTAAATCAGGTATCTAGTGATTTAAAAATTAGAAAAAAATATTTAGTAGCTTTAGAAGAGGGTGATTTTGATGTTTTACCGGGAGAAGTATACGTAAGAGGTTACTTAAAATTATACTTGGATTATCTTAATGTAAAAGATAGAAATGCAGAGCAGATAGAAGCTACTAAACAGAACGAAACCGAAAAATTATTAAATAATAAAAGAGCTACGGTGATAAATTATAAACGTAAAAAACAATTAGTACTTATATCTATTATAATGTTATCAATTATTATTGTAAGTCATCCATTCATAATTAACGCTTAAACGAAAATGGATAATGAAATATTAAACTGCTTACAGAATGAAGCTAATAAAGAGGCATTGGAAGGAGACACGGAACGCGGCACCGCAGCGTACATAGACGTACGTGAGGATGCGAGTACAGGATCGACGTACAAATTACCTTTAGAAGCAAGTTATGTAAGCAGTCTAAAGAAATTAATGGAAGAAGTAGAACATAAACTCGATGATTTGTTGAGTATGCTTGTAAATAATCAAAATGAAGTTCAAAAATTACAAAACGAAAATAAAGCATTAAAAGATAATTATATAATAATGCTAGATCAAATTAACATTTATATTAATGAACTTGAAGAAATAAAAAAACAGCAAAAATAATTATGTCAATTGTTACGGTAACATTAAATAACAAGAGTTTTCAATTATATTGTAATAATGGAGATGAGGAAGAATTACTATCTTTAGCGAATAAATTGAATGATAAAATAGCGGAAATTAAACTTGGTAGTCCCACAGCCTCTTTTGAGTTATTATTAGTTATGGCATCACTTAATGCACAAGCTGAAATAGCTAGTCTAACAGAAAAACTTAATAAAAATGGTCTTCAAAAAAATCATCCCGACGAAGAAAAATTCGCAGAAACCTTAACTACTATAGCAGGTTACCTAGAAAACCTTGCACGTAAAATGGAAAAGTGATATATTAACTATTAGCTGCTTGGTTCGTGAGCTTAATATTAACCTAGGACTACCACTAACTTTTAGGACATCGTCCCTGTCTAATACTAATTCAGTTTAGATATATGAAGTCCACCTTTACATAAAGGTCTTTGAAGGATTTTAAGTAACGGCCAAAGCGGTCATGTATACTCGTTTAATTTGAAAAATTGGCTACGTTGTCTTTTGCTGATAATCCTCACGTACTAGTATGTACACTGCGGTTATCAGCTTCAAAACGCCTTGCTCTTTTCCAAATTAAACTTCGTCGTCTACCTACTTTTCGTTTACTCACAGTATACCTTTAAAATGAAACAAACAAAATCACGCAATAAAGTTCTCGGTGCTTTTTTAGGCACTATTATTGAATATTACGACTATAGTTTATATGGTTTTTCAGCGGCAATTATCGCTGATAAATTCTTTTCAGCCAGTACTGATCTATTAACAAAGCTTGTAAATGTTTTTGCCGTTTATGCAGCAGCATATTTATCAAAGCCTATGGGTGCTTATATTTTTGGATGTATAGGGGATATATACGGTCGAAAAAAAGCCTTAAGTTTTACGATTATCGGTATTGTAATCCCTACCTTAATAATAGGTTTATTGCCCGATTATTCCTCGATAGGAGTTTGGAGTACAATAATTTTAGTTTTATGTCGCTTCATGCAAGGTATTTTTATTGGAGGGGAATATGACGGTGCAGCAATTTATGTTATTGAACATTTAGGAGCAAAATACCGATTTACTGCCTCGGCAATAACTAGATGTACAGGAGTAATGGGTTTATTATGCGGAATCGGTGCAACTAATTTCTTTAATTCTCATATTTTTCCGGAGTGGGGTTGGCGTATTCCGTTTTTACTAAGTTTACCACTTGCATTAATAACTCTTTATTATCGCCGGAAATTTGATGAAACACCGGAGTTTAAAAAAGCACACTATAGCCAAGATTCTATTGAAAAACTTAGCTCTATAATTAAAAAGCAATGGAAAAATATTGCACGGTTAATATTTTTAGCCGGAGGTTTTGGAGCAATATATCAAATTGCGATCATCTTTATGAAGCACTATTTACCGATCGTATTACCTTCAGTCGGTATTATTATGAGTGCTTTTTCGGTCTTAATAGTAATATGTTTTGCTGTTTGCATGCCGATTGCCGGTTTTATTGCCGATCGCTTAGGAGTTAATTCAGTATTAAAAATCGCATTTATATGTACTATTACAGCAAGTGTATTTTTTGTGATAGCAGTAAAATATCAAATGACTAATTTAGGGCTTGCAGCTAGTTTAATGTTAGCTGCATCAGTTGCACCTTTTAATTCTCTTGCTCATAGTATAGTTATTAAGTCTTTTGTAGTTAAAGAACGCTATCGTGTTATAAGTTTAGGACATAATATCGGCTCAATGTTAATGTCCGGTACTGCTAATTATATTTGTGCAAAGGTAATAAAATCATTTGATTTTAACCTATTCCCGATTTTATATCTTTGCATGTTTGCCGTACTTGCTTATTCTATGACCATATTATTTAACCGTAATAGGTAAAAAATAAATCTTGACGGTAACTTTAAATGTTATGCATAAAATTTTTCATAAATCTATAATTTTTATTATCTTATGTATACAAGGAAATATTAGTTTTACCGATGCAAACGGAAGTATATACGTTAGATATTGGTAATTGCAAAGAACGTAAATATAACTATGAAGATCATTTGGAAGAATTGTTGAAGCAAGAAATTTCTTTAGCAATGCAGAAGAATGGTTTAAGAGTTAAGCTATTGTACAACAAAGATATTAGAACACAAAAGCTTGATGATTTAGTATCTCGTTTCCGTAGCTCCTATAATAATACTTATACTGCTTTATATACGCCTTTATTATGGCTTGAGGTGAACCTGTTATAATGTTAGGAGAAAAAACAGGAGCTGATATATTTGTATTACTTAATTATGTGCAAATGATAAAGACTAATGGAGCTCGTACACATGACTTTTTAATGAGTGCTTTGGGTTGTTCAGTAAGTAATGCAGATAATATATTTATGTCTATAGGAATAGTAGAAGCAAAAGGTGGTAGAATATTATGGACTAATGCAACGCCCCAAGCACAACCATTTAGTAGCTCTATTTTCTCTTCTTGTGATAAATCAGAAATTGGCAATTTTTATTCAGTAATAAATATGCTTTTATCTCTATTATAAACTGAATTTTGTGTCGTTCAGGGGTGGTTGGTGTGGCTTATTATTCCTCTCTGTCATTCCGTGATTTATTCACGGGATCCAGTAAAACATATAGTATGGGTAGACAAAACACATCTAATTTAAGTGCATAAACTATAAATCATTTTTATCAAATAGGAAAAATTCACCTATTTCAGGGGTAATCAACTTATTTTCATCAATATTATGTTTTTTTCCGATCTCTTTAAAAAGATTATCGTTATAACCCGAATCACCTATAAAACAAATATCTCCTATCTTAGTTTTAATGATCAAAGTTCCCCATAATGCTTTATTTTTATCAAATATTCCTCTAGCCGACCAATGCTGTGTCGGTTCTAAATAAAATTCTACATCGCCTTTAATTTCATCTTCTTAGAAACTTTTTGAATTTAGCTGTATTTCTTGTTCTTTATATGACTCTCCCCACCCTAAGGTAACAATTTCTGCATCGGTAATATGTTTTTTGATTATTACGTCATTCATTAGCGGTGTAATAATCTTAGGGTTATCTTGTACCCATAAATCTTTAATTGTTCTGATGTCTAAATGGTCATAGTGATTATGGCTTATTAATATAACATCTATTTTAGGTAAATCGGTAAAATTAATACCGGATTTTACCACTCTCGTTGGTCCTGTAAAAGTAAAAGGACTAACCCGCTCCGACCATACCGGATCGGTTAAGATATTTAAACCGTCTATTTGAATTCAAAAGGTTACATGTCCTACTTAGGCTACTCGTACAGCGTCATCTCGATCGCTTGATACTAATGAATTTCGTGGAACTCGTCTCTGTAGTCACGTACTAATGTACACTGTGCAGACTCGTCCTTAAATTCATCTTGTCTGAAGCGATCGAGATTTAGTTGTGTATTTTTACTGCTAGTTATTTTTTGTGGTGGAATATCAGTGGAAGTAAATGGCAGTGTTGTCGGCCATTTTGGTCGTTTTGAAGTTATTTTCCATTTTAGAATATCAAGTAAGGTTTTAAGTTTTATATTAGGCTCAATATTGAAAAACATATTTTTATTTAGATAGACCTTCCTTTCGGTTTATTAGAGCTTTTAACTTGTTCAGCAAAAGATTTTGTCTTTTTATTTTTTGGTTTATGAATAAACCCTCTAGTTTTTTCTCCTATCAACATGGCTTCTTGCAGTATATCTTTTGGTAGTTTAGCTATAGATGCCGATATTTCCGGAGTTTGTTTTATTTCTACCGTTATCTTTTTTGCTTTATTTATATCTCTGCCTATTACTTCATCTAGTGGAACATTTTTATAATCTGCAAGAGCAACAATTGCTCCCATATCAGGCATTTTTGTACGACCATCTAGAAAATTTTTCCACGCTGTTTCATGAGTACCTGTTTTTTCACTTAACTTATACGGGGTTATATTGTCTGTTTCTAATATATTCAGTACAAATTTTTTAAAATTATTTCTAATTTCTTCTGGATCATCTTTATTTGTTTCTGATATATCGTTAATCCGATTAAATCGTTCTTTTGACCTTATATCTTCGCTCATTATTTGTTCCTGTAAAATTTACTCCTAAAAATTGAGAGTTAAAATAACTTCATAGATAGTCTCTTAGATTTATTTATTAATATATAACTAATAAATAGTAAATAGAAGATAATTATAATGAAAATAATAAATTTAAGCTATTGAATTAAGTATTTAGGTCTTATATATGAAATTTAAATTAATCTATTTTAACTTTTTTTGTCACAAATTATAAAATTTTTCTGTAGTATTATGAGCCATGTCTGTTCCATTTCTTTTTCTATAAATTAAATTTCAGATGCAGAATCTAAGATATTTTAAAAAGATTATATAAATTAAAAATTGTTTTTTCTGTATCTTGATCATTTATGAATAAGGTAATTTTAACTTCTGATAATTGTATCATGTGAACATTTATATTATCGTTCGTTAACTTTGATAATATCGTTTCAAGTAATTTACAATCATTTTTAATCCCATAACCAATAAGAGAGATTGTAGCAATTTCGGTATCAAAAGTAAAATCTTGTATCTGCTTATCATCTTTTAAATTAGTCAGTAAAGCTTGTAAATTATTTTTATCGGTTAAATTTGTAATAAAACTATATTCTTCATTATTTTTTATCTCTTGCATAAACTCAATATGATTATTATTTTGTGTAATCATATTTGCAACTTGCAAAAAACTTAAAGAAATGCTCTTTACAGATATTTTTAATAAATTTTTATTAGAAGTAATGCTGTTAATAATCCCATTCTCCATATTTTTATCCTTTGAAGTGATTAACGTACCTTCTGTATCCGGTGAAAATGTTGACAGAACACGCATATCTATTTTATACCGCATTACTAACTCTCCGGCTCTAGGGTGTAGTACTTTTGCTCCACTTGATGCTAGTTCTAACATTTCTAAAAAATCTATTTCTTTTATCTTCTTGGCATTTGGAATAATTCTTGGATCAGCAGTAAATATTCCCTCTACATCGGTATAAATATCACATCTATCGGCTTTCATAGCTGCAGCGATTAAGGCGGCAGTAGTATCAGATCCTCCTCTGCCCAAAGTAGTTAACCTATTGGATTTGTTAATTCCTTGAAAACCGGCTATTATAGGGATGGTATTTAACTGTAAATATTTTTCTAGTAAATCTGTAGTAATTGATTCTACTAAAGCTTTACTATGATTATTATCGGTGAGCATCGGTAATTGCCAAGCTAGAAATGATCGCGCCTTTATATCTTCTTCTTGAAGAGCGAGCGCTAGTAATGAAGCAGTGACTATTTCACCGCTAGAAAGTGCTACATCATATTCTGCAAATTGAGAAATGTTATTAAGGCTTGATACTTCATTACACAATGTGACAAGTTGATTAGTAACACCTGCCATAGCCGAAACTACTACAATTATTTGGTTATTTTTAGCTATTTCGGTTTTTATGATAGGAACGATTTTTTTTATTCTATCAATATTTGCAACGGAAGTGCCACCGAATTTTTGAATTATTAAGGCCATAAATAAAGCCTAATAGAATATTATGTTATATAATTAATTTCCGCCTGTCGTCATCTAGCGCACTTACAGACATTATTGTGTGGAACGGTTGTCAATTGTCATCTCGCGACTTGATCACGGGATCCAGCTTAAAATACTAATAATATTAGTACTTTAAATTATTTTTATGGGCCCTTTAGTCAAGCCACGGGGTGACCAAGTGGACTTTACCAATCAACGTAACAATGCCATAAAAAGCATTTTTCGTTCCACGTAACACTAGTAGATCAAATCGCAATACTTAAGTACTTGCAATTCCTTTAACATTCACGATTTTATGATTTCGCTTAGTTAAAAATTCTACTCTACCTTCTATCAAAGCAAATATTGTATGATCTTTGCCAAGCCCTACATTCGTTCCAGGATGAATTTTTGTGCCGCGTTGTCTAACTATAATATTACCGGGTATTACATATTGTCCATCGGTTTTTTTTACTCCCAGCCTTCGACCGGCTGAGTCTCTTCCGTTTCTAGAACCACCACCGGCTTTTTTGGTTGCCATTTTATAATTCCTTTTAAGTTATTATTATTGTTTGGTAATATCTAATATTTTTAATTCCGTCAATTCTTGACGATGACCGGCTTTACGACGATAATTTTTTCTACGCTTTTTCTTAAAGACTATAATTTTATTATCTTTAAGTTGGTTAGTAATTTCAGCCGTAACGACAGCCCCTTTAACTATTGGAGTCCCAATAAAAGAAGGCTTTGAGTATTCGCCAATCATTAAAATTTGATCAAACTGAATTTTAGAGCCAAGTTCTCCATCAATTTTTTCGACTTTAATAATACTATTTCTGTCTACTTTATATTGTTTTCCACCTGCTTTTATAACTGCGAACATGAAAACTATCTCTTTAAAAATTTATAAATATTTATCGTATCATATTATTATATTAGAAATTAGTCAATGATCTTTTTTTATAGCAAATCTATTGTCGAATATCTATTAACACAAATATAATTGCGTATTGAGTTACCGCAGCAAATATTGCGGCTAGCAAATCATCAAGCATAACGCCGATACTGCCCTTAATATTTTTGTCCAACCAATTAATAGGCCAGGGCTTTACTATATCAAAAAATCGGAATAGACAAAAAGGTAATACGAAAAGTAATATAATATTTATTGTTAGCGGACTAAAATATTTAATTAAATACGATTCATTAGCAAATAAAGCGGAAAAAAATACTAAAACAATAGTTAGTATTTGCCCTACTACTTCATCAATGACCACTTCTTTAGGGTCTTCTGACTTTGTATAATTTAAATATATTTTAGTAAAATAAGTGCCGAGCATTAAGAGTATCAAACATAGGCTAAAGCTTATAATAAATATACTGACAAGTTGAGCTTCACCGAGAGTAAGACTTGAGAAAGGAATGATTATTTTGTTATTAACAATAAAATATATTAAGAAATAAGTTAGAGGGAAAGCAGCAATCGATCCAAAAGTGCCTGGGCAGTATTTTATTTTCCCGATATAAAAAAAAGTAACAAAAAATTCTGAAAATTGTTTTTTAGTAAACATTTCTTTAATTATTTTATCCTAGATTAGAGCTATAATATCTTATATAATTAAATTTTAACTTATACAGCAAAAAAAATATCATGGGAATGAGCTTTAGCCATTTATTAATAGTTTTATTAATTATTTTTGTATTATTCGGTGCCGGCAAATTACCGCAAGTCATGTCCGATCTTGCTAAAGGTCTTAAAGCTTTTAAAGACGGCCTGAAAGACGACGGTAGTGATAATGATAAAAATAAATAATTAATCTTTAGTTAGTGTCCCTTTGTCATCATGTGGCTTGACCAGCCTTGTTGCATGGCTTGAAAAACCTACTCAATGTTATTCCCGCGGAAGCGGGAATCCAGAGTAAAGCGAGATAAATCGAGCTTTTCAAAAAATCTTTAAAGTACTGGATTCCCGCTTCCGCGGGAATGACATCCTGAACATTCGTACAACACATGGTCAGGTTACTGAGTGACCAAGATACAACAACGCCCTAATTTCCTGAAACAGTAGAATATATCCCATTCTCTTTCCTAATAATATCATATCGTCTCTGAGCTACTCCATCGATGAAATAAATATTACCGGATAAACCTATATAAGGTTGTCTACTGTTCATTCTATTTAAAAACCTTTCAGATGCAAATTCATTGCCTATATAGTTTGCAGTCATACGTCCTAAATCATAAGAAAGAAGATGCATGAAGCCCATATGGTTAATACCTAAGTCTTTTGCCCTATCCGGAACGTTGCTATTGAGTAAATTTAAAGAGCCGGTAAAGCTAATATCGATATTTTCAGGGTAATCGATATCAATACGATGATCACCGATTAAAATAGCCTTTTTATCTAAATTATATTTACGAATACTATCAGCAAGTAGGTTTAAATTTTTTGGATCGTCTGATAGATAAATAACCGGTTTTGTTGTGTCGCTATGTTCATTTATAATATCGGTATTGTCTGAAATATTTCTTGCGGCTTTTGCTATAGATTCAGGATTATCCTCATAAAATTCAGTGCGTGATAATGATGCATTGTTCTGAATCAATATATTTTGCATTACTTGACTAATAGTTTGCGAATGCTTCCCTTTAGGTAATAATGCCATAAAATCTTTATGGTTGTTACTTGCGTAATAATTAATGATACGTATCAGTTGTTTTAAAGGTGCATGACCGAATACAAATAATTTATCTTCTGCAAGAGCCGGATTATTTGACATAGTTATTATAATAATATCATTTGCCTTTGCTTTTTCGGCTATTAGAGAGGTAAAGTTAGAATATAGAGGACCTAAAATAATCTTAGTTTTACGTGCTACTATTTTATCCATAGCAGCTAAAACGTTTTTTTCGTCTGAACCATCGTAAGAAGTAACATGTATGTAAGATTTGATTCCGTCGTTAAGTCCCATTTTAATTAAATCTTTATATTGTTTCCCGACAATACTATCAGGACCCTGATTTGGCATTAAAATTGCAATCTCAATTTCTGTTTGTTCTTTTTTAGGAAAACTTATAGGTTCTTCTTTAGGAGTTTGACAGGACGTTAAATATATCAAGCAAAAAAATGATAGAACGATTCGTAGTTTATGTTTTATACTAGCCATAATGTTACTTAAAATTAAAAAACTATGATTAGATATCTTTCCAAACCGGCATTATATATTGTTTCAACACCGATCGGTAATTTTGAAGATATAACGCTTCGTGCTATATCGACTTTAAAAAATTCGGATATTATCTTATGCGAGGATACTAGAATATCACAAAAATTGCTAGCAAAACATGATATTCATACAAAATTACAAATTTATAATGATCATAGTGACGAGAAAGATAGAGAAAATATCATAAGTTTAATAAAATCGGGCAATATAATAAGCTTAATTTCTGATGCGGGGACTCCTTTAATTTCCGATCCCGGCTATAAGTTAGTTAGAGGTATACGCAATCTTAATTGTCATATAGACGTAGTACCGGGAGTATCTGCACCGGTTACTGCTCTAACTTTATCGGCTCTTCCTACTGATCGATTTTTATTTCACGGGTTTTTACCTAAAACTATAGAAAGTAAGAAAAAGATTTTTTCTGAACTAGTAAATCTTAAGGCTACTTTGATTTTTTTTGAAACGGCTCCTCGTTTGATAAATACTTTATCGGTAGCTAAGGAAATACTAGGAAACCGAGAAATATGTGTAGCTCGTGAGTTAACTAAACTGTATCAAGAAATAAAAACAGGGGATATAGATGAAATAATAGAGTTCTATCAAAATAATATTTTAAAAGGTGAGATAGTATTGTTGATTTCAGGAAATATACAGGAACAAAACCAACACAAAAATTTAGAAAAATTTATAGAACTTTGCTTAAGTAAAAACTTAAGTAGCAAAACTACTACCGAACTTGTTTATGACAAATTCAAAGATGTTTATAGTAAAAAAGAGATATATAGATTGGTGAATAAGCAAAAGATTTAATATAAATTTATAGTAGAATATTTACCTCAGAATATGCTAAAATAAAGAGAAAATCACATTCAGTAACATAATAATATGTCAAAAGTTAATCCGAGAGTAGATTTAGCATTTAAAAAAATCTTCGGAGTAGAAGAGAATAAAGATTTATTGATATCGCTTATTAATTCAATAGTAAGTGAGAAAGATCAGATTGTAGAAGTAACATTACTTAATCCGTATAATCCAAAGAATTTTAAAGCCGATAAACTATCTATACTTGATATAAAAGCCAAAAGTAAAAGCAGTAAAAGGTATAAATCGAAATCCAAGTAACCGATGAAGTGGATTACGATAAAAGAGCTTTGTATTACTGGGCGAAAATGTATACGGAGCAACTGAAAGAGGGATCAGATTATGTGGCATTAAATAAAACAATAGGGATACACATACTTAATTTTACCAGTATTACAGATACAGATGAATATCATAATTCTTTTCAGTTAAAGGAAATAAAAAGTGGTTTAGTATATTTTAAAGATATAGAGTTACATACGATAGAGATTAATAAATTTGCTAAGCATCCTAAGGAGGAGTTATCTGATGTTGTCAAGAAAGTTAAAAATGCTTTAGATATATGGCTAGCATTTTAACACGTAACTAGCATTTTAACACGTAATGATTTATTAAATAAAGATAATTTACCGAAAGAATTGGATAATGATGTATTGAAAAAAGCATTAACCGTGCTTGAGGTAATAAATTTAAATGATGCAGAAAGAGAGGAATATGAAAATCGTTTAGAGTGGCTTAGAATTGAAACTAGTGCTTTTAAAAAGATGAAAGAGGAAGGAAGAGCTGAAGGCGAAGCTAGAAGAAATATTGAAATAACAAAAGAAATGCTAATTGATAAAGAGCCTCTAGAAACAATAATTAAATAGAAAAGCTAAAAGCAGAAATCGATGAGGCAGAAAAATAAAAAGTCGTCTGCGATATATACTCCGAGTAAATGAAGAATTGGCAGACGACCCATTATAAAAAACAGTATATTTAGTTAGCTGAGCTGTGAGGACAGCCGCAACCTTTTTGAGGCTTATTGCTTTCTGCCGAATCTTTAAGTTTTTTACCGGCTGCCTGTATATCTTGACCTGCACCTTGCATTGTATTACAAGCACTTGTTAAGAAAGCTACAGCTACTAATATAGAAGTTATAAGTGCTGAACGCATAAATTTTACCTTTATCAAAGTGAGCCTAGATATTATGAAGTAAGCAAAAAATTGTCAACTTGAAAATATATTAAAATTTAAAGTATTTGTACACATCACTTAGCCGTATCTTTATAATCACATAAGATATTTTGTTGATAAAATATTAATTTTTAATATTTCTTTAAGAATTAATATTTAAAAGATTTATCAAATGAAAGAAAAATCAATGATCAATTGAAAGAAGCACTATCTTTTATGCAAGATGGTGTCTTAGATTGTACAAATTTAGAGGGAATAAGCTTACAAGAGATTTTTAATTTTCTTCAAAATCCTTATTATAGTAAAGGATAAAATTATCGCTCTTGATATATCAACCTATGAACATTGGAAAGAAGTAAATGATTTTATTTTGCAATTAAATGATAATTGATCTTTTAAGCCCCAAACTATAGAAATTTATACCTTCTATAGATATATGGAAGATATTTTGAATTTAAGATTAAAAACAGGCATAAATATTACTAATCATATTGATGTTAATATGACAGATCGCAGAAAAGAGGCTTTATTAAAAAAATTCTTAGAGAAATTTAAAAAAATAATTTTACTAAAGATGAAGAACAGTTAAGTCAATTTATAAAAGCTGTATGTAAAGAAGATAAAACCCCGGATGGAATCGAAATGCAATATGGGCGAGCTTTACAGCTTGGTTCTAAGTATAATTTCAGTAAAATAGATAAACAATATTCTGATTTACAGGGTATTTTTAAAAAGTTACAAGAGACACAAATACAAAAAGTAAATTCAGAAATTCATCATTATAAACAGGAAGATGACTTACATTTTTATATGGTAAAAGTCAACGGAGCGAATATGTCTGCTTGGCAAGATTTTTTGGGTAAGCAGAGTAGCTTTCAAAGTTCTTATCAAGGTAATGATCTGGTGATAAAAATTTTTAAGGGGAAGTATGCCTTTTCCGCTAGCTTAGATTATCATGATCAAGGCTTAACCGATGTATTATGTAGCCTTTGTTTCCAATAAAATATGACTCGCGTGATACTTCATCTATAGAGATGTTTATAACCATGCTGACTTCTCAAAATGCAAGCTTTATTTCGCATTCTGGTATAGCAAGACTTCCAATATATCAAGAAAAACCTTTTATTATAAAACATAAAAATCTTGCAGTTAAACTTCATAGTTTTATTGCCGCCTGTGCCAGAGATATTTATTCTAATAAAAAAGAATATATGATTACTGTACCGGTAAAAGAAATGACACAAATAATTCTTAAAGAATATGAGAAAAAAGGAGTTTTAGATAAAATATATATAGGATATCAGCAAGAAAATTTAGATAATAAACAAACCCCTATAAAACTTATTGAGGATGATGACAATATTTAGTCTTTATGATAAAAACGGGAATTAACTAGTGCACAAATGGAAGGAGAATTCGCTTGGTTTTGCAAACATCCGTACCTATGCAGGGGGCAAGGTAAAAGGTGCACCGTTCGTTACTTGTCATTTAGAAACATTAGCAACACTTGATCCTAAACCTAATTCTATAGAACATGAATATTATTCAGAAATAATTGGTAATTTATAAGATTTACTATAACTCTTATTTAAGGTTAAAATAATAATCGCAATACTCTTTAATAGGGCAGATGTCGCAATCAGGTTTTCTAGCTTTGCATATATATCTGCCGTGCAGAATTAGCCAGTGATGGGCATGCGTTAGCCATTTTGTATCGATAATCTGCAGTAGCTCTTTTTCTACTATTTCAGGAGTACCGCCTTTAGCAAGCCCGATTCTGTTGGCTACTCTAAAGACATGCGTATCAACTGCCATTGTAGGCATGCCGAATAAGCAATTTAGTACAACATTAGCAGTTTTTCTGCCAACGCCCGGTAGTTTAATTAATGCCTTAAAATCATTCGGTACTGAAGCTTGATAATTACTTATCAATATTTTACATAATGCGATAATATTTTTTGCTTTGCTGTTAAATAGTCCTATAGATTGTATATATTTTTTAAGTCCTTCTTCGCCGAGTTCTAAAATTTTTTCTGGTGTATCATAAGTTGCAAATAAAGATTTAGTTGCTAAATTTACTGATATATCGGTGGCTTGAGCAGATAATATTACCGCTACTAATAAGGTAAAATCATTCTTATATATTAATTCGGTTTTCGGATTGGGATTATTCTTGCTAAAAATCTCAAAAATTTTATTAACTATTTGTGCTTGCATATATTGCTATAGAAAGTGTATTTTAGAAGATAAATTATTGAGTCTTAAAATGCTAGAAAATAAAAATTTTAAATTTATAGAAAATGAGATAAAAAATAATAAAGTAGTATTGTTCATGAAAGGTATTAAAAAGTCGCCTGCATGCGGATTTTCAGGAACCGTAGTAGCTATTTTGAATAAATTAGGTGTAGAATTTCGTGATATTAATGTACTTTTTGATGCTGAATTACGTGAAGATTTAAAAAAATTTAGCGACTGGCCGACATTCCCACAATTATACATTAACGGAGAATTAGTCGGCGGGTGTGATATTGCTAGAGAGTTATATCAAAGTGGAGAACTTGAGAAGATGTTGAAAGTGTATACTCGGTGAATTTCAAAAATTGGCGTATTCGTCTAGTAAGTTCTGTGGTGTTCACGTATTCAGTATACGCTCCGCTCCTCGCCTTGCAGACTCCTTGCTCTTTTTGAAATTGACCTTTACTACTACTCAACCTTAATATTTTAAGTACATAAACATATAAAAACATGAGCAAATATTTAGAATACCCCGAAGTAGAAAGTAAAGAGCAGCCGCCGAAGAAGCTAGTAGTATTACTGCACGGTGTCGGCTCGGACGGACATGATTTAATAGGACTTGTGCCTTATATCAAAAATTATTTACCCAATTGTCATTTTATTTCCCCGCATGGTATCGAGGCTTATGATATGATGCCTTATGGTAGACAATGGTTTAGTTTGCAAGACCGCAGCCCGCATATTATGGCAAAGCTAATTGCAAATAATATTTCTAAGGTTGAAGATATAATAAAGCAAAAGCAGGACGAGTTAAATCTAACCAACAAAGATACTATCATTATTGGCTTTTCTCAAGGTACGATGATAGGATTATATTTAACACTAGTTCAAAAAGAGCCGTTTTGCTGTACTATAGGTTTTTCGGGTGCATTAATTCCACCTATGGAAGTGAATAATAAGCTTACTCCTATATGCTTGATTCATGGGGAATTAGATGAGGTGGTCGGTGTTAGCGAGATGTATAATGCTTCAAACTATTTATCTAAGCTGCATATAGAGCATAGCGGACATAAATTAACGTCTCTTGCGCATTCAATAGATGGACGGGGGCTTGAGATTGCGATTAATTTTATAAATAACCATCATTGCGAGCAGCCGTAGGCTGCGTGGCAATCTCAGGATTTTGGTATGAGATTGCTTCGTCAAAATTTTCAATTTTTCCTCGCAATGATGATTAGATATCCACACAACAAAACCAAAAAAATATGAGGATGAATGAATATTTTTAATAATAATTTACACGAAACGGATAAAGAGATTAATGAAATAATAAAGCATGAAAAGCTACGTCAAAGTAGCGTAATCGAGCTTATTGCATCAGAAAATTTCGTAAGTCCTGCTGTGCTTGAAGCTCAAGGGGCGCTTCTGACTAACAAATATGCTGAAGGATACCCAAGTAAGCGATTCTATAACGGTTGCGAGGAAGTAGATAAAGCTGAAAATTTAGCTATAGAACGAGTAAAAAAACTCTTTAACTGCAAATATGCAAATGTCCAACCTCATTCAGGATCACAAGCAAATCAGGCTGTATATCTTGCTTTATTACAGCCGGGTGATACGGTTCTTGGTATGTCCTTAGATAGTGGCGGGCATCTAACGCACGGTGCAGCTCCTAATATGTCTGGTAAATGGTTTAACGCCGTTTCTTATAGCGTAAATAAAGAGACTTATTTAATCGATTATGATGAGATTGAACGCTTAGCGGATTTGCATAAACCAAAATTACTTATAGCCGGTTTTTCTGCTTATCCTCGTAATATTGATTTTGCAAAATTTAGAGAAATCGTGGATAAAGTAGGAGCTTACTTTATGGCAGATATTGCTCATATTGCAGGACTTGTTGCCACAGGTGAGCATCAAAGCCCTATTCCTTATGCTCATGCTGTTACCTCTACTACTCATAAAACACTTAGAGGTCCAAGAGGCGGTTTAATTTTATCTAACGATGAAGCGATAGGTCACAAAATAAATTCTGCATTATTTCCAGGACTACAAGGTGGTCCGTTAATGCATATAATAGCTGCAAAAGCCGTAGCTTTTTTAGAAAATTTGCAGCCTGAATATAAAAGTTATATTCAGCAGGTAATAAGTAACGCTAAAGCTTTAGCAAGTAGCTTGCAAGAAAGAGGATATGATATATTAACAGGTGGTACCGATAATCATATTGTTTTAGTGGATTTGCGTAAAGACGGAATCACGGGTAAGCTTGCCGCAAATTCTTTGGATAGAGCAGGGATTACGTGTAATAAGAATGCTATCCCGTTTGATGAAACTTCGCCTTTTATCACTTCAGGTATTCGCCTTGGTACTCCCGCATGTACTACTAGAGGTTTTAAAGAAAAGGATTTTGTATTAGTCGGTCATATGGTAGCAGATATTTTAGACGGCTTAAAAAATAATGAAGATAATAGCGCTCTTGAGCAGAAAGTATTAAATGAAGTGACAAAATTAATTGAATTATTTCCGTTTTATGGCTAATTTAAATAAACGACCTGATTGGATAAAAGTAAAAGCTCCTAATTCTACAGAGTACTATAATACAAAGGATTTAATAAAGAATCTGAGATTAAATACTGTGTGCGAGGAAGCTGCTTGTCCTAATATTGGTGAGTGCTGGTCAAAAAAACATACAACTGTGATGATTTTAGGTTCGGTTTGTACTAGAGCTTGTAGGTTTTGTAACGTTAAAACGGGTAGACCGGATTTACTTGATCCGTATGAACCGCAAAGGTTAGCGGAGGCGGTACAAAAGCTAAATCTTAAGCATGTAGTAATTACTTCCGTCGATCGTGATGATCTTGAGGATGGCGGAGCGTCACATTTTGCGGAGTGTATTAGCGAAATCCGAAAATCATCGCCAAATACTACTATTGAGATTCTAACACCCGATTTTTTAAGAAAAGAAGGAGCAGCTGAAATAATAGCAAACGCAAAACCTGACGTTTTTAACCATAATGTCGAAACAGTACCGTCTTTATACAAAACGATTAGACCAGGGGCTAGATATTATAATTCTTTAAGCTTACTTCATAATATTAAAAAATTATCTCCTGAAATTTTTACAAAATCCGGTATGATGGTAGGACTTGGGGAAGAAATAAATGAAGTAGTACAGGTTATAGATGATTTAAGAGAAGCAAAGGTTGATTTCCTAACTATCGGGCAGTATCTGCAGCCTACCAAAAATCATGCTGAGGTCGCAAAATATGTTACGCCGGAAGAGTTTAAATATCTAGAGCGAGTAGCAAAAACAAAAGGATTCTTGATGGTTTCGGCAAGCCCGCTAACCCGTTCTTCATACCATGCCGATGAGGATTTTCAAAAATTAAAAGAGAATTACCAACAAAAACTGATGTCTTAAAATATCATGCTTATTGCCTGTGTGGTCAGTTTTCATAGCTATTATCTTTGTTTACTAAAGTAAATAATCCTTATGTTGATTAATTTATATATATGATAGCATACGTGTAACACACGTGTATACGAGTATTTTATGCAGAAGAAATTGACAATTACTATAGATGAAGCGGTTTATTATAGGCTTTATTCTGTAATAGGTGAACGTAAAATTAGCAAATTTATTGAGCAACTTGTAAAACCTTATGTAATTAATGAGAAGCTTGGAGCCGCTTACAAAGCCATGGCTCAAGATACAAAAGCTGAGGAGAAGGCCAATGAGTGGGTAGAAGGGTTAATAGAACGCGATTTTTATGAAAAGAGCTGAGGTATGGTGGTCGACTTTAATCCTTTGTTAGGTGGGAAGTCACTAAGGTAAGACTGGCAATAATTACTCAAATGCTTCATTAAATCGTGTGCAAGTAATACCTTTAACTAGTAACATCGATAAATGCTATCCTTGTGAAGCCTACGTAATGATAGGTAGCAAAAAAGGTAAAGCCATGATTGATCGAATAATGACAGTAAGCAAATTAAGATTAAAATCTAAAATTAACGTTATCTCTAATGAAGATATACAGCTTTTAAAATATGCTCTTAAGTTACAGCTAAGTCTATAACGACTATTTATTCAATATTTGGTACAATGATAAACGTAGAAATTGTAAGAAACTACAACAAATGGCGTGAGTATAAGCAGATAAATAAGAGTTTAATCAAAAAAATAACTCAAAATATTTTATTGCGGTTTGATAATTTTAGTAAAATAAAACAATTTGAATTATCAATTTTACTAACGAATGCTGCAGAAATATTGACCTTAAACAAACAATTTCGTAATATAGAAAAAGCTACTAACGTTCTTTCTTTTCCAAGCAACGAATTAAATTGGCAGGATTTATATTCTAAACTTGAATTTTTAGATGATTCTGATTATATGCATTTAGGTGATATAGCATTTTGTTATGAGGTAATATATAACGAATCGTGCGAGCAGCACAAAACTTTTGAGAATCATTTTATTCATCTTTTAATACATAGTATTTTACACTTAATTGGTTTTGATCATCAAAATGACACAGAAGCAAATATTATGGAAAATCTAGAAATTGAAATATTATCATATTTCGGTATTTTCCCTCCTTATTAACTAAATAAAAAAATTTATGTTAAAATCTTCAAAAAAAGAAGATTCTAGTAAAAAAAATCAAAATAATAAGTTAATTTTTACTGTACGAAAATTATTCTCTCCGATAAAAAATTTTTTTAGAAAAACAAAAACGCCCGATAATTTTTTTGGTGTCATAAAACGCCTTAAAATTAATAGCCAAAAAATGACTTTAGACGAGCGTAATATTTTAGCTAATTTATTGGAGCTAGAAGATAAAACTATTGAAGATATAATGGTACCGCGTTCCGATATTGCGGCAATAAAATTAACTACGAATCTAGAAGAATTAAGTGAGTCTATTAAGTTAGAAGTCCCACATACACGAACTCTTATATATGATGGTACTTTGGATAATGTAGTAGGGTTCATTCATATCAAGGATTTATTTAAAGCATTGGCTACAAAGCAAAACGGTCGTTTAAAAAAGCTTATACGTAAGCATATAATTGCAGCTCCTTCTATGAAATTATTAGATTTGTTAGCAAAAATGCGTCGTGAGAGAACACATATTGCAATAGTTGTTGATGAGTATGGCGGTACTGACGGTTTAGTTACTATTGAAGATCTGATAGAAGAAATAGTAGGACGAATAGATGATGAGCATGATCAGCAATTAGATAGCGATAATTTCAAGGTTATTAATAACTCAACAATTATTTCAAATGCACGTGTTGCAGTAGAAGTGCTTGAAGAAATAATAGGAGAAAAGCTACACAATGATTATGATGAATTTGATACGATAGGTGGATTAGTATTGACTAGAGTCAGTAGTGTTCCGGCTATCGGTACTAGAATAGATATTTCAGAAAATATTGAAATTGAAGTTACAGACGCAACTCCTCGTTCTTTAAAACAAGTCAAAATTAGACTAAAAAACGGTTTGAATGGTCAATGAATACGAATTTAGAGTCGGTGTGTCCTCTAAATTCGTTAAAAATATTTTATTATTATATTGCAGCTTGTGCTTCATTTCCTATCATCGGACTTTCTTGCGAAGTTGCGCCTGTATAATGCTCATATGCTAGCATTGCTCCCATTGTTGCTACTATATCGGCACCACATTTGAGAATAAAAGCCGGAGATTTAAGTAAATCACCTGCTATCACATAAATTCCAACAGCACATGCTCTTACTACTGCAAGCTTACCATACCAAGGGGTTGGTATCATCACTTCTAAATAATTCGACTATTTTGTTAAGCATAAAAATAAACCTAATTAGTTAATATTAAATTTTAGTTATGCGATATATAACTAAACATTAACTAATTGTCAATGATAATTACCATGAAACATGGACAATATAATTTTATGCAATTATTGTCATTTGACTTAGCAGAGAAATTTGAGTTAAATATCAAAGCTCTATACATAAAAAATTATCATTATGAATGAATTATATATTAAACTACAAAATTACAGTAGTACATATCCTGAAGAAATTGTTACAAAAACAAAAATGCTTGAATTTTTAAATGAATATGAAAACCCTTTTAGCTGAGATTTACAAATAGGACATTTCACTGCTTCGGCTTTTTTACTTAATAATGATAAAACTAAATTTTTATTGATGCACCATAAAAAGCTTGATAAGTGGCTTCAACCAGGCGGTCATTGTGATGGAGATAGTAATATATTAAATGTAGCGGTTAAAGAAGCTATAGAAGAATCCGGAATTAATGAAATCAAAACGATAAATAAGGAGATTTTTGATATAGACACCCATTATATTCCGCGAACTCATAAGGAGCCTGCTCATTATCACTATGATGTACGATTTTTACTAAAAACAGTAAATAATGATAATTTTATAAAAAATAACGAATCGAATGAACTTAAATGGTTTAACTTTTCTGATTATTTAAAATTAGATATTGAGCTAGAACGTTCTGTTACTAGAATGATAGAAAAGTTTATGACAATTAACCATCCTGCTTGTTAAATATAAATTATTGCTCTATAATAAATAGCGTTTTTTAAATAAAATGTAAATCAAATGCCATCATCTAGAATTTTTTCATTCCGTAGTAAGAACAAGGAGGATAATACTCCAAAAAATCTAGAAATTACGCATCCAGATTCAATTAATAAGAACAGATATCCGAACTCTCTAGCAGGCGAAGTTGTTACTATTAAACTTAAGGATTAACCTCAGCCTCATAATTTTATAAAGAGTGAAAAAGTTACCCTAACTTCATTTAAACCGCCTTCTTATTAAAGTAAAGACGATATCTTAAAGGATTTTGAGATTTTCTTAGATAATATAGAGACTAAAGCTTTAGGAGAGATTGATTCATAGTAACATCGATAGTTTTATGCTGTAAGGTTCCTAGCTAAAAAGGGCATTACCCGCGTGGATCAAAAAACGCGTTCGGTGTCATACCGTGGCTTGACCACGGTATCTTGGTTACAGACTTGTATTCTTAGATTCCGTGGTCAAGTTGCGGGATGACAATAATTTATTTTATGCTATTTTTTGATATTCAAAATATATTTTTCTTACTGCATAAATCCACGCTAAGCATACAAAAGTAAATACCACCATTAGAATTGGTGAGATTAAGGTAAAAGTAGCGGTTGGAACTAAAGTAAAAATAATAGATTGCACAAGACCGCTAGAGGATTTGCCGACTTTTGCACTTATCACGTCAACCGCAGCTTTACCTTTGGTTTTAAGCTCCTCATCAAGAGGGATATATAACATTTCTCTTGAAGTATCCCATATAGAATATTTAGTACCTTTAGCTAAAATATTTTGAATACCACCGATTGAAACGGCAAGAGCAAGAGGTGACATTAAAACTGCTCCATCAAATAATGATAAAATTTGTTGGTCAAATACGATAAGTACAAAGAACAAAATGCCGGTCACCATTATTATAACCGGTGAAATAACTGCTGCTACAAACCAGTTGTGCATACGCATAATGTTATTACCGATGATGGTCATAACCATTATTGCCACGCCTGTCCAAAGTATATACAGACTGTTAAATTCAGCATAGGTATTTACAGTCGGATATAATTCCTTAATTTTTGCTTTCCATACGGCTTCGACTAAGTTAATAGCAAATCCGAAAGCTGCCGAACAAATTAAAAGTAGCCATAAATATTTTGATTTCGCAATATATTTAAAGCTTTTAATTAGCCCCATACGTTCTGAAGTTGAGCGACCACTTTTTGCTTTAGCATAAAATAACGGATTAGTAAAAACGTTCTTGCTAATAAATCTAACTAACAAACAACAAATAATAGCAACAATTGCCACAATTGTCGTGGATACTTGAACTAAAGTGATTTTACTATCCGAAATACTCATAAACTTCTTAATAATAGTATCTTCCGATGATAGATTCATCATTAAAAAGCCGACTAATATTAAAGAAGAGTTGCCGAATAGCGAAAAGAGAGTATAAAATCTTTTTGCTTCTTCGGTAGTAGTAAGTTCATTAGCAAACTGCCAAAATAATAATACGTAAAAAATATTAGGCCAAAGCTCGGCAAGACTATAATATACTATATAACCCCAATTACCTACTAATGAGATGTACCACTTAAAATGAGGATAACGTTCCATCCAGTCAGCTAGATTATCGGGATGTACATGAAAAATATGAATATTAGGATAGATTACAAAAGTGAATAAAACAAAAAAGCTGATAAAAAATGCACTTAAATAATAAAAGATCTTTTCAAAAGTAAGATAATTAATCATTTTAGCATAAATAATCACGAATAAAGCAGCGGCAGGCGTAACGCAATAAACTTTAGCAAAACCTGCTATTTCTGCACTAATCTCGGAGATTAAAATACTATCTTTTAAGATTCGTAAAACGTTTTGATTAAATAAAATACAAAACATTAAGGTACTCATCGGAATAAACTTTCCGAGTTCGTAATTATGCACAGGCCAAAATGCTGCTCTGAATTTGTTTTTAAACGATCGTGATGAGGTACTTAGCATTATAAATCCCTAAGGACAAAAAAAAAACTTAAGCACTTCAAGATTTTATGAAAAGACATTTCCCCTAAAACTTTAGAGCCTATATACTTGTTATTACATTCTGAAGGTGCTGCACTTATACAATATATTTAGCCTTTTGTCAAGAATTACTAGATACTCTCAATGCTAGATAGTAATAAACTACAGGAATATTGTGACCTTTATAATAATTATACAAAGACACATAATTTAGGTAATTAATATTTAAAATCAGGTAAAATAGTAATGCAAACAGAGCATTATAGGGTGTTGTATTACTCGGCGTTATCCCGTGGTTTGTCCAGAGATTCCAGTAAAAATAAATTAAAAATGGATTCCCGCTTTCGTGAGAATAACAAAGGGGAAGTCAGGAATGACATAGAAAGAAGTCAGGATGACATCAAAACTTTCCTAATCATCCTCTCTATCTTCAACTCACTGGAAATATTTTTTTAGCTCGTGACAAAAGTTTTATTGAAACTTTGAGAAGCTACGGTGAAGTTTATTTAACAGATTGGCTAGAGATTGAGGAACCTAAAGATTTACTAGACGACTATGTGCATAAAATAATCGAAGTAATAGATAATTTGAAAATTAAAGACATTAATTTAATAGGTCATTGTATCGGTGGTAACCTTGCGATAGCTACAAACGTACTTATGCCTAAATTTATCAAAACTCTGACTTTACTTACCTGCCCGTGGGATTTTTCTCATTTTTTCTATATAAGAATGTTGCATCGATATTTAAAACTAGATAGTGGTATAGACAATTTACGATAATTCCTAAAATTCATGTTCAAATTTTATTTTTTCTTTTATTCCCTGATTATTTCAATGCTAAATTAAAAAATTTTTTCTCTATAACTTCCGATAAGGAGCAAGAATTAGCATTGAGAATAGAGAATTGGCTTATGTCAGGTAATAGTATATCTAAGGAGGTTTATAATCAAATTATACAAAATATATTAGATGAAAATATGTTTATAAATCTTAAATGGAAAATCGAATAATTTTATTATTGATCCGAGTTTAAGTCATTGTCCTGTATATATATGGTAGCAGCAGAAGATGATCAAATAGTACCTAAATTTTCCATTTTACCTTTGCAAAAATTATTAAAAAACTCTAAGCTTATAGATGTAGCAGGCGGACATATTAGTTATTTAATAAATGATAAACTAGATAAATTGTTTAAGGAGTACACATTATGACAAAACTGGTTTATATAACTTATGCGAAAAGGACTACTTTTATGTGCAAAGGACTACTTTCGGCTCGTTTATGGGTAGCCTTAGTACAACGGCTGCACCTATGCTTGCTGCTCATTTAATAAATGATATACTGCAAAACAGCAAAATCGATCCAGCTTTAGTAGGTGAGGTAATCCTAGGACAGGTAATAACCGGTGGTAGCGAGCAGAATCCGGCGAGGCAAACTCTGATTTATGCGGGAATACCGAAAGAAGTGCCGGGCTATACGATTAATAAAGTATGCGGCTCAGGTCTTAAAAGCGTAGTACTTGCAGCAAATTCAATTATGATGGATGATAATGAAATAGTTATAGCAGGTGGGCGGGAGAATATGTCGCTCTGTATGCACGGTAGCTATATCAGAGCAGGAGCTAAATTCGGCGATATTAAAATGGTTGATCTAATGCAGTATGACGGATTAACCGATGTATTTTCAGGAGTATTTATGGGTATTACAGCCGAAAATATCTCGAAACAGTTTAATATTAGCAGACAACAGCAGGACGAGTTTGCCTTAAGCTCTCACAAGAAAGCAGCTAAAGCACAGCTAGCAGGAGTTTTTAAAGATGAAATCTTACCTGTCGAAGTAACGATTAAAAAAACTACTAGTTTGTTTGATCATGATGAAACAGTAAGACCTGATATCAGCCTTGAAATTCTGAGTAAATTACGTCCTGCTTTTGATAAAAACGTTGTAGTTACAGCGGATAATGCTTCCTCTATTAATGACGGTGCGGCATGTCTTATGGTAGTTTCCGAAGAAGTTTTGAAAAAGCATAATTTAACGCCGCTAGCTCGTATTGTTTCTTATGCTTCAGCCGGTGTTGATCCAAGTATTATGGGTACTGCCCCTGTTCCTGCATCCAAAAAAGCTTTAAGTAAAGCAGGTTGGAGCGTTAATGATTTGGAAGTTATCGAGGTTAATGAGGCGTTTGCCGCTCAAAGTATTTATGTAAACCGTGAAATGAAATGGGATATGGAGAAGGTTAATGTTAACGGTGGAGCAATAGCCATCGGTCATCCGATCGGGGCAAGCGGCGGACGTGTACTTATTACTCTGATACACGGCTTACGCAGAGCTAAAGCTAAAAAAGGCTTAGTTACTTTATGTATCGGTGGCGGTATGGGTATGGCTATGTGCGTTGAAGCGGTTTAAATGTGCATTTGACTATATAGGCATTCATTGCTTTATTTGCTAAAGAAGAAAGTTGTATTCATCTGAATTAACTATAGTTCATTGTAATATATATCTGATCTAATATCTCTACAACCTAATAATGCATCATTCCCATCAATTAAACAAGACAATATATAACTTAAGGTAGCTAATTGTATGCTTGGTGACCAGTTTATAGGATTCCAATAAGACCAAATGCTAGACACTATATATTTAATAATTTCCTTATTATTTTGCATTTATTATATCCTATTTGGGTTAAGGAAATATATTAAATGAATTTATAAAATACTAAATTTTATTAAATCATTAATAATTTGGTGATAATTATACACATCTTTATATGCTATAAATAGTAACATTAAAAAGTTGTTTACTTCTTCTAGTTTCATACTTAGGATATTTCTATTTTAAGTGTACACTTCTTTTGATGTACAATCAATCTGATGAACAAATCAAATCTATCCTCGGTGTATGGAAGATTATTGAAGTACTAACTCCTAATAAAAACGAAAATTTAAATAGATATTTTGACATTATTAGAGAACATACCGATAAAAAAGGCAGTTTTAGTTGCAAACTGGATAAGAAAGAAACACTTTGTTCTTAAAAGATGTTTAGTTTGTGGATAAAACAACACTCGGTATTGATCTTGAGAAAAACGAAGTAGCAGTTCATTGGCATATTTATCTCGGTTATTTAAAATGGTCGGAAGCTGCACTTGATCTTTTACAGAAAATCCAAAATATCACTAAATTAGATCAAGAGTTCTTAAATGATTATAATAACCATCAAGATAAGCAAGAGCAACCGACAAACACCTATTGCTGGTTTAACTATAGATGAAAACGGTAAATATATTGAAGGATTGATGGTTATCTCTATTGCTGCTTATGCTCTCGGTAGAATCATGAGAGATGAATTCCAAGAAAAAGAATTAAAAGATTTACCAAATTTTGTAGATAATAATAACAGCCTAATAGAGGAAGTATTTTCAGAAAGTGAGAGAATATATTTTAAGGATAAAAAGCAAGATTCTTGAGTTAAAACTCTAGATTTAAAAATGAGTAATCTTATGATTGATCTTGTAGTGCAGAAGTTAGAAATTGACAAAAAATATTTATTTAGCCGCTCTGAAATATGCTTAAGAAGAGTTACCTCGCATAAAAAGAAAAAAGATAAACCGGTAATTTATAATTTTGCCGCTCCTTCCTTAGAAATGTTTAATAGTTTTTTTCTAAGACCATTAGATTTTGTACGAAGTAATATAGAAAAATTTGACTCGGAATCAGCAATTGCCAAATATCTCGGTAAAGAAGATAAGCCGGATTCCATAGATGTTTTAAAGCATCAAGAAAGTCTACAAGAACTGTTATCTCCATTTATGATGCAACCGATGCGTTGGTGTTCATCGCCGAGTCACTCTCTTGCGGTACTGCAAGCTGTGGCGATTAATGTGGTATTACCCTCTTTTCAGGAAAGCTTTTTGCTGTTAATGGTCCACCTGTACAGGAAAACCACTATACTTTTTGATCTTATAGCAAATATCTATGTAGATCGTGCTTCTTATTTAGCAACTTTAGAAGATCCTAAGGAGGGGTTTCAAAATAAAAAATCTTCCTTACATACACCAAATTTTGATTATCATGTTAATTCTTTCAAACCGGAATTACAAACTTACGGTATGGTTGTTGCATCATCTAATAACAATGCCGTTGAAAATATATCTAAAGAAATATCGTTATATAGTAAAATAGATAAGCTATATCATAAAGATTTAAGTTATTTTAAATAACTTTTATTGAAAGAGGAAAAAGAGAAAGATAGGGGTATATTTGCTGCGGTGCTCGTTAATCATGGAAATAAAAAGAGATTTTCAAATAAGTTTTGGAAATATAAAGATGAAGAAGAAAACGATGATAAGAATGATGAAAAACATACAATGCTGCAATATCTTAATCTGCTAGTTAATAATAAATGTAGAGATAAAGCCCCTGCACATTTTAAACCTGAGTATTGTAATTCTATAGATGAAATTAATAATGAATGGAAAGAAGCGTGTGCTGGTTTTAACAATTTATACAGTGAAATTCATGAAGTTTATGAAAATATTGCATCAGTTATTGAATTTAATAAAAAGAAAAGAGAGTTAATTAAGGAAGAGGATTGATATATGCAGAAAAAAAGAAGAGTAAAATGAGTTAGAATTAGAGCTTGATTATAAAAGCTCTAAAAATACTTAAAATTGATTGTGAAATAAAATTATTAAATTTGGTTTTTTTTTGAAAAAATTCATGCATTTTTTAAAACCGCAAAATACAATTTTTGCTATGAGCAAAAACGGGATTTAATTAAGCTAAAAAATAAATCTTCAGAAGAAATTGACCGGATAAAAACTGATATTAAGAATATTAAAGCTGCAATTAAGAAAATTGAAGCTTCTGTAGAAGAAATAAAACAGCTTAACGACGATATAAGCTTGGCTATCGTAAGTTTAAAAGATAAATATTTCAATATTAAGGATTTTGAAGAAAATTTATTTTGGAAAAATTGGCAAGAAAATTTTTAACTTACAAAATTGTTTGGCAAAATTTCTTTATGGTCATACCTGTTGTGTCTACAACTTTTCACTCATTCGATAAAATGTTGACAACATCCGAACATAATGCAATTCCTTGGTTATTTATTGATGAAGCAGGGCAGATACCGTCACAATACGCAGCTAGTACTATTTACAAATCAACAAAAGTCGTAGTAGTCGGTGATCCGCTGCAAACAGATCCTATTTCTATATTAAAGCAAGATTTAATCAAATTATGTGAACATTTTAAGGTTTCATATCCTAAGTGGTCACCTTCGGAAGTTTCATTGCAAAACCTAGCTGATCGTAATTCTTTATATCAAACAAAAATAGATGATGTTACGGTTAGTTTTCCTTTATGAGTGCATAGAAGATGCCAAAATCTGATGTTTAAAATATGTAACAAAATAGCTTACGGTGACAAAATGATTTTTGCTACCTCTGACTGTAACTCTGATATTAGAACGATTTTAGGTACTTCAAAATGGATAGATATAAAAGATAATAAGGTTCAACGTTATAAATATGAATCGGAAGCCGAATTTCAAAAATTACTAGAGTTATTAAAACCAAGTATTAAAAGAGAAAAATGGGGATGATTTGCTCAAACAAATTGACATCCTTACAATGTATAAAGATTACAGCGAATCTATTCGTAGAAAATTGAATGAAATATATGACGATTCAAGATATGAGAAAACAATTCAAGTATTTGGATATAAAAATATCGCCACTATTCATGCATTTCAAGGCACAGAAAATGATACGGTAATAAAATACTACTAGGAGCTCAGCATCCTCTTGATAAAGGTGCACGAAATATAATGACGCAAAAGCCAAACGTTTTAAACGTCGGTATTAGCAGAGCTAAAAATAACCTTTATATTATCGGTAGCCTTGAGATTTGGCTGAAACATAAATATATGCCGGAAATCTATAATATGCTTGGTGATAAAGATTATACTTAGATCGCACTACAAGAATTGGTTAACTGTCTAGACTGGGGGGGTACGTTATGCAAACCCTTAACCAGTTTAGATTAGCCTTGATTCAGGCTACGCTTAGGCCTGTTTATGCATTAGTACCAGCTCCAAATATTTAGTTTAAATATTATATCCCATGCTCATTAGTCCGGCTAAAATAAGCTCCTTATCATCATTATTAATTGCTTCGTAGATTAAATTAGGGCTTAGTAATGTAGTGGCCACTTGTAGCAATTCTGGATTATTGAAAAGCGGTTGGTAATAAATCCTTTGCTATAAATGTAATTATACTAGTGTATTCGTTTTTTTCTTGAAGTATTATTGTCTCAATTTTCTTTCTTAAATCTATAACTGTTCCTTTAGTAATTTTGCCATCTAAAAGTTTCCCCATCCAGTTTGTTATTTGCTCTATACTAACATTGTTTTCTAAAGTTTGTACTTTACTTGATATTTCGTTTATTTGTGTTTGTATCACTGCACTATCTTTAATGTTAGCAGTTTCTAATTTCGTAATTATTTTTTACTGTTGCGTTGAATATATTTAACTTTTGTTGCGTTTGTTTTTCTGCCATTTCATTAACTTCATCTTCTAAATCTACAACTGTCCCCTCGGTAATTGCATTTCCTATAAGTTCTGTTATACTTTGAGTTATATTTATTATGTCGTTTTTATCTGTTAGCTTCTGAACATTATTAAGTATTCTATATAAGCTATTCTCTCTATGGGCTTGTCTGCTTCATCAATATTAGTACTATTTTGTAAGTTAAAAATTATCTTGCCTATTATTTGGTAAATATTTGCTTCCTCTGCAATAATAAGTTTTTCGTCCTCGTTGTTATATATATATTTGTTTTATTGAATTGATTATTTAGCTCATTTACTCTTAAAGTTAATAAGTCATATATATTTTTAAAATTATTTTTTATAACTAAATTTAATACTGTTTCACCTTTATTATTAACATGATGAATAGCTTGAATAGTCGTTCTAGGTATTAATATAACTCACAAACCCTTTCTAAACCCTTCCATACAGCTAAAGTTAAGGCTATAGTACCATAAGTTTTGGTAATAGTATTAATAGCCGGATCGCTCATTAGAGGGATTAGTTGCATGCATACTTTACTTAAGCCTTTACTAGCATTTACTAGCAGCATAAGTTAAAACCGTTTCACCATTGCTATTAATAGTACTAATAGCCTGATTAGACATTTTAGAGATTAGTTGCAAACTTTATCTAATCCTTTATAAGCAGCTAAAGTTAAAGCCGTATCGTTGTTATCGTCTATCTTGTTAAGCGTGTCACCGTTTAGCTCTTTAACTAAATTTTCTGCTTCTTCTTCCGTACTTTCTTTTATTACTAAAATTAGTTGATTATATTTTAGCTCATCAAGCTTGAGGTTTTGCTGTTGTTTTTCTTGTTCGTCCAATAGTTTTCTTTTTTCTTCCTCTACTTGTTGTGTTTCTAGTTCTTGCTTTTGCTGTTCTTCATATTTCTTTTCTGCTTTTTTTGGTTATAGTTTTATTTCTGTACAGATATTCATTAATTATTTTAAATGTTGCCTCGCCTATGTTGTTCCAAGAAAGATAAAGCGACGTTAAAGATTTATTAGCTTTAAGTGCTGCAGCTAAATCTTTTGCTTGTTCATCAGTTATATTTTTATTACTAAGGTCACTTGTTGTACTTTCTTTCGGATAATCTTTTGTGCCAGTTTGTTTTAAAAATGTTTAGTATGAACATAATTATATTCTTATTGAATTCTATAAATTTTAATATTTTGTTAAAAATGAGCTATAGACAGAATCATAATAAGAAACTTTAAGAACGCAATAGAAATTTAACTAAAAGCATAAATAAATTGGAATTGATTTAGGGAATTTTTGAATATATAGAAGATTAAGCGAGATTATTTTAATAAATGATAATAATTACAATTAGTAATTTAATATATTAGTTAATTATTTTAAACAATCAGTTACTACATTTGCAGTAACCGCAACCTCATTAGCAATTGAGGTTGTGTCTGTTGCACTTAAGGATAATGACCGCTCTATTTGCCGGCGTGTTACTAAGTATAGTACCGGACAATTTTTAAAAAGCCCTAGATGTCATCCCTGCGAAAGCAGGGATCCAGGCTAAAAAATCTTAATTTTAAAGATTTTTTATATCATTTTTTTCAAGGTAAAACTTTTAAAAAAGCTTTAAAGTACTGGATTTCCGCTTTCGCAGGAAGGCATTGTTGTGTGGATCAATTTCACCTCTGTCATCCCGTGGTTTTGACCACAGGGTCCATAAAAACAATAAAAAATACTAATAATTTTAGTATTTTTAACTGGATCCCGCGTTCAAGCCACGGGATGACAGAGGTTGAAATTGATCCACACAACAATGCCTCGCGGGAATGACAGTAGCACCTCAAATTGTTTGATTAAATCAGTCATAATTTAATCCTTTAAATAATATCTCAACTACTAAGCTATAATTATTGTAAGTTGAGTATTGAAGTGTTATAATATCTTATGTGGGTTCGTCCTTTCCCACCAATGAGCTGAAGAGGTCGTTTACTGGGTAGCGGGATACGATTTTGTATGTTGTGATTGCGTAGTTAACGCCTTAGATTTATTCCTTAATTTCTGCTATTTTGCATTTCGATTATATACCAGCTACCGGCTTCATCTTTAACCTTTAAATCAAATATGCTTTTTTTCCTTTATTGAGCATAGGTACTTGCTCTATGGGCATAAACTCTATTTCTTTAATTCTAAAACCCTCCTGAAGTTCAAGAACTGCATTGATACATTCCTTTAATCTCTCTAAATCACGAAAGATTTTTTTAAACAAACTATCATTTGTTGGGTCTAAATATCTTTGCATATTAATTACTACTTTTAGTATTGCTTATATTATTTTCTATATTTAGTAATTATGGCTTTTGATATCTTACTTATGTACTTTCCGAATAAACCATAATTTTTTGGTGTGTAATTGCTACTCATATATAAATTCTATTAAACCTAAGGTTACAGGAGATAAACCTTATATTTATATAGTGTATTATAGGTTTTCCTACTTATGATTTAGCAGATTTGTATAATTTATGTTGTAATCAAAAGCTGAAATAGCTAGGTTATTTTGAATAAGTAGAATTTAACTATTGTAAGAAGTAAAAAATGAAAGAACAAAAATTATTTATAAATGAGATGAATTATATAAATCAACACTTGGAAATACAGAAGGAGTACAAGGTTGGTGTTGGGGTTTGTTTCACAAATACGATAGTAGTTTACCTTATGTTTCTTGGCATACTAATGAAGATATAAATGATATAAGAAGGACAGTTTCGCAAGGCGTAAATAATATATTTAATGAAGTAATAGATGGTTTTCGCAACATAAGTGATATAAAATTGGCTACCTTAGAGGAAGTAACACAATTAAAAGATTTAGTAGCAAATGATAAAGTAAAATTAGGATGTACCATGTGTAATAATGGTAGCACAGACTGTAGTAATAAAGAAGAAACGTTGAAATTTTTAAACCTTTATATTTCCGACCCAACCCTTGAGCTTTATTTAAGTCCTCACTCAATTCTGGTAATAGGTGCAATTTTTATACACAAAAACTGAAAAATTTTGGTATAAACAATTAATTCTATTAAAAAAAATTTTTACAAAAAGCCCTCCAATCCCTTATTTTACGAGGAATAGCCCCTAGTTTGTATAGCGTACATATTTTTAGAAAAAAAATGGCTAAAATTGGTGAAATTTGTAGAAAATAACGTATAAGTAACAGAAAATATTAGAGAAAAGTCTAGCATAAACTAACATATGAATAGCATAGAACATATTAGTAGGTTTGTATTAAGAGCTGAAATCCTTGTTAAATCAAGGCAATAAGGCGATAATGTGTATTTGCGAACCTAAATTTGAAAGGCGGAAATCTTGATTACTCCTTGGCTTTTCCATTCGATAAACTACAAGAATTGGCTAACTATCCAGACTGGCGGAGAGAGAGGGATTCGAACCCTCGATACGGTATGACCCGTATAACGGTTTAGCAAACCGCCGCCTTCGGCCACTCGGCCATCTCTCCGGTTATGGCTTTACTTTATATCATCTAATAAGCATAATTTCTAGAATTATTTTATAATTTTTCTAACTAAATATAATCATTTTCCGGCTTTACGGAATTGCCCATAATCAAAGCTTCCTTATCACATCCGGATGGCCCTTTAAAGTCCATATACCAATAACTAGGTAACTCATCCCAACTACGGAAATATTCAATATATTTGTAAAACTGTTTAGCCTTGGCTTCGAGCGTTTTAATATCCGTGTTATCATCACAAATATCAAAAAGTTGTTGGGTTATGTAATAAATAGATTTAGTATCATTTTTATATTTATCTATTAAGTACTCTATAATTTCGATTCGCTTGTTTAAGCTAAGATTATAAGAGTCTGAAATTAACAATTTTACAAAATTCTCACTATCACTACAGATGCTAAATAATATGTTCTGAATGTTCTCAAATAATTTCTGATATTTAACTAAAAATCTATTCCAAGTTATTGCTTTAAGATTGACAAAACTCTTATAGTCTTTTGGTTGGCATTCGGGAATATATTTTTGTAACGGAAAAATTGAGGTTATCTAAATTTTGATGAAAATTGTTTAATTCTTCAAAATATGCAGCCATAAAAATGATTGTACACTGAGTAATAAGAAAATCTACAAAATAAAATTGATAAATAAATTTGATGATATTTGAATATCTGCTACTAACTTGCTGTCTAGTTTTCTAATATCATTTACTATATCACCTATATATTTTCACTCTTCATCCGTGTGATCTACATATTTAATATTTAAATCTTCAAAGGTAATAACTTTACCTTCGGCTATTTTATCTATTATCGTATAGTTTTTAATTATAGGTTCTTCATAATTAGCAATAATATAAATTTCCGGATTATATATATCTTTGAAGTTATTTCGCAGCATATTTTTTACTGCTTTTACCGTATTTTGATTTAGATAATCAAGCTCTAATATATGAGAATATTGGTAAGTAATAAACTTGCATGATCTATTTTATTAAAAGGAGCAACATACCATGGATATTCACCTTCTTTAATGTCTTTTTGGATAAGAGCAATTATAACATTCTTCTTTTAAAAATGTATCATTAGTATCTGTTAAGGCTAAATTTTAAAATCCTCTATTACCTTGTCTAAATAGCTCTGCCAATCACTAGTGAATAATTCTAGTAATTGCTTAAAAAAACTAAAACTAATTTGCATATAATAATATTAAGTTAATTTAAAAACTTTATGAATCAGAAGTTATTAGAGACAGTTATTGACTAATGTTATCTAAACAATGCTGTAGTTCTTCTAAATTACTTATATTACTTAACTTATATGGATAATTAATTTTCCGGAGCATATTTGTTAGTACGCTTCCTGCCCCTATTTCTACTATATGAGCAATTTCTAATTTGTGAAATAGTTCTAAAGTTTCACGCCATCTAACTCGCCCGCATATCTGAAGCATTAAATTTTGTTTGATTTCTGTAGGATCTAGAGTAGGTTTTGCGGTATAATTTTGGATTATCGGTATCAGAGGTTTATTAATTACAGCTTTATCAAGAGCTACTCGCATTTTTTCTTCTGCCGGCTTCATTAAGCTACAATGAAATGGAGCACTGACTTTCAGCTTTATTGCTTTATAACCTAAATCTTTAATTATACTAATAGCATGATCTATAGCTGTGGTCTTGCCGCTAATAACTATTTGTCCTTCGATGTTATCGTTGGCGATTTGGCATAAATTTATTTTGTTGATCTCTTCTAATATTTCTTCAAGTTTTTGAAACGGAATATTGATACAAGCCGCCATGCTTCCCTCACCTTCAGGACATGCTTCCTGCATAGATGTACTACGTATATGAAGTAGTTTTGCTGCTGTCTCAAGGTTAATACTTTCGGTGCTACATAAAGCACTATATTCACCTAGCGAATGACCGGCAGCATAATCGCAAAGACTATCCAAACTTTTACCGGTTTCAGCTTTGATAATATTTATTATTGCCATAGATACTGCCATTAATGCCGGTTGTGCGTTAGTGGTTAAGGTAAGTTCTTCAGAAGGTCCATTAAAAATTATATCAGTGAGTTTTCGGTTTAGTACTTCATCAACGATTTGAAAAGTTTCTTTGGCGGGTTTAAAATTATCATAAAAATCTTTCCCCATGCCGATCAATTGCAACCCTTGACCGGGGAAGATAAAAGCTGTTTTCATATTTTGTATTATCGATTGAGTTTATTAATAGATTTTATTAAAATTTTCTAAAATAGTCAAATTATTTTAAGCATTTTAACACTGTTTTTCAATTTTTACGCTATATATAATTTTTACAAAAGTATTAATTTTTCTTAGTTCTATAACTTGATTACTTCCAACTAGTACTATAAATTAAACTAAGAAAATATAAACAAGGAAATTAGTTATGAAGTTAAAAGAATATTTTAAAAAGTTAGAAAGTACAGCTTTTGGTCCGTGGCTTGCTGCATTTAAAAAATTATTTAGTAAAGAGGCATTAGAAGAGGAAATACTGAATATAAAACTAAAGGAATCTGAAAAGCAAGAGGTTAATAAAAAAGATTTAGTTATTTTATCTAATAATGTTATTGAAATTGGACAAAAAGATACAATAGCGCATGAAATTTCAAGAGTTAACCAATATAAAGAAAATATAGGTTTGGTATTTACTCTAATTACCAATATTCAATTAGAAAAATTTGCAGAATTTATCTCTAATTTACCGAAAAAACATAGTGAATTTAAGGATTACTTTTGTAGTGAAGAACAAAAAGATGGGTTTTTTAAAGAAGATGCTTATAAAAAAGTTGTTAATAAAGGTAAATTAGTTGAAAAATTCCAAAACTCATATAAATATAATTATGAAAAAATAGAACAAAATGTTCATGAATTACAAGCTTATTTAGATTCATGTGAATATAATTGTGGTATTCTTAAATCTGATTTATTAAGGCATGATTATTATCATAATGCATAAATTATTATGCTATCTATTTTAGAAGTAGCGGTTTCAATAAAAATCTTATTAATTTTCTTATGACAATATCTATAAATGATTTAAATTTAAGATATAGGAGTTAAATTGAAATAAAAAATATTTAAGTTGAAATTCAAATAAATGTTACTACTATTATGTAGTATCTAACTAAATTCTGTGAAATTAATGATGTTTGATCAGTTAAATATCTTATATCCTCTGTTAATAAGTATTTTTATTTTTCGTGTTGTAGTTGTTATTTCTAAAATAACAAAGTATAAACAAGCCTTAAAAAGAAAAAAATTTAAGTATTATTCCTTATGACCTTTTTCATAAGCATAATGCAGGGATGGTAATTGTTTAACCTTTCTATTTTAATTCTTACTTTATTTTCAAAGAAACTTTCTAAAATTTTTAACATAAGATGCTATTTAAATATATGTGCGTCTTAATAGTCTATTATATTTAATATAGCAGCTACTAATTGAGAGATTTATCGCAAGTTTGTTTGGCTATTTCATACCAGCAATTTTCAGGAGTGGTAGATTTATTACTAAAACCGCATATAATCAGCCTGTCTTTAGCTCTTGTCATTGCAACATAGAGTAGTCTTATATATTCTTGCAAATCTTTTAATTTTTCAGCTTCTTTCAGTTCTTGCAAAAACTCAGGAGTATCGGCAGCATTAGCAGAGAAAAACATTTCTCCTTTATCATCCCAAATAAATTTATTGCTGCTTATCGGTAAAGTAGTAGAATCGCATAATATAACAATAGGAGTTTCAAGCCCTTTAGAGCCGTGGACGGTCATTACTCTTATTTTGTCTGAATGCTCTATATCACGTTTAATATAGATATCGTTATTCTCAAACCAAGCAACGAATCCTTGCAGTGAATTATCTATATCATTTGCATAGTTTTTGCTTAATGTTAATAGCTCAGTTATCATATCATCACTATCATCATCGTAAAGCTCTCGTAAATTTAGATTATGTACCACTAAATCAAAGAAGTTCTCAACAATAGATATTTTATAAAGTTCAATTAGAGAATCTAACTTATTATATATCTCCTCATGTGAAGAGAGTATATCCCATAAGCTATTCTCACTTTTATTTACAAGAAGTTCGTATAATTGCTGCTCGCTTATTCCAATAATCGGTGATTTTAGTAAACCGGCAAGATTTAAATCATCATCAGGTAGTAACACAAATTTAGCTAATGAAATTAAATCCATTATAGTTAGATTTTCCTTAAGGTTCATTCTATCGCTTACCTCAACTTTAAGCTTAGCTTTGCTAAGTTCTTTGATCAGATTATTACTAAATTCATCTCTCTTTCTGACTAATATCATGAAATCTTTTTCAGATATTCTGTTTGCAGTAGATGGTAAAATTTCTTCGCTTTCTATTTGTTCTTTTATAAAATTTACGATTTTTTCTATGAGTAAATCGGCAGCAGATTTAGAATTTTCATAATCTTCAGGTAGTGCCCAAAAAAGCTCTTCTTGTTTTTCACTCGTCACTAATGGCCAAACCGTTACAGAGCCTTGATGTGTACGAAATGAGGATATTAAAGGATTATTCGAAAGGAATAAACCCGGGTAATTGGATTTTATATTTTTTAAAACATTATAAGTAAATTGTAAAATCTCTGTACATGATCTATAAGAATATTCAAGGGTGATATTTTTGAATTTCTTATTAGCATTTGTAAGATTTGCTTTTAGTCGCTCATTTACTAAGTTGAAATTACGAAGATCAGCCCCTTGAAAACTGAAGATCGATTGTTTATCATCGCCGACTATGAAAACACTATTATTTGGCCTCTCTACAGCATTAAACTCTGTTATTAAAGTAGTAATAATATTCCACTGCGAGGGACTTGTGTCTTGTGCTTCATCGACAAGAATATGATTTATCTCGCTTTCAAGCTTATGCAGCAACCACTTATGAGTAGTTTTATTATTTAGTAATTTCTCGGTGTAGTAAATTAAATCGTCGTAATCGAGTAAATTATTTTCTTCCTTATATGAATCGTATTTTTTTAAAATAATATGCGCAAGTTTAGTAAGTAAGTTCGTATGATATTCTAGCTCTTCTATGCGACGCAGCTCATCTAATCGGTAAATTTCAGAGGTAATTTTTTCTAGCTCTAGTAATAATTTAGGATATTTCCTTATTAATTCTTTCGATAAAAGGCTTTTTCGTTTTTTCCCATCTTTGGTAAAAAAAATTTCTTTCGGTGCTATCTCCACATCATACTCGGCAAATAAGTTTTTTACCTTATCGTAAATATTATTTAATTCCCCTAACGCTAATCTTTTATTAGATATTTCTTTGGGAATTTGCTTATTTATAAATAACTTTCTGAATTTAATTTTCTGCTCGATTATCTCGGTAAAAATATCTTGCAGAGTTATTTCATGAAATCGGTTAAGTAAAATTTTCATTAAGTCATTATGTTCATCGCTTAAGTAAATTTCGTTTCTGATATTTAGGAAGATATCTTGTAATTTAGTTTCTTCAAGGATTTTAAATTCTGGTGTTATGCCGGCTTCTAAGGGAAAAGTGTTAAGGATTTTTTGACAAAAAGCATGTATTGTATAGATATTTAAAAGCTTATTGCTATTTAGTATTTTATCATATAAAGTTTTTGCGTTTTCTGTGTCTTGCGGCGATGGCTTATTGCCGCTCATTAAGAAAAGTGCTTCTTCTAGTTTCTCGGCGTTGCAAAGAGAAAGATATTTAAGTCTGCTATTAATCCTTACTTGCATCTCTATAGCTGCAGCATTAGTAAAAGTAAGGCATAAAATATTGGAAGGCTCTACGCCCG
Source organism: Rickettsia africae ESF-5 (assembly GCF_000023005.1). Classification (NCBI taxonomy): domain Bacteria; kingdom Pseudomonadati; phylum Pseudomonadota; class Alphaproteobacteria; order Rickettsiales; family Rickettsiaceae; genus Rickettsia; species Rickettsia africae. The sequence continues at coordinate 1,044,708 of NC_012633.1, read as the reverse complement.
TTATTAACAGACGTAAAAATCGATCGGTTAGGATTTTGGTTTTACCGGTACCGGCAGATGCCGATACCCAAACGGAGTAATTAGGATCGGATGCTTCTCTTTGTAAGTCACTCATTTATGTATCGATTTTCTACTGTTACCCCGTGGCTTGACCACGGGGCCCAGTCTTTTTAATTATTTTTCTGGATCCCGCTACAAGCTCGCGGGATGACATCCACAGCCATATAACGACGCCGATAAATTACATATATTACGATTAAAGAAATAGCAAGTCCAAACCAAGTTAGGGCGTATTCTAAATGGTCATTTCTGATTGCTGCTAAATGATTTATTGCAAGAGGTAATAAAATATCTAGATTGCTAATATCTTTTTCTTCCGCAATAATATAAAAATTCTCAAGATCTAAGCCTAACACTTTGGATGTTTCTTTTAAATTTAGCGTTAGCCACACATTATTTTTTATATCGTTAGCAGGTAAGTAGATACGAGTTTTTTCTGATGGCATGGTAACACCGATAATCTCGTGCTGCCGGTCGTTTGTAGCTTGCGTGATAATATTTTTATTGCGATTACTGAACCAACCTCGTGCTACTAAAATAACTTTATCTTCTATGGTTTTAAAAGGAGTAACTAAATAATATCCGTCTTTTTCACTCGACATTGACCTTCTACCGTATAAATATATGTCTTTATTAGGCAAAAATTGACCGGTAATTTTTACTTTGTGATAAGGTAAACCGTCTTGAATTTCTGCTAAATTAATTGCAGGTGAGGTTAGGTTAGCTTGCATTGAAGCTAAAAATAATTTCTTTTCTTTTAAACGACTAAGCTGCCAAAAGCCTAAAGAGATAAGTATTGTAAAGGTTATAAATACAAGAAAATTTGTTTTCATAGATAAGGGGATTGTTGATAATCGTCATTGCGAGCGATTAAAAGGAACGTGGCAATCTCATGAAATAATATAAAACTCCTGAGATTGCCACGTCGAGGCTTTGCCTCTCCTCGCAATGACGTTTTACTAAGCAGTTTTTAAAATCCTACTGAGAAACTCTTTATGTTTTTGCAGCTCTTCTTTTGTAGGTTTAATAACAATAGTAGTTTGCTCTGTTTTGTTATTTACTTGATTAGTTGCTAAATTATTTATTACGGCAGATTTATCAACCATTTTAAAAGCGGATTGTCTACCGCCCATTAACTCTACATATACTTCTGCAAGTAATGCGGCATCTTTCAAAGCTCCGTGAAGCTGCCTACCTGAATTATCAACTTTAAATCTTTTACATAATGCATCAAGATTATATTTTGAGCCTGGAAATATGCTTCTAGCCATTACTAAAGTATCAATAGTATTTGCTAGTTCCAAGAGTTTAATGTCGGTTCTTTTTAATAATGATAATTCGTGATTTAGAAATTTAATATCGAAAGGAGCATTATGAATAATCAGTTTGCTATCTGAAATAAACTCTAAAAAATCATCGGCTATTGTATGAAATAGAGGCTTGTCTTTTAAAAATTCGCCGGATATGCCATGAATTCTATAAGCCTCAAACGGCATATCTCGCTCAGGATTAATATAAAAATGAAAATTCCTGCCTGTTAATACCTTATTTACCATCTCAATAGCACCGATCTCAACGATTCGATGACCTTGTCGTGGGTCAAGTCCCGTAGTCTCGGTATCTAAAATTATTTCTCTTAAACTCGACATTCCAAATCCTTTATTAGCTTCGCTATTTGTTTTTCCAAGTCTAACATATCAACGCCGCTATTTATAGCAAAATCTGCTTTTGCTATTTTGCTTTCTTGTGATAGTTGAATTTCTTTGATTTTATTATAAATTTCTATATCAAACGAAGATCTCGTTATTGCTCTTTGCATTCTTATTGCTTCAGAGCAGTATATTGTTACGACAAAATCAAAATATTTCTCAAACTTAGCTTCATAAAGCAGTGGTATTTCGGCAAAGCCAAATTTGGAATTAGCATTTTCTTTTTTAAATAAAATGAGTTTATCTATTAGTAAGGGGTAAATAAAATTTTGTAGTTTTTCTCTAGCTAGGTCGTTATTGTAAATTAAATTACTGATTTTTCTAATATTGAAAGACTCAAGTTCAGGTAGTAATTTTAAAATCTGAGTTTGCAAAACTACATCTTGATATAATTCTTTTATGCATCTATCGGCACAAAAAGTTTTATATCCTTTTTCTGTTAAATAATCCAACATAAAAGTTTTACCCGATGCATAGCTACCGGTAATACCTATTGCTAACATTTTGTTATAAAAATTTTATGTTCATTAGCGAGTTTTATAGTTAATTCCTCTTCGACTATAATTACGTTATTTTTTTGAATCGCTACCCCTTTGTAATTATATTTAGCAAGATTCTTTATAGTATTAGGACCGATCGTCGGCATATCTAGTCTATTATCTTGACCTAATTTCGCTATTTTTACTAATACTCCTCCATGAGGATTGTTACGTAAATCTGCACATCTCGTTATTAAATTATCCGTTCCTTCGGCAGCCTCTATACCAAGTATATAGCCACTTTCAACTATAACCGATTGTGCGATATCGAATGCACTTAGATGATCCAATAATTTTATTCCAAGCTCAATATCATTTTTATCTGAACTTATAGGGTTAGTATTGGTTATAATATTGGAGTTACCTTGTTGATTTTTATATATTTCATTACTTGAAATTACCTTGAAACCGTAACTTTCAAAAAAATCCGCTACTATTTTTAGCAAACTATCATCTCCTCGAATTTTTTGCCCAACTATTTTGAAAAGCAATAAACTGCCTATTTTATCTACGGCTAAATTTTTAAAATTCGGTCTATTAACTCCACCGATAAAAATAATATTTTTTACCTTATGCTCCTTAAAATATTTTATAGCTTCCCCGACCATACCGATTTTTAAAATCTTATATTCAAAATCTTTAATTTGCTCTATATCAGCTTCGTCTTTAATTGCTGCGATATAGCAATTACCACCTTGCTTTGTATAATTACCTGCTATTAAGTAAGGTAATGAACCTCTGCCGGCGATAATTCCAAGATTTGGTAGCATAATTAAGTTTTTAATTTAGAATTCTAACCATTTATTATAAGTCCATTTTTAATATAAATCTAGAATTCTTATTTGACCTTTACATTTTAATCAAATTAAGGCATAATATGTGGTGCTAATATAGCTATAGTAATAAACGTAATTTAGAATAGAGGTTGCGGACTCGGGGGCAGTACCCGACGCCTCCACCAAAACTTTCTAAATAACTTGCTCCTAAAGGTAATTTGTACGTCGATCCGGTATTCGAATCCTCACGTTACTTACGTGCACCCTGCGGTTCTACGTTCCGTGTTGCCTTCAAATTTCTCTTTATTAGCTACGTCATTTAGAAAAGTTTAAATATGTAATAACTCTTAAAGAGTAGACAATACGAAGTTCATCGAGTATTTTTGGGGGGCGAAATAGGATCGACGTGCCTAATAAAAAGATTGCTTTTACTCGGGATGATTCCGCCGATGGCTTGTGCCATATGGGTCAAAACAAAGAAACGCAAACGATAATAATCGTTCTGTAGGTCATTTAGCTTTAGCAGCTTAATCCTACGCGGCTGGAGGGTGTGCCGGGCAACAGAACAACCCTCACTTATACTTGTTTAATTTGAAAAATTGGCATTGCCTAAAAACGGTTGATCTTGTCATTGCAGGCGAACGTAGAGAATGTGGCAATCTCATAAAGTAGGACTCCTGAGATTGTTTCGTCAAAACTTACAGTTTTCCCTTGCAATGACTTAAACTGTTCAAATTAAACTTCGTTGACTTATTTTTATTTATTTTTCTCGTATGAATATTGAATATAAAAAATTTGTGCATGAATATATGCTAGAATTTGTGAAAAAAATTCTAACAAAAATTCAGCATGAAAATTTATATTGGGATCAGTTAATATACATATCGTACAGAACCGATAACCCTGCAGTAATTTTACCTTCAAAAGTTAAACAGGCATATCCGAAACAGATAACAATAGTACTGCAATATCAGTTTGAAAATTTAATAGTAAATGATACGGGCTTTTCTTTAACGGTAAGTTTTAACGGTGTTAAAGAAATAATTTACGTACCTTTTGATGCACTTATTAGCTTTGTTGATTCCAATAATAATTACAATCTCACTTTTAATCAGTCGTTAAATATACATGAAAATCCTCAACATGAAGAGGCAATAAGTAATAATAAAAGTGATCAGACTTCATCATCATCTTCAAGTCCAAATGTTATAATGTTAGATAAGTTTCGTAATTCTTCTAAACCTAGTTAATGCATATTATGGATTCAAAAGTAGTGATATATACTGATGGTGCATGTGCAGGTAATCCAGGTCCCGGAGGGTGGGGAGCTTTGCTTCAATTTAATGATACTAGCAAAGAAGTATTTGGGTATGAGTTAGATACGACTAATAATCGTATGGAAATTACGGCAGCACTTGAAGCCTTGAGGATTTTAAAAAAATCTTGTAATATTGAGATTTATACCGATAGTAAATATTTGCAACAAGGAATTACCGCTTGGATTCATAATTGGATAAAAAATAATTGGTGTAAAAGCAACAATGAACCCGTTAAAAATGCCGATTTATGGCAAAAATTATACGCAGAATTGAGTAAACATACTATTATTTGGAAATGGGTAAAAGGTCATGCAAATAATAGCGGTAATATTGTTGCCGATAAACTTGCAGTGCAAGGAAGAGAAACTGCTATAGAAATTTTAAAATGTCTTGGATAGATAAGTGTTTTATTACTTTTTTTCACAAAAAAGTAGGAGAAGATGAGTTTTTGAATCAATATTATGAAAGCCGTAATATTGGTTATTTAGGGCGTCCAAGGAGGTTTGTTATTTATAAAAATGTAAATGAACCTACAAAAATTCCGCCAAGTTGGCACGCTTGGTTACATCATTTAGTAAATGAGATACCAAAAAATATTCAGCTTTTTCCATGGCAAAAGAATAATAAAATAGTTAAAAAGCTGCCTAAAACATCAAATCTTAAATATAATAGATGGCAACCGTAATTAATTAATAAAATATAAAAAACAATGCAACAGAACATTATTGAAACAATTATAGGCTTTGTAGTATTAATTATTGCTTTGCTATTTTTGATTTTTGCCTACAAAACAGGTAGTTCTATAACTAGCTCAAAAGGATATCAGGTAACTGCTCATTTCCAAAGTGCGGAAGGGATAGCAGTTGGAAGTGACGTAATGATTGCAGGTATAAAAATCGGTAGTGTAAAGCAAATTACTTTAGATCCAAATAGTTTTGATGCAAGTGTATATCTAAATATTAATGATGATGTTAAAATACCTAAAGATTCTAAAGCCCAAGTAGTCACCAGTGGGTTACTTGGAGGTAAATATATTTCAATTGTACCGGGTAATGACGATGAAAATTTAGCGGCTAATGAAGAGATAAAATATACTCAATCAGCAATTAATATTGAGTCATTAATTAATAAAATTGTTTCTTCATTCGGTAGTAAGTAGAAGTAATACGAAATAAAAAATCATTAAATTTAGCCGAATCTAGTTTAGATTCGGTTTTTTTATTGTTTAAGCTATTGTAAAGTTCTTATAATAGAAGCATCGTATAAGTTTTGTAGGCAAAATAATTTGCTTAACAAAATGTAAACTAATAAAGGAGTAAATTATGAAAGAATCAAATTCAAACTCTGCTAAAGCAGATGTCGAAGGTATCAAAAAAGATATTGAAAGCTTAGTGTCAAGATTACGTAATTTAAAAGGTAATCCAGAGATATTCTAGATGAGCAGTTAGGTAATTTATCATCCCGTTATGGAACATTATAAAGATAAAGGAATGGATAAAGGTAAAGCTAATGTAGCGGATTTATGTGAGTTGACACGTGACCACCCTTTGCGGAATCTCGCTTACGCTTTTGGTGCAGGTGTATTGCTCGCTATTCTTATGAAATAAGTAATTCCATGTTAAAATCTCTAATATATTAATTATTAAAAAGTAGCATTAAGCAAGAAGAGAAATCTTATGGCAAACCATTTGTCTATTTTTTTAATATTTTAGGTTTAGTTTTAATAATTATTGCTAATTATTGTTATTGTTCGGATAGTCTGGAATTTTATTTTCTTATGCAAAGCGGAATAATTTCTATTATATCTTCTATGGTTATTGAAGCTGTTAGATGTTATTTAAAATACAAAAATAGATATCGTACTTTAGATTGTTTAAGATCAAAAGATCAAAAAGTAGAGAGTTAGTAGAGAGCATCAGTACGTCGTTTACTGACTTAGTCTCAACTAAGACCTTAATAAGATATTTACCTACGATAATTCGCTATGTTCCAAGTACCGTACTGACATTTTTAGTATGTACTTATATTAAAAGAAAATTCTTAAAAAATGTTACATATCCACTTTTAGGTAAGTAGTAATTTATTTCTCGGTTTAGGTAACTCTAAACCGAGCTTTAAATAACTCTGTCTTACTTAAAAATATAGTTTCAATATTAAGCTCTTGATACCGAATTTGGTAAGATTCGCTTATACGACTTCGTTAAGCTCACTCTTAAATTTAAATTTGTTATTTGAGTGTCTAATTTTGTTTTTGGGAAATCTACATTATCTTAGCCAAGTGTATGAAAGTGTTTAAGCTTTCTTCGTCGTCTTTGGTCATTATATAATGCACTTTGACATATATAAGCATTTGATGTGTTTTGTCCGATATTTTATTTTTCTCTAAAAACGCATATGATTTATGAGTATTGTTATGTTCATCTTGTATACTAAACACTTTATTTACTGTAACTGATTTATCGGATTTTGATATAAAATCATCAATAAAATAGTTTAAAGAATCTCTAAATAATTCGCTTAATTGCTTATCATTTTCAAGTTCTTCATATGATAACGATCTTGCAGTTTTCAACTTAAAATATGATTTAATCATTTCAAGAGCAGAATATCTATCGCAGTTATTATTAAGAATTTTATATAACATTTTTTTATCAAAATATGCAGGTATTATTTTTAAATCCTTATTAATAATTTGCTGTTTGTAATAAGATAATTGACGCATAAACACGATAAAAGTAGCTGTAAGACCTGCAACTAAGATAGAGTATAAATTTAGTGATTGAAAAAGCATATTTTGAATATATTTAATTATCACTACTAATGATAGTATAGTATTTTTGCTGTTCAATCTAAAAATGAACCATTATTACTGTACATTATTTATTTTTTCTTTCAATTAGTTTATTTATCACATATCTATCCATGCTAATAAAATGAAGTAAATTGAAAGTACTAATTGTTAGTTTGTTTCTTGCTTTTAACGTTACTATTTGCTGGGGAATACAGTTAAATCTATATAATTACAACTATAAAAAACATCGCAATATATTATAGCTTTTTTCTATCAATTCACGGCATATATTAAGTTGCACTTCCTTTTCTTATTTATCGTGTAAAGTGAAATTTTCTATTGACTTTTATATAAAACAGTATAAATTTCTTTACAATTTAATTTTTTGTAAAGAATTTATGCTAGGCTATGAAAAAGAACAGAGAAGTTTAACAAGCGACCAAAAAGCAGCCACGGGAATTTTATCTACAGCTACTTTGCTTGAGTATTTTGATTTAATGTTGTACGTCCATTTAGCAGTATAAATGAATTGTTCTTTCCTAAATATGATGCGAGTGCAGCTGCTCTTCTCTCTGCCTTTACCTTTTGTTCTACCTTTATATTTAGACCACTAGGAGCATATGTTTTTGGTCGAATAGGTGATTATAAATTAGGGCGAAAATCTACTATTATTATCTACCTTAATGGCTTTATCCTGTATAATTATGGCAAATGCTCCTACTTATTATGAGCAAGTAGGTTATTTTGCTGCTGTATTAATCACAATTTGCCGTGCAATTCAAGGTATAGCTTCTGTAGGTGAAATAGTAGTAGCAGAACTTTATTTAACTGAAATTACAAAACCACCTATACAATATCCCGTAGTTTCTTTTATTGCCGTAGCATCAGTAATTGGGACAACTGTAGCTTTAGCTATAGTATCTTTAGTTACTACTCAAGGATTTAATTGGCGTCTTGCCGTTTGGATAGATGCAATTATTGCAGTTGTGAGAGGTTACGCTAAAGCTCATCTTAGAGAAACGCCTGATTTTGTAGATGCAAGTGCTAGACTTTTACGAAAATATGAAAAAGCAAATATCGACAAAAAAGAATTAAAAAACGATGAGATTTTTTACCAAAAACCTAATAAGAAGACAACTATATATTTTTTCATAATGGTTGTGCTTGGCCCATATTTTCTACTATACTTATATTACTTGTGGTGAAGTTTTAAAGAATGCATTTGGATATAGTGCAGCTCAGGTTATTCATCATAATTTTATTATTTCAATGTTCTACCTAGCTAGTATGTCTTTAATATGTTTTCTAAGTTATAAAATATATCCTTTAAAAATTCTTAGAGTAAAATTAGCTTTACTCTTATATTTATTCTATTTGCACCATACCTTTTAAAAAGTACAACTATACCTTTCCAGCTTCTTTTAATTCAAATAGGTTTGATAATATGTTCATTTGATACTGTTCCTGCTGTTTCAATCTTTTTTAGGCTCCGGTTTTTCAACGCTTTACAGTAGTATGATATATGCTGTTTCTAGAGCCTTAATGTGTATAATTACTTCGTTTGGAATTATATATTTAACAAAATATTGGGGTCAATATGGTTTGTTTGTTGTGATGGTTCCATTACTTATAATTTGTATGTTTGGTCTAAATCATTTTCAAAAGTTGGAAAAAGAAACAGGTTATTCATAGTGAATAATGATATTTATTTTTGTTGAGAAAATTTATCTTTGTATAAAAACCTATAGCAAATTTCATTAAACTTTTCTTCAATTTCATAACACTCTAAATGTATAGCAACAACTAGAAACTTCTTAAATGTTTCCACAATGATCTGCTTCGCTTTTTCAGGTGATTTAGCTGCTAATGTTTGTACATTATGAATACGAAAATAATTTTATAAGTGCGGTATCCTATCTTTTTTGCTTAATTAATAGGTTTAAGCTTTCCTCGACACTGATTTGTCCGTGAGGTTTAATTCTAGTTAAACCTTCTACATGTTTTGCTATTTCTTTACCAAAAATTTCGATGATCAGCTTTTCAGTAAGTTCTGTATCCTCAATAGTATAGTGGAAGTAGAGCAGCATTTATCATATTAGAAGTAAAAAGCTTAGGCGCTTCGTCTGCTACAAACTTTGCAAGCATAATCGCTACTTCGATCGGGTGCGAATAATACGGATCACCTGACTTACGCATTTGTGAACCATGATATTTACGAGTGTAGTAGATACCTGTTTTAACTTCCTCTATATCAACAGGATTTTTTACTTTAGTGTTTAAATATTCGAGTTTATCAACTAGCTTTTTAGCGTAAACACAAATTTCAAACTTTTCTTTCCAAGATTTTATATCTTCCATAAAAGTTATTTTATTTATATTAATAATAGTTGATTACAATTAAAGCAAAAGTGTAAAAATTGTAATAACAAATAATTTTTTAACTTTAAATAGATTAATAGTTTTTGGTTACATTGTATTTAAACAATTTCATTTTGTGTTATTATTTATTTTTGCTTCTTGTTCTTGCTGTAATTTATACCCTGCTGCTTTTTCTTCTATATAGTTAAAAAAGAAATAACAAAAAGTTAAAAAACTAGTGAGAATAATAGCAAATGTTATTAATATTAACTTAAGCTCTTTTCTTGCATTGTGAGCTTTGAAACGCTTTTCCTCCTCTTCATCTATTATTCACTCAAAGGTTAAAGTTTCTTCTTCTTTATTTTCCATATTTTAACTCTTATAAATTAAATTATATTATGAATGACAGAGTTTAATTATCATTTTTAAGAAAAGTAATCTATAAAGTAATTAAAATAAGTCGATGACTATAATTATTTAGAGTTGCAAAGATTATCATTACGCGGGAATGACATCGGAAGGCTAAATTACAGCATAAAACAACTGCTTTTAATCTTAATTTTTATGTTCCAGGATAAACTATAGTATGCTAAGATATTACTTTTAAAAATAAGTGATTATCAGTGTCAAAATTTTCTTTTAATATTCATCATCAGCATAAAAAAGCTAGAAGCGGTATTATCGTAACCGCACACGGTGAGATGCGTACACCCGCTTTTATGCCAGTTGGAACTAGAGGAACGGTTAAGGCAATGCTACCTGAATCGGTAGCAGAAACGGGAGCGGATATATTGCTTGGCAATACTTACCACTTAATGCTTCAGCCGACTGCCGAACGTATAGTACAGCTTGGTGGCTTACATAAATTCATGAATTGGGATAAGCCGATATTAACCGATTCTGGCGGTTTTCAGGTAATGTCGCTATCGAAGTTATGCAAGATAACCGAAGAGGGAGTAAGTTTCAGCTCTCATATTAACGGCGATAAATATATGTTAACTCCTGAGCGTTCTACCGAAATACAATATCTGCTCGGTAGCACAATCACTATGGCTTTTGATGAATGTACGCCTTACCCTGCAACCTTTGAAGAAGCTAAAACTTCTATGCAGCTTACGACTAGATGGGCGAATAGATCACGTAATGCTTTTGTTAAGCGGGAAGGCTATGCACAATTCGGTATTATTCAAGGTAGCGTTTACGAAGAATTACGTGAGCAATCGGCTAAGGATCTAGTAGAACTTGATTTTGAGGGTTATGCTATAGGTGGACTTGCAGTAGGTGAGGGGCAGGAGCTTATGTTTAAAGTACTTGATTATGCTCCTGAGTTTCTGCCGCAAAATAAGCCGCGTTATTTAATGGGAGTCGGTAAGCCTGTTGATATTATAGGTGCGGTTAGCAGGGGTATAGATATGTTTGACTGCGTAATCCCGACACGCTCAGGTCGCAACGGTCAGGCTTTTACGAAATACGGTACGGTAAATATCCGCAATAGCAAATATGCCGATGATAACAAGCCGCTAGAACATGATTGCCTATGTCCTGCTTGTAGAAACTATAGTAAAGCTTATCTACATCATTTAGTTAGAATCGGTGAAATACTTGGCTCTATGCTAATGACATGGCATAATTTAACATATTTCCAAAATCTCATGAGCCGTATTAGAGCATATATTAAACTAGGTAAAGATTTTGATTTTGATTCTTAAAGTAACTAGTTATAAAACATGCCTTATTACATTGTAAACGTACTTAAATGTGTTATGTTATGAAAAAAGTTTGTGCAGATCACACTTCAGTGATTGTAACTAGACAAAAACAAAAACCGGTGGTTATTATGTCGCTTGAAGATCATAATGCTATGGAGAAAACTATACTTGTTAAAAAGTCCTAAAAATGCTGAAAGACTAAAACGAGCAATTAGCGATTTTGAAGAAAATAAAAATTTTAGGAATTGGATTTGATTGTAAATTAAAATAAAAGTATGAACTACTAATGCAAAATATTGATTTAATATCTGAAGAGGAAGCACAAAAATTACTAGAAGAACTCGCTGATAAAATTGCAGCGTATAACCATGCTTATTATATAGAAGATAATCCTTTAGTTTCTGATAGCGAGTATGATCAGCTATTTAATACCAATCTCAAGTTAGAACAAAAATTTCCTCATTTAATTTTAGAAAATAGTCCTAGCAAAAAAGTAGGGGCTAAAATAGCAAATAAATTTGCTAAAGTTACGCATCAAGTACCCATGCTATCTCTCAGTAATGCTTTTGATGAGCAAGATGTGAGAGATTTTGTAGACCGTATAAAAATTTTCTTACGCCTTAATGAGTTTGCTCCTATCTTTTGTGAACCTAAAATAGACGGTTTGTCTTTTTCTGCTGTTTATAAACACGGGGTGCTTACAACGGGAGCTACAAGGGGTGACGGATATGTCGGTGAAGATATAACAGCAAATATTAAAACAATCAAAAATTTTCCTCATAAAATAGATAATGTTCCGGAGTTTTTAGAAGTACGAGGGGAAATTTATATTGAAAAACAAGATTTTTTAAATCTAAATAAAGAACAAGACGAGCAGGGCAAGGATAAATTTGCCAATCCTCGTAATGCTGCTGCCGGATCACTTCGTCAGCTTGATTCTTCTATTACGGCTAAAAGACCGCTCAAATATTTTGTATATTCAGGAGGGGTAACTGAACAGAATCTCGCTTCTTCACAAGATCAATTACTTACAAAATTAAAAGAATGTGGCTTTAATATTAATGAAATATCTAAACTTGCGAGTTCTGAAGAAGAAATTTTCGCCTTTTACGAATATCTCAAAACAAATAGAGAAAATTTACCTTATGAAATTGATGGAGTAGTATATAAGCTAAATGATTTTGTACTGCAAAATAGAATGGGCTTTATTGCACGAAGTCCACGCTTTGCTACCGCTCATAAATTTCCTGCAATAATAGGACAAACAAAGTTACTTTCTATTACTGTACAGGTTGGTAGAACTGGTACGTTAACGCCGGTAGCCGAACTTGAACCCATAGAAATAGGCGGGGTAACTGTTAGCAGAGCAACATTACATAATTTCCAAGAAATTGCACGAAAAGATTTGCGGATTAAGGATTATGTATTCCTGCAACGTGCTGGTGATGTTATTCCTAAAATCATGGGAGTTGATTTTGATAAACGTCCTAATGATACAGAAACGTTTGATACTCCTTTATTTTGTCTGTCATGCAATTCTAAATTGCATTATACGCCTGAAGATATTATTATACGCTGTGATAATGGCCTTAACTGCCCTGCTCAGAATTATGAGCGTATCCGTCATTTTGTATCGAAAAATGCTATGGATATTGAGGGGCTTGGGCGTAAGCAAGTTGAGTTTTTAATAGATAAGGGATTGATTAGTAATCCTTTAGATATTTTCTTTTTAAAAGAAAAAAATGACTCTAGCTTAGCAAAACTTGAAAATATGGATGGATGGGGTAAAAAATCAGTAGAAAATCTTTTTAAAAATATAGAAAAATCAAAAAACGTTAGTTTGCCAAGATTTATATATGCATTAGGCATAAGGCATATCGGTGAACAAAATGCTAAATTACTTGCTAGAGAATTTGGCAGCTATAATAATTTTATAGCTCAAATGGAATTGCTTAGAACAAATGAGCCTGATATTTATCAAAAACTAAACAATTTAGAAGGAATCGGTGATAAGATTTTAGTAGATATTATTGATTTTTTTGATGTTAAAGAAAATATTGAGCTTATCAAAAAACTTGGTGGAATATTAAATATTGAAGATTATAAAGAGACTAGAGAACAGAGTAGTTTAACGGACAAGATAGTCGTATTTACCGGTAGTTTATCGACGATATCTAGAGCAGAAGCTAAAGCAACGGCTGAGAAGCTTGGGGCTAAAGTTGCAGTTGGCGTATCATCGAACACGGATTTAGTTGTAGCCGGCGTTGGTGCAGGCAGTAAACTTAAAAAAGCTAAAGAGCTTAATATTAAAATTATTGATGAAGAAGAATGGCTTACGCTTATAAAAAATGTTTAAAGCAAGGCATTGCTAACTAAATGATAGTAAATAAAAAACTTGATGTCATTTCCACGAAAGCGGGAATGACATCGGAAAGCTAAACTACACTGTAAAACAACTTTTTCTAGGCAATGCTAAACTTTTTGACAAAGAAAGATAGAACAGTTATTGCAAAACATATTAATAAAATTCTAAAAGAAAGAAAACTAGACAATATAGTATGTGCAAATTTTGCACATACTGCCGCTGATGGTAAAACATACCAAGTAGAATACTATAATTTAGATATGATAATATCAGTAGGATATAGGGTAAATTCTAAGAGAGGGATCGCTTTCAGAAAATGGGCTACTAACTTACTTAAAGAATGTCTAATTAAAGGCTATAGTATTAATCTACACTGCTTTTACGAAAGATTGCACAGTAAAGTTATACTATGATATAATATATAATTACTGTAGCTAAATTAGACGAGATGCCTAAATCTACTAATACGAGAAGCCATTAAAAATTATTTACGTGAACTAAAAGAAGATAGAGAAGATGCAGAAACTGCTTTAGCAAGAAGCAATAATAAAAGTGATAAATTACTTACTTCAGCAGAAGCAACGGAATTCTTAAAAAAGAAATATGGTTTATAAAGTATATGCTCTATGTCATTCCCGCGAAAGCGGGAATGACATAGAGCCATGCGTGCGAGTTGGTCATAGAAGTGAAATTTATGATTAATTTAAAATGAACTATCGTCATATTTATCATGCAGGCAATTTTGCCGATATAGTCAAACATTTAGTCCTAATTAGTATTTTAGAACAACTCAAGAAAAAAGAAAAACCTTTTGCGGTTTTAGATGCTTTTACTGGGCTAGGTCTTTACGATTTAAACTCGGAGGCGGCTTCTAAAACTCTAGAAAGCGATACGGGAATTAATAAATTACTGCAAGCTACCGATCCTATTCCTCAGCTCTTACAAACTTTTTTAAATATAATAAATATAGCAGGCAAAAGTCACTACCCAGGTTCACCTTTTATAATTAAGCAATTATTAAGACCAAATGATTGCTCAATTGCCTGCGAACTTTCATCCAAGCGATTATTTAAGTTTAAAAAAATTATTACCAAATGATACGCATAATATAGATGCTTATAATGCTATCAAAGCTTTGCTACCATTTAAAGAGAATAGAGGATTAATTTTTCTTGATCCGCCTTTTGAAGTAAAAAATGAGTTTCAAAAATTACTTGAAGCACTTAAAAAAATTAAGCTACGAGTTCTTAATAATACTGTCTTAATTTGGTATCCTATAAAAGATTTATCTTTAGTCCGTGATGTTTACCATAATTACAAAAATATCGGATTTAAAGAAACTATGATTATTGAATATGAGCTTTTAAATAGTGATAAAAATATGGTAAAGTGTGGGTTAATGTTAATTAACCCTCCAAATATTAGAGGAGAATTAGAGAAATTAACAGAATATTTAAGTGGCACTCTTAATTTGAAATTTACATACATTTATCTTTAATGTCTTTTAAAAAATATATCTTTTTACTGTTTATAGTTTTTCTTGTTCAAGGTTGTAGCAGTATTAAAAAATCTAGTGATACTACGTTACTTGCTACTACTTCATCTCAATTAAAACAAAAATATAAAATCAGCCATGCGGATTTAGTAGTACAGTATGATTTAACAAACAAAAATAGCAAATGTATATATGCAAAAAACTTAGGTCTAATAATTAATAACCCTAAACAAAATAAGATTTTTTTACACAAATTACATAATAAAAACCTGGCAGAATTTAATAAAGCAGCTGAAATAAAAATAGCTAATATAAAGGCAGTTGTAACGAAACTACATTCAAAATATAAGTTTCTCTCTAAACCGGAAGCTAGCTATTTTGCAAACAAACAAACTCATAGGAATAATATCTCAGAATTAACCAAGCTTGATAAAATAATTAGTACAATACCACTTATGATGTCGGAATATGAGCCGAAAATTACTAGCCATTACGGAACTAGGACAAGTCCTCATAAAAAGAAAAGAAAAAAGAAATGTTTCCATAGCGGTATTGATTTACAAGCTAAAAAAGCAGCACCGATATATGTAGCAGCAAGCGGAATTGTTATAAAAGCCGCTAGAGCACCTGATTACGGGAATTTTGTTGAGATTAAACATGGACGCAAATTTGTTACGAAATATGCTCATTTAAAAGAAATGTCAGTCAAGGAAGGAAATAAAATTAAGCGTGGTCAATTTATCGGTATACAAGGAAGCACTGGTAATGCAACGGGTGAACATTTGCATTTTGAAATTCTGTTAGATAATAAAGCAATCAATCCGTTTGACTTTATTTTTAACTACCATAAATGTTAAACTATGATCAAACTTTTATATCCTGAATTTTGGCAGAAGCGAAATATTATAGCTTATTTGCTTTTGCCTATAAGCGTGATATATCAATTTTTAGGCTATTTACGAGCTAGTTTAGCACGTCCTATTATGTTGCCTGCTAAAGTTATTTGTGTCGGTAATTGTAGCGTAGGAGGTACGGGTAAGACGCAGATAGTAATGTATCTAGCCAAATTACTAAAAGCTAGAAATGTAAGTTTTGTAATAGTAACTAAGGCTTATGGTAGTAACCTTACAAGTGCAACTACCATACATCAAGGACATACAGCATTAGAGGTAGGAGATGAGGGGGTAATACTTGCAAAGTACGGAGCAGTTATTGCTACTAAAAATATTAAAGAGATTGTGCCGTTACTTAACGAGCTTAAACCTGATATAATAATAGTTGATGATTTCCTACAAAATCCTTATTTTCATAAAGACTTTACTATAGTCTCAGTAGATAGCCAAAGGCTTTTCGGCAACGGTTTTCTAATTCCTGCTGGTCCTTTAAGACAATATCCAAATAAAGCCCTTGATGCAGCTGATTTAATTTTTTTAGTCAGTAGCCACCAAGATAAAATACCAAATATTTTAACTCCTTATGTCAATAAGTTAATAAATGCTCAGATAGTTCCTTCAAATAATATAGATAAAACTAAAAATTATTTTGCTTTTAGCGGTATCGGTAATCCTGAGCGTTTCTTTGCGACTTTAAAAAATTACGGATTAAATATAACCGGTTACAAAATTTTTCCTGATCATTATAATTATTTACAAGCAGATTTAGAAAATTTATATTCATTAGCTAAAGAGCATAATGCTACTTTAGTTACTACAAGAAAAGATCATGTTAAGTTTAATGATTTAAATAATAATATTGTCTGTCTAGATGTAGAATTATCTATAAACCATCCTGATTTATTAAATGAAAAAATTTTTAAAAAAGCTTAGATATTTAATTGAGTATTTTATCGTTGTTATATTCCTGAAAGTAATAGGAATATTCGGTGTAGATAAAGCGGCGGATATTTGTAGTTTTATAGCAAGAAAAGTCGGTACATTATTTGCTGTTAATAAAATTGCTAGACGAAATATTAAAGTAGTATTCGGCGATATGTGTGATGTTGAAACAATCATAGATCAAACTTGGGATAATTTTGGTAGGTTTATCGGTGAATTTACATATGTTAGCAAGATGGATGAAGCCGAGTTAGAGCGTAGAATCACAATAATCGGCATAGAAAATATTAAAAAACTTGAAGGACAACCTTTTTTATTATTTGGCGGTCACTTTGCCAATTGGGATATTAGTATTAAGATTCTTCATAAATTTTATCCGAAAGTTGCCGTAATTTATCGTAAAGCAAATAACCCGTATGTTAACAAGTTGGTTAATGAAAGTCGTGCCGGTGATAAATTAAGACTTATACCGAAAGGTCCTGAAGGTAGCAGAGCTTTAGTTAGGGCTATCAAGGAGAGTGAATCTATTGTTATGCTTGTTGATCAAAAAATGAACGATGGAATTGAAGTGCCTTTTTTAGGGCATCCTGCTATGACTGCAAGCGCCATCGCTAAAATTGCTTTGCAGTATAAATATCCAATTATACCTTGCCAAATCATTAGAACTAAAGGCAGTTATTTTAAAGTAATAGTTCACCCGCAATTAAAGTTTGAGCAAACCGGCGATAATAAAGCCGATTGCTATAATATTATGCTTAATATTAATCAAATGCTAGGCGAATGGGTTAAGCAAAATCCTGCTCAATGGTTTTGGTTTCACAATAGATGGAAGAAATGAAACATCATTGCGAGCAGCCGTAGGCTGCGTGGCAATCTCGTCAAATATCCTGAGATTGCTTCGTCAATTGCTATGCAATTTCCTCGCAATGACAAAAAAATGAGCCACGGTATGACATTTTAAGAAAGCATAGTCCGTAATTTCTCAAGTACTTCTTGAGCGTGATTTTTAGCATTTACCGACCGCCAAATATGCTTAACTATGCCTTCCTTATCAAGTAAAAACGTAGCTCTATCAATACCCATATATTTTTTACCGAACATTGATTTTTCTATCCATACCCCTAGTTGTTCGCATAAATTTGAATTTGCATCAGAGGCTAAATCAAATCCTAAACTATATTTTTCTTTAAATTTATCATGAGAGTCAAGCTTATCTTTGGATACTCCGATAATTACCGTATTAAGTTTATCGAATTCCGGTTTTAGCTTGTTAAAATCTTGTGCTTCAATAGTACATCCAGGTGTATCGTTTTTCGGATAAAAATATAATATTACGAATTTTCCTTTTAAATCCGATAGTTTAATTACGTTATCTTGACCTATGTGTAAAGATAAATCAGGAAGTTTTTTTCCTAGTTCTAATGTCATAACACCCTCAAATTTATTTGATATAATAACTATATATTCAATATGTACTTTATTGAATATATAGTTATTATATCAAATAAATTTAAAATTGCTTTTTATAATTATATTATTTATGGTACCGGTATATAATATTTAAGTTTAATTTTTATTAACTATTTCAATAAAGAGGTTTTATAAGCACTATAAGTGAAGCACTTGAAGAATTACATTTAAATCTTAAGGACTCTGCTAAAATTATTACTGTCGATTTTAATAAAAAATGTCATGAAGTAGCAGATAAATTATCCGTCAACATTAATGATTTAGAGGAATATGCTAAGGATAGTAAAGACCATTCTTTAGAAACTATAAAAGCGCAATATAAAAATTTAACGAAAGAGTTACAGGATTATCAGAAAATTAAAGATGATAAAGTGGAAGAATATAGACAGACTCTTGTGAAAAAACTTGATGATTTAAGTAAGAAAGTTGAACAATATAATAATAAACATAAATAATTGGAGAATATAATGAAAAAATTTTTAATAACATTAGGTGCTACCGCTACTTTATTATTAACACCTAGTATTTTTGCAGCTTTGCCTACCAAGGATGAAACAAAAGCAAATGAAGTGCAAATTGCAGAAGTAGCTACAAGCAGTACAAAAACAATTACCGAAAACTTACAGGCATTAAAAGACAATTTAACGAACCTAGCACAAACGGGAGCCGATAAATTTAATCAGACCTTAAGCAATACTTATGATCAGATAGCCCAAAGCGTTACAGAGATAAAAAAGAATGTGAAAGATCAGAAAGATAAAAAAGGTGAAGAACTGCAAAAATCTATAGATGCTGTAAAAGCAAAAATGGAAGCTTATAAAAAAGCAGGCAGCAAGAAGCAAGAAAAAATACGTCAGCACCTAGTGGATAAATTAGAAGAGCTAAATAAAAATATTAACGAATATAATAACGATAAAGAAAAAGCAAATTCGTAATTTTTTAATGTCATTGCGAGGAGATGCGTAGCATCGACGCGGCAATTTCATAAAGTAGGATCAACTTCTGAGATTGCTTCGTCGAAACTTATAGTTTCTCCTCGCAATGACTGCAGACAATATACCCTTAAAAAACCGGTATTATTTATGACTATTACCAAAGCAAAAATTGCAGCTATGTTAAGCTCTAAATTGGGTTTTTCAAATAATTTATGCGAGGAAATAGTTCATACGGTTTTTTCTAATATTTTAGAAATAGCAAAAGAGCAAAAATTAACTTTAAAGAATTTTGGTAGCTTTGAGGTGAAACAAAAAAATCCACGTCCCGGAATAAATTTTCATACCAAAGCACCGGTAATTATAGAATCAAAAAAGCATTTACGTTTTGTCCCTTCTTCTAAATTAAAAGCTTTAATTAATGAATCTACTCGATGAACTTCGTTATAATTTGTTGGCTTGTTGTATGTCTCGGAAAATGCTTTTTATGTCATTCCCGCGAAAGCAGGAATCCAGTAAAACCTATAAAAAACTTGTTTTTTTAGGTTTACTGTGTCAATAATGTGTATCAATATTAAGGTTATTTTTGGGACTCCCGCCTACGCGGGAATGACATAAAACGAGCCATGCAACAAAATCTGTATTCGGAGTATATGACAAACAATAAGCTAACAAAAAAATATTATTCTGCTAGTGAAGTGATTAAGCATTTAAATATTGCTTTACATCAATTAAGATATCTAGAGACAAAAAACCCTGATTTATCTAATTATAAAATAAATAATAGAAAATATTATACTGCTAATGATATTGATCTACTCCAAAAATCTTTAAATAAAGATATTACATCTCTTTCTACCGCTAGAATCGATATATTACTTACCAATTTCCATAATTTGTCTCTTCAAATAAAAAAAATTCTTGCCGATTCCTCGATGACGTGCGTATAGTACTTGTCATATCACGTTTTAAAGAAAAGAAAGGAACATATTATGACAATAAGACAAATGGTAAAGCCAGTAATTATAGGTATATCTGGTCCTGAATTAACCGATGCCGAAAGAGAATTATTTGAAGAGCATAATCCTTTAGGTGTAGTTTTATTCCGTCGTAATATTAGAAAGAATGATAACGGTGCGCAGGCTAAAGAAGCCCTTATTAAGCTTATTGCAGATATAAAAGAAGTATTAGGGGAAAATACTATCATCTCTATAGATCAAGAAGGCGGTAGGGTACAAAGGCTTATAGCACCGACTTTTTATGACGCTCCGGCTGCTCAAACTTTTACTGATCCCCAAGCATGTAAACAAAATTATAGTGATATTGCGAAAGAGCTGAGAGAAGTAGGCATTAATCTAGATTTTGCACCGGTAGCGGATTTGCTCCACGAAGGAGCAGACAAGATAGTCGGCGATAGAAGTTTCGGCGGGGAGCCGGAAGTAGTCGTGCCTTTATGTTTAGCTGCTATAGACGGATTACAAGAAGAGAAAGTCGGGGCTTGTATAAAACATATTCCGGGCCATGGTAGAGCTACGGTGGATAGCCATAAAAAATTACCGATTGTCGATGTTGATATAGAAGAGTTAGCAAAAACAGACTTTAAAGTATTTAAGGAGCTCGCGAAGCACGATAATATTAAACTTGCTATGACAGCACATATAATTTATAAAGCTCTTGATCCTGAGAATCCTGCCACCCTATCAAAAAAAGTGATAGACTATATTAAAAATAATATCGGCTTTAAAGGGCTTATTATTTCTGATGCAATAGATATGAAAGCTTTAAGCGGTAGTATGGCAGATATGACCAAAGAAGTTTTAGATGCAGGCGTAGATATAGTGCTTGAATGTACCGGAGAATTTAACAAAATGTCTGAAGTCCTATGTAGTGTTTCGGAAAGTTCTATAGATAAATTTTCTGACTTGTTTATTGCGTAAGGCTATTATTCATTTAATGTCGTACCGCGGCTCGACCGCGGTATCTTAGGACACAGTCTGTGATGTAAGATCCCGTGGTCATAAAGCCACGGGATGACAACAGAACTGCACAACGGCAGGTATTTAGCCGTAAAATGGCTATTAAGGAACTTATCCAATTAATCTAAGTTAAAATTAATTAAACAATTATATTGAAAAAATTTATTTTTACTATTAATCTGTTTTTTAATTTTTAGTTAAAGAATTAATTTTATAAATTACTTGAATAGTGTTATGAACAGTCTTGTGGATTTAAGTTCTAAAAGCTATAGGTAATATTTACTAAGAATAGAGATATAGAGAATTTTAGGTAGCAGGAGGGGATTTGATTTGTGATATTATTAATCTGCTTAAAGAAGATTTAAATAAAGCAGATATAGAAAATGAGATATATATGCGTCTTAAAGACCCTTATTCTGTTTTAAAAAAGATGAAAAGGAAAGAAGTGCCGATTGATGCATTGAAAGACTTAATTGCATGTAGGATTATAGTTAAATCTAAAGCTCTATGCTATAATGCTTTGGACGTAGTTAAGAGTTCTCCGCATTTAGATTGGTTATATACTAAAGATTATATCAATAGACCAAAAAGTAACGGCTATCAGTCTCTTCATAATATAATGCAGCTTTTACACTCTAAACGTAATTTTGAAATACAGATAAGAAGTGAAAATATGCATAAAGATGCCGAGCTTGGTAGAGCAGCTCATTTAAATTATAAAGAAGAACAAGACCGTCATTTGCAAAAAGTTTTTGACGTTACTAATGACACGATACTTTCTAAAGCACGTCAAATGGTGAAACAATTTGAAGGATTCGAAGAGCAAATTGTAGAATATGAAAAAGAAATTATGCGTATTTGGCATACTAAATACGACGAAATGCTAAAATGGGCAAATACTGCTGAAGTGCTAATATTTAACAAAGATTAGGGGGATAATTAGTTCGTCATCCCGTGACTTGACCACGGGATCCAGTGCTTGGTGTCATACTGCGGGCTTGTAGCGGTATCCATCTAAAAAAATCAAAAATGTATACTTATTAAGTTATTTTTTTGGATCCCGCGGTCAAGCCACGAGATGACACTGATAAGGCATAACGCCAATGTGGTAAAAATATAACATTTGTTAAAACTTTATAAAAAAACTATAGCGATGCTTGTAATTATATACAATATATAGTATGCTACAGCTCGTAGTTTAGAAACTATTGAAACAAAATATTAGGTTATTTCCTTATCAAATGTGGGATATCTTGACTCACGTTTGATTGTTTTAATACTAGGTACTAAATTTTAACTTAAATAAATATAGGACAAAAATTATGGCTCAAAAACCAAATTTTCTAAAAAAATTAATTTCCGCAGGGTTGGTAACTGCTTCTACAGCTACCATAGTAGCCAGTTTTGCAGGTTCAGCTATGGGTGCTGCTATACAGCAGAATAGAACAACAAACGCAGATGCTACAACTGTTGATGGTGCGGGATTTGACCAAACTGCAGTTCCTGCAAATGTTGCAGTTCCTCTAAATGCAGTTATTACTGCTAGTGTTCATAAGGGTATTAATTTAAATACTCCAGCCGGTAGTTTTAACGGTTTGTTTTTAAATACTGCAAACAATTTAGCAGTGACAGTGAGTGAAGATACTACCTTAGGGTTCATCACTCGTGCTGTTAATAACGCTAACTTCTTTAACCTTACGCTTAATGCCGGTAAAACTCTTACTATAACAGGTCAAGGTATTACTAATGTACAAGCTGCTGCTACAAAAAATGCTCAAAATGTTGTTGTACAAGTTAATAATGGTGCTGCTATTGAAAATAATGATCTTCAAGGTGTAGGAACAATAGACTTCGGTGCTGCGGCTTCTACATTAGTATTTAATTTAGCAAATCCTACAACTCAAAAAGCTCCTCTTATACTTGGAGATAATGCTGTAATAGTTAATGGTGCTAACGGTACATTAAATGTTACTAATGGATTTATTAAAGTTTCAAGTAAAAGTTTTGCTACTGTTAATGCAATTAATATCGGTGACGGTCAAGGTATCATATTCAATACTGATGCTGATAATGCTAATGCTTTAAATTTACAAGCAGGTGGTACTACTATTAATTTTAATGGAACAGACGGTACGGGTAGATTAGTATTATTAAGTAAGAATGCTGCTGCTACCGACTTTAATGTTACAGGAAGTTTAGGCGGTAATCTAAAAGGTATTATTGAATTTAACACTGTTGCAGTAGACGGTCAACTTAAAGCTAATGCAGGCCCTGCTAATGCAGTAATAGGTACTAATAATGGCGCAGGTAGAGCTGCAGGATTTGTTGTTAGCGTAGATAATGGTAAGGTAGCAACAATCGATGGACAAGTTTATGCTAAAGACATGGTTATACAAAGTGCTAATGCAGTTGGACAAGTAAATTTTAGACACATAGTTGACGTTGGTACAGACGGTACTACTGCCTTTAAAACAGCAGCTTCTAAAGTTGCAATAACCCAAAACTCAAACTTTGGTACTACTGATTTTGGTAATCTTGCAGCACAGATTACAGTTCCTAATACTATGACCCTTAAAGGTAATTTTACAGGTGATGCTAGCAATCCCGGTAACACTGCAGGTGTGATAACTTTTGATGCTAACGGTACTTTAGCAAGTGCTAGTGCAGATGCAAATGTTGCGGTGACAAATAATATTACAGCAATTGAAGCATCAGGTGCCGGAGTTGTCCAATTATCAGGAACACATGCTGCCGAGTTACGTTTAGGAAATGCCGGTTCTGTCTTTAAACTTGCTGATGGTACAGTTATAAACGGTAAAGTTAACCAAACTGCTCTTGTTGCCGGTGCTCTTGCAGCCGGTACTATTACCTTAGACGGTAGTGCTACAATTACCGGCGATATAGGGAACGCTGGCGGTGCTGCTGCGTTACAAGGCATTACTTTAGCTAACGATGCTACAAAAACATTAACACTTGGTGGAGCAAATATTATCGGTGCTAATGGTGGAATGATTGATTTCCAAGCTAACGGTGGTACTATTAAATTCACAAGCACTCAAAATAATATTATAGTTGATTTTGATTTAGCTATAACTACTGATCAAACAGGCGTTGTTGATGCGAGTAGCCTAACAAATGCTCAAACTTTAACTATTAACGGTAAAATCGGTACTATTGGAGCTAATAATAAAACTCTTGGACAATTTAATATTGGCTCAAGTAAAACAGCTTTAAGTGGCGGTGATGTTGCTATTAACGAGTTAGTTATTGGAAATAACGGTGCAGTACAATTCGCTCATAATACTTATTTAATAACAAGAACTACAAATGCTGCCGGTCAAGGTAAAATAATATTTAATCCTGTTGTAAATAATAATACAACTCTTGCAGCCGGTACAAATTTAGGTAGTGCTACAAATCCACTTGCAGAAATTAATTTTGGATCTAAAGGGGTTAATGTTGATACTGTATTAAATGTTGGTGAAGGTGTAAATTTATATGCTACTAATATTACTACTACCGATGCTAACGTAGGTTCTTTCATCTTTAATGCCGGTGGAATAAATATAGTAAGCGGTACAGTCGGTGGACAGCAAGGTAATAAGTTTAATACTGTAGCATTAGATAACGGTACTACTGTTAAGTTCTTAGGTAATGCAACATTTAACGGTAACACTACAATTGCAGCTAATTCTACCTTACAAATCGGTGGTAACTATACTGCAGACTTTGTTGCATCTGCCGATGGTACCGGTATAGTAGAATTCGTTAACACCGATCCTATTACCGTAACATTAAACAAACAAGCTGCACCTGTTAATGCTTTAAAACACATAACGGTTTCTGGTCCCGGTAACGTAGTGATTAATGAGATAGGTAATGCAGGTAATTATCATGGTGCCGTGACTGATACGATTGCTTTTGAAAATTCAAGTTTAGGTGCAGTTGTATTCTTACCTAGAGGCATTCCATTCAATGATGCAGGCAACATAATTCCTTTAACAATTAAAAGTACCGTAGGTAATAAAACAGCTGCAGGTTTTGATGTTCCTAGCGTGATTGTTTCAGGTGTTGATAGTGTCATCGCTGACGGTCAAGTAATCGGTGATCAAAATAATATCGTAGGTCTAGGTCTTGGAAGCGATAACGATATAATCGTTAATGCTACTACATTATATGCAGGTATCGGTACTATAAACAATAATCAAGGTACTGTCACACTTAGCGGTGGTATTCCTAATACCCCTGGTACAGTTTATGGCTTAGGCACAGGTATTGGCGCTTCAAAGTTCAAGCAAGTAACGTTTACTACAGACTATAACAATTTAGGTAATATTATTGCAACTAACGCAACAATTAATGACGGTGTAACTGTTACTACAGGCGGTATAGCCGGAATAGGTTTTGATGGTAAAATTACTCTTGGAAGTGTTAACGGTAACGGTAATGTAAGATTTGTTGACGGTATATTGTCTAATTCTACAAGTATGATTGGTACTACTAAAGCTAATAATGGTACTGTAACTTATTTAGGTAATGCATTCGTCGGTAATATAGGTGGTTCAGATACTCCTGTAGCTTCTGTTAGATTTACAGGTAGTGATGGTGGTGCAGGATTACAAGGAAATATTTATTCACAAGTCATAGACTTTGGTACTTATAACTTAGGTATTTTAAATTCTAATGTAATTTTAGGCGGCGGTACTACTGCTATTAACGGTAAAATCAATCTTCTTACAAATACTTTAACATTTGCAAGTGGTACTTCAACATGGGGAAACAATACTTCTATTGAAACTACTTTAACATTAGCAAACGTTAATATAGGTAACATCGTTATTTTGGAAGGTGCGCAAGTTAATGCAACAACCACAGGAACTACAACCATTAAAGTACAAGATAATGCCAATGCAAATTTCAGTGGTACACAAACTTATACTTTAATCCAAGGTGGTGCTAGATTTAACGGTACTTTAGGAGGTCCCAACTTTGTTGTAACCGGAAGTAATCGTTTCGTAAATTACGGTTTAATACGTGCTGCTAACCAAGATTATGTAATAACACGTACTAACAATGCAGAAAACGTAGTTACTAATGATATCGCAAATAGTCCGTTTGGAGGTGCACCGGGTGTAGGTCAGAACGTTACAACATTTGTAAATGCAACTAATACTGCAGCATATAATAATCTTCTTTTAGCTAAAAATAGTGCTAATGCTGCTAACTTTGTTGGAGCTATCGTTACCGATACAAGTGCGGCCATAACTAATGCACAATTAGATGTAGCTAAAGATATCCAAGCTCACCTTGGTAACAGATTAGGTGCTCTTAGATATTTAGGTACTCCTGAAACTGCTGAAATGGCTGGACCTGAAGCTGGAGCAATACCGGCTGCGGTTGCTGCAGGTGACGAGGCTGTTGATAATGTAGCTTACGGTATATGGGCAAAACCTTTCTATACTGATACACATCAAAGTAAGAAAGGTGGTTTAGCTGGTTATAAAGCTAAAACCACCGGTGTCGTAATCGGTTTAGATACGCTAGCTAACGATAACTTAATGATAGGTGCTGCTATTGGTATCACTAAAACTGATATAAAACACCAAGATTATAAGAAAGGTGATAAAACCGACGTTAACGGTTTCTCATTCTCTCTATATGGTGCCCAGCAGCTTGTTAAGAACTTCTTTGCTCAAGGTAGTGCAATATTTAGCTTAAACCAAGTGAAGAACAAAAGTCAGCGTTACTTCTTCGATGCTAACGGTAATATGAGCAAGCAAATTGCTGCCGGTCATTACGATAACATGACATTCGGTGGTAACTTAACAGTCGGTTATGATTACAATGCAATGCAAGGTGTGTTAGTAACTCCAATGGCAGGACTTAGCTACTTAAAGTCTTCTGACGAAAACTACAAAGAAACCGGTACAACAGTTGCAAACAAGCAAGTTAACAGCAAATTTAGCGATAGAACCGATTTAATAGTAGGTGCTAAAGTAGCCGGCAGTACTATGAACATAACTGATCTTGCGGTATATCCGGAAGTTCACGCTTTTGTGGTTCACAAAGTAACCGGTAGATTATCTAAAACTCAGTCTGTATTAGACGGGCAAGTTACTCCGTGTATCAGCCAGCCTGACAGAACCGCTAAAACATCTTATAATTTAGGTTTAAGTGCAAGCATAAGATCTGATGCTAAGATGGAGTACGGAATCGGTTACGATGCTCAGATTTCAAGTAAATATACTGCACATCAAGGTACTCTAAAAGTCCGTGTAAACTTCTAATCGCTCCCGATTAGCCGGTTTATAAGTTCCTCAAGAAAAAAGTCCTCTTTGAAAAAAGGGGGCTTTGTTTGTTCTTTCTTCCCGCCTACATGCCTTGTTGCATGGCTCAAAACCTATTACATTCCCGCGTAGGCAGGGATCCAGAAAAAAGCGAGATAAATCGAGCTTTTAATTTTACAAACTTATTGTGTATAATCTTTAAATTACTGGAGTCCCGCTTTCGCGGGAAGGACATAAACGAGCCATACAACAACCCTCCGCCTATGCGAGAATGACATCACCTACTTTTCCACCCCGTGCAATACCTTCACTAACCTCAAATTTTATTGACTTCTAGTCGAAAAGATATAAATTTTTACAGCTAAGAATTTAAAATTAATAAATATTATGAAAAAAATATATATTAGTGATTATTATGCTTCTAATAAGCGGCAGTATATTTGCTCAAAGTCAAATATCCAATTTAGTTGTACCGGTTAGCTATTTTATAAATCATGTATCCCAATTGGAAAAACTAAAGGAAAATCTTAATAAATATAAGCAATCTAGTGTAGTAGGGGTAAGCGGTATGGGTAAAATGCAGCTTGCTAGAATGTACGCGTATGAAAATAAAGATAACTATAACATAATTTGGTTGATTGATTGTAATCTAAATATAGAGCTGCAATTACTCAAATTATCTAAAACTATTAATATTGAGGTAAAATCACCGGTGATTTCAGAAGATATGGCAGTGATGAAGAAAGATTTAATGGTTTATCTAGTAAGTAAGGATAAATAGTTATTGGTGTTTGATAATTTAGAAATAGGCGAGAATAAGAAAATAGAGGATTTTATTAATTGGGAGTATAAAGGTAATATTATATTTTGTACCCAAGACGATGAATTATTATCTAACATAATCAAAGCAAACGCTTTCACTAAGCCGGAAGCTGCATTACTTGCAACAAATATATTGGAAAATAAAAATCTGGAATTAATAAATTGTTTGACTCAAGCATTTGGAGGTTATCCGATTCTCATAGTTCAAGGAGCACAAATATTAAATCAAATACAAGGTTTAAACTTAGAGAAATACAAGAAAAAGATAAAAGCCTCTAAGGATAAAATTGAGCTAAATATAAAACTTGTTAGCAATGAATTAAAGCCTAGTGCCAAGAGATTACTAGATGGGATAGCATTGCTTAATAATCAAAGTGTTTCAAAAGAATTATTAAATTCTATTACTGAAGATAAGCATAGTCTAGATGATGATATTTATCAGTTTTCTAAATTTGCTTTGATCTCTAATATTGAACCTAATGAAGTTAATCCGATATTTGAAATGCATGATGGAAAAAATATTACAAATAAATGGAGATAAAGGAAATAAAGAATATCTTAAACGTAGTGTTACTAATCTTTTAAATTCTATGCTTAAAAGTTTAGTAAAGGGGCGTATTTTTAGAAATGCTAAAACTATACCGGATTAATTACAAAAAATGCAGAAAAATACGATATGTCAATATATAAAATTTTAGAGTTATAAATTTATTAATACAATATGCTAATTCTTCCGATTTATATAACTCAAAAAAATTAGTAAATTGGTTTGATAAAAACGATCAAAAAGGTAAATTTAAATTATGGACAATGAATAATGAAGAAAAATTTGCTTATGCTGCATATTTAGGACGCATAGGGTGGTATTATAGAACCTGGTCAGATCCTAAAAAGCAATTGAATAGATACCAATTGAATAGATACGAAAGCTAAGCAGGTATTTGATGAAGTGAAAGTATATGATTCCATAAAATGTAATGTAGTTTTCGGTTCGGCTATATCCAATATTCAGCTAGGAAATCTAGAAGAAGCAGAAAAAAATATCCAAATGATGGAAGATATGTTCAATCAAAATCTAGTAGATCAAACTGACATAGCAACTATATATTATGCAAAAGCTAAATTATTTAATATCCAAGGTAAAAATTATGAAGCATTAAGAAGAATTGACGATACTATAAATGCTTGTATCGAAAACGGGATGAAACCTCAAGATTTATTTCTTACCGGTTCATATCTCATTAAATTAGATGTATTAAATAATCTTAAGAAACATCAGGAAGCTCTTTCTTTATTAGAATAAGTATATGATATGAATAAGTCGAGTAAAAAAGAGGAAAATCAAGTATTTGGATGAATTTTTACCCAAAAATCAAGAGCAAAACTAGGTTTAGGTGATGTTACCGAAGCTCTAGAATAAAAAAGCTAAAGCAATTTTTCTTAATGATCCAACTAGACCTAACAAAGAGATTATTATATCACCGGATATAGATTTGGCAAAAACGTTTGTTGTTGAAGGGGATGCACTAGTGTTACTTAATCAAAATGAGGAGGCGGTAGATACTTATGCTACTGCTGAAAATATATATTGGAATAATTATAAAGAAAATATGAAAAATGTGTATGAAATAAGTAATATGTATTTTGCAGCCGCTAAAGCTAGTTGTACTTTACCTAAGAAATTTTGGTATGAAAAATTCCGTAATAATCAGATAGAACAATTCAGTGCTGATCATCCGAATAGTATTAAAATTTTAAACCTTAAATGTGATGGTTCAAATTAGCTAGAATTTTTTCTGATTAGTGCAATAAAAAAACCGGACGCGGTAAGAATAATTCCAAGCCAAATAAAGCTTATCGTTGGCTTGTAATATATTTTAGCATGGATTATATCGCCGTCTATATTACTTAAAACTGCGTAAAGATCATATAATAAGTAAGAGTATATATCACTTTCTTGCGATAAACTCTTTTCAACTATATAAAGTCTATTTTCCGGCTTTAATATAGTTATATTACGGCTATTATCCTCAAGCCAAAATTCAGCGATTTGTCTATAATAATTTTTACCTTGAGCAAACTTAATATTTTGCAATGTTACTTTAAATTCGTTAAATGTTTTACTTGTTCCTACTCTGCCGGTAAAATCCATTTCACTTTGTAATAATGTATTCATAGTAATACTAAAACTAATTAGTGCAAAACCAAAATGCCCAAGGATCATACTAGCGTTACTTGCTTTAAGTCTATTTCTACAATAATTAGTTTTAACCAAAAGATAATGAATATTATGAAGCATAAGAAATATAGATGCGATTATAGTTAAAATCGATATAACACTAAATGTTACTTTTAATGATATTAAATAAGTAATTATTAGAGATAATATTAGAATTATAATATGTTTTTTAATAGAGCTTCTAGTAGTAAATAATCCTATGGTACCAAGAATAGGGATAACGAATATAATAAAATTATTAACAAAAAATGTTTCACTAATAATAATAGATTTATCGTCGAATAAAGAGTAAATTGGCGGATAAAGTGTGGCAGCTATTAGTACAATAAGGCTAAGAAGGAGGAATATATTACCGAGGAGTATGGAGTTTCCACAATGCGTCATTGCGAAGCCACGAAAGTGGCTGTGGCAATCTCGGTTAGCTTCCTGAGATTGCTTCGTCAATGTTAATGCATTTCCTCGCAATGATGTGGTAGTATACCACCCAATACTACCAATCCCCATAATCAAAAATATTCCAAGCAAGTATATTCCTCTCTCAGGTGAGAATGCAAAAGAGTGAATTGAGGTAATAAAACCGGAACGTACTAAAAAAGCACTAAATATTACTAATAAAAAAGTAATGATGGATAAAATTACTGTCCAGTTTTGCATACGTCTGGTTTTTGTTGTTACAATTATAGAATGATGGAGCATAATTCCAGATAACCAAGGAAATAGTGAAATATTTTCTACCGGATCAAAAAACCAAAATCCGCCCCAGCCGAGTTCTCTATATGCCCACCAAGAACCAAGGCTAATTCCTATGGTAGTAAATAAGATACCGATATTGGAAAATGTTTTGAGAAGTCTTATGTCATTAATGGATTCCCGCTTTCGCGGGAATGACATAAGTGGGTATGAGAATGACATAGAGGCACAAACAATAGTAAACGGTACTACATAGCTAACATAGCCTAAATAAAGCAGAGGAGGATGGATGCTCAAAGCAATATCTTGTAGCATCGGGTTTAAGCCTAACCCTTCTTTAGGAACGAAAGAAAACACGTTAAAAGGATTGGAGGTAAAGTAAATAAAGCTGCTAAAAAATAATTGTATGGCTGATAGAATAATAATAGATAAAAATTTAAGACGGTTATCTTCAAGTAAAAATATATAACAGCAACTAACGATTTGTAATAAACAAAACCATAATAACATTGAGCCTTCGTGGCTCGACCAACTACCGGCTATTTTATATATTAAAGGTTTTAAAGTACTGGAATTTAAGAAAACATTTTGTAGTGAAAAGTCAGAGATAATAAAAGCATAGACTAGGGTAAAAAAGGCAAGTATAGTACATGAGGCAGCTATGTAGAAGGGGCAAGTAATGAGGTAGTTGTCATTCCTGCGCAAGCGGCAATCCAGTCTATAAAGTAGAGATTTTTTATGGATTCCCGCTTGCGCAGGAATGACATAAAAGACAAAAGACAAACCGATAACCGACAAGTACATCGTTGTTAGTAGTAAAAAATTACCGATTTCACTCACTGCTTATTGTTGCCTCGGTAGTAGGTAATACGGTAATTTTTACGCTATCAATCTTATTGGCAATTTTCTTTAAAATAATTACCTTTAAATTAAATATTTCAATTACTTCCCCTTGATTTGGAATTCTAGCAATTTTATGGATTATTAATCCTGCTATAGTGTTTGCATCTTCATCCGATAAATTCCAATCAAGTTCTCGGTTAATATCTCTAATAGTCGTAGTTCCTTTTATAATGAACTCGGTATTAGACTTCTTGATAATTTCATTATTAAGTCTATCATGTTCATCAGTAATGGGTCCTACGATTTCTTCTATAACATCTTCAAGAGTAATAATACCTAGTAGAGTACCATACTCATCTACAACACAAGCAAAATGATTATTACGTTTTCTAAATGCATGTAGCTGGTCTACTACAAGTGCATTCTCAGGGATAAACCAAGGTGGGGTTAGAAGTTTATTAATATCAACTTTTTTTGCATCATTATTATTTTCGTATAATGCTTTAAGCAAATCTTTTAGGTTGAGAATCCCTATTATATTATCTCTATTATCTTGCCACAAAGGTATACGTGTATGAGCACCCGATAATAAAGTTTTAATTATCACTTCATGAGGTAGGTCGATATTAAGGGCTATAATACTACTTCTGTGAGTCATAATTTCCGATACCGTCATATTACGTATATCTAATATTCCGCCGAGCATATTACGATCAGATTTATAAACTCCGCCTTCTTGATGGTAATGCTCAATCACGCCTCTTACTTCTTCCGTTCCTGATATTTGAGGATTTAAATTAATACGAAATATGAAGCAAAATATTTTTGTAATGTAATCAAGAGCAATATTAATAGGTTTGAAAAGCTTTAAAAATATTACAATAGTTGAAGCCATTTTTAATGTTAATTGTTCAGGTTTAGCAACGGCTATTGCTTTCGGTACTACTTCGGCAAAAACAATAATTATAAAAGCCATAACGCCGGAAGCAACAATGGGTCCATTATCTCCAAGAAAGCTAATAAAGAGAGTAGTAGCAATAGTGGTACAAACAGTATTGATTAAACTATTACCTATTAATAAAGTTCCTATGACCTTTTCTTTTTTCTTAAGAACCTCTAAAATTGTTTTAGCACGCTTATTACCGGCGATTTTAAGCTTATGAATCTTCCCTGGGGAAGAAGCGGTAATAGCAGTTTCGGTAGCGGCAAATAAGGCAGATAAGGCGATCATTATTATAATAACGATCACAAGTATGGTAGTCATTCTTTGTTAAAATATAAATTAACTATAAATAATTATATTAGTAATTATAGATTTTGCCTAATGTTTTTTTGTTATCAACGACTCCTTTCAGTATCTTTTGTTTTTCGGCTGTTAATAAGATTGTGAAATTTGTTATTTGTAGATGATGTCTTGCGTGATTCGTGTCCAATCGCTATTGCTTGTTGCTGTATTAATAATGTATTAGCTTGAGCTTTCCTTAAATTTATACCTTGGTCTTTAGATTCTTCAGTAGTTAGAATTTTTTGCCCTTTAGAGAGTTTGATCGCACTATCGCATACGAACACTCCGCAATCATATACATTTTCTTGTTGCTTGGTATTTAGGTCTGTTATTTTTGCATCGGGATAAATGTCGGTAATATATTCTGTTACTTTTGGTCGAGATTCCAATGGCTCACCATAGGGATCATTATACATAAAGTTTATATTACCTTTATCATCTTTACTAGCCATTAAGAGTAACCAATGTTTATGTCCTGTATTTAGTGGTATAATTGCAGGCTTATTATCTAGTATTAAATCCGCTACTGTAACACGAACAGTATCTTTTAGTATTTCCGGCTCTTCTAAAGAGGCATGATGAAATATAGAGAACATATTCTTATCTATATTTGCTTCCAATATATTTTTTATATCATCTTCAGTGTATAAATAAGTAGGTTGTTTTATATTTCCTGTATTATAAACACCAACTTGATCTTCAGTATTTATAACCAGTGATGATTTTTTTTCAGGTATCTGCTGTTTTGGCTCTATTACTGGTTTGGCTAATTGTTGTTCTGCTTTTAGAGATTCCTTATACATTTCCTGTGGAATTCCTAATTTTTCCCATGGTTTTTGATTATTAGCGGGAGCTTGCTGTTGCGGTGGATTTATAGAAGATGCAACAGTGGTTAGTGGTTCTTCTGTTATTGTCGGCTTTGCTTCCGTAGTTGGAGTTGTTGATTCGTGAGTTTTAGGTTCTTCTTTTTTGCCGAATATTGCTTCTTTAAAACTAGTTATTATATCTTTAAAATAGTTAAAAACTCTTTTAAAAAAACCTTGCGGTTGTGGTTGATTTGCTTTTGGAGGTTCATATGATATTGTTTGTTCTACTTGTATATCCTTAGGTCTATCATTCATAACTTTCTTTGTATTAATAAAATTAAAGTCAATGGGATTTACCTCAGTTTTACCTAAATCTTTTTGAAATTGCCTAGATATTTGTGATACATATTTTTTTAAGTTTTCAGCAGCATTATTTGCATCTTTTAAGATTTCATTAATTTCGAGTTTCAATCCGTAAATTTGATCTTCAGAGGTAATACCGAATTTAGCAGTGATAAGATTTGTTGCTTCGTCTGCAGAAAGAGGCCAAGTTTCTATAATCACTCTACCGCCTTGATTTTTAGCGTTTTTTATTATTTTATCTAGCTTTTCTTTATCAGGTATTGTACCGGAAAGTAATTGATCAATTTTACGATCAGATACAAGATTGTTAAAAACAGATGTTACTAAACTTATATCCGTAATTGTAGTGGCTTTATCTTTTGGTACTATACCATCGGCTATAGATAAATTTTGATCTGCTTCATTTGTAAAAAAAACATGATCAACTTTTTTCATAATTTGCTTCCAATAAGCTTCTAGTTCAGAATTTTGGGGTAATGAATTATATTGATCAAAAGTAATAGTAGTTTTTATATTTAAATTTTGTAAATTAATTAAATCTTGTACCGTAAAAATGGGTTGTATATTATTGTTATTAAGTTGAATATTAAAAATCGGTGTTTTGCCCTTTTTGTGGGATGCTTGTAAGATCTCCGAAAAAATACGTTCTTTATCGGGTATATGTGATGCTTTATTAACTTCTAGCCGGATAATAGGCAGTTTATTTTGAGTTTCCTGCTTGTTTATTTTCTCTAATATCCGATCTTCATCTCCAAGTAAAAGAGTAAATATAATAGGCTCAGCCATTACTAACCTTTATTAAAAGAATATTGGGTTCTGTGAAAATTTCTAATTGATTTGCTATTTTAAGATATTTTTTAGCAAAAATTATAAGGTTTTTGAAGGAATAGTTATTCATATTTCAAAAAAATCTTATAATTTGCAGCAAAAAAGAGCCAAAATTAAATCTTTTTAGAAATCTTCACAGAACCTACATATAATTATTAGAATTTTTGAGCTTTAAATCAAGCTATATTTAATAATCTGTGCTTTAGCTTATATAATTTATCCATTTTATGTGCTAATTCATGGTTATGTGTTACCATAATAATTGCGGTATTTTGTTCTCTTGCTACTTTTAAAAATAAATTAAATACTTCATTTGTAGTTTTGGGATCTAAATTACCTGTCGGTTCATCTGCTAAAATAATTTTCGGCTTATTAATTAAGCTCCGAGCTATAGCGACCCGTTGTTTTTCTCCTCCCGATAATTCTCCAGGCATATTATAGAGTTTTTTCCCAAGCCCTAAATCATCTAATATCTTTGTTGCATCTTCTATTGCTTCTTTTTGATCAAGACCACTAATAAGCCTTGGCATAATAACATTTTCAAGAGCGGTAAAATCTTTAAGTAAGTGATGTTGTTGATAGATAAAACCTAAATAATGAAGACGAATGAGATGATATTTTTGATACTTGCTATTTGGTATGATGACTTGACCTTTTGTAGGTTTATCAAGCAAGCCGGCAATATGTAGTAAAGTTGATTTGCCGCTACCTGAAGAACCTATTATAGCGATTAATTCACCTTCATTAACCGTTAGATTAAGATCATCTAGTACTCTAACAATAATTTTGCCTTGGCTGTAATGTTTTGAGATATTTTTTAAAATGAGGACTGTATTATTCATATCTTAGGGCATCCACGGGATTTAATTTTGAGGCTCTATAAGAAGGATAAATTGTCGCAAGAAAACACAATATTATAGATAAAGAGGTAATTAAAATAATATCCTCAGTTCTTACTTTTGAAGGTAAACTATAAAGAAAATAAATAGCTGCCTCGAAAATTTTAGTACCGGTTATACGCTCCAAATAATTCTTGATAGTTTGAATATTATAAGAAAAGGTAACACCAAGGATTACACCTAGTGTTGTGCCAAGTAATCCTATAAACATTCCGTTATAGATAAAAATAAGCATTATTTGCTTAGTGCTTGCTCCCATAGTTCTAAGAATTGCAATATCTGAAGTTTTATCTTTAACAAGCATAAATAAGCTTGAAATAATATTAAATGCGGCAACCGTAATAATTAAAGATAGAATAGTAAACATAGCTGTACGCTCAACAGCAAGAGCACTTAAAAATTGTGAATTTAAGGTTTGCCAATTAAATACATATAGGGTTGGACCTAAGAGTGATTGTATTTTATGTGAATATGTGAGAGCTTTATCGGGATCTAGACTATTAATTTCAATTAAATTAATATCGTTGCCGAGAGATAAGAAATTTTGTGCTGCGGTAAGCGGCATTAATATCGTTGTCAAATCATAATCATACATACCGCTATTGAAAATTGCTATAACTTTAAATTCTTTTGATCTTGGCATACTGCCAAAGGTGGTAGAAACTGAATTATTCGGTGAAATTAATCTAATCTTATCCCCAACGGTTACGCCTAAATTGCTTGCTAATTGTTCTCCGAGTGCTATTACGTTTTTGCCGTGAAAATTATCAAAACTACCAAAATTTACATTTTTAAAAATTTCATTTCTTATACTTAGATCCTTTAATTTCATACCTTTAACAAGCACACCGCTATTATTACTTTTACCAAGAGCCAAAGCTTGACCGTGAGCAATGAATGTTACATGTTTTACATAATCTTGTTTTAGGAGTTTGGCTTTAATCTCTTCATAGTTATCAATACTACCACCTTGCCGATTTATCACTATATCCCCATTTAAGCCGATAATATTTTTAGTAAGCTCTATATGAAAACCGTTCATAACGGACATGACTACTATCAATGCTGCAACGCCGATCATGACGCCTACTAAAGAAAAGGCAGAAATAATAGAAACAAACTTTTCGTTTTTCTTAGCTCTAAAATATCTGAAAGCTATCTTGAAGATAAAATTGTTATTGATCATTTGTTTATTTTTTCTTACATCCGTTTCTAGGTTATTACTGTGTGAATCAGCTTTTTTGTCATTGTGAACAGCCGTAGGCTGCGTGGCAATCTTATGAAATAATAACAAATTCCTGAGATTGTTTCGTCAACACTTACAGTTTTTCCTCGCAATGACGACACAATTGATGACATAAAGACATCTACACGTTACTAGAAATCTCAAAGACTTTATCATACTTAAATAATTTAGGTAATGTTACTAACCCAAATAGTGTAATACTGGATATAGTAATGCCAAGAGGAGTAAAAGTGCCGTTATATAAAAATCCTACTAATTGCAGCCCAAATGCCGTTAAAATCAATCTAGCCACAGTGAAAATAGCCATCATACGAGCTTTACCGTCCGGAATAGCTTCTAAAAGCAATGGCCATAATATGTTAATCGGATATATCACGCCAAGAGATAATAATAAAGTAACTATTGTTATGGTTAAAGGATTATTAATATTATATACAACTAATATGCTATTGCCTAGTAGGAATAGTATTATAAATATAACTCCAAAATAGAAGCAATTTTTAATACCGAATTTTTTAAAGCAATAACCGCTTGAAAAGCTCATAATTGAGAATAGAACTGCCATTGCTCCTTGATAAAGTCCGAAATATTCTAAAGTTACACCTAAACCTTGCATATATAAAATAGGAGCAATCCCAATAAATATCCAATATCCTTGTGCAAGAAATATCATTGTAAGTATATAATATATAGCTTTTGGCGATTTAAAGATAGGTATATATTCTTTTAAAGAAATACGTATTTTTTTATTAACTTCTCTTTTTGGAATAAATAATATACCAAGAATTAGGCTGATCAAACCTATTATAAGCAACAAAACAAAATTGCCACGCCAGCCCCAAAATAAATTGACGTAGCTACCTATAACCGGTGCTATTGCCATAGAAAGGACAATAGTGCCGTTTAAAATGCCCATGAATCTTTGCTGTTCTTGTACCGAATAAATATCGGCAAGAACAATATATACTAGCACTGCAACCGATGATATCCCGCATCCTTGCAAAAATCTTCCAAATATAGCTGCATAATTATTTGCAAATACACAAAATAAACTACCAAGATTAAAAATCAGTAAACCGAGTATAATAATCGGTCTGCGTCCGTACCTATCTCCTAAATTACCGACTATAAGGGAAGTAATACAATAAGCAGTTAGATTAACACCAAGTAGTAACTCTGTCATAAAAGTTGAAAGGTTGAATGTATCTTGTATTTCAGGAAAACTTGGAATGAATAAATCTATTTCCGCTCCAGCGAGTATTTCCATGATGATTACGGTAATAATTAATTTCATAATTAATTGTTAGTTTGAGGTTATTTTAGCAAAGTATTATTGAAGCCGAAAGCCTTGCGCGATGTCATCCCTGCAAGGCATTGTTGCATAGATACCAAGTCGTCATTGCGAGCGAACGTTAGTGAGCATGGCAATCTCAGGAATTCTTCCCAAGATTGCTTCATCAATTTACTATTGTAAATTTTTTCGCAATGGTGGAAAAACCGATCCACGCAACAACATTTTTGCGGGAATGACATAAATAAGGATGCAGGAATGGCAGCAAAGCCACACAACAAATTAGCCTTCTATATTCTTATAGCTTACAATAATTAGTGTATTGTTTTACTAAAGAAAGAATAAATGAATATTTATGCTCGTCTAGCAATTTTTACTTATCAGGAGTATATACATGACACGATAACAGGAAGACTGAAAGGAAGTGCAAGCAGAAACTTTTAGTAATATATGTTAATAATAATGATCCCTAACATGTGGGACTATTAACAGAATAAATTTTAAAGCTAATTAAATTTATTTTTACTGCAAATTATAAGGCTTTTTTAAAATAGGATTCACACTATTCCTTCAAAACTCTTATTCATTTTCGCTAAAAATTCTTTTTAATTATCAATTAAAATTATCTTGTTAACAGTCCCCTATCAATTTTAAAAATTAATTAAAATATTACTGATTAATTCCTAAAGCTTGTTTTTGAGTATCGGTAGTATTCTCCATTACCCACTTTTGGACATCAGGACTTAACATATTATACTGATCTGCTGTTAAACTAGCAACCCAAGCTTGTTGATCGTCAGTACTCATAGCTTGTATTTGGGTTGTTGTAACTGAAGCTGGGGCAGGCATTTGCATTGATGAAGCAAATACTGAGCTCGCGAAAGTTAGAATTAATAAAATCCTTAATAAATTTTTCATTTTGTAAACCTTTTTTGTTTTGTAATTGCGATTATAACAAAGTTACGGCAGCTTTCAAGCTAAATTCTATTAAACATTTAAATTTTTTATACTAAGGAACTTTTATTGTAACAAATATATCAATTATATACTTTATTGTCATTCCCGCGAAAGCGGGAATCCAGTAAAAAGCGTTCAGTATCATACCGTGGCTTGACCACGGGATCTTGTGTCACAGATTATGCCCTAAGATACCACGCTCAAGTCGTGGTATGACATTAAGGTTGACTGGATTCCTGCTTTTGCAGGAATGACATACCCCTTTATATTGTTAACTGCTCTCTGCAAATATTTCGATAAATTTCTGAGTTTTTAGATAAATCATTATGTGATCCTTCAGCGACTACTCCTCCTTTATCTATGACTAAAATATAATCAGCTGATTCTATACTACTAATTCGATGGGCAATTGATATAATAATGTTCCCTCTCATTATTTTTTTTATAGACTCTAGTAATTTCTGTTCGCTCATCGTATCTAAAGCACTCATTGCCTCATCAAGAAGCAAAATTTGCGGCATGCGTAGTAATGCTCTAGCAATAGCTATTCTTTGTTTCTGTCCTCCTGATAATCTAACCCCTCTTTCACCGATTTTAGCATTTATACCGTCATGAAGTTTAGCAGCAAATTCTTCTATTCCTGTAATTTTTATTATCTCATTTATTTCGTTGTCGCTTGCTTCATTATTACCGAATATAATATTTGATTTTATAGTGCCGGAAAAAATGCTAGCCTCTTGAGGAACATAGGCAATTAATTTACGAATTTCAGCAGGATTTAAAAGAGTTATATCTTGATTGTTAATAAGGATAGTGCCGTTTTCTTGCCGGTAAAAACGCAGCAGTAACTGTATCACAGTACTTTTTCCTGCACCTGATCTACCTACAATACCAAGAAACTTATTGGCATTTATCTTCAAAGACATATTATTAATAATCCTTAAATTAGGTCTTGAATGATAGGTAAAATCAACATTTTTGAATTCTATCGAGATTGGATCGGAATTATTTAATTCTAAATAATTATTATGTGCTATAGGTGTCTTATCTATAATTGTAATTATTCTCTCAAGGGCTGTAACAGGTAAATGCATTTCGCTTAGTAGCTCAAAAATACCGCCACAGCTAACTCCGGCGATAATCGCATAATAAATAAACGAGATAATTTGTCCCGCAGATAAATGACCTTTCACTATATCTGAAGCTCCGATCCAAACGACTAAAGTAATCGCAAGAAATATAACGGCTATTGAAATCGCAAAGAATAAAGCACGAATTTTTAAACGGGTTTTGCAGTATATTAAATAGTTTTGTAATTTAGTGTCAAAATCGGCAATTTTGTTTATTTGATGGTTAAAAGCATAAATAGCTCTAATATTATTAAAAGTTTCATCAATATCCGATGCTAAAAGTGACTTAGATTCTAGAGCTTTTTTAGATAAAACCTTAACATGCTTGCCGAATTTAATTAAAGGAATTAATAAGATAGGAATGGTAATAATTACTATAGAAGCGAGTTTAAAGCTTTCAAAAAACATTAATGTAATGCTGCCGATTAGCATCACCGAATTGCGAATAAAAAAAGATAAGAAATTAACGATGAGAGTAGATATTTGATCTATATCATTTGTTAGGCGTGAAATTATATCGCCGATTTTTAGTTCTTCAAACTCTTCAATTTCATAATTAATTAAATTACTATAAGCTTCTTTTCTTATTTGATTAACTGCCTTTTCAGCAACATTATTGATAAAATATGAACGAAAAAAACTAGCAATACTTAAGATGATAATTAATAAACAAATATATAATATAGATTTATCAACCGATGAAATATGGTCTTTGCTCAAGCCTTTATCAACTAAATTTCTAAAAACACTACCGATTAGTAATAATGAAGCTGATACGCTAAGTAAAGAGATCATAACGATGATCAAATCTTTTTTATAGAACCTTAGATATTTAGCTAGTCTATATAAAAGTTTGATATCCATAAGAAAAAAATGTCATTGCGAGTGACTGTAGGCGTTGTTGCATGGATGTCAAATCGTCATTGCAAGGAGCGAAGCGATGTGGCAATCCAGAAAATAACAAAAAAGTACTAATTTTAGCATTTTTTACTGGATTGCTTCGTCAATTACTTTGTAATTTTCTTCGCAATGATGATTTGGTAACCACACAACAATTCCAAAATATGGGGCGAGTGACGGGATTCGAACCCGCGACCCTCAGAACCACAACCTGATGCTCTAACCAACTGAGCTACACCCGCCATAAATTAACAACATAAATTTAGATTATTAGAAGGAGTTAGTCAAGAATATTTATTGTATTAACATATATTATTTGACTTATATATTATAACTATATATAGTTACAACATGAATCAGTATATAAAACTTATAAATAAAGAAAGCTAAACAAAAGCCTAAAGGATTCAGTTTCTCTGATTCATACTTTAATGACTAAGTGCGGTTGGGTTAAAGATAGGCAAAAAGGTAGCCATCAGATTTGGTACTTGCCCAAAGGAAATAGGTTATCTATTCACACTTTTGGAAATATGGAAAAAGAATATCAAGTTCAACCATTTTTAAACTTTGCAAAAGGAAATGAAGATGAAAACAAATGATACATTTGATGGGTTTACTATAGAACTTTTTAAAGATACGGATGGAGATTGGCTAGCAAGGTTTGAAGAGCTACCGAATGTATCAGCTTTTGGCAATTCGCCTGAAAAAGCACTGCAAGAATTACAACAAGCTTGGACTTTAATGAAAGAAAGTTATATAAGTCATAATCAATCTATCCCCTTAGCTCCGTCTAGGAAAGAGTATAGCGGACAGTTTAATGTTAGAGTAGATAAACGTGTGCATCGAGCTTTAGTACTTGAAGCACTTAGAGCAAAAATTAGTTTAAATGCTTTAGTATCTCAAAAATTAACTTTATCGGTAAAACAATGAAAAAAAAAGCAGTTATTTTATTAAGCGGTGGACCTGATTCTACTACGGTTCTTGAGATAGTGAGCAAAACAGATTATGAAATTTATGCTCTAAGTTTTAATTATCATAGACGCAATAGTCTGGAGGTCCAAAAAATCCAAGGATTAATTAAAGATTATAATGTAAAACAACATAGGGTTATTAATATTGATTTGCAGTCATTTATCGGTTCTGCATTGACTGATGATAATATAGATGTACCAAAATTTAAAAACACAGATCAATTACCAAGTGACATACCGGTTACTTATGTACCGGCACGTAATACAATATTTTTAAGCTACGCACTAGGAGTTGCTGAGGTTATAGGAGCTAGAGATATTTTTATTGGGGTACACACTAATGATTATACTAACTATCCTGATTGTCGTCCTGAATATATAAAATCTTTTGAAGCAATGGCAAATTTAGCAACTAGGGTAGGAGTAAATGGAGAAAAAATTACTATCCATGCTCCTTTAATAAATATGACCAAAGAGCAAATAATTAAAAAAGGGCTTGAGCTTGGAGTAGATTATAGTAAAACAATATCATGTTATGATCCAACAGAAGACGGTTTATCTTGTGGTCAATGTCTATCATGCATTGCACGACTTGATGCTTTTAAAAGGAATAATGTACAAGACCCGATTAAGTATGTATAATTATAGATATATACTCATAAAATTAATAATAAAATAATATGAAGTAAATTTGTATACAAGGTGGAAACCATTGTTCACCTTGTATACTCATTATTTAAAAATCTTCTGTATAATATGAATATGCAATATTTATATTATACAGAAAAATAGTTAGTATATATGATAAATAGAGGACATTTATATACCCCTTTTCCTGTGCTTGATTTAAACGATATAGTTTTACGAGAGTTAGCCGCAGAGGATGCACAAGATTATTTTAATTATATGAGTAAGCCGGAAATGGCTATTTATATAACTGATAGCAATAGGCCTAAAGACGTAGAAGAAGCCGGAGAGGAAATACGTTATTGGTCTAGTTTATATAAAAATCATAGAAGTTTTTATTGGGGAATTGCCATTAAAGACGATAATAAATTAATAGGTACTGCCGGTTTTAATATAATAAATCTAGAGCATCATAGAGCAGAAATAAGTTATGATCTAGATCCTAATTTTTGGGGTCAAGGTATGATGTTAAAATCTATAAAGAATATTTTAAAATTTGCTGATTATATTGGTATTATAAGAGTACAAGCAACAGTAATTACTGATAATTTTCGTTCAATTAATCTTCTTGAGAGATGCGGTTTTGCTAGGGAAGGAATTCTTAAAAAATACGAAATAGTTGCAAATGAGCATAAAGATTATTATATATACGCAAGAGTACTATAGTTAAGAATTGTTAAAATAAACATAAAAAAGAAAGTTAATGGTAGTAGAAGCTGATAAAAAAGCATTGATTTGTTCGTTTTGTAGTAAAAAACAACATGAAGTGAAAAAACTGATAGCAGGTCCTGCAGTATTTATTTGTGATGAATGTATAGATTTATGTACAGATATTATGAAAGAAGAAAATAAAGTTGCTTTAAAGCAAATTACTTCTTCAATTCCAACGCCGCAAAAAATATGTGGCATTCTAAATGATTATGTAGTTGGGCAAGATCAAGCGAAAAAGATTTTAGCAGTAGCGGTTTATAACCATTATAAGAGGCTTGAATATGTACAATCCGGCAATAATGACGTTGAGCTTAATAAGTCGAATATCTTACTGATCGGTCCTACCGGTTCAGGAAAAACTTTACTTGCTCAAACGCTTGCTAAAATTTTAGACGTACCTTTTACTATGGCGGATGCTACTTCTTTAACGGAAGCTGGGTATGTCGGTGAGGATGTTGAGAATATATTACTACGTTTATTGATAGCATCTGAGTTTAATATAGCAAAAGCACAAAAAGGTATAATTTATATTGACGAGGTTGATAAAATTGCCCGTAAATCGGAGAATCCTTCTATTACACGGGATGTATCGGGTGAAGGAGTACAGCAGGCATTACTTAAAATTATGGAAGGAA
This sequence comes from Rickettsia africae ESF-5, assembly GCF_000023005.1. NCBI lineage: Bacteria > Pseudomonadati > Pseudomonadota > Alphaproteobacteria > Rickettsiales > Rickettsiaceae > Rickettsia > Rickettsia africae. The sequence goes on along the minus strand of NC_012633.1, from coordinate 999,784 downwards.
CAGTTGCTTCCGTGCCTCCTCAAGGTGGTAGGAAACACCCACAACAAGATTTCGTACAGTTAGATACTTCAAATATCTTATTTATTTGTGGTGGTGCTTTTATGGGGATTGATAGCATTATAACCTCAAGAACTAATCATAGTTCTATAGGCTTTGCAGCTAACGTAAATATAGATAAAGAGAAAAATAATAGTGAGATTCTTAAATCCCTAGAGGTTGAGGATTTAACTAAATTCGGTTTAATTCCTGAATTTATCGGTAGATTACCTATCGTTACTACTTTAGATGAGTTAGACAAAGAAGCTTTAATTACAATTTTAACTAAGCCTAAGAACGCCATAGTAAAGCAATATCAGAAACAATTTGAGCTTGATGATGCTGAGCTTGTAATTGATTATTCAGCCTTAGAAACTATTGCCGAAAAAGCTCTAGCTAAAAAGACGGGAGCAAGAGGACTGCGTTCAATACTTGAGCATCTTTTGCTTGATAGTATGTATAAAGTTGCCGAGCTAAAAAAACAGCGTGTTACTATTACAAAAGAGGTAGTTAACGGCTTAGTCGAACCGATAATGACCTCTCTCATTTCTACAAAATCAAACAAAAAACAACCGATTATTGCAGATATACCGGCGTAAATATTATTGCTTCTCTATGTCATTCCCGCCTACGCGGGAATGACATAGAGAAGCATGCAACAAGATCTACGACTGCTCGCAATGATGGGTGGGTATCCACACAACAACGCCGGCTTGACCACGGGACAATACTAATTTAGTATAAAATTTATCCTAAACTAGTATATTATAGCGGTTTAAATACCATTAAGAAAAAAATAATACTCAAACTGATAAATACCGGCCAGCCTAGGTAGGATCATAATTTAAATAATTTATAATATTTTTCCGGTAGGGGAATTCGCGGTTTTAATGCTTCAAGTGCCATATTTCGTAGTGGAATTTGAATCCATACCACCAGAAGCCAACAACTACCGGCGATTATGTATCCGATATAAGTTAAGGTAAGCCATAAATCAAAATAATTATAGCCAAGCATATTTACTAATATTATGCCGCTAACCGGTTGAATTATCACAGTTGGAGTAGTAAAAAGAAGATCAGCTATTGTAGTGCGAGTTGCATATGCCGTTGCATTCAAATCACCGGTTTTATTTGCCCACCACATAAAAAAAAAGCAGTACCAAATAAAGTGGTAGAGCTAATAATATGCATAGTTTTTATAAAAAGATAATCCATTATTTATCTCGTTCTATTGCCATGAATACTAAAGTAAGTAATATTACTGGAATATTTTTAAATATCGGACCAAGCGGATCTAGCCACAATATTGGCTTAAGATATGTTAATAGTAGAGTATAAGCTAGTATTAATAAAATTTGTAAACTACATATCCTATTTATTTTATTTTTGATAATTAGTAGAATTCTAAGAATAATATCTGTAAAGCAGCTTCCATATAATATGTAAGGTGCTATTTGTTTATCAAATCCTAGTGATATTATAATTTGCATACTAGCATCATAAACAAAAATGCTTGAAATAATTCCTGTCATTATCCAAAATAGTCTTAAGACAATTTTTATTATAGGTTTTAAAAAATAAAGCCTAGCGTGCCATATGGATTGTACGGTTAAAGGTTCGGTTGCAAAACCTTGTTGAAAGTTTCTAGGGATTATAGAAGTAAAATCGATAAAATCTTTTTTATCAGCAATATTAGGTTGAAGTCACATATTATACGCAGTAGAATTAATGGGTCCTATTTTTAGACAATCCCCTAATTTAGCTGCTATTTTAATGAATATTAAAGGAATTTTTATTAGTCTTCCATGACTCCAAGCCATCTTCTGAATCCAAGCAAGATATCCTTCATATTCACTATGTCTGGTCCAACTATTTTTAATAATGTGTGGATTTTTCCTTCCCTTTCTATACAGTGAATAATTACTTTCGTTAAATCATCAATATGAATAGGTTGAAATTGTTGTAAACCATCACCTATTAAAGGAATAAAATAAGGTAATGTTGCAAGAGCCCTAAATAGCGAGGTACCACCATAACAACCGCTTGCGTAAACAAGAGACGGTTGTAAAATTATCCAGTCTATATTCCTAATTTTTGTACATATTCTTCAGCTGCTTTTTTAGTTAAAGCATAAGCAGTGTTTTTTTCATTATCTATTCCAAGAGCTGAAATATGAATAATTCTTTGTACGTTAGTAAGGGTGCAAGCCTTAAATAGAGCCTTTGGATCATTGACATGAACATTGCCAATATTATTGCATGACTAGACGTTAACACACCTGATACATTAATAACTATATCTATGTTATTTAATCTATTTATCCAGCTTTGTGGTGTTAGGTCTATATTAAAATCACAGTATATCACTTCTGCAGTAGGGAATTTTTCCTGGTCGATTCAACATCTCTAACACAGCATATTACTTTATAATTATTCTTTAATAATTCAGCTGTAATATATGATCCAATAAAGCCGTTAGCTCCTGTTACTAGTATTCTCATTATAATATAAACTATTCAGGTACTGATATTTTTTATATCATTAATCAGATCCTGTTGCCAATAGAAGATAAAAAAGGATATGTTATGTCCACAACTATTGTTTTTTTGGTTAAAAACTTTTATAATCCAATCCTCTTCTCGCTTATCATAAACTGGGGTTGCTCGTGTGTGACTTTAATGTTAAAATAATTAAAGATTATAAATGATTATATATAAAAGATTTGAATAAATATTAAGAGATGTTTATATTTTTAATATTTATTTAATTAAAATTATGAGTAACAAACTAGAAGTAATAATACAATATTATAATGATATATCAAATTTAGGCGTAAGATTATGGAAAACTACTACAGCACTTGCTAGTTTTAATTTAGGTGAGGTATGGAAAATATGGTTCTGTGATAAAAATTTTCAAGATCTACTGACACTAGATCAAAGTTTAATTTATACTCAATCTTTAGAAACAATGTTAAGTAAAGTAGCTGTTACCGGAAAGTATCAAGATAATAATATTGATCATTCTCAATGGAGCCATTGTTTTGAAGAGCTAAATAATTGAGATCATTTTTCTACAGAAGTTAATAGGAGTAGAAAACAAGAATATCATTGATGCTATGCTAGATGATATAGGGGATATAAATTCATTAGATTTTAGTACCCTAATTACTAAAGTCCAAATGTTTTTAAAAAATAATTTAGATCAATCTGAACACTTGATTAAAGCAGCCAAAGAAATCGATGCTATGGCATATCCTCTGACGAGAGAATATTTTTTATATCGCTATATAGCTAAAGCAATATTACTTACAAATAATTTAAATGTGCCTTCCTCGTATGAAAACGAGTTTAATATAGTAAAAAAAGCTCATTTAAATTTTGCAAATTATCTTAATTCATTAGAGCAAAGTCTTACTAGAATAGAAAAAGCTAGTGATAAGTATAATGAAGATCACAAAATTGCTTCTTGGTTAACCGAAAAATCAGCTTTAGTTAGTAATCATTCAGGTAAAATAGCAATTACTTATGTTTCTCTTATAGTGGGTGTAATTGCTTTACGTTCATATATAATTGACGAAAAGGATCCTTGGTATGAATTATGTGCTTTACCGACCACTAACCTTGCGATGTTACAAATTTTATTATCTTTCCCGGTACGGTCTTATCAAATAGACAAACTAAAGAGATGAATAATAATATGTTTCAAGCATTAGAAAATAACAATGACAATGCTGAAGATGTTAAATTTTTATTTGATCATACTCCAAGCTTTGCTAATGATGCCGTAAATACAACTGTGATTTGTTTTAGATATGCTGCTAATTTAGGGTTGCAGCCTATTGATTTATTAAATAATGATACTATTAATCGTATAATTGTATATACGGGCTTTACGATGGTATACAGTTGCAGGAGTAGTAGAAGAACAAAGTAAAGTTACAAATTTTATGCAAAATAAATTAATTAAATTTTTGCATGATAAAATTGTACCGGCTTTAATTGAGCATAAGCAATTTACAGCTGAAGAAATTAAACCATATTTTCAGTTACTATATAAACATTCCAAAACAGATAAGAATACGCAAATAAAACTTCAGGCAATATATAATAAACTTACCAATCAAGATATAGATTTTAACAATATTGAATCAGACATTAGTATCTATAATGGATGGAAGAGTACTGCTATATGTTCGGCAATAGCCACACTGATTTTGGATTATATCTGTTTTTATTTTTGTAATCCAGCATTAGAATTTTATGAAGATCCAATGTTTTATGCATCAACTTCTGTTAAATTCATGCGTCTTGCTTCTTTATATTAGTATCAACATATTATGGCAATAAAGTTATAGAAAATATCACCAACAAAACATTAACTAATGATGTGTTTTTTCAAAAGTTTTACTATAATGATACGGCAAGATTGACCCTAGCGATAGTACCTTTAATAATGTTTGAGTCTATTAAAGATTTAAAATTCTTAAGTTTTACAACTTTAATAGATGTTTTAACAACTGTTATATCGGATTTCAATGTCGGCAAGGCAATGAGTAGTGCAGGCAAGAATATTGCCAAGAAAACCGCTACTACCCTTACTTGGCTTAATAAGGTTACCTCAGGCACAAACGATGATACAGTTATTGATATTGATCCTACAGAAGAAGTACCATGCTTAGAGGTTTTGTGGACACTGCTAATTGATTTGCTATTTTGCAGCAAAAAATAGCCAAAATTAAATCTTTTTAGAAATGTCCACAAAACCTCTATTAAGGTTGTAAAATTTACGTTATTTAATGTGCTCTTCCCATTTCAAATATAATTGAATCTTCAGAATTAAGTGTTGCATATATTAAAAAAGGTGAGGTGACATAGGACTGCACTTCGCTATGCATAAAAGCTTGGTACATTATCAATCTCTAAAGTAAAGTTTTTGCTATATTCAAGAAGTTTTTGAGCAGCTTTTAAGTGTATCAAATAACCTGTAGTTGTATTAAAGTAACCACCATGACCTATCTTCTTTAAATACGGATTATTGTAAATATTATAAAATATTTTGTTTTTAGAATGTGACAAGGACAAATAAATTAAATCCCAGTCGGTAGGTAAATGCTTAAGTATTGTTAAAAATTTATTACGGAAATCGTCATTTAGTATAGCATCATCTTCTATTATTAGGGCATAAGGTATATTGTCTTTAACCATTTTAAGCCAAATTTCTCTATGGTTACAATAACAACCGAGTTCACCTGCCGTTAAAGTATGATTTAATATTTTGCTATCGGAATAATAATTTATATTTTCCGAAGGACAAAGTACAGTATAACCGTTATTAAGGGATAAAAGAGCAGGGTTATTTTTTACATCTAATCCGGTAAATCTTTTTCCCCCTGAATCTGTTATAGATAAATTATAACCGTTTCTTCAAGTGGAGCAAGAACCTATTTGATAAGTTTTTAAAAATATAAAAAGCAATGATAAACAAATAATTATAATTGATATTATAAAAATAGTTTTTAATTTGTATTTAATAGAGGTAATTTTTTTCTTAATTTTTCTTTTACTGCGATGTAATTATTTTCTGAAGCCGGTACAATCTTATTATTATATATCTTATAATATTTTTCATCATCTTTATCAACAGAAATAATATTATTATATAAATCTTCTTCTGAATAATCTTTAGCAAATATTACTGAATTAGGGTTTACATCTTTTATATAACTTTTATCTGCATAATATATAATAGGTACTGCTCCTGCTAAATAAGCTTGAAAAGGTTTTGCAGTAACATACCCCTCAGATGTTTTATTTTCAAAAGCAATAACAAATTTACATTTAGATAACCATTCACGAGTTTTTTCTTTTGGTATAATTGTAGATTCAGTATTTAAATATTTACTGCCGCTTACTACTTTTTTATACAGCGACAATTTATGAAAAAATCGATTTCTTGCTATGCAGTCGTCGTTCTCAGGATCTTCTATACCGTTAGAGACTAAGAAACAAGCAAAATACGTTTTGTTCCGATTGTATTTTGAGCGTTTATATTCAAGTACTGATGTCATTAGTACAATACATATAATATAAAGGTATTCTTATATAATTTGGATGATCTATATAATCAAAACCTATAGATATATCATAATTTTCTAGCTTTGGTCTAACCGATTCACCGGTAAAAAATATCTTTATACTATCGTTATTACTAATAGTTCTTTGACCAAAAACACTATCAATAATAAGGTCATAATTGTTATGATCTATAACAATTGTTTGTCCGTTTTCTTCAATGATTTCTTTTATCATCGGTAGCTCGTCTATTGTAAAGCCCGGCCAAATATTAATAAAACTCACTCTTATAGCATGTTTGTTTTCTTGTTTAGGAGCTTTAATCTTATATGCTTACACATAGTAACAATATGGCTATACAGATTATGGAAAGTTTTTTTAACATTTAAATTACCTATTACGAGAAAAATTTATTTATAATTTTTCTGCTATTTGTGGTGGATTTTCTGCTTCCACTTCAATAATCTCAGATTTAGAGGAAACGATTTGATAACGCTCTAAGGTAGCCGGCATGGCTTTATTCCCTGAATCAATACCGAGTTTTTGAATATTCTTTACTCTTGACATAAAATTACGATTAAACGAGGCAGCAAATTTATCGTAATTAGTAACCATATTATGCAGGTTATTACCGATCTTTTGAGAATAATCTGCCATAGTACCGATGGAGTTTAATAGCTTTCTCACTTCTTCAATGATTACCTTATAATTTTCTGAGCGGCGATGATCGGTAATTTGAAATTTTGCAAATGATAGCATATTCATAAGGCCGCTAGGTCCTACCGGAAAGATATTACAGCCCCAAGCTTTTTGTAAAAATTCAGGGTCGGCTGCAATAACTTTCTCAACTGCTTGTTCAGTCGGCAAAAACATTAAAGTAATAACATTGTTAAAGCTCTGATCCTTTTTGTTTAGATTAGTTAAAATATTTGCGGCATATTCTTTATTCGCCAAAGATTTTAAATGGTAATTCATAGTTTTATTAAGACTCATGTTATTATCTTGCTCGTTTACAAGAAACTTTGAAGCTTTAGAATCAATAACCATTAAATTACCGGAAGGAAGAAAAATGAGCGCATCAGGTCTTAGCTTCCCGCTATCTAATGTAGTTAGACCGTATTGCATAATGAAATCTAAATTAGGACGTAAGCCCGAAGATTTTAAGATATTCTCAAGGGTAATCTCAGCAAGTAGCCCCGCCCCGATCGGAGAAAGCAGAGACTGTTTTATCAAATCAACCGTACCTTTTGATTGCTCTATATCTTTATTTAATGCTCCCACCATCGTAATTAACCGTTCAAACTCACTATTAAATTTTCCTGAAGCAGTAGCGATATTTTTCTCGGCTAGCTCTCTTGCCGCCGTGTTTTCCATTTTATGTATCTCTATTAATTGTTTAGACAAATCTTGACCTAAATCAAATAACGCAGCTTTAGCCGATGAAAATGACTCTTCTCTTATTTTTTCTGAATCCTTAATAGTCTGTGTTTGATATTCTATTTTACACTGCAATTGCTCAATTTTCTGTAAATATCCTATCTTTTCTTGATTTAATAATTGGTTGTTATTGCTAATTTCTAGATTCTGTTCTGATAAAAATTGTAGCTGTGTCCTTAAGGCTTGAGTTTTTACATAAAACCAAATTATTAGCGCTAATAAAATAAGTAGAGTAGTTATAATAGTGGGTAATAAATAAGGCATAGAATGAAGCAAAGTTTAATGTTAAATAATACTAAAGTACCGCATAATTTGCACTAATTATTTGGGCATTGCCTAGAAAAGGTTGATATAGTCATTGTGAGTTACTGCAGGTGTTGTTGCATGGCTCGTTTTATGTCATGCCTGTGCAGGTCTTGTTGTGTGGACCGAAAAACCCGTTCGGTGTTATGCAGTGGCTTGACCACGATATCCAAAAACACAACTTAAAATACTAAAATTTTAATGTTTTAAACTGGATCCCGCGATCAAGTCGCGGGATGACAATTAGGAAACTGGTCCACGCAACAAAGCATTCTCGCTTTCGTGGGAATGACATCGGAAGGCTAAACTATAAAACAACTTTTTCTAGGTAATGCTCAATTTCAATACTACAAGTAAGACTATTTCGATATTAGCCTATAATATTTTTATAAACTTATAGAAATATTATAATGGATAGGTTATATAAAAAGCAAGTTGAAGAATATCTAACAAATTACGGTAAGCTTGTATTTATAAGCGGAGCAAGGCAAGTAGGAAAAACTACAATATCAAAACAAGTAATTAAGCCTAATCCTAATTCAATTTACCTAAATTGGGATTATCTAGAAGATAGAAATAAAATCTTAAACAAACACACCGAACTTTTTAAAAATCTACTTTCTACTATATCCGATAAGAAACCGTGCTTAATATTAGATGAAATTCATAAATATAAAGATTGGAAAAATCTTGTAAAAGGATTTTATGATAAATTCGGAGAAAATATTGAATTTATTATAACAGGTAGTGCCAAATTAAATATATATAAAAAAGGCGGTGATAGCCTAATGGGACGTTATATAAGTTTAACCGTGCATCCGTTATCGGTATCTGAAATAGCTAAAAATTTTGATAATGACATTGATTATATTAAAAAGCCCCAAAAATATCACTATAGATGAATGTGAAGCTTTAATAAATTTTGGAGGATTTACAGAAAGTTATTTAAAAGCAACTGCTAAATTTCATAGAATATGGAGTAATCAAAGGTTCGAGCAATTATTTAGAGAAGATGTAAGAAATACTGAAGATATCAACAATATTTGTGCGTTAGAATTACTTGTTAGCATTATAAATGAGTGAGTAGGCTCATTTATAAGCTATACAAACCTTGCTAACAAAGTTAGAGTTTCAGACCAAACAATAAGAAGATGGCTCTCTTTGCTAGAAAAGCATTATTATTGTTTTGCTATCAAACCTTGGTCTAAAAATGTTGTAAAAAGTTTGATAAAAGAGCCCCAAATTTACCTTTGGGATTGATCGCAAATAAAAGATATAGGAACGAGATTTGAAAATCTTGTAGCTTCTCACCTTTTAAAAGCCGTATATTTTTGAAACGAAACAGGGCTTGGTGATTTTGGTTTATACTATCTGCGTGATAAACAAAAACGTGAAGTCGATTTAGTAATAACAAAAGATAACCAACCGTGGATTTTAGTGGAAGCAAAAGTAAGTGACTCAACCGTTTCTTCAAGCTTAAAATATTTTCATGAATTACTTAACCCTGAGTTTAGTGTTCAAGTAATTCAAAATAAACAAGCTATTTCGGACTCTTGCTTTGATAAACCGGGTTTATGGGTAGTACCGGCTATTACTTTCTTATCTCAACTTGTTTGATATGAATTTTTGCAAAAAAGGTAACCTAGGCAAATGTAAATCATATGACTATTTCGTTGCTTATATCGAAATAGTCATTACCAATTCGACATTTAATGATAAGCTGTATCCTCGCACATACCACTAAATGTAGCTGAATTGACTATATTCACTTTATCTTCTAGCGGTCCGAGTGGCTGAGCTGGTTTTAACAATTCCGGCGTTAATATAAATTTAGTTTTTTTCTCGATATTCGATAAAAAAGGTAAGTGTAAGCTATGAGGGCTGTATATTATTGCATATTTATCCCATTCTAGATATTGTCTATTCAAATTCTCTTTATATTCAGATGGCCCATATACTTCTATACTACCAAATTTATATTTTTTTAAAGGATATAGCTCATAATCATAAAAAAAATCATTTGGATATTTATTACGCATACTTTGATTAAAATGAACAAATTTATCATTTTCTTTATGAAATACGAAAATATCTAAGCATCTTTCTCCGCAAATTACATAAATTTTATTATGTTTAACACGATATCCTAATTGTTCAAATTGCGGTAATATTTGTTGCAAACGTATTTCGTCTTCATGCATAATGCCGATATCTAAATCATCGTCAAAAGGAATTATGCCTTGATGTCTAACGGCTCCAAGCAGAGTGCCGCCGTCTATCCAATAATTAATATTATTTTTACCAAGTAGCTCATGAGTGTCTTTCATTAACTGATAAAGGGCAATAGCTTTTTTCTCACTAATCCTGTATTTTTTTACTTGTTCATCACTTAAGGTTACATATCGCCAATTATGTTCTAGTAGATAAGCATAACACAATATACCGACGAAAATAGTAAGGATTAAGCGTAAAATATTTTTAAAGAATAATATTGACTTTAATTTTATCACCTTGAATCTTAAATTACATTTCCCCTGCTGATATAATATTTTTTAATCTATATAAAACAACCGGTTATGACTTTTTTATCTCAATTTGTTTAAAAGTTTATTCTATCCTCTAAGGGACTAAAAGGCTGAGCCGGTTTTAACAATTCCGGCGTTAATATAAATTTAGTTTTTTTCTCGATATTCGATAAAAAAGGTAAATGTAAGCTATGGGGCTGCTCTATCACTGCATACTTATCCCATTCTGGATATTGCCTATTTAGATTTCCTATAGGATCAGTGGGACCGTAAACCTCTATACTACCGAATTTATATTTTTTTAAAGGATATAATTCATTATCATAAAATGAACTATTCGGATACTTATTTCGAACCGCTAAATTAGTATATATAAATTTGTTTTGTTCTTTATGAAAAATGAAAATATCTAAACAAGCTTTTTTGCATATATTATAAGCTCTTTTATAGGAAACAGTATAACCGAGTTGCTCAAATTGCGGTAATATTTGTTGCAAACGTATTTCGTCTTCATGCATAATGCCGATATCTAAATCATCGTCAAAAGGAATTATGCCTTGATGTCTAACGGCTCCAAGCAGAGTGCCGCCGTCTATCCAATAATTAATATTATTCTTACCAAGTAGCTCATGAGTGTCTTTCATTAACTGATAAAGGGCAATAGCTTTTTTCTCGCTAATCCTGTATTTTTTTACTTGTTCATCACTTAAGGTTACATATCGCCAGTCATGTTCTAATATATATAAGCATAAAAAAATATCCCGGCAAATATAATTAATATTAAACCTATAATATTTTTAAAGGATAATATTGACTTTAATTTTATCATCTTTCATCTCAAATTGTATTTCTTCTGCCGATGTGACGTTTTTTAAATCTTCTGCTAATTCTGCAGATAATACTATGCCGCTAACTTCAAGCAATTTTATTGGAGTTTTTATAGATAGATTCTTCTCAGCTTTGAATTTTCTGACGATATCTAGTATTTCAAGCAGCCCTTCTGCTCCTTTTGCATTGATTTCATAATTTAAGTCACTGTAATTAACCCAGCTACCTTTAACATGAATAGAATTTTCACTATATAATATTTGGTATAATTCTTCGGTAATATGCGGCATGAAAGGTGCAAATAGTTTCAGTAACGTTTGCATAACATGATATAAAGTTAATATGCTACTATATTGTCCTTGTGGATTTTTGTGTTCCTCATCATAGCTTCTTGTTTTGCTTATTTCTAAATAATTATCACACAATACCACCCAAAAGAATTTTTCCGTCAGATGCATAGCATTTGCATATTCGTAGTTTTGTAACTCATTTGTAGCTAGCTTAACTAATTCCACTAGCTTATTAACCATCCATTTATCAAACTCGTTAGTGATTTTTTCTTTAATATCGAGTAAACTCGCTTTTTTATCTTCACCTTTCAGTTTATCAAAATGTATAAAAACAAATTTAGCGGCATTCCATAGCTTGTTAACAAGCCTTTTGCCGTTTTTCATAACGTCTTCAGAATAGGTGGTATCAGCACCTAGCTTTGAATTTGCCGACCAATAACGTATCACGTCGGAACCATATTGTTCTAACAGTTTTTCAGGAACTAAAACATTGCCCTTAGATTTTGACATTTTACTTCGATCTTCAGCTAAACACCAACCGTTTACCATGATGTTTTTCCACGGCAAAGTATTTTGGTGTAAATGAGCTTTTAAAATAGTATAGAACGCCCAAGTTCTGATAATTTCATGTGCTTGAGGTCTTAAATCCATCGGAAATAATTTATCGTGCCTATCTTTATTAACAGCGAAATCGTCAGAAATCCCATGAGTAGAAAGTTGAGGCGAAACGGAACTTGTTGCCCAAGTATCCATTACGTCATAATCAGGTTCTACTTCTTCTTTACTATAACCCACAGGTAAATCTTTTAACGGATCGATAGGTAGCTGCGTAACATCGGCATATAAGATTTTTCCTTCCTCACCTACTCTTTTAGAGTACCAAACAGGGAAAGGCACACCAAAATAACGCTGCCTACTTATACACCAATCCCAACTAATGGCATTAATCCAATTCTCTAAACGAATCTTCATATTTTTAGGATGCCAATTTAACTCATTCGCTCTTTTAAGCAATTCTTCTTTATGTGATATAGTTTTAACGAACCATTGCGGTACAGTTAGTATCTCAAGAGGAGCACCTGACCTCTCGGCACATTTAACGGTATGAGTGATGTCTTCTTGTTTAATAAGCAACTCTTGTTCTTTTAAAATATCTATTATTTTTGTTCGAGCTTCTTTAATTTTCAACCCATCTATAGAAGTTTCATGTTGGAAGTCTATTGTACCTTTTTTAGTGATAATAGTTTTTAAAGGTAGATTATGCGTCTTCCACCAAGTAATATCCGTTTGATCACCAAACGTACAGCACATTACCAGTCCCGTGCCTTTATCTTGTCGTACTAAAGGGTCAGCAAGCAGTGGAACTTGCTCATTAAAAAGTGGGGTTATAGCTGATTTACCTGCTAGATGCTTATAACGTCCATCGTCAGGGTGATAAAATACGGCTACGCAAGCCGGTAATAACTCAGGTCTGGTAGTGGCTATAGTAAGCGGGTCTCCTTGCGCGGTTTTAAACGTAATATAATTCATGAAAGAGGTTTTTTCCTTATCCTCAATATCGGCTTGGGCAAGAGCTGTACCATCTACTGGATCCCATAAAATCGGTTGATTAGTACGATAAATTTCTTCTTTTTGTACTAAATCAAGAAAAGACATTTGTGATATTTTTCGTGATAACGGACTAATAGTTTGGTACTCTAAACTCCAATCAACCGATAAAGCTATTTGGTTAAATAGACTTCTAAACTTTTCTTCTTCACTTTCTACTACCTCTTCGCAAATTTTTATAAATTCAGATCGATCCATATTATAAGCTTTGATCTGTTTCTGCTTTTCAACAAGTCTCTCGGTCGGTAGCCCGTTATCGTCAAAACCCATAGGATAAAAGATATTTTTACCCATCATACGCTGAAAACGTACAATAAAGTCGGTTTGCGTATAGCTATAAACATGACCGATATGTAACTGCCCTGAAACTGTCGGAGGCGGAGTATCGATTACATAGGTTTCTTCTTTTGCAACGTTTGGATTATAAGCATAAATTTGTTTCTCTTGCCAAATTTGCTGCCACTTTTTTTCATTTTCGGTAAAATTATAATTTTTTGGAAATTCTTTCATAGATTTTGTAGTTGATTCAAGAATATTATTATAAAGGTTATATGTGATTATGACAATAGATGCTTTTCTTTGGGAGGATATGGATATTTAGGATTTGTGCAAGTGGTGCTTGCATGATTAAGTACTTATTTACAATTGAGCGAACGAAAGTTTCTTGAAGACCTGTAATTTTGGCAATAACAGGAATTTTAAAGCCCTGACTGAACATTTCCTTCGCTATAATTACTGCCTTATTATGTTCGCCCTCAGCTTTGCCTATCTCAATACCCTGTACCTTTCCTTCATCTCTATATGTATCAGCGATAGTTTTCATAATAGTATCCTTATCTTGCGGTAATAGATGTGCATCCAATACTTCTACTAATTCCGGTTGTTTTTGTGTTGATAATTTTGCGTTAGTATACCATAAGAACGATCTTAGGTAAATATAACCTTTTTCTTTATCCAATATTATAATATGCTTAAACTCTGTTAAAAACTTCTCCCATAGTTTTATCATATCCTGCATATTGGATATGCTGCATTATATATTCTAGCATACCTAAATGTTTTTTCTTGACGATTTCATCATCTGTCATAGCTTGCAAATCTACTAATTGATAATCTTCCGCCATTAATTTCTTTGCCATCACACTATCAGTAAATAAACTCCACAGATTTCTTGGAGCATTATAAATTTCTTTACCGTTGTAAATAACTAAATTATAGACTAGCGGTAATTTATCCTTTCCTTGCTTATGTCTTTCACATAATAATAGTGTATATTTCCATAACCGCAAAGCCGTCCAATAATCAATTGTTGATTGGGCCTCTACTAATATATAAACAAATGCTTCTTCTTTATTATTGGTGCTAATTTTATATGTTATATTACTATATTTCTTATTTAAAGATTCCTCAATGTAGCTTTCTTGTTCTACCGTTATTTTTGATAAATCTACTATTAAAATCATCGGGTAAATAATATTACAAAAATTCTTGTGCTGCTACCGGGTTGTTCATTATTATTTTTACTAATGAATCATGTTTTAATTTTTTAGCCATAAAAATCTAGTAGCTTTATTTCGTGGCGTATTGTATCTTAAATTATCTATAATATCCATATTTATTTAAATTTAAAGTTTAATGTGCTAATTCTAGACAAACTTTTGCTTACCTTAAAATTAATGCGTGCAGATAAGCTGGTAGCTTATTTGCTGGTTTTTTTTCCTGCTTTATTTGGGTTACTGCTTGCAAACCCCTCAAGAACGGAGTTAATACATTTATTACCGTTATTTATTTTAGGTAGTATAACAGCTAGAAGTAGCGGGTGTATTATTAACGATATATTTGATAGAAAATTTGATAAGCATGTCGCAAGGACTAAAGAGCGACCTTTAGCTAGCAAGGCTTTATCTGTTTCTTATGCTATTTTGATACTCTTTATTCTTAGCGTTATCTCACTTTGTATTTTGCTACTTTTAAACAAAACAGCTATATGTATAGGTTTTTTTGCGGTAATAATGATTATCCTATACCCGTTAATGAAACGTATTACTTATTTCCCGCAAATCTTTTTGGGATTTACATTTAAGCTAGGGGTCTTAATAGCTTATGCGGCAGTTCAGGATACACTGGATATAGCAGCGATTATTATGTATTTAGCATGCTGTTTTTGGGCCATTGGTTATGATACGATTTACGGATATATGGATATAAGAGATGATAAGAAAATAGGAGTGAAATCGTTAAGTATATATTTAGAGAACAAGCATTCTAAGCTTTGGCTTTATATATGTTATATAGGTTTTATATTGTTATTTATTCTAGCAACAAAAATGGCTAACCATAATATCGACTATTTACCTATTTTAGCTGTTTTAATTTTACTGATATTACAAGTAGCAACTCTTGATATTGAAAATCCTGCCAATTGTATGACAAGATTCAAAGCTAATAATTATATCGGATTAGTTTTGAGTATGGTGTTTTATTAAATTCTTTTCCTAATAACAGTCTTGTTAGGGATTAGATAATGTTCTTGATGTCATTCCTGCTTTCGCAGGAATGACATTGACCCGTGCAACAACTCCTCTAACAGCCCATAAAGTGACCATCGATATTGCGGTTATATAAACCGCAATTGATAAAGAGTTGCTGGTTACATACCATAGCATTAGGCAGATTGACGGAGTAAGACGTCCGATTAATGAAGCACCTATACTACTGCCGATACCGACTAACATATATTTATCGGCAGTTTTAAATAAATCATTTAGCCAGCAGTTCAAAGGTGCCAAGAACCCGACACCGAGTATTATAATCCAAATACGTACAAAATTAACATACCATATAGATGCATTATTCAAGCAGAGCCATAAAGGAATTATGCTTAAACTCATTAAAATAAGAGTACCGTTTAGTATTTTAAGGTAATGTAGCTTTTTTGTTAGATGCCCTATTATCGGAATCATAATCATATCAAAAATCAGAAACTCAGTATTAAATTTCATCATTATTTCGAGTGATATATCAGTGATAAGCGGAATAAAACTATTCAAAAAGACGAAAGGTACTATATAAGTCATATATGAGAAACCTGTGGCAAAACTAATGCGTAAGATACTTAGTTTACAGTTCCAAATTGTAGTTAAGTCTTGTAATAGTGATGATACTACGTCATTGCGAGGAGAGGACCCAGGTGTCATCCCGTGGCTTGACCACAGTATCCAAAAATTACGTAAAGTAATTTTATCTTTTTTATTGGATCCCGTGGTCAAGCCGCGGGATGAAAATGAGGGCTTGACTACAATATCCTCGCGCTTTCTTAAAAAATAACCTATCAGTGCTGTAAGTCCACCAAATATGAAACATAAACGCCAATATGTATTATACTCTACATTTAAAACTATAGTACTGATAAATGAAGCAAGAATAATACCGACCATAGTAGATGTTTGATAAAGGTAAGAAGCTTTAAGCGCTTTTTTTTCTTCTTTATTCTCTAAAATAAATAATTTAGCAATGGCACATTCACCCTCGGAATATACTCCTTGCAACGTTCTAAGCAACACTAATAATAGCGGTGCAAGCCAGCCTATTTGAGCATGTGAAGGTATTAAACCGATTAGGCTAGTTGTTAAAGCAACGCCGATTAAAGAGTAAGATAAAGCAAAAACACCGCCGTATTTTTTAGCAATTACGCCAAAAAAATAAGAGCCTATGAGACGTGTAAATAAAGACGTAGCAAGAACACTATAGGTAAGTATTAAAGCAACGACTTTGTCATGATTCGGAAAAAAAATACCAGCAAGTAGCGGAGCAAGAAACCCATAAAGTGCAGTATCGAAATGATCCATCGCATTACCGATTAGGATCGAAAAATCCCTTTTACTTAATGCATTATTCATATATTAATAATTTAAAATTTATAATGGATTATACTCGATGAATTTGGAGCATTGGTGACAATGTCTTTGTAAGTCCTCGGATGCTGAACGTTTAATATACGCTCTGCTCCTCGGCTTACAGACCGATTACTCTTTCCCAAGTTGATCTTCGTATAACAGCGCTTCGTTTTGTAGGAGTATATAAGTATGTAATCTTCCTTGTAAATATTTTTTTAAGAGATATGATTATAAAGTTATAGCTTAAAGTAATTGTAATGAATGAATAATTTGAAACAAGGAAAGTTTATTACATTTGAGGGAGGGGAAGGGATAGGCAAATCTACTCAATCTCAAATGCTCTATGAATATTTACAATCTCAAAATACTCCCGTTATTTTAACTCGTGAAGTCGGTGGTACTATTGTAGCCGAAAAAATGCGTGAAATTCTAGTACATGAAGAATTACTACCCATATCCGAGCTATTACAAGTTATGGCAGCACGTTATGATCATATGGCACGGAAAATTATACCAGCTCTACAAGAGGGACATATTGTAATATGTGATAGGT
The DNA here is from genome assembly GCF_000023005.1 of Rickettsia africae ESF-5. Taxonomy (NCBI): domain Bacteria; kingdom Pseudomonadati; phylum Pseudomonadota; class Alphaproteobacteria; order Rickettsiales; family Rickettsiaceae; genus Rickettsia; species Rickettsia africae. The sequence goes on along the minus strand of NC_012633.1, from coordinate 982,233 downwards.
TTATTGACTCAACTGTATGTTATCAAGGATTAGAGCTAGAAAATGGCATAGATTTAGTTTATAATCTGCACAAAACTTTAATGCCTTCTCTTATGCCGGATATTACGTTTTTTATTGACGTAGAGCCGGATACTGCTATTAAGAGAGTCAATTCACGAAATATGAACAATAAATTTGACATAAGAGGTATAGATTTTTATAAAAAAATCTATTATTGCTTTAAAGAATTAAGTAATAGATTTCCTGAGAGAATAAAAACAATTAAAGCTTCAGATTTAAGTCCACTTGAAGTACATGAGTTAATAAAAAAGCATTTATGAACAATACTTACTACATTACTACCCCTGTATATTACGTTAACGATATTCCCCATATCGGTCATGCTTATACTAGCGTTGCAAGTGACGTAATCGCTCGTTTCATGCGACTTCGAGGTTTCGATGTAATGTTTTTAACAGGTACTGACGAACATGGGCAGAAAGTAGAAAAAGCAGCTATTAATAAAAATATTGACCCACAAAAATTTACCGATCAAACATCCGAGAGTTTTCGTCATCTGATGACTGCTATGCATATTTCCAATGATGATTTTATCAGAACAACGGAACACAGACATAAAGAAGCTGTAGCTGTTTTTTGGCAGAAATTACTAGATAACGGCACTATTTATGAAGGTTTTTATGAAGGGTGGTATGCAGTGCGAGATGAGGCTTTTTTTGATGAGTCGGAACTTACGAGGGACGGTTTAGCACCGACGGGTGCTCCAGTTGAATGGGTTAAAGAGCCTAGCTATTTCTTTAATCTTTCAAAATGGCAGGATAAATTGCTTGAGTTTTATGAAGCACACCCTGATTTTATCAGACCTATATCAAGGCGTAACGAAGTAATTAGCTTTGTTAAATCGGGTTTAAAAGATTTATCGGTATCGCGTACTACTTTTAATTGGGGAATAAAAGTGCCAAATAATGAAAAACATGTAATTTATGTTTGGCTTGATGCACTGGCTAATTATATTTCAGCACTCGGTTATCTTGACGAACAAAGTAATTACAATAAGTTTTGGCCGGCTGATTTACATGTAGTCGGTAAAGATATCTTGCGTTTTCATGCCGTCTATTGGCCTGCTTTCTTAATGGCTGCAGAAGTTCCGCTGCCGAAAACAATTATGGCTCATGGCTGGTGGACGAATGAGGGGCAGAAAATCTCTAAATCTCTTGGTAATACCATTGATCCGATTAAGTTAATTGATGAATTCGGTGTTGATCAAGTTAGGTATTTTCTGATGCGTGAAGTAACTTTTGGTGCGGACGGCAATTTTGCTCGTAGTAATTTAATTACCCGTATTAATAGCGAGTTGTCAAACAAAATAGGTAATTTATTACAGCGTACTACATCTTTTGTTTATAAGAATAATGACGCCAAAGTGCCTTTGCTTACGCAAGGTGTTATAGATAAAATATATGAGCTACCGATTTTAAAAACCGCAAGTAAATTTGTCGAGCAGAATATTTTATTGATGGACAAAACAGAGATTAATAAAATTCTTGAAAATATTATTAATTTGGCCGAAGAGGCAAATATCTATATTGATAGCGAAGCACCCTGGAATTTGAAAAAAACCGATCCAGATAAAACGTTAGAAGTGTTATACGCTTTACTAGAAGTTTTACGCTATATTGCGATAATGCTTCTGCCTTTTATACCGAGTTCAGCAAATAAAATGCTTGATCAGTTAGGGGTAAATAAAGAAGAACGTCTATTTAAGCATTTAATACGTGATTATACTTTAACAGCGGGTAGCAATATTTTAGAACCTACCATAATATTTCCAAAATTTGAATAGTGTGTCATACCGTGGCGAGACCGCAGTATGACACACCTACTAAGAGTATAATATGTTAATAGATTCACATTGTCATCTTAATTTACGTAGTAACTTGTCATCCCGCGACGTAGATACCGTAGTCAAACCATGGTATGACGCAGTGCTTTTAGATTCTGTCATTCAAAGAGCATTAGAAAATAATGTGCAGTATATGCAAACTATCTGCACTAAAATTGAAGATTTACCTATTATTTTAGAGATAGCTGAAAAATATGCAAATGTTTTTGCGAGTGTTGGGGTGCATCCGTGTGAAGTGAATTCTTTTATTAGTCATTGCGAAGCACTGCAAGTGCTGTGGCAATCTCAGGAAGCTTGGACAAGATTGCTACGTCAAGACTACGTCTTTCCGAACTCAGATGCTGAGGCAATTATTATGCTAACCCAGCATCCGAAAATTATCGGAATCGGTGAAACGGGGCTTGATTATTATCATCAGCCTTACGATCAAAAATTACAAAAAGATTTGTTTGTAGCACATATACATGCGGCGTCTAGTACACGTCTGCCTGTTATTGTTCATACAAGAGAAGCAGACGAAGATACTATTGACATTTTAACCTCAGAAATGCGTAACAGCACATTTCCAGGTTTAATACATTGCTTTACCTCTTCAAAAAATCTAGCGGCAAAAATGCTAGATATCGGTTTATATATTTCAATGTCAGGGATTATAACTTTCAAGAATGCTACTGATTTACAAGAAATAGTCAAATATATACCGCTTGATAGGTTATTAATAGAAACCGACACTCCTTACTTAGCTCCTACGCCTATGCGAGGCAAACAAAACGAACCGGCATTTGTTAGGTATGTCGCTGAAAAAGTTGCCGAACTCAAAAATATAACATCAAAAGAAGTAGCAAATGTTACTACTCATAACTTCAAAACATTATTTTCTAAATTTGAACAATATATAAATAATACTTTATAAAAACAGCAAGTTTGATAATTTAAAGTTGAAATTTTTTTAAAATAATATGTATATTTTATAGTATTTCAATTATTAGTATATTTGATATGGAATTTAATTGCAAAAATACCATCATTGGTTTTTTAAAAGCACATGAAGATCAGAAATTTACCTCTTATGGTATAGCTGAATGGTTTGTAGAAAATCACATTGACTAAGCAAGACTCAAGAAGAAAAAGATAAGGAGATTATAGGAATTGATGCAGGTGAAATTAGCAGTAGTAAGCTTTCTGCTGAACGAAGACAAGAACCTAATATTAGAATAAAACCTAAGCTAAAGTTTTATTATTCGCAAAACCCTGATTACTATGTCAATAATGAACAAGCCACAGAACCTAAAATAAATGCAAATAAAGAAGATAAAATAACCGCAGTGCAAGTATGTGATGATGCACTGGCATTATATCTTCAAAACAAATTGAAGATTCATAATATGCCTATTAAGCATAATGTTTCTTCAAATAAACAAGGCACTAAAGGTAATAATAAATGGTTACCCCAGATTGGGTAGGTATGGAAGTTCTTAATGAAAAGTGGAGTTTACTAATTAAAGATTGTGCTAAATATTATGCATGAAAACAAGTAAGGTTTTGGTCTTTTGAAGCAAAAAAAAATATCAAGCGTAGTAATTTACGAGAATCTTTTTTTCAGGCTTTATCAAATTCCTCATGTGCACATTACTAGTTATTTAGTTACTGCTGATTTAATTGAAAGTAGATAAAATGATACTAGGCATGGTATAGGATTTATTTTAGTATATATAGAAAATCCTGAAGATAGTAAAATATCAATTCCTGCTAGAGAAAGACCGGAAATAGATTGGAATATGGCTAATAGGTTAGCAGAAGAGAATAAAGATTTTGAAAATTATATAAATAGTCTATAAAAAACAGAAAGTAAATGATAGTACTTGGTTTAATATTAATGACCACGTAAATAAAATTCCTAAGCAAAATAAGAAGAAAAAATAAACATATTTATATATAGACCATTATTATCACGCATTTATAAAAATTTAAGCAGTGAGTCCTAAAATTAATGTACTGAGAATTTTTAGTGTTAAACTAAATTTATATTAATTATTTTTAAATTTGTGGATAAATTATGATTAACTGTGATTTAAGTACTAATTATACATATTATATGTTAGAGGGGCTTAGAGCATAAATTGCTCCAATGCATTTAGGTATAAAAATTCTAAAAGAAGCATATTAACATGAGATAACGGTTTTGCAAGAATTATGCATGCTTATTTAACGCTTTGTGAACGTATGACTAGAAAATATGCAAAACCCGAATTTAATAATCCTTGAAACAATTATTGATGATAAAACCTATAACATTAATGAAAAAGTTATACTAAAAAAGTCTTTTTGTAGACTAAGGCATTTTCAGAAAATAGGTTTTAAAAAAGAATTACCTCAATTATTAATAGTAGCACCCATGGCCATGGCGGGACATCACGCTACTTTACTTAGAACAACAGTACAAGAATTATTACTGTATACCGGTATTTATATTACAGATTGGACGGAAGCCAGTTATGTGCCGCTTGAAGCAGGGCATTTTGATATGGGTGATTATATTGATTACGTAATGGAGTTTATCAATTTTGTAGGACCGAATGTTCATACTATGGCAGTTTGCCAACCTACTGTTCCATTGCTTGCCGCCATTAGCTTAATGTCGGAGAGTAATAGTCCAAATGTGCCGAGTTCGATGATTTTGATGGGCGGCCCTATAGATGCTAGAAAAAATCCCACGGCAGTTAATGAATTCGCTCAAAGTAAAAGTTTAGAATGGTTCTGCCAAATGGTTACAATGCAGGTGCCGCCAAACTATCCCGGTTTCCTCCAACTTGCCGTCTTTATGGGTTTAAACTTATGTTGTCATATAGATTCACATTTAGAATTATGGCAAAGTTTATTAAATTCTGACTATAAAAAAGCCGATCATACTATTAAATTTTATTATGAGTATTTAGCAGGTATGGATATGCCGGCAGAGTTTTGCTTACAAACTACAGATGCAGTATTCTAACAATTTTCGTTAGCAACAGGTAAATTAGTTTCTGAGAAGCGTCCGATCGATTTAAAACATATTACTAAATGTGCTTTACTCGGTATTGAAGGGGAATTAGATGATATTGCAGTGGTAGGGCAAACAAAAGCTGCTTTAAAACTTTGTTCAAATATACCTGAATCAATGCAAAGATACCATTTACAAAAAGGGGCAGGGTATTACGGGGTATTTAGCGGAAGTAAATTTAAACATTGATAAAACTAATTTCAAGCAATCTAAACTTAAGGCAGCATAAAAATAGTCATTATGAGCGGGCATTGCTTGCGTGGATTGTTTTTTCCGTCATTGCGAGGACATTACGTAAGTAATTGACGCAGCAATGCAGTAAAAAATGCTGATTTACAGCATTTTTTTTGTTATTTTTTCTGGATTGTCACGCTCCTTTCAGTCGCTCGCAATGACGGGGTGGTATCCACGCAACAATACCTTGCTGGAATTATATCGCAGCCATACAACAAGATCATAATTAAAGGAGAAGTGTGGTAATCTAATATTCAACTCTTATTAATCTTTTGAATTTCTTGTTGTTGCTGTTGTCTGTATTCTTTCGCTTTTTCTTCGATGTAATTAAAAAAGAAATAAGTAAAAGTTAAAAAACCGGTCAAAATAATACCAAATGTTATTAGTATTGCTTTAAGTTGCTTTCGTGAATCTTCTGCTTTTAACCTTTTCTCTTCTTCATCTATGTCTTCATCATTTTTGACTTCAGATATTATTGTTTGTTCTTCTGTAGTATTTTCCATGTTGTAACTCAACTAAAATGAACCGCTTTATTACTAAGTTGTTCCTATAACTTACAGATTTTTGAAGTGTATAAGATTAGCTATATTTGAATAATGAGGTTTAAACTCATAAAAATAGGATATATAAGCAATAATGCTATGTCAATAGCCTTGAATATTAGCAGTGTTCAACCAAGGTTATACATATGATTATAATTTGAGTCTCCTAACATTGAAGTATTTAAAGTATCGGAGTAAGCAGCTGATAATATAGCATCATCAAAAGTGATATTAAGCTGCCCTGTATAGTCTTGAATAAAATTGTTAACAGTAGATTCAAAGTTTGTATATTTTTAGGATATGAATGAACACGCTCTGTACATTCTGTATTTCCTAATTTACTTCCAATCAATGTTAATAACATAGAGTTATATTCATCTTGGGGGTGTTACGATTAATTATTTCGTAAGTTTTAGCAAGAATATAACAAGCTTCGTTATTTCGCTTCATAGTTTCTAATTTTATTTCTTCAGAAGATAAAATATTATTTAGAAAAGCTTTTTCATATATTTCATAATTCGGTGATGAATCAGATTTTCCGTTAAAAAGAGCAGTAAATAGGATTTTAGCTTTCTCTAGATCATTCATTTTTGATTTATCGGCAACCAAAAGACCGTCTTCATAGTATCGATAATTATGAAATTGTCAAGACCTTAATTTATTATTAGAACTAATGAAAGAGTTTGTAGTATTGCTTGTTACTACGTTTCCCTCGCAATAATTATAGTTTATATTCCGGTGTTTTACCTGTAATAAGGAATGCCAAGTACCAAGATCGTTCCAAGCAAAATCGGCTTTTATCATGACCATTCCCGAAATATATTCCATTATGGTATTGTCTTAGAGAAATTGCTGCGATTTCATTATAAGCCTCATTGTCTATGGCCAAACTATTCTCATTTTTTACGGCAGTATTAAATGCTTTTTCTGCAATACAGAATAAATCAGGTTGAAGGTTCATTGTTAAGTTTAAGAAGAAGTTAACATCGTATACACAAATTCCTGAATTCCAAAAATATTCATTACTTTGAAAATGTTTGTTTGCTTGCTCTAATATAGGTTGTTCAATTAAATGATCAACTAGATAAACATTTTCTGCAATTGGTAATCCTGTGTTTATATAGCCATACTTGGCACTTATAACATTTATAGGAATATAGTGCAAATGCCGCATTCATTAACATAATGTAAAGCTTTATTTATAGTATTAAGATAATTTATATCATCCGCTATATGATGGTTTGAAGATAGTAACACTACAATATCAAATCCTAGTGCTGTAGCCGATAATGCCGTAATAATGGCACAAACGGCAGTATTTTTTTGTAAAGGCTCGGTAATTAATGCTATTTCTACATCTATTTCTGCTGCTTGTTCTTTAGTGATTGATTCATATTTTTTGGAAGTAATAATAGTAGGTTGTCCTAAAAATTTATTGCGGTTTAATGTTTGCTGAAGTAAAGTTAGATCACTCAATATTTTTTTAAACTGTTTCGGTTTATCCTTAGATGCCAAAGGCCATAGTCTTTTACCGTTACCTCCTGCCATAATCACCGGTTTTATTAGACTCCTTGCATAACCTCATTCTAAAGGTAATTTGTATACCTTTGATACTTCAAGATTTGGTACGTTAAATTTCAGGATTTGCCTGTGCTCAGGTATTTTTATACGCTGTACAGGCTCACCACTTATTTGACTCCCAACTTCTGAAGTATCTGCGATATACGTCGATCCAATACTCGCACTCTCACTTACCTTTTGGTATGCTGCGGTGCTGCGTTTCATGTCTCCTTCAAATTCCTCTTTATAAGATAGGTTATGTAAGGAGTCTACTTTCATATATTTTTACAACTATTAATTGAATTAAATAATAAAGAGCTTTATAAATAGTTTTAAAAAATATGTCAAGTGAATTAACTATATTGGCAAGTTTTACAATAAAAAGTACTTCTGCCTGAATGCTTTATCTTGATAATAGTGCTAGAGCAGCTTAAACAACTTTGTCCCTCTCTACCGTAAACCTTAAGTTGCTTAGTAAAATAACCAGGTTTGTTATCGCCGTTTACAAAATCTTTAAGAGTAGTACCGCCGGCAGTTATAGCTTTAGTTAACACATCTCTAATCGCTTTAATTAAATTTTCTATTTCATCATCCCTTAAATCGTTACCTGATTTATCCGGATGAATTCTAGCTAAATGCAGACTTTCGGAAGCATAGATATTACCGATTCCGACTATAACTCTATTATCCATAATCAAGTTTTTTATTGGTATTTTTTTAGTTTGTAGCTTATCTTTTAGATATTCTAACGTCAATAAATCAGAAAAAGGCTCTATGCCTAAATCATTAAAAAATTCTTTTTCTAAGAGATCAGTCTTAAAACTATAAATCATACCGAATCGTCTAGTATCGTTGAAAATTAACTTTTCGCCGTTACTTAAATCAAAAATCACATGATCGTGTTTTTGAGTTTTATAATTAGCAGATTGCAGAGTAAATCTGCCGCTCATGCCTAGATGAACTATTAAAGAATAATCATTATTAAAATCTATAATTAAATATTTTGCACGACGCCTAACATCCAGTATATTAGTATTTAAGATTTCTGTAGTTAAAAGTGGGGATAGCTTATAACGTAAATTATCTCTTTTTAACTCTACATTTTCTATAATAAGCCCGATTAGCTTATCTTTTAGAGAGTTTTTAAGAGTTTCTACTTCAGGAAGTTCCGGCATTTGATACTAATATTTATAATGAAAAACTATGAACCAAACAAATTTTGGCTTTAAAAAAGTAGACTACACTAAAAAACAAGGCTTAGTAAATAACGTTTTTTCTAATGTCGCTGATAAGTATGATTTAATGAATGACTTAATGAGTTTGGGATTACATCGCTTATGGAAAGATGAATTTATTAGGCAAATTCCAAATCTTAACTCTCATATATTAGATGTTGCTAGCGGTAGCGGTGATATTGCTTTAAAACTTGCTAAAAAAGCAAGAGATAGAGTTAATAATATCTCTTTAACTTTAAGTGATATTAATGAAGAAATGTTAAAGCAAGCTAAGAAAAAAGCAATAGATCTGAATTTATTTCAAAATCTTAAATTTACTGTAGCAAGTGCTGAAGAACTACCGTTTCCGGATGATAGTTTTGATTATTATACTATAGCATTCGGTATTAGAAACGTACCTGATATAAATAAGGCTTTAAAGGAAGCATGTAGGGTTTTAAAGCCAATGGGTAAGTTTATATGTCTTGAGTTTTCAAAAGTAAAGGAAGGGTACATAAAAGATTTCTATAAATTCTACTCATTTAATATTATACCGAGTATTGGTCAAATGATAGCAGGTAATAAAGAGGCATATGAATATTTGGTCGAAAGTATAGATTTATTCCCCTCACAAGACGAGTTTAGAATAATGATTAAAGATGCCGGTTTTGAGGAAGTCGGTTATAAAAATCTAAGTGGCGGAATAGTTGCTATCCACAGTGCGTATACTCAATGAACTTCAAAAATTGGCTACGTCGTTCTACAAGATCTGCGGTACTTACGTATTAAGTATACGCTCCGCTCCTCGACTTGTGAACTCCTTGCTCTTTTTGAAGTTGATCTTCGTATACTATTTTTTATTGTACTTCGGAGTATATAATAGATGATAAGTAATTTTTTTAATTTAATACGTATTTTTCGTATCATCAGTAAAAAGCAAATCTTAATTGATTCAAGAAGCCCTAAATATTGCAGGTTTATCGGTTATATATTAGCCTTATTTTTTGCTCCGGTCTCGTTAATAAAAAAATCACGGGAAGATTACGGCAAACGCTTAATAGATTGTTTAAGTGATCTTGGACCTATTTATATAAAATTTGGACAAACTCTTTCGACAAGAGCCGATTTAGTAGGAACAGAGATAGCAGGTTATTTAAGGTTACTGCAAGATAAGCTACCTCCGTTTGATGGTGGGGTGGCGAGAAGGTTGATAACGTCATTGCGAGGAGACATTTATGTCGACGAAGCAATCTCAGCAAGCAAACAAAAGATTGCCACGCAGTCTATGACTGTGAGCCATGACGCCCTCCCTTTCTTACACCTCGACGATACCCCCATCGCTGCCGCATCAATTTCGCAGGTACATAAAGCACAACTTATAACCGGTGAATATGTTGCGGTAAAAATTTTGCGTCCGGGTATTCATAAAAAATATAACAGAGATATTAAGCTGCTATATTTTCTTGCAAAAATTATCTCAAAATTTTCTAAAGCAAAAAGGCTCAAACCGATTAAAGTAGTCGATAAATTTCATGAAACTATGAAATTTGAGCTTGATTTACGTTTAGAGGCGGCAGCAGCTTCTGAGCTTACGGATAATATGCGAAATGATATTAACGTGATAATCCCTAAAATATATTGGGATTTAACATCAGAAAATATACTAACCACCGAGTGGTTAGACGGCACTTCTATATATGATACTTTGCTACTAAAGGAAATGGGGTTAGAGCCTACAAAAATATCTCAGGATTTTGCCGTAATGTTTTTCAATCAAGCCTATAGAGACGGATTTTTTCATGCTGATTTACATGCAGGGAATATTTTAGTGAATAAGCAAGGTAAAATAATTTTACTTGATTTCGGTATTATGGGCAGACTTAAAGAAAAAGATCGTTTAGCCGTTGCCGAAAGTCTATTTGGCTTTTTAAGGCGTGATTATAAATTAGTTGCTAAAGTACATTTAAGAGCCGGCTATATCCCATCAAATACCGATTTAGCTTTATTCGCTCAAAGTTGTAGAGCAGTTACCGAGCCTATAGTAGGGACGCCCATAAAAAATATTTCCATAGGTAAGCTGCTTGCACATTTATTTAAAATCACGGAAGATTTTGGCATGGAAGTACAACCGGAGTTGTTGTTATTGCAAAAGACTTTAATAATGGTGGAAGGGATAGGCAGACAGTTAGACGGTAATGTTAATATGTGGCAGCTCGCCGAACCTTGGATTAAAAAATGGGCCGTGAAAAATCTAAGCCCTGAAGCGAAGTTGTTACGATTGGTAAAGCATGACCTAGATAGTCTAGAGGATATTATTTGACATATAAAAAATTAGCCTTATATATTAAGAAATTTTTTATTATGAAACTAAAAGATTTATTTATTAAATATCCTATTACTACTCCTTTTTTGGTTGATTGTAAAAATGATAAATTAGTATTTCCTTCAGATAAAGAACAAAAATATAAAAGAGACCTAAAAGAAAAAATAGGAGAGGAAGAGTTTGAAAAATTAACGGCTTTAGATAAAATTGTTTAATACCCCGAAAACTTAGAAAATATAGCTTTAGTAAGTATAGAAAGACATCTCGATAAACCATTTATAGTAGCGAAATTGTTTAATGATGTACAACGTGAATATTATAAATCCATATAGATCCCGATAATAATATTAAGTCGATTTTGCATTTCTCAGAAATATATTTTATCGGTGATGTAGGGTGAATGCCGGCTGAAGTTTTAAAACGCGAGTATAATGTTGGTACTATACAGCAAAAATCTTTACCGAAAATCATGGAATTATGGCCTGACCCTTACTATTACAACTGGATTCAGAAAAATAAAGAGCATAACAACCCGGATATAGATCCTCAGGTAATGGAGAGTATTGTTTTATTGTGTGGAGAGGTTAGTATGGATTTACCGGTAAATGAAAAATTATAGTAAAAAACCATTGCAAGATAACCATGACTTTTAAAATTAACAAAAATTAAAAAGTAAAATTTTATAAACCTTTAAATTATATAAAGGTATTTAAATGTCTAAAAGCCAAGAGCAAGAGCAGGAATCCATTGATAAGATAAGGCAACAGTTTGATGAAGAATATAAAAATCTTTCGTGGGTTCAAGTTGGATATTTAGCTCTTGGAGCTGACACAGGTAACAAAAAATATGATGAGTTAAATAAACGATATCTAGATCTTAATAAAGATAATTTAGGTATAATACAAAGTGTTATCCAAGCAGTCGGGAATGTTCCTAGTGCATTGCAGTTTACCTGGGAGGCTTCTCAAGTTTTACCTGATCTTGGCATTGGAGCTTAATAACCTCAGAAAAGCGAGAAGTGCTACCACTAGTGTAGGTTCTATTGACGCTGGTTGTAAGATGATAGCAGATGCAGCATCGCTTATAAAAAAATGTGCTTCTGTTTTACATTCCGCAACTATATCCAATAGTTCAAAAGAAACTCTTTTACAGTCTAAAGTTATCCCATATCTCTTCTCACGCCTATTTTAAATAAGAGGCTTAGCAAAATAACAAAAAACTTTCAAATTTCCGAAACAGAAAAAATAAATGTATTAGACAAAATAAGTCCTAAATTTATCAGAGAATTATCTACACTAGGAGTAGATTTAATATCTAAAGCACTAGAAAGCGATTTAAACCCAAAAGTACAAGAAATATATAAGAATATTAAACAAAAAAACACGTCATCTCAAGGTGCTATATTAAAAATATACATGACATTTAAAGCACAAAAAATCGCTAAACCTGAATTAATTGCAAATACAGTAGCACTACTTGTAAATTCTAGCGAAGAATTAATTGAAAGTACTCCTTCAGCTATAAAAGCTTATAGTCAGCTTAAAGCAAATCAGCGTTGGACTAAAATTAACCTAAATATGGAAGGGTTAGATACTGAAACTAAAAAAGAGTTATTAAAAGGCAAAAAACCTCAAATAGTAGAGTTAGTTGAAAATGCCAAAAAAATTATTGATAATTTATCTCCTGTTTTAGAAAAAAATTACCGCGATATTTAGATAGTAATAAACAGGATATATTAGATGTTTTAAAACATCCTAAAGTAACGGAAAGAATAGAATCACAAGGGAAAGATCCGGAGTTTATACATAAGGCATTAGATGCATCTACGTCTTTTTTAAAAGAGGCTCTGCCGTCAATTACTAAACTTGCAAGCCTCGCTCTTTCCGATAGCGATAAAGTTGCTGATATAATACAAAAATTTCAGTTAATTAAGCCACTTCCAAAGGAAGAGAAATCAAAAGAAGAAAAGGTAAAAGAGGTAAAGGAATGGATTAGTCTTTTGATACAAATTAAAAACCATAATCCGGAAATAAGAAAAATAATTGAAAAAGACCTTCCTGAACTATTAACAAAACATGTAAGTAGTTTAGGACCGGTTGTAGATGAGTTGTGAAATAAAACACCTAAGGGTCAAAAATTAAAATTAGACGGTGAAAAATTAGTAAAGATAGCCGGTAAGTAAACATGCACCTGAATTAATTCAAATTGCCGATAAATTGAGCAAACATGAATACGGTAAAATTATTATTGCTGGCGTTAAAATTATTATCAGATCCAAAAGTGCTAGGAGTATAGTAGCAGAAACTATAGTTAATTTAGGAAAAAGTAAATTTAGTAAAGATAAATAAGCAGTAGGACCGCATACAAGTAAGGTATTAGAAGAAAGACAAAGAGAGATAGGAAAATCCGGTAGAGGAGCCTAAGTCCTGTGTGCACTTTTAATAGAATATTATGGCTCTAGTTGGCAATTATCAAATTTTTTTGAAATATGCATAACTATTCCTTCAAAAATCTTATTAATTTTCGCTTAAAAAGATCTAATAATTATAATCATTAATCAAAAGTGCACAGGACCTAGAAACATCTTGCTATTATTTGATTAAAATTATATTGTAAATTCAAAGTGTCATTATGAAATTACAAGGATGATAGACAGAAATTATTATTTAACACATATCACAAGTGCCCTTGAGATATTCCCTATTTGTGCCATGCTCGGTCCAAGGCAATGTGGTAAAACTACTTTAGCTCACGCTTATATTAAACAGCTTAAAGAAGATGAAAAGAGCTACTTTTTTGACCTTGAGGATCCAGCTCACTTAGATCAATTTAAGAATCTTAAAACAACTCTTGAGCCTTTAAACGGTTTAATAGTAATTGATGAAATTCAAAGACAACCTGAAATATTTCCTTATTTAAGAGTTCTTGCTGACTATTCAAACAAAAAATTTTTAATATTAGGTAGTGCTTCTGGAGAATTATTGCGACAATCTTCAGAATCATTAGCCGGCCGTATTGAATATATGGAGCTTACTCCGTTCAATTTAATAGAGATAAATGATTTTAGGGAGTTATGGTTAAGAGGTGGTTTTCCTAAATCATATTTAGCAAAAAATTATGTTCAAAGTCTTAGATGGCGTAATAGCTACATCACTAGTTTTATCGAGCGTGATTTGCCTAGTTTAGGAATATCTCTTAATGCACATGTAATGAGGCAGTTATGGATGATGCTTGCTCATAATCATGGGCAATTATTAAATTATAGCGAGCTTGGAAGGTCGCTCGGTTTAACGGATATGACTATAAAACGTTATACTGAAATATTAGAGCAAACTTTTATGATTCGGCTATTAAAACCTTGGTATGAAAATATCTCAAAACGTCAAGTGAAAGCACCAAAAGTCTATATACGAGATAGCGGAATACTACATGCCTTATTAGGGATTCACGAACATGATTGGTATGTTCATCCAAAACGCGGTCTTTCATTTGAAGGGTTTGTAATAGAGGAGTTAATACGTAAATTTAAAACGGATGCAGAGTATTTTTTTTGGCGAACGCAAACAGGAGCAGAATTAGATTTATTGATTATTAAGAATGGTAAGAAATACGGCTTTGAAGTAAAAAATGCTGATGCTCCTAGTATTACTAAATCAATGTATGCCGTTCTTGCCGATTTGCAGTTAGAACATTTATATATTGTTACCGCCGGGAATAATACATATACAAAAACAGAAAAAATAAGTGTAGTTGGAATAGCGAACTTATCTAATTTACAGCTTGGTTAAAATATATAAGTTACCATAGTTCATTACCTTTAGTCTTATCATTACTTAATAAATTTATGATGACAATTAGAATCAGTAATATTATCTAGTAATATATCTAATTCAGATTTTTCGGTGCTAATAACTAAACTGTTATTAATTAATTTTAAACTACACATACGGGTTTTTAGTTTTTACGTAAATGAATCTAATAGGAACGCCCGGCATGTCAAAAGCCTCACGCATATTGTTTACTAAATACCTAGTATAGCTATCGGTAATTTTTTCCGGATTATTGGAGAATAGTTTGAAAGTAGGGGGGCGGGTTTTTGTTTGAGTCATATACTTTACACGCACTCTTCTGCCTCCTTTTTGTAAAGGCAGCAGATGTGCTTCCGTAGTAAAATTAAGCCATTCATTTAATTTGCTAGTAGTTATTTTCTTATTCCAAATTTTATAAATTTTAAGACAAGCATCTAGCACTTGTTCAATATTTTGTTTATTTATTGCTGAAATGAATAGAACGGGGATACCTTTAACTTGAGGCAGATGAGTATTTATCTGATAATAAAATTCTTCCTGAAATGCTTCTTTTTCGGATTCTTTAACTAAATCCCATTTATTCACTACTATAACTATACTTCTTCCTTCATTTACCACATGGCTTGCAATATTTAAATCTTGTTGTTTTAAAGGAGCTAAAGCATCAATCATTAAGATTACGGTATTAGCAAATTTAATACTGTTAATAGTATCCGATGCCGATAATTTTTCTAAAGACTTTGTAATAGTAGATTTCTTGCGGAGTCCTGCTGTATCAATCAATTTAATATGATTATTTTTATATTGCCAATCAATTTCAATTGATTCACGAGTAATGCCGGCTTCAGGACCGGTTAATAATCTTTCATCATTAATAAGAGCGTTTATAAAAGTAGATTTTCCGGCGTTAGGTCTGCCACTAACTACTATTTGCAAACAATCTCCTTTAATTGGATCGGCTATATTTGTCTTGATTGATTCTTCTTCAGGTAACTTGGCAATAATTTCGTCATATAAATCAATTAAGCCTGTGCCATGTTCGGCAGAGATAGCTATCATACTATCAAACCCTAATTTGTAGTACTCTTTATCAAAATCAAAAGCTTTCTCGCATTTATTAACTACCAATATAGCAGGCTTATTATATTTTCTAACAAAACTACTAAGTAGCTTATCATCAGGTAATATTCCGCTTCTACCGTCAACCATAAAGCAAATTAAATCTGCCTCTAAAATTGCTTTAGTAGTCTGCTCAATTAACCTCTCTCCCATACTATTAGGATGCTCGTCAAGTCCTGGGGTATCAATTAACAAAAATTCAAAAGAGCCGATTTTGCCGTCTGTATATTTTCTATCTCTAGTGACGCCTGGCAAATCGTGAACGATAGCTTTTTTACGTATGCTTAATCTATTGAAAAGCGTTGATTTGCCTACATTCGGACGGCCAACTAAAGTAATGATTTGCTTAGTCATTATTTAATATATTATTATGGTTAAGAGAACTAATAATGCCCCGATAAAACCTACTATATTTGCTATTATAATAGGTGTATTTTTTATTAATATGCCGTATATAAGCCAACTACAAAGAGCAATAGCACTTATAGTAAAGGCGGGCATAGAAACAGAAGCCGAAGATTGGCAGGTGAAAATCTTATGAGCCTGTACATAGAACATAAAATTGCCGATTGTACCGACAATCGTCATATATTTTTCGTAAAATGTCATGAATTTTGGAGACATATATTTATTTTTAAAAAGTGGTCTATGTCATTTCTGCGTAGGCGGGAATCCATTAAAATCATATAAAAACTTGTTTTTATATGGTTATTTTATCAAATTATGTAACTCCTATATCAATATTAAAGCTATTTTTTTGGACTCCCGCCTACGCAGAAATGACATACGGCATCCTAAGATAGCAACATTCCACATTGACTATCCCTTAAAACTCGCAATTACCGGTATATGATCTGAAGGTTTTTCTTGAGTCCTTAAATTATAATCCATATAGCAATTTTCTAAATAGTCAATAGTATTATTACAACCAAGAACCATATCAATCCTCATACCTTTATTTTGTTCAAAACATCCGGCTCTATAATCCCACCATGAAAATTCTTGTTTACTCGGATGCATTAATCTGTATAAATCCTCAAATCCGGAATTTAGAATAGTGCGTAATTTTTTTTGTTCAACCTCAGTAAAACAAGTAGTTTCAGTAAGTAGCTTAGGTGAATATACGTCTATATCGAACGGTGCAATATTGAAATCACCGCCTATGATAGTTTTTTCGTCAAAAGATTTTTTAGTTGATAGATAATTGATAAAATTATCATAAAATGCTAGTTTTGCTACAAATTTATCGCTACCGACAAATGAACCGTTAGGAGCATAGAGCGAGATTATATTACAAAACCCTATAGGTAATGATAATTTTATTTCTAAGAATCTTGCTTGATCACTGCAGTAATTATTCGGAAAATCCTTAATTATTTCATCGGCAGGAAATTTTGAAATTATAGCAACGCCGTTATATGATTTTTGTCCATGAACATAAGAATTATAAGGTAGATCGGATAATGCATCAAAAGGAAATTTTGCGGTTTCGCATTTTATTTCTTGCAATAATAAAATATCCGGATTTTCTTTAGATAAAAAATTACGCAATAAATTAAGTCTTGTTTTTATGGAATTAATATTCCAAGTAGCTATCTTCATGTTTGTTTTGCTATATCTTCTAATTTTGTATTACGGAATCGCCACTCAAGAAAACCAAAATGATAAACTAAGAGACTAGTAATAAATGCTCTGGCAATTACTATACTCATTGAATATTTTATTGTATGAGATAATTTGGATTACCACTGTACATATCTAATAATATGCTAAAAGCTATACCCCATAAATACAGTGATTGCAATACTCACTCCTCTTGGTGTCCTCTTAATTGAATTTTCTTTCATAATAAAAATCTCGTAATATTGTATCGCAATTAGCTGTAATGAAAGCAAAAAAAGGTCTCCAAAAACTTAGAGGCTCAATTTTGTGAATAATAACCATTGCAACTTCTCTCAGTAGTGTAAGTAGCTCCTGCTGTCATATCGGCATTGCCGCTTTGAATATTTAACTTGATACCAGCTATCTTGATTGTACTCAATATTGATACCTATTTTTTCAGCAATAGCGTTCATTAATTCTATATCTATACCGGAAACGGTAGTATGACCGTTTGAAGCAGCAATTAAGTATTGATAAGGCTCATTTACATACCATGCATTTATCAAAGTTTTTTTATCAGCTGTCCCTTCGCATTCTAAAATTGCTTGTTGTTCGTTCGTGCATATGCTTAAAGCATACAAATTTTTAGAAATGAGAAGTATAAAAACCAAAGCCTTTAAGCACGAACTACTTTAATTTCACCGTCAGAAAATTTAATATTAAAAATTTTTTCATTCGCAGCAGTAATTTTAGAAGATAAAAAATTACCCGTTTCTCCTTTAACTATAGCAAAACCTCGTTTTAATACGTTGTGATAATCAAGGCTTGCAAGTAACGTACTATTTAATTCTAATTTATACTCAAAGTTTTTCAAAGTATTATTTGCCGATTTTGATAGATAAGCTGTTTGATGTGTTAATTCTAATGTTTTGTAATTGATTATTTTAGCAGGGTTAACTCTTTCTTTAGAAAAAGATTTTATCTTTGTTTCTTGTAGTTCAATAAAGCACGGTAAAGCATCTAGTAAATTAAAACCGGTTTCGTCCAGTAACTGCTGCCTATGATTTATATAGTGAGAGAGATATCTGTGTATTTTATTGTAATTTACTATATTTTGTTCGTGATATTTAATTAACCGGCTAGTATTATTCAATAATATTTTTTCATAAGATTGTAGCGTATTATTTAAAATAGAGTGTACCGGTACAGCAAATTCTGCGGCAGCAGTCGGTGTTGGAGCTCTTTTATCAGCTGCTAAATCTATTAAAGTATAATCCACTTCATGACCTACTGCGGAAATAATAGGAATTTTTGAGTTATAAGCAGCACGTACTAATATCTCATCGTTAAATGACCAAAGATCTTCTATAGAACCGCCACCTCTAGCAACGATTATAACACGTGGTTTATTTACCTCTTCTAAATTGTTAAATCCTTCAATTGCTTCAGCAATTTCATTGCCAGAATTTTCGCCTTGTACGCTAACTGGCCATATTATTATCCGAGTCGGAAAACGTTCGCGAATACGATGAATAATATCTTTAATAACAGCACCGGTTATTGAAGTGATAACGCCTATTTTATCAGGTAAAAAGGGTATAGGAATACGTATTTTATTAAATAAGCCTTCTTTCTCGAGCCTTGCTTTACGCTCATTTAGAATTTGCAGCATAGCTCCAAGTCCTGTGGGTTGCAAATTATCTACCGATAATTGATAACGTGAATTACCTGCATAACTTGAGAGTTTACCGCTAATTACTACTTCCATGCCGTCATTTAAAGGAAATTTGATTTTAGCAAGAATAGGACGCCAGCAAGTACAGGCTAAAATGGCGGTATTTTCTTTTAAGTTAAAATAAGCATGACCTGAGTTTGCTATTTTTAAGCCTGAAATTTCGCCTTTTACCTTAATATAGCCAAAATTATTTTCTAATAGCTCTTTGATTTTATTAGAAATCTCACTAACTGAAAACTCTTTGGTTGTTTGATGCGCAATGAAATTGTCTAGCATTTTATTAGTACTTGGTTTTTTGTGCTGAGGGTAACACATTATTCGTCATTACGAGGAGAAACTATTGTGACGAAGCAATCTCAGGAGTTTATCCTACTTCATGAGATGGCCACGTCGATGCTATGCATCTCCTCGCAATGATGATTATCATCTCCATAGAATAACCTTGTACTACAAAAGAGCAAGCAAAATTTTTTATTATTTGATATATTGCTAATAGCTTGCTATTATTTTTTACTATTAAAATATATTTATTAATATAAATGCTACTGCGAATAATATGTTTGCTTATTATCATAATATTTTCTTTGGTAAGTTTTGCCGCTCTTTCTAAGAATGGTCAAAATATTAAAATAAGCAATATTATAGCTGACTTCGTAGAGTATAATGAAAATCAGGATTTGATATATATGCTAAAGGTAATATAAGAATTATCACGGATGAGTATTTATTAACAGCAGATAATTTACTTTATGATATAGAAAACGATATTTTAAGGGCAGAAGGTAATATCCGAATTAAGGATAAACAAAATCGGATAATAGAGGGAGACAAAGCGGTTTTAAAAGATGAATTTAAGAAAGGTATCATATCGGAATTCATTTTGCTTTCCGGTGATAATAATCTTTTAATTGCTAAACTTGCCGAAAGAATAGATGAAAATAATCTTAAGCTGCACCATGCCGAGTTTACCCCTTGTGATGTTGCTTGTAATAGAAATCCTATTTGGCAAATTGCTGCTAAGGATACTTATATTCATTCCGTAGAGCATAGAGTAGTTTATAAAAACGTGTTTTTTGAAGTGTACGGTGTACCGATTTGTTACTTACCGTATTTTTTCCATCCGACTCATACGGCCCCTGCAACTTCTGGATTATTGGTACCTGACGTCAAAAATAAAGGGTTTGGCATCCCCCTATATCTACGTGCAAAACCTAATATCGATTTTACTCTCACTCCAAGAATTTTTAGTAAATATCAAACTTATGAGCTAGAAGTACGTTATCGCTTGAATGATAACGATAATATGAATTTTCAAGTTAGTTACGGTAAATTACCGTATTTTCTAGAAAAAGATGGAAGTGTAGTGAAAAATAAAAAAGTTTCTTCTTATCATTATACAGCAAGCGGTAATTTTATTAGTACCGATAAAGTTTATGATTACGGTTTCAGGGTGGAGCGTACATCGGATAAAGCTTATTTAAAAAATTATTATAATAACTACGCTTCATATTTAACTTCTAAAATATTCTTAAATAAAATTCATGAGGCTGATTATTTTTCGGCGGAAGGATTAAGTTTTCAAGGCTTAGGTAGTAATGATCGTAAATATACCGATCCTCTAGTATTACCAAAAATCAATACAAAAAACGTGATAAATTTGAATGATAATGACAACAGCCATATCGTTGTTGAAAATAATACGTTAATGTACAAAGAAAGAATAGGAAAACAAGTTGCTAGAACCTCTTTGCAACTATCCTTTATGCATAATGTGCTGACTGCTTCAGGACAAATTTTTGATTTTGCTGCTAAAGATAGAGGCGATTTTTATCTTGCTAGGCGGGCTTATGTAGATAAGCCGAGAGAAAGTAAAGCATTTCAAAGGAATATACCAGAATTGCAAACTTTATGGCGTTATCCGTTAGTAGGCAATATAACAAAAACGATAAATTTACTTATTGAGCCGGTAGTTTCTTTTACTATGGGACGTAAACTATCTAAGAAAGATAAAAAATTTGTTATAATTGATCCTGCTAAATATGAATTATCCGAAAAAAATATCTTTTTATCCAACCGTTATAGCGGTATTGATTGCCATGATTTCGGTAATAGATTAAGTTACGGCTTAAATACTAGTATTGCTAAAGAAGAAAATTATTTAAAATTATTTTTAGGACACTCCCGTAATACAAGATATAGTATAAATTTGCCAGCTGATGATAAGGAAAATGTAGGGCGGATACTAGTTAATCTTTCTAATAATTTAGAAGTGTTTTATAGCTTTCGGAAAGATAGATATTTCAGACCTATTAGGGATGAAGTGGGAGGAAATTTTAACTATGATAAGATTAACTTTCTAGGTAGTTTTATTCAGCTTACCAATCTTAACAAAGATTATTCCGTAGAAAGTATAAAGGGTTCAAATAATAGAGTACGACAATTTTATGGAGACATAAATTATCAGCTAGCGGAAAATTGGACTATAGGCTTTGGTGCACGCATTGATCTCTCTAGACGGTCTCCAAATTTACTTACGCGAACTATTAGGATGACATATGCTAAAGATTGTGTTAGAATTACTGCAAAGATTTATTCCGATTATCTAGCCGATGGAAGTAGAGGAATCAAAAAGACTACCTCTTCGCCGACTATTTCTATCGGTTTAAAAGTTTTAAACATGTGAGTATACTCGTTTTATTTGAAAAATTGGCTATGTCGTCTTATAAGTTCTGCGGTGCTCACGTACTAAATGTACGCTCCGCTCCTTGACTTATAGACTCCTTGCTCTTTTCCAAATAAAACTTCGTCTACTTACTGGTCACTTATTCAGAGTATCATATGAGAAAATTATTATTAATCATTACCGTTTTTTTTACTTTTAATGTAGCACAAGCATCATTACCGAATATAGTAGCATCCGTAAATGATGAACCTATTACTCTTAATGAGTTCCGTGCTAGAAAAAAAATGATTATGGCACTAAATAATGTTGAAAGTCTAACGCCTGCTCAAGATAAGCAGCTAAGTGACTTAGCACTTAAGAGCTTAATTGACGAATCTTTGCTTTTTCAATATGCAGGAGATAGAGAAATTCCGCAAGAAGAGATAGAGAACGCTATTAAGTCTATTGAAGATCGTAATAAAATGCCTCACGGTGCTCTTCTTCAGTATCTAAAAAGCAGATCGGTTAATCCTGATAGTTTTATTTCCCAAATTAAATCCGAGTTGATTAAAATGAATATTTTATCAAGTCTATCAAGATCGGTACAAGTAAGTAATAAAGAAATAGATGTTGCAATTTTATCTAGCGATCAAAAAGATGTAGAAATTTCAATGCAAGTATTTACATCTAAAGATGGTGGCAATAAAGCGTTTACGCAGATGAATAATTTGAAAAATCGACTAAAAAAATGTGCGGATGTTAAAAAATCGCTTTATGATAATTTTGCTACTATGCAAATTATTACCGATAAACTTAGCAAGATAGAAGGTGTAAAACAAACTATTGTAAAGGACTTAACTCCTGATAAAGCAAGTAATGTTTTTGAAGTAAATAACAAATTTGAAATAACATTAGTGTGCAGCAAAAAAATATTAAATGTTAATGAAGATGAAAATAATTATGTAGTAAATTTCCTAACCAATAAAAAGATTTCGCAAAAAGCACAAAAAATGTTTGAAAATATGCGTAAGAAAGCAGTTATAAAAATAATGCTGCCGTCTTAGTGTGTGTTATTCTATGTCATTCCCGCGTAGGCGGGAATCCAGACAAATAACCTTGATTATTAATACAGAATTATATTTGATAAAAACAAACATATAAAAACAAGTTTTTATATGTTTTACTGGATTCCCGCTTTCACGGGAATGATATACCCTATGCTCCCTTCAATTGCAAAACACGCAGCTTTACATCAAGTTAATCCTCTTAAAAAGCACGGACAAAATTTTATTTTTGACAGTAGTCTATGTGATAAAATCGTACGTGCAAGTAACCTGGCAGAAAATAGCCGCGTATTAGAAATAGGGCCCGGCACAGGAGGGTTAACTAGGGCAATATTGCAGAAAAATCCTGAATCCTTAACTGTTATAGAAACAGATGAGAGATGCCTCCCGCTCCTTAATGAGATTAAAGAATATTATCCTAATCTAAATATTATTAAACAAGATGCTCTTAAAATAAATTTAACCGATTTAAGCTGTGATATAGTCAATTCAGTTGGATTTGCATACAAGAAGCGAGAAGCGAAGCCTATAACTAATAGGAGAGCGAACGATATAGGCGAGTCTAAATCAATTGACTATAAAGTAACTATAATCTCTAATTTACCGTACCATATAGGTACTGAGTTAGTGATTAGATGGCTGAAAGAAGCACAGCTAATTACTAGTATGACGCTAATGTTACAAAAGGAAGTAGTAGAACGTATTTGTGCTATACCCTCAACTAAAGCATATGGCAGGTTATCGGTAATATGTCAGTTAATAGTTAAAGTGGAAAAGTGCTTTGACGTAGCGCCAACTGCTTTCTATCCACCTCCTAAAGTATATTCTGCGATAGTTAAACTAATACCTTTAGAAAATTCGCCGTCTATTGCTCTGATAAATAAAGTTGAGCAAATAACAAAGCTGGCTTTTGCAGGACGACGGAAAATGATCAAATCATCACTGAAAAATCTTGTACCTAATATACATGAAGTATTAACTCAGTTGAAAATCAATGATAATTATCGCGCTGAAAATCTTGCCCCTCAAGATTATTTGAGAATTGCTGAAATATTATAGCTTGCATCATTCAGCTTTATCTAACTTTTTTGCTTCTGCTTCTTGCTGTAGTTTATATTCTGCTGTTTTTTCGTCTATATAGTTAAAAAAGAAATAACAGAAAGTTAAAAAACTAGTCAAAACTATGCATTTTGAACTTTTAATTTCTTTTCTTCCTTTTCATCAATATAAGACTCAGAGGTTAAAATTTCTTCTTTATATTTTAACTCTTTAAAATTAGCTTATATATTAATGATAGAGTTTAATTATCATGTGAGAGAAGTAATTTATAGGGGGGAATAAGTTAATAATTATATATTTAATAAATCTATCTTACTCAAAAATACGGCTTTTTCTATTTACTAGGTAAATACAATTTAGTTCTTGAGTCTTATAATAAAGCAATTGAACTTGATCCTACAAATTCTAAAGCACAATATAATAAACAACATTTATTAAAGCGTATGTGTTATTAAGTAAAAAACGCTGCAAAGCTTTTACTTATTGCCTTTTCAATCTATTCTGTTTGCTAGATTTCTTTAGTCTAAAATAAGCGAAGCAGTGATGCTATTCGTCTATTGTAATTTGCTTGATTCCGACAATTGTCTTATACAAATGTTCAGCTAAAGTAAACATATTAAATAGCATTGGCTTGGTGGTTAGTGTTTTGTGGCAATCTCTAAATCAGTTTCACTCATAATATCTAGTTGCGATGTGAATTAATACATTAGGGTCACAGCTACGCATTAATTTCGGTTATCGCTACAGGTTTCCTTGATATCAAAAACCTCAAGTGCCTATAAGATATTTAAAAGTTCCAGCGTGAGCGAAAAAAGACGTTTAGTAAATTTAATATTTGGGAACTTAATATTGAAACCTGAAAAGCTTGATTTTATGCTACGTTCGCTGTTTGATACATTGGTGAATTTGCCTAAAAATGGCGAATGGTACCCGCGGCCGGACTTGAACCGGCAAGAGCTTACGCTCCACGGATTTTAAGTCCGTTATGTCTACCATTCCATCACGCGGGCAGCTGTGGATATTAAGGTTGCATTTGCTAAGTGGACAGATTAATAAAAAAAATACGAAAAAGCAAGTACTTTTATCGTTAATATATTAGTCTGATATGAAAAAGTTATTAAACACATTTAAAATCGTTAGTTTACTCATTAATTTATTAGATAATTAACTTAAATAGTGACAAAATAGTAATAATATGATAGATTAGTTTCAGGAAGTAATACTTTCTCTTGCATGTTATTGACATGTTTATTGACAAATGCCGCAAGGTAAGGTAGTTTTGCATAATGAATTTTTATCGGCTCTTATATTTAAGTAAGGCTTAAAGTAAAATTTAAGTTTTAGTTATTATAAGCGTGTGTTAAGTTCAAATAAGTAATTTCTATCTAATAAAGGTTTTTATGGCTACAAATATAGTAGGTAAAGTTAAGTGGTATAATTCTACAAAGAATTTTGGATTTATTGAACAGGACAATGGCGGCAAAGATGTGTTTGTACACAAATCAGCCGTAGACGCAGCAGGTTTACATAGCCTTGAAGAAGGACAAGATGTAATTTTTGATCTTGAAGAAAAGCAAGGAAAAGCCTATGCTGTTAACCTCAGAATTAAATAAATTTATAATACCAAAAGCAGCTATCCAAAATTGTTTATAGTTTAGGGTAGCCTAGTCATCTTTATCAAAATAGTAAATATTTTGTTTTTGTCTTATAATAACCTATATAATTTTAAGTATAATAAATTATTTTTACTAAAGGGCATGAAAATGCCCTAAATCTAATAGTATTATTCTGGCTTGAATAAGATTCTAAAATAGTTTCATTATTCATTATCGTTTTATATATTTAGTGGGTGTTTTGTAATCTAGCTTAAGCATATTTTTTGATTCAGGATAATTATATAAGTCGTTATTTTAATTTACTATAACTTATTTTTTATACAATAGACCTCTTGCATAACTTATCTTATAAAGGGAATAAGAACTTCTACTCTATGCAGCGTACATAGTTAAGTATGTAAGGATGAGAGAGCAGTGTCGATGTCTCATATATCTTTAAGAAATGAGTTATGTTAAGAGGTCTAATCAATAATGTGCATATTTTGATTTAAAACTATATTGGATTATATAATGAAAAATTTTAATTTATCTGAAGAATTAATTATTGCTCTCGAGACAATGAATATAACTGAGCCGACTGAAATACAAAAGCAATCGATTCCGGTTGCAATGGCGGGATCGGACATACTCGCTTCTAGCCAAACAGGTTCAGGCAAAACTCTTGCTTATTTATTGCCGTTAATTGATTCATTTATTAAAAATAAAACTACTGCTTTAATTCTTGTTCCGACTAGAGAATTAGCAACGCAAATACACAGTACTTTAAATAAAGTAACTACATCCTATAAAATTAATAGTGCAGTTTTGATAGGCGGTGAACCGATGCCTAAACAATTTATGCAATTAAAAAAGAATCCAAAAGTGATTATCGGTACGCCGGGGCGTATTATTGATCACTTAAATAGGGGAAGTCTAAAAATTGATCGTATAGGCATAACCGTACTTGACGAAATGGATAGAATGCTTGATATGGGGATGAAAGAACAATTAGAAGAAATCAATAAATTTTTACCGGACAAAAGACAAGTTTTAATGTTTTCCGCTACTATGCCAAAACATATTATTGCTGTTTCTCAAAAATATCTAAACAATCCGGTACGTATTACGGTAGGTGCTACTAATAAAGCAGCTGCAGAAATAAAACAGGAATCAATGCATGTTTCTGATAAAGAAAAATTTAGTGCATTAACTAAACAACTTGGTAATAGGGAAGGATCGGTCATTATTTTTGTGAAGACTAAACGTTCTGCCGACCAATTAGCTAAAATGTTGAAATATGAAAATCATACAGCAGAAGCTATACACGGTGATTTAAGTCAGCGTCAACGTGAAAGAGTAATTTTATCATTTCGTAAGTCAAACCATAGAATAATGGTAGCAACTGATGTAGCGGCTCGTGGGCTTGATATTCCTCATACACAGCATGTTATTAATTATGATTTACCTATGTGTCCTGAAGATTATTTACATAGGATAGGTAGAACGGGTAGAGCAGGGGCTACCGGACATGCGTTGTCTTTTATTTCTCCTGATGATGTTATTAGATGGCGTGCAATCGATCGTTTAGTAAATAAAGGAGAATCTACGCCACGTAGTGAGTTTAGAAGTGATAAAAATAATCGTAAAAGATCATTCGGTAAAAGAGCCGGCGGTGACGGTAAAAAGTTTAATGCTTTTGATAGTAGCCGTAAAAGCACCTTTGATGGTAACAGCTACGGTAATAAAAGAAAGAAAGTATCGTAGTTTAGATTTACGTCATTTATATCATTGCGAGGAAATTACGTAAGTAATTGACGAAGCAATCTCAAGAGTTTATTATTCTTTCATGAGATTGTCACGTAGCCTTATGGCTGCTCGCAATGACGATTAGATATACATGCGGGCGATGATGCCTTTGCAGGAATGACAACCGTATATTTTAAAGGAGGATAAATTCATAAGTTTAAATTTTTCACGATTTCAATATATATCTAATATTTTCTTTATATTAATAATTTCTTTTCCTGGAGGTTTAATTTATTTACTTACCGGTTCAACTCTTTCTTTTTGGCTTCGAGAATGCGGTTTTGATAAAATCACTATCGGGCTTTTTAGTTTAGTGAATTTTATTCATATATTTAAATTTTTATGGGGTCCTTTGCTTGAAAAAGTAAGTTTTGCTCCTTTAAGTAATCGGGGATATAAATATTGTTTAATTATTACTTTGGTTAGTTGTATTTTTTGTGTATATGTTCTAACAAATTTTAACCCTAACACTCATTTTATACCATTTGCTTTATGCTTAGTAGCTGTGGCATTTTTTTCTTCCATTTATGATATGTTACTTCAATCATCACAGATGTTACTGATTACAAATAAAAATTGGGGCATAAGTGAGGCAGCTTGTACTACAGGCTTTAGAATAGGTATACTTATAGCAGGTTCAGGAGCGTTATATTTATCTACTATCATATCCTGGCAAGATGTTTATCGTGCTATGGCAATTTTATGTATACCGTCATTACTATTAATTATAATCTATCCGCTTAAATTTAAAGATAAGATAATTATTAATGATTTTGATAGATTTTGGCATGCTTTTTATGATTTTGTCAAGAAACCTAAATGGCTAATAATTGTTAGTGTTATGCTTCTATATCGTCTTCAAGATAATTTTCTGTCAATTATGCCGAATATGTTTTATCTCGATATTGGGTATACGAAGAAAGATTTAGCTCTTGGATATAAAGCTTTCGGTATGTGTGCTACAATCCTTGGAGGTTTTATAGGTGGGTTTTTGTGCCGAAAATATGAATATTCTTATTTGCTTAAAAGAGTATTAATATATCATGCTTTATCTAGCCTATCTTTTTTATTTCTCTATTTTTATAATCGAGATATTACAAGTTTGTATATAGCGGTCTTCTTTCAAGAATTTACCAAGGGCTTAACTATGTCGCCGTTTTTTTCTTACCAATTAAGATGCTGTAGTGCTAAATATTGTATAACCCAAATTGCTTTAATTACTTCTATTGCTTATATTAGTACCATATTGTTTGGTAGTATTTCAGGCTATGCAGCTACTTATTTAGGCTGGACTTATTTCTTTATTGTAGCAGGATTTTGTTTTATACCGGCTTATATATTAATTAGATATTTGCCGCCTTATGGTATTTCTAGCTAAAGCGGGAATCTAGCAAAATATTTATAATTGTCATTGTGAGGAGGCGTTGTTGTGTGGATCAATTTCACCTCTGTCATCCCGTGGTTTGACACCGAGTGCTTTATCGGTCCCTGCAACAATGCCTTGCGAGGAGCGTAGCGACGTGGCAATCTCTCTTAAATTGCATGAGATTGTTTCGTCGGCATAAATGCCTTCTCGCAATGACGTGGATAGGTAGTATTGGATTCCTGCTGCCGCAGGAATGACATACTTTTGAGCGCCATGTAAAAATGCCTAAATACAAATATATTGTAAAAGTAGTACTATCAATTTATAATAATCAACAAATTTATTAGTGTGCTTTAATTATGTTTATTCAAACTGAAGATACTCCCAATCCGGATGCAATAACATTTTTCCCAGGGCAGGAAATAAGTAGTGATCAGCCGGTATTTTTTAGTGAGCTTGCTGAAGTAAAAGGAAGAAGCAAACTTGCAGAATCATTATTTTATATTAATAATGTAAAATCGGTGTTTTTCGGTAGTGATTTTATAACAGTAACTAAACAAGCTGAAGGTAATTGGCAAGTTATAAAGCCTGAAATTTTAATGGTTATTATGGATCATTTTGTTTCAGGCTTTCCTGTATTTGAAGAAAACACCAAAGCAGATAATGTAAATCATAACCTTGATGGGCTTTCGGAAATAGAGAAGCAAATCGTAGAGATTATTGAAACTAGGGTGCGTCCATCTGTTGCACAAGACGGCGGCGACATAATATATAAAGGCTTTGAAAACGGTGTAGTTAAATTAGCACTTCGTGGTGCATGCCTTGGATGTCCTAGTTCCACCATCACCTTAAAAAACGGCATTGAGTCTATGCTTAAACATTTTGTACCGGAAGTGCAAGAAGTTGAAGCTGTAGAGGAAGATTTTGAGTAATTTAGTATGCTAACTGTGTTAGTCTTCGTCATTGCAAGAAGAAACTGCAAGTTTCGACTAAGCAATCTAGTAAAAATTTCTGATTTACAGAATTTTTGATTATTTTTTCTGGTTCTTCCTTTGCAGAATTGATTGTATCATTTTGATGCCAAATAACGTAATGTAGTTCAACATCTTTTGGAGCATATACTACGATAGGTAGTTTGCTATTATAGCTTCAAAATGTTTCATCGCCTAAAAATACACTAACCGTTTGTATGGTTGCTTTTACGTTTGGGCATGCCATCATTGTACTAGCAGGATGATCGTTAACTTGATCGATTATATAATAATTATATCCCCATCCTTCTAAAGTTTTTGTTTCCAGCTTACCACCAAACCAAACACGATTACAATCTTGCATTGCATTTTTTGTTGCTTGCAATTCTACTTTTAGCTTTTCTTCATTGGATTCTGTAGGTAAATGAATTACATAAATACTTTTGATTTTTAAGTGGTGTAGGATAGGGTGCAATATCTTTTAACCGCTTATCGGTATCGGCTAATAAATCAGTATTTAAAAAACATGATAAAATAATATAATTTTATTTGGCATATGATTATTTTTTTAATTAGAATCCATTATCTCGCCTAGAGGAGTTATATAAGAAGCATTTATTTTACCATTGGCTATAATGTCAGTACTAAAGCCTTCACTATAGTCAACATCACCATTTTCGTTTATTTTTGTACTTAAAAATAATATAGAATTTTCAAATTTATTTTCTTTTAATATAGGCTGATTATTTAAACTAAAAACTTTCATGGCAAGCCTTTCATTATTAGGTAATCTAAAATATATTTCTGATCCGTTATTGGATTCAAAAAAATTACATTTATTATAAGCACCTAATAATAATAAATTATTTAATATATTTATAGTAACTTGTTCTTCAAGGTTTATAATCTTAGGAAATAATATGTAATTATTGTGATTATTTTGTATATTTGAAATAAGAATACTTTGAGAGTTATATTGTTGTTTTTCCAAATATATTTTTGCAAAATTATTTTGTTTTAATTCTGTAAAGGTTAGTTCAGCCTTATATTTTTGTTTGTTACTAGAAAAGTTAGGTAGCGTTTCTATTAAATGAAAATCAAGGGAGGTTGCGCTAAATCTTGTATTCAGCATATTATTTTGATTTAATTCGGTAAAATCTAATGCGGCATAGTATGTTGCTCCGTCAATGTCTAAACTATATACAGGCTTATCTTCCAATATCTCTTCAAATAAATCTTCCCATAGCTCGTGTAACTCGTGTAAAAAATTTTGAACATGTTCTTTAGTTTTACAAACATCAATTTGATTTGCAAAGCTTTTTGCTATAAAACACTTTAAATCTTTTTGATCCGATAAAGATAAATCATGAATGTGACATTTAAATGTTTTATCTACATAATTTATTAGTGATGCAGTATCTGCAGGAAAATTTTTAGTTATTTCTAATAATTCTTTTTTTATGCTGTTCTGAAATTATATTCATTTTCTAATCTAATCCCGTTTCTTTCTTAAAAAAGCCGGTATGTCATGAATATCAGACTCTTTATTATCTTGATCTAGAGTACTAACAACAACGTTTTTGCGTTCTAAAGTTTGATTATTTGAAGCACGCAGAGAACCCCATATTTTTCCTAAAAATGATGGTTTGGGTGAGTCATCTTCAGATTTGTTGAAAGTATTGGCATGTAACCCTAGCTCTTTTTCATTTCCGATAAAATTTTGATTTATTGGAGAGTCGGTAATTTCAATATTTTCGGTACTGTAGCTGTTAAAATCAGGCATTTCTTCTATTTGTGTAGGTTGTGCTATAGCTTTATTATAAGTTTCCTCAGGAACTATATTGGTAGTTTCAGCTATTGCGGGTTTATATGTCGGTACTTTATCGGCATCAATACCGGTAGCAACAACTGATACTCTGATCATTCCTTTTAATTCTGGATTAAATGTTGAACCGAAAATAATATTAGCATCAAGGTTGTCTACTTCTTCTCTAATTCTATTAGCAGCGTTGTCAACTTCAAATAAGGTCATGTCGGAACCGCCGGTAATATTGATTAATACACCTCTTGCACCGCACATTGAGCTATGATCTAGCAGTGGATTTGAAATTGCAGATTCTGCCGCTTTAATAGCTCTATCTTCGCCACTAGCTTCACCTGTACCCATCATTGCTTTACCCATTTCACTCATTACTGCTTTAATATCGGCAAAATCAAGATTAATAAGTCCCGGCATAATCATTAAATCCGTTACTCCTCTAACGCCTGCATGTAATACGTCATCTGCCATTTTGAAAGCATCGGCAAACGTCGTTTGTTCATTAGCAATACGGAATAGATTTTGGTTCGGTATTACAATTAAAGTATCAACGAATTGCTGTAATTCAATAAGTCCTTTATCGGCAGTTTTCATACGATGACCGCCTTCAAAATGGAAAGGTTTAGTTACTACCCCAACCGTAAGGATGCCTAGTTCTTTAGCAATGCGTGCAATAACCGGTGCAGAACCGGTACCTGTACCACCGCCCATACCTGCCGTAATAAATACCATATTGCTATTTTCTAGGTAATTACGAATTTCGCTTTCTGATTCTTGAGCAGCAAGGGCTCCAACCTCAGGAGAAGCTCCTGCCCCAAGACCTCTAGTCGTAGAAACACCGAGTTGTATTTTGTTAGTGCATAAAGAATGTTCAAGCGATTGTGCATCAGTATTAGCTACTACAAAATTAGCACCTTGCAGATTAGCACTAATCATATTATTTACTGCATTACTACCTGCACCCCCAACGCCAAAAACTGTAATGGTTGGTTTTAATACTATATTTTCAGGAGCTTTGATATTTAAAACCATGATACTCTTTTATTTTATATAATTAATGTTTAAGTATAATAAAAGATTTAGAAATTTCCATAAACTTTTTATGAAAAATATGGATTATTGTATTATAAAATAGTGGAATGCCGTTATTATGACATGCTTTGATTAATGCTTTATCGTTAGTGGTCATAGGAAGTACTTCATGCATGGCAGTTAATAAATAAGTTGTATCATATGTAGTAAGATTGTTGGCTCTTGCAGTTTAATTTCATGTATGGAAAAATTTAAATTTGATATATTAAGGGGGAGAGAGTTTAAAAAATCTATTATTTTAATAACCTCTACTGATTTTATTCTAGCACGTTTTTCTGCTATTAATATTACATTAGTTACTTCAAGTCTCCAAAGAGGCGGTACTATCACTCTAAACTTATAACAATAATCTAATGTAAAATCTGAATATTTATCACGTTCATCATAAAAGAACCATGAGACAGTTATGGAGCAATCGGCTATAAACGATTTAGAATTCACCATTGTCTACCTTCATCTCTAAGCTCTTTAATTAGTATAAGGAGCTCTAATGTTTTGCCTTTGCGGAATTCTCTTGTTTGCTCTACTATATTATCCATTTTAGGTTTTTGAGTTATACTTTTTGCAACCGGCGTATTATGCTTACAAATGGTAATTTGCTCTCCGTCTTGTACACGTTGTATTAGATCAGAAAAATGAGTTTTTGCTTCGAGTAGGTTAATTTGATTAGATAAATTTTGTTTCACATAGGTAATATAATAATAGACTAATTTAATATTATCCTATTTATAAGATTTTATACAGTAATATTAATAGTTTAAATTAATATCTTTGTATCAAACCTAAGATTGACTAACCATTTTTTCAGGTACTACTATTTTATCAAATTTTGCTTCCGATAGAAGATTGAGTTTTTTAGCTGCTTCTTTTAAAGTGATCCCGTGCTTATGTGCTTCTTTAGCAATTTTTGCAGCATTATCATAGCCTATATGCGGATTAAGAGCTGTAACAAGCATTAGAGATTTATCACGTAAATCATTAATGCGTGCTATATTGGGTTCTAATCCTTTAACACAGTGAGTAACAAAGCTATTTACGCTATCGGATAACAGCTCTATAGATTGTAGGATATTGTATATTATTACGGGTTTAAATACGTTAAGTTCAAGATGTCCGTTTGAGCCGGCAATAGTAACCGTAACATGATTCCCCATCACCTGACTGCACACCATTGTTAAAGCTTCGACTTGTGTAGGGTTTACTTTACCGGGCATAATAGAAGAACCAGGTTCATTTTCAGGTAAATGTAGCTCACCAAGACCGCATCTTGGACCGGAGCCGAGCAGTCTTATATCATTTGCTATTTTCATTAAGCTAACTGCTATAGTATTAAGAGTTCCTGAAAATTCTACTAGTGCGTCGTGAGCAGCTAGACTTTCAAATTTATTAGGAGCCGTCTTAAAGGGTTGTTTAGTAAACTCTGCCACTTTCTCGGCAAATTTTATATCAAAGCCTATTTTTGAGTTAATACCTGTACCGACTGCTGTGCCTCCTTGGGCCAGTAGATAAACTTTTTGTAGTGCATTTTCTATGCGTTCTAAAGCATACTCTATTTGTGTAATATATCCGGAGAATTCCTGTTTAAGAGTTAAAGGAGTTGCATCCTGCAAGTGGGTACGTCCTATTTTTATGATTTTGTCCCAATCTTTTGACTTATCCTGCAAAGAGGTCAGTATATTATTCAAAGCTGGTATCAGTTGCTGTTTAGTTGCAAGTACGGTTGCTATATGCATAGCGGTTGGAAAAGAGTCGTTGGATGATTGTCCTTTATTAACATGATCGTTAGGATGTACCGGAGATTTGCCGCCTTTCTTGCCTGTTAATTCTTCGTTGGCAATAGAGGCAATAACCTCGTTCATATTCATGTTTGTTTGCGTTCCTGAACCTGTTTGCCAAACTACTAAAGGAAAATTATCCTCAAATTCGCCTTCTAAGATTCTATCCGTGGCTTTATCTATACTTATAGCGATTTTAGCTTCTAAATCACCAAACTCATGATTAACCTGTGCTGCACATTTTTTTAAAATAGCAAGAGCACGAATTAAAATTTCAGGCATTTTTTGCTTGCCTATTTTAAAATTTTCTAAAGATCTTTGAGTTTGAGCCCCCCAATAAAATTTTTCTTCTATTTGAATTTCTCCAAAAGAATCACTTTCGGTTCTGTAATTTTTCATAAATTGTTAAATGTTATATAATTATCTATTTTTTTCATAAAATGATCACTTACTGCATTCAAGTCTAATTGCTGGGCTAATTTAGCAAAGCTATAATATAATTTGTCTGTTAAAGAAGCTTTTTTTAGATTCTTAGCAATAAATATTAATGTACTTTCTATCATAAGATTACGATTAAAACTATAAAATTTTTGCCAATGTTCGTTATATTTAGGTTCGGAAGATGTTATATAATCGGAATATATAGGTTTAGTAATTACTGTTTTACCTTGATATATATCAAATATAATATCATTAATTAATCTTTCATTCTTGAGGTTATTGATCACTTTATCAAAAAAATTGTTTAATATAGCTGTTGTTATCTCTTTTTCTGTAAGTGCATTTATAAATATGTCTAATTGTTTTTCAAAACTCTCGATAATTTGTTCATTTGGTTCCCTTTTCATTACTTTTCTCTCAAATTAATAAGTTTATGACTTTAATTTTAGTAGACTAAATATTTATATCGAAGTAAATAAAAAACAATATTTGATTTATTAAAAATATTATTTATGTAATGAATGAAAAATTATAGAAGCGGCATTTGATACATTAAGACTTTCTACTCTCTGAGAAATAGGGATTTTGGCTAAATAATCACATGTTTCTGCAACTAATTTTCGTATACCTTTATCTTCTGAGCCAAATACCAATACTATTTTGTCGGAAATTAATTTATCGGTAAAGTAGTCATTTGCAGAACCTGTTAGACCTATAATCCAAAAGCCGTGTTTTTTAAGATAATTCATACATGAGCGTAAGTTAATAACTTTAATTATAGGTATTAATTCTAAAGTACCGCAAGCCGCTTTAGCAATGCTGCCGCTTTCATTTGGAGAATTATCTTGAGGTAATATTATAGCATTTATATCAAAAGCAGCGGCACTACGAATAATTGCGCCAATATTTTGTGTGTCTGTTATTTGATCAAGAATCGCAATTTTACATTTTGGATTTGTTATATCTATGTCCTCTAAATTGTAAGAAAAAATTGGTCTAATTTTTGCAGCTATTCCTTGATGTGTTTGGTTTTCCAGTAATTTAGATAAAATATCGTTATTAACAATTTCATAAGCTCTAGTACCTATTAATTTTTTATTTGTCTCAAAAATTTCCCTAGTGCATAAAATATTGTCAATTTGACGTTTTGGATTATTTAGAGCAGAAAATACAGGATGTTTCCCATACATATAATAACAATGTTTAGAATCAAGTTTTTTATTTTGCATCTTATTGAAAACCGTCAGTAATTTGTTCTTGACAGAAACTACTATTTATTATAGAAAGTTACAACTAAATAAATGTGCAAGCTGCTATTTGTTTATTTGATGATTCGGCAAGAAGTTTTATAAGTCCTAATACTAATTATATATTGTATTTTACAGTGAATTAGTCTATTTAATACAGTAAAGTTCTTTAGGAGGGGTGGCCGAGTGGTCAATGGCAGCAGACTGTAAATCTGCCCGCGTAAGCGTTCGAAGGTTCGAATCCTTCTCCCTCCACCACTTAAATGGTTCAGGGAAGCATATCATTTTATTTAAAAATAAAACATAATTGTGTATATTTATAAATCTGAATAAAATTGATATAGCACTGTTAACAAAATAACTTTGAAATTAGTTTATTAATAGTGCCACAATGCGGGTGTAGCTCAATGGTAGAGTTCCAGCCTTCCAAGCTGGCTGTGTGGGTTCGATTCCCATCACCCGCTCCAGAGATAGTGGTAACAAATAAAATTTAGCAAAAAAATGCACTTATAAAAAAATAACTTGTATTAAACCTAAAAAATTGTAGAGAGTAATAATATGGCAAAAGCAAAATTTGAACGAACTAAACCGCACGTTAATATAGGTACGATCGGTCACGTAGATCACGGTAAAACTTCCTTAACGGCAGCAATAACTATAGTACTTGCTAAGACAGGTGGAGCACAAGCTACAGCGTATGATCAAATTGATGCTGCTCCTGAAGAAAAAGAAAGAGGTATAACTATTTCTACTGCACACGTAGAATATGAGACTAAAAATAGACACTATGCACACGTAGATTGTCCGGGACACGCTGACTATGTAAAGAACATGATAACCGGTGCCGCTCAGATGGACGGTGCAATATTAGTAGTTTCTGCTGCTGATGGTCCTATGCCGCAAACTAGAGAGCATATATTACTAGCAAAACAGGTAGGTGTGCCTGCTATGGTAGTATTCTTAAATAAAATAGATATGGTGGATGATCCTGATCTATTAGAACTAGTAGAGATGGAAGTAAGGGAATTATTATCAAAATATGGTTTCCCGGGTGATGAAATACCTATTATTAAAGGTTCTGCACTTCAAGCTTTAGAAGGAAAGCCTGAAGGTGAAAAAGCTATTAATGAGCTAATGGATGCAGTAGATAGCTATATACCGCAGCCTGTAAGAGCTACGGATAAACCTTTCTTAATGCCAATAGAAGATGTATTCTCTATTTCAGGAAGAGGTACTGTTGTAACTGGTAGAGTAGAGTCAGGAATAATTAAGGTAGGTGAGGAAATTGAAATAGTCGGTCTAAAAGATACGCAAAAAACTACCTGTACCGGTGTAGAAATGTTCAGGAAATTACTTGATGAAGGACAAGCTGGAGATAATGTTGGCATATTACTACGCGGTACAAAAAGAGAAGAAGTTGAAAGAGGACAAGTTCTCGCAAAACCTGGTAGCATAAAACCGCATGATAAGTTTGAAGCTGAAGTATATGTGCTTAGTAAAGAAGAAGGTGGACGTCATACCCCATTTACTAATGACTATCGTCCGCAGTTCTATTTTAGAACAACAGATGTTACCGGTACAATAAAATTGCCTGCTGATAAGCAGATGGTTATGCCTGGAGATAATGCTACTTTTACAGTGGAATTAATTAAACCGATTGCGATGCAGGAAGGGTTGAAATTCTCTATACGTGAAGGTGGTAGAACAGTGGGTGCCGGCGTAGTAACTAAAATAAATAATTAATTGATTTTATAAATACCTATTATTTTTTAATAATAGGTATTTATATTTTAAGATGTAATAGACATTTTTCCGAACTGGCTTATAGAGAAGAATTTGAAGGAGGTACGGCATGCAGAACCGCAGCGTATATAACGGACGTGAGGATTCGAGTGCCGGATCGACGTACAAATTACCTCTAGAAGTGCAGTTTGGAAAGATGTCTAAAAAAATATCTTGCTGTTTAAAATATTAGGTTTACTGAATGAAAAATAAAATCAAAATTCGTTTAAAATCATTTGATCACCGTAGTCTTGATCAAGCTACAAAAGAGATAGTTAGTGCTGTTAAAAGAACGTTTGCTAACATTAATGGCCCTATTCCTTTACCTAAAAAAATTGAAAGATTTACCGTAAATAGGTCTCCTCATGTACATAAGAAGTCAAGAGAGCAATTTGAAATTAGAAAGCATAAAAGATTATTAGTTATAGGTGATCCGAATCCGGCGGTTGTCGATGCTTTAAGTAAAGTTGATTTAGCAGCAGGTGTTGATGTAGTGATTGAATTAGAGAGTGGGGAATAAATGAGAACCGGTATAATTGCTCAAAAAATTGGGATGACTAGTGTTTTTAATGATAAAGGTGAAAGAATTTCTTTAACATTAGTAAAAGTTGATGATTGTCAAGTAGTAGGACATAAAACTCTAGAAAAACATGGATATAATGCTTTGGTTGTAGGTGTAAAAGATAAAAAAATATCTAGAGTAACCAAACCTATGAGACAAGTTTTTGCTAATGCTAAAATATCTCCTAAAACTAAATTAAAAGAATTTAGAATTTCTGAAGAGAATTTTATTGATATAGCAGCAAGTCTAGAAGTAGACCATTTTACGGCAGGACAATTTGTGGATATAACGGCAACTACTATAGGTAAAGGATTTGCCGGTAGTATGAAAAGACATAATTTTAGAGGTCTTGAAGCTTCTCACGGTGTTTCGATATCCCATCGTTCGCATGGTTCTACAGGACAAAGACAAGATCCAGGAAAGGTTTTCAAAGGCAAAAAAATGGCCGGTCATATGGGATGTAACCAAGTTACTATTCAAAATTTGAAAATATTTGCCGTTGATAAAGAGCGTAAGCTTATTATGATTCAGGGTAGTATACCCGGTCACAAAAATTCGTATCTTTCAGTAAAAGATGCAATAAAAAAGATTTCAATAACTGTATAATAGATATTTAGACATGTTTGTTGAGGTTAAAGATTATGACGTTAACAAAACGCCATGCAATATTATTTATATAAAAGTTTTATATAAGACTGTATAAGGTTAAAATAAAGATGAAAACTAAAATATTCAGTCTTGCTAATGAAGAAGTTGGTGAGATTAGCTTAAATGAAGATATATTTGCTGTTGAATTTATCAGAGATGATATAATAAAGCAGGTTATTGATTGGCAGAGAGCTAAGGCAATGTCTGGTAACCACAAAACTAAAACAGTATCAGAAGTATTAGGAACCACAAAAAAACCGTTTAAGCAAAAAGGTACAGGTAATGCAAGACAAGGTTCCCTTAGATCGGTACAAATGCGTGGTGGTGGTGTAGCTCATGGACCTAGAGTACGTAGTCATGCAACGAAATTACCTAAAAAAGTACGAAAACTTGGTTTAATTCATGCTTTATCCGAGAAATGCGCTGAAGGAAAATTATTAGTAATAGATTCTTTAAAGCTAGATAAGCCTAAAACTTCTGCTCTTGTAAATATATTAAACAAATTTCAAGGGAAAAGTTTCTTTGTAATAGATGGAAATGAAGTAGATATTAATTTTTCTTTAGCTGCAAAAAATATTTATAATACTGTGATTGTTCCACAAATAGGAGCCAATGTTTATGATATAATACGACATGAATATGTCCTATTATCACAAGAAGCAGTGAGTGTTTTAGAAGAGAGGTTAAGATGAGTTCTTATAAATACTACGATTTAATTAGAAAACCTATTATTACAGAAAAAACTACAACCCTTTCGGAACAAAATAAATACGCTTTTTATGTAGATAAATTTGCTAAAAAACTTACCCTTAAAAAGGCTATAGAAGAAATATTTAAAGTAAAAGTAAAAAAAGTGAATATTTTAAACGTTAAAGGTAAGAAGAAAAGATTTAAAGGAATTATAGGGACTCAAATCAAT
Organism: Rickettsia africae ESF-5; assembly: GCF_000023005.1. NCBI lineage: Bacteria > Pseudomonadati > Pseudomonadota > Alphaproteobacteria > Rickettsiales > Rickettsiaceae > Rickettsia > Rickettsia africae. The sequence goes on along the minus strand of NC_012633.1, from coordinate 942,344 downwards.
AGAAAGAAAGCTATTGTTACATTAGAAAAAGACCATAATATCGATTTTGCCGGAGGAATTAAATAAATGGCTTTAAAAAACTTTAATCCAATTACTCCTTCTCTTAGAGAGTTAGTTCAAGTTGATAAAACTAGTTTATGGAAAGGCAGACCTTTAAAATCTTTGACCAAAGGTATATCTAAAACCGGTGGACGAAATAATCAAGGTAGAATTACTTCTTGGCACAGAGGTGGAGGACACAAAAAATTATATCGTATTATTGATTTTAAAAGAAATAAAATTGATATTTCTGCTATTGTTGAAAGAATAGAGTATGACCCTAATAGAACTGCTTTTATTGCTTTAATAAAATATGAAGATGGGGAATATTCTTATATTCTAGCACCACAAAAATTATCTGTAGGTGATAGAGTAATATCAAGTCAAGATGCTGATATAAAAATAGGAAATTGTTTACCTTTAAAATGCATTCCTATCGGTACTACTTTGCATAATGTTGAAATGAAAGTCGGTAAGGGCGGTCAAATTGCAAGGTCTGCAGGTACTTCAGTAGATCTAGTGGGTAAAGATTCAGGATATGCTCAGATTAAATTAAGATCAGGTGAATTTAGGTTAGTACCTTTAGATTGTAAAGCTACTATAGGTAGTATATCTAACCCGGATCAAAAAAATATTAATTTAGGCAAAGCCGGTAGAAATAGATGGCTAGGTTGGAGACCGCATGTTAGAGGTGTAGCAATGAATCCTGTAGATCACCCTCATGGTGGTGGTGAAGGTAAAACTTCAGGAGGTCGCCATCCTGTTACTCCTTGGGGATTCCCAACAAAGGGTAAGAAGACACGTAAAAATAAACGTACTTCAAAATTTATCGTAAAGAAAAGAAAATAGATTTTAAATTAATTAGGTATTAGTATGGCACGTTCAATATGGAAAGGGCCTTTTGTAGACGGTTATTTAATAAAGAAAGTTCAAAAATTAATGGAATCAGGTAAATCTGAAATGATTAAAACTTGGTCTAGAAGATCAACGATTTTACCTATTTTTGTAGGGTTTACCTTTTCTGTGCATAATGGAAATAAATTTATTCCGGTTTCTGTAAATGAAGAAATGGTTGGAAGAAAATTAGGTGAGTTTGCTCCTACTAGAACATTTCACGGTCATGGAGCAGATAAAAAAATCAAAAGAAAATAAAGATTTATATGGTACAGGAAAATAAAAATTTTGCTACGGCACAAGCTAAATCTATTAGAGTAAGTTCAAGGAAGCTCAATTTAGTTGCAGCCTTTATTAGAAATATGAAAGTATCTGAAGCATTGGTACAATTAACTTTTTCTCCTAAAAGAATTGCAAAAGTTGTAAAAGATTGTTTACAATCTGCTGTTGCAAATGCTGAAAATAATTTAGGTCTAGATATAGATAGATTGGTTATTACTAAAGCGACTGTAGGTAAGGCTTTAGTAATGAAAAGAGTTATGCCAAGAGCAAAAGGAAGAGCAACTAGAATAAATAAGTTTTTTAGTAATCTTTATATAACTGTTACAGAAAAAGAGGATAATTAAAATGGGGCAGAAAGTTTGTGCACATGGTTTTAGAGTTGGACCGACTTTAATTAAAGGTTGGGATTCCATATTATATGCAGAAAAACATTATAAAACTCTTTTTATACAAGATTTAAAAATTAGGGATTTAATAAATAAGGGTTTTAATCAAGCCCAAATTAGTAGAGTTTTAATTGAACGCCCTTCTAATAAAAGTATTATAATTAATATTAATGCCAAAAAACCAAATATCATTATCGGTAGAAACGGTAGTGAAATTGATAAGCTAAAAAAAGCTATCGAGAAAATGACTTCTTTAAAAGAAGTTTATATAAATATTCACGAAGTTCGAAAATTTAATATAGATGCTGCTATAGTAGCTCAAACTATAGCACTACAGCTTGAAAAAAGAGTTTCTTTTAGAAAAGCCATGAAAACAGCAATTCAGGCGTCATTTAAACAAGGTGGACAAGGTATCAGGGTTAGTTGTTCAGGACGACTTGGAGGTGCTGAAATTGCTAGAACCGAATGGTATATAGAAGGAAGAATGCCGTTACATACTTTAAGAGCTGATATTGATTATTCAACAGCTGAGGCTATAACTACTTATGGAGTTATAGGGGTTAAAGTGTGGATTTATAAAGGTGAATATACAGAAAATAAAAGATATAATTAATTTTAAGTATTAAAATGTTAGCTCCGAAAAAACAAAAATTTAGAAAAGCTCATAAGGGTAGGGTTGCTTCAATAGCAAAAGCAGGTACGACGCTTGCTTTTGGATCATTTGGTCTAAAATCTATAGATGGTTGGCGTGTTACTGCAAGACAAATAGAAGCAGGAAGAAAAGCTGCTACTAGATGTATGAAAAGGCAAGGAAGATTATGGATTCGCATTTTTCCGGATGTTCCCGTTTCTAAAAAGCCTGCCGAAGTAAGAATGGGTAAAGGTAAAGGTTCTCCTGAATTTTTTGCAGTTAGAGTTTCGCCTGGAAGAATTATGTTTGAAATTGAAGGGGTAGAAGAAAATGTTGCACTTAGAGCTTTGGAGCTTGTAAGTGCAAAATTACCTGTTAGAACAAGGATAGTGAGACGTTATGAATGATTTAAAATTATTAAGAAGTAAGTTATCTACTGAAACAATAGAAGAGCTTTATAAAAACCTTAATCTTTTAAAAAAAGAATTGTTTAATTTAAGATTTCAACAAGCTTTAGGTGATTTAAAAAATACTAGTAGGTTTTCGTTAGTCAAAAAGTCTATAGCACGTATTAAAACTGAATTAACAAAAAGAGCTAATAGTGAGGAATATTAAAATGCCGAAAAGAGTGTTACAAGGCGTGGTTATAAGTTCAAAAGCTGATAAGACGGTTACAGTAAAAGTAGAAAGAAAGTTTAAGCATCCTATTTATAAAAAATTTGTGAAAGTATCTAAAAAATATGCTGCTCATGATTCAGAAAATAAATATCAAGAAGGAGATAAAGTTAGTATAATTGAAAGTCGGCCTATCTCAAAAACCAAAACATGGATAGTGGTAAATGGGGAATAAAGTTTTTTAATCTTTGACTTTATAAGGTAGATTGTTTATTTTATTTCTCGTGTATAAAAAATTGGAAGTAGTTTATGATTCAAATGCAGAGCATCTTGGAAGTTGCAGATAATTCCGGTGCTAAAAAAGTTATGTGTATTAAAGTTTTAGGTGGCTCTCACCATATGGTGGCAAAGCTAGGTGATGTTATAGTTGTATCTGTTAAAGACGCTATACCCGGCGGTAAGGTTAAAAAGGGTGATGTTTATAAAGGCGTGATTGTTCGTACAAAGACTGGAGTAGTAAGACCTGACGGTAGTACAATAAAATTTGATCAAAACGCATTAGTGCTTTTGAATAAACAAGATGAACCTATCGGTACTAGAGTTTTTGGTCCTGTTACAAGAGAACTTAGAGCGAAAAAATATGTTAGAATAATGTCGCTTGCAGAGGAAGTGTTATAAATGATTAAATTAAAAGTAAAAAAAGGTGATGAAGTTGTTGTTATTACCGGAAAGCACAAAGGAAAAAAAGGTAAAATATTAAAAGTTTTCCCAGAGGACAGTAAAGTAATTGTTTCTGGAGTAAATGTAGTAAAAAAGCATACTAAATCTAATCAAATGAGTGAAGGCGGGATAATAACTAAAGAATTACCTATACATATCTCAAATATTGCACACATCGATCCAAAAACCGGTAACCCTACCAAGGTAGCTTTTAAATTCTTAGAAGACGGTTCTAAGGTTAGAGTAGCAAAGAAATCAGGGGAAATTATTGGTAAGGAAGGTAAATAATGTTAAGATTTAAAGAATTATATCAGCAAAAAATTATTGAAAACTTACAAAAAAAATTTTCTTATAAAAATAAACACGAAATACCGCAAATTAAGAAAATTGTGATAAATATGGGAGTAGGGGAAGCAACGGCCGATTCCAAAGTAATTAATAATGCAGTAAATGATCTTACTTTGATTTCCGGTCAGAAGCCGGTTGTAACGTTAGCAAGAAAATCTATTGCAACTTTTAAGTTACGCGAAAATATGAAAATAGGTTGCAAGGTTACATTACGTAAAGATAGAATGTATGATTTTTTAGAGAGGTTAGTAATTGTTGCATTACCCCGTGTTAAAGAATTTCGCGGTTTTTCTTATAAAAGTTTTGATGGTAAAGGGAATTTTACTTTTGGGTTAAAAGAGCAGATAGTTTTTCCTGAAATTAATTACGATAAAATCGATACAATAAGAGGTATGGATATTACAATCGTTACATCTGCTAAAACAGATCAAGAAAGTAAATTTTTGTTATCAGGGTTTAATTTACCTTTTTATAATTAATTTTTAGGATATATATAATGGCAAAAGTAAGTTCTATAAAAAAGAACGAAAGTAGGAAAAAAAAATCACAAAGTTTACATAATAAACGTTTAGCACTAAAAAGTAAAATTTATGATAAAAATATTTCATTAGAAGAGCGTTTTTCTTTGGTAATGTCACTTGCACAATTACCTAGAAATTCATCATCTACTAGAATAAGAAATAGATGTGAGCTTACAGGTAGACCAAGAGGTGTTACAAGAAAGTTTGGTATATCGAGGAATAAGCTTAGAGAATTAATAGGCAGAGGCTTAGTTCCCGGTGTAGTTAAGTCAAGTTGGTAAAAGTCGATAGGTGAATCATATGTCAATGACGGATAATGTAGCAGATATGTTAACTAGAATTAGAAATGCTTATAAAAGCAAATTGATAAATGTTTCTTTTCCTAGTTCTAAAATTAAAACTTCAATTTTAGATGTTTTGCAAAAAGAAGGTTATATAAAAGATTATATAACTACTCAAAAAAATAATATTAGTTATACTGAGGTAGCTTTAAAATACTCTGTTAATGGTGATGCTTCTATATGCGAAATTCATAGAGTATCAAAGCCTGGAAAAAGAGTATATTCTGCTATTAAAGATTTGAAAGGATATTATAATAATATGGGTATATATATTCTTTCTACTCCTTACGGTGTTATGTCTGATAGAGAAGCTCATATTAAAAATGTCGGCGGCGAAGTAATTTGTAAAGTATTTTAAGGTAAAAAATGTCACGTGTTGGAAAATTGCCAATTACTATACCTGAAGGTATAAAAATTGGTTTAAATGATTTAGAAGTCAAAATATCCGGACCTAAAGGCGAATTATCAAAAACTTTTAAAGGTAATATAGCAATTTCATTGGCAGAAAATAAGCTTTTAGTAAAACCTTTAGCCGCAAATAAGAATGCACGTGCTATGTGGGGTACTGCAAGAAGCATAATATCAAATATGGTTACCGGCGTTAAAGAAGGTTTTAAGCTTAAACTCGAAATTAACGGAGTCGGTTACAGGGCGATGGTAAAAGGTAAATATTTAAATTTAATGCTTGCTAAAAGCCATAATACAAAAATTGAAATACCTTCAGATATTAAAATAGAGGTGCCTAAGCAAAATATTATTATTCTTGAGGGAACAGATAAAGAAAAATTAGGACAATTTGCTTCAATTATTATAAAACAGAGACCACCTGAGCCTTATAAAGGAAAAGGAATTAAATTTGAAAATCAATTTATACCGCGTAAAGAAGGTAAGAAAAATTAAATTTAAGAGTTAAATATGCGTAGTGCTAAGCTAAAATTTGAAAAAAGAAGAAGTAGAATAAGACATAAAATATCTAAAACATCTAATAGAGTTAGATTATCAATATTTAAGTCAGGTAGACATATATATGCACAAATTATTGATGATTCTAAGTCTATAACGATTGCTGCTGCTTCAACTTTAGATGAGAAAATAAAAAAATTAAAAAAATCTCATTGTAATATTGAAAATGCTATCAAAGTAGGCGAAGAAATAGCAAAAAAAGCTGATTCTGCAGGGATAAAAGACGTAGTGTTTGATAGAGGCGGATATAAGTATCACGGTGTTGTAAAAGCGCTAGCTGATGCAGCTAGAGAGAAAATAAAATTTTAGGTTATAAGGTTGTAGTAATGTCTAAAGTTAAAAAAAATGACGAGACTTTAAGTGAAGTTTTAGTTGATGTAAATAGAGTTACAAAAGTAGTAAAAGGCGGTAGAAGTTTTGCTTTTTCTGCTTATGTAGTGGTCGGTGATAAAGCCGGCAGAGTCGGAGCGGGACACGGAAAAGCTAAAGAAGTAAATGAAGCTCGAGGAAAGGCAAAACAAGCCGCTAAAAAGAGAATGATGAAAGTACCGTTATATCAAAATAGGACTATTCACCATGACGTTGTCGGTAAAAGTGGAGCTGCTAAAGTGATTTTAAGAAGAGCTAAAGCAGGTACAGGCATTATAGCCGGAGGATCTATGAGAGCAATTTTTGACTCTTTAGGCGTTCATGATATTGTTGCTAAATCAATAGGTTCAACGAATGTTTACGCAATGATTTCTGCAACATTTGATGCATTAAATAAGCTTGCATCACCAAAATCTATTGCTATGAGAAGAGATAAAAAAGTAAATGAAATATCTGTAAAATCTGCTGACATTCAAGTTAATGAATAATGTTGTATAAGTAAGGTGAAGTTATGAATAATAAGATCAATAATATAAAAATTACTCAAGTTCACAGTGCTATAGGTCGTAAGTATGATCAAAGGTTGATATTAGTTGGGCTTGGTTTAAACAAAATTAATAAGAGCGTTATTCTTGCAAATACTAATTCAATCAAAGGGATGGTTAACAAAGTAAAGCATTTGTTAAAAATAGAAAATATGTAATTAGAGTTTTTAAATGAAATTAAATGAATTATATAATAATATAGGTGCTAAAAAAAATAAGAAAAGAATAGCACGCGGTATTGGTAGTGGTAAAGGAAAAACCGGCGGTAGAGGAATTAAAGGTCAAAAATCTAGATCCGGTGTTGCAATAAAAGGTTTTGAAGGTGGTCAAACACCTATTATCAAAAGACTACCTAAAAGAGGGTTTAATTGTATTTCAACTAAAAAATACAATATAATAAATATTTATAATATTGAAGAAGCATTAGCCGATGGGCGTTTAAGTGCTGATGATAATATTACGAAAGAAAAATTGGTAGAAGCCAGAGTAGTTAATAATAAAAATAATAAGAAATTAGTGAAATTATTATCTATTTGTAGTGATGATTTCGCTGCTCCTCTATCATTAAAATTAGATGCTTACTCTTCTAAAGCTAAGGATTTAATCGAGAAAGCAGGTGGAAAATTATTATAGTATATGGGGCAGAATTTTTCTAAAAAATCCGGTAATGATTTAGTTAGTCGCATTGTTTTTACTGTTCTCATTCTTATAGTATGTAGATTTGGGTCTTTTATACCTATACCTGGTATAGATTCAATTGCTTTAAGTAGTGTGGCTGCAAAGAATCAATCCGGAATACTCGGAATGTTTAATATGCTATCCGGAGGATCGCTAGGTAGAATGTCCATTTTTGCTTTAGCAATTATGCCGTACATTACTGCCTCAATTATTATCCAATTAATGTCAGTTGCATATAAACCTTTGGAAAATTTAAAAAAAGAAGGGGAAGTCGGCAAAAGAAAAGTAAATCAGCTATCGAGATATTTAACGGTTCTGCTTGCTTCTTTTCAGGCTTATGGAGTTGCTATAAGTTTAGAGTCGATTGTAACAAATACTGGTCCTGTAGTAATCTTAGCGGGTTTTTTCTTTAGAGTTACAACCGTAATTACTTTAGTTGTAGGCACGATGCTATTAATGTGGTTAGGAGAACAAATTACACAACGCGGAATAGGTAATGGTACGTCTTTAATTATATTTATAGGTATAATTTCAGGAGTACCTAGTGCTATTATTAGTATGTTTGAATTATCAAGAAAAGGAGCATTATCGCCTTTAATAGCGATAGCTGTTTGTATTGGAGTAGTTGTATTAATAGCTATAATTATATTTTTTGAAAGAGCCCAAAGAAAATTATTGGTGCAGTATCCTAAAAGACAAGTAGGAAATAAAATTTATGGAGGCGAAGCAACCCATATGCCTCTCAAGTTAAATACTTCTGGTGTAATACCTCCAATATTTGCTAGTTCAATTTTACTATTTCCTGCTACGCTTGCTAATTTTTCTAATAGTAATTCAGAAACTATGGGCATGCTTACTTATTACTTAGGGCATGGAAAACCTGTATATATTTTATTATATGTAGCATTAATTATGTTTTTTAGTTTTTTTTATACTGCAATAGTATTTAATTCTGAAGAAACTGCTAATAATTTAAGAAAATACGGTGCTTATATTCCAGGTAAAAGACCAGGAAAAAATACGTCTGATTATTTTGATTATATACTTACAAGGCTTACGGTTATAGGTGGGATATATTTAAGTGTAATATGTGTAATTCCGGAGCTATTAATGAATAAATATGTAATCTCTCTTTCTTTAGGAGGTACGAGTTTTTTAATTGTAGTGAACGTGGTACTTGATACTATGACTCAGATTCAAACTTACTTATTTAGTAGTAAGTATGAAGGTTTAATGAAGAAAGTAAAATTAAAAAATTAAAAATGAGCTTAAATAGTGATAGTAATTTTTTTAGGTCCTCCAGGAGCGGGAAAGGGCACACAAGGAAAAAAGATAGCTAAAAAAATTAATTTACCACATATAGCAATCGGTGATATATTTAGAACAATTATTAAAACATCAACTAGTGAAGCAGAGTTAATTAATAATTATGTTAAGCAAGGGGAGCTTATCCCTAATGAAATAGTTAATCAAGTAATCAAAAATTTTTTATTATCCTCTGAATATAAAAACGGCTACATATTAGATGGATATCCGCGTAATTTAGAGCAAGCAAAATTTTTTGAATCATTTATTAAAGAAAAAATTAAAATAATATATTTTGATGTTTCAGATGAATTATTAATTAAAAGAATTTTAGGAAGATATAGTTGTAAAAATTGCGGTAAAATATATAATAGATACTTCTTGCAGCCTAAAACTGATAATGTATGTGATGTTTGCGGTTCAAGTACATTTGATTATAGAAAAGACGATAATGAAGAAGTAATAAAAAAAAGAATTGAAGTATATAAAACAGAAACATATCCGTTAATAGATTATTATAAAAATAGTGGTAATTTTTATATAGTTAATGGAAGTAAAAGTGAACAAGAAATAGAAATTGATATACAGAAAATACTAAAAATAAATTGACTTTATCAAAGATTTTTATATTATTTTTTAGTTACCAGTAAAATTTTGGAGATTATTTGTGGCAAGAATTGCAAGTGTTAATATTCCTGATAATAAACGTTTAGTTGTGAGTTTAACTTACATTTACGGTCTTGGGCCTACTATGGCAGCAGAGATCTGTAATAAAGCAAAAATATCGAAAGATAAAAAAGTGAAAGAACTGACAGATCAAGAGTTAATAGGCTTACGTAATATTATTGAAAGTGAATATAAAGTTGAGGGTGATTTAAGACGAGAAGTTACGCTTAATATTAAGAAAAAGAAAGATATAAGATGTTATCAAGGACTTAGACATATACGTAAGTTGCCGGTGAGAGGACAGAACACGCATTCTAATGCTCGAACTAGAAAAGGTAAAGCTATTGCGATAGCCGGAAAGAAAAAAGCTGTAAAATAATAGTTTAAGTATAGAGTATAAATAATGAATCAGACGGTTAAAGTTAAGAAAAAGAAAAAAACTATCACTCTTGGTGTTGTGCATATCCGAGCATCATTTAATAATACTATAGTAACATTTACTGATATCCAAGGTAATACTATTGCTTCTGCATCGGCAGGAGGTAATGGGTTTAAAGGGGCAAGAAAAGCAACACCTTATGCAGCTCAAGTAACAATTGATAGAGCATCGGAAAAAGCAAAAGAATATGGTCTAAAAACTATTTCTATTAGGATTGGAGGACCGGGGGCTCAGCGTGAATCAGCAATGAGAGCTTTATTCGGACAAAATTTTGTGGTTACATCAATTTTAGATGTATCGTCAATTGCTCATAATGGAGTAAGACCGCCAAAAAGAAGAAGAGTATAAGAGAATCATAGGTATTAAATGTTATCGTTAAGTAAAAATTGGAATACTTTAATAAAGCCGAATAAAGTTGCTTATGAAAATTTTCCAGAAACCAATAATAAAGCTAAAATTGTAGTTGAACCTTTAGAAAGAGGTTTTGGTTTAACACTCGGTAATGCTATGAGAAGAGTATTACTTTCTTCTTTACAAGGAGCAGCTATCACGTCTATAAAGATCCCTGCTATAGAACATGAATTTTCCTCTATACCCGGTGTAAAAGAAGATGTATCTGAAGTGATTTTAAACATTAAAGGTATTGAAGTAAAAATGCATGTTGCAGAAAAACGTATCATGAAATTAAAAGCAACAGGACCTTGTGTTGTAACGGCCGGTATGATTGAAACAGGTCATGATGTAGAAATACTGAATCCGGATCATGTAATTTGTGATCTAGCTAAGGACAAGCAGCTTGAAATGGAATTAACTTGCAAGGTTGGTAAAGGGTATGTACTTAGCACAAATAGTTATGAGGATAATTTACCTATTGGTGAAATAGCTATAGATGCTTTATTTAATCCGGTAAAGAGTGTTACTTATAAGGTAGAAAATACTAGGGTAGGTCAGGTTACCGATTATGATAAATTAATTATGTTTGTAGAAACTAACGGTGATGTATTACCTGAAATGGCTGTAGGTTTAGCTGCACGTATTTTACAGGAGCAATTACAATTATTTATTTCTTTTGAAGAACAAGAAGAAGATAAGCAAGTTAAAACTGATGCTTTACTATTTTCACCTTATTTACTTAAGAGAGTTGATGAATTGGAATTATCGGTTAGATCGGCAAACTGTTTGAAAAATGATAATATAATATATATAGGGGATCTAGTAAAAAGAACGGAATCCGATATGCTAAGAACTCCAAATTTCGGTAGAAAATCTTTAAATGAGATTAAAGAAATATTGGCAAAATTTAATTTAAGATTCGGTATGGATGTACCGGATTGGCCACCGGAAAATATTCAGGAATTATCTAAACGTTATGAAGATTCTTATAATTAAGGACTAAAAAATGCGACATAAAATTAAAAGCAGAAAGTTAAATGTAACAAGTAGTCATCGGCAAGCAATGCTCGCTAATATGGCTGTAGCACTTGTAACCCATGAACAAATTAAAACTACTTTACCAAAAGCTAAGGAATTAAGACCTTATATTGAAACTCTAATTACTAAAGCTAAAAAAGCTGATTTAATGGTAAGAAGAAGCGTTTTATCAAAAATAAAAGATAAAACAGCAGTAGAAAAGCTTATAAATATTTTAGGTATCAGATATAAAGATAGACCTGGCGGTTATACTAGAATAATAAAGGCCGGATTCCGTTATGGTGATTTAGCACCGATAGCATATATTGAATTTGTAGATAGAGATATTAATGCTAAAGGAAATATACAGCAAGATGCTAATGAAGAAATTAAAAATTAAAATATAAGGGACTCGGTGATGGCTAATCATTCTTCAGCAAAAAAAGCTGCTAGACAAACAGTAAAAAGAACTCTAATCAATAAAAAACGATCTAGTGCAATAAAAACTTTTATAAAGAAAGTTGTACATGAAATCAGTCTTGGTAATAAAGAAAATGCTAACATAGCTTTATCTGTTGCTCAGTCTAAGATAATGCAAGGTGTGAAAAAAAATATAATTAAATTAAATACCGCCTCAAGAAAAATCAGCAGATTATCAAGGCAAATAAAAAGTTTGAAAGTAAATAACACTTTATAGTAATTTAAAAGCAAAAACTAATAAAATTTTGCTAAATTATTTATATATTTCTTATGAATTATAAATGATGTTATTTTACTAATTAATAAAAAATATGGGCGATTAGCTCAGCTGGTAGAGTATCTCGTTTACACCGAGAGTGTCGGCGGTTCGAGTCCGTCATCGCCCACCAATCAAAAGTTTTTAGTATTTCAACGATCAAACAATGAATGAAGCTTAAACTCAAGTTTTTCAGTTTTAAATGTTACAATAGTTAAACCTATCAAGAAAAACAGTATCTTTGTGAAAGGGCATTTCTAACTAAGTATATATTAGTTAATAATTTAATGCCATTGCTAGAAAATTACAAAGTAAGTGAAGAAATAATCCAGTATAAAAATGCTAAAATTTAGTATTTTTATACTGGATTATTTCTTCACTAAGCTGATTAAATCGCTGTTGTTTTTCTTGATCGGTAAATCTAAAGTAATTCTTATCTTGTAGTAATGCGTTTAATGCTATAGTTTGAATAGTGTCTTTATATCCTATCTCTGCTAATGCTTGTATATTTTTATAATTACCTATATCTGCTTTTTGTGTTTCTTGATTAATATTATGGTTTAGCTCCTTAATTAACTTTATCCTATCTTGGATCTGATTGACCGAATCTTTAGAACCTTTTAATGGTTGTAATCCTATATTTATTGATGAAATTATTTGTGCTACATTATTACCGACTATAGCTGCTGATATCCCCGCCACGTTTACTATATTATTTATTACATTTGTTATAACCGATGCTATAAATAATGATTTAGTACCTTTATTACTTTTGTCTTTCGTTTGTTGCTGCTCATTATGTATATATAAATCATCTTTTAAAATATCTTTTTACTTTGGATCAATTTTTAGAAGAGCTTGTTGTTTACTCAAATCATTACGATGTTTTTCTAATAATTTATTTTCTTGTGTAAGAAGACATATCTTGCGAGTATGTACTACATCTATTATGGCTTTACCTACTATAGATGTTGCCATGGCAGTAGCTGATACAAACATAAATGGAGCTGTGGCAGGTGCTATAGTTGCCAGCATAATACTACTTGCTATTAATCCGAGTACGCTAGCTGTGGTTTTATTAAAAAGAATTTTTCCTGTTACGTTGCTTATTTTCTTTATATTACCCCATTTTTGAGGTCTTAATACTATTTATAATACTGGATATTCTTGAGTTATTTTGTGCTTTATACTCACTTTTATAAATTAGTATTGGGGTGTTGTTCATGGGTTGTTAAGGCGTGTGTGCCTCTACTCATTAATTGCTGTATCCGTTCTTGCTCTATTATATATAAATCATCTTTACTTTTTACTGTTTCTTGAGAAATTATACGCTCCAAGTTACGCCTTTGTATAACTTCTATATCATCCATACTGCTAAATATTGGAGGCTGCTTTTTAGGTACTGTGTCTATATTATTGGATGATGCCTTTACAATATCTAAATCCTTTTCTAGTGAGTGTGGCATATTTCTTTTCTTCTTTTATAGGTCTTGCCATTCTATTCGCTCCATTTATATGCCTTTAATCTGTTTTAGGGTGCATTATAGATAATTATTAAAATTTTATGTCAAATACACCTAAGTTAGAAAATCACTATAATAAATTGTTACAAGATATTATACTTAAAACATTAGAGCAGAATCAAATTGTAGCAACCTATTTAATACAAGAAGATTTTAGTAATACTTTAGATGAGCTGCAAAAAATAAACGCAAAGCTTGAAGAATATTGTAAGGTTTTTGCTCTGCTTGAAAGAATTAAAACCGAATTAGCTGAAGAAGATAAAGTATATAACTAATTTAATTGATATAAAAGGTGCAAGCTGCATTTCGCCTTTTATATTTAATAATAATTTCCTGCTTCAACTTCTAGCTTTTTAAAAGGTGATATACCGAGGCTATACCCTATAATAATAGGAATTACTATCATCAACAATCCTAAATTATTAAAACGTTCTGTTAAATAAACAAGCCCAAAAGAACTAATTACATAACATAGCGGTTCTTGAATAAGCATATATAAAGCTAGCATAGGTAAATCGTTTTAAAACCGGAAAACTTTTATAAAATATTGGAATTGCCGGGGATTCACTTGGAGAAAAAGTCACTACAATTAGTGGAATTAAGAGAATTTGCTAACCTTGCATTATATTATCTAATATTAATGGACTAGATAGAAGAAAAGTTAAAAATATTACTAATTGCATTTATAGTAGCATAAACACGTAAGTGCTATTGCTACAAAAAATTCTACTATAGAAATTTGTATTAAAAAATAATAAATTGCAGTCTTCTTATTAACTTTTTCCTGCCATACAAGATTATTTTTTATCTTTGCTACATCAATTATATTACTATCTTTTATCGTTTTCTTGTATTCTACGCTTAGCATCAACAAAATCTGGTGTTTCTCGCAAAGTAGTCCTAGCAGCACGACCTATTAATGCAATTCCTGTACCTACCCAAAATGCGATACGCTAATTAAAGTCATAGGATGTAACTAAGGTTTCTACGCCAAAGGCCACAGTTAATCCTAAGCACACACCCCTACAAATGCTCTACGGCAGGAAAGCGTTTAGGAACTCCCACAGATTCCGTTAAATATAATTCTGCTCCTACTCTTGCTCCCATGGATGACATACCTTGCACTATACGGCATATTGTTACTATGCAGGCGGCACTAGCACCTACTTGGGCATAAGTAGGAAGATTAACCATAACGATGCAAGAAAATGACATTAAAATAGTGGTAATAATGACTGTGGATTTCCGACCTATATTATCAGCCAAATAATAAAGCTCCTAAGGGTCTAAAAATAAAAGTAGAACAAAAAGAAAAAACTGCAAGAAGTCGATTAACGTTCATATTGCGGAAAGAAAAGCTCATCAATTAGTACTGCCATATGAACATATAGCATAAGATCAAAATATTCTCAAAAAGTACCTATATATAGTAAGCCTATGCCTATAGCCCGTTTTTGTTTTCTGTTTAAACTTTTTTGTTTTTTTTCGTATCCCAACACAATTTTTTCTAAAAAGTTAATTTATAGCAATGTTATATTGAGAAGATTTCAAGTCTATAAATTCAAGGCAAAAGTTACAATGTTTTATGATTATACTTATTTAAAACTTCTTTGACTAATGAAGTTGTTATTTTTCTTTTGGAAATTAAAGCAAAATAGTTAATATTGTCTAATATTTCTATAATTTTCGAATATTCCCTAGGCAAATTTACTAAAAGAAAATCTATTATTTGTCGGGATATTGTTACCGAAGAAATAGCAAAATGCTTAAATATTAGAATTTTGATTAATTCATCGTCAGGTGAGTTTAATAGAATACTAAGTACTGATTTAATACGTGAAGATAAATCGGGTAAAGTAAAATTTCTGCTTTTATCAGATGCGGTAAGTAAAAGATATTTTTGTTTTTCGTTAATAATATTAAATATATGAAGTAATGTCGGCTCTTGCCAGTTTTCAATATCTTCAATGATGAAAGCATTATATTTTTCTGAAATTTCTTCATTAAAAAAAATATCTTTAATAATATAGGCATTGCTTAAATTTTGCCATATTTTGGTTAAATAAGTTTTGCCTGACGAAGAAGGTCCTTTAATTAATAAAGTAAATTTATAAGGGTTAACGCCAAAGCCACACTGCCAATTTTTTATAATATTATAAGCTTGATCGTTAGAACTAGAAACAATAAATTCATCAGGATGATATTTACTAGAAGTAGTAAAACGAAATATATATTGCTGCACTGTTATAAGAATTTTTTAGTCGTCTATTCGATAGAATTTGCTAGATTTATAAAATTTAATTAGATTCAAAAGTAAAATTTTTGTAATCCCTGCAATCGGTATAGCAAAAAATATTCCAATAATTCCAAATAAGCTGCCGCAGGCAAAAATTGAGAATATAATCCAAAGAGGATGCAACCCTATTTTATCACCGATAATTTTAGGGGTGAAAATATAAGACTCGCAAATATTTCCAACTAGATAAATTATCATTATATATAGTAATTTAGTAGTTACACCAAAAGTTAAATAGCCGATAATTAGAGTTAAAAGAAACGATATAAAAGTACCAAGGAAAGGAATAATAACTAAAAATCCTGTTAAAATGCCAAGTAAAAGAGCGAGATCAATACCTATTACGGTAAATGCAATACTATAATAAGTAGATAATAATAAGCAAATATTTAGCTGTCCTCTTATGTAAGCAGATAACAGATTATTAATTGCCGATAATATTTCAAGGATTTTCGGTCGGGTTTTTATAGGTAATAATGATTTCATGTTTGCAATAATTTTAGCCCAATCACGTAGGAAATAGAATAATATTATAGGTATAAGTAAAAATAAAACAAATATGTTAATAGTTATAATAGTATAACGCCAAAAATTATTAGCAATACTGCCAAGTATAGTAAATATACTATTTATAAAATTGCTTAAAGAATTCTTGATTTTATCGGCAATATCAGGTTCTATCGAATAAATTTTTACCATTATAGGCGGTAATATTTCTGCCTGTAAATAATTGTTATATTTTGGAATATTATTTATAAAAGTAAAAATTTGTCCATAAATTATCGGCACTAAAATAGTTAAGCTTAAGAAAAATATGCTCAAAAATATCAGATAAATTATGCTTGATGCAAATTTATTTGATATTTTAAATTTTGATGTGATAAAACCTATAGCAGGTTGTAGTAAGTAAGATATTATAAATGCGATAAAAAATGGTTTTACTGCGTCTGAAATTAGCATAAAACCGCTGATAAAAAGCCCTAAAAAAACTAGCCAAAATATAACGGTTCTATTCATTATTATTTTCCTCATTTTCTATACGAAGATCAACTGCAAGAAGAGCTAGGAGTTCACAAGGCGAAGATCACAGCATATATTTAATACGTGAGAATTGAAGTTCTTATAAAACGACGACGCCAATTTTTGAAGTTGATCGAGTATTAAGGTTTTTTAACTACTTGTACAGTAGCAGGACGAAGTAGTCTATCTCTAATTTTATATCCTGATTGCATTAAAGTAATAATACTATTCGGTGCATGATCAGGATGTTCTATCTGCGCAATTGCATTATGTAAATTATAGTCGAACATTGATCCTATTTCCGGCTTTATTTCTTCAATATGATGTTTATGAAAGACTTTGTCTAGCTCGTCTTTAGTCATCTGAACGCCTGCAATAATATTTGTGACTTCTACATCAGAATTTGCCGGTTTATGTGCTAATGCTCTTGAAAGATTATCACTAACATTTAGTAGTTCTTTAGCAAATGTAGCAATTGCATAATCTTTTGCTTCGTCACGTGCTTTTTCTAAACGCTTTCTTGTATTGTCTATTTCAGCAGTAGTTCTTATTAGCTTATCTTTTAGCTCTTCAATCTCGGCTTTTAACGCTGTTACCTCCGGATTTGCTGTTTCAACTATCTCTTCAGCAATATCATTTATTGTTTGTTCATTATTTTCTATATTATCGTCTATCATATTATTTACTTTATATTTATGTTCTTTTTTGAAATATATATAGATATAATAAAAATTTTTTCAATGGTATACTCGTTTAATTTGAAAAATTGGCGTTGTTGTTTCGTATTTTTTTATCCTCACGTACTAGTATGTATGCTGCGGTCAAAAAATATGAAATGCCTTACTCTTTTCCAAATTAAACTTTACTATTTATTTTTACTTATGGAGTACAAATTGTATTATGAGACAGTCAGGAAGAAAAAGCAACCAATTACGTCCTATTTCATTAGAATTATCCCCGCTTATTAATGCGGAAGGTTCATGTCTTATTAAAATCGGTAATACACATGTCATGTGTAGTGCTACTTGTGAAACTACCGTACCGCCATTCTTGAGGGGACAAAATCAAGGCTGGATTACTGCCGAGTACGGTATGCTTCCCGGTTCTACATCACAGCGTATTAAAAGAGAAGCGGCACTTGGGAAACAAGGCGGAAGAACGCAAGAGATACAGCGTTTAATAGGTAGGGCGATGCGATGTGTAATTGACGTGAGGAAACTCGGCGAGAGGCAAATTATCATAGATTGTGATGTTATTAATGCTGACGGTGGTACTAGAACTGCAGCAATAACAGGGAGCTATGTAGCATTGCACCTAGCTATTAGGTCCTTGATGAAAAAGAGAGTTTTAAAGGTGAACCCGTTAATTAGTCAAATTGCAGCTATTTCTTGCGGTATATATAAAGGTGAGGCGATACTAGATTTGGATTATTTAGAAGATAGTGATGCGGACGTGGATAGTAATTTTGTGTTTGCAGGTAACGGTAATTTAATCGAAGTACAAGGCACGGCAGAGAAAAATCCTTTTTCCGAAGAGCAGTTTTTAGCAATGTTAAAACTTGCTAAAGGCGGAGCTGCGGAATTATTTAAACTACAAAATCAGGTACTGCTTGGGTCTTAGAAAGTTGCTAAGTGGATCAGTGTTCCCGTCATTGCAAAAAATGCTAATTTATAGCATTTTTTTATTATTGCTCTGGATTGTCGCATCGCTTTGCTCCCCGCAATGACGGTGCATGTATCCACGCAACCAATCTTCCACGAGAAGAACGTATTTATTAAGCGTATGGATTATCATCAAAAGCAATATGTTCACCTGATAATATAATTATCTTATCTCGATTGGTATTATTTATAAATACCTTATGATTAAGATCTGTTACTTTAACACTACTATGTGGTCCTAAGATTAATTCCGCAACATTGCCTAGGCTTTCAAACGTTAACACGCTGATTAGCTCCAATTGTTATTTTATTGGGCGATATATTAATATTTGCTGTTCTACTTTCTTCGGTAAAAGTAATAGTTCTATATTTTGGATCGTTCATATTTTCCTCTTTGAATGAATTTTAAGTTATAAAATCATTACTACAATATGCCATATACTACTTCAATTAAAAATTTTTTAACCTAGCTCTTTACTCAATTTATAATTGCTATCATAGTGTATTTTTTAAATTTAAGCTGCTATGGTATTAAGATTATATTATTGTCGTCTATTATGCCTTATTAGTAGAATTATCCTCTGATCAATATGAGCAATTTGTAAGTAGTACTGTAGAGAATACGGTATTACCGATAATCAAAATATTAGAGTACATTTTTTGTACAAAGAAGATAAATTTTTGAATGAAAAAAACATAAGCACGGATGCTTCTATTTACTATAAATTGAAGCTATTTGAAGATAAAGATTTTGTTATTGCGGCTCAGCCTAAAATTTTAATGAGTAAGAGTAAAAAGCTTAAAGAAGATTTTTTAGGCGAGATATCTTTACTAATGGGAATGTCTAAAAATATCCACCCTGTTATTATTTTTAATCAAAATATATTTAGCTTTGGACATTCAATTAATATTGGTTCTAAGAAGATGTATTATATTTCTACTTGTGAAGGGATTAAATTTAAAAACGGCATAATGCTTACAAGTTTTACAAAATACCATACTTGGCAAAATTACGGCTATGTATATGATAGTTCAGTTTATGAGCAGTTAGGAATTGCAAAGATAATTAATTTTGGTAAAGAGAATAGAAACTTGTTAACTGCTCAAATCGGTCATTTTTGGGATCGTAGTCTTTCAAATTAAGAAATATAAAATATCAGGTATAAATTTTTCAGCATGGTTAGATGTATAAATGAAGATATAATATTACAGATAATCAGAGATAAAAACTTATTAGGTAAAAAACAAGTTAGTAGTTTAAAAGCTATGATCGAAGAAGCAATTATCGATAATGAGATAATGATTGATATATTATATGAAAATAGAATATTGCTGCTAATAAGCAATATTTCTTATATTAAAATTTATAATTATTCTTATATACAAGCCTATGTAGTGAATGGTTATTGTATATATGACGATGTTCATGGTAATACAATAACTGCTATAAATGATCTAAAAATATTGTTTAGTAATAATAATATTTTTAGATCTATAATGCTGATCAAGAAATATTATTTTTATAAATTATTAGAAAAAAATTTCGCCTATTTAACTAGTATCAAAGCAAAATATGCTCTTGAATTTAAAGTCGGACTGATTATTGCTAAGAATATTAAGTATACCAATAAAATAATAATATTTTTCGTCGTGTTTATAGTCACATTGATTTATCTGCCGGTTTTATTTCATGTTGCTAATAATATAAGCTATTGTTTGCAAAATATTTTAAAATCTCTGTTATGTATAAGGGCAGTAAGAGAATCGCCTTCGGTAAGGGTTGTATGGATTGAAAAGCGTATTCGGTGTCATACCGTGGTTTGACCACGGTATCCCGAAAATAATTAAAAATACTAATATTAGTATTTTTAACTGGATCCCGCGATCAAGTCGCGGGATGACAGAGGTGGAATCGCTTCACAAAACAAGTAGTACTAAAAATCATTCGGTGGAATCACAAATTTTTCAAAATGAGGAGAAAGCTTTACCGGTTTATACAGTTTTAGTACCGTTATATAAAGAATTCAGTAAGTTAAGGTCAATAATTAAAAATATTTCATTAATTAATTATCCAAAAGATAAGCTAGGCGTTAAAATTATTATCGAAGATGACGATTATCTAATGATTAAAGAAATAGTGTTATATAATTTACCGTCTTATTTTCATGTTATATCTGTTCCGAAAAGTCTACCAAGAACTAAAAGCCGAAAGCCCTTAATTATGCTCTAGAATATTCACATGGCGAGTATCTAGTAGTATATGATGCTGAAGATAAACCTGAACAGCTACTTAAAGCTCTAGCAATGTTTAAAAACTTACCTCTAGAATATGCTTGTCTTCAAGTTAAGCTTAATTTTTATAATAAAAATGAGAATATTTTAACCTATTCTCAAAAATGTTTAATATAGAATATAGTTTATGGTTTGAATATATCTTGAAAGGATTAAGTTTGCTAAAACTTTCTACACCTCGGGGGTACTAGTAATCATTTTAAAACGGATTATTAAATAAGCTTGGCGGATGGGATTCTTATAATGTAACAGAAGATGCCGAGCTTGGTATAAGAATTTACTCACAGAACTATAAAGTAGCTATTCGTGATTCCTATACTCTAGAAGAGGCTCCGAATAGTTTAGGTAATTGGCTAAATCAAAGATCACATTGGATTCAAGGCTTTTTGCAAACATTTTTGGTATTTAAAGCACAAAAAGATAAATGCCAAAAGTTTACTTTATTGCAAGTAATAACAATTTATATTTTCATCGGCTTATCTACTTATAATTTTTGGAGTTTACCCTTTATAATATTTTCTATTGTTATAAATAAAAATTCTATAATTAATTATTTATGGCTTATTAATAGTATTTTTTCGCTTTTATATCTATATGGTACAGCTCTGTATATAATTAAAAAATTCTTTAAAAAGCGGAAAAGTAAAATTTCAGGATATAGTAGCTTTGAGCTGATGGGCTAGTTATTTTATATTACATACTGTAGCTTCATATAAAGCAGTATTTGAAATAATTTTCTGTCCTTTGAATTTGAAATGGAGTAAAACTAAACACGGCACTAGTTTAGAGGATTTTGAGAAAGAATAGACCTCTAATAAAAAAAATTTTGTTCTTGCCCCTTGAACTAACAAAAATAAAATATATATAGTATGTACATTTAAAGATTTAATAATTGGAGGTTAAAATGTCTTTTAAACCATTACATGATAGAATTGCAATAAAGCCTATCGAACAAGAAGAAAAAACTAAAGGTGGAATTATTATTCCGGATACTGTAAAAGAAAAGCCGATGCAAGGTGAAATAGTAGCCGTAGGTAAGGGTATTCGTAATGAAAAAGGCGAAATTCATCCTTTAGAGCTAAAAGTAGGCGATAAAGTTTTATACGGTAAATGGGCAGGCACCGAAATTGAAATTAAAGGCACAAAACTGATCGTTATGAAAGAAAGCGACGTATTTGGTATTATTAATTAATTATTTGTTTTTAAGGAGAAATTAAATATGGCAACAAAACTTATTAAACACGGCTCAAAAGCTCGTGAGCAAATGTTAGAAGGCATTGATATACTTGCAGATGCAGTAAAAGTTACTTTAGGTCCAAAAGGCAGAAATGTACTTATAGAGCAATCATTCGGTTCACCTAAAATTACAAAAGATGGTGTGACGGTTGCAAAATCGATCGAGTTAAAAGATAAAATTAGAAATGCGGGAGCTCAGCTATTAAAATCAGCTGCTACAAAAGCTGCAGAAGTAGCCGGTGATGGTACTACTACAGCTACGGTACTTGCTAGAGCTTTGGCTCGTGAGGGTAATAAGCTAGTAGCTGCCGGTTATAATCCTATGGATTTAAAGCGTGGTATGGATTTAGCGGTAAACGCAGTAGTAGAAGAAATTAAAAAATCCAGTAAAAAAATCAATAGCCAAGAGGAAATCGCACAAGTCGGTACTATCTCTTCAAACGGTGATAAGGAAATCGGTGAGAAAATTGCTAAGGCAATGGAGGAAGTCGGTAAAGAAGGCGTGATAACCGTTGAAGAAGCAAAGAATTTTAGCTTCGATGTTGAAGTAGTTAAAGGTATGATGTTTGATAGAGGTTATCTATCACCGTATTTTGTAACGAATTCTGAGAAAATGGTTGCTGAGCTTGAAAATCCTTTCATCTTACTATTTGAGAAAAAATTATCAAATTTACAACCGATGTTACCTATACTTGAGGCTGTAGTACAATCACAACGCCCTCTATTAATTATTGCTGAGGATGTTGAGGGCGAAGCTCTTGCAACGCTTGTAGTCAATAGATTACGTGGTGGTTTAAAAGTTGCGGCAGTAAAAGCTCCCGGTTTTGGCGATAGAAGAAAAGCAATGATGGAAGATATTGCTATCCTAACTAAAGGTGAGCTTATTACTGAAGATTTAGGTATGAAGCTTGAAAATGTGAGTATTAAGAGTCTAGGGACAGCAAAAAGAGTAACAATTTCTAAAGAAAATACCGTAATTGTTGACGGTAACGGTGATAAGAAAAATATTGAAGATAGAGTATTACAAATTAAATCTCAAATAGCTGAAACTACTTCTGATTATGATAAAGAAAAACTGCAAGAGCGTTTAGCTAAACTTTCCGGCGGTGTTGCCGTATTAAAGGTTGGCGGTGCTACGGAAGTTGAAGTGAAAGAGCGTAAAGATCGTGTTGAAGATGCACTTGCTGCTACAAGAGCGGCAGTTGAGGAAGGTGTTGTTGCCGGTGGCGGTGTAACATTACTTCATGCATCACAACCTTTAACAAAGCTTAAAGTAGAGAATAAGGATCAACAAGCAGGTATTGAAATAGTAATAGAAGCTTTAAAGGATCCGTTAAAACAGATTGTTGAAAATGCCGGTGAAAACGGTGGCGTAGTAGTTGGTAAATTACTAGAACATAAGGATAAAAATTATGGCTTTAATGCTCAAGATATGCAATATGTCGATATGATTAAAGCAGGAATTATTGATCCAGCTAAAGTAGTGCGTACTGCACTTCAAGATGCTACTTCCGTTGCTTCGTTAATTATTACCACGGAAACTTTAATTGTTGACGAACCTTCTGATAAGGCAGAGCCAATGCCAATGCGTGGCGGTATGGGAGGCATGGGCGGTATGGATTTCTAAGTCTATATCTCTATAAGATAGGTTATGCAATAGATCTAATAAACCCGTTTTGTTGTATTGCTCGTTCCTCTCATTGTAAGGAGGCATTGTTGCATGGACCGCAAAACCTGCTCAATGTCATATCGTGGCTTAACCATGGTATCCAGAAAACAATACTAATAATATTAGCATTTTAAACTGGATCCTGCTACAAGCTCGCAGGATGACAATTGAGAAACTAGTCCACGCAGGCAATGCCTGCTCCGCAATGACGATTTTAACAACGTGCTGTATAACACATTATTAAAAGTCGCAGTAGGACACAATTGATTTATGCAACAAATGGGTTTTAAAGCGATTCTTTGCTAATTTGAAAATAAACTCTTTAAGCAAACTCTTCCTCAAAAAATAAAATATAGAATTTCTTGTAATTATTTCAATATAATGACTGCAAATATTTTTTAATTAATTATAATAGCTCAACCTTTGGTATTGATCCTATGAGACTGTTAACAAAATAATTTTAAAGCTCATTAAATTCTTTTTAACTGCAAATTATAAGATTTTTTTGAAATAGGGATATTTATTACTGTAAAAATCTCTTTAATTATCAATTAAAGTTATTTTGTTAACAGCCTTACATATGATGATCAAAAGGTTTTAAGCGGTTTTACGCTTTAATTATTAAGAATAGATTTCTTGTTGCAGTTATAGGCAAGGTTAATCTATAATGTATATATTCGTTTAATTTAAAAAATTAGTAATAACAGTTTCTAGCTTTTGGTTGGTTAAACTATGCTAACTAAAATTAGTAAGGTTTTAGAAAAATTACTATTCTTATTTTAAAAAAATCTTATAATTTATACAGTTAAGAAAGACTAAAATAAGATAATTTAAATTTTATATATAAAACTTAAAAAATTGGGTTCTAAAAGCTTTAAGTAGATAGTAACGTAAGAATTTAAGCATTGTTGCGTTACTATCTACTTAAAGCTTTTAGGCCTTCCTTTAAGCCGTCTTTTATAAATGAAATTTTAACTTGTTTGCCGTCTGCGGTAATTAGTTCTATATAATTATCGTTTGATAAAATCATGTCTAGATCGTCTTTTGTAATAATAGCTAAAGCCTGACAGCCGTTTACTGTACAATTTACATATTTTCCGGCTGCTATTCGTTTGTCACCGCTATTAATAACTGTACCTGTCGGAATTTGAACATTTGACGGGACTATTTCTATTATTTTTAATTCCTGTTTTTCTTGTTCCCCATTGAAATAACCTATGTGATAAATGGCTAATATTTCCTTTTCTTTATCTTTCTCTAGATTATTAATTTGTTGTGATAAGAAGCAAAGTTGTTTTTTCTCATTATTAAGAGTACAATTTAAAGTCCAAGCTCCGTACTTTTTTGGTGCTGTTGATGCGTTGATGTTTTCTATGCTATACAAAACAAAAGTGCCGGTTATTATGAATAATCCACTAAAAATAAAAGCAATTTTTTTTATACAATCTTTCATATAATTTTTAACCTTTTTAAAATATTTTCTTTTCCTAAAATTTCTGCAATCTCAAATACGCTAGGTGATGCAGTCATACCTGTTATTAAAGCTCTTACCGGTTTCATAATGTCATTCAGCTTTAAGTCGTTTGCTGCTGCTATTTCTTTAAATTTATTCTGTACGGATTCCTTATCAAACTGCTCAAGTTTGCTTAAGTTTTCTATAATTTGTTTGATTAAATTCTTATCGCAATTTTCTATAATTTTTTTTGAATCTTGGCTGTAGATGATAGGCGAATCTACTAGATAAATTTGAGCAAGGCGTGTTAGTTCTAGTAATGTTTCACTTCTAACTAATAAGCTTGGCATTGCTTGTTTGATATAGCCTATTTCCTGCTCACTAATCTTAAACTTCTTCGGCAACTCTACTGCTAGGGGTAATTTGTACGTCAATCCGGTACTCGCATCCTCACGTATGTCTATATACGCTGCGGTGCTGCGTTCCGTGTTTCCTCCAAATTCCTCCCTATAAGGGAGCTTCCGAAGAAGTGTATTATAATTTTGTTCCAATATCTCTACAGTCTTTGAAGTTAAGCTATCATTGTCAAGCATTCTTAAGTAATGAGCGTTAAGGCTATTCATCTTAGCAAAATCAAGCTTAGAAGGTGATTTACCGAGTGAATCAAGATTAAACCAGTCTATAGCCTGAGTCATTGAGATAATTTCATCATCGCCGTGACTCCATCCAAGACGCAGTAAATAATTGCACAAACTTTCCGGTAAATACCCCATATCCTTATAAGCTTCAATGCCTAATGCTCCATGCCTTTTGGATAATTTTGCTCCGTCTGCTCCATGAATTAACGGTATATGAGTCATGCTCGGTACTGCATATCCGAAAGCCTGATAAATAGCGAGTTGTCTTGCTGCATTGGTTAAATGATCGTCACCTCTAATAATATGAGTTATACCCATATCATGATCGTCTACTACAACGGCTAGCATGTAAGTAGCAGTGCCGTCTGCTCTTAATAGTACCATATCGTCTATATGAGAGTTTTCAATTACTACCTTACCTTGTAAAGTGTCATGAATTGTTATGCTACCCTCTCTTGGAGTTTTTAGACGTATTACTGGCTTAATATCAGTAGGATAGATAGATGGATCTTTGTCACGCCACTCGCTATTAAAAATAAAATGCTGTTTATTTTCTAAAGCTTGTTGTCGCTGTCTTTCTATTTCTTCTTGGCGAGTAAAACAATAATATGCTTTACCGTTTTGCAGTAATTTTAGTGCAGCTTTTTTGTAAAGATTATTACGTTTAGACTGGAATATAACCTCACCGTTCCAATCAAGCCCTAGCCATTTTAGACCTGAGAATATAGCTTCTACCGCTTCTTTAGTTGACCTTTCTTTATCAGTGTCTTCAATGCGAAGCAAGAACTTACCGTTATGATGCCTTGCGAACAAATAATTAAAAAGGGCGGTTCTTGCCGAACCTATATGTAAAAACCCCGTTGGTGACGGAGCAAATCTCGTAATTACGTTATTATTCATTTATTATCTTTTTTAAATATATACTAAGAACTGTGTCATACCGTGGCTTGCCACGGTATCCAGAAAACAACTAAACATACTAATAATATTAGTATGTTTAACTGGATCCCGCTATCAAGTTGGCTGTGTTGCATGGATCAGTTTTTGCGTCATTGCGAGGAAAGTGCATAGCAATTGACGAAGCAATCCAGTAAAAAATGCTAAAAATTAGCATTTTTTTATTATTTTTCTGAATTGCTACGCTCCTTACAGTCGCTCGCAATGACGATTCGGTATTCATGCAACAAGGCTGATCAAGTTAGCTAGGATAACACATACTCTTTCTCCCCAAACACATAAAATAATTTACGTCTATATCATCGCTTAATTTCCACTCATTTTTAGCCGGATCATATACCAAGCCTTTCAGCTCTTTAATTTCAATTTTGGTATCCGTAAGCATTTC
Organism: Rickettsia africae ESF-5; assembly: GCF_000023005.1. NCBI lineage: Bacteria > Pseudomonadati > Pseudomonadota > Alphaproteobacteria > Rickettsiales > Rickettsiaceae > Rickettsia > Rickettsia africae. The sequence continues at coordinate 915,323 of NC_012633.1, read as the reverse complement.
GTAAATTTCCAACGGTTTTAGGAATTTGCTATAATCATGAGTGTTTTTTGGTACCCAACCTAAAATATATTCGGCAACTATTATTCCAAGTATATAAGCTTTTTTAGTACGGTTAATCGTAGAAATTATTGCCATACCGTTTGGCTTAATATGCTTCACCAAATTTAGTATAAATTGCTGTACGTTTTCTACGTGTTCAATAACCTCAAGACAAATTACCACATCATATAGCTTGTCACTTTCTAATTCTTCTATAGTAGATTGTAAATAATTTATTTTTACGCCGTTTTCCTTAGCATAAGCAGTTGCCGTTTCAATATTACTTTGCAGTGCATCAATGGCTGTAACGTTAAAACCTTGAGCCGCTAAAGGCGTTGCAATTAACCCTCCACCGCAACCGACGTCTAATATTTCTAATTTAGAAATATCGTTAGACATCTTTTCAAACTCTACTTCTAGAGGTAATTTGTGCGTCAATCTGCTGCTTGCATCCTCACGTACCAAAGCGTACGCTGCGGTGCTGTGCTGCATGTTTCCTACCAATTCCTCTCTATAAGCGAGTTTGGAAAGGTGTCTATTGTAATGCGTAGTTATTTTCTCTATTATATATTCAAGGCGAATAGGGTTTATTCGGTGTAAGATACCGAATTCTCCGTCCTTATTCCACCAATTATGAGAAATTTTCTCAAATTTTTCTAATTCTTTTTTATCGATTGAAGACATAGCCTATGATTCTTTCCAATGTCATCCCGTGGCTTGACCACGGGCTCTATAAGTACAGCCTAAGAACTTTAGTGGATCCCGTGGTCAAGCCACGGGATAACAAGAGGCCATACAACAAACATATATAATATACTCAGATGACTTTAATAATACTAGCCTTAATTTTAATTAGCTGCATATTTGCCCCGCTTGGCTGCATTGCCCTATGGAAGAGATATATTTATTTTGGTGACGGGCTTGCTCATAGTAGTTTTTTAGTGGCTAGTATAAGTATTATAGCACATGTTCCATTAATATATTCAGGCATAATAGTTGCAATTCTTTTTTCGTTTTTTGTGTTTATTTTTAAAAATAATTCTGAAAAAAACGCAGTTATTAATTTGATTTCTAGCTTTATGCTAGCTGTTGCTTTAGTTATTAATTATTTTACTTCTTTGCAGAATAATATAGTGAATTTGTTGTTTGGGGATATTTTATCCGTATCTTTTAATGATTTGATGATACTTGCAATAGTGCTAATAACTATTATAGGCTTTATAGTATATTTTTATAATCAAATTCTTCTTATTATTATCAATAGAGATATTGCCGTCATAAAAGGCTTAAAGGTTAATATTATTGAGCTAATATTTTTACTTCTTCTCTCATTATCGGTATTTTCTGCTATAAAGATTGTCGGAGTACTTATGGTAACTGCTATTTTACTTATTCCTGCAATGATTGCACGGTTTGTAGCATATAGTCCCTCCCAGATGATTATAATATCAATTCTTATATCTTTATTTATTAATTTTTGTGCTGCATTTAGCTCTTTCTACTTTGATTTACCTTTAACTCCATTGTTTATTATATTAGGTACGTTTATTTATGGTTTGTTGTATTTAAAGCGGTTATTATGAACCAAAATGCATTTACTGAATATGTCAAAGAATTGTTAGAACCATATGGTTCAGTAGTCGTTTGTGTAATGTTTGGTGGATATGGTATATATAAGGGTGGTGTGATGATAGGAATTATTAAGAGCAATGAATTATATTTTAAGTCAGACCTAAGCACTTATGAATATTTTCAATCTTTCGGTTCTGAGTCATTTGTATATTAAAGTAAAGGTAAACTTGTAACTCTATCATATTGGAAGGTGTTACCTGAAATTATGGAGGATCAGGAGTTATTAGGTAAGTGGTTTAAATTAGTTTTGAATGCTGCTATTAATAGTCAAAAGAAAAAATAAATGTCGTCCCGTGGTTTGACCAGCGTTGTTGTGTGTGGCGTTTTTTTCCGTCATTGCGAGAAGACGCCATAGGCGTCGACAAAGAAATCTCAGGCACGATTCCTGAGATTTCCACGCTCCTTGCAGTCGCAATGACGTTAAAATCTATCCACGTTTTTCATAATCTCAAGATAATCAATTTTGCCGTTTGTAAGTAGAGGTATTTCTGAATCGGTAATAATTACTTTCGGTAAATGTAGTAAAGGAATTTGAGCTTTAGATACAGCATCTGCAAAGTTCTCTCTATTTATATTGGAACCGGTAGTAAGTAAAATAATCTTGTCTTCGTGCGTTTTATCGGGAATAGAAATAGCAGCGTGCAAGGAATCAGGATCAATTTCGCTTGCAAGTTCTTCAATTTTTGTAAGAGATATCATTTCCCCTGCTATTTTAGCAAAGTGTTTTAAACGTCCTAGAGTTGTTATATATCCTTCAGAATCGATTTTGACTATATCGCCTGTGTCGTACCATTCTTTATAAGTACGGTGACCTTCTAAGTCCAAGTAACCAAGCATGATGTTAGGACCCTTAATGAATAAACGTCCCCCTTCATTTATTCCCTCTACTTTCTCAAGCTTATAATCAATTTTCGGTAATAATCTTCCTACCGTGCCTGCTTTATTATGCATAGGGGTATTGCAAGCTATAATAGGTGAGGCTTCTGTAATCCCATATCCTTCAAAAATACGTATGCCATACTTATTAAGCCAAAATTGTCGTGTAGATTCTTTTAATTTCTCGCTACCGGCAAATATATAGCGTAATGAGTAAAAATCATATGGATGAGCGTAATTAGCATAACCGTTTAAAAAAGTATCGGTAGAAATTAATATAGTTGCTCCAATATCGTATATAACTTCAGGAATGCTACGATAATTTAGTGGAGAAGGATATAGAAACAGCTTAATACCGTTTAAAGTTGTAATAATTGCACCACTAAAACCAAAACAATGAAATAGCGGTAGCGCATTAAATACTATATCTTCAGGGCTAAAGGGTACTTTAGCAGTTATTTGATATCTATTAGTTTGTAAATTTCTGTGAGATAATAATACGGCTTTAGGTTCACCTTCAGTACCCGAAGTAAAAATTATCACTGCCGGTTTTTCGTCATCACGATTACGACAAAAATAATTGTAATAAGTTTGGGCACAATAACTTCCTATTTTTGCTTTTAGTTTTAGGGCTGTACCAATCTGATTTTTAAAATCTTCTAAATATATTATTTTAATACCGAAATCTAATAAGTTAGTTATTAATTCATGTAAATTTGCTTTCTCAATAAATTGTTTTGAAGTGTAAACTACTTTAATTTGTGCAAGTTTACAGGAGTTAATAATAGTACTTATGCCGCTGCTCCAGTTAATTATAGCAGGAACATAACCGCTAGATTGCATAGCGTAAAAAGTAATTAACGTATTCGTGGTATTAGGCAACATTAAGCCTAAATTTCTGCCAAAGATATTATTCTTTTTGATTAAATCACCTAGGATAAAAGATTTTAATATTAAATCTCGATAAGTAACCGCATTATTTTCAAAATCATCAACTATTTTTTTCTTAAATCCATGAATTTTAGCAGCTTCTATAAGAGATGAGAATACAGTATTTTGATAGTCTGAACTTTCAAACATCATGTCAGCCATGATATCATAAAGAGTCCTAGATATATAACTGCGTCGTTCTTGATTGCTTGTAGCATCGATATTAGCGAATTTTACCGGCGGTAAAACGGTTATAGTAATTTTAGGAAATATTTTTCTTTTTAATATGTTTTTTAATTTTGATAAATGAGTAAATTGAGTACCGTCTATTCTAACCGGTAAGACGGTAGCACCGGCTTTATCGGCGATCATTCCCGGTCCTTCGTATATTTTCATTAAAGAGCCGGTAACGCTTATTCTACCTTCAGGGAAAATTGCTACTTTCTGATCCTTTTGTACTTCTTTTACTAAAGTCTTTATTGCCATTGGGTTACTTGGATCAACCGGCAAAGTTCTTGCCATACGTAAAAACGGTTTAATCCACCATATTTTTTGTATATCGGGACTAATTGCAAAAGTCATTTCTTCTCGTAAGTAAGTAGCAATTAGCGGCGGATCTAGATATGAAATATGGTTAGCAACCACTACTACTTTTTTACCTGCTTTTTGAAAATTTTCAAATCCTTTAACTTCAACATTATACATAAGATCAAAACAGATTTGGAATATTCTTCGCAATAGCTTAAATGGAATAATTTTAACTTCAGGTATTAAACGGTAAATATGTATAGTAACGATTATATTAGCTAGGCTAATAAATAATATAATCCAGGGTATAGTGAAATTTAGGTAAAATAATAAAGATAGAATTATTGTGGATCCCACCATGAAAATGGAATTGATAAGATTGTTAACGGCAATAATTCGACTACGATGAGCAGGGTTTGCGTAATGCTGTAATATCGCAAAAAGCGGAACGATATATAATCCGCCTATTGCCGCTAAGAACAATAAATCTATAACTATGCGCCAATTATGTCTTTTCGATAAAAATACTAAAATACTTTTTAGCTGAGTAGGTTCGTAGTTAACTGAGCTAATTCTACTTGCAAAGAATAAATCAATACCGAAAATACTAATGCCTAGGGCTGAAATAAATAGATATTTAACGGTAATCTCATCTTCAAATATTTTGCTACATAAAAACGAACCGACCCCAACACCAAGCGAGAAAACCGCTAAAAATAAATTAGCAACATTCTCATCAGCTTTAAAAGTTATCTTAGCAAGTAAAGGTATTTGAGAAATTATAGCAGCTCCGATAAACCAAAACCATGAAATACCAAGTATAGCTAAATATATCTGTTTTTTTGCTTTGGCATATTTAATCATATTTATGCTTTCATCTATAATATTAAAATTTAGTTTAATATCACGATTTACGTTTTTAGATTTTGGGGAACAAAGGCTTGTAATAAAGCCAAGAAAAGCGATGGTAATTAAGGAATAAATTATAAAATTATTGCTGATTGTATAATAGCTGCCGATTATAGTACCGATAAAAATACCGATAAAAGTTCCGGCTTCAACAAAGCCGTTAGCTCCAAGTAGTTCGTCTTTATTTAGGTGATCAGGTAATACGCTATATTTGATTGGACCGAAAAAAGTAGAATGTATACCCATTAAGCAAATAGAACAAAACAGGATTAACAAATTATTATGATGAAATCCGTAAATTGCAAAGGCAATTATACCGATTTCACAAATCTTAATAATTTTAATAAGATTTGCACGCTCGTATTTATCGGCAATTTGTCCTGCTATGCTTGCGAATATTATAAAAGGTAATACAAAAGTAGCATTAGCAATTAAAACAAGTAGATTATTATATTTACTTAAAGCTCCTGAAATACCATAAGTTATAAGGATTACCAGAGCATTTTTTAATATATTATCATTAAGACAACCGCATAACTGCACTATAAAATTCGGTAAAAATCGTCTATCTTTGAAAAGATATAATTTGTTTGTGTCCATGATATAAAATATTTTAAATGCTAATTTTATTGGGTGACTCTTATGTCATTCCCGTGAAAACAGGAATCCAGTAATTAAAAAATATAAATACAGTAAGTTTTTAAAACTAAAAACTCGATTTATCTCGCTTTACCCTGGATTCCCGCCTATGCGGGAATGACATAAGCGAGCTATGCAACAAAACCTAAACTCCCCAAATATTAACAATTTATATTAATATGTCAAATGTGGTGCTTATTTACTTTCTGTTTCTGAGCATCTTGATTTTATTAATTCATCTACAAGAGAAATGTTTTCGTCCGTAGAATCAGTGTAATTTTTGACTATTGTTTGTAATGCAGATAAAGCTTGGCTTGTAGTATCTTTTGTTTTAACTTTCTTTCTTCTTTGTAAATTCTTTTTTAAGGCAGTTGATAAATTATCAAATTTAGCCGGTGATTTGGCTTTTTTCGGTGCTTCTTTGATATAGTTGGTAGATGACATAAATAATTATCTTTTCACATTAGCATTATTATATTATATTATGGATATTTTGGAAAATAAAACTATAAATAATCTATGAATCAAAGTAATATAATCTCTCCTGAGTTATTGGATGAGAGAAGAAATATTGCAAGGCAAGGGGGCGGTGAAGCTAGGATCAACGCACAACATCAAAAAGGTAAGTTAACTGCACGAGAACGCATAGAAGTATTATTAGATCCAAATAGCTTTACCGAAACAGGTATGTTTGTATCCCATAGATGCGATAATTTTGGGATGCAGGATAAAAAGTTTTTAGGTGACGGCGTTGTAACGGGACACGGTACGATAAACGGTAGGTTGGTATTTATTTATAGCCAAGATTTTACCGTACTCGGTGGCTCTCTCGGCGAATATCATGCTAAGAAAATCTGTGATATTATCGATCAAGCTATAGAAACCGGTGCTCCCGTAATCGGTATTAACGACTCAGGGGGAGCAAGAATTCAAGAAGGGGTTGATGCTCTGGCCGGATACGGTGAATTATTTCAGCGTAATGTTTTAGCGTCGGGTGTCATTCCTCAAATTACCCTAATTATGGGCCCTTGTGCCGGTGGTGCGGTATATTCTCCTGCCTTAACCGATTTTATATTTATGGTTAAGAATAGTTCTTATATGTTCGTAACTGGTCCCGATGTAGTAAAAACCGTTACGGGTGAAGAAGTAAGCCAAGAAAAGCTCGGCGGTGCTAGGATGCATACCACTAAAAGCGGCGTTGCCGATCTTGCATTTAACAATGATATAGAAGCATTGCTTGAAATTCGTAAATTCTTTAATTTCCTTCCGTCATCCAATCGTAGTCCTCTTCCTGTTCGTTCGACTGTTGATCCTGCCGATAGAGTTGATATGTCTCTTAGCACGTTAATACCTAACACTCCTAATAAGCCTTATGATATGAAAGAGCTTGTTGAGCGTATCGTTGATGAGAGAGAATTTTTTGAACTACAACCTGATTTTGCTAAGAATATCATTATTGGCTTTGGTTATATGGAAGGTTATCCGGTAGGATTTGTGGCTAATCAGCCTTTGCATTTAGCAGGATGTTTAGATATAAACGCCTCAAGAAAAGCAGCAAGATTTGTTAGATTTTGTGATGCTTTCAATATTCCTATAGTAAGTCTTGTTGATGTGCCTGGATTTCTGCCTGGTACATCCCAAGAGCATGACGGTATTATTAAACACGGGGCTAAGCTGTTATACGCTTATGCGGAAGCTACAGTGCCGAAGATTACTGTAATTACCCGTAAGGCTTATGGAGGTGCTTATATAGTTATGAACTCCAAGCATCTTAGAGGCGATATAAACTATGCTTGGTTTAATTCGGAAATCGCTGTTATGGGGGCAGAGGGAGCAGCCGAGATAATATTTAAGGAAGAATGTAAAAACCCTGAAGCTAAAAAACAAAAAATTGATGAATATAGGAAAGTAGTAACTTCGCCTTTTGTTGCAGCATCTAGGGGATATTTGGATGATATTATAAGACCGCAAAATACCAGATGGCGAATATGTAAGGCGTTAAATTTCCTGCGTACTAAAAAAGTAGAACTGCCTTGGAAGAAGCATGATAATTTGCCGCTTTAGCTGTTATCCCGTGGCGTGACCATGGGATCTCAGAATACAGCCTGTGACACAAGACCCCGTGGTCAAGCCACGGGGTGACATTAGGATATAAAAAACTATGAATAAACCATTATTTGATAAAATTTTAATTGCTAATCGTAGCGAGATCGCCGTTAGGATAATACGTACCTTAAAAAAGATGGGGATAAAGTCGGTTGCAGTATATTCTGAAGCAGATACAAACTCAATGTATGTGCAGCATGCAGATGAGGCTTATTATATAGGTGATTCCCCTGCAACGGAAAGTTATTTATCTATTAAAAATATTATTTCGGCGATTCGTGAAAGTGGCGCAAGTGCAGTACATCCAGGTTACGGTTTTTTATCAGAAAATCCAAATTTTGCTAATATTCTTAAAAGAGAAGGTGTTGTTTTAATAGGACCGAGTGCCGGAACTATTAAAAAAATGGGCGATAAAATTGAAGCAAAAAAGATAGCGATAGAAGCCGGAGTTAGCACCGTGCCAGGTTATATGGGCACTATAAACGATGTTAAACAAGCTATAGATATTGCTAAAGAGATTGGTTTTCCGGTAATAGTAAAAGCGACTGCCGGCGGCGGTGGACGTGGTATGAGAGTAGTGAATAATCCCGCTGAAATGGCCAATGCTTTTGAGTCGGCAAAGCTTGAAGCAGCCAATAGTTTTAGTGACGATAGATTATTTATTGAGAAGTTAATTCAAACTCCCCGTCATATCGAAATTCAGCTAATTGCTGATCAATACGGCAATATTGTATGTCTCGGAGAGCGGGAATGTTCAATACAGCGTCACCATCAAAAAGTAATCGAAGAAGCACCAAGTTCTTTTATTACTGAAGATATAAGGCAAGAAATGTATCGGCAGGTAATATCCTTATCTCAAAAAGTGGGATATTATTCGGCCGGTACCGTTGAGTTTATAGTAGATAGCAATAAAAATTTCTATTTTTTAGAGATGAATACTAGGTTGCAAGTCGAGCATCCTGTTACTGAGCTAATTACCGGTATAGATATCGTTAAAGAGATGATACAAATCGCAGCCGGCGAGAAATTATCATTTACACAAGATGACGTAAAATTAAAAGGTTGGGCATTTGAATCACGAATTTGTGCCGAAAACCCAAGCCGAGGTTTCTTACCTTCTAGCGGTAGAATTATAGCTTATTCCGAACCTGCAAAGAGTCCTAATATCCGTATAGATACAGGGATTGGACTTGGCGGCGAAGTAAGTATGTTTTATGACTCAATGATTGCAAAATTATGTACTTACGGTGAAACAAGAGAGCAGGCAATTGAGCTAATGCATTCTGCTTTGAGTTCTTATATAATTAACGGTATTGCTCATAATATCAGTTTCTTAGAAGCGGTAATGCTACATCCACGCTTTGTTAGCGGCGATATTTCTACTGCCTTTATTCAAGAAGAATATCCTGACGGTTTTTCCGGAGCTAGTCTAACTTCAGAAGTAACTACCGTATTTTTAGCAACGGCTATTTTTATTTATATATCGGAGCAAAGACGTGCTTCTTTAATTTCCGGCAATATTAACAATCAGGCTAACAAAATAGGTACAAGGTGGGTAGTAACTATCGATGATAAGCTATTTCCTGTATTAATTACACCTGTTGAAAACGGCTATAATATACGTCACGAAAGCGATAGAATATATATTCGTAGTAACTGGAATTTAGGTAATGAACTTTTTACGGCTATAATTAACGGTAAAAAGACAAATGTGAAAATTGAGAATATCAGGACCGGTTATTTATTATCGCATGCCGGTATTAGCGTAAAAGCCTTTGTACGCTCTCCTCGTATCTCAGAACTTGAAGCGTTGATGGTCTCAAAAGTAGTGGTGGAAGAAAGCTCCGAACTACAAGCTCCTCTAAGCGGTCAGATTGCTGCGATAAAGGTGAAAGAAGGGCAGGAAGTGACGGCAGGACAAGAAATTATGATTTTAACTGCTATGAAAATGGAAAACCTGATTCTTGCCGAAAGAGATGGAAAAATAGCTAAAATTTTTGTTAATGAAAAGGATAATGTTATAAGAGGGCAGGTATTATTAGAATTTGCTTGATATATTAGACTCTGTAAAGGATAATTCCATTATTTATATTTTCAGATATTTTTTAGCACAAATTAATAAGATGTTTGCAGTAATAGTTGTTCCTATTTCAAAACAATCTTATAATTTGCAGCAAAGAAGAGCAAAAATAGATTAATTTAATTTTCCTTCACAGAACCTAATATATTGTCTTTTGCTTATAATTCGCTACTATAGTAAACTCAGCTCCATTTTATGACAAGCGTAAGGGTAGAGCCTATATATTAATAGGCAAGACAACGAACAACGAAGTACAAAATGGAGATCAGTTTACTATATTCATTTATTTAGAATTAATTAAGTCAAAATTTTGCTCAATAACTGAAATATTTGAGCTAGCTTTTTCAAATAGATAATGATTTTTGTTTACCTTATTATATGCCTCTACAGCTTCTGTAAATTCTTCTTGATTAAGGTAACACTCTCCTAAATAATATTGTGCTTCTTGATAATAATTAGAGCTTTTGTGTATTTTACTATACATGTCTATAGCTTCTTTATAATTTCTCATGCCTAAAATAATTATTTCCTTCCGTAAGATTTGGATGAGCCATGGTTCCTCCGTATTTTAATTAGATTTTTTTATAAAAAAGTATATATTACCATGAAATATGATTCTCATGTTTTGTGGTAATATATATGTATCTAATAAGTGTGTAAGAGGTTTTGTCGTCATTGTGAGGCAAATTGTAAGTTTTGATTAAGCAATATAGTTATAATAATATTAGTATTTTTAACTAGACCCCATGGACAAGCCACAGGGTAACAATTAGGAAACTGGTCCACGCAACAACGTCTATGCAGGAATGACATAAGAGCAGGCAATGAAGCAATCTTATCGTAGGAATGACATTATTAAAGCTCAGAATCAAATATTTTTATATCACCGCCTAAAGACGTTTCTTCATCAAGTCTCTCAAGGGCAAAAGTGCGAAATATACCTGATTTAGAAGGAGTATGTTCTAACCTAGAGCCTATGTTAGGTTTTTCAGTTTCAACCTTAAAATCAGAAACATAGCCCTCGTCTTCTACTACAGTATTTGTATTTATTGGAATTTTCTTCCCGCTAGAATAATCTTCTAACAGTGCTTTAATTTCTGCGAAATTTTGTAAATCTTTAGATAGTTGTTTTTTGAATTTAGAAAATTTTTGCTTTATTTGTTCTGATGATAAATTCTTATATCCGTCATAATGTGATGATATACGTGTTTTTCATATCGTCTCTAATATGTATTGGTGGTTAGGATTATTAGCTTTTTCACACAATGTAGAAATCTCAGTGATTTGAGTGAGTTGACACGATACATCGCTATGTAAGTTATCTTTTTCCCATCCTTTAACATTATAGTTACCGTGTTTAAGTAAATATTTTACTATTGTGACCTGTCCATACTCTGATGCAAGCATTAAAGGTGATACATCTGTATTGCCGTTAATCGTTTGCATCTAATAATGTTTTTACCGCATTTAAATTACCGTATATTATTGCTACTTCTAGAGCTACATCTAAATTAGCATTTTTAGATAAAAGATACTTTGCAATTTCTTTTCTATTTTTTAAATTTGCGGTACTTAATGGTGTGTTAAACGATATTCAGTATTAACATCAAAACCGTATATTTCAACAAATTTTTTAATTACTTCAAGCTTATTTTCGTTTATTGCTTTAAAAAAGATTTGCTTATGAAGATCATTTACATTTTGATCACCTTGTGCTGCTTCTTCTAAGGTTGTATTTAAATAAGTTGCTCCTTTTATTAAAAGATCACATGTAATGTCTATTTTGTAAGGTTCTTCCAAACCGGCAGTAATATTTAGTGTATTAGAACCATAATGACTAAAATTTACATTCACTCCTTTTTCTTCTACAAAATACTTTACTAAAATTAAACTTTTATTGTGTATTGCTTGTATTAGACTGGGATTAGGTTCAAACGTAAGATGATTAAGTAAATATTCAGCTTGTGCATTATTGTTTTTAAGTGCAAAGTCTAGTGCTTTGTATTTATTTTACACCTTGCGATATAAGGTCTTCCATGAGATTTATTTTATTTAAATTCGGATCATCTAAGCTAGCTATAATATTTAATGCTGTCCCGTCTTTAGGATGAAACGCATCAAAATATTGTTTTAAATACCCTAGAGTTATTACATTGTCTGTTTTAGTAGTTTCCGGCTTAGTAGTTCTTTTAATTTGAGAACCCCCTGGAGCTGTGGAGGAGTTGTGCATGATAATTTACCTTAAATTAATTTATAGCGTGCGTACTATAGATTAATCTAAGTAAATTATCAACATCTTAATTGATAGTAAAATAATTTACGATTTCTTAACTTTAAGTTGTATTTGATGGTTCTCTAATTCTACTTTACTTACATAATCAGGCGTGAAATTTTTAGCAAACTCGCCTAAAGTTTGTTCTTTAATAAAGTCTCCATAATTATCAATTATCTTAGATAAATTAAACTCGCTTATTATCTCAATTAAAATCCTGTCAGTGATAGAGAAATCGGCATCTTTTCGAGCCTGTTGTATAAAGCGTACAATGTCTCTTGCGTATCCTTCTTCTATTAACTCAGGTGTTAGCTCTAAATCAAGTATTAACAAGCTACTATTATTCTCAAAACTTGCTGCTCCTTTGATATGTGAATACGGCTCTAAAACTAGCTTATATTCGTCACTATTTAAGGTTTCACCGCATATAGCTAAACCGCCTGCGATAGCTTCCCACTCACCTTTTTTAGAAGCGGCTATAATCTCTTTCATTTTATGCGGCAAACGTTTACCAAGCATTGGGAAATTAATCGATAGTTTTTTGCTTGCGTAATTCTCTAGATCGTCACGATAAATTACTGCCTTAACATTAATTTCATCTTTAATTAAATCTTCAAAATCTTTGAGGTTGTTATTATGTTTACTGATAATAGCTATGCTAGCAAGTGGTTGCCTTACCCTGATATTTTCAGTGCTTCGGATAAATAGGCTATTACTGCAAATATCAAGCACGTTATCCATAGTAGCAACCAGCTCGTGATTTATTTCAAAGTCTGAGAGAGTAGGGTAGTTGCAGAGATGTACGCTAATCGCGTCATTGCAAGGCACTGAAAGTGCCGTGGCAATCTTATGAGATACTCCTGAAATTGCTTTGTCAAGACTTGTGTCTTTCCTCACAATGACGTTTGATTTTCCTGAGAGTGCCGTGTCGTTACGCTCCTCACAATGATGTAATCCCTTATATATCGCTTCCGAAATCATAGGCACTAGTGCCGACATCGCAATAGCCATGGTGTCTAAACATGAATATAGAGTATTATAAGCATTTTGCTTATCTGTATCTTTTTCGCTTTTCCAAAATCTAGCTCGGCTTCGTCTTATATACCAGTTATTCAAAACTTCAAAAAATTCTGAAACTGCATGATAAGCTGTTTGCGTATCGAAATTATCTAAGCTCTCTTCAATTTTTTGTACGGCTATTTTAAGCTTAGATAATATATAAACATCAAGTACGTTTTTAGAGCTAAAATTAAGCTTGCCTTTAAGCGAATCGGTATTAGCATACATCGTAAAGAAATGGTAAGCATTCCATATAGGTTTGATAAATAGACGAAGCGTATCAAATACCATTTTGCCGTCTTTATCAATTAATAGCTCCTGACCTTTAACAACGTTTGAAGATAACATCGTAACTCTTAAAGCGTCAGAGCCGTATTTATCAAATAGCTCCAGCGGATCGGCGTAGTTATTAAGACGCTTTGAAAGTTTTTGACCTGTAGAGTCTAAAATGATGCCGTGGCATATACAATTTAAAAACGGTGGGCGATCAAATAAAGCGGTAGATAGCACCATTAAAGTATAAAACCATCCGCGTGTTTGAGCTGAATACTCAACTATAAAATCAGCCGGAAAATGATCCTCAAACCACTCTTTATTTTCAAAAGGGTAATGGGCTTGCCCATAGGGCATTGAACCGCTTTCAAACCAGCAATCAAACACGTCTTCTATTCTACGCATTGTTGATTTACCGGTTGGATCGTCGGGATTTGGTCTTGTCAGTTCATCGATAAACGGACGATGTAAATCAGTAACTTTAACACCAAAATCTTTCTCTAATTCCTCTATAGAACCGTAAACGTCTATGCGTGGATATTTTGGATCATCGGACTTCCATACAGGCAGCGGCGTTCCCCAGAATCTATTACGGCTTATCGACCAATCACGGGCATTTTCAAGCCACTTACCAAATAAATTATCTTTAACATGGAAAGGTATCCAGTTAATTTGCTGATTTAACTCTACCATTCTATCTTTAAATTGCGTAACCTTTACGTACCATGACGGAACAGCCTTATATATAAGAGGCGTATCTGTTCGCCAGCAATGAGGATAATTATGAATATACTGCTCGGTTTTTAGCCAATTTCCTTGCTCTTTCAGTTTGATTATTATTTTGTCATTTGCATCAAATACTTGTAAGCCTTCTAAATCAGGAATTTCTTTAGTGAATTTACCGCTATTATCAACAGGACAAACAAGCTCAATACCTTTCGATTCACAAAGTATTTGGTCATCTTCGCCAAAACCTGGAGCCATATGTACGACTCCCGTGCCGTCACCCTCAACCACGAAGTCGCCTGCAAATATCTTGAAGCTGTTTGGATGATTCTCGAAATAGTCGAATAAAGATTTATAGTTCAATCCTTGAAGTGCTGAGCCTTTAATTATCTCAAAATTTTCTTCACCGCTAAGTCCTAATTCTTTAGCATATTTAGAGACGGAATAGGCAGCTATTATATAACAAACATCATTTTTAGGGACTAATGCATAATCTATATCACTACCGACTGCTAAGGCTAAATTTGACGGTAATGTCCAAGGTGTTGTTGTCCAAGCGAGTATACGGTATTCTTTAAAAGATCCTGTGGTCGTAGCCACGGGATGAGATAGTACAAAACTCACCGTTACAGCTTTATCGGCTCGCTCACGATAAGAATTATCAAGTCTTGTTTCAAAATTAGAAAGCGGTGTTTCGCATGCCCAAGAATAAGGCATTACCCGCATAGATTCATACAATAACCCCTTATTATATAACTCCTTAAATGCCCAAAGTACGGATTCCATAAAATTCTTATCCATCGTTTTATAAGAATTTTTAAAATTCACCCATCTTGCTTGACGAGTTACATATTCTTCCCAATCATTAGCATATTTCATTACCGAAGCTCTGCAATGTGCATTAAACTTCTCTATACCAAAATTAGCTATTGCAAGACGTCCTGAAATGCCAAGTTCTTTCTCTGATTGCATTTCAGCAGGAAGACCGTGACAGTCCCAACCAAAGCGACGCTCGACTTTCTTACCTTTTATGGTTTGGTATCTAGCATATACGTCTTTAATAAAGCCGGTAAGCAAATGACCGTAATGCGGCAAACCGTTTGCAAAAGGCGGGCCGTCATAAAAAATAAATTCTAACTCTCCGTTCCTATCATCAATAGATTTTTGGAATATATTATTGTCTTGCCAAAATTTTAGTATCTCTCGCTCTAAGCCTGCAAAATCAGCATTCGAGTTAACTTCAGGATAATATTTAGTATTTGTCATTATTTTAGAAATTATTTTTAAAAATATCTTTATTATATGCAAGAGCGGTCATAATACAAGAATTTTTAAGGTATTTAAGAAAGTAATAAGGTGTATTACAGATTAAAAGATGATATAGAAATTTTGTCTAACTCAATTCATTTCACTATTAGTTACTAGCTATCGTTTCAGCTTCATAAGCCGGATAATATTTGTGCTTCGTATCCTAAATACTGCCACTCTTCATTTAAATATTTAAACATTACTTCAACTCTAGTATATTTTGTTAAATCGCTAAGGCCCTGTGCTTTAGCATCACTTTCTACTTTATTACTTAAATTTAGTAGGAGCTTTTGTTTTTGCTCTAAATTAATAGTTTTCATAAGAGCTAGCAAATCACAGATTTTAAATATTAAATTCTTTACATATTTCTTTTCTGTTTTATAAGAATAATATTTGTCATCATTTATCTTCTCTTGAAGATCTAAAATCTTCAGAGAAAAGTATCTTTAGTGTTTTTGAATTTTCACCAAAATAACTTATAGGGATAACTTGATTATTAACTAATGTTCTATCATGTTCTTTATTAGAACATGCTTTTTTAAATTGAGTTTTCATATTATGTGAATTAGCAAATCAAAACAATATTGCAACTTAATTGTAAGCTAGCTCAAGCTTTGTCTGCTGTATATATCGGATAATTTTTTCCTGTCCTTTTTCTTCCGCAAGTAAAGCCATCAAGGAAGAAGAATCAAGAATTATTGTTATGAGAAGACATTATTGGGTTACAAGTTAAAATTTAGAATTTTCTTTATTCGCTTTTTGATATTTCTGTTTTAAAAATTCATCAACAAATGATTCTGATTTAGAACCATGTTGTTTAAACAATGCTTGAGCTTCTTTTACAGTCTTATGACAAGTGATTAAATGTAATTCATTATTAACTTTATTTATAAGTTTCAATAGCATTTTTATATTTGATATGGAGTTAATATTACCAATTAAGCATATCTACGTAAACATTCTAACTATGGGGATCTTTGAAGGGGCGAGTAATTTTTTCATCTGTGAGAAAGTTTTTTCTATATTTTCTACGGCAGTCTCAATCAATTTATCGGTTTCAATATAATTTTCCGATTCGTCTTGGATATAAAAAAGAATAGATGAAACATAAACCGAGAGCAATAAGCTTCTTTTGGTATAATAGTTAAAATCAAGAGATTTATCACCGGCATAACGCCAAATAGCATCACAACTACGGAATGCAACTTCAGTTCCTTGTATTGGGTTTAATGCAAAATAAGCGGCATTCTTACTATGAATAATAGGAAGTACGGTTTTGACCCTAGTCTTTACGGCCAAAGATATTTTTTCTCTTATTTTTGATGGTTCTACTATTATCTTTAAGCTTTCTAGCATAATATTATCTAAATACTCTTCCAAGAATCCTACTATTTCGGATAAACCTTCTGGAAAAACTATTAAGCTATAGCCTTTTGCGAAACCGCATTTTTCTTCTGCTTCTTCGAGTAGTTTATTATTCCATTCATTAAATGGTAATAATTCTAATAAAGATTGCACGAAGCTTATTTTTTTGATATGGTGTTCTTCTTGAATGCTCATATTTCTAACCTTGACATATAACTGAATTATAGGGTATAGTTCAATAAACCACAATATCTTTTAAGGAGAGTAATTTTAGTGATACTAGTAAATGTTCACGCCGGTAATTGTGATAATACGCTTAAGAATTTTAAGAAAAAGCTACAAAGAGAGCTTTATTTTCGTAAGATGAAAGAACAGCGTTATTATGAAACACCTTCAGCGAAGCGTGTTCGTAAAGTACAAGAAGCAGCAAGAAGACAGAGAAAATTTGCTCGTAAAAAAATGTTTGATGAATAAAATTTCAAACAATTTTCATACTAAATATAAAGCTAGAAATATTAATATTTCTAGCTTTTTTTATTGTCATCTAGTTGCTTGACCATGTGTTGTACGAACGTTCAAGATGTCATTCCTGCGCAAGCAGGAATCCAAAAAATAGCCATACAAAATTTTATGTATTTGATGAAATAAATATAATAAAAAAACAAGTTTTTATATGTTTGACTGGATTCCCGCTTCCGTGGGAAAATGACATAAAAACAATCAATGCAACAACACCCCGCTTTTGCAGAAATGACAATAAAACACTTAAAACTTGAAATATTTTCAATTAGCTTTTTTTTTATGTTATAAAGAACTGTTATAGTCATATAAACAGTATCTATGCTTAGTTATCTTAAACAAAATTTACATTCTTATTTTTCTAGTAGAGTACTAATTTTTACTTTAGCAACAGCAGCTATTATTTTTGCTTGTGCTACTTTTTATGTGATATCTTTAGAATCAAAGAATTTTAGTACGATTATTGGATTTTTATTAGTTGATTTAGCAATTTTTTTAATTTTAGGTGTTGTACTAACTCAAAAATTTTTTACTAAAAATAATAATAACGATAGTTCTAAATTACAAAATCGTATTGTAATTGCCTTTAGTTTAGTTGCAGCTATTCCAACTATAATTGTTTCGGTATTTTCTGTTTATTTTTTTAATCTTAGTGTTCAAGCTTGGTTTGATAAGAAGATTTCTACGGTTCTTGATCAATCCGTGATAGTTGCAGAATCGTATATTGCCGAACATAAATTACAGCTAAAAGAAACGGCTTTAGCCGTTGCTGAAGATTTAAGCGATATGTATTACGATTTAATTCACAATCCCGCTTTATTTACTAAAACACTTAATACTGAAGCAGAGATGCGTTCGCTTGATGAGGCTATAGTTTTAAACAAATCTACTAATACTATAGTAGCTAATAGTTATTTAAGTTTTTCATTATCATTTGCAACTATCCCTGCACATTTAATAAAAAAAGCGGATTTAGGTGAACTGGTGGAAGTAAAATCCGATCCAACCAAAATAAGAATGCTGATTAAATTAAAAGAGTATAATGATGTGTATTTATTAGTTGGTAGATTAGTAGATAATAAAATTATCGACCATGTAGATGCAACTAACGGAGCAGCTGCCGAGTATAATAGCCTTAAAAATGAAATAGATAATATACAGATTAAGTTCTCTATAATGTTTATCTTTATTGCCTTATTACTTCTTTTTGTAGCTATAAGTTTCGGGGTTATATTTACTGCTAAAATAGTAAAACCTATTAAAAAATTAGTTACTGCAACCGATAACGTTAAAGACGGTGATTTAACGGTACAAGTGCCTGAAAATGAAGTAGATAAAGACGAAATAGGCACGCTTTATGTGGCATTTAATAGAATGATTAAGCAGCTTTCTCGCCAGCAGCGTGATTTAGTTATAGCACAGAGGGCTATGGCTTGGTCGGATGTTGCAAAAAAAGTAGCCCATGAAATCAAGAATCCGTTAACTCCTATTTTACTTGCTTCTGAAAGATTGCTGAAGAAATTTAGCCCTGAAATTAAGGAAAGGGTAGAATTTGAAAATTATTTAAAAATGATTATTCGCCATACTAACGATATTAAAAATATAGTATCCGAATTTGTTCTTTTTGCACGTCTTCCTGCTCCTAAATTTACGAAGAGTGAATTAGTTTATTTAGTTAAACATATTGTTGAAGCACGTAAATTACTTAATGATCATATTTTGTATAAATTTGAGTCTAACGTAGAACAATTTGATTTTATGTGTGATGCTACCCAAATAAATCAAGTTATGATCAATTTATTGAAAAACGCAGAAGAGTCAATAGAAGGACGAGAATCAGGGAAAATAGAAGTTACTATAGATGTTAAAGATGATTTTATTAGCGTTATTGTAACGGATAACGGTAAAGGATTCCCGCCTGAGCTAATAGGCAAAGCTACCGAAAGCTATGTTACGACCAGCAGTAAAGGTATGGGAGTAGGGCTTGCTATAGTTAAAAGAATAGTCGAAGAACATTGCGGCATTCTAGATATAGCAAACAGAGAAGCAGAGGGAGCAATAATCGATATAAAATTTGATTTAAAAGAATTGGATTTAAAGGCTAAGCGTTTGGAAATGTAGTATTTTACTAGAGGATGCAGTTCTTAAAGAAAATTTAGAATCAATTATTTATCACCTAATATGAACACAAATCATAAACAAAAAGCAAAGTTATGAATGTAGAAATCACAGAGTTTTTAGCAAAAGAGCTTATTACAGAACAATCTCCTAAATGGTTTCATTTACCTATCAAACCGGTTGAATTTAGTGGTTATGATAATAGAACCTTTCATTTAGGCGATGAAATGTTAATTAGATGACCAAGTGCAGCAAAATATGTAGGTGCGGTTTCAAAAGAACACAAATGGTTACCAATATTAGCGCCTAACTTGTCATTTCATATCCCTAAGCCTTGAGCTTTAGGTAAACCTTCAAAAAATTATCCTTGGAATTGGTCAATATATAAATGGATTGAAGGAAAAAAGTGCAAATAGCTTTGATACTAGTAGCTTAAATTTATCTCTAATTGCTTCTGATCTAGCAAAATTTCTAAATGAATTGCATAAGATTGATATAATTGATGGACCTGTTCCAGGTACTCATAACTTTTGGCGTGAAGGTGATCTTGCAGTTTATGACCTTGAGACAAAAATAGCAATTAAAAATTTAAAAGATTTGGTTGATGCAGATAAAGTTCTATCTGTTTGGGAAAAAGCATTACAGTCTCAGTGGAATAAAAAACCTGTATGGATTCATGGTGATTTTGCAAGTGGTAATATTATTATAAAAAATGGTAAGCTTAATGCAGTAAGCGATTTTGGAGGTATGGGTATTGGTGATCCTGCTTGTGATTTGGTAATAATTTGGACTTTTCTACAAAATGAAGCAAGAGAAATTTTTAAAGAACAGCTAGCATTAGATGATGATACTTGGGCAAGAGCACGAGGTTGGGCTTTGTGGAAAGCTTTAATTGCTCCACTAGATGGTTTGGATGCTGTTAAGAATTTACAAATTATTCATGA
>NC_012633.1:0-892500 GCF_000023005.1 Rickettsia africae ESF-5 | reverse complement strand
AACAAAAACCAGAGAAAATTTTTAGCAATGGGTCAGTATTATTTTGAGGGGTCTTAACCACTGTTTGTGCTATTTATCAACTAGGAAAAGCATTTGATTCAGGGAGTGGACATTTTTCCATTTTATTGCTTTTATCTTTTATTGTTTATGCCATATTAGGATATTTCTCTAAATCAAATTTAATTTGGTGCGTTGCTTTAATTGCACTAGGTAAGTTGGATAGGAGCAGAAACCGGGTATATGTCAGGATGGGGAGCATATTACTTAGGTATGAATTATCCATTACGTTTTATATTATTTGGAGGAATATTAGCATTCTCTGCTCTTGCACTAGAAGAAAATAAAACATTCAATCATTTTACTCAAGTAACTCTTGTAGTTGGTTTATTATACTCATTTATTGCAATGTGGTTATTATCAATATTTGGAAATTATGATCCTGAAGATTATTACTTAAAGCCGGTAAAGCCGATAGAATTATTTCATTGGTCTTTATTATTTGCTTTAATGTCTGGAGCAGCTATTTATCACGGTTCAAAACAAGATAATTCGGTAACTAAAGGATTTGGGGTTACTTTTTTATTTATTAATTTATATACAAGATTTTTTGAATACAACTTATAAAGCAGTATTTTTACAATTCTAGGAATAAGCTTTTGGTAGCTTGGAAGTAAAGCAGAGAAAATTTGGAATCTTACTGCAAAAAAATAATTAATATATAAAGTTCTGCTTTTGTAAGGAACGTATATATTCAGATAGAACTTAAAAAATTGGCAGCAATATCTTTGTAAGCCCTCGAATGCCGAACATTTTATAACTGCTGTTGTTTCTTGTCTGTGGCTTCTCTGCTCTTGTTAGCTATAAATTATAAGGTTTTTTTGAAATAGGATATATCCTCTCAAAAATATTAAGGATACAATATATGAATTACTTAGGATATGGTGGTGGTATTGCTCTTGGAACAATACTTGCAATAAGTAATATCATTTAATGTGAATAAATCAATATTATGGGCTATTATTCATGGATTTTTTGGATGGTTTTATATTGTATATTATTTGTTATTTAGAAAATAGACTTCTTGCATAACCTCCTTCTAAAGGCGATTTGTACGTCAATCCGGTACTTGCATCCTCACGTTACTTGCGTGTACGCTGCGGTGGCAAGTGCTTCCGTCTTTCTTTCAAGTCCCTCTTTCTAAGATAGGTTATGCAAGAAGTCTAATAATAGGAATCAGCTACGAGAATAAAAGCTTTCAGTTGCTTTAAAGAGTGAAGTTTGTTAATCTCTATAAAAACATATTTGAGATTATATGATAACTACATATTTAAAGGAAAATAGTTCTATAGTAAAAAATGCAGAATATATTATTAATGAATCCACATTATGGATTGATTTATTCAATATAACAGATGAAGAAAAAGTAATAGTAAAAAATACATTAAATATAGAAATACCGACTTTAAAGGACATATCGCAAATTGAGATTTCTGAGAGGTTATATGTTGAAAATGAGGCATTATATCTAACTATTACGGAACTCGTTAATAAAGAGCAAGAATTTCCTGAAACACATTCTATAGTATTTATTTTGCATAAATGTTGTCTTATAACAGTTCGTTACGTAGAATTAATACCCTTTAATGACTGTATAAATAAATTTGCTAAGCAGCTTAATAACAAACATAATGCAGAAAATATTTTATTTATGTTACTTCGTAATATGGTAACAAGATTATCGAATATTGTACAGTCGATTAGTATGGATATTGATGATTATGGACGTTTAATACTTGATAATAATATTAATGATTTGCGTATAGATCATACCAATGTATTAAAGAAAATAGGTCGAAAAGGTGATTTACTTTCTAAAAGCCGTGAGTGTTTATTTTCTTTAACTATGGCTATTCAATATATTTTAAAATCTCCACAAATAACTCACAATAAAGCATCTAAGGATCTATTAGATACATTGCTTCGAGACGTAGATTCAATAATTAATTTTTCACAATTTATATCTAGCGAGATTGCAAGAACCCTAGACGCAGCACTCGGTATGATTGCAATTGAACAAAATAATATTATTAAAATTTTTTCGTTGGTTACTATATTTTTTCTCCCACCCACTTTAATAGCTAGTATTTACGGCATGAATTTTACCGTAATGCCTGAGCTTAAATCACCGTATGGTTATCCTATAGCCTTATTCTTAATGCTATTATCTACAATTATTACCTATAAATATTTTAAGAAACGGAAGTGGTTGTAAGTTTTTATTGAGAATAGTTCGATAGAATTTTGCATAAAAATCAATGACCGTATTTTATAGTCAATTGATTTGGGCTCACCTACATCATTACTCGTTGCTTTCCTATTAGTTATAGGTTTCGTGTCTTGCGCCTTTTATGCAAATCTCATTGAATTGACTATATTACCAACAGTTAAAATTTCTTAAATTTCAATTTAATAATAATTAGGATTTAAATATGAGCGAATTAGATTTTGAAGTAGAAAAGACAAGTTTTGTAGTAAGTGTTATTGATGCTATTGAAGAGTATATAAAAGCAGAATTTTTATTTGACTATGAAAAGCAAAAAGAAAATTTTCAATATATCCAAGGTGATTTAAATAATTTGGAATTGCCTGAGATTATTAAAAATTCTGCAGTCATGCAAGAATTCTTTAGATTAAAATCAGAATTTAGGAAATATATTAAAGATAAAAATTATGAATTTTTTGCAGAAGTATATAAAAAATCAAGTATATCTATAGAAGAGAAATTTGTAGAAATAGATACACAATAGAGCGTATTAAAAACGATCAACCTGAAAATGAAGAAAAAAAGGCTTGGGAGTAGAATAAGAGTAATGAATTAGAGCGAAAAGCAATAGAAGAGGTGTATAAGAAAAAACAAGATAAGGAAAGTATAGATCGTTATAAACAATTAGGGGCAAGGGTACAAGCGGTAAGAGCTAATCATCAATAGAAAAGATGGAAGATCATTTTTTAGTGAAAGAGCAAATATTAAGTGCAGAAGAAATGAAAGCTATTATTTCAAATCATGAATTATTAAATACATTAGCTAGTTATAATGATATAGCTAGTGCAAATGCAGTAACAAAATTATTTGAAATTGCTCGTAATTATTATGAAGATGATAAGCACAAAGGTATCAATGAACTTGGAGCAATAAACGATACAAACAAAAACAACTTATCTTCTTAATGAAAATATTTAAAAATTATTGAAACAAAAGCAACTTAGTTTTAAAGATATTGATTACGTAGTTGGTCATGAGTTAGATAAGTTATGTGAGTTAATAGCAGGAAATAGTACAATCCTTACTTTTAATAATGATCAAATACATAACAGTAATGATTTTGTGATTTAGCAATATTAGATAGGTTAGAAGAAACGCTCAAAAAGTGAGCTGATGATTTTACGGTAAATGATGAGCGGATAAAATTCTATAGAACACTAACAGAAGAAAATAATAAAAAATTCTTTTTTGAAATTGGAAGTTAATAAAATGGTGTTCCGATACCATAACTTATAAGGAACTATTGCAGTTGTTACCTAGTAAAAATTTTATTAGATCTCTTAAAAGATAGAAATTTATATAAATTAACAGAAAAAATGACTATTTCTAAAAATGAGTTACTTGAGATGTCAAAAGGGGCATAAGAAAATTATTTAAAAGAAATAAAGGTTGAAGATTGTTTAGATATTCATTTAGACTCTATGCATATGAATACTCTTAAACTTATTATAGCATCAAATGTGATTCTTAGTAATATCTCATTCAATTCTGATACTACCGTAATTTTATAGAAGCAGTAAGGTCTTTGAATATCGTTGGTACACTAAATCTAGTATCAGGCAGTACTTTAAATATATCTAGTGAGGGTACATTAGGGTCAAATATTGTTTCAAAAGGTATAATAGAAAATATAAATAATGGTCAATCAGTAATTAAGGAATCACTTCTGAAATTCTTTTAAATAATACTATTGCACTCAATTTAAATTTTATGGAAGAAAATACGGATAATAATTCAGATACAACAATATTGGGAAATACTGATCCGGAGATTTAATAAATAATATTGCAAGTTCTTTCTAAACTCTATTTTTATTCGCAACTAGGGATAAGATTGTTTTAAATCTTATCCCTTTTTTGCCGGTTACTTTATAGCCTTATTGTCAATGCTATTATCTATATAATTATCAACTCTAAATTTTTATAAATACTATATAGTTTTATATGATTTTTTCTTATTAAAAACTTAACAGCTATGAATAAAATACCCACTCTATCTTGACTTTTATAAAAATTACCATATTATGTGGTAATTCCCATAGAATATGGTAATTAAGTTAATTATATAAGGATATAAATATGCAAAAAATATTGTTTAAAGGTCCGAATATCAGTATGAAAAATGAAAATCCTGATATCAAGGAAATAAAAACCTTAGCTGACTTACCTTCAGGTACAGGTAGTGAATATTTTATAAATGTACATGGATCAGAGTTTTTCTATAAACCTACTAATTTAGGTTTATGGGAAAAAATTAAATCATATTTTATGCCTGAGCCTTCTTACTTATCAATGAGTATATTTTCTGATGAAGGTACAACTTCTGTGTTAGATATTACACTGCTTAATAAAATACAAAATAATACCATTGCAAATCAATGTAATATTGTTCATATATTTTCTTGTCATTCAGGAGCCGCTCAACATCATTTAGATTGGATACAGGGCAACATGGTGTTATGCACTTATAACAAGGCCAGCGATGCAAATATTATACAATTAGCTCAAAATAATTACGATGCTAGAACACAAAATGACTTTTTATTGATTGAATATATAAGAGATTATTTTCATCTATTAGTAGCATCAGATTTTAGTATAAGCTATAAATTAGACGATCAAATTTATAGTTTTTCTTTAAGTGCTAATAAAATTAAAAAGATGAAAAGTATAGCGGAGTTGCCGTCTTTTCTACATAAAGAATATAAAGCTTTTGTAAAATTTTATAAAAATATTCATGCGAAATATCATGAATCATATCCTGAAATATTTAACTTAAATATAGAAACAAAGCCGAAAGAATTAACATACGATGACTTAATCAGGGTATTTAGTAGAGCTTTAACCTTAGAAACATATAATTTTAATAAATTTTCTCTAAGCAAGATAGAGACTATGTTAAATCAGAAAGGATTATACACTGATACTAGTATAGGGGACGCTATAGAGCAAGGGAATTCTGAACTATTAATTTGTTTACTTAATTATGGTAATACTAAAGTAAGTACCTATAATCTGGATAAGGCTATAGAGAAAGGTGATTTAGTTATTCTAAAAGCTATACTTGAGCATAGTACTACAAAAATAGCATCATATAATCTGGATAAGGCTATAGAGAAAGGTGATTTAGCTATTCTAAAAGCTGTACTTGAGCATAGTACTACAAAAATAGAATCATATAATCTGGATAAGGCTATAGAGAAAGGTGATTTAGCTATTCTAAAAGCTGTACTTGAGCATAGTACTACAAAAATAGCATCATATAATCTGGATAAGGCTATAGAGAAAGGTGATTTAGCTATTCTAAAAGCTGTATTTGAGCATAGTACTACAAAAATAGAATTATATAATCTGGATAAGGCTATAGAGAAAGGTGATTTAGCTATTCTAAAAGCTGTACTTGAGCATAGTACTACAAAAATAGCATCATATAATCTGGATAAGGCTATAGAGAAAGGTGATTTAGCTATTCTAAAAGTTGTACTGGAGCATAGTACTACAAAAATAGAATCATATAATCTGGATAAGGCTATAGAGAAAGGTGATTTAGCTATTCTAAAAGCTGTACTTGAGCATAGTACTACAAAAATAGCATCATATAATCTGGATAAGGCTATAGAGAAAGGTGATTTAGCTATTCTAAAAGCTGTACTTGAGCATAGTACTACAAAAATAGAATTATATAATCTTGGTAAGGCTATAGAGGAAAGTGATTTAGCTATTCTAAAAGCTGTACTTGAGCATAGTACTACAAAAATAGAATCATATAATCTGGATCAGGCTATAGAGAAAGGTGATTTAGCTATTCTAAAAGCTGTACTTGAGCATAGTACTATAGAGGTAGGTAGCTCTAATATTTATACGGCAGAAGAGACGCATAATTTAGACGTTATCGAATTAGTAAAAAAATATTATAATTCTACTATAAATACTATTACATCTGAAGAAAATACTATAGATACAACACTTATTGTAGTAGAAGAAGTACCGGCATTAGGAGAGGGGACAGAGGGAATATAAGTAAATTCAATTTACATCTGAAGAAAATACTATAGATACAACACTTATTGTAGTAGAAGAAGTACCGGCATTAGGAGAGGGGACAGAGGGAATATAAGTAAATTCAATATTATTCCCGTGGAAGGCTTGCTTGCATGGCTTGAAAAACCTACTCGATGTCATTCCCGCGAAAGCGGGAATGACATAAAACGAGCCATGCCACAACGTAGCGACTGCAAGAAGCGTGGCAATCTATAAAAAATAGTAAAAAATCTGTAATTCAGAATTTTTTACTGGATTGCTTCGTCAAAATTTTCAATTTTTCCTCGCAATGACGGTAAAACCAAGCCACGCGAGTAATGCCAAGTCATTTCAATAGACCTCTTCGGAAACTCTACTTCTAGAGGTAATTTGTACGTCGATCCGGTACTTGAATCCTCACGTACTCTTTTGTATGCTGCGGTTCTGTGTTCCGTGTCTCCTTCAAATTCCTCTCTATAAGCGAGTTTCCGAAGAGGTCTATTGAAATCTAAATATTTCTTAGAATTACTTTACTTAATTCATAATTCAAGTGTGAGAAGTTTATCTCTTCAAATCCTTTTCTCGGAATAATAATCATTGCAAATTTTATAGCCTTAAAGCTAGAATCACTAACAATAATTCTAATTAGATGTCGTATACGCCTTTTAATTTTGTTACGAACTACAGCTTTTTTATTTAGCTTTCTGCTAACTTTGATTCCTAAAAAGGTGTTATATTTTGATTCAAGGAAGATTTTTGGAAGTTTTGTGGCGATTACCAAAATAAAATATCTCTCATGGAGCTTCTTTCCAAGCTTATTTATAAGCTCAAATTCTTTTTGATTTTTTAAAGAGGTAATAGACAATTTGATAAATCAGATTATTTTAAGCAGATAATTTATGTCTACCTTTAGCACGACGTTTTCTTAAGATTGCTCTTCCGGTTGGAGTAGCCATTCTAGATCTAAAACCATGTCTTCTTTTTCTAACTAAATTACTAGGTTGAAATGTACGTTTCATAATATTTATACCGAACGAAAATAAAAATTAATTATTATAAATATGTCATCCCGTGGCTTGACCACGAGATGACATTAAATACTTAAATATGTGCTTTTGCTTTTTCTACGATACTTACGAATCCGTCACTGTTATTGACGGCAAGTTCTGCAAGTACTTTACGATCTATATCGATTTCTGTTTTTTTAAGAGCTCCCATAAATTGAGAGTAAACAAGCCCATGTTCTCTTACTGCTGCATTTATTCTTTGAATCCATAAGCCTCTAAAATCACGTTTACGGTTTCTACGATCTCTATAAGCATATTGGAGGGCTTTTTCTACTTTCTCAATAGCTACTCTAAAACAGCTATTTGCTCTACCTCTATAGCCTTTGGCTAATTTAAGGATTTTTTTATGTCGATTTTTGGAAATTTTTCCTGATTTTGCACGTGTCATTGCTTTAGCTCCTAGTTAATTAATTTATACCGTACGGTAAAAAATATTTTTTAATATTATATCCGTCTTGAGGACAAAGTATTGTAGTTCCTCTAAGGTTACGAATTTGAGCTTTAGTACGACGACGCATAAAATGTTTTTTACCTGCTTGAGATGCAATAACCTTGCCGCTAGCAGTAAGTTTAAAACGTTTTTTTACAGCAGACTTTGTTTTTAATTTAGGCATATTGTTCCTTATAATTGGTATTTCTAGGTTTAAACGGTAAAACATTAGGCATACCAAAGCCATATGACCGATGAAACCTAGATAATAGTTTTTTTTATTAGTTATTGCAAGATTTTTTTATAAAAATGTACTATAATGTTTTTAATCAATCGATAATAATTTAAAAATGTTTGGACAAAATCCTAAAAGAAGCATATTAAACGGTGATGGTACTCAGTTAGAGGTACAGTCTATTTTTAAGACTATACAAGGGGAGGGCATTTTTGTAGGTTGTCCTGCGATCTTTATTAGGCTTGGAGGATGTAATCTTGCTTGTAATTTTTGTGATACGGAGTTTGAAGATTTTGATTTAGTAGATATAGATAAGATTTTGAATAAAGTAGAAAGCCTGGCATTAAATTCTAAAAATGAAAAATCGATTAATTTAGTAGTAATAACCGGCGGTGAGCCGATGCGTCAACCTATAGAGTTATTATGTCAGAAGTTATTAGACCGAGATGTTAAAGTTCAAATAGAGACTAACGGTACGTTATATCGTTCTTTGCCGAAAGAAGTGTCTATAATTTGTTCGCCGAAGGTAGGTAAAACCGGTTATAGTAAAATAAGAGAAGATTTATTGCCTAAAATTAGTGCGGTGAAATTTATCGTTGCTAAAAATATTTTAGAATATAGTCTCATACCGGAAGTAGGGCAAACCTCTTATAATATACCGGTTTTTATTCAACCTATGGATCAAAACAACCAAAGACTTAATGGCGAAAATAATGAGTTAGCAGTAAAATTAGCATTAGAAAGCGGTGCTAGATTATCTCTGCAAACTCATAAATTTTTAAATATCCCATAGATTTAGGTCGCCGTATGACCCCTTTTCATCACCTAATAATATTACTATTCCAACGTTATCATTGTCAGAATTAGAAGGGTAAAGCTCTTTAAAATTTTTAATTATAACGATATAATTTCCCTAATTGTCTTTGTTGTTCTACAGAAGGGAAAGGTAAGATAATTTTGTCAGCATCTATGTTGCTTTTTGATGTTGATGTTATCATAGATTCAATTGAACTTTCGGTACAGAATTGTTGGAGTTGTACTACATTTAATTACCTGCCTTTCATTGTCTAAATTAGAAACCTTCGCATTTTCTGCTTGTGCTCTAACATTTGTTTGGTAGCACATATGTAATATACTAAACTAAATCTAAGTGAATTTTGCATTCCGGTTCTTTATTTTTAACAAGAGTATTGATGCATAAGAATCGTCATCTTCACTCTCGCTATCACGCCCAATATAGTCAGAGTCAGAAGAGTACATAATAGATTCAAGGAGAAAATCCTTATTATATCCTTGGCAGCAATTTCTTCTCCACAGTTTGAGGGATTTGCACTACGCTTAGGTTATATCTGTTTCATAATTTCCTTACAAAATAATTTCGGTTAGAACTAAATTTCTTTTCAATATCCAATAAATTAAAGAATTTTAACTAAGGAATATATTACTCCTATATTCTAGTCAAAAATTAATTTACTTGAATTTTTAATTGTAATTAAGTATGATAATGAAGATTTATTATAAGTTAATATGGAGTAATAATGAGTGAAATATTAGAACTTGAAGCGGAGTCCCGCACGGAATTCGGTACGGGAGCAGCAAGAGCATTAAGAAGAGCAGGGCGTGTTCCGGCTATTATTTATGGAGCGGGTAAAACACCTGTTAGTATTTCTTTGGAAGAAAAGGAAATAACTAAATATTATAGAAAGCCGGCTTTTATCTCTCAGTTAATTAATTTAACAATTGATAAGAAAAAATATAAAGTATTGCCGAAGGCTGTAGAATTACATCCTGTTACGGATATAGTACGCCATGTTGATTTTGTCTTTTTAGAAGAGAAAACCCAAAAAATGGAAGTACCTGTAGTATATGAAGGGAAAGAAAGAGCTTTAGGCGTTAAAAGAGGTGGATACTTTAATATAGTAAAAAGAAGAGTTACTTTATTATGTGATGTTAATAATATCCCAAGAAACATAACTATAGATGTTACTAATATGCCTATGGCTACTTCGCTAAAATCGTCAAAAATAGAATTACCGAAAGGATGTAGTTTTGTTACAAAAAAAGAATTTGTCCTTGCAACTATTATAGGACGTAGAGGAGCAAAAACTGAAGCTGAAGGGGAGCAACAAGCCGCTGAAGCAGGGAAGTAAGATAATTCTCACGATAAGGACTTGCTTAGATACTTAAATCGTTATTGCGAGGATTTGTGGGCGTTGTTGTTTGGCTCGTTTTATGCCATTCCTAGCTAGAAGCGGGAATCCGGTAATCTTTAATTGTCATACTGCGAGCTTGTAGCGGTATCCAGTCTTTGTTAATTTTTTTTCTGGATACCGTGGTCAAGCCACGGTATGACATCGAGTAGGTTTTTCGATCCACGCAATAATGCTGAGCTAAGAATGACATTATTCTGTACTTCTTGCAAATCAATACTTCTTCAAAAATTTTTCATTACTAGTTATTAGGTAAATTATTATGCTTCTTGTTATTGGTCTTGGTAATCCAGGAAAAGAGTATCAATATACGAGGCATAATGTCGGCTTTATTGCTATAGAGAAAATAGCAAACCAATATAATTCATCATTTAGTACAAAGAAAAAATTCAATTGTGAAATTGCTGAAACTATTAGTGATGGACAAAAGATAATTTTTATAAAGCCTACCACCTATATGAACTTGTCCGGTAAGTCAGTGATATCGGTGAAAACATATTATAATATCTACCCTGCAAAAATCTTTGTTATTCATGATGATATTGATTTAGACACAGGTAGAATAAAATTTAAAACCGGTGGCGGTAATGGTGGGCATAATGGTTTAAAGTCGATTGATGGGGTTATAGGTAATAATTATAACCGGATTAGGATTGGAGTCGGTAGACCGCAAAATAATCAGGATGTAGCAGATTACGTACTTAATCATTTCTCTAAACCGGAGTATGAAACAGTAATGCAAGCTATAGATAGAATCACTAGTAACTTTGGTTTAATATTAGAGAATAAGTTAGAAGAATTTAAGAATAAGATAGCTTGATATATTCAATGTTATTCCTACGACTTGATCGACGTTGCTGTGTGGATGATACCAACTCGTCATTGCGAGGAAAAACTGTAAGTTTTGACGAAGCAATCTCAGGAATTCTATACTACTTCACGAGATTGTCACGTTGATGCTATGCATCTCCTCGCAATGACGGGAAAACGATATTAAAACTAAACAGCAAAGAAGCAAAGATTTATGACACAAAATTTTGAAATTGTTTATGCTGATGCAATGGATAGAACTCATAGCACTATAATTATTGAGGCTTTGAACAAAGATGCTAGAGAACAAAAGGGGTTAGTAGGAGATATTGAATCTTTTTCATTTTCCTGTTTAGATCAGGATAAAAATTTTGTTGTAGGAATTAGCGGTATGAGTTCTTGGGGGGATTTTACATTGATTCACTCTTTGTTAATGAAAATATAAGAAACTAAAATTATGGTACTGTACTAATGCAAAAGGTTGAGGATTTAGCACGTGAACGAGGCTGTAATTTTATTCATCTTGTTACTATGGACTGCCAAGCAAAATCGTTTTATGAGAAACTGGGGTATAAAATTGAATTTGCTATGCACGGTTGCGAAAAAGATTCTATAATGTATTATTTACGGAAAAATTTATGACACTAAAACTCGGAATTGTTGGGTTGCCGAATGTCGGTAAGTCGACGTTATTTAATGCCTTAACGGCAAGTCAGGCTGCAGATGCCGCTAATTATCCGTTTTGTACTATTGAGCCTAATAGCAGCAAAGTTTTAGTGCCTGATGCGCGTTTGCATAAACTAGCAAGCTTAGCCGGGAGCGGTAAAATTATTCCGTCTTATATTGAGTTTGTTGATATTGCAGGGCTTGTTAAAGGAGCAAGCAAAGGGGAAGGGCTAGGTAATAAGTTCTTATCTCATATCAGGGAAGTCGATGCAATACTGCATGTACTGCGTTGTTTTGAAGATGAGGATATAACGCACGTACATAACAAAGTCGATCCGCTGCATGACCTCGAGATTATTGAAACGGAATTAATACTTGCCGATATAGAATCGGTTGAAAAGCGTTTAGCTACAAGTGAAAAACGCTTGAAGTCAGGCGATAAAGCTATGGCAGAGCAGATAGAGCTGTTAAAAGAGGTTTATAAGGTATTAGGTGAGGATAAACCTGCAAGAGTGCTAAATGAAGCTTTAAGAGTTGATAATTTAAAACAATTGCAGTTAATTACCTCTAAGCCCGTTTTATATATATGTAACGTACTTGAAAAAGATGCAGCTATAGGTAATGAATTTACAAAATTAGTAGCGGAAAGAGCAAAGAAAGAAAATGCTAAAAGTGTCGTAATTTCTTCAAAAATAGAAGCTGAAATTGCTTTACTTGAAAGCATGGAAGAAAAGGAAGAGTTTTTAAAATTTATAGGTTTAGACGAAACAGGGCTTAATAAAGTCATTAAAGAGGGGTATAATCTTTTAAACCTTAAAAGCTTTTTTACTATAGGACCAAAGGAAGCCCATAGCTGGACTTTTAAAGACGGCACACTTGCACCGGCTGCTGCCGGTATTATTCATACCGATTTTGAAAAAGGTTTTATCAGAGCAGAAGTTATCGGCTATAAAGATTACATAAATCTCGGTAGTGAAGCAAAAGCCAAGGAAGTAGGTAAAATGCGTTTAGAGGGTAAAGAATATAAAATGCAGGATGGGGATATAGTACATTTTAGATTTAACGTTTAAATAACGATCAGCTATGAAAACAATTTGACCAAAACGGTCTCTTGAAGTGCAAGATAGGCTTGATTATATAGTGCAGCAAATTTTGGCTGTTGCCAAGGATAAAATTGCCCTGATTATTTTGTATGGCTCGTATGCTAGAGGTGATTGGGTTAAAGATATGTATACGGAAGATCATACTACTTATAGTTATACAAGTGATTTTGACTTTTTAGTAGAAAAAAAGGTAAATTTAAGGAGCATGCTACTTTAAGGGTAGAATCTAAGATAGAAAAAAGGTTAGAACAAACAGGCTTAAGAAAAGCCGAGGTTTTTTCGCTAGAACCTTGGATATCTATAATATGCGAATCTATAAGTGAGGTAAATGACAAGCTTGAAAAAGGGCGTTATTTTTATACCGATATTAAGAATGAAGGTATTCTTTTATATGATAGTGGCGAGCAGCTTTCTCGAGCTAAAAATTTGCCTTGGAGTGAAGTAAAAGAAATAGCTAAAGAAGATTATGAATACTGGTTTGGTAGAGGCAAGAGTTTTTTTATTGATTGTAAATACCCATTAGAAAGAGGTGATTTTAGTAAAAGTGCTTTTGAGCTGCATCAAGCCACTGAAAGTGTTTACAGTAACATTTTATTAGTTTTGGCCCGTTACAAACCAAAGTTACACGATATAAGAAAGCTAGGTGGATATTGTGCAAATTTATAATGTTGAGCTACTTAAAGTATTGCTGCAATCGTCTCCCGAACAAAAAGAATGTTTTGAATTACTAGAAAAAGCTTACGTTGATGCAAGATATGATAAAAATTATAGAATTAGCAGAGAGCAGTGACTTTACTTGATTGAGAGAATAGAAAGATTAAAAATGATAATGGAAAAATTTTGTTTGGAGCGGATTAATCGATAAAACTCGATGAACCGAAATAAAAAAATCATTTATGAAAATTATTGCGAAGATTCCGGCATTGATGCTTCTATGCTTATTTATTTTATCACCGACTACGGAAACAAATTTATACTTCAGGATTACCGAGTTTAACCAAATATTTCGGCATTGACGGCGGTCTCACTCAAATTACATCTACATTATATTTTCTATGGTTTGCGTTTGGTATATTATCACTCGGCAGATGATCGGATATTTACGGCAGGAGACCTATAGCTTTATTAGGGTTTTTTATTTATGTTGTATCTTCAATTATTAGCATTTTTGCAGTTAATATAGAAATGCTGATGATAGCTCGTGTTGTGCAAGCTTTCGGTGTAAGTGTAGGTTCTGTTATTGGGCAGGTATGGCTGGAGACTCCTATCAAGGCTTAGAGTTATCATATATCTATGCTAGCTTATCTCCGTGGCTGTTATTTATCCCTTCTCTAGGTTCATCTATAGGGGACTATATTATAGAATATTCAAGCTGGCATTATGTTTTTGTATGTTTTAGCCTTACCGGTACTATATTATAAAGTTTTACCTGAAATAAATTCTTATATAGATTTTTCCCACAGCAGTAAATATTTTGAGGTTTTGCAGGTAATTATTAAAGATAAAATTCTTTGGTTATATGCTTTTATCATCGGTGCATTTAACGGCATATATTACGGTTTTTTCATAGAAGCTCCTTTTATTTTGATTGATAAAATGAAAGTTTTGCCATCTTTTTACGGTAAATTAGCGTTTTTGTTATCTTTTGCCGCTATCTTTGGAGGCTTTTTAGGAGGGGGTATTTAATAAAAAAACGCCATGTACACGATAAAAAAGTTATGGGTTTAGGATTTATTTTTAGTTTGTGCGGTTGTATATTATTTGCGGTAAATGCTTTTATATTAGAAGTTATTTCAACGAGTCATAATCTTGCAATCGCTATGATATTTGCACCGATGATGATTCATATGGTTGGGCATAATCTACTTATCCCTATGACGCTTAGTTATGCACTGAAGGATTATGCTAAAGTAACAGGTACGGCAGGATCTATATTTGGTGCAATATACTACGTAGTTATCGCTGCTGTAACTTATTTGGTTTCTAAAATACACGGCGCAACGATAAGCAATTTTGCTTTATTATGCTTCGTTTTAAGTATTAGCTCTGCTATTTCGTTTTACTGTATTTGGATTTTATATAAGAAGAAAAAGTCAAATATTCCTAACTAAACACAGGTGTCGTCATTGTGAGCAGCTATGGCGTTGTTGTATGGCTCGAAGAAAGCGTTCGATTTCATTCCTGCGAAAACAGGAATCCAAGGTAAAGCGAGATAAATCGAGCGTTTAGTTTTAAAAGTCTAGCATATTTATACTTTTTTGACTGGATTCCCGCCTACGTGGGAATGACATTAAGAAAGTTAGAGATAACCTTGTACATCATCTGTATGCTCTTCACCCTCAAGAGTCATATCCTCTTTTAAGGCTTCCATACTACAGCTACTAAATACATCAAGGTGATTCTGCTCTGCTTGCCATTTTAATCTAGCTTCTTTAAAAGTAACAATACTGTTTTCAATTTCTGCTAATGTCAAATTTTTTATTTCGTGTAAAAAATTCTCTAGATCTACTTTTGCTTCTGGATTTTTTTCGATGAATGGATTAAAAAACTCCTTGATACCTGCTAATAATTCTTTTTTCTCAGGTTCTATATCTTTAGAATCTAGAGCTTGAGCTATCGGTGTATTCACTGCATCCTCGTTGTTTGCTATATCCTCTTCCTGTTCAAAACTTTTATCAAGTGCGTTATTAGAAGTATTAATATGGAATAACTCTTTGTAAAAATCATTCATAACAATTTGGTCGTTAGGGTTATTTACATTATAATTAGTTATTATTTTATCAATAGCTTCTTTAAACTTTTCATTATAAGGTATATTTCTAAAGGTGGAGCTTCCATATATAGATTCTTTAGCAAATTCTTTTAGTGCTTGCAGATTTTCAGTACTAGAATTACTCATCTCAGCATATTTTTCTGGAATATAAGTAGCTATTTCTATTAATTTATTACCAAAAATGCTTTGAGCGGTTTGTTCATCAGCTTGTTGTGTTGCTGCTAATATTTTAGCGGGCATATTATTTTTCACTAGTTCTAGCATGCCTCCGCCGCAACAAACAGTTTGGTAATCATCATTATTTTCTTCTTTTAATGATAAATACAAAACGTTTTCTATGTTATAGTTATTTTCTTTTAATAATTGCCATGTTTGTAAGGTTGGGTCATTAGCATATACTCCACCATCAATAATTTTATGTGATTTAGTATTGGTTATATTACGGAAATTGTGGCTGGGGAAATATCCAGGTGCTGCAGTGATGCCTTGTATTATATCTGAAAGGTAATAATTATTCTCTTCACTTTGTCTAGCATCTATAGTAGAGAAGGTCATAAGAGGATTTTGTTTATTATTTAGATCATAACCTGTAACTACAACATCACTGATTAAATCCTTGAGGGTATAATCCTTACAATATGCTTTCAATAATTTTACTAATGGTTCAGGAGAAAATTTATGGCTGAATAAGCCATTAAAACTCCACAATTTTCTACAAGTTAATCCTACTGGAAAAATATCGTGTGCCATTTCTTCAAACAGTTCTTGAGCTTGCGCTGCACTGAATAAAGGTTTCCCGGGATTATTAGGATTCGGTAAATTAAGCAAAATAGAAATAAGTCCTCCAACACTGGTCCCTCCAGTAAAATCGAATATCTCACAAGTAGGCTTACCGGTTATTTGCTCCATTATTTTTAATTTTTCTAAATGGATATTTCCTTTTACTCCACCGCCTTCAAATAGTGCTAAGCTAATCTTATTGTTGTTTATATCTACCATAACTGCCTTTCAAAAAAAATACTAAGGGTGCATAATACAATAAAAATTAACTTTTGTCAATAAACTTATTTGTCTAAAGTCTAAACTGAACAAAATTTAACTTATAAAATAAATTGTAACTATTAGTAAAGAAAACTTAATTAATAGTGAATATTTTAGTATATAGCTAATATTATAACTATGATGGTATGAGATATGCTAAGTCATCCTAGTAATATAGATCCTCAGTTATTAGCTCAAGAAGTAAATACAATGATGCCCTTAGTAGAGAAAGATTTAGCTGATGTTGAAGATACAATAACTTATGGAAAAGAACGATTATTTAAATTTGTTAAAGATAAGAAAATTATGGAAGCTTTGGCATTTATGTATTGTTTTGAGGGAAATACTGGACAAACTTTAGATATTAAAGAATTATGTACTACAGATGATATTATATAGAGATGATTTTAGTGCCCTTACGGAGACACTAGATACTTTAATCCCCCTTATAGGGATATTTGTTTCTAAATAATTTAACACTCATTCTACTATAAATAATAATGCTAAAATACAAAAACTTTGATAGCTCCTCTGATGAAGAGTTAAAAGAAAATTATACTTTACCTAAGTATCTTAATTTTTTACTTAAAAATATACTAGATATTAATTATATGTATATATAACTCTGAAGATTTTAAACTTAAACTAGGTTTAGTATTACATAATTTAGCTGATAGATTTTTTAAATATTCTACTATTAGAAATATTTATAAAAAAATTAAATCTGAAATATTAGTTGTAGATAATAATTATTACGAAGAAAATTTTAATATTATCAAAACTGCTTTTAATAAACATAATTATTTAAAAATTATAACAAAGAAAATATAAGTGATAAGGATTATCAAAAGCTATTGCATTGTGTATTTAATCCAAATCACTCTATTCCTAAGATAGTTGCTTTAGCAGACGGTATTACTGCTCAGCATGCAAAGAAAGTATTATTACAAGAATTGCAAAACAGTAATATCAACTTAAAAAAGTATAAGTAATAACCCATACATAATTCTAAAGGACTTTTAGCTTTTGCTGAAATGATTGGCAGGAATAATAAAATCAGCTAAAGCACCGGATTTTAGAAGAAATAAATAGTGATTTATCTACTATATGTAAGATCTCAAATACTAAAGAAGAAACTTTTACAATGAATCATATAGTACATTATAAAACCGGTAATGTACAAACAGATGTACCTGGCTTAGGAAAGTATGATGAAATTTTATCTAAATTTGAGCAAGAACATGAATATAAACATGCTATTATAAAACGTATATTTGAAGTTGTGCATGCTAAAGCATCGACACAAAATATAGAAGAATTACCGCGAACACTAAATTACTTTGCAGAAAAGTTAACACATTTGTTATTTATGCTTGCAACGCATAGAAATAATGCAACCTTATTTACGGCTCCTATGTTTTTAGAACTTATTGATAAAAATAGTATATTTTTATCATATAAGGAGTTTTTTCCTATGTCTACTGAGCATGCCGTTGCTCAAACAAGAGGTATACTGAAAAACTATAAATATGTGTTACCAAATTCCTGTCCAATAGATTATGACACTACAAATGTACAAAATGGTAATCTATTACTTATTAAAGAAGGTAATATATTATTAATAGAATGGCTTAGTAAAAAATTAAATAATTATAAACTAGCAAATATAGCACGAATATTCGACATCTTAGCTTCAATGTAATTTTACAAAAATATGGATAATGTAAAAAGCAATGATATAAAATCTTTTTTAGCAAAAGTTTATAAATTAGAGCATTGTCCTATAAAGTTGTTAAATTCATTAGACCAAAATTTAACTGCTTTAATTCTTAAAGTAAACAATATAGGAGAACGTAATTTAAAGCTTACAAAAACTAAATTGCTTGAAAAAAAGGATTTTTCTCAAGATTTAAAGGATTTAATTGAAATAACCTACTTGGAATTTACTGAAAGCTTAAAAAATATTGAAGGGTTTTTAGCTCAAAAACAAGCATCTCTTAAGACAGAAATTAAAAAAAATCCTACCTGAAATTCTACAAATTTTATGTGCTAAAATAAAAGAATGGTATGATATTGATGCACCTGAATATGCTAAGAATGTATTACAAGATATTACCCCTCAAATTTAATCAAACTATTTCTCCTACCTCGTTTCAAAAGAGATTAAAACTTTCCTTGTCTAAAAGAAAAGATATATATGATGCAAATGATGATAATAATCAAACTTTGGAAACAACTGATATAGACAATAGTATGAAAGAATATTTTAAACTAATTGGAGAACATACTAATACTATATACGATTAAAAACAGTATTAATATTATGGTCTTTTTGAGGTCCTAGAATTTGGTAGCTAAGAGTAAATGAATCAGGATTTAAAAATACATAGGTAGTATTAATATTGATCTTTACCACATAGATGACTGCCTGTAGCTTGTATACTCAAATGATTTGAAGAATTGTTTCTGCAAAACTTCGGAGGATTCGCATGCTCACCTATTAAGGGTTGTGCGTACTCGTTCCTCGTTTTACATTCCAATTCTCCAAATCATTTGAGTATACCCTGTCTGCATCAACAAATTTTAATTGATAAAATAAGCGCTTTTCAGGAGCAATAAAATATTTTGTAATATTACTATTCTTAAAAATATATCTATATTCTTGATTAGCGTGGATTTGATAATCGTAGTCGAGATAGTGAATTTGTAATTCCTCTTTATTAATTCATTTAAACTTTTAAGTAAGAAATATGCTCTCCCCCTCACCGTAACCATAATTATCTTTATAATTCTGTTAATTTGGTATTTTCTGGAGAATCTTGAAAAAAATTTCTTTTACTGAATCGTTTTTTGAGAGCATTTAATATATATCTATATCATTTCTGCGATGTTTTGGCTTTATTGTATGGCTGTTTATGTCATGCCCACGAAAGCGGGAATCCAGTAATTTAAAGGTTATACACAATAAGTTTGTACAATTAAAAGCGTGATTTATTTTGCTTTACCCGGGATTCCCGATTTTGCGGGAATGACATCGAATCGGTTTTTCGGACCATGCAACAAAGTCAGCTTGACTACGGTATGACATTTAGTTCTGCAATATTTTCATTAGCAAATGAATCTCTTCGCGTAATTCTATATCGTTTTCCAGTAATTCTTCTACTTTCTTAATAGCATGCATAACCGTCGTGTGGTCTTTTTTACCGAATTTTTTACCGATATCTGCAAGACTTTTCGGCGTTAATGCTTTACTAAGATACATGGCTATTTGACGCGGTCTTGCAACTTCTCGTAATCTCCTTGATGAAGACATATCGGATAACTTAATATTATAACGGCTAGCTACCTTTTTCTGAATATCTTCAACGGTAATTATTCTTTCATTAGAACGCAGTAAATCCCGCAAAATATTTTGTGTGTTTTCGAGTGTAATTTCTTTTAAAGTAAAATTAGAATGAGCGATCACCTTATTTAAAGCTCCTTCAAGTTCTCTAACGTTTGAAACGATTTTAGATGCTAAAAAATCAATTACGTCTTTTGGTATTTTAACGTTCATCTGCTCAATCTTAGATTCTAGAATACCGAGTCGTAGCTCATAAGTAGTACTATGAACGTCGGCAACTAAGCCCCATCCAAGACGAGATTTTATCCGATCTTCAATATTATCTAAATCTGAAGGCGATCTATCACAAGAAATAACCATTTGACGGTTATTATCAATCAATGTATTAAAAGTATGGAAAAATTCTTCCTGCGTACTATCTTTACCACAAATAAATTGAATATCATCAATCATTAACACGTCAACCGAACGAAATTTCTCTTTAAACGAGATTACTTCTTTGTTACGCAGAGCTTTAACAAATTGATACATAAATTTTTCTGCCGACATGTATATCACTTTGCGGCTTGGATTATGCTGCTTGATGTACCAACCGATTGCATGCATTAAATGAGTTTTACCAAGCCCTACGCCGCCATATAGAAAAAGCGGATTAGACTCAGAAACCGCACCTGATGATTCTGCAACCGCTCTTGCGGCTGCATAAGCTAGCTCATTTGGGGCTCCAACCACAAAATTATCGAAAGTAAAACGTACATCAAGGGTTGAAAAGATATTTTCCGAATTAAGCTCACTGCTGCCGATATCGGCAAAAGTCTTAGTAGGTAATTCTGTAACTGTTTGGGTTGTTCCAGGTAACTCTTTAGTAATTATTTCAATTGACTTAATGGTATTATTATAATGTTGAAATAGTTGCAATATAACCATAGAGTACTTGGATTTTATCCAATCTCTAACAAAGTTAGTAGGGGCACAAAGAATAACGGTATTTAATGAAGACTCTATAAAATTGACTTTACTAAACCAGCTATTATATAGAGTTTCACCGTAATGATTGTAAAGATCTTGAGCCACGTGACTCCAGACATTTACATAATTATTACCTTGATCCGTTAAAATTATTTGGTTAGTACTCACTTAAAACTGCCACGGTAAGTTATTTTGTTTCCAGCCTTTATCTTGATTATTTCCTTCAAAGCCGTCACTAATATTATAACAATTTTTATAACCTATATTAGTTATAAAATTTGCTGCGATAAATGACCTATATCCTGAACGGCACAGAAAAAATATTATTGCATGAATTTTATCGTTAACGATAGATAAAAAATTATCTTCAAAATCTTTATTCAATTGCCAACTTAGAAAGATCACCTTATTTTTATTATCTAAATGAGGTATCCCCACTTGCTGCCACTCTTCTCTAGTTCTAACATCTACAAGAAAAGCATTATCATTTGAAATTAGCATATCATAAGCTTTTGTAGAACAGATATTTTGAACCGACATATTTATGCTTTTTTGCTGTTATTGATAATAAAAGTTAATAGAATTTTACCCATGTAGAATGGATTTATTAGAGTGCTGAATTATTAAAGCATTTTAAAATGATCTTGGTATCTGATTATTTTAATAATATTATTATAAAAAAATTTTGCAAGATGTTATAGATGAATAAATTAAATAAAAACTCTTTACAAAAGAAACTTTTTTACCGTAGTAAAAATCGCGGTTGCAGAGAAATGGATTATATACTCGGTAGCTTTGCCGAAAAGTACCTATCCTTAATGGATGAAACAAAACTTGGAAGCTATTCTTTAATACTTGATCAAAATGATAATGATCTTTATAATTGGATTAATAATAAATCTTCTGCTCCTTCTTATCTAGATGCCGAAATAATTGATAAATTACACAAAATAGCAAAAATATAAACTCCTGTAGAATGTTACAACAAAAATTTCCGGCGGCTGCCAAATCTTTCTTTACAATTGATAATTTTACTAAGAATCTTAAGCAAGATTTCATCTTGAGTGCGAGTAATGAAGAGGAGGCGTTGCAATTATACAAGCAAGCTTTATTTTTTTCTTCTAATGAAAATATTTATTACTTTCCAAGCTATAATACCATCCCTTATGACCATACGTCACCAAATGCAAATATCTTATCTAGACGTGCAGAAACATTAATCAAGCTAACAACAAATAATAGTAATAGCAACAAATTACTCATCACTCATACAGCGAACTTATTAAACAAATTACCGCCGAAAGATTTTTTTTCTAAATATTTTTTGAAATTATCCCCTAAAATGAAATTTACTACGGATGAGCTTGCTATGTTTTTAGTAGAAAATAGTTTTACAAGAAATGCGAGTAGCATCGATGTCGGGGAATTTGCGGTTAGAGGCGAAATCATTGATATAATATTGTCCGGTCCTAAAGCTTATAGAATTCATTTTAGCTGGGGTTATATTGAATCAATAAAAGAATTTGATATTGATACGCAAATTTCGACTAAATCCTGCAGGGAGCTTATTATTAGTCCTGCAAATGAGATAGTTTTAAATAGTGAAACTATAGGTAATTTTAAGAATAATTACTTACGAAATTTTGGAGTTAATCATACTGATAATGCTTTATATGAGGCGGTAATATCTGGAAGAAAATTCACAGGATATGAACAATTACTCCCATTATTTTACGATTCCTGCTCTAACTTAATAGATTATTTAAACGATCCTATTTTCATATTCGATAATTTGTCAAAACAAGCCATTTTAGAATTTGAACATAGTTATAACGATTTTTATTCGGCAAGGTCAGAGGCAAATAAACTTAAATTTAATAGTTTCTATCCCACCCTTTCACCGACTAGCTTATATTTTACCGCTTCTGAAATAACGGAATTACTAGAACAAAAAAATAATATACTACTTACTTTTGAAAACTCAGAGCAAGCTAGCTTAATTCAAAATATCGCTGCTACAAGTTTTATAGAAAAGAAAACGGTTTTCGATAAATTATTTGAGGTTATTAAAGCAAATTCTCATAAGAAAATTATTATAGGCTCAAGCGTTTTAAGTAGTTTTGAGCGAATCAAAAGCATAATTCAAAATTATGAATATAAATATAATGAGATAAATAAATTAGATGAGGCTAAGGCTTCAATAATAAATGTTGCGATAATTCCTTTAAATCAAAGCTTTTATACGAAAGAATATTTATTTATTACCGCTAGCGAATTATTAAAAGAAAAACCTAGCTCTACAAACACTCACAAAAAACTTAAAAATATCTTGCTGGAGCTTGATAATTTAGCTGAAGGCGAATTTGTTGTTCACAAAGATCATGGAATAGGGCAGTTTTTAAAGCTAGAAGCTTTAGAAATCAAAGGCAAACCACATGATTTTTTAAAGATTTTATATGCCGGCAATGATAAATTATATATACCAGTTGAAAGTATAGAGGTAATAAAAAAATACGGCAATGATAATGCGGAGCTTGATAAGCTTGGTAGCGTTTCATGGCAAAGAAGTAAGGCAAAGCTTAAAAAGCGTATAAAAGAGATAGCACTGCATTTAATACAAATAGCAGCTAAAAGGAAACTTAATAGTAGTGCTTCCGTTGAATTTGATCTTGAAGAATATGATAAATTTTGTGCTAATTTTCCTTTCAGTGAAACGGAAGACCAATTAATCGCTATAAACGATATTAAAGAAGATCTAAGAAACGGTATGTTAATGGATAGGTTAATATGCGGTGATGTCGGGTTTGGCAAAACAGAGGTAGCAATGCGTGCCGTCTTTATGGTAGCAAAATCTCTAAATGAACATTTACCTCAAGTAGCCGTAGTTGTACCGACAACTATTTTATGTAGTCAACATTTTTCAAGGTTCATAGAAAGGTTCAAAGGTTTTGGTTTAAATATCAAGCAATTATCTAGCGTTATTAGTTCTAAAGAAGCAAAAATTATAAGATCGGAGCTTAAAAGCGGTAAAATAAATATAATAATAGGCACTCATTCTTTATTACATAAAAATATAAAATTCTTTAATTTGAAAT
Organism: Rickettsia africae ESF-5; assembly: GCF_000023005.1. Taxonomy (NCBI): domain Bacteria; kingdom Pseudomonadati; phylum Pseudomonadota; class Alphaproteobacteria; order Rickettsiales; family Rickettsiaceae; genus Rickettsia; species Rickettsia africae. The sequence goes on along the minus strand of NC_012633.1, from coordinate 868,416 downwards.
TGTTAATAATCGATGAAGAACAACATTTCGGTGTCGGTCAAAAAGAATTTCTTAAATCGCTAAAATCCTCTTCCCATGTACTTGCAATGTCGGCAACACCGATTCCTCGAACGCTGCAAATGTCAATGACCGGTTTAAAAGAACTTAGCATTATTGCAACGCCGCCTCTAAACAGGCTGGAAGTTCATACCTCGGTTATGCCGTGTGATCCCGTTATTATCAGAGATGCATTATTACGCGAACATTTTAGAGGTGGAAGAAGTTTTTATGTAGTTCCAAGAATTAAAGATATAGAGGATATCGCAAAACAATTAAAACAAATCGTGCCGGAATTAAGTTATAAAATAGCTTACGGAAAAATGACTCCGAGTAAAATTGATGAGGTTATGAGCGAGTTTTATGCCGGCAAATTCGATATACTAGTCTCAACTACTATTATAGAATCAGGAATTGATATAGCCGAGGCAAATACCATGATCATACATAATGCTGATATGCTGGGTCTTAGTCAGCTATATCAATTGCGTGGTCGCATAGGTCGAGGTAAAATGCGGGGTTATGCCTATCTAACGGTAGCAAGTCATAAAAAGATGACATCGCACTCCTTAAGACGCTTAGAGATAATACAAAATAGTTGTGCTTTGGGCTCAGGTTTTACTATTGCAAGCCGTGATATGGATTTACGAGGTTTCGGTAATTTGATAGGTGAAGAACAATCAGGACAAATTAAAGAAGTAGGTACAGAACTATATCAAGAAATGCTGGAAGAACAAATAGCTATTTTTAAAGATGAACCGATTGTTTCAGAACAACCCTTTATCCCGACTATTAATTTGGGATTATCCGTCTTTATTCCAGATAATTATGTAGCCGATGCAGCTCTTAAACTTGGACTATATAGAAGAATAGGTAATTTAAGTAATGAGATAGAAGTAGAGACATTTAAAGATGAGATGATTGATAGATTCGGTTTACTACCGATTGAATTTAATAATTTACTTGATATTGTAAAAATAAAACTATTATGCTTTAAGTTAAATATTGAAAATCTAGATTCAGGAGATAACGGATTTGTGATTAAATTTTATAAAAATGCCGATATGACTGATAAAATTATAAAATTCGTTAGTACTTACTCTAATCAGGCAAAAATCAAACCTGATAATAAATTAGTATATATCAAGAAATTAGTAGATAAAAATATAATTGTTGAGGCAAATCAACTACTTTGGAATTTATCGGAGGTGTAGACTCGATGTCATTCCTGCTCTGTCATTGCAAGCAGCCGTAGGCTGCGTGGCAATCTCATGAAATAATAACAAACTCTTGAGATTGCTTCGTCAATTGCTATGCAATTTCCTCGCAATGACGGTAACACGTTTTTAACATAATAAATATGTCCCATAACCTAAAGCAATTATTTCAACAACATAACGTAAAAGGTTTGTCGATTAATTCTAAAACCGTTAAGGATAAAGATATCTTTTTTGCGATTAAAGGACGGAATACTGATGGAAATGATTTTATTAAGGATGCTTTAAGCAAAGGTGCAGTATTAGTAATTACGGACAATAAAAAAAATATTGTTATAGATAAAGTAATTTATGTAAAAGATGTGCAGGCAGCTTTATATGAAGCCATAGAAATATTCTATCCTAAAAAACCAAAGGATCTAATAGCCGTAACCGGTACTAACGGTAAAAGCTCGGTAGTATCCTATATAGCTCAAACATATTCGTTACTTGGGAAAAAAGCAGCATCTATAGGTACGATAGGGGTAGAAATATTTGGCTGCGTTAATCTTATAAATGATGTACCGGAATTAACAACTTTAGACTATTTAAGCTTTAGAAAAATTGCTCATAATTTAGCTGAAAATGGTATAGAATATTTAGTTTTTGAAGCTTCTAGTCATGGTCTTGATCAAGCAAGACTTAGGGAAATAAAAGTGAATATCGCATGTTTTACTAGCTTTAGTCAGGATCATCTAGATTACCACCATACAAAAGAAAATTATTTATTAGCCAAACTGAAATTATTTATAAATCATTTATTACCGAACGGTATCGCAATATTAAATTCTGATATAGAAGAAATAGAGTTTGTTAAAGATTATCTACATAATCATAATATTAAATTTATAACCGTTGGGACAAAAGGTGATTTAGAAATAATTAGACTTAACGGTTCTTTAAAAGGACAAAATATTAATTTTACATTTAATAATAGAGAATATAATTTTAATACCCCGATAATTGGTAGCTTTCAGGCTAGTAATTTATTAATTGCTGTTCTTAGCATTCATTATATTGGTTTTGCTTTTGATGATGTTATAGATTCTTTAGTGGAAGTTAAAGCAGTAAAAGGCAGAATGGAGAGAATAGATAACACTAATATCTTCGTTGATTATGCCCACACTCCGGACGCTCTTGAAAAAGCTTTAACGGAACTGAAAAATATTAAATTACGTGATAGTAAGCTAAGCGTAGTTTTTGGCTGCGGCGGTAATCGTGATAAGGCAAAGAGAAGTCTTATGGGGCAAATAGCCGCAAAACGTGCCGATACCATCATAATTACAGATGATAATCCACGCCATGAAGACCCAAAGCTTATTAGAGCTGAAATCATAAGCGGTATAGGGAAAGCAGATTATACAGAAATAGCAAATAGAGAAGAGGCTATTAAATACGGTATAAATAATTTAAAACAAGATGATATCTTATTAGTTGCCGGCAAAGGTCATGAAAATTACCAAATTATAGGTGATAAGAAATTACCTTTTGATGATGCTGAGGTCGTGAGGAAGTGTGTAAAAGTTTGTCATCCCGTGGCTTAACCCATAGTACCGGACAGTTTTAAAAAAAACTTGATGTCATCCCCGCGGAAGCGGGGATCCAGAAAAATAACTTTAATATTAATACAGAAGTTACATATTTGATAAAATAAACATATAAAAAGCTTGCTTTTTATATGTTTACTGGCTTCCCGCCTACGCGGGAATGACATAAACACGCCATACAACAAAACATAAATAACAAAAACATATGATCTGGAACTCTAAAACTTTAAGTGCTGTTCTCGGTATAACAATCTCTAATTCTATAAGTTGTAATGAAGTGCAATTTAATTCCAAAGATGTTAAAAAAGGTAATTTATTTATAGCACTTCAAGGTAATAGAGATGGTCACGATTATGTTCTAGATGCAATAGATAAAGGAGCAGCAGCCGTAATTATTAGTAAGCGAGTAGAGATCAATGATAAAGATAAAATTATCTTAGTCGATGATTGTTTTGAAGCTCTACAAAAAATGGCTTTATATAAACGAGAGAATTCAAAAGCTAAATTTATAGCTATAACAGGCAGCGTCGGTAAAACTTCTACAAAAGAAGCACTGAAAGTATTATTACAACATGATTTTCTAGTTTTTGCTAGCCGAGGTAACTTCAATAACAAACTCGGTATGCTTATTAATCTTGCTTCAATGGCTGATGATACGGAATATGCTATTTTTGAGCTTGGCATGAACCATAAAGGTGAAATAAGAGAGCTGGTTCAAATATTAAAGCCAAATATTGCCATGATTACTAATATTTCAGAGGCTCATTTAGAATTTTTTAACTCGCTTGAAGAGATAGCTGAAGCTAAATGTGAGATTTTTGCAAATTTTAGCAAAAATGATATTGCCGTTATTAATGCCGATACTAATTGCTATAACAAAATATTATCGATATTAAAAAAACTTTCTATTACCGATATACATAGCTTCGGTAGATCAGCTAAAACTTCAGCAGAATTAATTTTATATGAGAACCTAGGAGAGCAAGTCTACTTAAAGTATAAGATAAATAAGAAAGTCTTAGATGTAATGATACCGTTTATTCCTCGGCATTTTACCGAAAATTATACCGGTGTACTTTTAATTATCGATATATTAGGTAAAGATATAGAGATAGCTGCAAATCACTTAGCAAATATTTCTCCTACTAAAGGAAGAGGGGAAATTATCAATATACAAAATTGTCGTGTAATTTGTGATTACTATAACGCAAGTCCGCAGTCAATGAAAGCTGCATTAGAATATTTAAAACAAGTACCTGCCGAGAATAAAACTGCTATAATAGGCGATATGCTAGAGCTAGGGGAAAATTCTAAACGATTACATGAGAAACTAGTGCAGTACATATTAGATGCCGCTTGTTCTAAGGTCTATTTAGTAGGAGTAAATACTAAATATATTAATGATTTACTACCTTCCAAAATAGCTAAAAAATACTTTAAAAATGTTGATGAATTAATTACGCATATTACGGATTTATTTGAAGGTAATGAGCTGATTCTAATAAAAGGGTCAAGAGGCGTAAAACTTGATAAGATTGTTGATTATTATAAATAAATACACTAGGATATTCTTAATATTGTGTGGTTTGGTTGCCCGTCATTGCGCGGAAATTACGTAGTAATTGACGAAGCAATCTCAGGATGTTTGACGAGATTGCTGCCGCGCAGTCGTAGACTGCGCGCAATGACGATTTAGTATCCATGCACAATGAATAACATCAAAATATACTTTTAAATTTAAATCTACAAATGTTATACAATCTTTTACTTCCTCATATCCATAATTCACATATAGCTAATTTATTTCACTATATTACTTTTCGTGGCGGTCTTGCTATTATTATAACTCTAAGCCTTAGCTTTATCACGGGTCCGATATTAATAGAATTTCTGCGATCTCTTCAAAAAAACGGTCAGCCTATACGCTCAGACGGACCTGAATCGCATCAAACAAAAGTAGGTACTCCGACAATGGGGGGCATTATGATTATTTTGTCTAGTTGTCTTTCTACTTTATTACTTGCTGATTTAACGAATAAATATATTTGGATTACGTTATTTGGTTTTATTAGTTTCGGTATTATAGGATTTATGGATGATTATGCTAAGGTAACTAAAGATAATCATTACGGAGTAAGAGGAAAAAGTAAGCTTTTACTTCAAGGAATTATTAGCTTCATTATATGTGTTTTACTAGAATATCTAGATAAAAGTCCAAGTCATTTACTTAACGTACCGTTTTTTAAAAATTTAAGTTTGGATCTTGGTTATTGTTATATAGTTTTTGCTATATTTGTTATAGTCGGCTCTTCTAATGCCGTGAATCTAACGGATGGGCTTGATGGTCTTGCTACCGTTCCTATTGCCTTTACTGCCGGTTCTTTTGCTTTAATAAGTTATTTAGTAGGAAATCTAATTTACTCGAACTACTTACAGCTAACCTATATACCGAATACCGGAGAGTTAACGGTGTTATGTGCGGGATTAGTCGGTAGCTGCCTTGGATTTTTATGGTTTAATGCACAACCGGCAGAAGTTTTTATGGGCGATACCGGTAGTCTAAGTCTTGGCGGTGTGCTTGGTATTATTAGCGTTATTACTAAGCATGAAATAGTTTTAGCTATAGTCGGCGGCTTGTTTGTTATTGAAACGGCATCCGTAATTTTACAGGTATATTACTTCAAAGCTACTAAAGGAAAAAGAATATTTAAAATGGCACCGCTCCATCATCATTTTGAAAAACACGGTTGGGCAGAATCAAAAGTCGTAATAAGATTTTGGATTATTTCAGTTATATTTGCTCTTATAGGCTTATCATCCTTAAAATTACGTTAACTATATTCGTTTATCTATCTTTTATTTATCAAAATACATTACATAAATTAACTTTCTCTTTGCTTTTGTACAAGAAATTTGCTATAATACTGATATTAATTTATATTAGGTGTATGGTATGGTTAAAGAAATAGATATAAATAAATTATTAGCACAAGAAAATAATGCTTTAAATACTATATTGAGCCAAGTAAATGAATTATGCAAACAAAATAAGCAGTTGCAAGGTTTAATCGAAATACAAAATGAAACTAAAGAACTAGAAAAAGAACATAATAGATCGTTGCCTTGGTTTAAAAGATTTGTAAAAACAGTTTCTAATGTAAAGTATATTTTGATAAAAAGTGAAGAACAGTTAACAAATGAAGCAATAAAGTATAATAATAGAATATTAAAAGATATTGATAATAAGATATATAATATAGCGGAAAAATTTGCACCTTTAAAGCAAGCATTACAAGAAGAAATCGAAAAAAATTTTAAGGATTTAACAAAGAAAGATTTATCTAAAGATCAAAGAGCAAGATTATCAGAAGTATTTTTTAGTTATAAGAGTAAACCTGAAAGATTCTCAGCTCTACATATGACAAATCCCTTACAATTCATTAATGCTGAAGCACTAGAGAAACAATATAATGCTTTAAATGCTACAAAACAAAACATCCAAAATTTAATATCCGAAAATTCTAATATCAAAGAACTTAAAGAAATACAAAAACAGGTTGCTGAAATTAGGGCAGAAGTACCTCATACATTTTTTGAAAAATTAAATAATATTTGGCAAAATGTTAAAAATGTTTTTGTAAATAATAGTGAGCAGGTTTTAGCAAAAAACAAAGAGAGTAATACTAGAACAATTAGAAAGATTGATGAACAATTATATAAAACGAAGCATAAATTTGAGGAATTAATTGAAAATAAAGAAAGAAATATTAAGGATATAATTGCAAAATTACCTGACAATGAGAAGTTACAAAAGATAGTAAGTAACCTTACAAATCACATGACTTCACAAAAAGAACCAATATTAGCAAATGCGTCCCTAGCTAAACCTTTGGAAAATAATATAACACCACCGTCTCCTTTATCGGAAAATAACATTCCACCTTCACCTCCACCTCCACCTCCACCTCCACCTCCACCTCCACCTCCACCTTCACCTCCACCTCCACCTCCACCTCCGCCTATGGCTCCGGCTCAGGCTGAGACATTATCTAAGCCTGTAGAATCTACTACGGTTAAAAAACTGGAAAATCAACCACGTCCTTCTATAGATACTTCTGCTTTAATGAGAGAAATAGCAGGGCCAAAAAAACTAAAAAAAGTTGAATTTGACCCTAATACAGGAAAACCGGTTGTACATTCTCATAGTCAGCCTGCTCAGGATGTTAACAAACCTAGTGGACTTGAATCAATTCTCGCACGAAGAATTGCTATAGAGGTGAGTGATAGTAGTAGTAGTGAAAGCGATAGTGGTAACTGGAGTGATGTTAGTGTTAATAGGAATAAATCAAAAGTGCTTAAAACTAAAGGAGAACGAGATGCTACAATGACTACGCATGCTCAAAAAATTAATAATAGGAACTCACAAAAACCATCACTTGTTAGATAATAAATGTCATTCCCGCTTTGCGGGAATGACATAAAACACCATATAAATCTACCCTTTAAACTTCTTAGTTATTTCAACTATTCTTTTACCAAAGAAATTAGCAGTTTTTAAATCGCCTTGAGTAGGAGTAATATCAGGAGAAGATTTGTGGTTAGATTGAGTCATACGTCCTGACCAGCTACCTAAGCGGTGAATTTTATTGGGATCAGGCATCTCATGATCAGAAAAATTCGGAGCAGTTTCAGTTTGCCCGACCCAAATCATACAATGCTGCATAGCGAAGTGAAATAGCTGCTAAATACTGCAAACTTATTACCTGAATAAAAAGCAGAATTAGTAAAAGCTGCAGCTATTTTATCTTTCCATTTTTGTTGTGCCCATCTAGTTGAGGTAGCTTCCATAAATGTTTTAAACGATCTGGCTACACTACCCATATAGGTTGGGACTCCAAGAATGATAGCATCTGCATTGTCTAATAAAGCTCAATCGAGATTATTAGGTTTATCTTTATTTATTTGTATAAGAAACATTTGCTCCTGCTGCCTTTATGCTCTTATTTAGTGTTTCAGCTACTTTGCAGTATGACCGTATCTACTATAATATTACGATAGCTACTTTAACCATGTTATTCTCCATATTATAAATTAACTATAAACTCGGCTTCAGTTTTAGACTTTATTTCTTCAATAGTAACATCGTCAGCTTGTCTAACTAATATCATTTCATCTTTATCAATATCAAAAATTCCAAGATCGGTAATTACTCTGTTAACTACTTTTTTACCTGTTAACGGAAAGTTGCATTCTTTTAATAATTTAGCACCGCCATCTTTTGCGTTATGTTTCATTATAATAACTACTCTTTTGGTGTTAGCGACCAAATCCATAGCTCCTCCCATACCTTTAACCATTTTACCCGGAATAGTCCAGTTGGCAAGATCGCCTGTTTGTGAGACTTGCATAGCACATAAAATAGTTAAATCGACATGCGAACCTCTAATCATCCCAAATGAAAAGCTACTGTCGAAATAGCTGCTTTCAGGAATAGCAGTAATAGTTTGCTTACCGGCGTTAATTAAATCAGGATCTTCCTCTCCTGCGTAAGGAAATGGTCCCATACCAAGCATACCGTTCTTACTTTGAAATATTGCATTCACTCCTTGAGGTATATAATTTGCTACATGCGTAGGCATACCTATACCAAGATTGACATATAATCCGTCTTTAAGTTCCTCTGCGGTTATTTGATAAATTTCTTCTTTGCTCCAAGGCATATCTTATTTTTCCCTGACAGTTAATTGCTCAATACGTTTCTCATATTTTTCACCTACTATTAATCGCTGTATGAAAATATTAGGTGTGTGAATATTGTTAGGGTCAAGCTCTCCCACCTTAACTATTTCCTCTACTTCACAAACTGTAACTTTAGCGGCACCTGCCATGACTGCATTAAAATTTCGTGCAGTTTTATTATAAATCACGTTGCCGCTTTTATCAGCTTTAAAGCCTTTAGTAATAGTAAGGTCAGCTTGAAGGGCAGTTTCCATTATATATTTTTTGCCGTTAAACTCCTTTGTTTCTTTACCTTCCTCTACAATTGTACCTATACCTGTTTTAGTATAAAAAGCCGGAATTCCCATACAAGCAGCCCTAATTCGTTCAGCTAAAGTTCCTTGTGGGTTTAGCTCAAGCTCTAAAACCTTATCAAGATATTGTTGCTCAAAAATCTTATTTTCTCCGACATACGAAGAAATCATTTTTTTTATTTGTTTAGTTTGAAGAAGAAGCCCAAGTCCGAAGTTGTCAACACCGCAATTATTGCTTATAACTGTTAAATTTTGAACATTGCTTTTAAGAAGTGCATTTATTAAATTTTCAGGAATACCGCATAGACCGAATCCGCCCGACATTATAGTCATGCTGTCATAAAGAAGTCTTCAAGAGCAGCTTCAGCCGAAGGATAGATTTTTTATTCATAAATTTTAAATTATTTAATATCTATTATTTAAGACATTAGGAAGATTTTCAAAAGAAGTCAAGGACATACACAAGTTTGGTATATTAAAAAAATACTTTACAAGAAATTAAATTTAACCATTGCTGCTTGTTTTTTGTATTCATCAACAGTATTAGTAACTGCATCAAATATTGATGACAATATAACAATTCAAGAAAATTCTAAAAAAAATTATAGTTATGTAGTGACGTATGATAAAGATATGTCCTCAAGAGCGAGTAGAATGTTGCTATGTCATTAATTGAAGGTTACCGTCAATTAGATGATGCTATGTTTGCCGATTCAGATAATATAGCTATGAAGATCTTAAGTTATATTACAAGATTTACTGCTACATCTTGGATTATGGTAGGTAATCATGAAATAGGAGGTTATGGAGCAAGAGCAAAGAAGTTGATTTAAAAGTAACAAAATATGAAGTAGATCCTTTTGAGGGTACAACATATTTTAAAACTAAAGATTTTAATTCTTTGCAAGTTCATAAGCACATTGCTATAGATACAGGGGGCATGCAAGCAAGTTATTTGTTATCTGAAAATATTAAAGATAGATACATGGCAAGTAACAACATTAATCCTACTTACGGTATAGGTTATTTATGGACAAGATTAGAGCAAGCAAGTTATATTTTTAGTACTAAGTTTGATGGCAAAGATAAAAGCGGTGATGATATAAATACATATGTAAAAGCGATTAACTCCATATACGGTAAAAATTATATTACTAAAAATAAAATTTTTTCATATGCTTATTTAGATTTATTTGATCCGTTTTTATTCTATTCAGGATATTCATTTATTAACTTAAATAATATTCCGATGATTGAATTAGGACCGGTTAAATATTTACCGGCTACTAGAGCGATACTTGCTCCATACGGTTTAGAGTGTGGTTTAGTTAACCATTTTGTTGTTGATAACAAATATATGCAAGTTAATATTAATTACGGCAAAAATCAAAAATTTAAGTCTTACGGTGTCGGAGTTAAAGCTAATAACTTAGTCAAAGTTGAATTTATCGGTTTAGGTAAGGTATGCCTTTAAAATCCTCAGCTATAGTTAGAGCAGGGTTAAAATTAGATTTATAAGAGAAGGCTTTGTTGTATGATTAATATGTCATTCCTGCGAAAGCAGCAATCCAGAAAAAAGCGTGATACATCAAGCTTTTAATTTTCAAAACTTACTGTGTATGCACCGTTTAATTACTGGATTCCCGCTTTTGCAAGAATGACATATTAATCATAATTTGTATATTTTATTATTCTTCTTTTATTATAAAGTATATATATTTGTATATAAGATAATTATGACTATATATGCTAACTATTTTAGAAAAATTCTTATTCTCTTCTGTAAAAACGTTCATCAATATACGTGAAGATACCGTATCTGCTCTTAAAAGGCTTGGTATTAACAATATTCGTGATTTATTATTTTATCTACCTGTTTCATATCAAAATAAAATATTATCGCCTAATTTAACTGAAGTTAGAGACGGTGACATAATCCAAACAGAAATTGTAGTTGAGAGCATTAATTTACCAAAGAAAAGTAGTCAGCCTTTAAAAATTACAGCTAGCAATGATACTGGTTCTTTGTTATTAGTGTTTTTTCATAAACCCCCACCGTTTATTTTTAATAAGCTGCAAGTTGGTACTTCTCATATTATCAGCGGAAAGGTACAATTTTTTGATCATTACTTACAAATTGCGCATCCTGAATTTATTGTAAATCCTAAACTCGCAAAAGAAATAGAGCCGATTTATTCCCTGACATATTTACTTAGTAACAAGCAGTTATATTCATATATCATAAAAGCAATAGAGATATTTGAAGAGAAGTGTAAGAGTATAGAAGATAAAGAAGTAAAAGATTATTTAGATATTATATTGCAGAATTTGCAAATGTTGCATGTTTTCCATCATTGCGAGGAGGCGTGCATGCCGACGAAGCAATCCAGTAATGTAAAATTAATAAATTCTAGATTGCCGCAGCCCCTAAAGGGGTTTCGCAATGATGATTTATATACTAACGCCAAAAAACAACTAGCAGCTAAGGAGCTTATCGCTAATCAAATATCTCTTTTAAATGTACGTACGCAAATAAGTAGAAGACAAGGTAATATTTACCCTAAAGCTGTATCTATTCAAGCAAATATATTAAATGAGCTAGGATTTGAGTTAACCTCTTATCAAAAGCAAGTCATAGAAGAAATAGAGTGTGATCAAAGCGATAAAATAGAAATGATGAGATTGTTGCAAGGCGATGTTGGCTCCGGTAAAACTTTGGTAGCTCTGCTGACGATGGTAAATGTGGTAGCCACTGGATTTCAAGCAACGCTTATGGCTCCAACTGATTTGCTTGCCAATCAGCATTATGAGTTTTTTGTTAAAGCTTTAAAAAATACTAATATAAGAGTCGGATTACTTACAGGTAAGATACTGGGGACAGCTCGTAAAAATATTATGATACAACTTGACAACGATGAGATTGATATATTAGTCGGCACTCATGCTTTATTTCAAGAAAAAGTAAGTTTTAAGAAATTAGGTTATATAGTTATTGATGAGCAGCATAGATTTGGGGTACAACAGCGTTTGAATTTAATAAATAAAGGAGTAAATCCCGATGTGTTAGTTATGACTGCAACGCCGATTCCTCGAAGTCTTGCACTTACTATGTTTGGTGATATGACTATCTCAAAGCTAATGGGTAAGCCGAAAAGTCGTTTACCTATCGCTACAAATACCATGTCCGTTAATAAGATAGAGCATATTATAGTAGCGATAAATAAGAAGCTTATTGCAGGTGAGCGGGTATATTGGATTTGTCCATTGATAGAGCAGGGAGAGAAAGAAACGTCGGAAGAGGATAGTTTATTGATGGATGTGATGAATCGTTTTAACTCTATCGACAATATCTATCAAGGTTATACCGGTATTATTCACGGTAAGATGAAGAACGAGCAGAAAGACCAAATAATGAAGCAATTTAAGGAAGGTGAAATTAAGATATTAGTTGCAACAACCGTTATTGAAGTCGGAATAGACATACCTGAAGCCACTTTGATAATTATTGAAAATGCTGAGCAATTTGGTCTCGCTCAACTTCATCAGCTTAGAGGTAGAGTAGGACGGGGTAGTTTGCAGTCATATTGTATATTGTTATACAATCCTAAAAGGCTTAGAAAAGTTGCACGAGGTAGGTTTGAGATAATGAAACAAACTAATGATGGATTTTATATAGCTGAGCAGGATTTAAAACTTCGAGGTAGCGGTGAGATTTTAGGAGTAAAACAAAGCGGTGAAATCGCATTTTTCTTCGCCGATTTAGCGGACGATTATGACCTACTTCTTAAAGCGCATAAATTTGCGGCAATAGGCTCAAAAGGTAATGTAAATTTTGTTAACTTTCAGATCAAGCTCTTTGCCAAATCTCAAGTAAGCGAGTTGGTTTAGTTTGAATATGCTATTTCCGCTTGACATTGGCGTTGTTGCGTGGATCGATTTTTCCGTCATTGTGAGAAGAATTACGCAGTAATTCGATAAAGCAATCTCTTGCCAAAATCCTGAGATTGCCGTGCTCCTTTCAGTCGCTCGCAATGATGAAAAACCGTACCATGCAAGCAAGCTTTTTTATAAAATCTAGAATACTATAAGTTAAAGCTAATCCTGTGTGATTTCAGCAAGTCTAGTAAACAGAGCGTCAATCATATCCCAGCCTTTTTTTTGAATAGTGAGTAAAGAAGAATCATTAATGTTTATTTGTTTTAATAAATCTATTCCCATTTGTTCATGTTCAGGATCAAGATACATATGTGTTTTGAAATGTTTTGCTGCTTTATGATTAAAAAATATTGATCCTAGTTTTGCATAAAATATAGTAGCACAAGACTCTATTACTAAATGGACAAGGACGGCTCTTTCACTATCTCCAAGAGTCATCATTTTTAGCGTAAACCAAGAACCTAAGGCCTCAAAAATAGAATCTGTAGTTTCTTCATTATTTTCTAAATTTTGGAATAATTCTATATTATGTCCAAATTCATCGGTAAGATGCTCCCATGCAAGTTGTTGAAATTCTTTTGTTTCAGAAAACACTACTCTTGCTAATACCATTTTTTGAAATTCGTATGACCAAATCCGAAAATGTTTAAGAAATTTATTTTTTCGTAGCGTACTATCTAACTTAATTTTAAATAGTTTGTTTTTTTTAAATTGCTCTTTATATTGTTCATTATCCAAAATTAAACGATCTATTATATTCATATATTTAATTATCAATTTATTTAAATATATTAATATTAACTAAATTACGCTGTCACTCATTATTAATGTTTATTTACCAATTTTTAAAACCATATGTGTATTTATAGATGAATATGAATTGTAAGATCATAATGTGTATGCAGTAAATATATAAAACATTGCGACTTATCCATTTTAGATTTATAGCTATTTTTTGTGAATAATCGCTTAGGATCATTAATATATAGGTAATTGTTAAGAAAGTGAGGTTTAAAATTAAGTCAGTATTTGAAAAATTAAACTCATTAAAGGAAATCGCAAGAGTAAAAAGAGTTGAATGCACGAAAGAAGCAAAAATTGCTATAAAACAGCAAAGTTTTAAGTTTGCCTGCTCATGTTTTGAAATAAATCCAAGTATCATTGTAGCAATTACAAAAGTCCCGTAATCAATTAAAGGCCAGCTAATATACCACAATAGTACCATTATAATTGCATGACAATAACCGCTATAGAAAAAGCGAGTTAAAGAATTACGAAAATAATAAATATACCATTGCCCTAAATAGATAGAGATTAGAATATTTGTAGTAAGAAACTGTTTAAATAGTACAGTAGTATATATTTGTAATAAAACACCGAATATTATTATATGGGTTTTTGGTTTATCATGAAAATTATAACCGGCAAAAAAGCAAAATACTGGCATAGCTGTACGACCTATGATCCGCATAATCGTTAATTCAGGATATAGATATAAACCTACATGATCAATGATCATGGTTATAATAGCTAAGGCTTTTAGCCAATCCTGATAATTTGATTGGTGCTTATTTGTTGTTATTATCATAATTAACCGTTTTTAATAAATATGCAGTGCCGAAAAATGCTCCCATTCCAACTGCAATTGTACTACCTAGCATACAGACTTTAATCAGTAAATATTCCGAATAAAAATATTCTAAATAATAATGCTTTATTAAAGCAATTATAATAGACATTAATATACAGCATAACAAAATTTTACCGCAGAAAAGTTTTATACCGGCTTCTATATGAAGCTTATTTTGTTTTGTAGTATAGCTATATAATAAACCTAGATTATACCAAGCTGCAATAGATGTACCGACTGCAATACCGATATGTTTCAAAGAATCCATTAATAATAGGTTCATGCCGGTATTAATTATTATTGAAAATAAGGTTATTTTGAGCGGTGTTTTAGTATCTCCGTTAGCATAAAAAATAGGAGTTAAAATTTTTGCCAAAATAAAAGCAGGGAGCCCAAGTGCAAACGCAGAAATAGCCTCAGCTGTATTTGTAGTATCTTGGCTCGTGAATACTCCTCTTTCATAAATTATATTAATAATCGGATGAGATAGAATTATAATACCGAATGTAGCAGGCAACGATAATAATAATCCCATTCTAATAGCATTATTCTGTATTTTTTTTGCAGCTACTATATCATTTGATTTATAGATTTTTGACAGCTCAGGTAGCAATATAGTAGAGAAGCTAGTACCTATTATTGATAGAGGAAATTGATATATCCGGTCGGCATAAGATAATATAGAAATAGCACCTTCAATAAAGCTAGCAATAGATTGGGATATGAAAAGGTTTAATTGCTGTATGCCGGAGCTAATGGTTGCCGGTCCCATATTAATCAAAAGCTTTTTTACATCGGGATCGCTTGGGTTAAAAATTATCGGAAAGTTTAAATCCGCTCTTTTCACACAGACAAACATAAACGAAACTTGTAATATTCCGGCCATTATTAAAGATAAGCTAATTGAGATAGTAGATTCTATATAATGATCAAATGTTAAAGTAAAAATTATTACGCATATACTTAAAATAACCGGTGAAAAAGCAAATGCAGCGAATTTTTTTATAGAGTTTAATATTCCGCCAAGTAGAGCCGTTAATGAAACAAATATTAAATAAGGTATTGTAATTCGGCAT
Source organism: Rickettsia africae ESF-5 (assembly GCF_000023005.1). NCBI lineage: Bacteria > Pseudomonadati > Pseudomonadota > Alphaproteobacteria > Rickettsiales > Rickettsiaceae > Rickettsia > Rickettsia africae. The sequence continues at coordinate 852,903 of NC_012633.1, read as the reverse complement.
AAAAATACCGTAAGCTCAAACTTTTCTTTTTTACCGTGAAATCCAGGAACAATAAACAGCATTAATTGTGGCATGAAGATTTGCATTAATGCTATTATTACTATTAATGTCAGAAGTAAAAGGGTAAAAATCTCACCTGAAAAATTATTAGCGGCTTTCTTAGAAATAAGCATTTTTTCATTATAAATAGGAATGAATACGCTTGATAATGCTCCTTCTGCAAAAATTCTTCTAAATAGATTCGGTAGTTTAAAAGCAACATTAATGCTATCACCCATAGGCGTAGAGCCGAATAATGATGCGATAAACTGTTCACGCACTAAGCCAAATATGCGAGAAATTAATGTGAAAAAAGCTACTACGACTCCTGAACGAAATAATCGACTTCTTGCATAACTTGCTTCTAAAGGTAATTTGTGCGTCAATCCGGTACTCGCATTCTCACGTACTAAAGTGTACGCTGCGGTGCTGCGTTCCGTGTTTCCTTCAAATTCCTCTTTATTAGCTACGTTATGCAAGAAGTCGGTCACTGTTTGTTTTTTATCTTATTTTTCTGATGTCATTCCCGCGGAGGCGGGAATCCAGTAAAACCTATAAAAAATAAAAACTTGTTTTTATAGGTTTATTTTGTTAATTAATGTGTAATTGTTGAGATCGGGATTAAGGCTACTTTTTCTGGATTCCCGCCTCCGCGGGAATGACATCAAGCACCATGCAAGCAACGTCATGAATTCTTATCCCTAGCTGACCCTATCTATTCCTTCATTGATTAAAGCGTCTGCTTTTGATTTATTTTCCCATCCAGTAACTTTAACCCATTTACCTTTTTCTAAATCTTTATAATGCTCAAAGAAATGCACGATACGTTGCTTGAGCATGTCACATAAATCATCTAGCTCTTTAATATGATCGAAAGTAATATCGAGCTTAGAAGTCGGTACTGCGATTATTTTCTCATCAAGCCCTGATTCGTCTTCCATCATCAATACACCGACTGCTCGGCATTTTATAACCGACCCAGGCACTACCGGATGATGAGCTACGACAAGTACGTCTATCGGATCACCGTCATTTGAAAGAGTATGAGGAATAAAACCGTAATTGCATGGATAGCTCATGGTAGTTTGCATAAAGCGATCAACAAAAATTGCTCCTGATTCTTTGTCACATTCGTATTTGATTGGACCGCTATTCATCGGAATTTCGATAATTACGTTTATTTCGTAATTATTTGCTTTTGCTTTGATTTTATCTATAAACATGTTTTTATTTATTTGGTTTAGTTATTTTTTGTCATTGCGAGGAGAATTACAACGTAATTCGACGAAGCAATCTCAGGCCTATTTTACTAGATTGCCACGTCGCTTCGCTCTTCGCAATGACGTTGTTATTGCGGAGGCCTGTAATTCTCATCATGCTTTGCAAGTAATTGTCTTGCTATAAATTTCCCGTTCGATAATTGTCCGATGGCAATAATTCCTTGTCCTTTACGAAATAGAGTCGGAAGGGTTCCTTGATATAATATCTCGAAATCCTTAATATTATCGGTAATAACAAAACTTATCTTATCATCAGCAATTTTATTTATTGAGTCTGTTTTAACCAGCCCACCGACTCTTAACTCTTTGCCTTGTTCTATTTCATTAATTTTTGACGGCGGCAAAAAAAATACTATATTTTTCTCTAAATTGTAAAGTATTATACTAATTCCTAAACATGCTGAGCAAAAACAAATAATTATTGTTATTAATCTATTTCTTACTCTCTTTTGCATTAAAGTTCTGTTTATTTTTCAATGACTTGTAATTTAAAAAACTTACAATTAACAATGTCGCTAAGGTTAAAAAGGTAAATAAATACGCTACCGATATATAATTATTCATTTCTTAAAAATTCCATCATTTCCTTAGGTGAAGAATCTAAATAGAAATGTTTCAGATATTTTCCGTTTGCATCGATTAAATATGTAAAAGATGAATGATCAAGCATATAGTTCGGGTCGTCATCATCACCATGCACACGAGCATAGAAAACCTTGAATTTATCAGTTACATCTTTTATTTGCTGCTCGTTACCGGTAAGACCTATAAATTTCGGATGAAAATGTTTTAGATATTCTTTAAGTGCTATAGGAGTATCACGTTTTGGGTCAATAGTGATAAAAACAGGTAGAATATCTATTTTATGTTTATTTAAAATTTCTACAATCTCCGTCATTTTATTTAGAGAGGTTGGGCATATATCAGGACAACTAGTAAATCCAAAGTAAATGAGGCTTAAGTTGCCTTTCAACTTATCACTATTAAATATCTCTCCATTTTGGTCTATTAGTTCAAAGTCACCGCCGATTTTTACGTTATCTTCATAGATATTAACTTGACCGGCAAGTGGCTTTTCAGGCGTTCTTAAAGATAACAACAAATATAATGCTCCTACTCCTATTATTAATAAGCTAATTACGATAATTATTTTTATAACATTTGACTGTATTTTCATAAGATATTATCCATTTTTGCGTTGTCATCCTAGCTGGTCTTGCTGTATGGCTCTTATGTCATTCCTGCGAAAGCAGGAATCCAGAGAAAAGTGAAAATGTCATACCGTGGCTTGACTACGGTATCTTATATCATAGGCCGTGTTCTGAGATTCCGCAATCAAGTTGCGGGATGACATTAAAGGTTACTGGATTCCCGCTTTCGCAGGAATGACATAAAAATACCATACAACAAAGTCTACTCTTTTACACAAGCCCTAATTTTTTAGGTTTAAAATATTGTACCCAAATGTCTATTAACAATTTAGTAATGATAATTGCCGAAAACATTGAAGATATAATCCCGATCGTTAATGCAACGGCAAAACCTTTTATTGCACCTACTCCAAATATATAAAGTAAAAAAGCAACGATTAAAGTAGTTAGGTTAGCATCAAGGATAGTGGCAAACGCAGATTCAAAACCGGTTCTAATAGCATAAAGATTAGACACTCCTTTATGCAGTTCCTCTTTAATTCTTTCGTAAATCAATACATTAGCATCAACAGCCATACCCATAGTGAGTATTATTCCTGCAATTCCCGGCAGAGTTAAAGTAGCTTGGAAAAGTGAAAGTAAAGCTAAAATATATAACAATGCAAGGCTTAAGGCTATATTGGCAAATAAACCAAGCACACCGTAAGACCAAACCATAAATATACACACTGCTATAAATCCTATAAGTCCTGCCTTTTTGCCCGACTCTATAGAATCAGCACCCAAATTTGGACCTATACTTCTCTCTTCAATAATTTTAAGTGGGGCAGGAAGCGAACCGGCTCGCAATAATAGTGCAAGCTCATTTGCCGACTCAACGGTAAAATTTCCTGTTATTATACCGCTTCCGCCCATAATCGCTCCGTTTATCGTTGGAGCACTTAGTAATTTATTGTCTAAAACTATAGCAAGGCGTTTACCGGTATTATTTTTAGTTATTTCACCAAATATTTTACTACCTAAATTGTTGAAAGAAAAAGCAACTACCGCTTGCGAATTTTGGTCAAAAGAAGCTGAAGCGGTTGTAAGCTGATCCCCACCCAAAACAACTTTTTTCTTTATAACGACATAATACTCCCCATGACTTGCGTTATCTCCCTTAACTAGCATTGAACCTACTGGAACATGTCCTTTTACCGCTTCTTCGATATTGGCATTTTCATCAACTAAATGAAAAGTTAGCTTTGCAGTTTTCCCTAATATATTCTTCAGGTAAGAGGGATTTTCTTCACCGGGAACTTGCAGTAATATATGCTTATCGCCTTGTTTCTGTAGGGTCGGCTCTTTAGTGCCGGTACTATCAACTCTCATGCGAACGATCTCAATAGATTGGTCTACTACCTTATTAAGTAAGTCATTTAATCTAGATTCGCTGTAGCTAAGCTTGATTTTATTTTCATTTACTTCAGCGATAATTTCTGGATCGATTTTATTAATTATTTTCTTTAACGGCTTTAATTGCTCAGGTGATCTTACTTCTAATTGAATGCTATTTTGTCTCACTAACAGATTTTTATAGCGGATTTTATCCTCACGAAAATTTTTGCGTAAAGTGTCGGCAAGATTTTCCATTGAATCATTTAAGTAGGTGTCAAAATCAACATCGAGTAATAAATGGGCTCCTCCTCTAAGATCAAGTCCTAGATTTACTGAATCATGAGGTAGAAACTTAGAGTTTACCTGCATGACATTAGGTAAGGCACAAATAACCGCAAAAACCGTACATATAATTGAAAGAAAAATTTTCCACTTAGGAAGCTTTTGCACCGCTTACCTTCTTATTTTTTTTGTTTTCTTTTTTTACTGCTACTTCTTTTGTACGACTCGTTATATCGATAATAGCACTTTTTAAAACTTTAATACGTACATCTTTAGCTATTTCGATTTCAATATTATTGTCATTTTCACTTACTTTAGTCACAATACCATAAATGCCGCTATTTGTTAGAACTTCTTCGCCTTTTTTAACTTCACTTACTAATTTCTCTCTTTCTTTGCGTCGTGTTTCTTGTGGACGTAATAATAAGAAGTAAAATACAGCAAAAATTAAAACCATCGGTATTAAGCTTGTTAACCCCGATTGTAAAGAATTTGTTTCTGAAGGCACTACCTCAGTTTCCTGTATTTCTATAGTGTCGTTATTATTTGCCTGATTATCTTGCGTATTTGCTGACATATGTATATTTCCTAATTGTTGCAATAGTCTTCCTGTATAACCTCTTTCTAAAAGTAATTTGTATACCTTTGATACTTCAAGCTTTGGTACGTCAAATTTTAGGTTTCGCCTTTGCTCATGTAGTTTGCTACGCTCCACAGGCTCACCACTTATTTGGCTTCCAACTTTTGAAGTATTTGCGGTATACATCAATCCGGTACTCGCATCTCACGTCCCTTTGCTGTGTTTCCTTAAAATTTCTCTTTATAAGATAGGTTATGCACTAAGTTTAATAAAATAAAAATAGCTACCTAATAGCTTTAATGCAAGGGTAAAATAATAATATTAAATATATTTAAATGTATTTTATACTAATATAAATTATCACAAAACCGATAAATGGCTATTTTTATGACAGTTATAACTACTAGAATTTCTAATGAACTAGATATTATACGTAAAGCAATAGAAAGTTATATAGAAGAAAAAGCAGATTTATTAATTGCTTTGTCTTGTATAGAAAAAAGAGAAGAAGTAATTTCATTAGAAGATATTAAGAAAAAATATGGTTTGGAAGATTGAATTTATGATAAACTTACTGATGTCATCTGCAAAAGGGCGTTGTTGCTTAGCTCGAAAAACATGCTCTATGTCATTCCTGCATAGGCGGGCATGACATAAAACGGACAAAATTACTGGAGCGGGTGAAGGGATTCGAACCCTCGACTTCAACCTTGGCAAGGTAGCGCTCTACCCCTGAGCTACACCCGCTTAAATAAAATAACGGCGTTTTAATGTAAAAAGTTTAAGGGGATCAAAATTAATTACATATAAAACGCCTTAGTGCTTTTTAATCTAAGCGAATCTGAATATAAGTAATTATAAGATAAATTGCAAGTATTAAATTAGAAATTTATTGGCATTGCTCAATAAAGATAGATTATTTAATAAATTAACGCCATTGCAAGGCAATTACAAAGTATATTGACTAAGCAATTTAGTTAAAAACTCTGTAAACTAGAATTTATTATTATTTTTTTAGATTGATACGCTCCTTTCAGTTGCTCAGCTCATTACGACACCTGTCTTGAGTTAGCAATGCTATAAAAAATCTAATTTTGTTAACTTGACTTTTATTTTTATATAAAACAGTATAGTTCTTTATTAATTTTAACTAATCTGTAAAAAAGTATGTGAAGTTACGCAAAAGAGCAAAAAAGTTTAGCCCGTAATCAAAAAGAAACAATAGGGCTACTATCGATAGGTACGTTTCTTGAATATTTTGATCTCACGCTCTATGTACACATGGCGGTAATACTTAACGAGCTATTTTTTCCTGAAGCCGATGCACGAGCAGCTTCTCTATATTCTGCCATTACATATTGTGCAACATATGTATTTAGACCTATCGGTGCTTTAATATTCGGTTGGATAGGAGATACTATAGGTCGTAAGGCAACGGTCATTATTACAACTTTTTTAATGTCGCTTTGTTATCTTATAATGGCTAATTATAAAAACTTATGCCGAAATTGGTATTACGGCGACTTTTGTAGTAACTGCGTGTCGTATCGCTCAGGGGATGTCCTTTATAGGGGAGGTAGTAGGTGCCGAGCTTTATCTAACCGAAATGGCAAAAATTCCTCAACGTTATTGGGTGGTGGCTTCGCTTGTTGTTTTTGTAATTTTAGGTGCAACCGTGTAGCATTGGCGGTAGGAACACTTGTTACTTCTTTTGGACTTGATTGACGTATTGTATTTTTGTTTGGAGCAGCTATTGCTATAGTTGGTGCTGTTGTAAGGACAAATCTTAGGGAGACTCCAGATTTCATTGATGCAAAAAGACGAATAAAGAAAACTGTAGCGCAAACAGGGATAGATAGTAATCGGTTAAAATCAAGCCCTATTTGGAGTGAAAAAATTAATAAACCAACAGCAATAGCTTTCTTTTTGGTACATTGTGGAAGCCCCGTTATGGTTTTATATTGTTTATATTTATTGCGGTAATATGCTAAAAACTCATTTAATTACAGTGCTACTTAAGTAATTCATCAAAATTTTATTGTTTGTGGTACAGAATTAATAAGTACAATAATTGTTACTTATTTGGTTTGTAAAATACATCCTTTAAAAGTCCTTAAAGTAAGATTAACAATATTTTCTATGGTAGCCCTTATGTGTCCTATCTTACTAAATAATATTTCAAATACTATAGAATTACTTTTATTCCAATTATTTATTGTAGTATTTGCCCCTACTATTTTTCCGGCAGGTGCAGTGTTTTATGCAAGATTTCCAGTATTAAAACGTTTTACATGCGGCAGTTTTATATTTGCTTTATCACGAGCTTTAATGTTTGCAGTTTCTTCTTTTAGAACAATTTACTTGATAGATTATTTTAATCACTGGGGATTATTATTCTTGATTATTCCAATTCTAATTGGTTATACATTTGGAGTAAATTATTTTATAAAGTTAGAGGAGGAAGCAGAGAGTTATTATTAGAAAAAGCTTTGTGTCTTTCAAGTTCAATATTAAAAACTTTTAGGCATAACTTAATTCTTGTTCTAGTTTATAATTTATTTAGCAGCGACCAAAAGACAATTTATTAAAGTTGCTTCAATAATTTTTCTAGCTTTCTCAGGTGATTTAACTCCCAAAGTTTGCACATTATGAATTCGGTCAAATAATTTTATTAATGCCGTATTGTCTCTTTTCTCTTTAATTAATAAGTATTAGGCTTTCTCCGCTACTTATCTTCCCGTAAGATTTAATTCTAGTTAGACCTTCTACGTGTTTTGCTACTTCCGGTCCAAAAATTTCGGTAATTGCTTCTTCAGTTAATTCAGTGTCTTCAATAGTATCATGAAGTAAAGCGGCTTGCAGCATAATAATGTTATAAAGCTTAGGTGCTTCTTCAGCTACAAATTCAGCAAGCATAATTTTTACCTCAATCGGGTGCGAATAATAAGGATTGTCTGATTGACGCATTTGAGAACCGTGTTACGTGCATAGTAGATACCTTTTGTGATTTCGAGTATATCTATAGGATTTGCTACTTTAGTATTTAAATATTCGAGTTTATCAAGTAATTTTTTACTATAAACACAAATTGCAAACTTTTCTTTCCAAGAGCTTATATCTTCTATAAAAGTTATTTCTTATTTCATTATAATTTGTGGGCTATTAATTAAAAAATTAGGCATTGCCTAGAAAAAGTTGATAATTTGAAAAGTTTACGTCATTGCCACGCTCTTTGCAGTTGCTTAGCTCATGACGATATCAACCGTTTCGAGGAAATGCCAAAAATTGCAGTAATAAATAGCTGCAGATTAGGTTCTATGAAGGAAAATTAAATTAATCTATTTTTGCTATTTTTTGCTGTAAATCATAAGATTTTTTTGAAATAGGAACAACTATTACTGCAAAAATCTTATTAATGTTCGCTAAAAAATATCTGAAAATATAAATAATTTACTTTTCCTTCACAGAACCTAAAGATTATTGTTATATTATTTTAAATATTAATCCTAAAGTCAAAATATAACTATGTCAAACTGTAATAGTTTAGAAGTACAAGAGTACGCACAAGCTAGCTCCTTAAATAATACTAATCTAACTGCATCACAGGGTGAGTTAATACTAACTGTTGCAAATTTATTGTTCAAAGAGTCAAATATTAATAATCATCAGAATATACAAAGAGATAATAATATATCTTATGAGAATAATATTACTACCGACTTTGAAAATCAGGATACAAGTTGTGGTATATGTAAATGTCTTGGAGCGATAGCTACTGTTTGCTGCAATGTGTATGTATTTTTATTTGAATAAATTTTACACTAAAAAAATATGAGCAAGGCTTAAGAAAGTTAGGAAACCTAGAGCATCGGTTATGGTTGTTAGAAATACACCGGAGCCTGTAGCGGGGTCTATATCAAAATAATGCAGTATTATAGGAATAGCAGAGCCGAATAATCCGGCTACTAAAAAATTTAAAATAACTGCAATAGCAAAAATAACGCTAAGATTTAAGTCAAGCAACATCACAAAGCTAAGTCCTGCTCCGATAATTGCAAGTACAAAACCGTTAAAAGCCGATACGGCTATTTCTTTTAATATAACTTTATTGACATTATTATAATGAATATCTTTATTAGCAAGGGCTCTAACCGTAACGGTCATGGCTTGTGTTCCGGCATTTCCGCCCATTGAAGCTACAATAGGCATAGTGGCTGCAAGCGTTACAAGTTTTGCAATAGTATCGTTAAAATGGTTAATGATAAGTGAGGTCATGCAGGCAGTGATTAGATTAACAAAGAGCCAAGGAAAACGATGTCTAACGGTATAAAATACATTGAAGAAAGTATCTTGAGTGTGTACCCCGCTTAATGATAATATATCTTTGCCGGCTTGTTCTTCGATAATATAAATTATATTATCGATTGATACGCTACCTACTAACTTACCGCTTTTATTTACTACCGGTACAATAGTTAAAGCATATTGTCTAAAAATGAAGCTTAGTTCATTTAAGTCGGTAAAAGCATCTGCAAGTTTAAAATCTTTGTTCATCAAATCTTTTATCAATTCATTTTGTTTGCCTTTAATTAGCATGCTAAGAGAAATAATACCGATAGGGCGTAATTTATTATCCGTAACGATTGCCGCATAAAAGTCATTCTTTACGTTCTTGATAAAATTTAATGATTCCTCGACCGTCCATCCTTCTTGAAGATTAATAAAATCTCGTTCAATTACCCTACCTACCGTATTTTCGGGATATGTACAACCTACGGTAATTTGGTGTTTTTTTTCTTTAGTGAGATTACTTAGGATAAGGTCTTTTATATCATCGTCTAGATCGATTACTACTTCAATAGCATCTTCTATAACTAGCTTATTGATTAATTCTGCAGATTTTTTTATGCCTAAAGTTTCTATTATTAAAGGTTTACTATAAGCATTTAATGATACTAACGTTTCAGGCTTAATTTCATCCTGTAATAAAGGAATAATTATTTTATATGTTTTATTGTTAAGATTATCTAAGAAATCTGCTAAATCGGCATAATGAAGCTTGGCCAGCCTGCTTGCAGCAGCATCATAATTGTGATCTTCGATCAGATCGTTAATTTGATCAAAAATTTCAGCAAATTGATCGTGATGATCTGGTAAGATGCTTTTAAATATATTGAAATTAGGCATAGCCTATTGACCTAATAGTTTATTATATACTTATTATAATTATTTAAAGCTGGGTAGCTAGGCTTGGCACAGAATTGTGTACAATTTGCTAACCAATATAAAGCACAGAGTACAAATAAGCAATAGTTTTTATTTCAACTCCTTTTCATTTATCAGGAGTATACAATTAGCACAAACATTTGCTAACAAGACGAACTTAGGAGTAAATATAAAATCTGAAGTGTCGAAACAAACAAAAATTTGACTTTGTGAAAAACCGGCGAATGGTGCGGTCGAGAAGACTTGAACTTCCAATCTTTTTACAGAACAGCACCCTCAATGCTGCGCGTCTACCAATTTCGCCACGACCGCTTAAGTTTTACTCTATAGCAGATTATGAGTAAAATATCAATAGAATTCTTTTGATGTTATTTCCACCTTTCTATGTCATTCCCACTTCCACGGGAATGACATAAACTAGTCATGTGACAACACCTTTAGTCGTTCGCAATGACGGCAAAGCTATTCAAGATAAATCAACAACAAAACTAGGTGTAATCGATTGCTTAACAGCAGCTTTCATTAAACTATCTAGTTTTTCATCAATATTATCAAAATCAATATGATATTCTCTAGAATTTCCGGTTAACACTAGGGCAGAGTCTATACCAAGGCGATTTGCTGCAAGTATATCGGTGTAAACAGTGTCCCCAATCATTAACATGCGATTCTTAGGGGTATTATGACATTCTTTTAAAATTTTGCTATATATTTCTTCATATGGCTTACCACTATAAATTACTTTTCCGCCAAGCTGCTTTATTTTTTCGGCATAATAGCCGCTACAATATCTATAAACACCGTGCTGATTTATTCCAAGGTCAGGATTAGCACAAATATTGACCATTTTACGTTGTACAACAATTTTAAATAATTCATTGAATTCGTTTAAATCTAAATTTTCGTTTTCGTCTCTGTAAATAGTCATTAAGAAAATATTAGCTTTGTTAATATCATCAGTGATAGGACATTGAATTCTGTTTATTATATCATTTTCTAAATGTCCTAAATGATATATTGCTGGTTTTTCTATACCGAATCGCTCTTTACTTTCTAGTATCATTTCTACTGCTATTTCGCCTGAGCTAATGATCATTCCCGGTTCTGCATTTAATCCCCACGATTTAATTGTTTGATGCAGTGAAAAAATATTGCGTGGAGCATTAGTGACAAAATATACTTTTTTTCGTTCAATAATCTGATTGATATTTTGTACGACGCCCGGATAGGTACACCCCCCTTCAATTATTACCCCCCAAAGATCGAATAAAAACACGTCATAATCATTAATTACGTCGAAAATATGTTTTAACTTTAATATATTCATTGTTATCTCGCTAATTTGGTATTGACTAGAATCAATTGATATCGTCATTGCGAGCAGCCGTAGGCTGCGTGGCAATCCCGTCAAATATTCTGAGATTGTGGACGTACAATTACTTCGTAATTTTCTTGCAATGACGTAAACTTTTTAAATTATCAATCTTTATTTTGTTATCTCGCTAATTTTAAATCAAGAAACTTTACTATTTTAATAAGTTACGTTATAGTCATTTTTATTGTTTCTAGCAACAAGTAATAGAGCCAAATATATAATATATATAATATGTCGGAAATTGAAGAAAAATTTAACGAATCATCATACGGTGCTGATTCCATAAAGGTTTTAAAAGGTCTTGAAGCCGTAAGAAAAAGACCGGGAATGTATATCGGGGATGTTGGAGACGGGTCGGGTCTACATCATATGATTTATGAAGTAGTCGACAACGCTATCGATGAGTCGCTTGCTGGTTATTGCGATCTAGTACGAGTAACATTAAATAAAAACGGTTCAGTAACCGTATCCGATAACGGGCGAGGTATACCCGTTGAAATTCATGGAGAAGAAGGCATATCGGCAGCTGAAGTTATTATGACGCAACTTCACGCCGGCGGTAAGTTTGACCAGAACGCTTATAAGGTTGCAGGCGGTCTACACGGTGTTGGTGTATCGGTTGTAAATGCTCTTTCTGAATGGCTTGAGCTGCGTATTTGGCGTAATAATAAGGAATATTTGATGAGATTTAATAATGGTATAACGGAAGCTCCGCTTGCGGTTGTCAAAGAAAATATTGATAAAAAAGGTACGGAAGTTACTTTTTTTCCGTCTGTAGAAACGTTTACTAATATAGAATTTGATTTTGGCACTATAGAGCATCGTCTTCGTGAGCTTGCTTTTTTAAATTCAGGCGTAAAGATTTTACTCGTCGATAATCGTTTTGAAGAAGTTAAAGAAGTAGAGTTTTATTATACGGGCGGTATAGAAGCTTATGTAAAATATATAGACAGAGCGAAGCACGCTATCCATCCATGTATAGTAGTTAATACGGAGAATGCTGAGTCTGGTATAAGCCTTGAGCTTGCGATGCATTGGAACGATTCTTATCATGAAAATATTTTATGCTTTACTAATAATATTAGGCAGCGTGATGGCGGAACTCATCTTAGTGCTTTCAAATCAGCGATAACACGTGTTATTACCTCGTATCTTGATACTACGGGTCTTAATAAAAAAGCTAAAAATTACTTTAGTGGTGAAGATACTAGGGAAGGGCTATGTTGTGTGCTTTCCGTTAAAGTGCCTGATCCTAAATTTTCTTCTCAAACAAAAGATAAGCTAGTAAGCTCCGAAGTACGACCGGTTGTTGAGAATGCTGTTTATACAAAGGTTCTTGAGTGGTTTGAAGAGCATCCAGCAGAAGCTAAGGCAATTATAGCTAAGATTATGGAAGCTGCGAATGCTCGTGAAGCTGCTAGAAAAGCAAGGGAACTCACTCGAAGAAAATCAGCTTTAGAAGTTTCGAATTTACCAGGTAAACTTGCAGATTGCCATGCAAAAGATCCTGCTATTTCAGAATTGTTTATTGTTGAGGGGGACTCTGCGGGCGGTACTGCAAAGCAGGGTAGGGATAGCAAAATTCAGGCTATATTGCCTTTGCGTGGTAAAATTTTGAACGTTGAACGTGCAAGATTTGATAAAATGCTCGGTTCGGACCAAATCGGTACGTTAATTACAGCGCTTGGAATTAGTGTTGAACGAGAATTTTCCTTAGAAAAGCTTAGATACCATAAAGTTATTATTATGACCGATGCTGATGTTGATGGTTCGCACATTAGAACTTTATTACTCACGTTTTTTTATCGTCATATGCCTGAGCTAATAAATAAAGGCTATCTATATATAGCTCAGCCACCGCTTTATAAAGTAAAGAAAGGAGCAGCCGAGTTTTATTTAAAGAATGAGCAAGCGCTGCAAGATTATTTGATCAAATCAACTATTAATGATGCAACCTTAATTCTAGACGATAAAGAGCGGTTAGTGGGTGATAATTTAGAAGAGCTAATTAATAAAGTGGTTAAGTTTAACGACTTGCTTGACCATGCTAGCAAAAAATTTAATCGCTCAATTACCGAAATTCTTGCTATTAATGACTTACTTAATAACAAAATATTTGAGCCTGAAAGTGATTTAAGACTTAAAAAAGCTTTAGATGTTTTAAATAGCTTAGAAGATTCGTCTGATAAGACTAATTGGGAAGTTTTAAAACATGAAAATAAAATAGAGTTCTTCTGCTTTAGTAGGGGTTTAAAAGAAAGTAAAATATTATTGAAAGAGCAGTTAGAATCATTTGAGTTTGTACAAATATCAAAGCTTGCTTTAACGATTTGTGATATATTTAGTAAGCAATTAAAGTTTATAGTGAAAAGTCAGGAATTCGATATTTTAACACCGGGTCAGTTGTTAAATACCATTATAGAATGCGGAAAAAGAGGTATAAATATTCAGCGTTTTAAGGGGCTTGGTGAGATGAATTCCGACCAGCTATGGGAAACTACTCTTGACCCTACAAAAAGAACTTTGCTTCAGGTAAGAGTTGCAGAAATTGATGAAGCAGAAGGCATTTTCTCTACTTTAATGGGTGACGTTGTTGAACCTCGCAGGTTATTTATCCAAGCAAATGCGTTGAATGTCGTGAATTTGGATGTGTAGTATAATCGGTGTCATACCGTGGCTTGACCACGGTATGACAATTTAATCAGTTTCTCCTCGCAATGACGTTACAATTTTATCAAAATAATTTATGCACAAATTAATTATTCACGGTGGTACACCTCTGAAAGGTAGTATTAATATTAGCGGTGCTAAAAATGCCGTGCTACCTATTATGGCAGCGTCTATTCTTACCGATAAACTGCATATTACTAATGTTCCAAAGTTAACGGATGTTAGTACTATGAAAGATTTGCTCCGAAGTCACGGGGCAGATATTGAAATAATAGAACATCAAGATGAATTTGAGCTTATAATTGATACCAAAAATATAAATAACTTTACTGCAGATTATGAAATAGTCCGTAAAATGAGAGCATCGATTTGGGTGCTTGGTCCTTTGCTTACCAAATACGGTAAAGCAAAAGTATCGCTTCCGGGTGGTTGTGCTATTGGAGCAAGGCAAGTAGATTTGCATATTGCTGTATTAAAAGCTATGGGAGCTGAGATTGAAATAGAAGACGGTTATATTAACGCTTCAAGTAAAGGACGCTTAAAAGGTACTCATTTTGTTTTTGATAAAGTTTCCGTAGGTGCTACGATTAATGCAATACTTGCAGCTGTTTTAGCAGAGGGGGAAACTGTGCTTTTTAATTGTGGTCGAGAGCCGGAAATAGTTGATTTATGTAATTGTCTTATCACAATGGGAGCCGATATTGCAGGTATCGGCACTAGCGAAATAACAATTAAAGGCAAGGATTCTTTAAATAAAGCGAGCTATAAAGTACTTTCTGATCGTATTGAAGCCGGTACTTATATGTTTGCGGCAGCTATTACTAAAGGTGATGTAAAAATTTGTAGGATTGATTATCATATTGTAAAAAATATAGCTTTAAAACTTATCGAAACAGGTATAAAAGTCGTGCCGATCAATAACGGAGTTCAAGTAACTTATGAAGGGAAGTTAAATTCAGTTGATTTAGAAACTAATCCCTATCCTGGCTTTGCTACTGATTTGCAAGCACAATTTATGAGCCTTATGACGCTTAGTAGCGGTGTTTCAATGATCACCGAGAATATTTTTGAAAATCGTTTCATGCATGTCCCTGAATTATGTAGAATGGGAGCAGATATAGTAGTACGAGGTAATAAGGCGGTTGTTCGAGGTGTAGAAATGTTAAAAGGCGCAGAAGTTATGGCAAGTGATCTTAGAGCTTCAGTATCGCTAATACTTGCCGGTCTTAGTACTAGTAGCAAAACCGTATTACACCGAATATATCATTTAGATCGTGGCTTCCAAGATTTAGAAAAAAAATTAAGTAATTGTGGTGCAGATATAAAAAGGGTATAATATATTCGATCAACTTCAAAAATGGGCTAAGTCGTTCTACAAGAGCTGAGGTACGCAGCTGAGGTACGCACGTATTAATAAGTATACGCTGTTCCTCGCCTTGTGAACTCCTTGCTCTTTTTGAAGTTGATCTGCGTATAGTCGTTTCCTATTTATTTGTAGTATACTATTTTTAACGGAGAAAAATTATGGCAAGAATTACAGCAGAAGATTGTAATAAAATTATACCGGATAGGTTTCGGCTTGTTGTCCTAGCAACAAGATATGCTAAATTATTAAATTATAAAGTAGAAACTAATCAAATTAAAAAAGAAAAGCGTGATAAGCCTCCTGTTATCGCATTACGTAGAATTGCTGCCGGAAAAGTATCGGTAGCTCAGTTAGAACAAGATTTAATAAATAGTCTGCGTACAAGAACTATGATAGAGCCGCTTGTTAATCAAGATGAATCAGAAGCTGTAGAAGAAAAATTTGAATATTTACCTGAAGTTTATATCGGGGAAGATTATTCTGATTTAGATGATCAAATCTTTATTGATGAGAATGGCGAAGATTATGAAACCGATAAGTAAATGCTTATCGGTGTTGGTACTGATATAGTACAAATTCCTAGAATCGAAAAAATATTACATTTATATCCAGAACTTTTTGCTAAAAAAATTCTAGCTTCAAAGGAATTAAAACAGTTTGCTTTGTTGGGAAAAATAAACCATGCTGCTTTTTTAGCCAAGCGTTTTGCTGCTAAAGAGGCTGTGAGTAAAGCCTTTGGAGTCGGTATAGGTCAAGGTATAAATTTTAAAGATATTACTATACTAAATAATGATTTAGGTAAGCCTATAGTAGAAGTTAGCTCAAACTATACAAACACACTCTCTCCTTTTAATATTCACCTTTCTCTTGCTGATGATTATCCTGTGTGTGTAGCATTTGCAGTGATTGAGAGTAGTTATAATGTTATTCTTGGGTAGAGACGTGTTACTGTGTGAACCCTATTTCATTCCCGCGGAGGCATTGTTGTGTGGATACCCAAACCGTCATTGCGAGGCACGAAGTGACGTGGCAATCTCATGCAGTAATAACAAACTCCTGAGATTGCTTCGTCAAAACTTACAGTTTTTCCTCGTAATGACGACGTGGTATACGGGGAATGCCCGCTCTCGCAATAACAAAATATAAATTACGATCCGGCTTTGCTGTCTGCTTTAGGTAACATGATTTTTAAATTAGCTTTAGCTTCTAAATCAGCAATATATTTCTTTAGTATTTCTGCAGCTAATATATTATCAATAGTTACTTTTGCTTCTTCTTTTGTTGGAATAGGTACAGGTTTTTTCTCAAGCACTTTGATAATATGCCAACCGAAATCGGTTTTTACAGGAGTTGAAACTTCGTTTACTTTTAAAGCAAAAGCTTTCTTTTCAAATTCCGGTACTAACTGTCCAGGTTGATTTAGTAGAATGTAACCGATAACGCCGCCGTTTGAAGCTGAAGCTTTATCAAGAGATAACTCTTCTGCAAGCTTAGTAAAGTTTCCGCCTTTGCTTAATTTGGTTTTGATATCATTAGCTTCTTTTTGAGATTTAACTAAAATATGAGCAACTTTTATTTGTTCTTTACCTTTAAGATTACCGACATATTTATTATATTCGTCATCAAACATCTTATCTGTAATGTTAGATTTTATGTAGTTTGCTAGTAATTCTTGTTGAGCTAATTGATTTTTTGCATTTTCAAGTTTTTCTTGAAATTCTTTAGACGAAGTAATATTTGACTTAGCAACTTCTTCTTTTAACAAAAGATTATTAATATAAATTTTTATTAATTTTTCCTGATCTTGTGGTGGAAAATCATCAAAATTTTTGATTGTTTCACCTGATTGAAGATTAAGCTGAGGCTTAAATTCTTTCATAATTTGTGATTCTTTTACTTCACCGCCTTTATAGGTAGCAACTACCTTGTCTTTATCAGCAAAAGCAATACCGGAAAGCATGCTAACTGATAAAAATATAACAGATAATTTTTTCATTTATGACTCATAATTGTGTTAAATATAAGCTTAAATTTTATAAAAATAATATATAACCGTCAACAGCTATTTGAGAATATTTTATTTATTAATAATAATTTACAAATATTTGTAGTAAAAAATTATTCATTTAAATAAAATTATAACATTTGATAATTTTATAAAATATACCTATATTTAAGTACTAAAATACTAAAAATATCATAAGGACTTTAATGCTTTCTATTTTAAAAAAACTTTTCGGTACTGCAAATGATCGTACTGTAAAAAAACTATTTTCTGAAATTACAAAAATTAACTCGCTTGAACCTGCTATACAAAAATTATCAGATGAGGAGTTGAAGAATAAAACTGTGGAGTTTAAAGAAAAGCTTAAAAACGGAGCTACTTTAGATGATATAGTATATGAGGCGTTTGCGGTAGTTAGGGAAGCAGCTAAAAGAGTTTGCGGTATGCGTCATTTTGACGTTCAGCTTATAGGTGGCCTGATATTACATCGAGGCATGATTACCGAAATGCGTACCGGTGAGGGTAAGACCTTAGTTGCAACGCTTCCTGCTTACTTAAATGCTTTAACTGGAAAAGGTGTACATGTTGTAACCGTAAATGATTATCTAGCACGCCGTGATTCTGCTTCCATGGGTAAAATTTACAATTTTTTAGGTTTATCGGTTGGATGTATTGTTGGCGGTATGCCTGATGAGGTAAAACGAGCCGCCTATAACGCCGATATTACTCATGCAACAAATAATGAACTCGGTTTCGATTATTTAAGGGATAATATGAAGTATAGCTTGCAGGAGCGGGTACTTCGTCCTTTTAATTTTGCTATCATCGATGAGGTTGATTCGATTTTGATAGATGAAGCAAGAACTCCGCTCGTTATCTCGGGTCCGGTTAATGATAATGCAGAATTATACGGTAAAATTGATAAAATAGTACGTCTGCTTAATGCAAGTGATTTTGAAAAAGACGAAAAATTAAAAACTATCAATTTAACGGAAACCGGCATTACACATATAGAATCGCTTTTAAGTAAAGAAAGTATTATAAAACCAGATACTAGTTTATATGATTTTGAGAATTTAACTTTAGTACATTATGTTAACCAAGCCTTAAGAGCTCATAATATGTTTACTGTTAATGTAGATTATTTGGTGCGTGAAGGTAAAGTAATGATTATTGATGAGTTTACCGGTCGTGTAATGGAAGGGCGTAGATATTCGGAAGGGTTACATCAAGCATTAGAAGCAAAAGAAAATGTGAAAATTCAAAATGAGAACCAAACTTTAGCATCTATTACTTTCCAAAATTATTTTCGTAATTATCCTAAATTATCGGGTATGACCGGTACGGCTATGACCGAAGCACCGGAACTAAAAGATATATATAATCTCGATGTGGTCGCAGTCCCAACCCATAATAAAGTTACAAGGCTTGACCTTGATGACGAAATTTACGGTAGTAAAAAAGAAAAATATGATGCTATCTTAAAGCTAATTAGGGATTGTTACGATCGTGGACAGCCTATACTTGTCGGTACGATAAGCATAGAAAAGTCAGAAGAACTTTCAAGCGTTTTAAATAAAGAAAAAATCCCTCATAAAGTATTAAACGCCAAATTTCATGAGCAGGAAGCTTTTATTATTGCTCAAGCAGGTAGGTTTAAGGCAGTAACGATTGCAACTAATATGGCAGGGCGGGGTACTGATATTATGCTTGGCGGTAATCCTGAAATGTTAATAGAACAGCTGGATAAAGCACATAATTATGAAGCTAAAGTAGCTGAAATAAAAGCTCAAATTGCCGAAGAAAAGAAGCAGGTTATTGAAGCAGGCGGTTTATTTGTGATAGGTACGGAAAGGCATGAAAGCCGTAGGATAGATAATCAACTAAGAGGAAGATCAGGTAGACAAGGTGATCCTGGTAAAACTAAGTTTTTCCTATCGCTTGATGACGATTTAATGCGTATTTTTGCATCAGATCGTATATCAGGAGTCCTTAGAACACTTGGATTGAAAGACGGAGAGGCTATCCACCATCCAATGATTAGTCGTTCACTTGAGAAAGCGCAGCAAAAAGTGGAAGGACATAACTACGAAATGCGTAAAAATTTATTACGTTTTGATGATGTAATGAATGACCAACGTAAGATAATATACGAGCAACGTACTGAAATTATTAAATCTAAAGATAGTCACGGTTTCTTAAATAGTACTACTGAGGAACTCGCCCAAAAGATAGTATTAACTTTCATGCCGGTAGGCTCTTATAGAGAAGATTGGGATATAGAGAATTTAAGCGTAGAATTACATCGTGTTTTTTCTATAAAATTTGATCATAATGTAGTAAGTAAAAATGATGTAACGGAAGAAGAAATCACGAAGACCGTTATACAAATGGCTCATGATATATATAAGTCAAAAGAAGAAGCCTATAGTAGCGAGTTAATGCATAATGCCGTGAAATATATTTTATTAACTACCCTTGATCAAGTTTGGAAAGATCATTTATATAGCTTAGATCATTTAAGACAAGGCATATCTCTTCGAGCTTATGGCCAAAAAGACCCTCTTAGTGAGTATAAAAGAGAAGCATTTAACTTATTCGAGCAGATGCTTAATAATTTAAAAGAATTATTTATTCAAACCGTATACCATTTCCATATTGACTTAAAAAATGTTCAAAAAGAAGATGTTTCGCTTGAGTATAAAAAACTTCAGAAAAATATGCGTGAGAGTCGGGAAGATCCGGCATTTAGTAAATATAACGCAGGAAGTAGCATTGAGACTGACCTTAAACCAGTCGTATCACGCATTGATCCAAAAGATAGAAACCCTGACGATCCTACTAGTTGGGGTAGGGTATCTCGTAATGAGCTATGTCCGTGCGGTTCAGGCAAGAAATATAAATATTGTCATGGTGCAAATGAATAGATGAAAACCTATAATACCCTACGATTTTTACTCTATGTCATTCCCGCGAAGGCGGGAATCCAGAAAAACTCGAAAAAATCAAAAGGTTATAGCTATTTCTTAAAATTTCTTTACATTTTTAGAAAAAGTAAAAATTCTTCGAGATTTTTATATTTTCTGGATTNCNGCNTTNGNGGGAATGACATAGAGTAAAAATCGTAGGGTATTATAATGAAAACCACTTTACCTCAGCGTTCTCTAAAAATCCAAGCTAGGCTTAATTTTATAGTGTAGCAAATTCTAGATATTGCACAAGATAAAATCGCTATGATTATCTTTGGCTCTTTTGCAAGAGGTGATTGGGTGCGTGATCTACCTAACGGTTACCATACGGCAAGGATTAATCAGTAGGAGTTCTCAGTATTGTCTGCGTGACTTCCTAATCGTCATTGCAAGGAAATTGCATAGCAATTGATTAAGCAATCTCAGGAGTTTGTTATTATTTCATAAGATTGCCACGCAGCCTACGGCTGCTCGCAATGACGATTTGGGTATCCAAGCAAGCCTTTTGCAGGAATGACAATTAGATCTTTATCACCTTTAAGAAATACAAAGTATAAATAAGTAGAATATGATAAAAGAACTATTAAATAGTAATTTAACTCTGTTGCTAAAGTCAAATAGAGTAGTAGTGCAAGATATAGAACATTATGTAAAACAATGTAGCTTTGAAAATGTTTTAAAAGAGTCTATTTTTCTCTTGATTAAAGTGGGCCTAGTAAGGAGTTTAAATGAATTACGTGCAGTATCTACTACTGAACTATTTTCGGTATCTACAAATAATGCACTAAAAGTTGGCTAAATGGTTAGTTGAAGAAAAAAAAGCAAATGTTAATATGTGTAGTGATATTTTGAAGAATACTCCTTGAAATTCAGCCGCACGTCACGGAAATTGTAGCAGAATATCTAATATCAAAAGGCGCTGCAGTAAACGGGAACGAGGAGCTTGGCTAGGATCACCTTTATATGAAGCAGTAAGCACTTTAATATAGCAAAACTATTACTTAAGAACGGAGCTGAGGTGGATCAAAGAAAATCCGGAGGAATACCTTTGCATGCGGTTGCTAAAAATGTTCGATGTACTTCTAAAGATATTAAGGATGATGAAATATATAAGCTGTTAGTATCATATGGTGCTGATATCAACGCAAAAGTAGAATTTACAGGAGTAGGGTTTAGTATATATGATGGAAAAACGATATCAGAAATAGTAGAATTTAAAATAGCATTCGTCGGTGAAAGTGAAGTAATAACGGAAGAATAATTATGGATATCTTAACATATTTATAGGCATTGCCTAGAAATCGTTGATGCCGTCATTGTAAGCGGCTGTAGGCTCCTGTTGCATGGATACCAAATCGTCATTGCGAGTGACTGTAAGGAGCGTGGCAATCCAGAAAAATAATAAAAATGCTACGCATTTTACTAGATTGCTTCGTCAATTACTTTGTAATTTTCCTCGTAATGACGTCAACTTTTCAAATTATCAACTTTTTCTAGGCAATGTCTATTTATCGACACGGTAGTTATTGACAAGTTTAGGAAAAAGTTTTATATTCTTCACAAGTTTAAGAAAAAGTTAATAGTATATGTCTAAAGCAAAAACAGCTTCCAAAAATAACCCGACTTCTAGGGAACAGGCTAAAGAATATTTTCATAATGGTCAGAAAATCAAACCGGTCAAGCTTATTGCTGCTCAAAAGTCTTTTCTAGCTGCCGAATATGAATCTTCCGGAGATTTAGTCGTAGGGAGCAATGGTCAGCCATTACCTTGGGGATTAGTTAAAAGCTTATCTTAATATTTTCACTTCCAAAAACCTCGCCAATAAATAATCGGGGGCATAGCTCAGGGGTAGAGCATCTGCTTTGCACGCAGAGGGTCAAGGGTTCAATTCCCTTTGCCTCCACCACTTCCAATAAGGGGTTTCAAGGCTTTTTGAAATTTAGTAAAAACTTTGAATGTTCCTTTTGTTTTAATTTTCGCTCCATGTCTTGCTAAAAAAATATTCTGTACCTACTATTATTGGTTATGGGAAGTATTTACAACAGCAGAATCTAGGCAAAAATAATAATCTACATACTCAAAAGCTGAGGTGACTATTTACTTGAGAAAGAAATATACGAAGCTTTGCTAGAACTCAGTAATTATAGCAGTGAAGAGAATAATAAATTATTAAATACGACTTATTTTCTTATAAATTAATAAAAAAATAAGGACATAATATGAGTGGTACAACAAAAAATATAAATGCAAAGGGAGCAGCAAGCATGGGTCTTGATAGTTGGCTTGGCGTTACTGTAGGTGATAATATTACTCACTCTTTTAGTTTAGATACTAATAGTAATATTTTTTAGGTATCACCGATACTATGAATTACTATAATGGCTTAGGTAGTATAGACATAAATAATGCACGTGTTAATTTTAATATAACTAATAGAGCTTTAGAAATAAATGCTAATAACAGACCTTTTAAATTGATTGTAGACGAGGATTTTTCTATAAAAATTGCAGAGTTTAACACCTATGAAAATGAGCAATATACTTTTACAAATCATTATCAGGATAAAATGAGTTTCCAAGATATAAATACGTTAGCAAAAATAACTAATCTATCTCATAAAGAATTTGTTAAAATTTTATCTAATAATTATACGCTAGAAGAAATAAAGGAGATTGCAGATAAATATAAAGCAATAGATAAAGAGGCATTAAATTTATACCAGCTAGGTACTCAGACTATGCAGATAGCAGGCGATATAAGAAAGCTAGTAGCAGGCACATCGCTGGTAGACTTAAAGAAAAATTTACAAAATCTTGACTCTGTAAGATTTGGTATGTAGGTATCAAGGGGAGTAAGTACTACAAATAATTTAGTAGTTGAGAGTTTGCAGGACGTAATACAAGATTTTGATATGATTACTAATGGATTAAATAAAGAAAAAAAAGCAGCTTTGAAAACAAGATTCAGTTGCTCAAAGATGCTTGCTCAAACAAAGGAAGCTATTTATGCCAAAGCATTTGATATTTCAACGCACTATTTAAAAACATTTAAAGGTACAGGTTTAAAAGGTATGTGTTAATAGCTCCTTCTAGATTAATTGCCGTTCGTTTTAAAAAATTTTTAGATGATATAGGACAAGTAAGTTCTGAAGTTGTTATATCTGCTACTGATGACCGGGACGGTTATAAAGATATTGAAAGCGAAAATGAAGTAGATAAATTTATAAAAAACATTAGGGAACAATATGGAGCAAAATTTAATAATAGAATTATTAAAAAATTTAAAAGTTCCGATGATCCTGAAATTTTAATTGTAGTTTCAAAATTACTAACCGGTTTTGATGCACCGCGTAATGTCGTTATTTACATATGCAAAGAATGAAAAGAGTATAGTCTTTTACAAGCAATTGCTCGTGCGAATCGTCTATTTGAAGAAAAAGGGAAAACTAAAGAATACGGTTACATAATTGACTATGTAGGGTTATCGAATCAATTAAAACAAGCACATCAATTTTATGAAAATTATGGTTTAAACAATTTTGATAGAGAAGATTTAGAATATGCTATATTTTTTGTAGATGATAAATTGAAAGCATTTTTTCCGTTACTACAAGAAATTAAAAATATTTTTATAAATGTGCCTAACGATTTGGATTCTGAACAGCTTGAACAGCATTTAGCCGATGAAGTTATACGCAATAAGTTTTATTTCTTGTTGAATAAATTTAAAAATCTGATGTTTATAGCTTCTAATTCTTATGAATTTTATGAAGAAAAAGAACAAGTTAATTTACAATATGAATAAAATTTAATAAGCTCAAAGAGATAGTGGAAAAGCATTATAAAGAAAAACCGGATAAAAAAATATATACCGCTCAAGTCATGAAGTTGCTTGATGAGTATGTTATTGCCGGTCATATTACTAAAATTGAGGCGGTTAACATTTGGTCATGGATATGGCTAATCAAATACAAGATACTATTAAGGCTTATATCAATATCGATCCTGCCTTTTATCAAAAATTTTCTACCCTTAATAAATAACACAATAATACAGCATCATAATAAACGTTTATCGGATAGTGATCTTTTAAATAGAGTTAAAAAAATAAGAGCTGAATTTAAAAATGATGTGCCAAGTGAACTCGGCACTAACAAAACAATAATAGCTTCTTACAGAATCGCAAAGATCAAAATCAGTGTGAAAATGCCATTCAAATTGCTCTTGATACCTATGAATCATTAAGCAGGAAATAAATTGTTCATTGGACAAAACACACTTCCATTTTAAATGAAAAATTCACTTGATGATTATTTTGTTGATGTTGTTAAAAAAGAAATGAGGATTGACTTTAATAATGAAAATTTAAGTGATGTTGTGGAAAGCCTAATTGATTTTGCTAAAGATCATGAAGCTAAATGATTTGGCTTAAATAACGCAAATAGCGAATTATTGCATAATGCGCTATTGTAGAATTTTTAAGCTATCAATATTTATATAATATCTTTAGTCGTATTATCGTAATATTTTCCTAATATGTCTAAAGCGTTTTGGTCATAGTCATTTTGAGCTTTCATATGCCATACCGGTGCATAATCGCGAGCTGCTAAAAAATGTTTTGTATAATGTTTTAATTCTCTCTCACCTGAGTGACCAAGTTTGTATGAAAGTGTATAAGAAATGGTGGGTTGATTTGGGGCCTTTTCTATTTTTTATTGAATATAATTATACTGTAATTCGTTTGTATTGCCTATAATGTGGATATGAAATTTATGTGTCTGTTGTAAGTTATATATCTCTGTTAGCTTTTCAGGTTCTATTTTGCACATAGCATTCCAGCCTTGATCAAATACCTCATTATCTCCTATAGGATTACCGTTTTTTGCTTGTATAAGCTCATTCATTTTCTTACGAAATTTTGCGGTAGTTATTTTACCGGTTTTATACTGATCTATTATTCCGTTAGTTTTTCTTCTTCTTTTGCCATACTAGCAATATCCGGTATACTTAGTCCGTTGTATTGGCTAAATTTTATTATAGCGAGTTCCCTCTTGGTTAAAATTACCTGAGAATATTTAAAAACATGAGCTTTTATCATAGTGATTACCTATAAATTGTTAGTTTTAAAAATATAAAATTGTTAAATAAAAAATCAATATTATAATATTAAGAAATCATATTTAGGGTAAAATAATGAGTTTAAAATCCGCTTGGCTAGATACGCCTCTTGGTTCTATGCTGGCAATTAGTGATACAGAGAGGCTTTATTTGCTCGATTTTGTTGAAAGTAAAGGATTAGAGTATAAAATTAAAAGACTTAAGATTAACACAAAATCGGCTATTACTGAAGATCGCACTAGACCGATTATATCAATTGAAGAGGAGCTTCAATCTTACTTTAGCGGTACTTTGCAAAAATTTAATACTCCGATATATCTTTTAGGAAGCGAATTTCAAAAATTAGTATGGCAAGAGCTAATGAATGTACCTTATGGTGAAACAAGAAGTTACTTTACCCAAGCTAAATTAATAGGTATGGAAAGATCTTATAGAGCCGTTGCAAATGCTAATGGAGCAAATAAATTTGTTATAATTATTCCGTGTCACCGCATCATCAATAATAACGGTAAGCTTGGCGGTTATGGTGCAGGGCTAGATCGCAAAAAATGGCTTATCGAGCATGAGAGACAGAAGTATTAAATAAAAAATCAATGCCTGAATTTCGGTTACAGGAGTTTTAAAAAGTTCATATAATATAATTATAAATTTATATTATAGGATAAATTAATATGTTTAATAAGCTTCAAAGACAAGAATATTATCAGGCATTAATTAATAAAGATGACAGATATGAAAATATCTTTTTTGTAGCGGTTAGAATAACAAGAGTATTTTGTAGACCGACTTGTCCTGCACGGAAACCTAAATTTGAAAATTGTGAATTTTATAAAACTGCTAAGGAAGCTTGGCATGCTTCATATAGACCTAGTCAGCGTTGCAAGCTTCTTTCACATCCTTGGTGAAGCTTCAGGTTTAGTTTGTACTCTTGTTAATGCTATTGAGTTTAATCCTGCTAAAAGATGGAAAGATAGTGATTGTGATGAGCTATCAGTAGATGCTTCTACAGCACGTTGCCAATTTAAAAAACGTTTTGGTATGACGTTTGTAGAATATGCGAGAGCAAGGCGTATGGGTATTGCGATGAAGCAAATGCGCATGGGTGCATCGGTCATGAATACACAAATTGATATGGGTTATGAGTCAAGTAGCGGTTTGCGAGATGCTGTCTCTAAAATAATGGGAGGACCGCCGACAAAATTTAACCGGCATTTAAATATTTTAAAAGCGGCTTGGCTAGATACGCCTCTTGTTTCTATGCTGGCAATTAGTGATGAAAAATTGCTTTATTTGCTAGAGTTTGTTGATAGAAGAGGTTTGGAGCGTGAACTTGAGAGGCTAAGGATTAAGACAGAATCTGCTATTATTCCTGGAAGCACTGAACCGATTTGAATGATTGAAGAGGATCTTCAATTGTACTTTAACGGTACTTTACAAAAATTTAATACGCCTATATAGCTTTTAGGAAGCCCATTTCAAAAAATGGTTTGGCAAGAATTAATGAATATACCTTACGGTGAAAACGAAGCTATTTAAATCAGGCTAAAGTTTTGGGCAAACCTTAATTCTTATAGAGCTGTTGCAAATGCTAATGGTATGAATCAGTTAGCAATCATTGTTCCTTGTCATCGTATTATTAATAGCAATGGCAAACTTGGAGGCTATGGCAGGGGATTACATCGTAAAAAATGGCTTATTGAACATGAGAGACAATTTACAACAAATGAGAAATATTTTACTTGAGAATGCTACTATTCCTGTAGAACGTAGAATGCTATTCTTGAAAACTAGAGAAGGAGAGTATGGAGAGCATGACCGATTTATTGGTGTTACCGTGCCGACTTTACGTACAATAGCTAAAAGTTATTTATAATTTGGATATGGAGGATTTAAGCCGACTTATTACTTCAGAATTTAATGAAGAGAAATTTTTAGCATTAGCTATTTTGATTATGCAATATCAGACAGCACAAGATAAAGAGTTTTTGTATAATTTTTATTTAAACAATATAAAACACGTAAATAATTGGAATTTAGTGGATGCATCAGCTCATCATATAATCGGAGCTTATTTATGGGATAAAGAAAAGGATTATTTCTTTACACTAACAAAATCGGAAATTCTATGGGAAAGACGAATAGCTATAGTTGCTACTTGGTATTTTATCAAAAATAATACATTAAATACGACTTTTGAAATAGCAAAATTACTCTTAAACGATAAACATGATTTAATGTATAAAGCAGTAGGTTGGATGGCTACGTGAAGCAGGAAAAAAAGATGCAAAACAATTAATAGATTTTTTGGATCGCTATACTTTACAAATGCTAAGAATCGCAGTTTGTTATGCTATAGAGAGATTACCACAAGAAGTGTACAAAAAATATCTTTTAAAAAACTAGATTTATATTTAATCTATGTTAATATTTCATTTTAATTTATTAAGGGTATTATTATGCTAAAAACATTACTAATTAGTTTTATAACTTTAATTTGTGCAGTAAACTATGCTGATGCTGATAACCAAACAGCTCGAAATCCTAATTCTACAACTTCTTCTTCTGATCAGCCCGATGATTTACCTGCAGAGGCAGCTGTTCACTTTGCACAGCCTTGGGCAAGACCTACAACAAATGTGCAAGGTAAAGTTAGCAATTCTGCTATGTATTTTACATTAATAAATAGTAGAAGTAAGAGTTATAATTTAGTGAATATATCTTCAGATAAGATAAGTGGAATAGAAATTCATCAAACAATTAATGATCAAGGGGTTAGTAAAATGGTAAAAGTGGATTATCCATTTTTAATTGCCGGTAATATTAATGTTGATTTTAAGCCCGGTGACATGCATATTATGCTTTATGACCCAAAAGTAGATTTAAATGTAGGAGATGAGTTTAAAATAACCTTTTTCTTTGATGACAATACACGAAAAATAGTGAATGTTAAAGTCGCAAATGACAATCCGTACAATAAAACGGGGAATTGAAGGTTATTGTTGCATGGTGCACTCTTCTATGTCATGCCCACAAAGGCGGGAATCCAGTAAAACCTATAAAAAACTTGTTTTTTTAGGTTTAATGTGTAATTTTTATATCAATATTAAGGTTATTTTTTCTGGATTTCGGCTTTGAGCTAAGAATGACATAGGACCACTATACACATGACCCTAGAAATTACCGGAAGTGAGTTAATTAAATCTAAACTTATAGATGCTCCTGAACGTTCAGGGGTTTATCGAATGTTTGACGTTAACAAGCAAGTTCTCTATGTCGGTAAAGCTAAAAATTTAAAGAAACGCCTTACTAATTACATTAAAAGCAATTTAGATAATAAGACGCTTCGGATGATTGCAAATACTTGTTTTTTAGAGTATAGCATCACTAATTCCGAAGTTGAAGCACTACTTTTAGAAGCACAGTTAATCAAGAAATTTCAGCCGAAATTTAATATTCTTCTTAAGGACTGCAAATCTTTTCCTTTCATTAAGTTACGTTTAGATCATGATTTCCCACAATTACTAAAATATCGAGGTAAAACTCTAAGTGACGGGAAGTTTTTTGGTCCTTTTGCCTCGAGTGCGGAAGTTAATACTACTTTGACCGAACTACAAAAAATTTTTAAATTACGTTCCTGCACGGATAATTACTTTAATTCACGTACTCGCCCTTGCTTACAATATGAAATAAAACGTTGTTATGCTCCTTGCGTCGGTAAAATAAACAAGGAAGACTATAGAGACTTAGTAACTCAGGTTAAAGATTTTTTACAAGGTCGCACTAAAGAACTCCAAGAGAACCTATCTAGAAAGATGGAAGAGCTAAGTAGTCAGATGCGTTTTGAAGAGGCGGCAGAAATTAGAGATCGCATTAAAGCACTGAGTTATGTGCAGCTTAAGGCAGGGGTTTCAGATGTCGTTAAAGATGCAGATATAATCGCTATTGTGGAAAAGAACGGGCATTATTGCGTGGAAGTGTTTTTATATAGGGCAGGGCAAGCATGTGGTAATATTCCTTATTTTCCTACTTCTACCGAAAATAGTACCAAAGAAGAAGTATTAGAATATTTTTTATTACAATTTTACCAAAAACAACACGTGCCTGCGGCAATTATAATTAATCATGAAATTAATGATAAAGAGAATGTGATAGAGGCGATTAAGAAAATCAACAATATACTTCAGATTAATATTACAGTACCTAATAAAGGCGGTAAGGCTAAATTAGTTCAAAATGCTGAGACAAATGCTTTATTTTCTCTAGAGCAGTATTTGAAGAAATTTGCAAAAAATCAAGAGATTATGTTTGAAATTAAAGAGCTATTTGGTCTTTCTGAAATTCCTGAAAGAATTGAGATTTATGATAATAGCCATATTCAAGGTAAGTTTGCAGTTGGAGTGATGGTAGTTGCTGGTAAAGTCGGTTTTGATAAAAAAGAATATCGGGTTTTTAATGTCCATGCTCCCTCTCTCGTATGTCATTCCCGTGAAAGCGGGGATCCAAAAAGGTTAATGGATTCCTGCTTTCGCGGGAATGGCATAAAGAACTGCGGGGGTGACATAAAAGGTGACGATTATGAGATGCTTCGGCAAGTCCTAACAAGGCGGCTTACAAGGTTAAGGCAAGAGCCGCATAAATTGCCAAGCTTAATGATTATAGACGGCGGCAAAGGGCATTTAGGCGTTGTTAAAGAGGTGATGGATAAATTTGAAATGAATATTCCTTTTGTTTGTATGTCAAAAGGAGTAGATAGAAATGCCGGTTTTGAACAGTTCCATGTGATAGGTAAGGAAGTATTTACTCTAGATAAGAATTTGCCGGTTATGAAATATTTACAAATCTTGCGAGATGAGGCACATAATTTTGCCATAAAGAATCATAGACTAGGTAGATCACGTGCTATAAAAATATCACGCCTTGACGATATAGAGGGCGTAGGTGAAACTCGAAAAAAAGCATTACTGCATTATTTCGGTTCGTATAAAGCAGTATGCGATGCAACCATATATGAGCTTGCTAAAGTAAATGGTATTAACAAGTTACTTGCTGAGATGATTTTTAATGTTTTGCACAGAAAAAACTAATATTATAACTCATGAAAAACCTAGTTGTATGAGTCGCGATGTCATTCTCGCGGAGGCGGGAATCCAGTCACTAAAAAGTCTAGACATACTAAATTTAAAAAATTAAAAGCTCGATTTTCCTACTTGTCACTGAATTCCCGCTTCCGCAGGAATGACATCGAGCAGGTTTCTGGATGCATGCAAAAGGCTAGCTTTTTATATCCTCAATAGGATCTTTAAGTTCTTGGCATGCTTCGCCTATTAATTTAGGTTCATCATTCTGAGATAAATCATTAATATTAAATTTAGTTAAGTCAGGATAATATGGAGTCATTGTACTATGAATAGAATAATTTAAAGTTCCTGTCATTAAAGAGTTAACAGCATCATTTTTTGCTTAGTAGAGTAATACATATTACGCATATTTTCTGAATACGTAGCTATATCAGCTAAAGTGCTATCATTAACGTCATCACGTGAATTTAAGCTTAAATTTTATTCTCCCATTCTTGTCTTCAATAGGAATTATTATGCTATATTTTCCTTCAATACTATTTTGCTTAGACATAAAATCCTCATAATTCAATTATTAACCTTGAGTTAATATATTAAATTATTTAAAACTGCAAGTAAATAGATAATATATTTTATATGACTTTCTTCGTAATGACATTAGAATACCACCATCCTAGAATAAATATCACAAGACTCACCATTGTCCCTATAAACACTCCTCTAAGGTTGAAATATTGCAACGATAAAGAATAATATTCCCATATTAAGAAGATAGCTGCTCCGCCAAGTGATGATAAGACCATTATAGTTTTAGATGTTCTGATACCAAAAAGCGTTGTTATTAACGGTACTAATGTTACCGGTCCCCAGAAACCAGTGAAGAATACTACTAAGTCAATTACATTACTAAATTTTAAAGCTACAATTATTGCAAAACTTCCTATTATAATGTTAATAATTCGAGCAATTAATAATAATTTTTGCTGATTTTTAACCTTAAAAATAGGATTGATTATATCTTTAACAATAGCTATAGAAGTAACGTTTAAATCAGAATCAGCAGTAGACATAACGGCAGCTAAGAGTCCACTTATTACTATCCCTTGAATTAAAGTTGGGATGATTTGGTTGATTAAATAAGGTAATACTAAATTTGACGGTTGGTTTGGATAAAGCTTATAAGCAATTAAACCATTTAAAGTAATGCAAATCAAGAAGAAAAAATATATAGCGGATTTTGCATATATTGCTTTAGTTGTTTGCGTAGGATTTTTATTAATTAAAGCTCTTTGAATAAATGTAGGATATAGATTCATGACGCTAAAACTTAAAGCTGCTGCCATTGTATAAGAAAGTAGGTTGCTCCGATCAAAATTTGCATTTTCCGTAGGTAGGTTATTAATAAAATCTACAAAACCGATTTTATTTAAACTGATAAAAGTTATGGTTGGTATAGCGATTATCATCGCCAAAAATTGTAGTAAATTAGTAAAAACAATAGATTGTAAACCGCCTATTGTAGTATATATAAGTACTATACTATAACTTAAAATTACCCCATTTACATCATTTATTTCTAAGATATATTGAAAAATATAGCCGCTGACGCTTATTTGAGCAGCCAAAAACCCCACTGAAACGATAACCGAACTAACCCCTCCGATAAAACGACCTATATTACCGTAATATGTACTTAGGATATCGCCGATGCTTTCAGCTCCGTAATGTTTGGCAATTAAAGGCACTATATAGATTGCAATTAATATATCTATAGGTATTGTAAGTATAAGAGCGTAAGCATAATATTCATGTCCCAAAAAAGCCTTTTCCATAATGCCGAAAGTGGTGGCTCCTCCGACAGAACTTACAAATATCGTAGCTATTAATAACAGCTTACTATTTTGCGCTTTACTTTCAACATTTGCATAGTTCTTAAAACTACTATTTTTAGCTCGGTAATATATACCAATAAGTAGAATAGATATTAGGTATATGAATACGATAATATTATCAATAGGTAAATTAAACATAAATTAGATTTTAAAGCTCAAACTTAGCATTTGTTCACAATATATATGTAGTCAAGAATGCTAGATTTATAATTATGTGTCATAATCTGTTCCAAGAAGTTCAGTATCTGGTGTGCAAATATCTTGATTGGGATCATATTTCTATATTTTACAGTGGGGTTTAATTTTTGTTCAGTAGTTTTTTTTTAGGGGATAGTTAGCGTTTGATTGAGTTGTAGTTTTTATATTTTTACAATATTTATGTATTTTAAAAATACCTATTTTAAGTTGCGGCATAATTAACCTTTATTTATGTAAAAAATAAAATCCTTATTAACATTAATCAATAATTATTTCAAATAAAACATAATAAAAATTAATAAGTCAATATTTTTTAAATTAACCTATATTAAAATAGTTCTATAGGTCATTATTAAGTATGTTTAAGAAACCTATGCATGTACTTCACCAGCTAATTCAAGTCCCAACTCTTTAGGATTTTCATTAGCAACTACAACAATTTTAGATATTCTTGAACCGGTATAGAAATTTGTAGTATCATTTAATTTTTCTATATCTTTAGTGGTAACAAGAGAATTATCTATTGTGCTAGAATTATTATGTTGAGACACTATTGCAAGGCTTAAAAAAGCTTTTAATTCAGGTTTATCATCGGGTACTAATTCTATTAGTTTTTATCTCGATGATCTGCTCCATATTATTAAATTTAACCATTTCTGTGTAGGCTTCATGAATAACTAATTGAAGAGGTGTATATCCATCTAAATCTTTTAACTCTGTTGAAGCTCCTTTTTCTAGTAAAAATTCAGCTATATCATAAAGTTTGCGGTAAATAGCCTTATGTAGAACTGTATGATAAAACGAATCTTGAATATTGATATCATCACCTTGATGATCTAAAATCTTTTTTATAAGATGTTTTAGTTGAGCGGTTTGAAAAAACTTGGATTGGTAAAAAGAATATGCTCCGTAAGTGATGTGAAACTGTTCGAATAGTTTATCTAGTGTAATGTTGTATTCGGAGTCTTGTGCAGAAGATGAAGATATCAGTGGTACTTCTTGAATGGCCGATAAACTAATGCTAGGGATAAAATTGGAAGAAGCAATAGGAGTTAGGGTGTTGTCTTGCTCTAGTAAGGTAATATCCAGACACCATACCTGTATCATAAGAAGATGTTTGTTTTGTTATTAGAGTAGCCATCGTTTCTATTTCTCTAACTTTAGCCATAAAATTACTATAATCATTTATCTGAAATTAATATATTAAATAATATGAATTTTCAAGGTGAAAATCACTTTAAAAAATCTATAAAATCATTGGATTAAGCTTTGTTGTGTGGTTCGATGTTATTCCTGTATGGCGTTGTTGTGTGGATCAATTCCCCCTCTGTCATCCCACGACTTGATCGCGGAATCCATTCTAAAATACTAATATTAGTATTTTAAATTATTTTTTTGGATACCGTGGTCAAGCCACGGTATGACATCTTAATAATTTAACTCATCCTTGTTAAAAACCCTTGACTCCTTGATATTCCTATAATATCCTATAATTTCCCATTAAATCCCAAATTAACCCAATGAATGTATTTTTATCTAAGTATGTAAATGGTGTTGATAAAAAGAGTAGGGTGTCGGTGCCGGCGAATTACCGTGCGGTACTAGGTAAAGAATTATTTAACGGTGTAATTGCTTATCCGTCGATTAGGAATAATTGTATAGAGGTGTGCGGTATTTCGCATATCGAGAAATTAAGGCAGATGATAGAGACGCTTGATCCTTATTCCGAGGAGCGTGATGCGTTTGAGACTATGATATTCGGGGAAGCTGTACAACTTTCCTTTGATGGGGAGGGAAGAGTTATATTGCCGCAATCTTTAATGAAGCATGCAGGAATCGAAGAGCAAGCATGTTTTGTAGGTAAAGGGGTGATTTTTGAGATTTGGCAGCCGCAGAATTTTGAGAAATATTTAAATGCCGCTCAAAAAATTGCTCATGAAAAGCGCTTAACTCTAAGGAATGCTCATTAATGATACAATCTCACGTGTCTGTAATGCTAAATGAAATGTTAGAGGCCTTAAGCCCAAAAGCCGGTGAGTCTTATTTAGATTGTACGTTTGGAGCAGGAGGATATAGCAAAGCAATATTAGAAAGCTGTAACTGTTATGTCACAGCCTTGGATCGTGATCCAAACGTGATTAAAAGAGCCGAAGAAATTCAGCAAAGTTACGGTGAGAGATTTGATTTTGTAGAAACAAATTTTGCGGATAGTTTTGCAAAGCTTAAGGAAAAAAAATTTGATGGGATAGTGCTGGATTTAGGCGTTTCATCAATGCAGTTAGATATAGCAGATAGAGGATTTTCGTTTTTGCATAACGGACCACTCGATATGCGTATGAGCGGGCAAGGGCTTAGTGCCGAGGAGTTTGTAAATGCGGCAGAGGAAAAAGAGCTAGCTGACGTAATTTACAAATACGGAGATGAGAGTTTTTCACGAAGAATTGCTAAGAGAATTGTAGAATATAGAAAAACGGCGAGAATTGATAGTACAAGCAAGTTAGCCGAGATTGTTAGAAGTAGTATAGGATTTAGAAAAGGCAAAATTGATCCTGCAACTAAAACTTTTCAAGCCATTAGGATTTATGTAAACGATGAGCTTGGGGAGTTAGAGCAGTTTTTAGTGAATGTAAAAAATATATTAAAGAAAGACGGACGTTTAGTTGTGGTGTCTTTTCACTCTTTAGAAGATAGGATAGTTAAGAATTTCTTTAAAGAAAATTCGGAAAAGCCGGTAGTAAGATCAAAATATGCTAAAGACGACATGACGATTGATCCAAATAAATGGCTTAAGATTATTACTAACAAAGCTCTAGCACCGTCAGATAAAGAAGTAGGGCTAAATATTAGAGCGAGATCGGCAAAACTTCGAGCAGCAAAAGCGATATATGAGTAATTAATTATGAGTATAAGAAAGCTTCACTATTTAACATTATTGATAACAATTATAGCAATATGTAGTTTGTTTAGCATAAAGGAGAGAGTCTCAACTCTTGATTATCAATTAAGTAGCGTTGTAAAACAGATAAATAGTGAGAATAATAATATTCATATTTTAAAAGCAGAGCAAGCTTATCTACTTTTGCCGGCTAGATTGGAAAAACTTGCGGCGGCTTATTTAAAATTAGAAACAGTTAAATCTTATCAAATGATAAAAGATCCGTTAGGGCCAAATATCGATCAAAATATTAAATTTAATCATAATATTAGTATTTCCAAGAGTAGTAAATGGCGTTACAAAAGAATTACAAATAATAAGTATATACAGACTGTTTCGAGTAGAGTGAAGGATACTCGATGAACTTCAAAAATTGGCTACGTCATCCTACAAGTACTGTGATACTCACGTATTAAGTATACGCTCCGTCCCTCGTCTTGTGGATTCCTTGCTCTTTTTGAAGTTGATCTTCGTATCTTGGTAGGATTGTTGCATGGCTTGGAAAAAGCGTTCGATGTCATTTCCGCGTAGGCGGGAATCTAGGGTAAAGCGAGATAAATCGAGCTTTTCAAAAAATCTTGATTTTAAAGATTTTTTATTTTTCAAATCAAGTTTTGAAAAGGTTTTAAAGTACTGGATTCCCGCTTTCGCGGGAATGACATAAGGATTGCGGAAATATTAGTGTTTGAAACACCATAAATAACATATGAAACAAATTTGGGAAAAATGGAAACCTACAATTAAAAGTCTAACAATTTGGAATGTTTGTAGTAAAAATACAAAAATCCGATTATTAATGGTTATTTGTGTCTTTTCTTTTCTTTTTTGTACTTTATCTTACAGATTGATAATCGTTGCTACGAATGTTTACGATAAAAATATTAATTCCTTTAAAAAAAATCATCAATTTAGAAAAGAAATAGTTGATCGAAACGGTAATTTATTAGCAGTGAACCTACCTTCTGCCTCATTATTTGCTAATCCACAAATAGTACTTGATCCTGAAACTTCCGTAAAAAAGCTAGCAGAAATTCTACCTGATATTAATAAAGCTAAATTACTTGCAGAACTTAAGTCAAATAAAAGCTTTATATGGGTAAAAAGGGATGTACTACCTAGTCAGCAAGAAAAGATAACTAGCCTTGGGTTACTTGGTTTTGAATTTGAAGAAGAGCAGAAACGAATTTATACCTTTTCTAATTTATTGTCGCATGTTGTCGGTTATGTAGGTAGAGACTCGGTAGGGCTTAGTGGTTTAGAGCTCGCTTATGATAAGTATTTAACTAATTCTGATTATGAATTAAATGAACCAAAGAATCGGAAAGAACCGCTTCAATTATCTATTGATATCAGATTACAAAGTATTTTAAGTGAGGAGATTGATAAAACTTTAAAGCAATTTAAGGCCATAGGAGCAGTAGGCATTATTGCTGATCCAAATAATGGCGAGATTTTAGCATTAGTAAATAAGCCTGATTTCGATCCGCATTATCCGAGTTTAGCCAAACCGGAAGAGCTGTTTAATATAGCAAGTCTCGGGATTTACGAAATGGGTTCGGTGTTTAAAGCATTAACTATGGCAGTCGGCTTTGATACCGGTGCAATAAATATGAATGATGCTTATGATATAAGTTATATGAAAGTAGGAGGGTTCCAGCTTAAGGATTATACTCCAAGGCAAGGATGGCATAGTGTACCTGAGATTTTTCTATATTCTTCAAATATTGGCACAAGTCAAATTATGCTTGAAATCGGTAAAAGCAATTTTAAAAAATACCTAAAGAAATTAGGTCTATTAGATCAGTTGCAAATAGAATTACCTGAACGAGGTACTCCGTTATTTCCTTCCGAGAAAAGATGGAATGAGTTAACGAGTGTTACTATGTCGTATGGCTACGGCATTTCGATTAGCCCTTTGCATTTTGTTAGAGCAATGTTACCGGTTGTTAACGGTGGTACTTTATATGATCTTACTTTATTAAAAAGAAAGGATGAAAAAGTAATAGGTACAAAAGTTTTTAGTGAAAATACCTCTACCCAAATGAAGAAATTATTTAGAGCGGTAGTAAAAGAAGGTAACGGTAAAAGAGCAGAGGTCAAAGGCTATCTTATCGGCGGTAAGACCGGTACGGCAGAAAAACTTTCACAAGGGGCAGGAAAAAAGAAATATCTAAAAAATAGTAGAGCGTCATCGTTTTTAGGTATGCTGCCTGCATCTAACCCGCAATATGTTATTTTTATTAGATTTGATGAGCCGAAACCGACTAAAGAAAGCTTTGGCTTTGCAACCGCAAGTTGGACGGCTGCCCCTACTGCCGGTAGAGTATTTGAACGTATGATATCTTTATATGGTTTAGAACCGATAGAACAAAGTGAGGAAGAAAGTTAAAATATTACCTAATAATTATAGATTTTGTCATTGCGAGCAGGCATTGTTGCGTAGATCGGTAAAACCTACTTGATGTCATCCCCGCCTATGCGGGAATGACATAAAACGATCTGTGCAACAAAAAGCCTAAATTTTCTGGCAATGACGCATTTATAAGCTAAAAAGGAGGTTTTTATGTCAAAAAATAAAAATATCACAGATAAACCTAGTATACCTATCCCATGGCTTAAGTCTTTTGATCTTACGACAATAATAAATAATATTATATCAAAACAACTATTTATATCCACAAGTTCCGAGGCACAAGAAGAATTAGAGCTTAGCGATAATGATAAAAGACCTAACCCTAGTTGTTGTGAGTTATTGTAGAATCCATATTCATTTTTTAAAACTGTACAAAATAGAAAATTAATTTATATTTTGTATGTGGTTGATATGGTCGTTGGGTGGTTGCAATTTTTCTATTGTCACCCCGTGGTTTGACCACGGGGTCCAGTAAAAATGACCACACAAAATGTTGTTTATATAGATCCCGCGATCAAGTCGTGGGATGATAACCTAATTGCCGATCAAGTCACGGTATGACACAGTACAAAACTATATAACAAAAAACTATTTATGTTAAAGATAAAACAGGAAATATATAAAAATAGCTTACAAATAATATTAAAATTGCTGTTTGCTTTGCTATGTTTTTTTATAATATTATTTCCGTTAGTGAGTTATAAAATAAATATTCAAAGCAGAATCTTTCCGGCGATGGAAATTATATTTATTTATTATTTTATGTCGTTATATTCCTTAAATATTTTTAGCATATTTTTTCTCGGTCTATTTATAGATCAAATAAGTGGTATGCCTATCGGTACAAATTCGCTAGTTTTTTTATCGGCATATACGATTTATAAATTATCTTCAAAATATTTTGTAGCTAAAAACTATTTAATAAATTTCATTATTTTTTGCGTTTATGGTTTATTTATATTGAATTTTAAATATTTACTAATAAAAATCAAGAAGCTAGAAGCAGACGGATATTTAATAATTTTCTTTCAATTTTTAACAACTATATTTTCTTATAATATAATTCGTCTTATACTTGACTCTCCTATGAATTACTTTAAAAAGTATGCTAAATAAGAAAATACTACATGGTGAGTTAATTTCACGAAGAGCCTTTATAATCGGATTAGGTAAACTCGGATTTTTATCGTTGCTTGGAATAAGAATGTTTTATTTACAGCTTATTAAAAGCGAAGAATATAAGACTTTATCGGATAAGAATCGTATTAATTTTGTTGTACTTCCACCGACTAGAGGAAGAATTTACGATTTAGATGGCAATATTTTAGCTACTAATAAACCATGTTATCAGCTAGTAATAGATAGAAGCATTAATAATAATTATAGGGATGAATTAGAAATAATTAGTAATATTCTAAATTTATCTCCGGAAAAATATAATTATATTAAGCAAAAAATTAAAAAATCTAGTCGCCACACTCCTTTAATAATATTTGATCAGCTTGATTGGCAGCAAGTATCAATGATTGAAGAACAAAAGCATAAACTCGCTTCAATATTTATTGATATAGGTTATTTAAGGTTTTATCCTTTTTCAAGCGTTACTTCTCATTTAATCGGTTATCTTGGTCAAATAAATGAGCACGAGAAGCAGGAATTAAATATACATAGTTTAAGCGATTTTAATATCGGTAAATCCGGTATTGAAAAATATTACGATAACAAACTAAGAGGAGCATTTGGTTATAAAAAAGTTGAAGTAAACGCTTACGGTAAGCAGGTAAGAGAAATAGCAGGAACCCCTACTAAATCGGGTGAAGATATACATTTAAATATCGATGTGTCTCTTCAGCAAAATATCCAGCAATATTTAAATCCTAAAGGTTCTTCGGCAATAGTTATGGATACTAAAACCGGCAATGTACTAATTTGTGCTTCCACTCCGGGTTTTGAATCAAATCATTTCAGTAAATTATCGGAAAATTATTGGCAAAGTTTAACGAGTGATCCTTATAAGCCTTTAATTAATAAGGTAATACAAAATTCTTATCCTCCAGGCTCAGTTTTTAAAATAATTACCGTACTTGCAGCCCTTGAAGTAGGCATTAATCCTAATAAAACCGTTTTTTGCGACGGTAGCTCTGCTCTTGGTACTAATAGCTTTAGATGTTGGAATCATAGCGGACACGGAACGTTAGATATGATGTCTGCTTTAAAGCATTCTTGTAATATTTATATGTATGAATTAGCAAGAATAGTAGGTCCGGATAAAATTCTTGAAGTTGCAAGAGAATTTGGCCTCGGTTCAAAAACCGGTATTGATTTAGCTCCTGAAAGTAGCGGGTTTGTACCGTCAAAAGAGTGGAAAAAGAAAAAATTAAAGCGTCCTTGGTCAATAGGAGATAGTTTTAATTTAGCAATCGGACAGGGGTTTCTAGGGGTAACGCCGATGCAGCTTGCAAGGTTTATTACAGTTATTGCAAGTAACGGTAAACTGTATACGCCTAGAATATTAAAAAATGATCCGGAATTTTATAATGTCAATATTAAGCCCGAAAATATCACAATAATCCAAGAAAGTTTGTATAATACCGTTAATGTTGCGGGAGGTACGGCGTATTATAATAGAATTTTAGGCAAAAATAGGCAGCTCGCTGGTAAAACCGGTACTTCGCAGGTGCAAGGCAAACTAAATGCTAAAGATGATTTAAGCCGTAAATCTATTGCTTGGGAGAGGCGTAATCATGCCTTGTTCTTAGGCTTCGCTCCTTATCACGATCCTAGTTATTCCGTTACCGTCTTTATTGATCATGGCGGAGGCGGTAGTAAAGCCGCCGC
Organism: Rickettsia africae ESF-5; assembly: GCF_000023005.1. Taxonomy (NCBI): domain Bacteria; kingdom Pseudomonadati; phylum Pseudomonadota; class Alphaproteobacteria; order Rickettsiales; family Rickettsiaceae; genus Rickettsia; species Rickettsia africae. Next base: position 812,111 of record NC_012633.1, on the reverse strand, counting down.
CCCTGTAGCTCGTAAAATTATGTCGGACGTGTTGGATAAGTATTTATAGCTTTTTTCAGTTTGTAGTTTGTGCTATTATGTGTCGTAATGTGTTATTAATTAAAGATAGGTCACAAGATGGCAAGACTGAATTTAACTATTCCGGACGAACTAAATAATAGTTTAGCATAGTCAGCAAAAAACTTAGACAGATCAAAAGGGTATATATAGTATGTAAAGCAATTGAATATTATCTACAGGAAATACAAGAAGATTCAGAAGATGCAAAATTGCTTTGCAAAGAATTAATGCCCCTGATTTTAAAACTTACACTACTGACGAAGTGAGGGAATGGTTAAAAAAGAAAAATGTTTAAAGTTATATGAGAAAATAAGGCATGTGCAGAATTAGCTGAATTGTGTGGTATCCAGAAAACAACTTAAAATACTAATATTATTAGTATTTTTAATTAGACCCCGTGCTCAAGGAACTAGGTGACAATGGCAAAACTGATCCACACGGATAATGCTAGCTTTATATAATTATATCTTAACTCATATCAAAAAATACTTTATTTTAGTTAGTAGTTTGTGTTATTAATAACTAGGCTTTGCATGCGGAAAATTAAATTAATCTATTTTTTGTTGTAAATCATAAGATTTTTTTGAAATAGGAATAACTATTATTGCAAAGATCTTATTAATTTTCTTTTACAAAACCTAGGAATTATTATAGAGGTATATATATGTCTAAGAAAAAGCAGGACGATCAAATAATAAAAGAATTAGAAGAAAGACTAGCAAAACTTAAAGGCACTCCTCCATCACTTGAAGAATTAGAAGAAAGGTTTGCAAAGCTCCAAGATAGACCTTATATCCCCACAAAAAAATCCGGTAATGAAGTAGACGATCTAATTGAACAGCTGCAATCTGAGCTTAAACTAGAACAAAAAAGTAAACGCCTTAATGATCAAAAAGACCAAGCAATACGTGATAGGCTAGATAAATTAAGAGAAGACAGTCCTATAACGCAAAAAAAGACACCTATAGATCTTTCTTTTAATGATACTAAATCAATAATTACCGATACTATAGATGCTCAGGCAGATATAGCTAGTTCATATGCTAATCGCTCTACCGAGTTAGAGGAGAAAAAAGCATTACTCCATTTAGCTCATAATCTAACTGAAGCGAGAGATATTATAAGGGATATACCCCCTATATCTAAAGAATATGCGCCTAAACTATTAGATGTTATTGCTAGTTGGTTAGGTAAAATTTATGAAGGAATAAAGAAAATAGCTTCGCCTGCAGTTAATATTATAAAAGAAATAGGTAGTAGTCTTGTTAATTCGATTAAATCACTTCCTCACCAATCTTCCAAGCAACAGATAAAATTAAAGAAGTTATATAGAACATATGTTGATTTGAAAGGAATAAAGCCAAAGATAAAAGAAGAGTTTCTTAAAAAACATTATGAGCGAATTGATCAGCTACAAACTCCTAAGGAAATATTTGTAGAAACTGCCAAAATTACTCAATCTATAAGGATAGCCGGAAAACAAAAGATAAATACTCTTAAACAACAACAAATTATTAATAGAATGAAGCAGCAAAGTCCTACTGCTTTTATAAATAATAATTCATTTACACCGTCTAATACTCCTACTAATAAAGCAAAGTCTTCCAAGAGCAACCAAAGGTAAATGCTATGTTCTTCCTGTGAAAGCAGGCATCTAGAAAAATAACCCTTAATATTGGACAAAATTATACCTTTAACAAAATAAGTATATAAAAAATTTTTTATATGTTTTACTGGATTCCCGCTTTCGCGGGAATGACATAAAGAGCATTTACTGATCCACACAACAATGCCACGCGGGGATGACATACTGAATGTTCGTATAAGGACCAAGGTATTTAAAGATTATTCTACTCCTTTCATTCCGCTTGTCTTAGCTTTATCAAACGAAGTATCTTTAATTGCTGCTTCGGTAAAATCGGCATTTGTTAGGTCGGAGTTATTAAAGTCCGCCTGATCAATTTTAGCTGATTTAAATATACTATCTGTTAATATTGAGTTTGAAAAATCTGTTTTAGTAAGTATTGCTGCAGAAAAATTAGCCTCTTTTAAAATGGAATTTTTTATTACCGTATTTGTTAGGTTAGCATTTTTAAAGATACTATTTGAAAAATCTACTCTATCAAATATTAAGTTGTTCAAGTCAAAATTTGTTAAATTCATATTTGCTAAGTGAGTTATTTTTTGCAAATCTTTTACCGAATTTATTACTATATTATTTGGTAGAATTTTGCTCGAATTATCACTATTTAAAATAATATTATTAGAAACATTAGTATTAATAAAACCGGAATACGCTTGGTAGTTAATATTATTTATTTGCGAATTAGAAAGGACGGAGTTAATAACCGTAGTATTTGTTAGAGTGGAATTTATTAGAGCTACTTGGTTTAAATTGCCTAAAGTAATTTTAACATCTGAAAAATTTACGTTTTGTATTAAAGATTTAGAAAAATTTATATTATTAAATTGTCCGTTAGTTATATTTGAGTTTATTATTTCACTGCTGTTTAAGTCAGTATTAATCACTATAAATTGTTTAAAATCATTATTGCTAAAAATATTATTAGTATAGCTAATATTATCTAAAGTAATATTTGAGCCTTTAGTTTTATTAATCCTTACAAAATTAGCATTACTATTTTTTATTGATAAAGTATTAAATTGATTATCGTTTAGACTCATATTATTTAATATCGCATTATTGATTTTAAAATGCTTTAAGACTGAACTACTAATTGTACTATTTTGTAAATCACATTTAGTAAGGCTAATATTTTGTAATGTTGAATCTTGAAAGGAAGCGTATGAAAAGCAAGAGTTATTACTTTGTACGTTATTAAAATTTACTTCATTAAAAATACTTTGTGTGAAGTTAGAATCCTTAATTATTACTGCTGTTAATGTAGTTTGACTTAGGTTGCTAGATTCAAAATAATTATTAGTAAAATTGGTATTATTTATTATACTTTTTTCTAAATCCGTACCGTAAAATATTGAATTTGTTATATTAGTATTTTTAAAGCTATTATTCTGTAGGTTAGCTTTTTGAAAATTAACACCGTCGATAGTATTATTGTTCCATAATACATGACTAAATTTAGAATTTTCAAAGTTGACATTTATTATAGTAGTTTTATTAAAAGCAGTATCGCTAAAATTTGATTGAACAAAATTTGTATTTTGTAATGTTATATTGTGAAAAATTGAACCTTGAAAGTCAGAATTATATCCGGAAATATTTTTTATTACCGAATCTGCAAAATTACTTTCTTGAATTATAGCATTTGTAAGTATTGCTTTGTCTAAATTGCTACCTGCAAAATCAGCACGTAATATTTCGCAGGAAGTCAAATCTATTCCTGATAAATCTTCATTTATTAGCTGTACTCCTATTAATTTTACTCCTTTTAAATTTGAACCGAACTTTTCTTTAAGGTTCACTTTAAGGTTTTTAGAATTTTGCGATATTATATAATTCCGAATTACCGTGCTTTGGCTATCCGTAAGTAATCCGTTCGCATCACGGGTAGATTCGGAACAGCTGCTTAATAACAAATAAATCGTAATTATTGATATGACTTTAAGCATTTGCTTCCTCATATTCTTCGTCATTTATTCTATTTGTAGGAGGTATATGTAAGCTTAATAATTTTAATTTACGATGCAAAGCCGATCTTTCCATACCGACAAATGAGGATGTTTTTGAAATATTATTATTAAAACGACTCATTTGTGCCGATAGATATTGACGCTCAAAAACTTCTCTAGCTTCTCTAAGCGGCATAGATAACATATCAAAGCTATCTTCAAGTTTTGTAAGATTAGCACTATTTGCTAATATTTCAGAAGGTATCATATAAGGTTTTATAATTTCATTATTACCTGTAGTTAACGGATTCATAATTAAAGTCCATTCAACAACGTTACGTAATTGTCTAATATTGCCCGGCCATTCATAGGATTGAAGAGCAGCGATAGTTTCATCGGCAAAGCTACGTTCTTTTAAACCTGAAAATTTTGAAAGTTGCTTAACAAAATACTTAACGAGTAGCGGTATATCTTCTTTTCTTTCATATAATGAAGGTACTTTTAGAGAGGATACATTAAGGCGATAATATAGATCTTCTAGGAATTTGCCGTTATTAACTTCATCTTGGATATTTTTAGAAGTACCGGTGATAATTTTTATATCAATTTTAATATTTTTTCCGCAAGGTTTTGTAATAGTTTGATCTTTAAGGAATTTTAATAATTTTACTTGGATGGGAATAGGAATATTACTGACCTCATCTATATATAAAGTACCGTTATTGGCAAATTCTAAGATAGTAGGGCGTTTATTATTTGCCTGCTTTTCCGATTCGCCGAATAATTCTTGATTGATTTTTTCCGTAGTCATACAGGTAGGGCTGAAAATAATGAACGGATTATTAACCCTTTTAGATTGTTTATGAATTAATCTTGCTGCAAGTTCTTTACCGCTACCGACTTTACCGTGAATCATTATACGACTGCTAGAGGTAGCTGCCTTTGCTATTGCCATTTTATATTTTAAAGTTACCGAACATTCGCCTACTAATTCAGTTTTATCTATAACCTTTGATTTTAAATCTATATTTTCGCGTTTTAACTTTGTTACTTCACAAGCTCTTGTAAGTAAAATAACTAATTTATCATTATTAAACGGTTTTTCTATATAATCGTAAGCACCCATTTTTATAGCATTTACTGCTGTTTCTATAGTACCGTGACCGCTAATAATTATTACCGGCATTAAAGGATAGCGTTTTTTTATTATCTCTAAAATCCCAAGTCCGTCAATTTCGCTTCCTTGAAGCCAAATATCAAGTATAACTGCAGAGACCGGTTTTTCGGAAAGTATTTTAAGGGCTTGAGTACTATTAGCGGCAACCTTAGGGTTAAAACCTTCATCTTTCAAATTTGCAGCAATGAGATTTCGTATACTCTCTTCATCGTCTACTATTAAAACATCTAGTTGTGACATTACAATTTACCTTAAAAATAATAATACTAGGTTCTTGCGTACGATTGCTAATTGATTGATATTTTTTAGCGATAATTAATAAGATTTTTGAAAGAATTAGTTATTCATATTTCAAAAAAAATCTTATAATTTGTAGCAAAAAATATCAATCAATTAGCAATCGTACGCAAGAACCTAAATATATACGTTAATGCCGAATGTAAAAGAAAGCAACATTTTTTTATAACATTTTTGTCACAATAGCTATTTATAATGTAAAGGTTGGCTAAGATTACATAATATTAAAATTATTTAAGGAATTTTAATTAATTTTATTTGCAGTTTGTAGTGTTATAAATGATTATATATAATGAGAGGGGTAGGATATCCAAGTCGTCATTGCGAGCGACCGTAGGGAGCGTGGCAATCTCATGAAATAATAACAAGCTCCTGAGATTGCTTCGTCAATTACTTCGTAATTTCCTCACAATGACGATGACGATTGTGTATCCAACAGTAAAACCGATTTTAAAAATTATGCTTAACATCTTTTTAATTATTATTTCATTATTTATTTGCTTAATAACCTACCTATTTATCAGCAAAACGGATATTTTTACAAATTTATTGATTTTAAATAGCTTCACGACTTTAGCGAGTGTATTGATTTGTTGTTTAGGTTTATACTCAGGCAATAGTTCATATTTGGATATAGCAATTATTTATTTTCTTCTAAGCTTTATAGCAACAAACGGATATTTAAAATATTTCATAAATGAATCGAATGAAAACAAAACAGATTGATAGACATCTTGCCAAATTCGCTTATAGAGAGGAATTTGTAGGAGACACGAAACGCAGCACCGCAGCGTACACAAGCGTATGTGAGGATGCGAGTATCGGATCGACGCACAAATTACCTCTAGAAGTAGAAGAGTTTGGGAAGATGTCTAATACGGTAATTTTAGGATGCGGTCTTAGTGGCATGTTAACGGCGCTTTCTTTTGCACAAAAGGGTATAAAAACTACTATATTCGAGAGTAAATCGGTAAAAAGCCCAGAGTTTTTTAAAGATATAAGAACTACTGCTTTAACGCCGCATTCTAAAAATTTCTTATTCTCTATTGATATATGGGAAGAGCTTGAGAAGTTTGTAGCAGAAATGCAAGACATATATGTAGTAGATAATCAGGCTTCAGAGATATTAGACTTACGAAATGACGCTGACGCTGTACTTGGATATGTGGTTAAGAATAGCGACTTTAAAAAAATGCTATTGTCAAAAGTAACTAATAATCCGTTGATAACATTAATTGATAATAATCAATATCAAGAGGTTATAAGCCATAATGACTACTCGATTATAAAATTTGATGATAACCAAATTAAGTGTAATTTATTAATTATATGTGACGGAGCAAATTCAAAAGTGAGGTCTCATTACTTTGCTAATGAAATTGAGAAACCTTATCAAACTGCTCTTACATTTAATATTAAGCATGAAAAGCCGCATGAAAATTGTGCTATGGAGCATTTCCTGCCGCTTGGTCCTTTTGCTTTGCTGCCTTTAAAAGATCAATATGCTTCATCCGTAATATGGTCAACTTCTTCTGATCAGGCTGCTTTAATTGTTAATTTGCCTGTAGAAGAAGTTAGGTTTTTAACTCAAAGAAATACCGGTAATTCCCTAGGTAAAATTACTATTGATAGTGAGATTAGTAGCTTTCCACTAAAAGCCCGTATAGCAAATAGATATTTTCATAACCGTATAGTGCTTATTGCCGACACTGCCCACACAGTACATCCGCTAGCCGGACAAGGGCTTAATCAGGGCATAAAGGATATAGAGATTTTGAGTATGATAGTTAGTAATAATGGCACATTACAAGAATATCAAAAGTTAAGGCAAGAGGATAATTTTATTATGTATAAGCTGACTGATGAGTTAAATAATATTTTTTCAAATTATTCCAAAAATTTAAGATGTTTAAGACAAATAGGATTTAAGGTGATCAATAATTTTAAACCTGTAAAAAACTTGATTACTAGCTATGCGATGGGGAAGAGGTGAGTGTTCTTTTGTATCATTTCTAGCTAGTTCTGATGTCATTCCCGCGAAAGTGGGAATCCCGTAATCAAGAATCGATAAAAGCATTGTTTGTTTATACTTTTTAAAAGATGGATTCCCGCTTTCACGGGAATGACATAGAATGTGAAATAACATAGAACATAATTTTATGAGATATGCATGAGTAAAGAAAATTTAAGCAGTAAATCATCTATTAATACTCCTGAAGAAGGAATAAAAAATGCAGCAGAAGATAATAAGCTTAAATCTTCAATAAATACCCCTGAAAGAGTAGAGCTTTTAGAAGCAGCACAAACAAAAGCTTCTGAGCCTTCACAGGAGAACGGTAATCGTAAAATAAGCCAGCAGGAAAAAGAACGCTGCAAGAGGATACGGCACTTTACGGTGCTAGAGTTGCTCGTGCCGGAATCGCTGCAAGTGGAGTAGCAATCGAAGTGGTACAGGAGGGCAGTAAAGTTATCGCTAGTCCTACTCATATTAGTAGAAGGAGTAATTAACGTTGGAGAAAAAGTAGCAAAAGCTTATGATCCGGTTGATACACTTCAGCAAGGTGCAAAAATTAAAGAGAAAGGTCCCCCAAGTTCCGGTTTAGCCAATAAGGCATTAAATAAAATCATGACACTACCCGGTGGTGAAACTGCAGCAAATGTTCTAGAGAAAACATATAAAACATTAGGTAGTAAAGCAGTAAGACGTGTGGCTAGAATTGGCGGCGTTGCAGTATCGTTAGTCCTGAATCCCACTCCCGTCGGGGTTGGGCTTGCTGCACTTTCTTTATCAACCGTTGCTTACAATGTTGGAAAAGAAACTTTAGAAGTAAAAGAAGATAAGCGTTTAGATAGAAAGAAAAAACTTTAGAAAATATTAAAGCTAATTATGTGAAGCAATCAGAGTTAGTAGTTACTACTCGAATAGATAAAGCAAAAGATAGCCCTGAACTTAAAAATGTCTTGGATACTCAATTAGCTAAAATTTACCAAGAAAAAGTTGAATCTGAAAAATTAAATATAACTAGAACTAAAGAGATTTTAAAAGCAAGATACTACCTTAGAGACGGTATCTTTAGTAACACAAGTAAGCTCTGTAGGCGGTATTATAGGCGGTTTGGTAGCAGGTGCTATTGGGAGGAGGAGCGGAGCTAATGTAATAGGTGAAGGAGATGCTAATTTAGTGCGTATGGAGCGAAAAAAAGATAAAATAAATCAAATAAATAGTTTAAAACATCAATAGGAAATTATGAAGATAAGAAAGACTTGCTTGAAAAAGAAAGGCAAGCAAAAATAGATACCAAAGCATTAGAAGAATTTTTAACTATACCCTCTAAAATTGATCAATTAAGTGAAGGGCAGCTAAGAGAGCATTTTAATGTAACTAGAGCAAAGGTTGCAGCGAGACCTGAATTTGCTCCTCCTGCTGAAAAAACTAATTTTGAAAAAGTTAAATCGGCAGTAAAAGTAGGAGTCGGTTATTTTGTTGAATCACAATTTGGTGATTTAAAAGAAATGTACGGTAAAAAAGAAGAAATATTTCAATCTTTTATAACTCCAAATGTTAGTAATAAAATAAAACCTGAGCAAAATAAAGCTCATGAGCAAGCCAACATATGCAAGAGAATTTGTCACGTGGCAAGGGGGTTCGTTATGGTGCTAGCGCACCATCATCACACTCAACACCAAATGCTTCTAAACACCATGAATCTTCAAGAGGATTTTAATTGTTAATAAAGACTTATAATTATCTTATAGATTATATCTTGTCGCAGAGATGTTTAAGCGGTGCGGAAATACTAGGGGGAGCGGTGAATTTTGTAGCGATTGTTGGAAGAAGCTAGAGTTTATAGCAAGACCCTATTGTAGTATATGTGGACAAAGATTTAGTATAAAAATCTTAGATAACTGCATTTGTGGAAATTGTTATAGCAATAAACCTAATTATGAGTTTGCTCGCAGCTTATTTAAGTGTAATGAGCATAGCAAAAAAATAGTTCATCAGTTTAAATATCAAGATAAGACGATATTTGCTAAGACCTTTGCTAAGCTTTTATATAATAGATATAGCAGCGAGGATATAAAAGATATTGATTTAATCATACCTGTACCTACGAATGTATAATCCTGCTCATATTTTAGCTATGGAAATTGCAAAAGTTACCGATAAAATGTTAAAAGCTGAGATTTTAACTAAAGCAAAATGGACTAAGTCTCAGACTTTTCTCCCACGAAAACAACACAAAAATAATATAAAGGGTAGTATCAAATTTAACACAAAGTATAATATTGTAAGTAAAAAAATCTTATTAGTCGATGATGTCGTTACCACTGCTGTTACTATAAATGAATGTGCTAAAATTTTACGACAAGCCGGGGGTGGCGTCGGTAAAAGTCTTAAGTGTTTCTATGACATAACGTTATTGCAAGGGGACATGGTTGTGTGTATCGAAAAACACACTCGATGTCATCCCTTGGCTTGACCACGGAATCCAAAAAATAATAAAAATTTTTAGTATTTTTAACTGGACCCCATGGTCAAGGCAACGGGGTAACACAGAAGGTAACTTATGCAAAATGAAATAAAAAAAGTTTGTGTTATTGGTGCGGGAGTAATGGGTTCAGGGATTGCAGCGTTAATTGCTAATTCCTCTTATAAAATAGTGCTGCTAGTGCTGCTTGATATTATCGCTAAAGATTCCAATGATCCTAATAAAATAGTTAACACCGCTAAAGAAAATTTGCATAAACAAAAACCTCCACCTTTATCTTTTCCTGATAGAGCAAATTTCATTACCATCGGTAATTTAGAATATGATTTAGATTTAATTAAAGAATGTGATTTAGTGATTGAAGTTATTGTTGAGAAGTTAGAAATCAAACACCAATTATATAATAAAATTATTCCTTATCTTAAAGAAGATGCAATTATTGCTTCTAATACCTCTACATTACCGCTTGAAAGACTCAAAGAGAATTTACCAGATAATATTAAATCTAGGTTCGTTATTACGCATTTCTTCAATCCGCTAAGATAATATGGAACTGCTTGAGTTAATTATAGACCCTATGATAAAGGCTGAAGTAATAGAAAGAGTATCAGAGTTCTTAACGAAAACGCTTGGTAAAATTATAGTAAAATGTAATGATACGCCTGGTTTTATTGCTAATAGAGTAGGGTATTTTTTACTTGAATTAGTAGCCCGTAAAGCGATAAGTCAGAATCTTGATGTTGCTACTATAGATAAAATATTTACTATATTTTTGGGGTTGCCGAGTACCGGAATTTTCGGTTTATATGATCTAATCGGGTATGACGTAATGAAGTTAATTTCAAGTTCATTACTTGCCTCTCTTCCTGCAAATGATGCTTATCATAAAATAATATGTAAAGACCCCTGTTCTTGATAAGATGATAGAGAAGCAGTTAATTGGACGTAAAGGTGACGGTGGATTTGATCGTTTATCGGTATCAAAGGGCAAAAAGACTAAAGAAGTTATCAATATAAACGACTTATCATATAGTCCTGTTCAAAAAGTAGATATTTTAATCTTGATGCGCTTCTTGTAAGTGATTCGGTTTACGGTAAATTTTTTACTGAAATTATCACGGAATTTTATGTTTATTTAGCAGGTCTAGTTCCATCGGTTACGGATAATATTTATGATATCGATGCTGCTATGAAGCTTGGTTACAGCTGGAAATATGGTCCATTTGAATTATTGACTATAGCGGCTAAAAATGGTTGGAATTCGGTAATTAAAAATGCCGATTTAATGCATATCCCACTTCCGCAATATTTAGCCAATAAAGAATATCAAAAAATCGATAAACAAAAATTTAATTCTCACAAAGATATTTTACAAGCAAGTCAGATTAGTATTAGAGAATAGCTCGGCAAAATTAATACTTTATCAAGATGTTTTGATTTTTGTTATTACTATAAAAATGAATTGTTTAAATCATGAGGTGTTTTATTTACTACAAGAAGCAGCAAGTAAAGCCGAAAATGACGGTAAAAATCTTTATATTTATCCGCAAGGAAATAATTTTTCTGCCGGTGCTGATTTAAAACTTCTTCTGTCTTATATTGAAGATAAGAATTTTCACGATCTAGAGAATTTACTAAAGCTGGGACAGCAAACCATGCTCCACTTAAAATATTCCTCTGTACATGTTATTAGCTTGTGGTCTTGGTGTGGCACTTGGAGGTGGATATGAGCTGTTATTGCACTCAAGCTTTATTATAGGAAATCAAGAACTTAACGCAGGGCTTGTAGAACGTGGTGTTGGTTTAATACCCGGGTGGGGCGGTGTTACCGAAATGTTTGCTTGAAGTAATGGTAATAAAACTAAACTAATTAGAAATATCAGCAATATTATAGAGCAGAATAAAACAAGTTCAGCCGGATTACTTTAAAGCAGATTATGATGTAGAGAATATGCACGTAAATATGAACAAGCATTATATTTTAGAGGAAGCTTTAAAATTAAACCTACCTAAAAAGATAGTACCGATTCCGCATAAAATTACTTTGCCTAAAATAAATTTAGCACAACAGCAATAGATACATCAAAATATAACGATCTACAAAATAAGGTGCTTAGCAAATTTCAAGATATTATTGATACACATAATGAAACAAATGAAGAAGAGCTACTTGCCTATGAGCAGGAAATATTTTTAGAACTTGTAAAAGATCCAAAAACTATAGAGAAGCTGAAAGTAATTGTGGGATAAACTCCTACTATGTCATTCCTGCGAAAGCAGGAATCCAGAAAAAGTAGTCTTAATATTGACAAAATAAACCTAAAAAAACAAGTTTTTTGTAGGTTTTACTGGATTCCCGCTTTTGCAGGAATGACATAGAGAGCATTTACCGGTCCACGCAACAATGCTTCACGGGAATGACATAAAAACCGTGCGGGTAATGCTACTCCACAATAATATTGCCTATAACACCACGATAGTAAGTTTGAGGGTCGTACATAGCTTCACTGTAAATAGCAGGAGTAGAGAATATGCCCTTATTAACTGCTTTGATTTTATACTGATGCGTCATTTTTTGATCAGAAATAGTACCGAAAATCATAACTCTATCATCACGATTATTTATATATATCGGTTTCCATATCATTACTTCCTGCGTGCGTTCTAATATATTTATGTGGTTGTTATCCGGTAAAAGCTCGAAGCCTGCCGGTAATAAATCAAGTAGCACCATATTGCTCAAGGTTTTATTACTACCTGAACGTATGGTGATTTCCACCGTAATATTATCACCTAATTTTACTTTGCTAACCTCTTTATTATTTTCATCGAGATATTTTTTTGTTATTTCTATGCCTTTAACTATCTCTTTATTTTCTGTTAATTGCTTATCATAGCCTGAAGTTAAAAGCTGATAGAAAAAGCCGTTACTTGAGGATGTTAAGTCGATATTCTTATTTTCTACCGACAGCTCAGCAATCATCACTTTATTGCCTGTTAAAGTAACTTCTTTATCTGTAGAGGTTACTTTAATAGTAGTCTCATCTACATGATTTATTTTATCGGCATAGGCAAGACTTGCCATAATAGCATAGCTTGCGGATAGGCTATTATAGTTATCTTGAGCAAAAAGAGCGATATCCTGTACAATTTTTGGGTCAAAGTCTTTTAACCGTTCTGGAAAATGCATAGAAATTAAGTATAAATACTGACTATATTTTATTAGAGGATTGTAATACTGATAGTCTGTTTTTGATATAGGTTTATTTAGAGTAAATCTGTCTAATAATTTCTCTGCTTCTTCATTCATTTGCAGCATTTTATAGCTAGCTGCTAAATAAACGCTAGTCAAATCATCTTGCCATGTATTTTTATGGTACTCGTCTAAATATTTTAAAATATTTGCAATATAGCTTGTAGTAATAACGCTGTTTTGCGTCAGGATATAAACCGCATATGCCTTTTCTCTTGCTTCATCTAAGGAGTTTATTGATCTGTTAGCCATATTCTCTAAATAGTAAATACCTTGATTAAATGTATCACTTGGAACGGCTAAATATCTAGTTGCTCCCTCGCTTAAGAAATGCATAGCATAAACGGAAATAAATGGATCGGAATCGTCATTAAAATTGTTCCAATATCTAAATCCACCGTCATAATTTTGACGTTCTGATAAAGTTTGAAATATTTTTGATAATGATTCATCCATTTTTTTACGATCAGTTTTAAGAATCTGAACTAGTTCTTGTTCATTATATAATAAAATATTGGCAAAATTTTGGCTTATTAATTGTTCAGTGCAACCATAAGGATAATTATCTAGGAAATCTTTAAAGCCAGAAATAATAGCTAGCGGTGATTTAGAAGCGGAAATTTGTAGTTTAGCAAATTCAGGATATACATCCCGTAAGATTTTTAAATTAGCCTTGTTGTCTGTAATAAAGCCTGTATTAACTGTTGTAACGCTTGGACTAGCAGGGCGCACGCTCGTAGTACTAGTTAATTCGGAGCTATGTACTACTGCCATAGATATTATATCCGGCTTTAGGTGATTTATAGAAGCCACAACCTTTAAATCTGCTGAACCGAGTTGATCAGTCGCTTTTAATTTAACATTAATAGTAGCTTCCTTATTTTCGTCTATCGGGATCTCTTTAGGATAATCTAATATTTTAAGTCCTTCACTTGTTTCAATATTTAGAAAAACCTGAGCATTTCCTGAATCTTTTAGGTTATTAAATATTGTTACCGGTACTGTAAATTCATCATTTGGAGCTACAAATAAAGGTAAATTTGGATTGATAATAAGATCGGATTGGACTAATAAATCAGCTTTGGAAGTTCCTATAGAGTCAAGGCTTGAGGCTACCCCTATAACTCTTAAAGTGCCGTTAAAATAGCTTGGTATATCAAATGTGACTTCTCTCTCATCAAGATCTGCTTCTAAAATTCCTGACCAAAATGCTACGGGAGGTTGGCTTTTTCTTTTAAACGGATTAAGGTTTCGAGCGACATTTATACAACCGTCTCCGGCAGGAGCCGCCATATAAGCTTTCATTAATAAAGGACGCTCAGGTAATATTAAATCCATGATTTGTGATGTTCGGACTTCCAAGGCTTTATCGTTAATAAAGTAATTAAGCGGATCGGGAGTCTGATAACCAGCAAATGATAATATCCCTGCATCCACAGCAAATATTATTATTTTACCGGGATTTGTAGTACGGTAACGAATTGCTAGCTTTTCTCCCGATTTGATTTTTGCAGGAAGTGTTAATCCAATATCTTGTTTATGTTTATAAATGCCCGCAGTAAACGGTACTACTGCATAGCTAAACGGTGATATAAAGATTTCCGTAGCTTCTATGTCTCTTATAAATTGTACATTTACATATCCTTTACCCTCAAAGCCGTCAGGAATTTTTATTTCTTGAATGCTATTATTTTCATCAGCTTTAAACCATTCAAAATTATGTACTTTATCGGTTTCGATAGTAATTAACCCATAACCTGTATAAGGAGTTATAATATTTAAAAGAATAGTATCGCCGGCTGTATAATCATCTTTATCAAGTTTAACTTTTAAATTTGCTTTGTCTGTTAAATTAGCCGTAACATTTCCTTCACCTATTACCGAAAATTCAGCTTGGGCAAAGATTGTATCTTCTTTATCGGTTAAGTAAATAACGTAATCGCCTGCTTCTTTAGTAGGTACTTTATAAATATAACTTTCGTTTGCCGTGATATTAATTTTGTCAGAAGATATATTAGTCTCAATAGGTACTGAACTGTAAGAATAATTACCGTTACTATCTGCTACTAAGTTATTTACATAATTAATCTTTTTTAAGTTAAGAGTTAAATTAGGTGCAGCTACTTTTTCTGCTTTATTTGATATGGCTATGAATTCTATTGCCGCGCTTGTTCTTGTCTTAATATATTTTAGATCGCTATCGCTTCTAAATCCTATAATATAAGGCAGAGGTGACACTGTAAGCGATTTGCTTGCGTTTACGCTTCTTCCTGAATCAGGCTCAAATCCTTCTGCTGAAAATGTTAGATTAAAAGTAGCGTTATAATATTTCTCAAGGTTAAGGTCAAAGTTTGCCGTACCTTTAGAGTCGGTAGTAATATCTCCTAAACGTTCGTAAAAAAACTCTTTATTTCCTTTGCTACTATAAAATTTATATTCTTTAAATCTAGGTACGAAAAACTCGTTAGGTCTAATATCAATAAAGCCGCTGACTTTTCTATTTTCTGCAGGAGTGCCGTAAAGATTTATGAGATTAACGGTTGCTTTAAGATCTTTTGGATTCGTCCATAGCTCATCTTGTGAGTTATTGAAGTTTATGTTTATTTTCATGCGGTCAGGCTGAAAATCACCAACCCTGACAGACACGCTATTAAGATAGTTATTGCTGCCTTTATCTCCTACTAAATATAAGCTTATATTGTATAAGCCGGTTAAGGCATCATCAAGCGTTGAGAATAAATATTCGCCGAATCCTTCTGCATCTAGAACTATTTTACTTTTATCTATTACTTTTCCTCTAGGGTTAGTTACTTGTATTTCTAAAGGTAAGCCGTCAAATTTCCCTTGCCAGTCGGTTTGTTTGAGCATAATGCCTATGTGACCTTGCTCGCTTGGTCTATAGATGCCACGATCGGAAAATAAATAAGCTTTTAACCCTTGATCAGAACTAACGGCTCCTGCTACATCAAACCGAGAATAATTAACTTGTCTATCAATTCTACTATACGGCATAAATGAAAAATCATCCTTAGTAGTTAATATATAAGCCACTGGAGTTTTTTCTTTTGAAAAATCATTTATATTTGATAAAACGGCATGTCCTTTACTATCGGTTTTGCTGCTTACTAACACCTCACCGTTAAGTCCTATAATATCTGCTTTTACGCCTCCAGCCGGTTTACCGTTACTGATATAAGAAACAAAGATATGATGCGTCCCGGTTTTATCGGTTTTTACTATACAACCAAGATCGGTAACTAAAATTAATCTTTTATCTTGAGATATAATGTTATTATTGTCTTTAGCATAAACTTTTGCTAGAAATAACCCCTTGGAATAACTGCCTGCTTCTTCTAAATTAAAATATTTACTGAAATCTAAATCGGTATAATGAGGTAAATTTAAATTTTGAGAGTTCACTATTACTTCCTCTTGAAATACCTCGGAAATATTATACTCATTAAAGGTATATTCATTTATAAAAGTTGGGTTTTGGAA
The DNA here is from genome assembly GCF_000023005.1 of Rickettsia africae ESF-5. Classification (NCBI taxonomy): domain Bacteria; kingdom Pseudomonadati; phylum Pseudomonadota; class Alphaproteobacteria; order Rickettsiales; family Rickettsiaceae; genus Rickettsia; species Rickettsia africae. The sequence goes on along the minus strand of NC_012633.1, from coordinate 795,745 downwards.
AATATTATATCTATTTGTTTGGCTGATTAAATGATTAACTTCTTGCTGATTAATCTTATCGATTTCTAAATATAATTTATCTATGCCAAGTGAATATACGGGAAGCTTTCTTTCGCCGGCTAATGAAAGAATAGAACCGTCGGACATTAGCTTAACTTCTTTAGGGTTATCCGGTATTTGTACGATTTGAAAATAATCTGAGCCGAGTGTTAAATTATCCGATGTTTTAACACCTTGATTTACTTTAACAAGCAAAGCTCTTGAGGCAAACGTATCTACTTTAAAACTATGCATAGTAGTAATGCTTGGGACGGAAGATAAAAGCTCAAAATTTATTTTTTCACTCGATTTAAGAATATCATCGGTTATTTCTTTCGGATTTTGCCATTTATAGTTTTTTTTGCCTGCAACTCCTAAGAAAGCCGGCTTATCCTGCGGTAATAAAAATAACTCTAAATGTTTTTTTATTTCCTCACCCGACACCGGTGTATTTGTGGTAATTATAATTATCTGTTCCGGTTTTAGTTTATCATCTTTAACAATTGTAGCAGTACTATTAGTGATTTTGAAATATGAGGATAGACTTGGAATTAATACATTTTCTTTATAAGAATATCTTATGTTATTTGGCGTCTTATTATTTGGATCTTTTACATTTTTATATGTGAAAACTTCTCCGCCATGTAGAGGTTTAACACCGTCTTTTATAATTACGGAAATTGTATCTTCTTTATCTGTAAGCGGTGGTATATTAGTAATAATCGTAGCTTCCGTATTATTGGTATTGAATTTGATAGAAAACGGTAATTTTTCTTTAGTTGAAGATTTTATAAACTCTATTCTTTCCTCTAGAGTTTTAGGATCGATAGGATAGTTAAAAGCTATTTTAGTTTGAACGAATTTTTTGGAAATATCGATATTATCCTGTAGATAATTCATTTCTTTAATAATAGGAAGTAGTGGTAAAGTCGTGAAACTTATATTATTACTTTTTAAACCGACAAAATTAGGGAATATATAATCTTTGATAGTAATCTTATAAGTTTGATGAGCTACAAAATTGCTTTCTGGAGTAAAATTTATGTTATACCACCAGCCAAATCGCCATTCTCCTTTAATATCAGGTGAAATAGATATGTAATCATTGATTTTTTTTCCGTTAAGCCCTAGCTCTCTTTGTGGCTTTGTACACCATTCTTTAATTCTAGAGTCGCAAAGGTCAATATTTAACGCATTTTGTCCTGCTAACAGATTTTCGTTAGTTAATTTAAAATATAAAGGTATTTTTTCGTTAAAGCTTGCAGCAATTAGTTGTAAATTTATTAAACATACGAAAATAGTAAATACAAATTTGCGGAAAATATTTTGCATATCTATAGCTTATTATTTATGATAACTTCAATTATATATAAATAAAATTAAGTAAAGTAATGAATAAGGATATTTTGTTCAATATTCAGCAAAAGTTTTTTTGTTATTTGGACAAGAAGAGTGTTATGAGATTATCATAATACTCGGATTTACTATATTAGGAGGCAACTATTTGCACAAGCTATTTGTGTATTACTTTTCACTACAATTTTAAATATATTGTTAAAATATACATTTGAAATACCTTTGAATCCTGCTCTAAATATTAAAGGTTTTGCTTTCCCTAGCGGTCATATGAGCAGCGGCGTAGTATTTGACGGTTGGTTTTTTGCAAATATTATATATTCCTTATTAAGAATAATAATAGTAGTGATTTTAACCGGTATGGGATTTTCGCTGATTTATAAGGGCTATCATTATCCGTTGATATTATTGCATCTATAACAATTGGAATAATGGTTATTGCTGTTATATATAGTGTAATCAAAGAAGAGATTATTCAAAAATATCCTTATATGTTTGGAGCGTTTTTATGGCTATTAACCGTACCGATGGTAGCTTATCTTAAAATTATTGACGTGAATTGTCTTGCTTGGGTATGGACGGTATTTTGGGGATTACTCGGTTTTACTATTTCTGGGGGGCTGTTTTATAAATATTTTGATTTTCCTCAATCAAAATTAAATCGTTTTATTAATTTAGCTATCATTGTTGCTTCAGTAGCTTTGATTGCATATATTAATTATCTATTCAAACAATATTTGGGATATAAGTTTTATTTAACTTGGTTCTTAATAGGTTTTAGTTTTCCACTATCGGTGAGGTTATGCCATATTCATATAAGATCAACGCATTAGTATATGAAGTGAGTTAAGTTGTACTTCGTTTCCTTATTTATCGTATAAAGCGAAATTTCCTATTGACTTTTATATAAAACAGTATAAGTTTCTTTACAATTTAATTTTTTATAAAGACATTATGCTCGGCTATGAGAAAGAACAAAGCAGCTTAAATCGTAATCAAAAAGAAGCAATAGGTTTATTATCTGTTTGTACATTTCTTGAATATTTTGACCTTATGCTTTATGTACATGTGGTAGTAGTATTCAATGAATTGTTTTTTCCAAAGGTTGATCCAAAAGTAGTTTTTATTTATTCATCTGCTTTTTGTTCAACATATTTATTAAGACCTTTTGGAGCTTTTTAATATTTGATTGGATAGGAGACGCTATAGGACGTAAAACAACAATTATTACTACCACCTTTTTCAATGTCTATATCTTGTGTAGCATAGATGATGTGAAGAAAGATGAGTCTCCCAAAAGACAAAAAATTGATCTTAGTCGAAATGATTTATTGTTGCAGAAAATTAAGAATAATGATCCTGAAATTGTTCGTGTAGAACTACCTTATGAAGAAGATAGTAGTTTTTTGTCAATTGTAATTAAAACTTTAGAGAAAAATACTGTAGTAAAAGAAATTGATTTATATGGCAGCAACCTTAGTAACGATGATATAAAAAATCTAAGTAAAATTGTAAAGTTAAATCAAATATTACATTTAAACCTGAATTCTACTTCTTTAGATAGTGAAAAAATAAAAATTCTTATTGATGTTTTAGCAGATAATACCTCTCTTGAATATTTATCTTTAAATTCTATTGCGCTGAAAATAGAAGATTTAAGAATATTAATAGATGATATTAAAAACCATCCTAATTTAAGTTCTTTAGCATTAGGTAGTAGTGAAGTAGGAAATAAAGGAGCAGCAATTATTAGTGAGTTGTTTCATTCAAAACTACCGTTAAAATCCTTAGATATAGGACAAATGAATATTACTGCCGAAGGGATAGACGACGTTATCGCAAATAATATTTAGCAGTGCAAAATTAATGTCGTTAAATTTAGGGTATAATAACCTTAGAAACGAGGGAGTCATAAAATTACTGCATGCTTTAATGGCTAATCAATATATTAAAGAATTAATATTAAATGAAACAAGAATCTCCGAAAAAAGTGCAGAAGTAATTGAAGGTTTTTTAACCTCACGCCTATTGATACTTTAAATTTAAAACAAATAACTGCAAATTAAATCCATGGTTAAAAACTCTAAATCTTAATAACAATAATTTAACCCATAATAATATAAAAGAACTTACTACTGCATTAACCGAAAATAAAGCGTTAGAAACTTTACTCATAAGCAATAATAGAGATAATAACATAACCAATTTGGGTGCGGAAAGCTTAAAAAGCATTCCAGGTAACATGATGATTTTAGTAGATGGTAATGATATTGATAATTCAATATTTGAGAAAAGCGTTGAGGCTTTAGGAGAAAATAATTAAAATTATAAAATAATATTTATATGGCAAATCTAACAAATGCACAGAAAGAAAGGTTAACAATAGAGTGTGTTAAATATGTAGATAGCCAGACAGTAGAGGAATCATAAGAGATAAAAAATCGAGAGAGGCTTTATTAAAAAGTATTATATTAAACGAATCTATATCTGCCTTAAAAATCCTTACTGAACACTATAAGAAAAAAAATAATAGTGAAGTCCTGGATGAAAGTTTTGAAAAATTAGCAGTTCTAGCGGTTTTAGCAAGTAAAACAGAAAAGATTATTCCAAAACAACTTGTGCCTTATATGGTATTTCATGTTGGATTTGCTGACGAGCATCCTACCCACGGGCTATTCAATGACAACCACAACTCAAATCTGCAGAATTTTGCATATGTTTTCCGTACTCGACTTAACTCAAAGATTATAAAAGAAAATGATACTCCTTTACAAAATAGATGCTTTGATGCCTTAGGTAGGTTAATTCAATATAATAGCCAATGTAGTGCCGTATGTTTTGACGGCAAACAAATTTTAGTAGCGTTCAACGAATTACATAATTCTAGTGTGAACACAAATAAAGTTGAACAAATTGAGACACATACCACAAAAGTTTTTAAATATTTACAAGATTATGCTACTTACACAGCTTGACCTACAGAAGAGCAAAAAAATTTTCTATAACAACAAAATCTATCTACTCAACGAAAAGCGCTACTTCTAGATGTTGCACAATATTATTATAAAAATAATAGCGACCATAAGGATATATTACCACGTATTTTGCAAGAGCTAGAAAAATATCCGAATAATAATCAAGAGGTTCAACAAAAAGTCTGTAATGTAACCAGTGTAAGCCCAAAAGTAGTGAAGGCAGTAGCTAGAGCTAGAAGAGATTTGATGAAATGAGAAGATGCATTAAACCCTGATACTATTGATGCAAGTAAAAAATTTGTCCATTCAATTATTGAAGCTATAAAACAACCATATAAAATTGTATTAGATGGTCCACTTAGCGATAAAGCTCATGCTGAAATGAGCATAATACAGTATATAAAAGCACAACTTCCAGATCGTGATAATCAATTAAGTGCAGAAATATAATACATAGGATTGTCTAAATTTTGTTGTATTAGTTGTGATTTAATTATAAATAAAGAAACGAAAAATGTAGATTTGCATTTTACTGATAAGAGTAAACAAAAACACTTAATACCGCTTAATATTACTACTAGCGGAGGAAATGGAGTAGGATATGAATGGGATTTAATAGATGTTATAAGAAAAAATCCTGACTGGTTAGAGGATTTTCTAGGTAAAACAGCATATGAACAATATAACGCTTTATCAGAACAGGAGAAGAAAATAGCAATTAACGGTATAGTAAGATATATAGGCAAAGGGGAATTAAAGATTAAAGACACCCCGCTTAAAATAAACCCGGAGAAAGAACATAGCAAAGATAAAGAACATGAACCTTTGAAAAAACAGAGACAAAAGAAATTGACTGCTGACACTTCTCCTAGTGAAGTTGAAGCAAAAAATGAACCTAGGCAAAAGATAATTGCTGCTAAGTACAATGGCAAGCTTTAAACGATCAGTCAAAAAGCAATATCTCAACTGGGAGATAACTCTATAATAGAAGAAAAATCTTTATTTCCCGGGAATAAATGTGTTTCTTTCTTGCTTAAATCTCACTTGGTAAAGCTAAATCCACCTCGCTCAAAATATAGTCCGTTCCAGCTTACGGCATTTAACTAAGCCTTTAAGTTCTTTATCCTTTACATAGGTAATTGTGTTTAAGAAGTCAAGATAAGAGCTAACTTTTTGGCTTTTCCTTTTTTTACAAGTCTTTTATAAAAAGGTTTAACTGCAGAATTATATCTTACAGACGTAACAGTTGCCATATATAATGCCGCCCGCATCGTTTTTCTACCACCTTTAGTTTTTCTAACCTAACACTTAAACCTGAAAAGCTTGATTTTATGCTGCGTCCACCGTTTGATTCATTCATAAAAGTGAAAGAAATTGAAGAATGGCGCACCCGAGAGGAGTCGAACCCCTAACCTTATGATCCGTAGTCATATACTCTATCCAATTGAGCTACGGGTGCCTAAGTTTGAAGTACTTATTTCTAAGCCTTATTTCTTGTTGCTAACATACGAAGAAGCATATATAAAAGCATAGCATTTGTCAAGAAACATAGAGTGTTCTTATGTTTCTCTGAATAATAAAATATAAAAATTACAATTAATAGTTGAATTATCATATTATATATTGTATATAGAGGTTCATAAATTGATATGAGAAAAAAATGAATAAAATAAAATTAATCATAATTTACTTACTTTGGATTAATATGACTGCACAAGCAGACAATATATCAGAAAGTGCTAAAAAAAATTTAGCAGTAATTAACTTTTTCAATGTTGAGGAAAAGTGGTAGAAAGGTAATGTAATAAATTGTAAGTCGGGAGAAACTTTATTAGAAGAAACAGAAAAATATAATTCTCCTAAGTTAAAGCGTTTGACTCATTGTAGTTGTTTTGCGTATGCTGCTAGTGCAGCCTTGGGGCTTCCAAATCAGTCTCTACCATCCTGAAAGCGATAAAATTTTTATACCGTACTTTATCAAATAAGCAAGCTGAGTGGCTTGAAAAAGACCGAATAAAGAACGGATGGCATTTTGTTAAAGCAGGAAATCGTGATGATAGTTTTATTCAAGCGCAAAAATTTGCTAATCAAGGATATTTTGTTGTATTCGTATATAACAATGCTAATCCAAAAAGAGCAGGGCATATTGCCGTTGTAGTACCAAGTAGTAAGGATATAGAGAAAATAAAAAATGAAGGACCGGATACGGCTCAAGCCGGTAATATTAATTTTTCCTGTAGCTCTTTGAAAAAGGGTTTTAGGAATAAAAAAGATGCATTTAAAAACAACGAAATAAAATTTTATTATTATAAAATATAACAGATATCAGTAAGGTAACTGGACAGTTTTTATTCTATGTCATTCCCGTGGGGCATTGCCTGTATGGATCGATTTCCTGTTGTCATACCGTGGCTTGACCACGGGATCCATAAATATGATAAAAAAAAATACTAGTATTTTTAACTGGACCCAGCAGGTACAGGCTACGGGGTGACAATGGTGGAATCGATCTACGCGGGCAATGTCTTCCTGCAGCAGCGGGCATCCCCAGTGTTTTAAGTTATTTTTTTGGATACCGTGGTCAAACCACTGTATGACACAGTGGATTTTACTGATTCATGCAACAATGTCTTGCGGGAATGACACCGATTTATGCAACAACGTCTCTGGTTTGCAGGAATGACATAATCAGTTTTTTTAGTTATTGGCTATTTTAGAGATTTATGCAACAGCATCTACTCATGAAATTTCTATGCTACCGACTAGATCCACTTGAGGAGTTTTGCTGTAGCTTGGTAAGTTATCATGCACAAGATGAGCTAAGCCGGCTATTCCGTTTACTATTCCTGCTGTATGTTCATAAGCAAATTTTGCTGCTTCTATTCCTGTATAAGTCGTATTTTTTAATAACTCAAATGTGTTCTCCGGCGAATATGCAAGAGCTGTTCCAACACAAATCCCCATAGCAACTGTAGGATGAGCATAAAATCTCCATGCAGCCGTTGATATTGCTGCTTTTACAAATATTCGCATGATAATCTAATATATCAAGTATTGACAAAGTACTTACATTCTTTATAACATTGAAAATGTTTGTATTATGAGTATCAAACTAGATTCTTACTAACAAGATATTGAAGATAATTTTGAAAAGTAGCAAAAAATTGATGATAGAAGTGCAATAGCTTTGCTTCAAAAATTTGCAAAAGCACATATTAGTAAAAAAAGATCTGTTACTATTAGGATTGCAGAACATGACATAGAAGCAATAAAAATTAAAGCTTCTAAGTATGGTTTGCCTTATCAGATCTATCTTAATATGCTAATTCATTCAGACCCTACTAAACTCTAAATATTATGACCAAGTATAGATATAATCATGAACAGAACGTTAAGTTATTGAATGAGCGTGGTATAGGCTTTGAAGAAATAATACAGTCGATTGTTGATGGTAATTTATTAGATATTAAATTACATCATAATCAAGAGCAATATAAAGGTCAAAAAATTTTATATGTTCAAATGATTGCGCAAGTATATGCAGTACTTTTATAAAAGGTGATAAAGATGCTATTTTCCTTAACATTTTATTTCCTAGCAGAAAAGCAAAAAAGGAATTTTTAAAAAATAAGAAATAATATATGCGTTTTATAGAAGAATTTATAAATAAAGGATATTTCCATCAATGTACCGATTTGGATCGGTTAACTGCTATAACGAAAGAAACAAAAATAGCTGCGTATATAGGTTTTGACTGTACTGCTACATCACTCCATATCGGTAGTTTAATGCAGATAATGATTCTGCGATTGCTTCAGCAGCACGGGCATAAGCCTATTGTAATTATCGGCGGTGGTACGAGTAAAATCGGTGATCCTACTTGGAAAGACGAAGTGCGCAAAATTGTAAGCAAAGAAGATATAGCTAAAAATGCCGAAGGTATTAAAAAATCTTTGTCGAAGTTTATCAAATTCGGTGACGGTAAAAGTGATGCTATTATGCTGGATAACGCAGAGTGGTTAGATTCGTTCAATTATCTAGATTTTCTACGGGATTTCGGTAGCTATTTCTCGGTAAACCGTATGCTGACTATGGATTCGGTAAAACTAAGGCTTGAGCGTGAGCAGCATTTAAGCTTCTTAGAATTTAACTATATGTTATTGCAGGCCTATGATTTTTACTATTTAAGCAAGCATTACAATTGCAGCTTGCAGCTTGGCGGTAGTGATCAGTGGGGCAATATCGTAATGGGAGCGGATTTAATTCGTAAAATAAGCGGCAAAGAAGTATTCGGTATGACGACACCGCTACTTACGACTAGCTCTGGTGCTAAGATGGGCAAGACTGCTGCGGGAGCGGTATGGCTTAATGAAGATTTGTTAAGCCCGTATGATTATTACCAATATTGGCGTAACTGCGAAGATGCCGACATAGTTAGATTTGCCAAATTATATAGCGAGTTCACTCAAGAAGAGCTTAATAGGTTTGAGAGTTTAGCGGCAGAAGATATTAATGCAGCTAAAAAACAGCTTGCTTATGAGCTAACTAAGCTTTGTCACTCGGAGCAGGCAGCAAAATCAGCTCTAGAAACTGCAGTAAAGATATTTGAAGAAGGACAAATCGATGAGAATTTACCTACCGTTGTTTTAGAGAAGGAAGTATTACAAGCAGGTATTAGTGCATATGAATTATTTCATGAAGCAGGGCTTGTTACTTCTAAATCGGAAGCACGCAAGCTTATAAGAGGGAATGGTGCTAAGATAAATGATAGATTAGTCGAAGATGAAAATATGATAATTAACACTAATTTCTTACTCGATAAAAAAGTTATAAAGCTCTCTGCCGGTAAGAAAAGACATATATTGGTTAGGGTTTGAATATTTTTCTAGATTACCATGTTCCCTTCAATTGCAGCATTATTGTATGGCTCAAATATATTATGTCTAATTGAAACTGTAACTTTCAATTAGACAAATTGTATATTTTCTATCTAATGGGCCCTTATAACATAAGTTAAATTCAAATTTAAACAGTAATGACTAAAATAAGGCTTGATAAATATTTGCTGCAAAAAGGTTTTGTAACAGATATTACCATAGCACGAAGTTTGATTATCCAAGGTAAAGTACATAATAAGCATGAGCAGTTAATTAAGCCTGGGATACAGGTTAATATAAATGACACCGACATTAAGGTAAAGCTACCGCAGCATAATTATGTTTCAAGAGGGGCATTAAAATTAATTGCCGCTTTGGATTATTTTAAAATTGATCCCGAAAATTTAGTTTGTATTGATATCGGTAGTAGCACCGGTGGTTTTACAGAAGTGTTACTTGAGCGTAAAGCAAAATTAATTTTTGCCGTAGATGTCGGTTATGGCGAACTTCATCCTAAATTACGCGACAATTCACACATTAAGGTGCTTGAGAAGACTAATGCACGATATTTAACCGATCAACAAATAATAACGAAACCTGATTTAATTGTTTGCGATGCCAGCTTTATTAGTTTAACTACTATATTACCGACTGTACTAAATTTAGTTAAAGAAGATTGCATGCTTATTGCTTTAATAAAACCGCAGTTTGAGGTCGAAAAGCATGAAGTAGAGCAGGGAGGAGTTATTAAAAATCCTCTCTTACATCAAAAAGTATGCAATAAAATCAAAGCTTGGCTTGAGAAAGAGCATAATTTTAAAATATTCGGTATAATAGCAAGTCCAATACTAGGAGCTAAGGGGAATCAAGAGTTTTTAATATGCGGAAAAAGAAAAACGCTTATTTTTCTATAGTTTATCCTTAATTTGAATTGTTTTAGTAATCATTGCATCTTCTAATGTATAATTATTCAATGTTTTTATAAATGCTTCACTTGCTTCTTTAATAAAATGTTTAAATTGGCATGAATTTGTAATTTTGCAGCTATTAGTATTTTTATTGAAACATTCTACTATATCCATATTAGGTTCTAATTTTTCTATTATATCTCCCAACTTCATGGAAGAAGGGCTAAATGCTAGCTTAATTCCTCCTCCTTTTCCTTTACTACTATTAATATATCCTAATTGTGCTAATCTATGAATCACTTTTATCAAATGATTAAGGGAAATATTATGGTACTCTGATATCTCTTTTACACTACAAATTCTTTCCGGTTTTGAAGCAAGATATATAAGGCTACGTAATCCGTAATCGGTAAAACTTGTTAACTGCATAAAAATTTTATTTATTTTTATCTTGAATATACAAAAAAACGTCTATATAAGTCTAGTTACTATAATATGTATTTTAAATGTATATTATAGTAAAGGTTATATTATTCAAAAAGGAGTAATTATGTCTAGAACAACTATAGTGAGAGAAATAAGAAAAACTGCTGAGCTATTTAAGAATTTTGATATTACTAAATCTTTAAATTTTTATGGAAATTTAGCAACTAAATATGAAGCAGTGGTAAATGAATTTTTTAATAGTAAGGGTTTTAATACTGAAAAACCTGAGAAAGGAATACAGCCAAATGCAATGAAAAATTTTTTAAATCTTACCGGCAGTAGTATTCTAAAGGTTTTAAGTGCATATAGCGAAACAGATGAAGTAGGTCTTTTAGAAGTGATCCAATCCAAGCATTAGAGAATGATCATAAATGTAAAAGGGCGGTATCAAAAATTGTTGGTATACATGTAGGGCATAATATTCTTTCAGAGTTATGTCAACCTGTTGCTGAAGAGCTTATATCAAATGTAGATGAGGGTAACAAGCTGGTAACCGAAATATTAAATATAGTAGGAAAGCATTTTGTAAGTGCTGAAAAGAAGCAATATGATGAATTAAAAGCAAAGTATAATATAGCGAGTTTTGAAAGTCATAAAATAAAAATCGAAATAGAAAGTGCTGAACAAAAAGTAATACCGCACAAACATAGGCAAATTATTACTGTTAAAGTAGGAGCAATATACAGTGAATTTACAGTTATAAAAACCGGTCATGATGAAGAAGGTCATTATTATGAATACTTAATAAAGAAAAATCCTAATGGAACTGTAACAAATTATCTATTTGATTCTGAAAATCATCTGGTAAAAGTACACCCTTCATATATTGAATCGGATATAGAAAACAATAAAGATCTCGTTCTTATCAGCGGCGGGTCGGGAGGCAAGCCATTCTATTTCTAGAATTAATAGTATAACAAATGAAGAAAATGTTAAGCTTTCCGTCGTTATGCACATTATTCACTCTACTAGAAATAAAAACAGTGATACATTTCAATTAGATGCAGCTGTAAAAAAATTAACTGATATGGCAGCAATATGCGATACTGAAATTCACTATAAATTTTATACTCAAGATAGTTATAATAATATTAATGAGAACGATAATATACATTATCATACCGGTAGAATAGCTGAAGAATTTTTATGAGGCCTTTTAAAAGGTGAAACTGATGAAATTTGTGGTCCTCATTCTTTTAACGATCATGTGCAGCATATATTAGAAGCGAAAATGGGGGTTATGTGTATACTCAGATTCATGTAGAAGCGTTTTATTCATCAGGAGGAGACTATGATCCATCTCTAAGCAGACCAGAGGGATTATCGAGTATTTGCCCCTTTATGAATATGTAGTTTTACAAAAATATAAAGTTAAATATTGCTTATATATTCTAATTAGTGTATTTTCGTTACGGATAAGCATTATAAAAATTATAGATAGGTGGGTTTATCCCACCTTTTTTGTTATAAATATCAAATATGCAAACTATTGAACAACAAATAGCAAACGTAATAGAAGAATCCTTGACAGATATGGGGTTTGAGTTAGTTCTTGTGAAGTTTAAAGGTGTTAACCCTAAAGTAGTCGAGATATTGATTGATAGCTTAAACAGCGAAAAAATATCTGTGGAAGATTGTACTAAAGCAAGTAGGACTATCTCCGCTATTCTAGATGTTGAAGATTTAATAGAAGCTGCATATTCTTTAGAGGTAGCATCAAGCGGTCTTGAACGTCCGTTAGTAAAGTTTGAAAATTATAATAGATTTTTAGAAAGAGAAGTTAAAATCACACTTAAAGAATTATTGAACGGCAAAACTCGTTATCAGGGTAAAATAATTAAAGCCGAAAATAATAAAATATATTTAAAATGTGAAGAACAAGAAGTACTAATTGATTATGATTTAATTAAAAATGCTAATCTAGTTTTAACTGAAGAAGTATTTAAAAAATTGCTAAAGCAATAAGAGATAATGTATGTCTAATATAGGTAATGTAGAAATTTTACAAATTATAGATTCTGTAGCTCGTGAGAAAGGAATATCAAAAGAAATTTTGATTTCAACGGTTGAACAAGCGGTACAAGCAGCAGGACGAAAAAAATACGGTAATGAATATAATATTAAAGCTCAGATAAATAGGAAAACCGGTGAGATAAATCTTTTAAGGATCTTAAAAATAGTAGAAGATGTAGAAGATTACTTAACGCAAATCTCACTTGAAGAAGCTTTAATAAAGAATCCGGAAGCTAAAATCGGTGATGAGATATATGAATATTTACCGCCGATTGATCATGCTAGAGTATCGGCTCAAGCTGCAAAACAAGTTATAACTCAACGTGTTATAGAAGCTGAACGTGAAAAACAATATCATGACTTTAAAGATAGAAAAGGCGAAATTATAAATGGGATAGTTAAGAGAATAGAATACGGTGATATAATAGTTGACCTGAGTCGTGCTGAAGCAATAATAAAAAAAGATCAATTAATTAAGGGTGAGAATTTTAAACCTAATGATCGTATAAAAGCATATGTACAGGATGTAAGGCAAGAAACAAAAGGACCGCAGATTTTCTTGTCTAGAGTAGATAACCAGATGCTAGTTAAACTATTTAAGCTAGAAGTACCTGAAATTCTTGAATCTATTATTCAAATAAAATCAGTAGCACGTGATCCCGGTTCAAAAGCAAAAATAGCGGTATTTGCTTCGGATAGTAGTATAGATCCCGTAGGCTCATGCGTAGGTATTAGAGGTAATAGAGTAAAAGCCGTAACAAATGAATTAAACGGAGAGAAAATTGATATAGTATTATGGAGTAATGATCTTGCACAGTTTATAGTTAATGCTCTTGCACCGCTTGCACCTGGGGAAATCACAAAAATTTTGATTGATGAGGATAGGCATAAGGTAGAAGTAGTAGTTTCGCAAGAAAATCAAAGTATTGCAATAGGTAGAAGAGGGCAGAATGTTCGTTTAGCTTCTCAGCTTACAGGTTGGAATATCGATATAATGACCGAAGAGCAAGAATCAAAAAGAAGAAATGAAGAGTTCTTAACTTCTACGGCATTATTTATGGAAGCTTTAGATGTTGAAGAAGTTATAGGTCAGCTTTTATCGGTAACGGGATTTAATTCAGTAGAACAAATTGCTAGTAGTGAGATTAGTACTTTAACAAGAATTGAAGGCTTTGAGGAAGAACTTGCCGTAGAGATTAAAAATCGAGCTATTAATTACGTCGACCTTAAGAATGAAAAGATTATCAAAAAGCTAGAGGATCTAGGAGTTGAGCAAGAATTAATAGATATATTAGAATTATCGCTTGAATTAATATTACAATTTGCCGAATATGGTATAAAGACCATAGAAGATTTAGGAGAGATGAGTGTAAATGAATTTAAAAATTTAGCTCCAAATTCTAATATAACGGACGAAAATATTAAATTGCTGATTAAAACTGCTAGACAGCATGGTGCATTGAAGGATAGTTAGTGGGTTGAATGTAGGGTGTATGTCATTCCTGTGAAAGCAGGCATCCAGAATAAATAGCTTAGTAATTAGGGCGTCCTTGAAAAATAAACCTATAAAAATAAGTTTTTTTTATAAATTTTAGTGGATTCCCGCTTTCGCGGGAATGACATAAACGAGCCATGCGAGCAACGCCGCTTTTAGTTAGGAATGACATAATCAAGTAGTAGACGGAAAAAAACAGAAACACAAAGGTTTTAAATATGACGGATAACCAGGAAATCAAACCCAAAAAGTTGACACTTGGCAATTCAAAATTATCGCTTAATAAGTCTTTTGACTCTCTTACAGGAGCTCAAAGCTTTGTTAATGCTAAATCTAAAACGCTAGTAGAAGTGAGAAAAAGCTCTACCGGTAGTGCTACTACCCTTTCATTAAATAAAGAAAGGAATAGTTTAGATCAAACTGTTATTGATGCTAATAAGGAAGAATTTAACAGACGTTTATCTATTCTTAAAAAAGCTGCTGAGCAATCTCAATTAAATGACCCTTTAAAAATAAGCACTTTAAGCAAACTTGCAAGTATTAACCAGTCTGCTAACTCAAAAATAGAACCGCTGGAAACTGATAAAGAAGTTGAACAAAAACAGCAAAATACCGAAGAAAATAAAGTAGAAGTTAGTGCTAAAATCGTTCAAGATGATGAAGATATACCGTCACAAATACCTAAAAAGAAAGAAGAAACTTTTGTAAAGTCTCCTTTAGTAGGAATGCGAACACGTTACGGTATAGAATCAGAGAAAGAATTAGATAAAACAGCAGAGAGTAAAATAATAGCACCAAAAATTAAGCTAGAAGAGCCAAAAAAATTCAAAAAAGCCGATCTTTTCAATATGCTTAGCGACGACGAAAGCGGCAGCGGTAGAACTAGAAGTCTTGCTTCTATAAAAAGAGCTAGAGAAAAAGAAAAGCGTAAATTAGTATCACAAGCACCTGAGAAAGTATATAGAGAAGTAACGATCCCGGAAGCTATCGGAGTCGGCGATCTTGCAAATGCTATGTCTGAAAGAGTGGCTGATGTAATTAAAGGATTAATGAAACTCGGTATTCTTGCAAATGCTAGCCAAACAATAGATGCCGATACGGCAGAATTAGTTGCAACAAATTTAGGGCATACGGTAACAAGAGTCCAAGAGTCAGATGTTGAAAATGTTTTAATTAGTGATGATAAGGTTGAGGATTTAAGAACGCGTGCTCCGGTTGTGACGGTAATGGGTCATGTCGATCATGGTAAAACCTCATTGCTTGACTCTCTTAAGTCTACAGATATTGCTGCAGGTGAGCTAGGCGGAATTACACAACATATTGGGGCTTATAGAGTAACTCTTGCAGACGGTAGAGCAATTACTTTTATTGATACTCCGGGGCATGAAGCTTTTTCGGAAATGCGGTCAAGAGGTGCTAAAGTAACGGATATAGTTATTATAGTGGTCGCAGCAGATGATGGAATCAAAACGCAAACGGTTGAGGCAATTAATCATGCAAAAGCAGCGGGCGTTCCTATAATTGTAGCTATTAATAAGATTGATAAGCCTGATATTGATATTGAGCGTGTAAAGAACGAATTATATGTCCATGAAATTATCGGCGAAGAGGCAGGTGGTGACGTTATGATTATTCCTATCTCGGCACTAAAGAAAATTAACTTAGATAAACTTGAAGAAGCAATTTTATTAATTGCAGAAATGCAGGATTTAAAGGCAAATCCTTTCGGTTCAGCTGCCGGTGTTGTAATCGAGTCAAAAATTGAACAAGGAAGAGGAACGCTAACCACTATATTAGTGCAGCGAGGTACTTTAAGAAACAGTGATATTATAATAGCTGGTACTGCTTACGGTAAAGTTAAAAAGATGACTAATGATAAGGGACTAGAAATAGTAGAAGCAACTCCGTCTGTTCCTGTAGAAATTCAGGGGTTAAATGAAGTGCCTTTTGCCGGTGATAAATTTAACGTAGTACAAAATGAGAAACAAGCAAAAGATATAGCCGAATATAGAATGCGTCTTGCTAAAGAAAAAAAAATATCTATTGCACCGCGTTCAAGTTTAGAAGATTTGTTTTTAAAAGCTTCCGGTAATAGTAAAATTAAGGAATTACCTTTAATTATTAAAGGTGATGTTCAAGGCTCGGTTGAAGCTATTTCAGGTAGCTTATTAAAATTACCGAGTGATGAGATAAAGCTTCGTATACTTCATAGCGGCGTAGGTCCGATAACGGAATCCGATGTATCTCTTGCACATGCTTCTTCGGCTATTATTGTCGGCTTTAACGTTAGAGCAGGGGCAAATGCCTTAACTGCCGCAGAAAAAGAAAAAGTCGATATTCGATATTATAGTATAATATATCATTTAATTGATGATATAAAAGCCATTATGAGCGGTATGCTTGATCCGATCGTTAGAGAGCAGTATATCGGAAGCGCAGAAATTAGACAAATATTTAATATTACCAAAGTTGGCAAAATCGCAGGTAGTTATGTAACTAAAGGGATTATTAAGAAAGGAGCGGGCGTACGCTTATTACGTGATAATGTAGTCATGCATGAAGGAAAACTCAAAACTTTAAAACGCTTTAAAGATGAAGTTAAAGAAGTTAGAGAAGGATATGAGTGTGGTATAGCATTTGAAAATTACCAAGATATTAGAGAAGGAGACACAGTTGAAGTTTTTGAGCTAATTCAAGAACAAAGACAATTATAATATACTCGTTGAACTTCAAAAATTGGCTACCTTATCATACAAGTACTGCGGCGTTGTTGCATGGATACTACTAAATCGTCATTGCGAGTAGTTGTAGACTGCATGGCAATCTCATGAAATAATAACAAACTCCTGAGATTGCTTCGTAATTTCCTCGCAATGACGAAAAGTTAGAACCACGCAACAATGCCCTGCTTTCGCGGGCATGACATTTAGTAGAATATCCCTTTTTGATAAATTAATCAATTTTAAGTAAAATATAATAAAAAGTTAATAATTATTAGCCTTTATCTTGACCTCCTCATAATTTCTATTATAATGCAATGTTGATTATTATAATCAGAAATGAGGAAAAATTATGGCCATAACATTAATTTTTAATAAGTTACAAAATTTAATCCCAAATAATACCTCTCCAAAGTCAGCCTCCTATCTTGCTAACGATGAATTTGAGTTTATAACTTCTCCTACTAAGCAAGAAGAAAATACTGATTTTTTAGCAGCGTGAGATAATTCAATTAAGCAGTATGACGAAAAAAGTGCAAGATGTAATAAAAAAATAGTAGAAGCTCAAGCTAAATATCCTTTTTTAAATTCTAAAATAATCTTCCAAGAAGCAGTAAAAGGTCAGCCAGATACTCTAGGCATCTCTCAAATCAGATTTACAGATCTTTTAAATAAGCTTGATGGTAGTGAAAAAGTAACTAACACACCTAAAAGTAAAGGTTTTTTCAGTACATTTAGTTCATCATTAAAAACAGTTTATGATTTCGGAGTAAAGAGTTTTAATTTTATAAAAAATACATCTAGTATTCTTTCTTCTAAAGTTGCTGAAACTTTTAATTTTGTGAGTAATAAAGTTTTTTCTTATTTAAATAATAACGCTGAAGAAACATTTAATCTCTTAGATCAACTAGAAACTCTTCCTGATAATGAGTTAGTAGAAGCAATTTTAAACACGTCTGAAAATGCATTAGATGAAGTTTTTGAAAAGATAACATATAAAAAATTGGTAGAATTAATAAATAATATTTCTGATGAACAAGCACAAAAATTAGTTCATTATATTTTGCCGGAGCATTTTGAAAAATTAATGCAATTTATTCCAGTAGATAAATTAAATACATATATGGATACTACCCTTTCTTTAGAAAAGCTTACCGAGCAGGAACTAAAAAAATTATCAGATGAGGATATTTCTGATGAACAGCTTGAAAATATAATTATTTTAGCAGGAGAAGAAAAGCTTGCAGAAAATTTTGATATTATTCCAAATAAAAATTTAGTAAGAATCATGAGCCATATTTCAAATGATAAGCTAGCACCAATAATTTCGCACGCCTCAGATGAAAGTCTAGTAAGAATCATTGATATTATTGACTCGGATAATCATGATTTATCGAAATCATTAGTTGGGCAAATAATAGCCTTAATACACGACAAGAAGTGTGTAAAGCAAGAATCAGGTGCAGTATCTGATAGTGATTCCGGATTCTTTGATTATGAAGATGAAATAAAAGTATCAGACAATCAAGTAGAATACTCTAATAGTGATTTTACTATGAAATTATCTTATAATTTTGGAGTCTTTAATTATGAAGATGATGTAGTATACTTATAATAAAGCGCTTATATCATTTCGTTGATTATAGAAATCCAGTAAATGGATTCCTACTTTTCACTAGGAATGGCATAATTGATTGCGATTTTAGCATCAGGAGGGCGTATGTATAGTGGCTCGATAGAGTTATTTAATTTTACATCGCTCGACAATCTACTAGCAATATATCTACAGGTAACCCAAGCTTTAACTCGTGCAAAACGTGGCAAGGTTATTATATTCGGCAAATGCATAATTTGGTGATATATAAATTCAAGTCCGCTACCGCAACAAACTATATTCCCTTTCTCATTTGTAAGCAGTTGTATAGCATACTCGAAATCTATCAATAACGGCTCTTCTATTTGTCCTGATTTATGAAAAACTTGCATATAAAGCTGTGAGCGATAAGCGTTTAAAAAGACATATATTTTATCATAATCTGTAACTTGAGTTATGGCTCTAAAATAAGCATATTCAAAATTGCTAACCGCTACTGCTTTAATATTCTCCTTGGAAAATAATATACCTTTAGCACTAGCAAGTCCTATTCTAATGCCGGTAAAGCTACCGGGTCCGTTAGTTACCGCTAAATAATCTAAATCATCATATGCACATTTAGCTGATTTCATCACGTCTTCTATCATCGGCATTAGATTTTCTGCTTGCATAGAAGGACGTAACTCTTCTATACATGCAAGGATATTCTCATTTTCGGATATTGCTACCGATGCAGTATTATTGGCTGTGTCAAATGCTAGTATTTTCATAGATTATTATTTGAATAAGTCACTATGTGTACCGGTATGTATATAGATAGTGTACCAGGAAATTTTTAAAAAGTCCTTATGTCATTCCTGCGAAAGCAAAAATGACATGGAATAAAATAGTAGAAGGTTTGCAGAATCATATTAAATTAAGCTTTTTATACATTTCTTTATACGCAGAATATTTATTAATATTTAAACCTTTTGCTGATTCTTCTAATATTTTTATTGATTCTGCATTTAATGCTTTTTCCTGTGCTATTTTATGATATATCGCTTCTCTTACAAAATTCATAATAGTATCATTTTTATGTGCAGTGTGAACTTTAAGAAAATGATGTAATTCGTTTGGTATATCTATGCTTATTCTAGTCATATTACATACTTATTTAAGTAATTACTTAAGTAAGTATATCATAAAATAAGAAAAATAAAAGTAAAAATATAGTCTCTAAAAATTATTTAAAGTATATTCAATAAAAGTTTGGCGTGCTTCAACCTGTCTATTATTATGAAATAAATATCTATTAAAAAAATAGTTTGTTAGAGCTAAAGCTTGCCGTTTTTCTTCTAATGTAATCTCACTATTATCTGAAAGTAAAAATCTTGGTAACATCAATAATTTATCTTTATAAGGTTTTCCTACTGCATATGATAATGCTCTAGCTGATTTAGGTGATACATAGATTAAATCAGTTGTAACATGGCTCACGCCGCATTTGGTAAGATCAAGCTTATAACCCGTCTCGGCAAGTAAAGCTAGCTCAAAATTAATATAATCACGAAAACAAAAATTCTTTGATAAATTATCTAAATAGTTAATTAGAAATGAAAAAAATTTAGAATGTTCTTCTCTTTCATGAAATAACTCTTTGATTAAAGATATAACGGAATTAAAGGCATATAATTTAGCTTTATTTGTGATAAAATAACCGGTGTAAGATTTAATGAGTTCACATTTAGCCATGCCAATATGTTCATGTAATCTTGCCTGCCAAAGAAAATCTATAATATTCCCTTCTTGATATATAAATTTACTTTTTTTAGAAAATTCTTTTACAACTCCCGAATATAAACCATGATTTTTAGTAAAAACCGTAATAATAAATGTATTTTCTTTCAAAGTTTTTTTAGCAATTATTACTCCTATATCTTTGATATTCATGGTTTTTTATTAAATTTTCGTCATTGCAAGGAAAATTACGGAGTAATTGACGAAGCAATCCAGTTAAAAATGCTAATTTTTAGCATTTTTTTAATTATTTTCTGGATTGCCGTGCTCCTTTCAGTCGTTCGCAATGACGGTTTGATATTCGTACAACAACCCCCTAGCTTCCTCAGAATTGCCTGTATATGATATATTCTTATACCCTAGTTTGATTGCAGTAAATAAAGCGGCGTGATCCTCTCCTACATTTACGGTAAGATCTAAAACTTTTTCCGGAAATTCTTTACTTAGAGTTTTAAACATGTAATCAATTGCTAGCATACCGTAATATTTTACGCTAGAGGCATGATTTGTTAATATCAGCTGTTCTTCTACACTAGATAAAAAATTACGTGCTTCTTCCAAATTTCTTATTTCATAAACTATACTCATTTAATTATCTCTTTTAGGTCCTTTAAATGTGAGACGGAAGACATGAAGTCATACGTTAAATTTTCAAATTTAGAGCAGATAATCTTATTAAATCCAAGTTTTACGGCTTCTTTTATTCTTGTTTCTGCTTTTGCGGTTTTTCTTATTTCACCCGATAAACTGATTTCGCCGAAAAAGACGCTATGTTCGGGTACAGGGTTGCCGGTTGCAGCAGATATTAAGCTCGCTGTTACTGCTAAATCAGAAGCAGGATCGGCAATTTTAAGTCCCCCCGCAATGCTTAAATATACCTCATAATTAGCAAGATTCAGTCCTATCCTACTACTAAGTACGGCAAGTATCATTGATAATCTATTAGCATCCCAGCCCACCGCAGAGCGTCTAGGAGTTACCATATTTGAGGGTACTATAAGGGCTTGTACTTCCATAAGTAACGGTCTTGAACCTTCGATTCCTGCAAAAATAGACGTACCTATAACGTTCTGTTCTCGCTGCATTAAAAATAGTTCAGACGGGTTTGTTACTTCAATAAGCCCGCTGCCGCTCATCTCAAATACTCCTATTTCACCCACACCGCCAAAACGATTTTTATATGAGCGTAAAATACGGAAATGATTATTATGATCTCCCTCAAAATATAGCACGGTATCAACTAAATGTTCAAGTATCTTAGGACCTGCTAGTTGTCCGTCTTTAGTGACGTGACAGCTTAATAAAATAATTATATTGTTTTGCTTAGCATAATTAACAAGCTCATTTGCACATGTACGAATTTGCGAAACAGTGCCTGGAGGCGATGATAATTCTTTTGTGGTAATTGTTTGAATAGAATCAATCACTATTAAATCAATATTATTTTTATTAGCTTCTATACTCGCAATAATATCTTCCAAATTAGTAGCTGCTAAAATATCGGTATTATAGTTAGTTAGGTTTAGCCTTATGGCCCTTAATTTTATTTGGTCTAACGATTCTTCGCCTGTTATATATAAGCAATTAATCTTTGATGCAAAGTTACTTGCTGCTAGCTGTAGTAACAAAGTAGATTTGCCTATACCAGGGTCTCCTCCTATTAATATAGCAGAACCAAGCACTAAACCGCCGCCTAGTACTCTATTGAATTCACCTATAGGGGTAGGGATGCGTAACTGCTCGGTTACATGCCCTGAAAGCTTATCGAAGTCTTGCTTACTACCGACTTTAACAATTGCTTGATTTGTACTTATTATCTCTTCGACAATACTACCCCATACACCGCAATCAAAGCACTGCCCTGACCATTTAGGACTAATATTTCCACAGTTAGAACATATGTAATGTTTTTTGGTCATGTTTGTTTTTTAATGTCTTGTTACGCGGTTCTATGTCATTCCCACGAAAGCGGGAATCCAGAAAAAATAACCTTAATACAGGTACAAAATTACATACTATTAATAAAATAAAAATATAAAAACAAGTTTTTATATTTTATATGTGTTACTGGATTCCCGCCTTCGCGGGAATGACGGTAAAGCTCAAAACCAACAGCTTACTCTTACCATATAGTTTTTCACGTATAATTTCAATATTTTCATCTAAAATATAATCATCTGTTTTAGCCATCTCAATAACTATAATAGCACCGTCTTTGAGCCAATTATTTTTTATCAGCAGTTTCATTACTTTAGGCACTATATTTTTATGATAAGGGGGGTCTATAAAGACAAGATCAAATGATTTATTAGACATCTTCCCAAACTTCGCTTCTAGAGGTAATTTAGACGTCGATCCGGTACTCGCATCCTCACGTACTAGTGTGTACGCTGCGGTGCTGTGTTCCGTGTCTCCTTTAGATCCCTCTCTATAAGCTGGTTTAAAAAGATGTCTAGTAGCTTTCGGTAGATTTAAAGCATTAATATTAACGAAATTAACATTATTTTCAATGTTTAGAGATTTAGCAAACCCTTCTGCTATTTTTAATGAGGATGTATCAATATCAATTAAGGTAGCAAAACCTGCTCCTCTTGATATGCTCTCAAAAGCAAGGCTACCGCTACCGGCAAATAAATCGAGAATGTGAGTATTTTCGTTAAATAATTTATTACCGGTAAACTCACCGGAGGTTAATACACTAAATATTGCCTCTTTGAGCTTACCGGTGGAAGGTCGATATTTGATATTTTTAGCGGTAGGTATAATTTGGTTTCTATATTTACCGGATATTATTTTTAACACTTATTTAGTTATATGCTTCTTTTATTGAGTGTGATTTTTTTTCGTCTTTTATTTTTGTGGCAAATCCTTTGCCTTTAGTGTTAGGCTTGAATTTTGCTGCGAATGTATTAGATTTTGCTTGTTGTTTTTCTACAGTTTTATCTTTCTTTTCTTTGATTTCTACTTTTGGCGTTGCTTGGTTTAAATTATTTTGTGCTTGTTTTAAAAGATCTTGTTCTTTAGCTTTATCAATATTATTATTAACATTATTTAAATTTTCTTCCCTTTTTTTAGATTTTTCTGTCTCAGCTTTTTGTCTTGCTTGTTGTTTTGCTGTTACTAATTCATCAATATTTTTAGGAGGTGGTGAGATATATTTATCTATACTACTAGTTAAGTTTTCAAATGACTTCTGAAGATTGCGTAAAGGTTTTTGAGTGAGTTTATAAGTTCCGGTAGCGATTAGCCCTCCGGCCACAATACCTGCTCCTAGAATGAAAGCTTTAGTAGTAAGGGCCGTGCCGGTGACCAATAACACAGGCATTGCTACGAAAGGTGCAGCTGCTACTGCAAGACCGGCTACTACGGCAAGTCCTACTACAAATTTTTTACTTGCTAAAAATTTTGTTACGCGGCTAATTCCTGATGTAGTACTTTTAGCAAGTTTTGTACAAAGCTGTCCTACTCCGGTTTTCAGAAACCAACCGCTTTTCTCTCTTGCATGAATTTTATCTTGTAATTTAGCATGTTCGTTAACATTGACAGATGTTTTTTTACCGTCTTTATCTTGATGATCTAAATTCCCTTTAGCCTCACCTTTAGTATCATGCATCTTTGTAGCATCGTTGATTTTTGCTTTATCAAAATCTGCTCCTTCTTTATTAATTCCAGCTAGATTTGCTGCTTTTAGATTCGCTTGTTTTAGATTTGCTTCTTTAAATATAGCCTCGGCTGCTTCCACTGCTTGCATATCGGCATTTTCCAACACTGCTTTAGTGAAATTGGCTTTAGTAAGATCGGCACGCTGCATAATTGTATTTTTAAAGTTAGCTTCCTTAGCATTAATATTTTTAGCAATAGCATCCGAAATATTTAATCCCTCGGCTTCTGCTTTTTCTAAAGTAGCATTACTTAACTTAGCAAATTGTGCAGTTGCATTAGTAAGCGTAGCGTTTGTAAGATCGGCATATTCAAGATTTGCTTTATCAAGCTGTGCTTTTGTTAAATCAGCGTTCTTAAGTTTAACACGCTGCATTATAGCTTCTCTTAAGTCAGCTTCTTTTAAAGATAGTATATTTTCAAATTCAGCATCGCTAAAATAGGCATTTCTTGCAGTTATGCCTTGCATGTTACATTGCTCTTTAAATTTTGCTTCTAATGCATGTGTTTTATTCATAAAAACATTTTCAAGATTAGTAGAAACGATATTTGCTTGATCTAGAAGTGCATTATTTAAAACTACCCCCTGCATTTGAACTCTTTGCATATCTGCATAGGCAAGTGATATACCGGTAAGATTAGAATTTGTCCATTCTGAATCTTTAATAATTAACTTTTCGGCATCGGCATTAACCATCATAACCGCATTAAATTTGCTATTTGTTACCTCTACTTCAGATAAATCTACTTTAGGCATGTAAGCTCTTGACATATCACTATTTTCAATTTTGCTCTTTTTAAGATCAGCAAAAAGAAATCCTGCGTTACGAGCCGTAACATTTTGAAAAACGGCATTTTGTAAATTAGCTCCTTCAAAATTAGTAAAATCTAAATTACAATTTGAGATTTTGACATTCTCTAAGTTGGCTGAAGCAAATAATGTGTTCTTCAGGTTAAGATTAGTAAGAGTTTTACCTGATAAATTAATCGCTGAAAGATCAGGAACTATATTTAAATCTTCTGAAAGATTTTTTTGCTTTCTAACAAATTCGGTAAGAGATAATTTTGTATTGGATTGTTTTGCTGCTTCAGCTAAATATAGATCAAATTCGACAGAAGTTAATTTTATATATTCTTTCGGTATATCTCGTTCTGTGGCAGTCGAACCTATAATATATGATGGGTCTAGTGTTATTTGTATTTCTTCGTCTTTTAACTGCTCAAAAATACCATCTAAACCCTTACCGCAGAACATTCTAAGATTATCTAAAGCATATACTTCAGTTTCTAATTTGTTTACTTCATGCTGTAACTTGTTGATTTTTTCTAGTTCGTTTTGTCGGTTTCTAGCAATAGTTTCTGCACTATTCCAAAAAGCATTTAAAAGATTGGTAGCAATCCCAGGATTATCTAAATTTTGCTTTAGAGTTTCTAACTCTTCTTGCTTAGTCTTTAGTTCTTTTGATTTGATGTCCCATAAAGTTTTTTCGTCTTCTCCAGCCAAAATATATTTCTTTGTCTTCGTAGCTTCATCTATAACTATTTCTTTGATATGTTCTTTTTCTAAATCTTTATCTATATATTGATTTAATCTTGCAAGATCTGAAAAAGATAGTTTTATATCTCGTATTTTATCTTTGAGATTGGGAATTTTATAGTTATCATAATCTTTATAATTAAAATCTGTATAATGAAGATTTGCTCCTCTAAAGTCGGTACCGATAAATGTACAATCATTAAATTTTACATTTGTTAAATCTGAATCACATAATATGGTATTTGTTAAGTCACAATTATTAAATACGGCATCTGTTAGTATTGTACCTTGGAAATTAGCATTGGCTAAATCTGCGTTAATTTCCATATTTTCTAAACTAGTAATGATAATGTTATCATTATCTTCAGCGAAATATTTATTTTTGATAAAATCATTTAGCGAGACACTAGGGGTATCTTTTATATAACCAAGGTAATCGTTTAGGTCTTTTTCTGTACATTTATATATATTAAGATTTGTCATATGTATTCTATATGATTAGTTAAAATGTATTAATAATAACACATTACTAATGATTTTCCAGTATTTTATTATTTATTTCTTTATAATCTCCGGGTTTTAGATTATCTATTGTAAAACTACCATATTGAATCCTAATTAATTTGTTAACTTTTAGTCCACAATACTCGAATATTCTTCTAATTTCACGATTTTTTCCTTCAAATAAAACTACTTCAAACCAACAATTAGTTTTATTTTGCTTAAGTAATTTTATCGAATGAGGGTTATAAAATATCCCGTCAATTTCTAAATTTTTATAATTGCTTTTTAGTAGAATATCAGACTTCCCATACGCCCTAACATGATATACTCGCTTTAACCTACTTGAGGGGAGCTCAAACTGACGAGCTAAATCACCGCTATTAGTTAGTAATAATAAACCTTCGCTATTTAAATCCAGCCTACCTATTGAAATAACACGAGGTAAACCGGTTAGCTGTTCAAACACCGTTTTACGAGATAAAGGATCTTTATGAGTGGTAATTAAACCAACAGGTTTGTAATAAATCCAAAGCCTTGGTTTGTGTATATTATTGATTAATGTGCCTGATACTTCAATTTGATTACTAATATCAACATTTGTAGTTGGTGATAAAATTGTAACGCCGTCTACTTTTACCTGTCCTTCAACTATCAGCTTTTCAGCATCACGCCTAGAACAAACTCCTGCATTACTAATTATTTTAGCTAATCTATGCATTTTTAAATATAGTAATTTTCAATAGACCTCTTCCCAAGCGTCGTTTCTAGAGATAATTTATACGTCGATTCGGTACTCGCATCTTCACGTATTTCTATATATGCTGTGGTGCTGTGTCCCGTGTCTCCGTTAAATTCCTCTCTATAAGTTGGTTTGGGAAGAGGTCTAATAAGAATATATAAAAATACCCTTAAAAAGCAAGATTAATAATTTTACATAAATTATTAATATAATTATACTATACCGCTACATATGTTTTAACAAAATTATACGAATGTTAATTTTACTTATCAAAACTTTTTATTCTTTAAAATTCTTATCGTCTTTTTTTAGCTGAGTTTCTTTTTAACAAAAATTAAGTCCTTTGCTTTAATCTAAACTTCATTAAATTATGCAAAAACTTATTGGTTCAATCCTGTTAATTTCAGGTACTTGTATAGGTAGCGGTATGATAGCACTACCCATGGTATTAGCAAAATTAGGTTATAATACCTAGTATAATATTGATGTTTGTAATTTGGTTTATAATGTATTATACTTCTTTAATTAACCTAGAGCTTAATCTTCAAGCGGGTAAAGGCTTAACACTTGGGCATTGGGAAAATATTTTTCAGGACATACTGCTCAAATCATCGGTACTGTAAGCCTTAAGCTCCTTTCATATGCTTTACTTGCAGTATTTATATACGGAGGCTCTTCAATATTACAGAAGTTATTAGCTTTAAATACAAGTATAACTTATTTATATAGGAGCATGGTGTATTATTACCTCTAAAAGAAATATCTATATGAGGTATAGTCACTCCGGTAGTTTTTACTTCATTTAGTTTCCAAGTAATCTGTCATACCTTAACTAATTATTGTAACAAAAATGCTAAAGACGGCATTTTTATTTGGAAGCTTAATTCCTGCAATAGTATATATAATTTGGACTTGTAGTATTCTTATTGTAGTACATCATAATAATCCAACATTTTATCAACAAATGATTACCAGTAATGTAGAAGTCGGAGATTTAAGGAATTAAGTAATATAGCAAAATGGCCGTTCGTACAACTATTAGTTTGGATAATTTTAACTCTTGCTATCGTTACATCAATACTCGGAGTAGGAGTAGGGCTATGTGATTCCCTTAAAACTATGTTTATGAATCCGATACCGAATGTAGTAATGCGTAATATGACCGCTTCTATCGTTACTATATTACCAGTTTATATTGTAGCAGTAGTACCTAATGCTTTTATTATAATTTTAGGATTTGCTGGTATGATTCTCGTAATTATTGCAATTTTATTACCGGTTTATCTGTTATATAAAGTAAAGATAAATAATTTATTATCTTGAATTACAAAAACAATATCTAATTATTATATGTGTAATTGTTGAAATGCTTATAATGGGCTATGAACTTGTTAATATAGTAACTAAATAATAAGGTTATTTATTATTAAATACACTAATAATATTGAAAAATAGGAATTTTGTAAATATAAATATTATGATAATAGGAAATAATATAGAAATAATCAAACATGTAAGAAATAATGGGCAAATATCCGTGGGGAAGAAATATGCAGGAAAACAGATACAAGTTTTAACATCAAGTGACGGTACTATAATAATAAAGCCCGGTAAGTTCATTCCTTATAATGAGATGTGGCTTTATAGGAACAATAATAATGAGGTGTTTGATAAAGCAATATGATAGACAGAAAAAAATAAAAGATAAACATCATCATTGCGAGGAAGGTACGAAGTAACTGACGAAGCAATCTCAGGAAAAATTCCTGAGATTGCCACGCTCACTAACGTTCGCTCGCAATGACGATTTGGTATTCACGCAATAATGATGTAAAACAATTCTGATTTAATTAGAGTTAAAAGTTCTTGTCTCCAAATTACCAAATTTAGAAAATTGACTATCATAATAAATCGGAACATTTCCAACTGGTCCGTTACGATGTTTTGCAACAATTATATCGGCAATATTATATACTTTGTTGAGTTTATCTAACCATGCGGCATGTTTAGCATCGCCTGCTGCCGGTTCTTTTCTAGTTAAATAATATTCTTCACGATAAATAAACATTACTATATCAGCATCCTGTTCTATAGTTCCCGATTCTCGAAGATCGGATAGCATAGGTTTTTTGTCCTCACGTAGTTCTACCGCTCTTGAAAGCTGAGATAACGCAATAACCGGAATATTTAACTCTTTTGCTATTGCTTTTAAACCTTGGGTTATTTCTGAAATCTCGCTAACTCTATTTTCGGATTTACTTACTCCTCTAATTAATTGTAAATAATCAATAAATAATATACCGAGATTATGCTTGCGTTTCATTCTTCTAGCTCTTGTTCTTATAGCGGAAATAGATAGAGCAGGGGTATCATCGATAAAAAATTGTAATTCCGATAAAGTATTTGCTTCCTTGCGAAGACGGTTATATTTTTCTTCACCTAGAATCCCCGTACGAAGAGAAGTAGAATCAATTTCTGCACACATTGAAAGTAGACGTGTGGTTAGCTGTTCTGAGGACATTTCTAAAGAGAAAAAACCTACTGACTGAATTTCTTGATTATCTCTAATATTTTTAAGACGCATATTATTACAGGCATTAAGTGCAAGATTTATAGCAAATGCCGTTTTACCCATAGACGGACGTCCTGCAAGAATTATAAGATCGGAATTATGAAAGCCGCATAATTTATTATCTAGATCAATCAAACCGGTAGATATACCGATTATATGATCATTATTTTTCATAGCCCTATTAATACTAGCTAGTGATTCTGAAATAGATATACCGATTTTGGTAAAACTTTTTTCATTCAAGCCTTCACTAGCTAAATCGTAAAGTTTAGCTTCGGCATGTTCAATCTGTTCCTTTGCTTCAACTTCTAATGAAGAATTATAGGCATTATTTACTACTTCTTCACCGATATTTATTAAATTACGCTTTATTGCTAAATCATATATTATTTTACCATAATCACGCGGATTTATTACCATCATTGACATAGTTATCAATTTTGCTAAATACTCCGCTCCTTCTACTTCTTGAAATAGTTCATCTTGAGTTAACATACTACGTAAAGTAATAGGTGTAGCTGTCAGCCCTTTTTCAGTAATTTTCTCAATTGCCTTATAGATTTTTTGATGAATAGGTTCAAAAAAATGTTCATCACGTAAAAATTCCGATACGTAATTTAGTAATTCGTTATTGGTTAAAATCGCCCCAAGTAGCATTTGCTCTGCTTGAACATTTGAAGGTAAAACCCTTGGTATAGGTAAATTATCTTCGTTATCAGCTAATATATTTGTTTCGTTATTTATTTTATTACGTGCCATTGTTGTTTGTTAAATTATTATATGGTTTGAAAAAAGAAGCCCTTTATGTCATTCCCACGAGGTATTGTTGCGTGGATACCGAGTCGTCATTGCAAGCAGCCGTAGGCTGCGTGGTGATAAAAAAATTCTGTAAATCAGAATTTTTACTGGATTGCTTCGTCAATTACTTATGTAATTTCCTCGCAATGACGTTAAAACCGATCCACACAACAAAGCCCAAAACAGAACATTTTACATTATTCATTCTTTGCTTCATTTCTACGTTCAGCGATTAATTTATCTACTAAACTTTCTTCCGGTGAAAAATATTTGTTAATGATATTACAGGCTTTTTTAAATGCAAGTTTTAATAGTAAAGTTGATACTTTATTGCTCATAACTATCCCAGCGTTTAATTAAATTAGTTTCGATATCGAAAAAATCTAAAACTCTAGTAATAGAATGATTCACTATATCATCTATACTTACAGGGTTATTATAAAAAGCCGGCACGGGCGGCGATATAATGCCGCCGTAACTCGCTACTTTTAACATATTTTCTAAATGTCCGATATGCAAAGGAGTTTCACGGGTCATTAAAATAAGTTTCCTTCTGTCTTTAAGTACAACACCTGCCGCTCTACTAATTAAATTATCTTCCATTGAGTGAGCAAGACTTGCTAAGGTCTTCATACTACAAGGGGCTATTATCATGCCTGAAGTTTTAAAAGAGCCGCTTGAAATAGTAGCACCTAAATCTTTATCGTCATAATAATAATTAGCCAGTAGTTTAACTTTATCTATAGAATACTTAGTTTCGAGCTTTATAGTAAGAGCTGCTCCCTCTGAAATAACCAAATGAGTTTCGATATTTTGTTGCTTTAGTATTTCAAGCAAACGAATACCGTATATTGCTCCTGAAGCTCCAGAAATTG
This sequence comes from Rickettsia africae ESF-5, assembly GCF_000023005.1. Classification (NCBI taxonomy): domain Bacteria; kingdom Pseudomonadati; phylum Pseudomonadota; class Alphaproteobacteria; order Rickettsiales; family Rickettsiaceae; genus Rickettsia; species Rickettsia africae. Next base: position 764,818 of record NC_012633.1, on the reverse strand, counting down.
CTATAACAATTTTTGTTTCTTTATTCATCTAGGTTTCTATAATTTATCAGTTTAGTATATAATAAAAAAAAAATTATAAAATACATTATATATGCGAATAGCAAAAATATTATTACCGGTAGCAAAATTATTTCCGCTAGATTATTTAATACCTGAAGATTTAGAGCTAAACATAGGTGATCTTGTTGTAGTGCCTTTTAGAAATAAGGAATTAACCGGCATAGTATGGGAGCTTGTTTCAAATTCCGAGGCAAAAAAAATAAAAACTATTAGAGTGAAAGTACCGTTAAACTTAAATATTACTTCAGAAGTTTTAGAATTAATTAAATGGATGAGTAGCTACTATATGTCAGAGCTTGGGAGCATAGCCAAGTTAGTATTACCTATGGATATTGCTGAAAAACCGATTAAAGTTAAGGAGCAGAAAGTCAATAATAACTTTGTGCTACCTGATTTGTCAGAAGAGCAGAAACAAGCAGTAACAATTTTAAATGAAAGTAATAAGCCAACACTTGTTAAAGGTATTACGGGATCAGGTAAAACAGAAATATATTTTCATCTAATAGCAGATTACTTAGCAAAAGGCAAACAAGTGCTTGTTATGTTGCCTGAAATTGCTTTAAGTACACAAATTATTAATCGTTTTATAGAGCGATTCGGTTTTGAGCCTATCATATGGAACTCAAGCGTTACCAAAGCGCACAAGAAAATGATTTTAAGAGGTATATTAAGCGATAAAGTTAAAGTAGTAATTGGGGCTAGAAGTAGTTTGTTTTTACCTTTTAAAAATCTCGGTTTAATAGTTATAGATGAGGAACATGACGATTCCTATAAACAAGATGACGGTATATTATATAATGCTAGGGATACGGCTATCGTAAGAGGTACATTTGATAAAGCACAAATTGTTTTGTGTTCGGCAACACCGTCTATTGAAACGATACATAATATAGAAATTGGTAAATATCAATTGGTTACATTGGTTAATAGATACAAAAATGTCGATTTGCCAAATATAGAAATAATCGACATGACTAAAGAAAAGCTATCTAAGAATTCCTATTTATCCAAGCTTCTTATAGAAGCTATCAAAGGTAATTTAGATAATAAAAAGCAAGTCTTATTATTTCTTAATAGGCGTGGTTATGCTCCGCTCATGCTATGCAAAGCTTGCGGTCACAGATTGACCTGTAAATTCTGCTCTTCTTGGATGGTAGTACATAAAGCGACTAAAAAACTTGAATGTCACCATTGCGGTTATCAAAGTAAAATTTTTAGTTCTTGTCCTGAATGTCTAGAGGATGAAACATTAACTATCTGTGGTCCAGGTATAGAGAGAATAGAGGAAGAAGCAAAAGCACTTTTTCCTGAGAGTAAAATTGCGGTGATAAGTAAAGATCATGCTAAAAGCCCGGAAAAAATAGCACAGCTTCTACATCAAATGGAAAATTTAGAAATTGATATTTTAATAGGCACACAAATAATAACAAAAGGTTATCACTTTCCGAATCTTACTTTAGTTGGAGTAATAGATGCCGATCTTGGAAGCAATAATGCCGATCTTAGAGCATCTGAGCGAACTTTTCAGCTACTACATCAGGTAGGTGGTAGAGCGGGTAGAGGAGATAGTAAAGGTGTAGTATATTTACAAAGCTATTATCCTGATAATACAATTTTTAGTTATGTTAAAGCCGGTGATGAAGATAGTTTTTTTGCAAATGAACTTGAAATAAGAAAATCAGCAGATATGCCGCCATTTTCCAAAACAGCATCGGTAATTTTGTCAGGTTCCAGTGAGGCTAAAATTCTAGAAATTGCTAGGGATATGGTCCGAATTGCACCAAAAGCAAACGTGAAAATTTTAGGACCGGCAAGCTCATTAATGTCAAAGCTCGCTGGTAAATATCGTTACCGAATACTTATTATAGCCGATAAGAAATTTAATTTGCAGAAATATTTAAAATTTTGGCTAAGCCTTATAAAAATTCCTTCTTTTTGCCATCTAAAAATAGATATCGATCCTAAAAGTTTTTATTAGCTTCTATATCTTTCTCCTTGATTCTTCGACGGTGGAACATTAGATGAATGAGGAGAAGGATTGGTAAGAGATTTTTGTATTTCTGCTATAGCTTTTTTAGTATTTTGAGTAGAATTTTTATAGCATCTTTATAAAAAGCAGCTTTAGCTTTATCTCCAGTAAAAGAATATTTTATAAAATTACCAATATTTTTCCAAATAGGATTATTATCCATTTTTGTAGTTTCTTCACACCATTTACCTACCTCTTGCAGTTTTGCTTCAACTTGAGCTATAGCAGCTGGATTATGTTTATTATCATCATAAATCTGAATAATATTATTTACTTTTTCTTTAAATTCAATGTGTTTTCTACTTTGTTTCAAATGAGCTATTATAATCATCATTGTTTACTAATTCTCTCAGATTATCAATTATATCAGATAGTGTAGGTGGTTCAGGTAATTTATAATGTTGATTGATTTTTTCAAATTTATCTTTGTGTGGATGATTCTTGATTAGATCATCTTCTATAAAAGAAACAAACTCTTTTTGAGGTACTCCTACTTGTTTTATTAGCCGTCCTAATGATTGTTCATAAGCTTTAATAGTTAACATCAAGACGCTTCCCTGCCATAGAACCGCTTAATGCTATATAGTGGCTAAATTCCGGAATCAAAGCATCTTTAGTATCAATATTATGATCTTTAAAAAATTGCTCTATTTTCTCTTTTACGGTTAAATTGGATTGTTTTTTAGGTGTTGTTTCCGGTACTTTTGTTTGTTCCGGAGCCGGTTTTGAAAAAATAATAGGCTTTTGGGTTTCAACTTGCGGAGATGGGGTGTCAACAAATATATCAAGTGCTTGGGAATGTGTAGTTAAGTCAGTCTGTTTTTTATGTGCTTCGTTCCATGCCTTTATTTGCTCAGAAGTGGGTTTTGGAGGAACAGCCGGTTTTGTATTTTTTGGTGGGTTATTTGACATATTTTTTGATTTTTTTCCCACTCTTGTATTCTATCTTTGACTGATTTTGGAATATTATCTTGTGCCATATTAAGCTCCTATGTTTATTTACATAATTAAACAGCTTGCTTAAATTTTTTATAAATTGCAAGCAAAATTTCTTTTTGTAATGCAATATTTTTACTATAAGATAGTTAGGTTATATATTTTATATATTAGAATCCAAGTTATTAACTAAAATGAGATATGAATTTTATGTACCCCCATATTAGACTTAGAAGAAATAGAAAAGCTTTTTGGCTTAGAGAGTTAATATCCGAAAGTAATTTATCGGTTAGTGATTTAGTGTTGCCTTTATTTGTTGTTGAAGGACATAATGAAAGGCAAGAAATTAAAACTATGCCTGGTATATATCGTTTATCGATTGATCAAATAGTAGAAACGGCAAAAGAAGCAGCAGAGCTGGGTATTAATGTTATTGCATTATTTCCGAGTATTGATCAAAGTCTAAAAAGTGAAAATGCCGATGAGGCTTATAATTTAGATAATTTAATATGTAGAACTATTAGAAGCATCAAAAACGCTAATATCGATATTGGTATAATATGCGATGTAGCACTTGATCCTTATACTACACATGGTCATGATGGTATTGTGCATCATGGGGAAGTTGATAATGATAGATCAGTAAGAGCTTTGTGTAATCAGGCATTAGTGCTAGCAAAAGCTGGAGTAGATATTGTTGCACCTTCCGATATGATGGATGGAAGAATCAGGGCTATACGGGAATATCTTGACAAAGAGGGATTTATAAATGTTGGAATTCTTGCTTATGCCGCTAAATATGCTTCAAGTTTTTACGGTCCGTTTCGCGATGCTGTTAAGAGTAATAAAAAGAATTATTTAGATAAATCAAGCTATCAAATGGATGTACGTAATATTAAGGAAGCAATACTTGAGATTGAGCATGATATAGCAGAGGGAGCCGATATGGTAATGGTGAAGCCTGGTATGCCGTTTTTGGATGTTATTCGTGAAGCGGCAAATAATTTCAATGCTAAAATTTTTGCATATCAGGTTAGTGGAGAATATGCAATGTTAAAATTTGCAGCAGAAGCAGGGGCAATGGATTGGGGGAGAGCTTTGATGGAGTCATTAATTAGTTTTAAACGTGCCGGTGCCACAGGTATATTTACCTATGCAGCTCTTGAAGTAGCTGAAATATTAAAGAACAATAAAATTAAGTAGAAAACGGCTTCTGATATAAAATAAATAATATGTTTTATAATTATATCAAAATTATCAATGTGGTGTAAATCATTATAAAGAGGCGAAGATGACGCAAAATAAGCAATCAGTATTTAAAGGTTGGAATTTTTTAAAGCCTAAAGAAGGCGGAGCTAATGAGGTAGGAGAGCATGGCGGAGTATATCAAAGCTTAGACGGTAAAATTACGGCGATGATAAAAAAAGAGGCTTCAAGCTCAAAAAATATAGCCGAGTTTTTAGGATCTCAAATTTTTGAAGCTATAAGTCCTGGAAATGGAGCAAAGGTTAATTTAATTGCTCCTGATGATTTTAATAAATCTAAAGCTGTTGATTTGCAAATATATGTCAAATCTGAATTTTTTGAGAATTATAGTAGTGATATGTATGTGGACATGGATAAACATATGTCTGCTAAAACTAAACCGAGTTCTTGGTTTAGAAAGGATGGCGGTAGACCACTTTTTATGGGGACTAGAAATAAGTTATTTAGAACCTTAGAAAATGCTTTTAAGGAAATTAAGTATCAGAACTTTGAAAACATTATGCCGGCAAGTTTATTGATCGGCGATTTTGATATACATGTTGGAAATATAGGAGTTATCAGAGATCAAAAAAATCCAAAAACTTTACCTAAATTAGTAAGAATTGATTTTGCTGGTAGTTTTGATAATTTAACAAATAATATATATCCGCATTCAAGAGCCAAACATTTGCCTGGATTCGGTCCCACTAACCATTTTAGAGAATTTCCTTCTAATTTAAGAACAAAAAATCCTAATTTTGCCGATAGCTTACTTGCAGTTTCTAAAATTGATTTAAGCAAAACTATTGATAAAAGTTTTGATGCATTAACTAAATATTATAGTAATGAAGCAATTGCAGAATTTGCAAAACAAGCGATGCCACAGCAATTTAATAATAAACAATCTAAAGAAATAACGCCTGAAGAAATTAAGGCTAGTTTAATAGATACAATGAAAAAAAGGCAAGAATCCTTAAAGGAATACGGCTTAGAAATTAAAGTAAATAGTTTAATTTCTAAAAAATATAGTTTTCCTTATTACGAAGTGAAAGAGCAAGGATTAAAAACATTAATGAAAGAGTATCCTGATTATTTTGCGAAAATTCTTAATTATGAAGAAAGAAAAAAAGGAGGACAAAAACTTAAATTAAGAAATAAAATTACTACTAATTTTGCAAGAATTTTAGAAATACTTGGTATTAGAGATAGTGCGAAAAAACATTTAATAAAGACAATAAAAAGTTTAAATGAAGATATTAAAGATGAAAGAAATTTAGCTGGTTCTTCTGATAAAATAAAGAAAGAACCAAAACAAAAATTGGTAAAGACAAATATATATGCAAACAGAGAATATGTAGATGCTCTAGAAAAATTTAAGAAAGAAGTTGGAACGGATGATATTGTTAGTGTTACTCCAAGTCAATTAGGTCTAGCTAAGAAAGCTAAACAAAAAGACCAAGATGTATTAAAATTAGATGAAGAAAATCTAAAACATATAAAGAATCTAAAAGAAAAGATTATGAAGCCTACTCAAACTACTGTAGTTAGTGTTGTTAATAAAAAGTCTACACCGGCTAAAACGAGATAATAAATGAACCAAGCAACAAGAAGCCTACAACTAAGTAATTAATCAGTAAAAGCCCATATTGCATCGGCAGCTTAATTATCTCAATCTTTTTAGAAAAATACATGGCTTTTACTACTTTAAGATAATAAAACGCAGCAACTACGCTGGTAAAAATACCACAATAAGCTAATGCGAATTCTTCTTGATTAATTGCTTGGTAAAAAAGGTAATATTTACCGAAAAATCCTGTAAGAGGAGGGATTCCAATCATTGAAAACATAACTATGCTAATTACGGCAGCTATAGTTTTATGATACTCTGCAATTCCTTGTATAGTTTTAAAACTAGCTTTATCGACGTCTTTACCGAGCAGTATAATTAAGCAAGTAAAAAATCCTATACTCCCTACCGCATATATTAGAATATATAGCAGAGCTGCTTTATATCCTTCTTGATTATGCAGAAGAACGCCGATTAATACATAACCGATATTTAAAATAGTACTATAAGCCATTAATCTTTTTAGAGAAGTTTGACGAATGGCTCCAAAAGCTCCAAACAGCATAGATAATATAGCAATTATCTTTATTAAATTATAATTAATAGGATAGTAATTACCTATAATTAATTTGCTGATATTTAATAAAACAATAACCATACCTATTTTTGAGGCAGCGTTGAAATAAGTAACCGAAGTAATCGGTGATCCTTCATATACGTCAGGGACCCAAAAATGGAGTGGAACACTTGAGAGTTTAAAGAAAATACTACTTAAAAATAGTATAATACCGATTATTAAACCAAGATTCATTCCGGAATTATCATTTAGTTTATATAAGATATCCTCAAATTGTAGGCTTCCGCCGAATCCGTATATAAAAGAAATACCGAATAATGATAAACAACTAACTAAACTACCTAAGATAAAATATTTTAAAGCACCTTCCGATGATTTCATATCATTTAATTTGAATCCTGCAAGTGCATATGAAGTTAAAGCAGTAAGCTCCATACCGCAGAATAATAATAGAAAATTCCGTGATGAAATTGCAACAAAAATACCTACAACCGATAATAACATTAAAGTAATAAATTCAAACTTTAATTCATCAGCAACAAGAATAGAGTAATCACGGTATATAATCATGGAGATAATAGTGAATAGTAGCACTATGCTTTTACTAATACCGATATTTATTCCGGTAGCAAATGAGTACCATACTCCTTCATAACTTGAGTATTTAAAGGTAAGAAAAATTGATAATATGCATAGTAAAATAATGATATTAGAAATAATTCTATTTTTATTTGGGATCATTACGGCAAAAAACTGCCCTAAAAGTGCTATTAAAGTCAAAGTTATTTCAGGAAGTAGCAGTAGCATATAAAACTAATATTATTTATAGAAATATAAATATTAGTAAATAAATCATTTTTTATCAACAAACTTATATATAATATTGCACTTTAATACTACCTCTAATTAAAATTATTTTCTTCGTAAAATTATATTATACAAAAAAAAGCCTAAACATGATGAGATTGTACGTAGTGCATTTGAAAACCCTATAGTTGCTAAAGCCCTCTACAGCTTAGTTCTAATAATCCTTCTTTGTTCTTATTCTTTAGCAGGCTTCGTATCTTGTGCAAATATATTATTACCGGCTATTAAAATTCCTATGGTTAATATTTCATAACTATAAGTGCTAATTTTGTTGAGTGTATAATGTCTTATACATTAATAATTAATAGTTGCAATAAATAAAAAAATAAATTATTTTGGTTAATCAATTTTAAATTGCTTAAATAAAATTAAATTCTTAAACTCACACCTATAATTGTTTTAATCTAATTAGGTTTTCTAATAAAAATATACTTTCTACCATTAAGTAAAAATATGAAGCCTTCTACTTCAAAAGCATTAACAGACAAGTTAAGAACCTTATATAGTTCTCACGATACTTTACCAAAGCTAATAGAAGATACGAAAAAAAAGCTCAGTCTTTAGATGAATATTAAGTAAAATTACAGTTAAAGCCATAGATACGGAAAGATAAGAGAGTTGTTTAATAAAAATTATCAAGTTCAAGAAGAAAAAATTGATAATATAGTTAAGTCATAAATGAAGAACATAAGTTTGAGATACTTCACAGAAATCTACCTAATAAAAGTGAATCAGAAATAAAAAATATAATTGAGCAAGTAAACAGAATAAAAGCAGATGTCGGTAAAGTACTGTTACTCGGTAGTGCAGGAATAGGTAAAACCACGTTAATGCATTATATATCTTATAAATGGGGAAAAGGGGAGTTATGGAGTGATAAGTTTGATTATGTTTTTAGAGTTAAGAATTATTAAATGAAAGTTAGAAAGACGGTTATAGTGGGTATTTTGATATTAATAATTTATCTATAAAGATAAGATGTTGTTATTACTTGACGGGTATGACGAAGTAGCACATCTAAATACTCAAGATGTAAAAAGTTAATAGATAAAATATTAGAATATCAAAACGTAATAATGAGTTCTAGACCTAATGTGGTTGTAGAAGAAATGCGTAAAACAGGTTTGCGCGGAAAGTAGACAATACAGGACAGGCTGGGATAGTGAGGGAATAGAGCAATATGTACATAAAAATTTTGAGTATGATAAAGAGCTAGGAGTGCAATTAAAAAGCTTTTTGGATACTCATAGCCAAATAAAAGAAATATGTGAAGTTCCTATCAATACTGCATTAATATGTTTGGTTTGGAGTGATCAAGATATAAGGGATCAGTTTCACAAAAACAGCGATGAAGATTTGAATATAAGTCGTTTATATAGTGAAGTAATAAACTGGCTTAATAATAGGCATATAGAAAAAAACAAAATATAAAAATAAAACTGAAGCTAATGATATAGATGAAGTTATAGAACAAGGATGATTAAAAAGCAAAGGAAGTAATTATCAATTTATTCACTTAACTATTCAAGAATTTTTAGCCGCATGTTATTTAAAAAATCAGTTAACAGATAATAAGATGCAAAAATAAGGTTGAAAACCAGTAATTTTAAATTACTAGATGCCGGGGCAAATAAAAGATTAGATGCCTATGAAATTAAGATAAATAGCCACAATAAAACACTATAGTGGAACAATACAAAAAGCAGAAATCTTTAGAGAAATTGAAAGTTTAGTACAAGAAAGCCCATTATTATACGATTACTGTAATGCATTTTATTGGAATATAAAAATATCATAAATGCTTGCTGTATTGCTGAAACTAAAATATTTAAAAATAATATTAATGAGCAAGAGGGTATAATAAAAATATTAGTAAAAGGTATAGATTTAATAACGCAAAGTTTCTTAATAGATATATTAACAGATGTGGCTTGCAGTATAGTAGCAGCAAGGTATGAGAGAAAGCATGGAAATAAAGTAATTAGTATAAACGATATTATTCGCAATAAAATTGGAATAGAAGATTTAGACGATAACTTAAAGAAAATAGTTATTATTAAAACACAAGAACGTAGAAACGAAATAATAAATCTCTCAAAAACACCTATATCAAATTCTGATTCTACTAGATTTCGAGCTAATATAAAAGAATTAGGTAATGTAGTTAAAGAATTTAGGCTTTCTAAAGCTATAGAAAGACCTGATCAGGATAATATAGCTGTGCAACTAGCTTTAAAGGACTCTATTTTATTTATTGAATCTTTATATACAAACCGTGATGATATATTGAATGAAAAAAACGATTTTTACGTGCAGGATGAAAAGGGTGAAAATAGTAATATTGTCTAATGTTAATCTCTTCTGACATCTAATAAATGTAAAATCAGATAAGCAGCAATTGCCACTCTCCTAAGAATCATGTATGCTGGTTTTCCTGCACACAGCTCAAACCTTAATGCACATGTGATGAGTTTCGTTTGAGTCGGCTTACGCTTTTCAAAATATTTCTTATATGCCGGATCATATATTGTAGTATCCATTTTAACTTTCACATGTCTTACAATCGGTAAATATTTCATTTTGAGTCTCTTTATTCATACTCTTAGGTTCATTTAGTGACATAGATGGTTGCCTAGCGGAAACAACTCTTTGATACAACCTCGTTGTCACAAACTATTCTATTAAAAGGTTCTTGCACGATAAACTCAAAAACATGATCTCTAATACGTCCGATTGTATACCATACAAATTCTGGAATCTTCTTAAAACCGTCATATCCAAGCAAAGTAAAAATAGGATTAGTAATTAACTTATTATCATATATAACATAAGCTCTTTCGCTATAGTATATTTACCCGTCCTGGGCTTTCCTATTAAATAGATAATATTTTTAGAGGCAATTTCTATAGCCCCTAACTTTGAGCTATCGAACCAAGTATTATAGAAGTTTCTACAAGATTCAAAAACATCATATTGTCCACTCTGTAATCTTACAAAATCTTCCGTTAAGAAGAGGTGGTCAGTTCTAGTTTTTAATCTTTTTAATCGTTCTTCAACCGGACAAAAGATTCCTTAAAAAGGTTATTTTGTAACCATGTAGATATTTAAGATAAAATTTAGCAAGTTCTTGAGCATCCAGACCATCTAGTACCGTATCGATTACAATATTAAAATTTTTATCTAATAATGCTTTTGCGGTTGTAAGCAATATCAACGCAACAATTTTTCTTCTTGCTAACCTATTATTATTAAAACGACCTTTTAGTCTATCATCATTGTTTTCAGTGCCGGCTTCATTTTCTGCAAACTTAAATTCTGTAGGAAAAATCGTACTATAAAATGCTTCGACTTTATCAATTTGTAAATGAATAAATTTATTATTAGATTGCCTACAAATTTCTTTGGCTATTGTTGTTTTACCTGCACAAGAAGGACGGACCGTTGATTATTATAACTTGATTCATATTGAACTAATCTCAATTATGATATAATAAGTCGTTCCACAAGTAATTTTTAGAAAAAATATATTTATGTATAAACTTATTAAAGTAGTTTATTTACTTTTAAATCTTTCTTCAAGTTCCTTATCTAAAAGCCAAATATGTTCTTTTCAAGTATTTCATAACGTAATTGTTCTTTTTCTTTATCTATAATATGCTTTGATTTAACATGATCTTTAATGAAAATTGAATCACGATAACTATTAAATATTTTCATAAAATCATTTAAAATTTTAACTTCACTATATATTATGCACTTAAGTAATAACTCCATTAGGCTTATGCGTTGCACACATTATAGCGAGTGGAAAGAATACCATCGCATACGAACTGAACAAATCTTTGATACTATAAACGTAAAATATGATTCTAACCATCCAACTATAATGGCAGAGAATCATTATCATTTTGTGTTATATAAAAGAGTTAAAATCGTTGCAACTGCTCATATAGAATTTTTCAATGAAAATGAATTGGCACTAAGGTCACTTGCAGTAGATAGGCCTTATCAAAACCAGGGATTTGGTAAATATACAATGAAGCTTGCGGTTTTAAACCATTATTTTTAAAGCCACAAAACTATGAATTTAATATGGTGTTATGGTTAAGAATCTAGAATCTAACAATCCTCTACAAAATTTAATTCTGCTTGAGCAAGACGCACGGGGGCGGGGGCTATGGTTTTGATTGGCCGGATCATGAGATGATTTTAGAGCAGGCAATAGATGAATGTAGAGAGATAAAAGAAGCTATTGACGATGCCGAACCACCGGAAAGAATACAAGCAGAAATAGGGGATTTGCTCCATACGGCGATTTTGTTGTGTATTTTTTCAGGGTTGGATGTTGAGACAACGCTTAGCAAGACAAATGAAAAATTTGAGAAACGTATGAGAACAATAAAAATGCTTACCAAAAAGCATAACCTGCCAAATCTGCAAGGACAATCCGTAGAATTGATGCTGAAGCTTTGGAAAGAAGCAAAAGAGATAACTAAAAATGTTAAACCCTAAAAGCATTCTTAAATTAATAATCTTTCTTAGTATATTTTTACTTACTTTATACGGAGTAAATTTTGCTTTGCATTGGCATAATTCCGATGTAAATAATGAAGTAGCTGATGATATAGGAATTTGTTTATATAAAAATGCTCATAAAAGCCTACAGGTTAATTCTATGGGAATAGCATTTAATATTTCCTATACCCCAAATGCTGAAAAAGACTGTTTTAATCCATCTTTCCCTATTATTCATACTAAAACAGATGCAAAACATAATACTTGGTTTCACATAGTTCGCACTGATTTGCTCGGATAAGGAATTACAAGAGTTTATAGACGGTGATATAAAACTCAATTACTCATTTTACACTTTAGAACAAGATTTTTATGATGCTCCTTTATGGTACTACACACTTTTCTCTAAACCTTTATCTTACTGGATCGGTTACGTTTATGCCATTAAAATTGATCATGAGCGTAAAACAATAAAAGTTATAGACGGTATCAAATGGGGGTTTAAGCTCTCGTATTTTCCCATTAAGCCGAGCATGATTTTACCATCGCCGCTTAGTTTAGAAGACTGGCAAGAGGATTGGAATATTTTTACAGAAGAATTAAAAGGATATACAACGAATTAAACTATCACTCAAATATGATCTTTTTAAGATTTTTAAGAAATTTATTATTTACTCAAGTGGCATAATACGCTCAAAATATTCATCCCTTATTCCTAAAAACAAATCAAAAAAAGTAGAGCTAACTGCACTTTGTACATGGCAATACTCTATTTTAGAATTTTTTATTGTCCACTTCTCCTCAAGTGTTTTACTTACTTTTTTATGTATATTATTTATAATTATACTAACGATGTTATCTGCACATCATCTTTCAATGAGATATAATATATTCATATTTAGCAATTTGATGCCATATATCACTGACTTCTTTTTTCCATGATGAAGACCATTCACCTTTAACTATATTTCGCACAGAATTTAAATATTCTTTTTTTCGTATCTTCTATTAGCTTTGGTAAAGTATCGTGAGAACTATATAAGGTTCTTAACTTGTCTGTTAATGCTTTTTCTTGATTGAATTTGAAGGCATCAAGACTGCTTGTTAAAGGATTAATTAATACAAAATCTCTACGACCTAGATGTCCTACAATATGATCATTTAAATCTTCGTCCGGTGCTAAACTCGGTACAGAATATCCTTTTAAATATGGCTTTACAAATTCAAGGTCTTCAGAAGCAGCATGTTCTACTACACTTAATAAATATAAAGCATCTTTTAGAGTTAATTCTTCAATTGGTGGAGCTTTTTTTATACAAAAATGTATCTATTAAAATACGTCTTTTTGCTTCTTTTTCAGTTTGTTTTTGCTGTTTTATAGATTTCTCTTACAATTATCACATGAACAACTAGAGTTATTGTTATGATTACATATAGGACCCAATAGAGCAAAACTCGTTTCTCCATAAACATAGCTATAATAATTTCTACTCTTTAGCTTAATAACTCAATTTGTATCTCGGTAGTATTTACAGAATAATTTATGATGCGTAACAAGCGGCAATAAACTAACTAAACTATTGGGAAGATACATTAACATTAAATTCTTCTAATAAATTAGCTATTTTCTCATAGTTATAATAACGTTTTATTAAATCTTTGATTTGTTCTTCTGTTAAATGTGATAAATCTTTATGCGCCATAACTTAATATAAATTAATTGATTCTTAGGTATATAATTGTAACTTATAAAATTGCAGTTGTAATAAAAAAACAATATAAATATACAACTATTTTTATTATAAAAGTAAAAATAGAAATTAAAAGACTATCAATATGAGGTAATTAGTAAACGATAAGCTTTGTAAAAAGCTTTTAGACTTTATAAATGTAATAACAAATGCATATGAAACTTTTAAATACTCGACAGTGGAAACCTTGATTACTATTTGGCTTTCCGGTTCGATAAACTACAAAAATTGGCTAACTGTCCAGACTAGAGCATGGTAAGTTAGTATTACAGAAAAAAGATATTTTTGTTTAGGTAAAGTTGATGGTAATATTTTAACAGTCCGTTTTACATTCCGAGATAATCATATAAGAATTTTTAGAGCAGGATACTGGTGCAAAGGTAAGAGAATATGAGCAAGAGAATAAAATACACTGATGGGGAAATAGGGGAAGTAAAAATAGTAAAAGATTTCTTGCCGCACCCTAGAGAACTTTTATTAAAAGATGATTCAGTAAAAGTAACCATTTCTTTAAGTAAAGAGAGCGTAGAACTTTTTAAATCAGAAGCAGCAACTGCACATGTTCCTTTACTAGATAAATATACTAAGTATTATAAAGAAAATAAACGAGCATAACATACTCTTCTGCTTTTAAGAATTGCTCTTTGTTATTTGCATGAATTTACGTACTCACTTATTAAGTATAAACTGTACACACTCACCATTTGATAACAAATTCAATTCTTGAAATCATACGAGTATACCATAAACTGAGCTGGCGGAGAGAGGGGGATTCGAACCCCCGACACGTTGCCGTGAACACGCTTTCCAGGCGTGCGCCTTAAACCACTCGGCCATCTCTCCCAAATTTTTAGCATTGCTTGTATGGCTTCCTCCTATGTCATTCTCACAAGGTATTGATGTTGTTGCATAGAGTAAAAAGCCTACTCGATATCATCCCAGTGGGAAGCGAGGATCCCAAAAAATAAACCTATAAAAACAAGTTTTTTATAGGTTTTACTGGATTCCCGGTTTCTCGCAGGAATGACATAAAACAATCTATGCCACAAAGCCCTTAGTCGCTTGCAATGACGACTCGGGTATCCATACGACAAAGCTAAGACTTATTCTGAGAAAAAATATTATTAGCTTCTTCTAGCTCATTTTTAGTATTAACACCAACAATTAAATCATGATCAGTAGATAATAAATATGAAACTTTTTCACCGTGATTTTTACATATTTTTACTATTTCAGTTAAATAAACTTCCTTATGACCGTTAGTATTAGTAGCAAATAAAGGTAAGTATTTATTTAAAATTTCGCTACTGAAAGCCATAATACCTGAATTACAAAGCTTTATGTTTTTCTCTTCTGCGCTTGCATTTTTATGTTCGATTATCTCTAAAAATTCACCATTTTTATCAGTAGCTATTCTCCCATATTGAACCGGATTTGCTCTCTCAAAGCTTAAAGTCACTAATGCAGAATTAGTAAGGCTTAAATAAGCTATTAATTCATGCATAAGTTTTGGAGTAATAAGAGGATGATCAGCGTATAAAACTAATATTGTTTTATTTTTATTAATTAAATCTATTGCTGCATAAGTAGCATGAGCTGTGCCTTTAGGTTCTTCTTGCAGTACAAAGCGACACATATTTGCATAGGGCGTTAAATGTTTTTTAAGTTCTTCTGAATACACTATAATTACATCATTTGTAACGTTAAGCGAATTCTTTAATACCGTTTCAAGCATTGGAACTCCACCGACTTTATGCATTACTTTCGGTAAATCGGACTCCATTCTAGTACCTTTACCGGCTGCTAAAATAATTATTTGATAATTTGCATCGTTATAAGTCATGGTTCTCCTTGTATTATTTCGTAAACATCATCAGATAACTCATAATTCCCAAAAACTCTTTGCACATCATCGCTTTCTTCTAAAACTTCCACAAGCTTTAGTAATTTTTCGGCTTTTTCCTTATCATCTATAATTATTGTATTTAATGGGATCCAGCCTATATACGAATCTTCAGGTATGCCGTATTTGCCAGTTAAAAATGCTAGAACTTTAGAGAAATTTTCAATATCCGTATAGATTGTATGGGTGGTATCATCGGATATAATATCATGCCCCCCGGCTTCTATGACTGCCTCTAAAACATCTTCATTAGATGCTATATTTATTGGATACTGAATAACTCCGCAATGGTTGAATAAATAATTGACACTACCGGTTTCGCCTAAACTCCCACCATATTTAGTAAAACTAGAGCGTACTTCTGCAGCAGTGCGGTTTTTATTATCGGTTAAAACTTCAACTATTATAGCAATACCATTCGGTGCATAACCTTCATATCTAATTTCCGTATAATTTTCGTTATTAGAAGAATCATTAGCACTATTAATAGCTTTATCTATTCTTTCTTTAGGGAGATTTTGACTACGTGCAGCGGTTAAAGCATTTCTAAGACGTGGATTATTTTCAGGGTTATTAGAAGAACCGGTTTTAGCTGCAGTAACTATTTCACGAATTAATTTAGTGAAAACTTTTGCTCTTTTTTTATCTTGAGCCCCTTTACGATGCTGAATATTTTTGAACTTTGAATGACCGGCCATATTTATTTCTTTTCTTTCAAAAGTAGTATTATATACTCTGAAGTAAAATGAAAAGTAATATACGAAGATCAACTGGAAAAAGAGCAAGAAGTCTGCAAACCGAGGAGCGGAGCATATAATAAACACTCAGCATCCGAGGACTTATAAAGACGACGTAGCTAATTTTTCAAGTTCATCGAGTATATTTTTTTTCTCCAAAAACGATTAATTAACCTTGTTTTGCTTTAAATCTTTTATTCTTTTTATTTATTACAAAAATTTTGCCTCTTCTTTTAACGATCTGACAATCTTTATCACGTTTTTTTAACGATTTTAATGAGCTAACAACTTTCATAAAATATACTTTTACATTTAATTTGGATTGATAATAAACATTTTTATTTAATCAGTCAATTAGGTTCTGTACTCTTGTAATAGAATAATCATAATTATGGCCATTTTTAGTTGCAAATTATAAGATTTTTTTGAAATATGAATAACTATTTCTGCAAAAATCTTATTAATTTTTGCTAAAAAATATCTCAAAATTATAATCATTAATCAAAAGTGTACAGGACCTAACAATTTAAAGTATTTAAAAAATACCATACTCAAGAAACTATAAATGAAATCAAGCACAATGGAAGAGAATGGAGTTTAAACAAACCATATTATGATGAATTTCTTGTTGAATTACCGAAATTAGTTCAAAAATTTGACCTATCTGAAATCATTACAAAAGTAGATTATAGATTATCCAGGTAAACATATATCCATATTTAATGCAGTAGGGGAGCTAGCATCATATGCTCAACTTGCTAAATGGGCTGAGAATGCTATTAAAGATGAGCAGCAAGGTGAAAATGAAAAAGCTAATAATCAATGGAAAGCTATAAAAGCAGTATTAGAGCATGCTAAAACATCAGGTATAGATTATTGTAGTTTAATAAGAGGCTGGGAAAATAATAAAGGGGCAGCACAAGGCGATCAGATACTGAAACTTCTTTTAAACAAAGTGAAACAAAATATTGACTTAAGTATAGATGAACTGAAGATAGCTAAAATCATAATAGACGAAGCAGATAAAGGAGAATACGGCTTATACGCTATTCCAAATAATTATAAAAATAATGAAAATGCAAAACATGCAGCTAACGAACATAAAAAATGGTATGAAAGCGTAATTAAAGATGATGATTTTTCAATGTTAAGCTTTAAGCTATAGTGTGGATACAAGCTCTATATTGCAAGCAAAAGATCTAATTGATCTATCTGAGGATGATTCTACTATATCTCCAGAAATGTCAAAGGAACAAAATAATCTTAACGATCAACAACTTGCAGCTTTGGTTCATCAAGCAACTGCTCACGCTAACAGAGAGGAAATACCACATATACAATCTTCTACTAGTTCTAATAGAGGAGAGAGCGGTACAGAAGGTACTATTTTAGGTATGCAAGCTAAGGATTTAGTAACATTAATTTAATGCCGGAGTTCAAGTTTTAGATGGGACTACTAATCCTCAAGATACTCAAGGTAGCACTGCTGAAGACTTTGTAACACAAGTAAGTAATCTTTTGCAAGCGACAGGAGGCGATATTAATAATTTGTTGGATATGGTACCCGATATATTAGGTAATCCTCAAAACACTAATGATGCTGCTTGGGATTGATATTAAATCCTTACCTCTTAAATTCTATAACTTCCCTTGCTTCATAAGATAAGTTATGGTAGGCTAGTTTATCTTATTGTAACTCAAGTTATTTTAGCGTTGTCGGTATGGTTTGGGAATTATGCCAAAATTGTTATTGCGAGCGACTACAAGGAGCGTGGCAATCCAGCAAAACAATAAAAAAATTCTGTAAATCAGAATTTTTTACTGGACTGCTTCGTCAATTACTCTGTAATTTTCCTCTCGATGACGTTAAAACCATACTACTCCTATTATTATCCTTTATCCTCTTCTCTAAGCCGGCTATTGCCGATCCTGAAATAGCTGAATCCTTTAAATGTTCAAAACTTTTTCCTTACTTTGAAAAAAAATTTAATATCCCATCTAATACGTTACATTCAATAGCTTTAAAAGAATCGGGAAAAAAACATACAACCCGTAAAATTAGAGTAGTATGGCCTTGGACAGTAAATGTTGAAGGAAAAGGCTATTATTTTAACACAAAAAGAGAAGCCGTAAGGTTTGTTAGAGTAGAGCTTATAAAAGGGCGAGAGAGTATTGATGTCGGATGCATGCAGATTAACTTAAGGCATCATTTAGGGGCTTTTAATTCTCTTGAACAGGCATTTGATCCAAATAATAACATTCGTTACGGTGCAGAATTTTTGCGTTCAAAATATGATCAGCTAGGGAGCTGGCACAAGGCGATAGCTCATTATCATTCGGCTACACATTCTTTAGGGTTTAAATATAAACAAGATGTAGTTAAAATAGCAAGTAATATGGCTCTTTATAAAGCATCCTTACATAGTTATCTAAATAATAATGAAGGGGCTTTAGAAGATACAATTCCAGTAAATAATAACAAAGTTCAAAAAAAATCACTTTTTAGTGGTAATAAAAGATACAGAAGTAGTATTATGATACAGGTTCCTGCTAAAATTAATTAATTCTATGAATATTAAATTAATTACATGTTTTTTAATATTAGTAAGTGCGGTAAAAGTAAATGCCGATTTTAACAATATTCAAGATAATTTTGAATATCAGGAAGAGCAATTAATAATAGAATTACCTTGGAGCGATTGTACCGAAATTCATAAATTATTAGAGGAAAAATTATCTTTTTCAGAACAACAAATAAAAAAAGAAAATAAAATTCGTGAGAAATATAAACAATTTTATTTAAAACATAATAATCCTACTAATTTTTCTATGCAATTTCTTGAGAAAAAATCTGAGACTAATGGAGTAGAAACTTTAATATCAGGTTTTTTAAAATTTTGTGAAGATAATTTTCAAACTAGTAAAAGTAAATCTAATTCCCTAAATTATTATATTAAAAAACAACAAGACCAATGGTTTAATGATATAAGAAATGAGAATTACAAAATATATTATAGAAAAAAATACGAAGATAATATCTTTAGAAATAATTAATTAAGGCAACTATATATCTTGTATAACCTAAATTGTTTCGATAATTTTATATAAAATTGTGTTAGTATAGTTAAGTGTTAGATTTTAAAAGTGTTGTTGATTTATTCGAAACATTACCTACTGAACAAAAGTGCATAATTATTTTACTGATATACGTTGGGCTAACGGAGCTTATTGTCCGTATTGCGGCAACCAAAAGATTTTTCATTATGTGGATGGAACGAATCACAAATGTTAGGCATGTAAAAAGCGTTTTAGTATCAAAGTTGGCACAATTTTTGAAAATAGTCAGATTTCTTTAAAGAAATGGTTTACAGCAGTTTTGCAAGTTACTACGCAAAAAAAAGTTTATCATCGTTACAGCTTTCAAGAGATATTAATGTTACCCAAACAACTGCATGGTTTATGTTTCATAGGATTAGAGAAGTGACTAAACTAGAAAGTTTTAGTATTCCTTTAAAAAGCACTGTAGAAATAGATGAGACGTGTATTGGTGGTAAAGACAAGAACAAACATCAAAATAAAAAAACTAAAAGTACACAAGGTTGCAGCACAAAGACAAAAACCGTTGTAATCGGCATGATAGAGAGAAACGGTAACGCTAAGGCTCAAGTTATAACAAAGGTTAATTCAAAGACCATAGAAAAAATTGCAATAAATAATATTCTAATAGGGTCAACTATTTTATCTGATAAATGGGGAGCTTACAAGGTATTAGAAAAGTTATATAATCATGAATATATAAATCACGACTTAGGTAAATATATAAGAGAGTCTGTGTCCACAAACACGATAGAAAGCTTTTGGGCGTTGTTTAAGCGTGGTATAATCGGACTCTCTTGTTCTATTAGAAAAAAACACATAGAGAGATATTTAAACGAGTTTGTATTTAGGTGCAACCATAAAAACTATAATGTAAGCAATATGTTTAATGCTATACTTTTAAATACAGGTAATTATTTTTTTTATAAAGCCTTGGTAGGTCGGTATGAAACTCAAAGTAGTTAAAAACGGAGAATTATCTTTTAACGAGGTTTTAGCAATGATAGGTCAAGCTCCGTTAAAAATTAATTCTCCAGAGATTGCAGAAGACAAAATCCCTAAACCGTTTATAAAATGGGCAGGGGAAAAAGAAGCCTTATCAAAGAGTTGTGCTTACGCTTACCTGCTAGTACAATAATCATTATGAGCCTTTAGGAGGAGTACTTTTTTTTGCACTCGTTCCAGACAAAGTTATTATATCAGATATAAACTTAGATTTCATACAAGGCAGTTAAGGATGAAGCTCGAGCATTAATTGAGCTGTTAGCTAAGCATAAAGCTAATCACTCTCAAGATTATTACTATGCTGTTAGAAAGAACGCAAATAGTGATAACCCTATTGAGATAGCAACACGTTTCATATACCTTAACAAGACTTGTTATAATGGTCTTTATAGAGTAAATAGCAAAGGAGAGTGCAACGTCCCGATGGGAGCTTATATGAATCCTAATATTTTTGATAAGGATAACATACTTGTGTGTAGTAAAGCTTTACAAAATGCTGAAATAATATGTCAGGATTTCAGCAATATTTCGCCTAAGCCTAAAGATTTCGTTTATATAGACCCGCCATATCAACCTATTAATAATACTTCATTTACAAAATATACAAAGCTTGGCTTTACAGAGGCAGATCAGGTTAAGCTTTATGAAAAATGCATAGCATTAAATAAGAAAGGTGTATATTTTATTTCAAATTCAGATAGCGATTTTATATTATATCATCCAGAACGTCACCCTAATTGCCTAGTTATAGAATCTCAGTGGCAACAATCAGGAGGATCGGTTGATGAACAATATACTTATCTTGTGCTAAACATAAAAAAACAAGGAATTTATGATACTATAATAATAATTGATGGTGATGGATATAAAAAAGAAGCCTTGAAATGTTTCAAGGATCAAGTTGGCAGTAATTTAATAGAAGTGTTTAGTATGTCTGAATTTACATCTTGGGTAAATAAAAAGAAAATATAGGTTATACAAGTATATAATTTCCTTAATTTATTTCAGTACTTGATACATATATTATTTAATTTATATTAACTGTTAATATACAGGGTTATTTATGTTAAAGAAATTTATATTAGTATTGTTGTGTATAAGTAGTTATAAATCTCTAGGAGAATCTAATAAGACCGAGAACAATGTTTCAGTGATAGAAAGAAAAAAAGTTTCTAGTAATGATAAACAACTAAAACCTGTCTACTTAGAGCATTTTGATCTAACTTCGGATTTAAATCCTACAGAAAAAAGCCTGTTGAGTTTAGAACCTTTATCACCTAATAATAACAATACGAAACCTATAATTGTAGATATTCAGGAGAATTTTGAAGGGCTAGATAGAATTAAAGGGGATGATATTCGCACTGCAAGATAGAGAGAACTTGTTCAAAATAGTTTGCTAGGAGATTTTTTAGGGGGTTTTATTTCTCGACCGCAACCAACAATTTTAGGAGAGAAAATTCAAGATAGGAGAGGATTATATATTCAACAGACTCAAGCTAAAAAATTACCGAAATAATGCAGTAGAGGCGATAAGTAACAGCTTATTTATCAAGCATGCAGCTAATGATATAATAAGTCGATTAGGGATGATTGATAAGGATTTTTCGGATATTCTAGAAATATCGGCTAAATGCGGTTATCTTACGAGCTTACTAACAAATGCTTATCGAAGTGCCGATATTACCGTAACAGATATGTCGCCTTTATTGCTTGATTCTTTTGAGCATAATCATAAATTATTAATCGATGATGAAGATTTAGCATTGCCAAAAGACTCTTTTGATTTAATTATTTATTCATTAGGGTTACACTGGATAAATGATGTACAACGCTTTTTATCTAATATAAGAATATTTTTAAAGTCTGACGGTATTTTTATCGGTAATTTTGTCGGAGGAAATAGCTTAAAGAATTTACGTAAATCCTTAATAGATGCTGAAATAGCAAGTGATTTTAAACACTCTCCTCATATTGCTCCTTTTATTCATTTTGATCATGTTCCAATTTTATTTTCGCAAGCAAGATTTGCCGCAGTAATTGTTGACTATGAAAATATAGAGCTAAAATTTGATAATCCTTTAGCTTTAATGAGAGAAATAAAAAATATAGGTGAGGCAAATTCACTAAATGCTAGTCATAATTATGCTATTTCTAAAAAGATGTTTTCTTTACTACAAAATTATACAAACGGCTTTGAAGATAATATTAATTTAATTAGTTTTATTGCTTCACCACATAAGAATAGTATAAGATTAAAGTTGTTATAAAGGTGATAGTGGTGTATTTTAGCAGTATTACATCATTGCGAGGAAATTATGTAAGTAATTGACAAAGCAATCTCAGGATATTTGACAAGATTGCCACGCAGCCTATGGCTGCTTGCAATGACGATCCAACAATTTATTAAGGTCAAACAAATATGCAAGAATTTGATTTAGTGGTAATAGGTAGCGGTCCAGCCGGTTATACAGGCAGTATTAGGGCTGCTCAACTTGGTATGAAAGTAGCGTGTATTGAGAAAAGCGATACTCTTGGCGGCACTTGTTTAAATATAGGATGCATACCATCGAAAGTTTTACTGAATTCTTCCGAAAAATATGAAGCAGCTCTAAAACATTTTGAGAATATAGGTATTATTGCGGATGTAAAACTAGATTTACAAAAAATGCTAGCTAATAAAGATAAAGTAGTTCTTGATCTCACACAAGGTATAGAAAGTCTCTTTGCCAAAAACAAAGTTACTAGGATAAAAGGTGAAGCTAAAATTAGCTCTAGTAATATAGTTGAAGTAAATAAAGAGCAAATTAAAGCCAAAAATATCCTAATTACTACAGGTTCCAGCATCATAGAAATACCGAATATCAAAATAGACGAAGAATTTATTGTTTCATCTACCGGTGCTTTGAAACTTTCTAAAGTACCTGAGAACTTAATAGTAGTTGGCGGAGGGTATATAGGCTTAGAACTTGGTTCAGTTTGGCGTCGTTTGGGAGCTAAAGTAACGGTTATTGAGTATGCACCGAGCATTGTACCTATGCTTGATAAAGAAATTGCTACACAATTTATGAAACTACAGCAAAAACAAGGTATAGAGTTTAAACTGAATACTAAAGTGCTATCTGCTGAAGTAAAGTCAGGAAAAGTAAATCTAACAATAGAGGAGGACGGTAAGAGTTCAGTAGTAACAAGCGATGTTGTGTTGATGGCGGTAGGCAGAAAAGCCTATACGCAAAATCTAGGGCTTGAGTCTGTCGGTATTATTACGGATAAGCAAGGTAGCATTGAGATTAATGACCGGTTTCAAACAGCAATTTCAAATATTTATGCAGTCGGTGATGTGGTAAAAGGAGCTATGCTTGCTCATAAAGCCGAGGAAGAGGCTGTAGCTGCCGTAGAAATTATGGCAGGGCAGGCAGGACATGTTAACTATAACTTAATTCCAAGCGTAATATATACTTATCCTGAAGTAGCAAGCGTCGGTGAAACGGAAGAACAGCTAAAAGAAAAAGGCATTAATTATAAAGTCGGTAAGTTTCCGTTTTTAGCAAATAGTAGAGCAAGAGCAATCGGTAGTACGGAAGGTATGGTTAAGATCCTTGCCGATAGTAAAACCGATAGGGTTTTAGGAGCTCATATTATAGGAGCTGATGCAGGTACATTAATTGCCGCGCTTACGGCTTATATGGAATTCGGAGCAGCTTCAGAAGATATAGCAAGAACCTGCCACGCTCACCCAACTTTAAGCGAGGCTATAAAAGAGGCAGCACTTAGTGTAGATAAGAGGACTATTAATATGTGATATATTTCTACGTCATTGCAAGGAAAAACTGTAAGTTTTGACTAAGCAATCTCAAGCGTCCTGCTTTATGAGATTGCCACGCTCCTTGCAGTCGCAGCGTTGTTGCATGGCTTGAAAAACCAGTTTGGTGTCATACCGTGGCTTGACCACGGTATCCAGTAAAACCACTCAAAATACTAATAATATTAGTATTTTTAAGATCCCACGAACAAGTCGTGGGATGACAGAGATGAAGCAAGCCATACCATAAGGCCTTCAGTCGCTCGCAATGACGAATTTAAGGATATTTATGACCAAACAAGAGCTGCGTCTTTATTTCAAAGAATTTTTAATACAAAACCAAGATAAGATTAATTCCGATTTAGTCAAAAATTCTCTAATCAATAAAATTAGCCGGTTATTACAGGAGTTAAAAGTAAAGACAGTAGGACTTTACTTTCCTCTAAAATACGAAATTAACTTACTTGAAATAACAAACTTACATCCTGAAATAAGATTCTTCCTACCGAAAATCATAAAAAATGAGATAAAATATTGTTCTTATCATTATAACGATCAATTGGCTTTAGGGGCTTTTAAAACCTATGAACCTATAAATAATGATTTTTTTATTCCTGAGTTAGTTATTATCCCAGGACTTGCGTTTAGTAAGGAGGGTTATAGACTTGGATACGGCCAAGGACATTTTGACCGATATCTTAATAATAACCGAAATATATTAACCGCCGGAGTTTGTTTAAAAGAACAATTAATAGATAATTTTTGGATTGAATCTCATGATCGTAAGCTTAAATTTATGATTTCGGTATAATAACCTTAACTTTTTATTGTATAAAATATTCATTTATATATTATTATAAAAATCAACTTAGGGTAAAATGGTTGATATAATAAAAAAATTGTCGTATTGATCGGTGTACCTTTTGCTTTTTTTGCACAAGCAGTTGGAGATTGGCTAGAAACAGGGCAAATATCCGGCGATACTCAGACTGGAGATATTTGCTTTCAATTAGCATTAGTAGGAGTAGGGACACTTATCATAGCCCAGGCATTTAGTAACTTGCCTGATTATGTATACAACGAATATGTCAAAGTAGTACAAGATAGTGAGATACAAGTTACATTAGTTGGCTAATTTTTTTCTATTTATAATAGGCTACAAGTTATTTGATTTATAGCTTTTGTCTTATAAGTTATTACACAAACTTATTATTTCATCTTTATATTTTTGTTTGTGTAAATATTTGCTTTTTAAATTTAGATTTTTAAAATCCTTGTGATTCAATGGCGGGTATTTACTAAGCTTTATTAAATCTTCATCTAAAATAAAATGCTTACGAGGAATATTTATAGTTTGTGCATTCTCTTCACGATAAGCTGCAAGCATTTGAATTTTGTGATTAAAACTCTTATCATCACTTCCATATTTTATTTTTTTCCAAGCATCTTTCGGCTCAACCTTATAATTTCTAACATCTAATAAAGCACTAAGAGTAGTTTGATATTTATTAGTTAAATTATTTCTAACAATTATATTATTTATCTCTTTATATATCTTATACAAATACTCCACGTCTAACATTGCATAATTTAACATATCACTAGTAATAGGGCGTTTTAGCCAGTTAGATTTTTGGTGGGTTTTATCGATAGTAATACCGATTAGCTTATAGCAAAGGTCATCATAGCTTAGCTGTTTACCGAATCCGCAAATATTTGCTGCAATTTGTATATCAAAAACATTAGCAGGTAGTGTGTTAAATAAATTATAGAAAATCTCTAAATCTTCACGAGGAGCATGAAATATTTTAGTAATATTATTATCTGCAAGCAGCTTATTAAAAATATTCAGATCTAAATTGCTTAATGCATCAATTATTCCGCAATATTCTTCTGCTTTAACTTGAATTATACTAAGCTGAGCATAATAAGTATAGCGACGCTCAAATTCCGTATCTATGCTTAAGCATGCCTTATTTGCTAACCGGTTACAAAATTCTTCTAATGTTTTTTGATTATCGATAATTTGCATAGAAGCTATTTATAAAGCTCCGATAATTTTTAAGAAAAGATTAGTATGAGATAACGACAGAACCACTTCAAGACCGATTAAAATAATAATAATCCACTCAAGTTTGGTGGAATGTTTATAATTAAGATCGTTTGAAAGAATGTTTAAAAGTTCGT
This sequence comes from Rickettsia africae ESF-5, assembly GCF_000023005.1. Taxonomy (NCBI): domain Bacteria; kingdom Pseudomonadati; phylum Pseudomonadota; class Alphaproteobacteria; order Rickettsiales; family Rickettsiaceae; genus Rickettsia; species Rickettsia africae. Next base: position 738,541 of record NC_012633.1, on the reverse strand, counting down.
GAATCATATTAAGACGATGATTCATTATATTTTGCCGTATTTCTATGTCTTGAAACTCTGCTGTCATGAGATATAGAGGCTCATAACTCGGACGACGCCAAAAAAATTCTGGAGTATCGAATATATCGCTATGCAAACTGATTGAATAACGCTCGTTAAATAATATACCTATTTGCTGTAATATCTCCTTTTTAGAAAGCGATACGCTACCGGTTCTAGCTAGTTCCTGTTGTATAGGGGTTGTCTGAACAATCAAGTTACTAACAGATTGCTCAAGAACGCTAAGTTTAACCGATTGTGCAAGAGCATGGGAAATAGAAAGTTTAACAAAAACTGATTTATCTGCTAAGATTATTTTATTTTTTTCTTCATCAATAAATGTTTTCTTGACTTCCGTATTATATTCAAAATAAATATAATCGGATACCGGCTCTTTAAGCTTATTTACTGGTACTAAATCAGTATCGCTTAAAACTATTTTTTCTTGAATTTCATCGCCGCCCCAAATAGTTACACAACCAAACGGAAAGAAAAATATCTCTATAAAATCAGAATCTTTATTTATCTCTTTCCGAATATATAAAACATCATCAAAATGTTGAGGTTCAAGACCAATCTTTTTTAAATTAGTAACTAGATCACTCATCTTATATTCGGAAGCAGTACAGTAAGATGAACATCTCATGATTATTACGTTTAATTTATATAAATTTAGAGTATAGTAGTTAGGAACCTATAAAGTCAATAATATTATAATTATGTATGAAATATTAAGTAATAGAGACGTGATCAAAATAATAGGTTTCGATTCCGTAAAGTTCCTACAAAATCTCATTACTAACGATATTTGTAAGAGTATAGTCAATTCAGTTGAATTCGGATACAAGGAGCGAGGAGCGAAGCCTATAATAATAGGCAAGACGATGAGTAACGCAGTAGGCGAGTCCAAATTAATTGACTATAATTATTGCTATACTTATTTGCTTAATAATCAAGGAAGATATTTATTTGATTTTTTCGTGTATGTTCATAACCCTGAGGAAATTTACCTTGATATTGATAAAAGTAATAAAGCTGCTTTGATAAAGTATTTAAACTTCTATAAATTTCGCTCAAAAATACAAGTAATAGATTGTAGTAACGAATATAAAGTTATCTACTCACTTCAAAAATTAGATATAGACTCGCTAATTACGGTTCGTGATCCTCGTTATGCTAAGCTTGGTTTCCGCTCAATAAATAAGCTCGATGTCATACCGCTGTGCGGTATCCAGACAATAATTAAAAAAGACTGGACCCCGTGGTTAAGCCACAGGGTGACAGAGGGGGAACCGTCCTCCTCAAAAACATCTCCCTGCGAAAACGGGAATCCAATATACCTAGAAGATAAATATAATTTTGCAATAATAGATGGTGTGGAAGATTTAATCACAGATAAATCTATTCCAAATATGTATGGTGCTGAGGAGTTAAATGCAATTAGTTTTGATAAAGGTTGTTATGTTGGGCAGGAAGTGATTTCAAGGACTAAATATCAAGGAGTTATAAGAAGAAAGATATATAAAATTACAGCAGATGAAGATTTATCTTCATTAGTTAAAGATGAAGAAATACTCGCAGATAACAATAAAATTGGCGTAATATGCTCAAGTTATCACAATAAAGCAATTGCCTTAATCAGAGAAGAAAAATATCTTGCCGATAAAGAAGCTGATGTTACCGTTAAAGGGATTAAAATCAACTTATCTCTCGCACCTTGGTATTAAATAATAGTTTATTTTTTAATAATTACTTGACATTTATCAAGTTTTCATGTATTATTATAATTATAAATAGATACAAAAGACACAAACCATATTTCATGGTATTTTTTATAAAAAATTAATATAAATTGGAGACTTTTATGTATACACCTTTTCAATTATTAACTTCAGGAAACATATAATTAATACCGGCTATATTAAACAGAACTAATGTTAACAACAAACTTAATATTTTTGAAGCTCTTTGTAGTTTAATACCTCAACAATAAGATCAGAATGTTAAAAATGTTTTAGAAAATATTGCTGTACAGATATTAAACAAAATGATCCTCATCCCTGACAATAATTGGGATAAGAAAGATACAAACGGTAATACTATACTTGAATGGGGTATTTGGAGTAATAGCTCCAATGTTATTGATGTATTTCATCATAACCCTGCACTTATGGCAAAATTTGTTTCAACTGAGAAAGCACAAATTCATAATTTTTTCTGTGTTGCTATGGAGTCGCATATTTCTGATGATTTCCGTAAGACACAAATTGAAAAATTTACACAATTAGATTTAGATATTAATGATCTTGGTCAAGATAATCATATTGCTTTATATTCTACAATAAATATCAGCTTATTACTAATAATCCGAGTAATCAAAATATAAGTGTATTTCAAACTCAAATGGATAAATCTTATAAAATAATTGAGAATCTAGTTAAATTTGGTGTTAATCCTTCGCTTGAAGCAAATAATATATTAAATTTATTAGCTACCGGTACTTTACAAATACAAAATACAATATCTAAAATGTCTTATAACGGTCATAAATATTTAGCTCAAGCAGGTTTTAAAACTTTAATAATGAATGTAAAGGAATTAGTAGAAAAAACATTAGGAAATTGTAACCTTGAAAATTCTACCGGCGGTAATAATATGATTGCTACGCTTGGTAATATAATATGGGCTATTAAACAAGATATTGCAAAAGCATCCGGTCAAGAAAAAACATTGTTAATCAACAATTTTAAAGAACTGAAATCTTTAGCTGAGCCTATAATAGAAAAAATAGTAAAACAGCAAGGATTTAATCCTAACATTATGGATCAATTGAATTCTAATGCAATAGCATGGTTTGGTGAATTTGGAGCCGAATTCTTAGAAAAATGCATAAAAATACGCATACAAAACCTGATGTAAATTTCTATGATAAGAGTGGTAAAACACCACTTGATTGGTATAGCGATTATAACGCTACTAAAATCGTAGAAACTTTAATAAAAAATGGCGGTAATGTATCTTGAGTGTACTTAAGATGCAGCTACTCCTAGCCATAGATTATTTTTAAACAATTCAAAAGTATAATGCTAGCAACTCAAAACTGCCAACTCTAAAAGCATTATTAAATAAAGAAAACAAGCCACCGTTTGATCCAAGTATCAAGATGGTAGGTAATAAACACTGCAGCAGATGTATGAGAAGAGAAAAAAACAGCTATAGTTGATGACAATGATTGTCATAATACACTTGATGAGTACACAACTTGGTATAATAACGATTATACTGTAGCATCATTAGGTTAGGGCAGTAGAAGTTTAATCTTTATGAATAAAAATGAGTCTTGTATGTCATTCCTAGCTAAAAGCGGCCTTATTGCATGGCTAGTTTATGTCATGTCCGCAGAAGCAGGAATTTCAGCATAAAGCGAGCTTTAAAAAAATCTTTTATAAAAAGTTTTGAAGTACTGGATTCCCGCCTACGCGGGAATGACATCGAGTCTTATGACACCCATGTGTATTCGTAGGAATGACATACTTTTTTAACTCCACAAAAATATTGTTTGTTTCTTTTTTTATCTTTATTATTATTTGCATAGAAAATCCCTATAACTTAACTCTATGCCAAATATAGATCTCCTTATTTTTACTAGCTTTTTAGCGATTAATTTGCTAGTTGGACTTCTAAATATCACAAATATAAAAAATATTTGCGAATATGCGATAGGAACAAGGAATTTTTCTACAGGTACAATAGTCGCAACTCTTATTGCTACTTGGATCGTTACTAGTACTTTTTTAATCGATAATTCAAGAATATATACGGACGGATTATTGTACTTATTACCTAGTATATTCGGTAGCGTTGTTAGTTGGTTATTAATTAGTGACTTTATAGCTCCTCGTTTTGAGAATTTTTTGGGTAGCTTATCGGTAGCAGAAATAATAGGGGAGGCGTATGGTAACAAAGTTCGTATTCTTACGTCGATAGTTAGTATATTAATGTCTATAGGTAGGATTGCCATGCAATTCCACGTAGCAAGTTTAATATTACAGCTATTCTTTAACATTTCAAATTTTTACATAGATTTATGTATTGCCACTGTAATAATAAGCTATTCTGCTTTTGGCGGTGTAAAATCGGTTACTTTTACCGAAGCCGTACAGTTTTTTACTTATAGTGCAATTATTCCAGTAATAGGAATTGTCGTATGGAATGTTTTTAGTGATCTGTATATAGTTATAGGCTCAAATGTACAAACTCGTCTTACTGATTTACAAGGATTGTTTCACTATACTAGTCCTAAATTTTGGATTTCTTTAAATATTTTTATATATTTTGTGATTCCGTCACTTGGTCCTTCAATTTTTCAAAGAATATTGATGGCAGAAGACACAAGGCAAATATCACGAACATTTTTTATTTCGGCAGTTATTTGTCTTTTTTTATCCGTTTTATTCATTTGGATTGCAATATTATTATTGTCTCAAGATCCGGTAGTTAACACCAATGAATTGTTTTTACGGATCATTAAAAGTTATATAGGATTTAAGGGGTTAATAGTCGGCGTTATTATGGCAATGATAATCGCAAGTACACACTCTTATATTAACGTTGCAGTGGTAACTTTTACTAATGACATAATTAAAAAAGCTTCATTAAATTATAATTATATAACCGCAATTACTATAGGATTAATAGGTTTTGTTATATCGCTCTACATTAAAGATTTAATAAATCTATTTTTATTATTGACTAGCATCTATTTACCGCTAATCACTTTGCCGTTAATTTTGTTAATATACGGTTTTAAATCAAGTGCCAAAAGTTTTTTTATCGGTATGATTACTGCAATATTAACTATTATATTGTGGCAAATATTTTCTTCAAGAGCAGTTCTAGGTATTTATCCGATACTACCCGCAACTATTGTAAATTTACTCTTTTTCCTTGGAAGCCATTATATTTTAAAGCAACCCGGAGGGTTTAGTTCTTTAAAAGAGCCGCTAACCGTTAAAATAATCAGGCAAGAGAGAGAAAGAAAAGGTTTGACTTTATTTCGTGATCTTAAGAATTTTAACATCTTTAAATATTGGGAAAGTACCCTACCAAATCAAGAAATTACTTATAGTTATGTCGGTATATTTATTTTAATATCGATGTTCTCATCTTTATATATCACATCAGGTAGCAGAATAATGAACCATTTGGAGATATATAATATTATTTACCATACCACACTTATAACTGCTGCAATATTAATTACTTATCCTTTATGGTCTTTAAAGTTTCAAAAGAATTATATTATATCTTTATCTGGGTTTGTGGCTACTTTCGTTATATTAATATTTTTCGGTAGTTTACTTGTTATATCAAGTAGTTTTGATCAACTGCATAATTGCAACGATATTCAGGTGGCAAGCTACTTTACTACTTATGACCGTTACGTTTGCTAGTATAGAGCTTTATAAATATTTTATGGATGAGAAGTTATTAATTAGCATAGATAGTTTTCAATTCAAAGTAGTATATTCCTAACCTTATTTAGTAGCCTTTTAATAGTATGCTTAAAACCAAGGCAGGAGCAAGAAAAATTAGTTAACCTAAAAAATACTCCTTTAGGTAATAGAGTTAATTATAGAGAGCAGGAATTAGAGAAGTTACTTGATTTGAAACATGAGTTCTTACGTAATATAAACCATGAAATCAATACGCCGCTAACCGGTATTATTAGCCTTGTGGTGAAACCTTATGGGCTAATTATGATAAATTTAATGAAGATCAGCGTCGCAATACATTAGAGATTATAGCTAAAAGCTCTATTAAATTAAATAGCTTGATAAATAATATTCTAGATTTTTCAAAATTATCCAGTCTTAATTATGCACTCAATAAAAAAGATATAAACTTAAGCGAATTGCTACATGAAAGGATTAAAATATGTAAGAAATTATATCTAAACGGCAAAATCTTAAATTTTGTATCTGATATTGAAAAGAATGTAATAATTATATTCTTTTCAATTTTAACTGTGATCCTCATTATATTAAACACACATTCGATAATCTAATAATAAATGCTATCAGCTATTGTAGTGAGGGAATAATAAAATATTATGAAAAAAATTATTTTTAATAAACAACGAGATTTTATATCAATTATAGCACCGGCGTCAAGCTGTCTAGATGCACAAGATAAATTAAAGGAAGCTATTAAAATACTAGCGTTGCATGGTTTTAAAACTTTAGTAGATGATAAGATTTTTTCAGGTGATGCATTGCCTTTTTTCGCTGCTTCTAAAGAGGAAAGGTTGAGAATGTTTAAAGAAGCTATGGAAAATGAACAGGTTAAAATAATTTGGGCTTTTCGTGGCGGATATGGATGCAGTGAATTTGTAGAAGATTGTTTTAATATAGCACAAAAAGGGGATAAAGTCCTGATAGGCTATAGCGATATTACCGTTTTGCATTTATTACTAAATAACCATTATAATATCCCAACTATTCACGGTTCAGTTTTAACTTCGTTACTACCGCCTACTAATCAGGATATTATGCCTATAATAAATGTTCTTAAAGGAGAAAAGAGTGAAATACAACTTATACCTATAAAGAAAATTAGTGAGGAAAATATAACAGGTACAATAACAGGCGGGAATTTAACGGTTTTAACTAAATTGATTAGTACTGGTTTGCAAATTCATTCTCATTCCTATGCTTCTTTATGTCATTCCCGCAGAAGCGGGAATCCAGAAAAAATAATACTGGATCCCCGTTTTCACGGGGATGACAATAAAATTCTATTGCTTGAAGACGTTAATGAAAAAGCCTATGCCGTACATCGTAATCTAGTTCAATTAAAAAATACCGGTATATTTGAATGCATAAAGGCAGTAATCTTTGGTGATTTTACTAAAGGGGATGAGTTTGTAGAACAAGCTATAAAAAGTTTTTGTTTAAATCATATTCAAAATATTGGAACTTATAAAGCAGCAGGCATAGGGCATGGAGAAGTAAATCATCCAGTTATTATGAATCATGAAGTAATTATAAACAGTAATGTTTTAAGTTTTACTAGCCCTTTTGAAATAATAGAAAACAAATGACAAATTCTATCAGAATAGGTACAAGAAAAAGTCCACTTGCTTTAATACACACTAATTTAGTTATTCAGCAAATCAAACAATTTTTTCCTGATATCAATTGTGAAATAGTGCCGATTATTACTAGTGGGGATTTAATCCAAAATAAACCATTATACGATATAGGCGGTAAAGCTTTATTTTTAAAGGAAATAGAGCAAGCCTTGCTTGATAAAAAAATTGACTTAGCTGTTCATTCTTTAAAAGATGTACCGGGTAGAATACCTGAACCGCTAGTAATAGCTGCTGTTTTAGAGCGTGAAGACCCCAGAGATGTTTTTGTTTGTCTAAAATATAAATCTATAGAAGAGCTGCCGCAAAATGCCGTAATAGGTAGCTCGGCAGTACGAAGAAAAGCATTTATCCAAAAAATAAGACCGGATTTAAAGGTAACGGTTTTTAGAGGGAATGTTGATTCAAGAATAAAAAAGCTAATGACCGGCGAAGTTGACGCAACAATTTTAGCATATACAGGTCTTAAAAGGTTAGAGGTGTTTAATCCGGAGTATTGCCATTTGATAGAGTATTCACAGATGTTACCGTGTATAGGGCAGGGAGTCATTGCAGTTGAGATTAGAAAAGATGATAATGCTATGCTTGAGATATGCAATCAAATTAATCATCTTCCCACTTTTGAACTCATAAAACCCGAAAGAGCATTTTTAGAGTATCTAGATGCTAATTGCCGCACCCCGATTGCTGCTTATTCACAATATCTAGATGCAAATCCTAGACATCTTTCCAAACTCGCTTATAGGGAGGTATTTGAAGGAAACACAGAAGCACTTGCCACCGCAGCGTACAAAAGCAATCGCACAGATGTGAGTACCGGATTGACGTACAAATTACCCCTAGAAGTAGAGTTTGGGAAGGTGTCTAATATACAAACCAATTTTATGCTCGGTAACCTTGACGGCAGTAAAATAACTTTCCATACCGAAACTACCAATATAAAAACTTCAACAGAAGCAGGCATAAAAGCCGCTAAAATGATGTTGGAAGCTATCTGTAAATAAATTTTAATCGATAATTTAATTCTTTTTTGCTGCAAATTATAAGATTTTTTTGAGATATGAATAACACCCTATCAAAAATCTTATCAATTTTTGCTAAAAAAGCTCTTTACTTGCTAATTACAATTTATTTACAGATAACCTCTTAAATCAACTAGATAAATAGCTATTTAGGGAATATACTCCTAAAATATCTAAATTTGTAAGATATTATCATGACAATATACAAAGATTTTTAGACTTAGAATTACCAAAAGGACAGTCCTGTTTTTTGTGGGGAACACGTAAAACTGGTAAGTCAACATATCTGCAACAACGTTTTCCGGATATATATAGATTTATTACAAGCTGATATCTATAAAGTTTACTTTCAAAATCCTGAACGTTTAAGAGAAGAGTTTAAGTCAAAAGACGGCATCTCAACTATTATTATTGATGAGGTGCAAAAAATTTCCTTACTGTTAGATAAGGTTCATTATTTAATAGAATCTAATAAATCTTTACAATTGATCCTTTGCTGCTCCAGTACTAGGCGCTTAAAATCAACAGGTAGCAATTTACTTGGCAGAAGAGCTTGGAGATATATGTTTTTGCTGCTCTATGATCTTCTGAGATAAAAGAGTTTGATTGGCATAAAATTTTTAATCATGGACTAATACCTGATCATTATATTGCATCAAAAAAGATTCATAAATATCTTGCGTCCTATTTATATGACTATATTTTACCTGAAGTACAGTTTGTGAAGCAAATTTAAGAAAACGCGAAGCACTTGCAAGGTTTCTAGAGATTATAGGCATTTCAAACGATGAGATGATAAATTATAGTAATATAGCAAGAGATTGCAGTGTTGATGCAAAAACCGTTAGAACATATCTTGAAATATTAGAAGATATGTATTTAGGATATCATCTTTATCCGTATAGATCACTTAACAAAAGGCAAATTATTACGGGAATGCCTAAATTTTACCTTTTCGATACCGCACTTAGCAAATTACCTAAGGAAATATGAATATCAGGAAATAACAGGGTTTGATGCTGGTAAATCTTTTGAGCATTATGTATTCTTAGAATTAATAGCTTATAAATATTTAAACAACAAAAGAGATGAATTATTTTATTGGCGTACTAAAGCAGGATATGAGGTTGATTTTATATTTCAAAATAATGATGCATTTGAAGTTAAAATTGCTTCTTCTATACAAAAAAATCATTTAGAAGGTCTATTAGAATTTAGTAAAGATAGTGATTTTAAATTACATATATGGACATTTAGTATAGAGCTAAGTATTATTAAATAAAATTAATATTGGGTAGCATAACGTAAGCTTTTATGAAGCTCAAAAAGCTTTTCTAGATATCAAAAGGATAATCCTTCAAGATGTAGACCATAGTGTTACAGAAAAAAGATATTTTTGTTTAGGTAAAGTTGATGGTAATATTTAACAGTCCGTTTTATGTTCCGAGGTAATCATATAAGCATTTTTGGAGCAGGATACTGGTGTAAAGGTAAGAGAATTTATGAGCAAGAGATAAAATACACTGATGGGGAAATAGGGGAAGTAAAAATAGTAAAAGATTTCTTACCACATCCTAGAGAACGGTTTATTAAAAGATGATTCAGTAAAAGTAACCATTTCTTTAAGTAAAGAGAGCGTAGAATTTTTTAAATCAGAAGCAGCAACTGCACATATGCCTTATCAAAAAATGATTAGGATTTTACTAGATAAATATACTAAGCACTATAAAGCAAATAAAATGGTATAATACTATAAACTAAGTTGGCGGATAGGGTGGGATTCGAACCCACGGTACGGTTGCCCGTACGCCAGTTTTCAAGACTAGTGCCTTAAACCACTCGGCCACCTATCCAAGAAGATTCATACCAAATAATCTTATATATTTCAAGGGAAATCTTGCAATATATGAATCTAAATTACAAATCCGAATTGTTCTTTCACTTCATTAACCGTTTCAGAAGCTCTAATTCTTGCTTTTTCTGCTCCTTTGTGCAGTATTTTTAATAAATATTCTTTATCATTCATTAATTCTAAATATTTATTACGTATCGGTTGTAGATTTGTAATAATAATTTCTGCCAAATCTTCTTTAAATTTTGCGAAACCTTGGTTTTGATAATTACCGATTATTTTTTCCAAGCTTTCTTCGGATAAACTGCTATAAATATCTAATAAATTACTAATTTCCGGTCTTGTTTCTTGATCATAGCTAACAAAACTTAAATGATCGGTTTTGGCTTTTTTTATTTTTTGATGAATAAGATCGTTATTGTCTTTTAAATTGATACGGGAAAAATCCGAAATATCAGATTTACTCATTTTCTTTAATCCATCCCGTAAGCTCATGATTCTTGTGCCTGTTTCACTAATTAACACCTCAGGAACTTTTAGAATTTCTTTGTTAAATTTTCTATTTATTACCCCTGCAATATCTCTTGTTAGTTCTAAATGCTGTTTCTGATCCTCACCTACAGGCACTATATCGGCTTTATATATTAAGATATCCGCTGCCATAAGTACCGGATAGGAAAATAACCCAAGACAAGCCTTTTCTTGATCGCTACCTGCTTTATCTTTAAATTGTGTCATGCGCTTTAACCATCCAAGCGGTGTAACGCAATTTAGTAGCCAAGCAAGTTCAGTATGCTCTTTCACCATACTTTGGGCAAAAATCGTTACTTTGTCGGGGTTAAGCCCTGCTGCTAAATAAACAGCAAGCACCTCCATAATTGAATTGTTAAGTTCTGATGGCTTAATATCAACCGTGATAGCATGCAAATCTGCTAAGAAGAAAAAACAATTATATTCTTCCTGCATTTTAACCCAGTTTTTAATTGCACCAAGATAGTTACCGAGATGTAAAGAACCGGTTGCTTGCACACCGGAAAGAACAGTTTTTTTCATTTAATACCTTTTTATTTTACTCATTGTAAAATTATGTTATAAATACCATTTTAATTAATATAATTATCTTAATAATTATGCTGTGGCGTTTAAGAATTTTATCATTTTACGGATTATTATCGTTATTTACATTTATTTTTTTTCTTATATGTTACATACCAGTAACATTTTTCAATGTCAACTATCACATAAGATATAGAATTGCCATTATCTTTTCTTATGCTTTTGTGTGGCTTGCAAAAATTTGTTGCGGTTTAAAATATGAAGTAGAGGGGCTTGAGAAATTACCGAAGACTATTGCAATCGTCGTGTCTAATCACCAATCCTTTTGGGATCAAATGTTTATGCAACTGATTATTCCTAAACATTCTTGGGTATTAAAGCGTGAATTATTTAATATACCCCTGCTTGGTTGGGGACTTCGGATGGTTAAACCTATTGCGGTTGACCGTGGTACTAATAGCTCGGTTGCTCAGATTTTAAGAGAAGGTCAGGAAAAAATAAAAGAAGGATTATGGTTAATAATATTTCCGGAATCAACTAAAGTTCCGCCTGATAGAACGGTAAAATTTAAACCAAGTGCCGTAAAGCTTGCTTCAATTACTAAAGTTCCAATTGTGATGATAGCTCATAATGCCGGTTTATTTTGGCCTAGAGGTTTTTGGTTTAAGCAATCTGGAACTATAAAGATAAAGATTATAGGTGTAATAGAAAAAGAAGAAATAGAGCAAACAGACGTACGTATACTTAATGACAAGGTTGAGCAAATTATTAACAGTGAAAAGCAAAAATTATTAAATTAATATTAGGTTTTAAAAATAATTAGTATTATCATAAAATTACAACTTAGTTTTTATGGAGGTATTTATGGTAAGGACAACAGCGTTAAAATTAATTGCGGTTATCGATAGTAAGCAAATGATGCTTTACGACGCTCAAGGAGTTAAAATTACTACTAATACACCTTTAAAATTATCTTTGGATTTAGAGGAGCATCACCACCATAGAGAAAAAAGACAAAGCCTTTACCAAAATAAATCTACACCGGCTTCGTTGTTTGAGCCGCATACTTCGCTAAAAGATATAGCACATAAAGAAGCAGCAAGGAGCGTTATTAAACATTTAGAGAAAGTAACTACTGCTGATCACGCTAAATATAAGGAATTGATTATTGTAGCAGAACCGCAAATGCTTGGATGTGTTAGACAAGAACTTAAAAACGGTCTAAAAAAGATGATTACTAAAGAAATTGCTAAGGATTTAGTGCAACATAGCGTAGATGCAGTGGAGCGAGTAGTATTTTCTTAGATAATCTTTATATGTCATTCCCGCGAAACCGGGAATCCAGTAAAACCTATACAAAACTTGTGTTTTTAGGTTTATTTTGTCAATAATCTGTAATTTTTATACTAGTATTAAGGTGATCCTTTCTAGACTCCCACTTTTGCGGGAATGACATAGAAGTCGTACAACAAGGTTTTTAGTCGTTTGTAATGATGATACAAATTAGGTGCCTAACTTATTAAATATTTCTTTTGTATTATTTGCAATAGTTAAACCAATTTGCTTATCTGTATTCTCAAAAGTTTTTATAGTCTTTTCATTAGGAATCTTAATATGTGGTTTGAAAGGCAAACCGCCGCTATTTATACATTGAGTTAGAAAAATATCCTCATGGCTTCTGACATAGTCATCCCCATTTGCTTAAATATTTCTGCTGCTTCAAGTTTTATATCTGCTGAAACGCGTAATCTAATATCTACTGTATTCATAATATAGCTCCATTTAGTTATCATTATCCGCTATAGTCAAATGATTTGAATTCACTTACATCGTCTCGCGTCGCTCTCCGATTATCTATAGGCTGCGCTTCTCGCTCTTTGTAATTACATCCAACTGATTTGACTACATTTTAGTATATATGGCGGCATGCGTCAATACACTCATATTTTAATTCAGAATAGTTGCACTAATAAGAAAAAGTGGTAAAATATCATATCGAACAAATTAAATATTATGAATAATTATGCCACAAATTTATTTTAACGGTCCGGAAGGACGAATTGAAGGAAGATATGCAAAAGCTACCGCGCCTAACGCCCCTATTGCATTAGTTCTTCATCCTCATCCTTTATATGAGGGTAATATGAATAATAAAGTAGTTTATAATGCCTATAAGATTTTAGCAGATAACGGTTATACCGTCTTACGTATTAATTTTAGAGGAGTAGGGGGATCACAAGGTAAATTTGATAACGGAGTCGGTGAAGTGGTTGATGCGGGGGCAGCTCTCGACTGGTTACAGCAGAATAACCCAAATGCTCAGTCTAATCTGATATTAGGATTTTCTTTCGGAGCATGGATAGCTATGCAACTTGTAATGCGACGTCCGGAAATAAATCATTTTATTGCTATTTCACCGCCAGTTAATACAATTCATAAATATGACTTCTCATTCCTCTCACCTTGTCCTATTCCAGGGTTTATATTACAGGGAGATAATGATAGTATAGTATCGGCAGATGATGTAAAAGACCTAGCAAATAGATTATCTAAGCAACAATCCCATATTAAAGTTGATTATAAAATTATCAATGGAGCTGACCATTTCTTTCGTTATAAAACTGAAGAATTTTCTAAAGCAATAAATGCTTATTTAATAACAATTCAATCTAATTATCATCACCATAATAATAATGTACATGAAGCAATTAGTAAACACCCAAAGAAATTATTTTTATATTAGTTTTTGTTGTGTGGTTCGGCTTATCCGTCATTGTGAGCAGGCGTTGTTGCAGGTACCCAAGTCGTCATGGCAAGGAAATTGCGTAGCAATCCAGTAAAAATTCTGATTTACAGAATTTTTTTATCACCACGCAGCCTACGGCTGCTTGCAATGACGACTCGGTATCCACGCAACAATACCTCGTGGGAATAACATAAAAAGAATCCATATCACAACGTCTACAATTCTAAATAAGCTTCTATTGCTAAAATTAATATTTCATCTTTTTTAGCATCTAACTCTTGAGTTAATTCTTCATAAATTTGCCTATCTGATAGAGAAGTAAATTTTTTAAATAGCTGCACTAATTTTAAAGAAGGGATAATACGAAAAGCATCTTTTAATATTTTGATCTTTTTATTAGCATTAAGCTTATTATTTAAATTAAAGTAAAATTCTAGTAATTCGTCGTTATAACAATTTAAATCTACAGCCGTTGCCAAATAATCTATAGCATTAGCCGTATTATTACTTTCTACTTCTTGTTTCGCTGCTAATAAATAATACTCAGCAATTTCCGGCATAGACTCATGTTTATGAAATTTTGCGAGCTTATTCGTTATAAAAATAAATTTTGTCCATAGAGAAAGTCTAGCATAACAACGCATTAAAGTAATTAAATTGTCAATATCAAGTTCATTGAAATTATAAGCCTTTGTTGCGTAATTTTCTGCTTGCTCATAAAAAGATTTATCATAATAAAGTTTTGCTAGATTTTTGCTACCGTAAAAAACAAATTCTTTAGATGTAATAAGTTTTTGAAAATAGGAAATTTTTCTATCTACATCCTCTTCAGTTACGGCTAAGATTAAATTATGGAATTCTTGTGAATCTTTTAGATCTTCAGAAGATAAATTTTTGCGAGCAATAGAAGCAGATTTAGCTTTATTATTCATAATATATTCGGCAAAAGCTAAAATTAAAGCATATCTATCATGATTAATTTTTCGTTTACTAAAAATATTATGTATTTTAGATGGTAAATCGATAATTAATATTAGAAATCTAATGACAATAAAACAAGAAATTAGTAATAAAAGGCCTAAAATAAGACTAAAGAACAAGGTAGTCTCTATATTATAATCATATAAACTAATAAAAACTTTTGAATCAAACCTCTCTATAAAAGTAAACCCGAAATAAAGCAGTAAAAAAGTAGCACATATTAATAATAACCTAAACATCTTGATTTACAAACTCCTGCATAAATTTTTCTGAATAAAGACAATCGATTAGATAGTTTAAGTTCTCTAAAATTAGAGGTTTATCTTGTTCTGTTATCATCATAGCAGAAGGTTTTTTTTCAATTTTGATAAACTTCTCCAGCCACTTATGGTTGGTAGGAAAAATTACTTCCGTACTACTTGATTTAGAAAAAAGATAATTATTATATGTTTCTAAGTTATTTAAAATATTCCTTATATCTTGAGGCAGCAGGCGGGATTTTACTATTCTTAGTTCTTTACTATAATCCTTATCTTGCATGAAATTATATACTAATAGATTTACATTTAATAAGTAATTAATATAGTTAAGTGATACCCATACGCCTACCTCATCACTCGTCGCTCTCCTATTAGTTATAGGCTTCTTCGCTCCTTGTTCCTTGTATCCGAATGAAGTTGAATTGACTACAGTGTCTAATTTTGGTTCTACTAAATTAGTCGGTGCTTCAGGAAACTTTAAAGAACTTATGTAATTTAAAAGCGACTTGGTAGATAATAGAGGAGCTGCTTCCTTTTCTTCCAGGGTAGTATTTTCTTTATTTTCTACTGCTTGATCAGGAATTTGGCTTAAATCCTTATTTTTACTTTTAAAAAGTTTTAAAATATCGGATCTATTATGATAAAGAGTAAAAGAAGATAAGACAAATATTACTATTGCTATAAAAAAGATGTTTTTGCTTTTAAATAAACTATCGAATTTGTGCATTTTCAGATAATAACTTGATTATATCGTTAAGGTTTTGATCATCACAATAAACCACATTTTTTATAAAAGGTCTAACTATATTTGCAACTTTCAAACTTATGGCTACAACTAAACTATCTTGTAAGTACTCTAGTAAATTATTTTGCAGTAATAATTTTACTAAAGTCCTAGCACTATTTTGAGAATAAAGTAATATAAAATCAATATTATTTGTAAATTCTTTTATAATAGATACGGGCAGCTCATTCAAATATTCTACATTATAAATGATATGTCTAGCTATTTTGCTAGGTAAATCTTGAGTAATTTCATTTGAAGATAAATATATAGTCTGCTCATATAAATCAGGAGGAAAATGCTTAATCAAATCTTCCACGTTTTTAGCAGTATACATTACTTTCTTGCCTAATAATCGTTTTGACTTACTACCTACTACCCAAATATCTTGTTTTAAGTTATGACCGGTTAAGATACTTGCTGCATATTTACTAGTTATTATTATATTTGAGTAATTATCTAAAATATCGATATTAAAATCTAAGGTTTTATATTTAATTAAAGGACAATGAATATCACGTAAATCTAAATTATATTTACTTATTTCCTTTATAGTTTCATTATTTTCTTCAATATGTCTAGTTAATAAAACCGATTTCATACAATATTTGTACTCCAATATAAAAAGCAACTGCCCAAATAATAATAGCAGCTATTTTATTAATTATAGTTAAAATCGTACTACTTTTATTTAGCTTTCTAATATTATAACCTGCAACTGCTAAAGAAAAAAACCATATCCAAGATATAAGTATGCAAGTTAAGGTAAATATAATTTTTGCAATACCGCTATACTTTAAAGCACTAATACCTATTACTATAATCGTATCCATAATTGCATGCGGATTTAATATTGACACCGATATAGCAAATAAAATTTGTTTTTGAGCTGAAAAAGCCCTGGAATTCATTGTAAGATCAATAGGCGGCTGATTCCAAGTATTATATCCCATATAAATTAAGAAAATAAATCCAACAATAAATATAGATAATTTTAACCAAGAAATTTCAAGAATTAACAAAGATATCCCAAGAACTGCCATACATATAAGCATAGTATCACATATTGAGGCTGCAATTATGCTAGGTAAAGTCTTGCTAAACTTTGGCTGTGTTGCTCCTTGATTGAATATAAAAATATTCTGTACTCCGAGCGGCACTATTAAACTGAGAGCTAAAACGATGCCATGTAAAAAAGCACTTAATATATCATTATTCATTTAAATAGCCATTTTATATACTAGAGCTATGCTCCAAATTGTTACTGCTCCCATTTTATTAATTATTTTTAATATTATAGCATTTTTATTTAATTTTCTAATATTATAACCAATTATTGCCAACGATAAAAACTATATACAAATAAACATGTAAATAATTTTAATGTCATTTCATTGATATTTGTAAAAACCAATATTTAATATACTCATTATATATGGGTTTAATATAGATAATATTGATATCACAATATAGAAACTAAACTTTGTTTCCACATAGAAATAGGCTAAGGTTCTATTGTTAAATTAAAATATGATTGATTCCAAGTATTATATTCCATACAGATTAGAAAAATAAATCCAATTATGAAAAAAGGTATTGCTATATACCAAATCATAAAAATAAAGAAGAAATCATGATTGAAAACGATTATATGTATAAGTATATTATAACATATCGAAGTAACAATTACACTAGGTAGAGCTTTTTTGAAGCTACGATATTTTGCACTTTGATTTAATATAAAAATACTTGGTATAATGGAAGAAATAGCAAAATACGGTATTAAAAATATTATACTTAATATATATCATTCATTATTGTAATTTAGTTTTTATTTTTAATAATATTAATAAAGACGGAATAGTTATAATAGTAGTAAATAAAAAGAAATTTTGCCAACCGAAATGTACTACTATATAGCCTGAAATTATAGGAAAAATTGAGCGCGAAATCCCCATCATCGATGAAAGAAAAGAATATTGAGTAGCTCGAAATTTACCTTGACAGAGTGCAGAAATAAAAGCGATATAAGCAGTCATTGTCATACCGCCGGTAATACTTGCTATTCCTATCGTAATAAATAATAATAAAGAATCTTTACCGTTTATTTCAAGAAAAATAAATAAAATATGTCCTAAAGCATGAATAATACCAAATAAAAATATACTATTTAATATATTTTTATGTTTCATAATAACCCCGCCGACAAGTCCACCGATTATAGCTCCTACAACTCCACAAAACTTTCCAACGCTTGCTATTTCAAAAGCATCATACTCAAGATGAAGCAAAAACGGATTAATCATAACATTAATTAAGTTATCCGGTAACCTATATAATACTAGGAAAATTAATATAAGAATAATGAAATAAACAGAACCTATAGGTTTTAACGCATTATATATAAAATTTATTATGTTTTTTTTATTTTGATTATTTTTTATATCATTCTTGATTATCTGTATATGTATGTTCTCGTTTAAATAACAATACTTAATTCCTACAATCAATAAAATTAAATAAATAAATACTAAACCGGCAAAGATTTTATATATTTCATTAAATGTTAAATAAATAGATAAATAAATAGCTCCAGAACCGGCTAAAAGCATACCGACCCGATAACCGAATATGTATATTCCTGAAGTAAACCCAAGCGATTCTTTAGGTACTATTTCCGTTCTTAAGGCACTTAATATAGTATCTTGTGCAGCACTAAAAAAAGAAATAATTAAAGCCGTGAAAGCAAATAATAATAGATTAGTACTAGGATCTAGAAAGCTGAAAATATATATAAGAAATATCAATGCACTACTAGTTAAGCAAATCCAAGATAATCTATGACCGAATATTTTGTTTAAATATTTAATTTGCACTGAATCAAAAATCGGTGCTAACAAGAAATTAATAGAGTAGGGAAGCGTTATGAATGATAATATACCGATTGTTTGCAGTGCTATATCTTCTTTAGCAAGCCAATAATTTAAAGTATTACCGGTAATCATTAGATTAAAACCGCTAATAAACCCAAACAACCAAATAATACATAAACGAGAGTTATTTAACATGAATTTATAGACTCCTTGCTCTTTTTGAAGTTGATCGAGTATATATGCTTTTAGCTCTAAGTTCCTATAAGCTTAATATGCAAAAATGTGAGTCTTCTGTTTATTTGCGGCATTTAATGTAATCATGTTATTTTAATTTCTCAATATCTTTCTTATCTAATTTTGTTATTGTGTCATAATAGTTTCTAAAGAAAGCCCTTCTTTTTTCATTTCTTTAGCCATAGTAATTTTCTCTTTTTTTCTACCTTCTTCAATACCTGCTTGTTGCCAGCTATGAGCTAAGCTATTCATAAGGTTTCCTCATTTTTTCTATTTCTATTTTATCATTTTCCCTAATCTGATTCAAGGTGTAGAGGACAAAATTAGCTCTATATAATCTATACCGATATTAACTTTAATAAATTCTGGTACAAGATCAGCTACTTCTTGCCATCTCTTTAATACATCTCGTTTGTGGATATGTTTTAAAAAAAACTGCAAGATTCCAGACCAAGCTTTTTCTTTTAATTTTTCATCAGAAATATTTTGAACATTAATTAACTGATAATCATTAATCCATATGTATTTTTTACAAGTTCACTGTTTTCAAATAACTCCCATAGATTAGTCATAAAGTGACAAAAGAATGTAAGAGAAATATAGCTCATTCTTATAAAAATAGCGGGGTAGTATTTTTAAACTTAAAAAATATGCAAAAAAAGCAAGATAAAACTTTACAAAAGTCAAAATGTGATTTTTCTTTTCCTAACCAAGATTTATTAAATCTTATCGATGAGATGGAACTGTTTTACATATTTTGAGATTCAAAGCCCTTATTTTTCTTATTTCATTTTACACTATGCAGGACCTAAGCCATGGACTACCGATAAGCAGGAATTATGGAAGACAAATCAGGATAAATTAGATAAGATCACAAAATATTACTGGCGATATAAAGAAATAACACCTTGGAGTAGTATAAATTAATTATTTTAATTGACTTTAGCACTTAAGAGATTTAAAAGTTAACTTTAATATGTAAGGTTACAATAAAAATGTTACCGCCTAAAATTTTCTTTGAAAAAGTTAAAGAAATAATGTGGCCTATAGAAAGGAAAGAATTAAAGCTATTTATACCTATGGCTTTAATGATGTTATGTATCCTTTTTAATTTTGGGGCTTTAAGATCTATCAAAGATAGTTTAGTAGTACCCTCTATGGGGGCTGAAATTATTAGCTTCTTAAAATTATGGTTAGTATTACCCTCGTGCGTAATTTTTACCGTACTTTATGTTAAACTTAGTAATAACTTAAATTTTGAATATATTTTCTACATTATAGTCGGCAGTTTTTTACTATTTTTCTTATTATTTGCCTATATTATTTATCCAAATCAAGATATTTATCATCCTAATGATGAAATGATAAATAAATTAATTGCTTCATACCCTAATTTTAAATGGTTTATTAAAATAGGTAGTCAATGGAGTTATGCACTGATGTATATTTTCGCGGAATTATGGAGTGCAGTAGTCATAAACTTAATGTTTTGGCAGTTTGCCAATCACATTTTTGATACTTCTAAAGCTAAAAGATTCTATCCTGTTCTTGGAATGGTCGGTAATATCGGTCTTATAATAGCAGGCAGCGTACTTGTCTTTTTCTCAAGCGGGCAGGACGTCATTGATTCAGAATTATTACCGGATTCTTTTAATTCATCTGCCGGAAATGCTATAATGCTTCAGCCAATCATGTCAATTATTGTTACTGCAGGAATAATTGCTATGCTTCTATTTAGAATAATAAATAGATTTATTTTAACAGATTCCATAAATGTTTTAGATGCAAAAAAAGTTACAGCTAAAATGAAAACAAAACTTTCGGTAATTGAAAGTATCAAATTAGTAATGCACTCAAAATATATAGGTCGTATTGCCTTATTAATAATCTGTTATGGATTATTAATAAATATAGTTGAAGGACCTTGGAAAGCAAAAATAAAAGAATTACATCCAAACACTATAGACTATGTTAACTTTATGGGCAGGTTTAATATTTGGATGGGGATATCATGCGTTACTTTCATGATAATAGGCAGTAATATTCTTAGAAGACTCGGTTGGCTCATTTCGGCATTATTAACTCCTATTATGTTGTCTATTACCGGCTTGATGTTTTTTATCTTTATAATTTTTATTGAAGAAATAGAAGAATGTTTCGGTGATTTTAATCTTCTATATGCAGCGATTATTGTTGGAGCAATTCAGAACATACTGAGTAAATCGTCCAAATATTCATTATTCGATTCAACAAAAGAAATGGCGTATATTCCTTTACCTTTAGAGCTTAGAACTAAGGGAAAAGCTGCCGTAGAGGTAATAGGTACTAAATTCGGTAAATCGCTTGGAGCATTTATACAGTCTTTGATATTTATTATTATTCCGACTGCTACCTTTGATTCTATTATAATATATTTATTAGTAACTTTTATAGTTATGATGAGTTTATGGATTTGGAACGTTATAAAATTGAATAAGGAATATGTAGAGCTGTGTAAGTAAACGTCATTGTAAGCGGGCATTGTTGCGTGGATACCACCCAGTCATTGGAAGCAGTCGTAGACTGCGTGGCAATCTCATGAAATAATAACAAACTCCTGAGATTGTTTCGTCAAAATTTTCAATTGTTTCTTGCAATGACGAAAAAACTTCTTCATACAACAACAGAAAATCACACTATAATACCGATTTAAAGATGAAAAAAATTCTTAAAATAATATTATTTATAACTATCTTTATTATACTCGCATATAGTGGGTTGTGGTTTACTATTATGTGCTCTTTATCACACTCTATAAATCAAAAATATGCCGGTACCAACCTCAATATAGAAGAGGCTGATAATAATCCTAATCAGCAATATCTTATTAAGTTTTCTAAAGTTCAGCCATATGGTTTTCCTTTCAAATTAGGTATTTCAGTAATTAATTGGCAAGAAGAGAGTATTAATAGAGTAACTGAATTTACCACACCGATAAATATCGGTTATGATTTACTTAAGCAGAAATTATTTATACATTTTTCCGGAGAAGCATTCGGAAAATTTAAGCCGGTTCAAAGAGGCTTTGGAGTAAGATTTTATAATGAGAACTGTATATTATCAACAAAAATACCGTTAAATTTTAAATTATTTGAAATAGTACGATTTAAAAAAGATTTATTTGAAGTTATAAATTTAATAGAAAATATTAAATTTACTTCCGGTAAAACAGAAATTTTTGACTTAGTCGATAATCAAAAATTATATGAAGAAGATCATACTATACTTACTATGTTATTTGACAAAAGTAAGTATTATACAAGTAAACAGGATTTCCTTGATAACATACCGCAAAAATTAGCAATTTATTATGAAACCGAAATAGTACAAAGTAACCTTGAAGATAGAATAATACCTGCCGGCTTATTATTATATAGACCCGCTTGGAATAATAATTTCAAATTTTCCGGTAATTTCTTGATTAGTACTAGTAGTGTGCATTTTAAAGATATTGCTAAAGATTTAACAATTGAAGTTACTAATGCAAAAATCAATAGTAATAACTTTGAAAATAATATTAATTTATTATATAAAGGTAAGTTAAACGATTTCGGCAATAATAATATTGATCTTTTGGTAGATTCGCAATTTAAGCTAAAACCTGGTTTTATAATAGGTTCATTAGAATTTATAAAGAAATATTACGATAAGCAAACCTATTTATTTAAACTTTCTGATAATAAGCTATATAAAGATTTTAATAATGAACTAAGCTATATTTTAAATAATAATAAACAATATAATTTTAGTATTTTTGAAGATAGGGAATATAATTTTAATTTAAATATTAATTTAGTAACTGAATTAAACAAATTAACTAGAGCACAGATAAATGCTTTAAGTTTCTATTCAAACGCATCGGGATTTAATATAACAAATGAAACTATAGTAAATGCTCTTAAAGATTCTTACAGTAAAGGTACGATAATAATTAATGATTACTCTAGAATAATAGATGTTTTAAGTGCATATATATACGGAGTAGGGGATTTTAAAGATTTTTCGGAAGAGAGTAAGGAAGTATACGGGAATGCTTTGAAATCATTTTTAAAAACTATTTCTGATCACCCGAATTCATCTAATTTAATTGATGCTAGCATTGAGTATGTGTTTGATTTGTCCGATTTAAACAAAGCTAAAATAGGTAATATAGATGATATAAATAAACTTATACCTTTATATTATTTATCTTTATATCAAGCAGCAGTAAAAAAAGTGCAACCCGGTGAAAATGTAAAAGAAAAAATTATGGAGTTAATTCCTAATGTTAATCAAAAAATATTAGAGGAATGTATACTCGATGAACTTCGTTAATCATCATTGCAAGCAACTGAAAGGAGCGTGGCAATCTCAGGGTTTTGGCATGAGATTGCTGAGTCAAAATTTTCAATTTTTTCTTGCAATGACAGAACAACCTATAAAAATACCAACCATGAATATTATAGTAGAAATACAGCAAGATTTAAAAGATGAAGTAACTAAGTTAAACAATTTAATCATTAGCTGTTTAAAAAGTGATGAAGAGTTAATAGAAAAGGTCGGTAAATATTTACTAGAAGCAGGAGGTAAAAGAATTCGTCCGCTTTTAACTATAATAACTGCTAAAATGTTTGATTATAAAGGTGATAATCATATAAAGCTCGCAAGTGCCGTTGAATTCATTCACACCGCCACATTGCTTCATGATGATGTGGTAGACGACAGTACTTTAAGAAGATTCAAACCTACGGCTAACGTTATTTGGGGCAGTAAAACAAGTATTTTAGTGGGTGATTTCCTCTTTAGTCAGTCTTTTAAGTTAATGGTAGCTTCCGGCTCTATTAAAGCTATGAATGTTCTAGCTAAAGCTTCAGCAATTATTTCCGAAGGGGAGGTAGTACAGCTAGTGAAGTTAAATGAACGACGTATTATAACTATAGACGAATATCAGCAAATAGTTAAATCTAAAACCGCCGAACTATTTGGAACTGCTTGTGCAGTTGGAGCTATTATAGCAGAGCAGGTAGACCATATTTCTAAAGATATGCAGGACTTTGGGAAATTACTCGGTACGATATTTCAGGTTATAGATGACTTGCTTGATTATTTGGGTAATGATAAACAGGTAGGCAAAAATATTGGCGATGATTTCTTAGAAGGAAAAGTTACGTTACCGCTGATTTTTTTATATAATAAGTTAGCGCAAGATAAGCAGCTTTGGCTTGAAAATATAATTAAATGTGATAAGCGTACTAAAGATGACTTTGTAAAAATACATGACTTAATGGTAAAGCATGAAATTTACAATGAAACAGTTAATTATTTGAGTAACTTAGAAAATGCAGCAAGTAAGTTATTAAATAAAATTCCGGTTCAGAATATTTATAAAGACTATTTATTTTCGATTATTAAATTTATTTTGGAGCGCTCTTATTAGTTATTTGCATTCGTAGCTCAGCTGGATAGAGCGTTGCCCTCCGAAGGCAAAGGTCGTTGGTTCAAATCCAATCGAATGCACCACCACTATCACTTATTTTCCATAATATAGATTATAGAACAATTTTGAAATATCTAATTGTAAAAATATTGAAAATTGACGAACGGCTGGGACGGGAGGATTCGAACCTCCGGATGACGATACCAAAAACCGTTGCCTTACCACTTGGCGACGTCCCAATATTTAGAAGTAGAAAATTAGAAATGTATAGACTTTATACCAATAAATGACGGAAACGTCAATTACAATATAAATTTATTTCATTATTAAGCCAATTCCTCGCTTGCGTGGATAATAAATCATAAATTTTAGCTCTAATTTTGTTATAATATTCCTTGATATAGTTTATTTCATCAATATTAAGTAGTTTCATATCAGTCAATTTACTAGAATAAGGCACTAGGCTTAAGGTCTCAAACTCAAGCCATCCATTATTGTCTTTTACATACATCAAATTCTCAATCCTAATACCATATTTTCCAGGAACATAAAACCCCGGTTCATTAGATAAGATCATACCTGCTTTAAGTATTGTTTTATTACGAAGATTTATGCTTTGCGGTCCTTCGTGAACACTTAAGAAGCTCCCTACCCCATGCCCTGTACCGTGTGGATAATCTAGCATTTCTTGCCATAAATATTGCCGAGCGAGTATATCAAGATTAGCTCCTGCGATGATATTTTTTGGGAATTTGGCTTTAGCTAAAGCAATATGTCCTTTAAGTACTTGCGTATAACGCTTTTTCTGCTCATCTGTCGGTGTACCTATTACTATTGTTCTAGTTATATCGGTAGTAGCACCTTGATACTGACCGCCGGAATCTATCAGTAATATCCCCTGCCCTTCAATTTTTTTAGCAGTTTTTTGGTCAGCTCTATAATGAATAATAGCACTATTTTCCTGAAATCCGCAAATAGCAGGAAAACTATCCGAAACATATCCCTCTTGTTTAGCTCGTTGCTCTGTAAGCTTTAAACCGAGGGAATACTCGGTCAATTCGTTATTATGTTTTTCTGGATCCCCGTTTTCACGGGGATGACATTGAGAAAAATCAGCAAAAAATTCACATAAAGCTACTGCATCTTTAATATGCAAATCGATTGTATGCTTAATTTCTACATCGTTCTTACAAGCTTTAAGCATTAAGCATGGATCGGTAATTTTTTGTACTTTTTTATCAGCTACTAAGTCCATTATATGAACAGATGCTATAGTATCATCAATAAAAATTCTATAAGCTGGTTTGGAAAGATGTGTATTCTCGCTATCTCTTAAAATATTTTCAAATTCTTCTTCCGGTAAAATCGTTATTTCAGGACGAGCATTAATAATTTCGGCATCGATTCTTGTAGGATTTATAAACAAATATAATTGTGTAGAAGTGAGTATAACTTTTGCAAACATTAAAGGCGTATAAGCAACGTCACTGGCACGCAAATTTAGTAACCAACATATGGAGGAGCTATCGAGAATGACTAAGGCAGATTGCTCGGTGTCATTCCCGCTTTCCTCTATGTCATTCCTGCAAAAGCGGGAATCCAAAAAAATTTCACGACATTTACTTATTTTATCAGTATGACTAACGCCCGCCAACCTAATATCATGCAAATAAACTTTAGAGTTTGGCTCTAGTGGCTGATTTGGCCAAATCTTATCAACTAAATTTCCATTAATCTTCTGAAAATTAAACTTTAAATTTGATATAGTGGGATAAGTAAATAATTCAGAATCATATCCTATTTTTGCATCTTTACCAAACTTAGATATATCTTTTAAGTCAAAAAGCTTAAAAAGCTCTAAATCCAGCTCTTTATTTGCTTGCTCTAAATAACGTCCATCGGTAAAGAATAATGCTGTATCTTTATATATAATAGCTATACCGTTTGAACCAGTAAAACCTGTTATATATTCAAGTCTCTTTGCATAGCTTGGAACATATTCACTCATATATTTATCGTTAGACGGAATTATATAACCGTCTATATCATATTCTGTGAATAAATTTCTAAGCAGATTAATGCGGATTTTTTTCATGTTTATATCTCTTATGTCCTTGCCCGCTGGCTGAGCCGTCATTGCAAGGAAATTACTTAAGTAATTGACGAAGCAATCCAGTTAAAAAATTCTGATTTACAGAATTTTTTTATTATTTTTTCTGGATTGCCATGCTGCTTGTAGTCGCTCGCAATGACAGCTCAGCATCCAGCTAGGCAACGCTCATAGACGGGAATGACATTTATACCATCCATAATACAAAGGAATACCAAAGATAGTAAAAGAACTAGCTATAATCAGAGTTTTAACAGGTGTTTCATAGATAACCCATGCACAAAAGATAATCGATATTATAGCTATAAGTAAATAATAATAAGAAAAATTTTCTTTTGAGCTAAAAATCACCTTTAAAAAAGCTAAGCTACAAATTAAATAGACGAATAAGAATGTGATTGCCGAGAAATCTATTATTTGTGTAATCTGTTTGGCAAAATTATCATTTACCGTAAAGACTAATAACGGCACAATGCCAAGGCAGCTTACAATAATTCCGTGAGTTGGAGCATTATTGCTATTTTTCTTAGCAAAAAATTTCGGTAATAAACCGTCTTCTGCAAGTCCAAGAGCTATCTGTCCGCTAGTTAGCACCCAAGCATTGAGCGTACCTATACATATAATCGAGGCTATAACCGTAATTACGCTTGACCATTTACCCCCGAATAATAATGAAGCGGCATCGGCATAAGGAGCTTTAGCACTGACAAGTTCAGAAGCAGGGATTAATCCCATTATACCTATGCTATTAATAATATATAACACTGCTACGCAAAAAGTTCCAACTATTATGGCTCGTGGAATGGTTTTTGCCGGATCTTTTACCGCACCTGCCGTGGTAGTTGCGCATTCTATGCCGATAAATCCCCAAAAAGTAAGAAGTACAACTCTTCCCATAATGCTCGGAATGCTTAAATGCTCTACTTCCTCGGCAATAGTTATATTATCTATATTAAAATGTGATAAAGCACATAAACCTACTATAAGCAATGGAACAAATTTTAAGAGAGTTAAATAAAACTCTGCTTTTCCTGCTACTTCAGGACCTTTTAAATTTAAAACCATAATAGCACCTAATAATATGATCTGTAATATTAAGTCTAAAATCGCTTGTGATTTAAAAAAAGGCGTTAGATAACCTATTGCCGAAATGACTACTATACTTGTACTGACAAAGGATATAACCCAGTAAGTCCAACCGGTGAAAAAAGCTATTTTATCCCCGAAATTTTCCCGTACATAAACGTGCGGACCTCCTGTTTTAGGAAATTTTGCACAAAGGGTAGAAAATACAAGTGCTATACTCATAGCACCGAATAATGAAAGTACCCAGCCCCAAATGCTGTATATACCGAACGGTGCTAAACTTAACGGCAATATAAAAACGCTAGTACCGATTTGACTGCCGGTTACTAAGGCAAAAACCGCCCAGAAACCTAATTTTTGTGACATATTAATCTAATTTAAAGAAACAGCTTTAACATAGCTGAAATAATGATTTTTAGCAATAGTGAAAACTACTATAATTATTTTACTCTTGATTTCTAAACAAAAGATTGATAGCTTTTTAAGCTATCAAAAATAATCTTAGGAGTTAATATGCCAAATCGCACCGCTAAAGTTTATACAGTGAAATCAGGAGATGCTTTATCAAAAATTTCACAAAATTATGATACTCCTGTTCAGGATTTAGTTAAATATACTAATATATGTGATCCTAAGCATATCGCAGTAGGCTGGGGGATTTCATTTTCCGGTGATTTGCATGATGTTTCTTAAAATAAATCTATTGGTGTAATAGTCAACTGCAATTGACTTTTTATGGATGTGCTGTAATTGCTAGAATAGTGTGATATTATCTTTGTTTGGTCCATAATACCAAAAAATTCTATAAGTAAAAAGAATTTTCAAAGTCATCATCTAAATATTTACTGGAATCTTCTATAAATTTAACTTGCCCTTTAGCAGAATCTTTAATACCGTTATTTAATTGCGTTAAAACCTTTTTGTGATTAAATAGCCAACTTTCTTTTAAAGGTATTTCCGTATAGGGTTCTAAAATAATTTGTCCTTTTTTACTATTGCTTCTAGAATAGACTTTTTATCATTTTCGATATCAGCATCTCTCATAAGTCTAATTTCAGCCCTGCTTTCCTTTTCTTCTGTATTAAGCGGAGAAAAGAAATCAATTCTTTCCTCTAGTGCTTTTCGTAAGCTTTCAATATTAGGTGAAGGATAAGAGAATCTTTTATTATAAACCCAGTTAAACATATTTTAAAACCTTTATTGATTCTAAAGTGTTACACGCTAAAAGATTTGCCGCAGCCGCAATTAGCTTTTTCATTAGGATTGGTGAAAGTGAATTGGGATTTGAATTTAGTCTCTACATAGTCCATTTCAGAACCTAGAATATACATTAATGCCTTTGGGTCGATTAGTATCCGTACGCCCTTTTCTTCAACTACTTCATCGAATTGATTTTTACTATCGGCATATTCCACGTAATAAGTCTGACCGGCACAACCGCCTGACTTAACCCCTACCCTAATACCAAAGGTAGGCTTGGCGCGTTTTTCTATTAGCAATTTTACTTGTTTTGCAGCAGAATCGGTTAATGAAATAACATTTTTCATATTTTAAGAGTCTTTTTTGCTTTCTTTTTTCTGTTTGTAATCGGCTATAGCTGCTTTTATTGCATCTTCAGCAAGTAGTGAGCAATGTAATTTGACCGGTGGAAGTGACAATTCTTTTGCTATTTCGGTATTTTTAATAGTCTCGGCATCTTCTACCGATCTTCCTTTAACCCACTCCGTTACTAAAGAACTTGAAGCAATAGCTGAACCGCAGCCGAATGTTTTAAATTTAGCATCTGTAATAATCCCGTCATCATCAACTGCGATTTGTAACTTCATAACGTCACCGCAAGCAGGAGCTCCAACTAGTCCTGTACCAACATTTTTATTTTCTTTATCAAGCGATCCAACATTACGAGGATTTTCATAATGATCTATCACTTTTTTGCTATAAGCCATTGTTATTCCCTAAAATTTGGTTTTGTATGTTATACTTGCGTGAATACCTGAGCCGTCATTGCGAGGAAAAACTGCAAGTTTTGACGAAGCAATCTCAGGATATTTGATAAGATTGCCACGCAGCCTACAGCTGCTCGCAATGCCGATATTCTCAATGTACAGCCCATTTAATCTTTTTCAAATCAATTCCCTCTTGCATCATTTCCCAAAGAGGGCTTAATTCCCTTAGTTTATCGATTTTTGAGCATATTAAATTTACTGCGTAGTCAACTTCCTGCTCGGTAGTAAATCTACCTATGCCGAACCTAATTGCAGTATGGGCAAGCTCTTCACCGATTCCCATAGAACGTAAAACATATGACGGTTCTAAAGAGGCAGAAGTACAAGCAGAACCGGAGGAAACCGCTAAATCTTTAATGGCAAGGATCATTGATTCTCCTTCAACTCCGGCAAAGCTTAAATTTAAATTACCTTTATATCTTTGATTTTTATCGCCGTTTAAATAAACTTTTGAAATTCGCTTATGTATATTATTTAAAAATCTGTCGAATAAGTAATTTATGTGCTTAGTATCTTTTTCCATCTCACTATACGCTATTTCAGCAGCCATGCCAAGCCCTACGATTAAAGGAGTCGGTAGCGTACCTGAACGTATACCTCTCTCCTGTCCGCCACCGTTTATGAGCGGTGTAACACGCACACGAGGTTTTTTCCTTACATATAATGCACCTATTCCTTTCGGACCGTAAATTTTATGCCCTGAGATACTGGCAAGATCAATATTAAATGCGTTAACATCAATTGGAATTTTACCAAAACCTTGAGCAATATCGGAATGAAAAAAAACGCCCTTTTCACGGCAAATTTGCCCGATTTCCTTTAAAGGCTGAACAACACCTATTTCATTATTAACCACCATAACTGAAACTAACATAGTCTGATCGGTAATGGCATTTTTTAGAGTTTCTAAATCGATTATTCCATTTGGCTTAATCGGTAAGTATGTGATTTTTATACCTTCTTGCTCTAAATGCCTGCAAGCATCAAGTACGCATTTATGTTCACTGACTACGGTAATAATATGATTCTTTTTATTGCTGTAAAATTTTGCTATTCCCTTTATTGCAAGATTGTTAGACTCAGTTGCACCGGAAGTGAAAATAATTTCTTTAGTATCCGCTCCTATTAACTTTGCTACCATACTCCTTGCTTCTTCAACGGCGTTTTCTGCCTCCCAACCGAAAGAATGGCTGCGTGAATGAGGATTGCCGAACTTGGTAGTAAAATAAGGCAACATTGCCTCCATTACTCTTGGATCTATTGGAGTCGTCGCCTGATAATCCATATATATCGGTAAGGTTAAATTGTTTAATTGTGGGTTCATATGGTTAAATTAATTCATGTTTTGGTATAGTTTAAACAGTCATCGATGTCATTCTTGCGGAAGCGGGAATGACATAAACGGAGCCGTGCAACAACGTAGCTTTTAGCTAGGAATGACATCGTAAATCTCCTCAAAAGCCTCTATAAAAGCCTCTATATCACGTACCGTATTAGTATGGCTTAAAGATATCCTAATCGAAGATTTTGCTTCTTCTTCCCCTACACCCATATTGGTTAATACATGCGATTTAGATATTTTTCCCGATGAACAAGCAGAACCGGAACTTACGCAAATATTATGTAAATCAAACCCGATTAATTTCGCTTGTGCATCCGTATTTGGTATAGTAATTAAGGTAGTATTAGGCAACCTAGCTACGTTATTACTAACAATATTTACATTAGGATATTTTTTTAATTTTTTCTCTAAATTTTCTTGTAACTTTTTGATTTTTATATAATTTTCTGAGATATTATCTGTCCTCAATGCAGAAGCTAAACCAAATCCTGCAATTGCTAAAACATTTTCAGTGCCTGAGCGTACTGATTTTTCCTGCCCTCCTCCTATAATCATTGGAGTAATTTGAAAATTAGAGCTAGAAATTAAAGCAGCACCACCCTGCCCCCCTCCTATTTTATG
Organism: Rickettsia africae ESF-5; assembly: GCF_000023005.1. Classification (NCBI taxonomy): domain Bacteria; kingdom Pseudomonadati; phylum Pseudomonadota; class Alphaproteobacteria; order Rickettsiales; family Rickettsiaceae; genus Rickettsia; species Rickettsia africae. Next base: position 706,924 of record NC_012633.1, on the reverse strand, counting down.
CCCTGAAATTGTAGCAAAATCTAATCCTAATGCTTTGATATTTATTGGTATTCTGCCAAAACCTTGCACTAAATCGCTATGAAATTTTGCCTCATATTTTTTAGTTATTTTACCTATCTCAGCTATATCTTGTAAAACTCCGCTTTCATTATTAGCCATTATTATGGAAACTAGTTTTTTACTAGTATTACTTTGAGCTAACAACTCTTCTAAATGTTCTAAATCAACTAGCCCTTGCGTATTAACACTTATAACTTTAATATTTGGAGCGTAGTTTATATGGTTATAGATCGATAAATGTTCAATAGCTGAAATAAAAATATCGCCGTCATAAAAATTTTTCATTATTAAATTATTACCTTCAGTTCCTGATGAAGTAAAAGTAATATCATATTCTCTAGATGATAAGGTTATACCAAGAGCCGTCGCTATTTGTGCGCGTACCGTTTCTATGAGATTCTTAGCAAATCTACCTGAGCTATGTGCTGATGAAGGGTTAAGCTCCTTGTCCATTAAACTTATTATGAATTCCTTAACTCTAGGGTCGATAAAAGTAGTAGCATTATGGTCTAAATATATCATATATTTAAATTTGAGTTTAAAGCATCTTTAATTGAGATATTTTCAAAATAATCTCTAATATGCTTACCAAGACCTTGCCATAATTTATGCGAATTACATTTTATTGTATCAGGCACGCAAGTTTTAACTGACTTCTTATAGCAGGTAGTCATTATAAAATTTTCGTTAACGGCGTCCATAATATCGGAAATTTTTATTTCTTCTAGGTTACCGATTAAAATATACCCACCTTTCGATCCTCTAATAGCCTTAACTAGATCAGCTTTTTTAAGTTTAGAAAATATCTGCTCTAAATAGTTAAGCGATATATTTTGTTTTACGGACATTTCATTCAAAGTGACCGGTTCGGCACTTGATTTTGAGGCCATTTCAAGTATTGCCATTACGGCATATCTTCCTTTCGTCGTCAGCATCATATAACCAACCTATTAAAACTTAAAATTGTTTAATATTTACAATACCCAAGTAATTTAGTCAAGTATATAATTATATTATTTAATAAAAAATTAGCTTGTTAATATAAACTAAAATTTAATTGTGTAAAAACTAGTAGCAGTAGAAAGGAAGGAGAGAATATTATAAATAAGTGTTAATCCAACATTGCCTAGGGACGTTGTTGCATGGTGCAAAAAACACCTTCGATATCATTCCTAGCTAGAAGCGGGAATCCAAAATTGCTTTGTCATCATCCCGCAAGCTTGTAGCGGGACCCAATTAAATATTAGTACTTTAAATTATTTTTATGGTCCCAGTGGTCAAGCGAACTAGGTGACATAATGGGTTTTACCAATCCATGCAACAATGCTGGAGTATGACATTTAGCTGGATGCTTGCTTTCGCAGGAATGACATTTAATTATAAATAGTTAATTTATTATCCACGCCCTCTGTTTGTTGTTCTATTTCTAGCTTTAGGTTTTGAAGAAGCAGCAATATTTTTTAAATTAGTTTGATAATTTTTAATTTTCTCTATTCTTTCCTCTCTTAGTTTTTCATAATGAGTTTTAGCATTTTTTTTGAAACCTACTTTGGTTTCCATATTTTTTACAAAATCAGTAACAAGTATTCGTAGATGCCCTTGAATATCGATTTGACAATTTTTATCTAAAGCACCGGGCATAGTTTCTTGTATTTTTTTACAGCACAGTACATATCTAAAGCTTCAGGTTGATAATGACCGCTATTATTACGAAGGTAATCAATTTTTCTCCTATCATTTATACCTATAACTCCTGCTGCTTCCGCAGGCTTTCCACTTAAAAATGAATCGTGAACAAGATTTTTAGTATTTGGCAAATATTGATTTTTATGAGTACCCATATAAATTGTTCCATCCTCTCCCATTACAAATGCTTGAACATTATTCATGCTTTTACTTTCTTTACCGATAGTAGAAGCTACTTTACCGTTAGCATCAAGTAATCTTTGAGAGGAGATATCATAGAATAATTGGTGATTTTTTTCTTCTGGTCCCATACGTAATATTTTAAATTTATACCCATCCCATATTTGTTTACCTTGAGCTATTTCTTGAAGATGATGTTCTGCAAGTTTTGGATTTGGATGAACTACTTTAACTCTTACAGAATCTACTATTGCATCGTTTAATTTTCCTAACTCATGTTCCGGTATTAAAGCATGCTTATATGATAATTGATTTTTCTTACATATAGTGCGATAGGTTCTTGTTAATTTGCCAAATAGCGACAAATACTAAACAAGTTGTAAACATTTGTAGTAGCTGTAATAATATGCTTAATTCCGGTATTAATATAATAATAACCGGTTGTAATATTATCGGGACTCCGCTTGAAAACATTACTAACCTTATAGAAGTTTGTATTGAAGTTTTAGTAGTAAGTAAATTAGCTAAGCTATATACTAACAAAACTATAATACTTCTCTCTAATAAGAATGTTACAAACCAAAATAATATAATAGCCGGCATACCGAAATAAATAAATAAATTTGGTGCATATAATAAATGATCGGCAAAATATTTTTTTATTATTTCAGGAGTTAAAATTACTTCATTTTGCTTGAATATCTCAGAATAGTTAACAGTACTTGGGAAATTTTTCTTAGTATTGGCTACAATTAAATTTATCTTCAGCTTATTCTCTTCAAGTACAAACGGTATTTTGCTTTTTTCTTTGTTAGAAACTTGATTTTTTGTATCAATGACGACTATTTTATTGTTATTCTTGCTATATAAATATATAGGTTCTACTTCTTCAACTGAAATGTTTGAATTATTATATTTAATTTCCGGTAATTGATTGATAATATATTCAATGTTGGCTGTAACTTTTGATGATTGTATTCCGTTAAAATAATCTTTTAAAGTTATTATGTAATTTAATATAAAAATACAATAAATTATTGATGGAATAAAAGATAAGGTAAATACATATCTTATTCCGTACCCTTGATAGTTTTTATATACATCTTTATAAAACTCTATAGAGCAAATTGATAAATATAATTGACGGAGTAATGCATTTAATCCTCCTAATATAAATGATAATAAATACATGTATAAGTAATTTATTTAAGTTTTTCAACCTCTTCCTTCTTTAATCCGGTTGAGGTAGCTATTAAATCAGTTTTTACACCAGCTGTGATTAAATTTTTGGCTATATTAATTGTGATTTAAGTATTTTTTCTATTTCTATTATATCATTTTTACCGCGTTTGGTCAAAATGTAGAATAAAATTAACTCTATATAATCAATCCCTATATTAACCTCAGCAAATATAGGTAAAAGGTCTGCTATTTCTTACCATCTCTTTAACAAATCTCGTGTATGAATGTGCTTCATAAAAAATTATAAAATTCCGGACCAAGTATTTTCTGTCAATTTTTCATCAGGAATTTCATGAACATTAATTAGCTGATAATCATTAACCCAAGCAGCTTTTACTAATTCACTATTTTCAAATAATTCCCATAAATTTAAAGGAGCAGTATATTTTTGTATGCCATTATAAAACACTAAAGGATATATGAAAGGAAATTTTGTGTTTTTTAGTACTTTCTATGATATTCAGCAATATTTAACATATACCTAAAATAACCGAAAAGCCATATAATAATATGAACCAATGTCTTAGAAGATAATTAAGGTGATCATAAGCTTTTTAAGCAAGTAGAAAATATGGCTTTGCAGCGTGACTCTCTTGTTGTATCGGTAAAACTACTTATTTCAGTAGAGGAAAATAATAAACGAATACAAAGGCCCGATAGAGTTTTGTGTTATAAATCTTTGAGTATTGAAGGAAACGCAGAGTTAATTAATATAACGCATTCTCATTTGTTAGAAATAGATGTTAGTGATCTAACGGCAAGTGCTTTAGCAGAGAAGATTTTAGAGCATACAAATAATATTGAGTAAATGAATAATATTTTAGATTACAAATCATACTACGATTTAATTGAGAATCTGAAGCTAGAAATCAAGCAAATACGAATTCGTGCACATTTAAGCGTAAATAAAGAATTGATAAAACTATATTGAAATATTGGTTTTCAAATAATTAAACGTCAAAAGCTTGAGAAGTGGGGAGCAAAAGTTATAGAAAATATTTCTTATATGAGGCAATTTGCTGAAGAATATAACGATGAACAAATCCCCCAACAGCCTGTTGGAGAAATTCTCTGAGGATATCATATAGTCATTGTCTCAAAAGTTAAAAATCATACTGAAAGGCTTTGGTATGTATGCACACAAAACTATAGAAAACGGTTGGTCACGTAACGTACTAACCTTGCAAATTAAAAGCAATTTATACGCAAGATCAGGAAAAAGTATAAATAATTTTGGACATACTTTACCGGCAATGCAGTCTGATTTAGCAAAATCAATTATAAAAAATCCTTATAATTTAGAATTTCTAGATATTAAAGAAAATATTTTAGAACGAGAACTAGAAAATAAGCTAATAGATAATATTAAGGATTTTTTATTAGAACTCGGTCAAGATTTTGTATTTATAGGTAATTCATACCTATAGAATTAGAAGGAGAGGATTATTACTTAGATTTAGTTTTTTATCATGTTAAACTTAAATGCTATGTTGTTATTGAATTAAAAACGGGTAAATTTAAACTTAAATTAACCGAAGAATTTACCTACGAAATTAAAAAGCTATTTACCTAGTCCAAAAGATTTAGCTAGGTTAAAGAAACGAAGAGAAAAAGGATAATTATGAGTAGTGTAAATATTAGTTTAGCAACTCCTGATAATATTACAAATATTTTACCTTTGATGGCTCAACTTGGCTATCCTTCTAGTTCAGAAGAATTAATAGCACGTTTTAAGAATTTTATAAATCGTGAGGGGTATGGTGTTGCTTTAGCTAGTTTAGATAATAAAATAGTTGGATTTATTGCTTGGTCTAAATCGCTGCTTTTCGCCTCAGATAAAACTAAAATTCATATTGAAGCTTTAGTGATTGATGAGAATTATCGGGGAAAACAAATAGGTAAAAAGCTTATGGAATATTTAGAAGAAATGGCAAAAAAATATAGCCTCGTAATCGTTGATCTTACTTCCGGTTATCGATGTGCTAAAGACAGTACGCATATATTTTATGAAGTGCTAGGTTATCATAATTCCGGAGAAATGGCTAAATTATATTTAAGAAAAGAGTTATGAAGAATGAATCTGTAAAGAATATACGTTTAACCACTGCAACCGTTGCTGATTACCCTCTAATCCAAAATATGGTACGGTTTTATATATATGATATATCGCGTTATTGTGGGTTTGAATCAGATGAATATGATTGGACATTGCCACGAGATGGTTTATATGAAGCTGATAATTACAAAAAATATTTTATAGAAACGAATAGGAAAGCCTATTGAATTAAATTAAATGACGAAATAGCAGGTTTTATATTGCTTAATAAGGTTGGAACGCATTATAAAATCGATTGGAATATGGGGGAATTTTTTATTATAGCAAGATTTCAAAATAAAGGAGTTGGTAGGCAAGTAGCTAAGCAAATTTGGCAAATGCATAAAAGATTATGGGAAGTTGCGGTTATTCCTGAAAATAAGCCGGCATTAATATTTTGGCGGAAAGTCATTAACGAATTTACCAAAGGTAATTTATCTTGAGGAAATTAAACTTGTTCAAATGAGTGATTATAAGGCCGAAAGAGTTATTTTTGAATTTGGTGCCAATATATTATTGAATATAAATTTTACTACAACCTAATCTCTGCTTTTGCTAAATCTTTTAAAGTGCGTGATCCGGTGCATAGCATGGTAATTTTAAGCTGCTCGATTATCAATTGTATCTCTTCGGAAAGCAAGCTTTCAGAAGTATCTGCTGCTTTTAAAAATTGACCGGCAAGTCCAAAAATATTAGCTCCTATACGAATTGCTTTTGCACCGTCAATGCCGGATTTTAACCCGCCACTGGTAATAATCGGAATATCTTTTGAAACTTCCCGCACCATTTTTAGAGAATCTAAAGTCGGGATTCCCCAGTTAATAAAGCTACTAGCTATACGGTTTTGTAACGAATTTGTAGCACGATAAGCCTCTACTTGACTCCAAGATGTTCCACCGCTCCCTGCAATATCAAGAACCTTAACCCCTGCGTCAATAAGACTCTCAGCAACTTTTTTAGATAAACCGTATCCTACTTCCTTAACAATTACCGGAATAGAGAGGTAATTAACCACTTCTCTTATCTTAGGTAACAGCTTTTCCCAGTTTCTATTACCTTCCGGCTGAGTCAGTTCCTGTAACACGTTTAAGTGTAAAATTAAGGCATCGGCTTTAATAGCATCCACTAAATATTGACATTCTTTAGGTGTCACTCCGTAATTAAGCTGTACTGCACCGATATTGGCTAGTAAAGGGATATCGGGAGCTATATGTCTTACTGCAAATGTCTTGATTGTATCCGGTTCCGTTAACAAAACCCGCATAGAGCCAAGCCCCATAGCAATACCGGCTTTTTGAGCGACCTGTGCAAGTCTATAGTTAATATCTCTAGCTCTAGTCGTGCCTCCGGTCATACTAGAAATTAGGATAGGTGCTTGTAAAGATTTTCCGAGGAAAGTAGTAGTTGTATTTACGCTATCGTAGTTAATTTCCGGTAATGCATTGTGAATAAAGTGAATAGATTCAAAACCGCTTTTAAGTGTAGATTCAACGTTTTTCGTAAGATTAATTTCAATATGGTCTTGCTTTCTTTCTATATCTAAATTCTGATCTTTTAGCATTTTCTCACTAATTCTTTTTACACTTAATCTATATTAATATATCTAGGTTCTGTGAAGATTTCTAATTGATTTTTTATAATTATTATTATTCTATTAAATGTCCACAGAACCTAAGCATTAAAGAAATAATCAAGTGCTGCAAGTTTTGAAGGTAAGTTTATTAATGGGTCTGAACGCTCAAAATCATAAGCATTGTAAAGGAGTACAGTCTGCTTCTATAATGTAAGTGTGTATATTTTTAGGCTCATTATTTTCTAGCTTATACCCTATAACATAGCTTGAGTATTTTTGTTCGATCAATTCTAAACTCCATTCTATATCCTTATCCCACCATAGTTTTATATGTGGCATTTCTAGCCATTTTAAAAAAAGCAAAAAATGAGAAGTAGAAAGTGGGGTAAAGCTTATGTTAATATATTGCTTATCATTAAATAACTTGTATTACCTTTAAAATGCCCCGCTTTGAGCTTTATATTCTCCGACCTGTTGTAATACCAATTAATTTAATTTCTGATAATTGTGTAATTACTTTATGCATTTTATAGCCTCTTATTAATTCACTAAGTAAGTTAAAACTAATCTAAAAAGGAATTATGATAAGATTTGAATATTATCTAATTTTTTTTGAAAAGCAAAAAGTCCTTAGTTTATGATATGTTTACTGTGTGAAGTATTTATAAATTGAAATAGCAATAAGATATGGTGGAGCCAGGGGGAGTCGAACCCCCGACCTTTTGAATGCCATTCAAACACTCTACCAACTGAGCTATGACCCCAATATAGTCGATTTGGACTCGCCTGCATCGTCATTCGTCGTTCTCCTATTAGTTAGGTTTAACTCCTCGCTTCTGGTGTGCAAATCCCACTGACTTGACTATAACAAATTAATTCTCTTATACTATAATAATAAAACTAAATCTATAAAATTTAATCTTTATTTTGCTAACAATGCCATAGCATCTCTGGAAGACAGTATATTATCTACTAATCCAAATTTTTTTGCTTCTTCCGGTGACATGAAATTATCACGTTCCATACTTTTTTCGATATGTTTTAACTCTTGTTCAGTATGTTTACTATACAATTCGTTAAGTAATCTTTTGATTTTTAGGGTTTCTTGAGCGTGGATTTCTATATCGGTAGCTTGCCCTTTATAACCTCCTGATGGTTGATGGATCATAATACGACTGTGAGGTAAACTATAACGCATCCCCTTCTCGCCCCCGCACAGTAAAAGTGAACCCATAGAACAAGCTTGACCTATGCATAATGTAGCCACTTTAGGTTTTATATATTGCATTGTGTCATAAATTGCAAGACCTGCGGTTACAACTCCTCCGGGGGAATTGATATACATATATATATCTTTTTTAGGATTTTCTGCTTCAAGAAACAATAATTGTGCAACAATTAAGTTTGCCATATGATCTTCAACAGTACTACATACAAAGATTATACGTTCTTTTAGCAATCTTGAATATATATCATAAGCACGTTCACCGCGTGATGTTGGTTCAATTACTATCGGTACATACGACATTAATATTTTCTCCTGAAATTGATTAATTAAATAGTTTTTCGTCATTACGAGGAGGTTATTTTAATAACCGACGTGGCAATCTCATGAAGTAGCATAGAACTCCTGAGATTGCTTCGTTGAAACTTACAGTTTCTCCTCACAATGACTTATAATAGATTATTACTTCTTATCTTCTAAAGCATTAGCAAGTATATCTCCCATATTGGTAGTATTATCACTAGAACCATATTCTTTGAGAGCTTTTTGACGTTCTGCTATTTTATGAGCTTTTACCGATAATAAAATTCTACCGGTTGATTTCTCGATAGAAACAACTTTGGCTTCTATTTCTTTGTCTATTTGAAACATTTCAGGCTTCTGCTCGTCTTTTTCATCCGATAGTTCAGTTCTTTTAATAAAACCTGCTACTTTATCGTTTAATAATACTTCGAGTCCCTCATCTTTAACTTCTGTTATAAGGGCTTTAACTATGGTGCCTTTTTTATATTCATCACTGATTTCTTGATATGGATTCGGCGACAATTGTTTTATACCTAAACTAACTTGTTCTTTTTCAATATTAATGGCTAGAACTTTGCATTCTATTTCATCACCTTTTTTGTATGATTTTAATAGATCCGTTCCTTTATCTTCCCAGCTAATATCACCTTCATGAATCATGCCGTCCATATTATTACCGAGTGCAACAAAAATACCGAAATCCGTAATATTTCTAATCGGTGCTTTAATTATAGTACCGACAGGATTATTTTCAGCGAACTTTGTTAAAGGATTTTCTTGGCATTGTTTAATACTTAAAGAAACACGATGCTTTTCAGTATCGACCTCTAAAACTACGAAGTCTACTTCTTGCCCTATAGTTAGCGTTTTTCTAGGATTTTGATTAGATTTTAACCAACTAATTTCGCTTGAATGAACAAGTCCCTCAAGCCCGTCTTTTAATTCTATAAATACGCCGTAATCAGCAAAATTTGTAACTTTACCGGTCATTTGTTTACCGACGGGGAATTCTTCTTTAATTGCTTCCCATGGGTTAGAATCAAGTTGTTTTATACCGAGTGATATTCTTTTGGTTTTTTCATCAAACTTAATAACCATTACTTTAACCTTTTGGTTAAAGTCTAACACTTCTGAAGGATGGTTAACTCTTCCCCAAGAAATATCGGTTAAATGTAATAAACCGTCGACACTTCCAAGATCGATAAACGCACCGTAATCAGTAATATTTTTTACGGTTCCTTCTAATACCATGCCTTCTTTAATTTTAGATAGCATCTCATCTCTAGCTTCGGAACGTGATTCTTCTAAAATAGCTCTTCTTGAAACTACTATATTACCAAGCTTTTTATCCATACTTAAAATTTTAAACGGTTGCTTGATATTCATTATAGAAGTAGGATCTTTAATAGGTCTAACGTCAACTTGGCTTCCCGGTAAGAATGCTACTACACCGGATAAATCCACGGTAAAGCCTCCTTTTACACGACCGAAAATCGTACCGTCGACAAATTCGCCCTTGGAACACATGATTTCTAGTTGTCCCCATAATTCTTCTTTAACTGCTTTTTCACGGCTCAATATTGTTCTGCCGTTACGTCCTTCAATTTTCTCGATGAAAACTTCAACTACGTCCCCAACTTCAGGTAAAGCTAAAAATTCAGACTTAGGTATTCTACCTTCATTTTTTAATCCAACGTCAACAATAATTATATCGTTTTTTATTTCGATTACTTGACCTTTAACTACCGTTTTTTCTTTTATATGACTTGTATCAACGGTTTCAAGCATTTTAGAGAAATCTTCCGCAAATTCGTGATTCATTGCTGCAAGTTGTGGAACAAATCGTTGTTTTAGTTTTATTGACATATTCTTCTCGTAGTATTAGCTAAAGTGCCTAGGCTAATAAAATTTTTTTGAAAGGTTAATAAAATTGGATGCTCTTTGCATGGCTAGTATGTCATTCCCGCGTAGGCGGGAATTCAGTAACTAAAAGGTAAAAACACACTGAATTTTTAATATTAAAAGCTCAATTTCGCTTTTTCTGGATTCCCGCCTACGCGAGAATGACATACTAGCCATGCAATAACGCCATACAATCGAATAAAATAACCTAGCACTTTTTCAAGTTATTTTATTCTTTATATAATTTGTTACTTCTTCTACAACTTCCATAGCCGAAAGCTTTGAAGTATCGATAATTAAAGCATCTGAAGCCGGTAATAACGGTGCAGCTTTTCGCTCTTTATCTCTTTTATCTCGCAAAATTATTTGCCGTAAAATCTCATCGAGTATACATGTTTTTCCTTTTGCTTGCAACTGCTTATATCGTCTTTCAGCCCTAATTTGAGGATTTGCGGTTATAAAAATCTTTAAATCGGCGTCAGGTGCAACAACGGTGCCTATATCCCTACCCTCCATAATCATTCTAGGTGTTGTTTTTACTAGATTAATCAGGTATTTGTTTAGATTATTTCTAATTTCACTTATTACGGCAATTTGCGATGCTATATTTCCTATATTCTCATTCTCTAAGTCAAAATTATTGTCGAGTTTTAATTCTTTAGATAAAGCAATTACCGCATCTATATCAGTGACATCTATTTTTTGACTAATACAGTCAAACGCAAGCTGCCTATAAACAATACTTGACTGAAAATATTTAAGAGAAAATTTCTTAGCCAGTATTAAACCGATAGTCCCTTTACCTGAAGCAGCAGGACCGTCAAGAGAAATAGTGAAATTTTGAGAAATATCAAAGGCTTTAGTTTTTAAATCCACCATAAAATTATAGACTAAATAATAAAATATTATAAATAATGGAAATAAAGCTTGAAATCTAGTACATTAATGAATTTTTTAAAAAAACAAGGGTTAAAAACTACATATAGATTTAGTAGTACACCCTATGATGGGGTAATCAACAAATTAATTTTTTGATTTACAGCTTTAGCGTATTTTTGAAGGCTTAAGACATTAGGAATATGATGTCCGCTTTCCATTCTTGCTATTTGCGCTTGAGCATTAGACATTTTTTAGCAACATCCGCCTGAGTCATATTAGATGCAAGACGAACCTTTATTAAAGTGCTTGCTATCTCAAATTCCATTTTTCGTTCTTCATAAGCTTTTTTTACTTCGGGGTTTGATAATAACTCTTTTTTAAATTCATCAAAGTTTTTCATTAAAACCTTCCTTTAATCTTAAGTTTTAGTTATTGAAATAGCTGTTTTAGGAGTTTTTTCTGTTTTTTTAATAAATGTATGCAATATAACTATTTTTTATCAATATAATCTTTTTAACATATAACTTGAACTAATCAATTGACACTTATCTTAATTGTAAATATTATAAGGTTCATAATTCAATAAAGCCAAAACTACATAAAGATTAAAAAAATTATCAGGGTGATTAGCTCAGCTGGTTAGAGCATTACGTTGACATCGTAAAGGTCAGGGGTTCAACTCCCCTATCGCCCACCACCTTCCCTCCAGGGTTTCTACAGTTTAGTATTGTTATCAAAAAATTCTTATGCTCCTTATATTCTCCTTTGAGATTAAGTTATCAGAGCTATAATTGCTTTCAAATCTCTTCTATCACTGAGATTCAGGAGAAATATTATGCATAATATATTCTCCTCTTTTTCCACCTCTAACTCTAATAATAAGTTAAATATTAACAATAGTGATAATAGCTCTGTTATATTCTACAATTTTGTCGGTAATTTTATTCCACCTGAATGGAATAATCTGACCTCTAATAATGGTAAAATCTTAAGTAAAACCTCAAGACAGCTCTTATCCCTGATAGTCTTCCGCTTACAAATCTATTATAACAATTCTATCGACGAACTCCAGGAAACCTATCATTTCTTTGAAGAATCTCTAGGCGTTTGTCAACGAAGAGTAAGACAATGTCTACTCGAACTAGAACAATCCGGGTTCATCAATCTTTCTACCACAACAGTAATTAAATATGGTATCAAATGTCGTAACACTCCTTGTATAAAATTAGCAAAAGATTTCCAGCCTTATAATCATACATCTTCAGCTGAAAACGAAAAAATTTTCAGCCATACACAAAAAATTTTTCGTTCCAACCCGAAAGAAATTTCAGGTCAACCTGAAAAAAATTTCGCCAACTACTTATATATAGATAATAATAAAAATATATCTAATAAATCTAGATCTAACAGATCTACAATTTTTCAAAATAAAAAAAATGAATCTAATTACAATAACCAAACTCAGTTACAAGAACAACAACTTGAAACAAATTTACAATTCAAGGCAACAAGCTTAATCAACGATCAACAACAAGCTGATAATACTAATTTCTCTAGTGCTAATATCACAATAGGTGCTACACGGATTAATACTGCACTACAAGCAGTTATTAATAAAATCTCTAAAAAATATAACTCTACACCATCAAACAGCAATAATGCATCAATTAATGGCGTTAATCATAAAAGCTGGTTCAAAAGAAAAAAATTAACAGATTTCCATCCATTAACCCAAGAAGAGGCTGATTTATTACAGATAAAATCAAATCGAGAATTTAATCTTACTTTTATTAACAAGCTCTTATTGAAATTAGCCGAACAATACCCAGAACATCATTTTGGTCATAAAAAAGTGTTTTTAAATTACATGGCTAAAGCGTTAGCTCATGAACTGAGAGAAACTACTCAAGCTAATTGTGAGAAGTTTCAGTTTAAATCTAGCAATGTGCATAAAGTTAAGGAGCAATATCTAGATAAAATAGAAAGCAGTAACAATACTAGCAGACAAGCCCAGTTAAAACGTAAAATCGTCGGTATTTTTGATCATGATACTGCCTATGAATTATTAAGCTCTTGCTGCTTTATTGGGGTAGTAGGTAATAACTATCAAATAAAACTGCTTAAAACTATTACGCTTTCAGAACATAGCAAAGATAAAATACTCCAGCAAGTACGAATGATCTATGGCAGTAGTATTGGGCAGTTACAAATCATACCATTTGCTGAGCTTGAAGCGAAGCAGAATAATATTGAAGATCAAAGACAAGATTATTTATGGCAATTAAGTAAACAATTAAATCCTGATTCAGTATGGTACCAGGTAAGAAAATTTCTTATTGAACGTTATAACCAATATATTGATTTTGGGGTATTAGGTAAATTAGTAGTGGTAGAGGAAGATATAGTCAACAAAAAGGTAATCCTTAAATCAACAACGGCTTTTAATGATTACTATGTTAGAAATCGTCATATGCAAGATCTAGAAGAAGTTTTTAAGACTCAAGATTATTGCTTTGAATTAATCAAGTTTGAATATAACTAAGCTATTGTGGTAATTGATAATTTGTAATAACTACTTCATCAGATATTTTATTGTGCTCAGGCATAGAATATTTAACTTTAATAATCTTAATATTGAAATTCTTGTATAAGTTTCTAATAAAAGGAGTGTCGCTATTAGAAATCATTATTTTAACATTTTTATTGTTTAGCTCTAGAGCAAAATCTCTAAGTCTAGTTTGCTCATTTTCATCAAATGGCAATCTAGTATAGAATTTCTCACCTGATTTATGATAAGGAGGATCAAAATAAACAAAATCATCTTGTTGTGGTTCAATAAAAGAAAAATCTATAGCACAAATGGATGTGCCAGCAAGTAAGCTACTACATTGCTTTAGTCTAGACGCAATATCAGATTTGCTATAATTCCTACCAGAGAAAGTTTGAGCTGGTTTGCCATCAATATTAATCTGGTAAATACCTTTAAATGAATATCTATTAAAATAAATAAATCTTGCAGTAATTTTTATTGGATCACTACTATCATTATTAGCTCTCACTTGATAATAATGCTCTTTAGAGTGCTTTGCTTTATGTGAGTCTAGTAATTTACTAACCGCATCAGGATTTGTCTTAACTGCGTTATAGGACGTTACTAGCTCAAGGTTAATATCAGATAAATAGCATTGTTTAAATTTATCTCGTACATGAAAGAATAAAGCTCCACCACCAAGAAATGGTTCATAGTAGTTGTTTAGTCTTTCAGGAATAAATTTAACTAATTGATCAACGATTTTTCTTTTACCACCCACCCATTGCAGGAATGGTTGTGGTTTATCTAAGTTCTTTACTGACATAATTTGTTATTTATCTTTATTTTCTACTAAAGATTATATCAGAAAAGAGGCTTAAATGCGAGCAAAACAGCATATTCAAAAGGATTTTAATATTTATTATAGCATCACTTAGTGTTATTTTATCTATGTATAATTGATAAAGAATAGGGCTAGCAAATATTATATTTTAAGTCTGTCTCATTTGTGCAGCTGTTTGCCCAATTGTATAAAAATCTGTCATAAAAGCTCTTAAATCCTCTGTACTTCATAATATTGTGGTGATATCTGTCCTTGTTAAGAGCGGCCGTGGTGCAACTCTGGTTCAGAGGTTAAATTAAAAAACTACAAAATTTTAACACTTTAACCTCTGAGCTGTTTTCTTAACTTTAACAGTAAGGAAATGCTATGACAATTAATAATCAAAATTAACCAAAAGATAATCATAATATTACTAATCTTACTAAAACAAATTGGAATCTTCAATTATCTCCCATATCTGTCACATTAATACCATATCAGCAAGAAGAGAATATCATTAACTCGACGATCACAAATTATACTGATATAATTAAATATAAATTAGAATTACAAGAAGCAAATAATAAATTGAAAGAATCTGAGTTATTTAAAAGAGATGTAGTTCAAAATATGGTACATGGATTAAAGATTCCATGTAATGGGATTTTTTCATTAGTAACAGCTCTTTATGAAATAGAAGATAATCCTGAAAAAAAGGATTATTTAGCTAGTGTGGTAAATTGTGCTGAAGAATTACTGGATTATTATAACAACATAATTAGTTACCTACAGAATAATTCAGGATTACCTCCTATAGTTTAAAATAAGTTTGATCCAAAACATTGGTAAATAAGATTATTGATAAAGCGATGCCAATAGCTCAACGTAAAGGATTAAATTTATCTTGTAATTTTCAGTATGATTTAACAAATGCTATAATTAGTGATACTTATAGAATAGGAGCAATATTAGAACAGTTAATAGATAACGCTATTAAATTTACTAAAGAAGGAAAAGTTGTGGTAACAGTGAACATGTTTGCTACTAGTCCTGCATTATCAGAATCAGAACAACAAAATAGAGAAATGGTATTCCAATTTATGGTGCATGATAGTGGTGTTGGTTTATCTAAAGAAATCAGGCAACATCTTCATGAAAAGATTGATAAATTTGATGTTGCTACGCAATATCATGAACTTGGATCAGGATTAAGTTTTGTAAAACGTCTAATTAGTGAGCTAAATGGAGAGATTGAAGTAACGAGTGAAAAAGGTAAAAGTACTACTATCGTCTGTAATATACCAATTAAGTTACCTCTTCTTGATGATCTGATTTATGATACATAATGTTGATATTGATAAGTTTTTGATGATTATGTATGATAATAGACCTCTTGCGAAACTCTACTTTTGATGATAATTTATACGTTGGTCCGGTGCTCGAATCCACACGCACAGTATATTTATGTTGAGGTTTTGTGCTTCGTGTTGCATTCAAATTCTTAACCATAAGAGAGTTTCGAAAGAGGTCTAATGATAATTTTCTTGATTATTGTGCTTCACTTGCTACACTTAAGTAAATTATAGTAAGGAAGGATATATGGCAAAAAGTCAAGAAAATCATCAAAAAACTATAGATCCTATTATAGGCAAGTTAAAACCTATAGATATTGAGCTAGACAAAGTAAAAATTACAGATCTATCAAATTGCCGATATAGTACAAGACTATTAACTAAGCTCATGCTCATTAATAAGATTTCTAGCAACAAAGTTGATCTTAATAAAATTAAAAAAGCAATTTATTTTACTAAAAAGTATCATGGCAGGCAAAAGCGAGAAACAGGAGAATTGTATTACTCACATCCTTTAGAAGTAGCATATATGGTTTCTGATTATTTATTTAGAACATATATTATAGTAACTAGCATATTGCACGATTGTATTGAAGATACATTAACTTACCAAAGAAATGATTATACAAGAATTTGGCCATAAGATTGCTAATCAAGTTGAAGATTTAACACGAGTTAAAAATGATAAAAAAATTAGTTCAGCAGAAATGGTTAAAATATTGTATCAGCAGCAGAAACAAGAATTGCTATTAATTAAATTATTTGATCGATTACATAATATACAAACAGTAGGAGCTAAACCTCCTGAGAAAGGAAGAAAAATAATTTTAGAAACTTTACAGATCTTCTTGTCTATTGCTACTTATCTCAAGGTACCGAGAGTTGCAAGGCAATTATATACACATTGCTTTAATATAGCTGCAAATTACAAAAAATTAAATGTACTGAGAGTGTTGCAAGATAAAACTTTTATTTCAGAATGAAAGTATTATGATTTCAGGATATATATTTTATAGTGTGGTTAAAAATTTTTTATCTTGCAACGCTTTCACAGATGCTTAAGTAAATAATGTTATATCAAAATATCACCAATAATTCATGTATTAATCAAGCTTTAGAGTTATACCATCAATACTGCTCTGATAAAACAACCTATCCTGACCAAATACATACCATTACAAAAGCATTACAACTAGATTCTTCCTCATTCACAGCAGTACTATTACATGAAAATATACAACATCTTAATCTAGAAGATTATAATCATTTTAATAATAATATTATATATCTAGTTGATGTTATTAATAAATTATCTACTATTCACTATAAACCATATGCTGAGCAATATATTCATTTTCATGAGCTGTTACTAACTATTAATCCCAAACTACAGGAAACGGCAATATTAACTTCGCTTGTTCCATTATTACATAAGGTGAGTATCTTTAACCTTGAGTATAATAATACCGATGCTCAGCATATATCAGAGATCATCACTAATTGTTATATCCCTTATCTTTTATCATATACAGCACACAATGACCTTGCTTATCTTTTACAAGATTTATGTTTTAAGATTCAATATCCTGAAGAACGTAATAGAATTCTTCATTATATGCATTGGCTATATCCTGACATAGATAATATAATTCACAATATAGAACAGCAATTCAGAAATATATTTAGAAAACTAAATATAAAAGCAAGCCTAAGCTACAGAATTAAGTCCCCATATTCTATATGGATAAAAACACTTGTTAAAGATATCCATATTACAGCACTTAATGATATTTTGGCTTTTAGAGCAATTGTACCAAATAAAAAAGCATGTTACGATTTTTCTAAATTAATTCATCTACATTATAATACCATAACATCACAGTTTGTTGATTATATTAGATATCCCAAGAATAATGGATATCAATCAATACATTTAGTCATATCAGGTGGTAGTAATAAAGGTAATATTGAACTTCAAATACGCTCTACCACTATGCATAGGCAAACACAATACGGTAGTGCACATCACACTTATAAAGCAAATAAGTATTATGTATCTCGTACTAATAATTAGGATACTCAATGTTGATATAAGCATCGTAACTATTACCAGTAAAATAATCAATAACGTGAGTACTTATAATACTTTTGCTTCATTTATCCACACTCAACATAGTACTCATTTTGTTGTCAATAACACTACAACATGCACATTGTCTCGGACCACCACCCCAGAATATATAACGTTATTATAATAATAATTTATCACTTTTGATAAAAGACACTAATACTATACCTTACAACTTTTCTCTCAATATAAATCTCAATTTGCATAATATTTTAGAATATAAATTAGTACCTTTAGCAGTAGTACAGATTCCGGTAAGTAATCTATTATTCGAACATAATAGTGTTTTTATTAATATCACTTACAAACCAATATTAGCTGAATGTGCTTTTCCGGCAACTATAACTTATACAAAGAGGCATGAAGATTCCAATATCAGCTCAATATTTAAGCTATCCTCACCAAAAACAGATATAATTAACACAACATACAATACATTATTGGCTACCATAAACGATAAAGTTGTTTTGGAACAATATGGTCAAAAGGAATTTTTATCAACTACTATAAACACAAACATTACTCAAATGCTTCCTATAATAACCTTATTAGTAGATCCATCAGAGCTGAATAAGAGAATAAATGATATATCAGATAGTAATAAGGAGCAGTTATTACATCTTGGACTTCAACTTGGCTGTGTAGAATCAGTGCCATTATTAATCACACATGGTGCTAATCCTAATGCTACAAATTGTCATGGTGTAATATCATTACACTGTGCTGCTAAGAATGGTAACTTAGATTTAGCGAAATTATTAGCTAAAAATGGTGCTGATGTTAATGCTAAAACCGATAATGGTCTAACAGCATTACACTATGCTGTTGAGTCTGGTAACTTAGCGTTAGTATCATTGCTAATGGTCTATGGTGCTGATGTCGATGCTAAAAATAATAGTGGTGAAACAGTATTAAACAGTATTATGGAGTTTAACAATTGTAATATTTTAAAATCTTTCATATTAGGCGGTGCAGACATTAATTTAGAAACAATGTTACCAGATGATCAGACAGACAATATAATCAATTTGTGCGGTGATTTATGTATCAGTTAAATTGTGGAATATAGTGGAAAAAATGTGTGATTTATAGACATAGTTATAATGTAAGATCAAAGTATATGAAGTTACAACTAACTTTTATTCTTTAAACTCCAGTTTCGCAAGAGATCTAATAATAATAAAATCCTTTGATGCTGTTATACCAATAGATGGTTTAACAAGACTCAATAATTATGATGTTGGTATACAAGATAAACAACAATAAAATAACTGTTTTGTTAATAATGAATTTGTTTTTACGGTTCAACAAGATAACTTTTTTATAAAACCAACAGAGTTAACAGGAGATATTGTATCATATACTACTTAAAAAAGTGCCAAGAATAGAGCTATTGCTTATGTTCTCTAAATAATGAGGCAACTCTGTAATGAGGTTTTTAGATAATGGTAAAATAGAGATTGATAACAATGTTGCTGAACGAGCATAGTGGTAGGTATGGAAAACTGGCTTTTTTGTTGGATCATATGCTGGTGGAGAAATCACAGCTGTTATATATATAATCATATAATCAAAAGATATAGGATTACTTGGAAAATTTAGGTAAAAAGTATTGAAAATAATTAATAAGCATTAATGAAAAAGATAGAAGGTTATCAAACAAATTTTGAGATATGTATTTATGCTAAGAAGTTATTAGATAAAGTAATATATTTAAATAGTGTAGTAAAAGTACCACCAGTGGGTGTATTGGAGGTAAAGAAAGCTATATACTATGCTAAGAAATATCATGGTAGTCAGATGCGTCAATCAGGAGAACCATTTTATTCACATCCGATAGAAGTAGCATATATGATATTAGATTACTTATTTAGAACAGATATACTAGTAACTAGTATATTGCATGATACTATAGAGGATACAGAACTTACCAAGGAGAAAATATTACAAGAATTTGGAGAGAATATAGCCAATCAAGTAATGGATTTGACGAGGATTAAGGAGCATGGTATAAAGATTAGTTCTGCTAAAATGGTAGAGATGTTATACAAAGAGAAGAAACATGATGTACTTCTGATAAAGTTATTTGATAGACTGCATAATATACAGACTATTATATTATACATTGACGAAGATAGAGCAAGCTGATAGAATAAAGCTAGAGGATTTATTATCAACAAAGTTGAATCCGGAAATAGGAACAAGGCTTATGAGAAGTTTAGCACAGCATTGGCAACAAGAAGGAAAAGAATTAGGTGTTCTTGAAGGTTTACAAGTTGGTGAAGCTAAAGGTATCCAAATTGGTGAAGCTAAAGGAAAAGCTGAAGAAAGAGTTGAGATAGCAAAAGAAATGCTATCTCAGGGTTGTAATATTTCTTTAATTTCTAGTGTAACCGGTCTTGATGAAGCTTTTATTAGTTCTTTAGAATAAACATATTTCTTACATATTTCTTGTAAAATTTACTCTGCTGTTTGAAAAATCATTTATAAAAATTCTGAAATAACAAAAAAGTTTTTTATACACAGCTTACCTCTAAAACTCGTAATACTAAATTGGCGATTTAAAGAGGTATTATAATAGGATTTTTCTTTATAAGGTAAATCCCCCCCTATCAAACAATTAAAATCTTTTAAAAATGCCATTAAAATGGTTTTATCTTTTTAGATTTAAATCAAGTTTGTAAATTCATCGGTAATTTAGTAATAGGGAAATTACCCGCAAGTTTTACATAACAGGTAAGATCTGGTAGATTCATAATTTCAGATGGCATTACTAATAACTTCCTTTTCTCTAAGCTATGCATATTTACTCCATCACGCATGGAGTTAGCACCATAAGAGAGATTCTCTTGAGTCTCGATTATTTCTTGCTCACCAAGCATTAAAGCTGATTTATGTGCTGTTTGCCAGTCACTTACCCGAAAAATAAATTTACTACCAAATAGATCAAGCATTGAAGCTGCTCCTGCATGACCATATATTTCCTCTAATTGATGGATATTCTGCATACCTGCAACAACGCAGCCACCATATTTCCTGCTTTCAGCTAAAGCTATAGGGAGTGAAGATATCTTGTGTAAAGCTGGCATCTCATCAATCACAAACCACATATTACTATGAACATTATTGATATTCCTATTCATTAATGCTTTTATCGCTATGCTAATCCATGCAGTAATAAGTGGTCGTAGCATTACTCTTGGGTTAGGAGCTGCTGTGATAAATAACCAACCCTTGTTCGCAGTAAACCACTTTCTAATACTAAAACTACCTGCATTATTATAATATTTTATAGCCAGTTCTAACTGACCAGTTTTATAATAAACAACCCCCTAAGTTATACTGACACCAACCTATATATCGTTGGCATTTACTTGATCATCTATAGTGATATTGCTAAGTGCTGCCGTAAGCAATTTTTTAGCTTCATCTAAGTGATTATTATTAATTAATATGGTAGAGAGCGTATATGTAATATTGTAATAATGCCTTATATGAGGCGTTAAATCTTTAATAATTTTATCTCCATACTCCATGATATAAAATGATTGACTAACTCAAATAAAGTATTGGTATAAGCTTTATGAATTTGAAATTCGTATTGGGAATATATTAAATTTAAATCTATATTTGCTTTTGACAATATATCTATAAATAATTTTTCTGCTACTTCCACATGGTTATTCATTATACTGCAATGTATAGCAGTGATCATCCCTTGAAGTTGAAGAAAAATATTTATAAAATTAATAGTTTTGGGTTCTTTATTTACAATAGGAGTACTATAAGTTTTGGGGCTTATAAAAATGCTAATTTCTTTATTCGCTTTTAATGCAACATGATATTTGCTTAAGGCTTCTTTCAGTACTTTATGTTCTTGAATATTTTTATATTCATAATTATCAAATAAAGTTTTTAGTGTATTAAGTTTTAGACTTGTTACTTGTGGAATACCCAATTTTGTTGTTGTTTTGCTATCTAAAGAGTTTAAAAGAGTTGTTGCTATTTCTGCACTAGCATCTATAGAACTTTTTACATTTTTTAATGGTTCTATTCATTCCCCCACTACAATTAAAGCCTTTTGTGATTTAAACTCTATTATTTTATTGTATGACAATGCTATAGGATTAAATTTTGAGACTGCTGAAGATTTAGGATTTTTTATCATAATAAATACTTATTAATAAATAGGCATATATTATAAAGTAAACCCACTATTTTGTAAAGAAAATACTAACTTTTTAATTAAAGTTAATAACTTGAAGCATTTCTATTGGTATTTCACCCCTACTATTTTAACTCTTAATAAACACCAATTCGTTATCGGATGAGTGTTTAGTACTAAAGGCATAACCTAAATATGAGAAATTCTTAAGTAGCTCAGGTGAGTCAATTAGGTTGTTAGCAATAACCTTGACCATCGCCCCTCGAGCTTTTTTAGCATTTATACCGATTGTTGATAATTTACCGTTCCTATTTTCTTTAAAATGAACGTTAACTAATTGATATTTAAGTTTATTTGGGTTTATTACAGATGAATATTCTTGTGATGCTAGGTTGAGTAAATATTTATTTTTCTGTTTAGCAAGGATTTTATTAATATAATTAGTGATTTCATCTTGCCAAAAGTTTGTTAAATTTATTTCATTTAATTTTGTTGCCATTTCTAATCTATACGGCTTAATAGTATCTAGCGGTTTTAAGCCCCCGTAAAGTCCTGATATAATAAGCAAATGTGATTGCAAGAAATTTAATGCATGATTAGTTAATTTTTCTATATGTATATTATTAAAAACATCTCCTGCATAAGCAAAAATAGCCGCTTTACTCTCTTGATTATCAAAATCCTTAAATCTTTCTTTATTTATATGTGCAAGTTTTGCACTTATATTCATTATTTTCGATAATTGATTCTCAGAATAGCTTTGGAGTGTAGAAAGTAGTTTATTAGTTAACGTAAGGAACATTGGAATCGTCAGCTCCGTCTTGGGAGCTAACTTCTCGAAATTTAGAGTTTTAGCAGAAGAAATAATAGCAAGCATTTCTATCTAGCCGGAGTACTCGGAAGAGATGAAGTAGTGCTAGCGATATTTCTGTTAGTACTATCGATTGTTTGCATGATTGCATAGCTTGGATCACTGTCAAGTTCTATTACTTCTTTGGGTTTCGTAGTTTTTGGACCGGTACAGCCAATTAAAGCTATAGAAGCAAATAAAATTATTAAATACCTTATCATAAATACCCTGTTTTAATTTTACACTTAAGATAGCTGCCTATTATTATAATGTCAAGTGAGAGGAAAATTTTATTACCCTACCCTATAACCTTTCAGTAATAGTCTAAAGATGCTTCATAATATTTTAAATCTCATTCTGCATAATTTAAATTAGGTGCATCTTTGCTTCTTTCTATTTTGGGTTCAGGTTTAAGCTTATCATAATTTTTTCTAGTTTTTAAATAATATTCTAAAGTTGCTTCATATTCCCATCTAGGTAGAGGGTGATTATCAGATTCTTTTTCTCAATATATCATTATTGATGATGTTTTTTCCTTTAAAGATTCGTTACATAATTCTTCAACAATAGGATAATATTCTTTCTTATTCAGATACTAAAGGCATTATTGTTGGTGTACTATCATTTAAGTAATTATATAATGCTTCAAAAAAAGAATCATATTTCCCATTCCCTATAATATTGTGATATATAAAAGAGTCTATATTAAGTGCTTGAATAATCAGCTTCCCATCTATCGATAATATTTTTTTGAAGAGTTCTAAATCTTCAGTATGAAGAGCCATGGAAATTTATTCCTTAAATAAATTTTTAGGCATTCTGTAATAAACCGTATTATAGAATTTTTCGCTTTCAGGAAATTTGCGTTTGCGGATAGAGAAATTACCGAAATTTCTGATTTCGATACGCTTTTGTTTTTTAAGAGATTCGTTTAAATAATCTAAAATTAAATCTACTGAATCTTTAACATCTTCTTTAGAAAGATAATTCAGCTTATCATGTATTTTATCTATTAAATAATTCTTAGTAATCATTATTAAAAAATCGCTTTGATTCCGTTAAAACTATTTTTAAAAAAACTAGGTGCTATACTATCAAAATCTTCAAGTATTATGTCCATTAATTTTGGTTTTGGTTTTAATTGATAATCTTTAACTAGTAGATTAACATTAATTTTCTGAACTTCCTGTAACCATTTTAATGCAGTATCTTCCGAGCCTATAGCATCCACAAGCTTTAACTTTAAAGCCTGACGACCTGAATATACTCGTCCATCTGCGAGCTTTTTTACTTCTTCTATAGGAAGATTACGCCTCTCTGAAACAAGTTCAAGGAAGAAATTATAAGTATCTTCTATATTGTCCATAATGGCTATCCGCACTGCTTCCGTCAGTTTTTCGGTAGGATTTGGGACAGCTTTTAATTCACCCGATTTGAAATTATTAAACTTAATCCCCAATTTTTGAGCAAGCTCCGTTACCTCGGCTGTTTGTAGTATTACACCGATTGAACCCGTAATAGTTCCGTTATGGCTGATAATATAATCACCTCCAAGAGAGATTAAATAACCGCCGCTTGCAGCCATTGTTCCCATAACTATCACTACCGGCTTTTTTGCGGATATTTTACGCAGAATATTATAAATTTTTTCAGCGCCGACTACCGTACCGCCGGGAGAATTTACGTTAACTATTAACGCTTTAATATGAGAATCATCGATTATTTTTTTGAGTTTTTTGTCACGTTTTTCGTCTTCAAGAATTATTTCGTCTATTAATACGGAAGCTATATAGTCTTCATTACTATTAATAGGTAACACCTCTTTTGGAGCAAAATCTTTACCGACTAGTAAGAATACGATCGCAATTAAAATAATAGCTGTTAGCTTCCAAATTAACAAACGAGATTTTATTTGTCTTCTTTCAATTAAATAATCAGGTGTTATACTCATGATCTTATATACTTTTTTAGAATACTAAATGCAGCCCTATACTGTGACAGGCGTGAGGAGCGAAGCCTATAATATAATAAGGTGAGGCCGACGCACAACGAAGCACAATATAGGTATTAATTGACTATAGACCGTTCTTAGGACGTTCAGGACTCTTCATCATCTCAAAAAACTCACCGTTAGTTTTAGTATTTTCAAGTTTTTTGAGTAAAAATTCTATTGCTTCACTGCTACCCATTGGATCGATAATACGACGAAGAACCCACATTTTATTTAATATTATTTTATCTACTAATAAATCTTCTTTTCTAGTTCCTGATCTAGTTATATCAATAGCCGGATAAATACGCTTATCGGCAATCTTACGATCTAGAACTATCTCGGAATTACCTGTACCTTTAAACTCCTCAAAAATTACCTCATCCATACGAGAACCGGTTTCAATTAAAGCCGTACCGATTATAGTAAGCGAACCGCCGTTTTCAATATTTCTTGCTGCTCCGAAAAATCTTTTAGGTCTCTGAAGAGCATTAGCATCAACACCGCCCGTTAATACTTTACCTGATGACGGCACTACGGTGTTATAAGCACGAGCTAAACGTGTTATCGCATCTACTAAAATTACCACATCTTTTTTATGTTCTACTAAACGCTTTGCTTTTTTGATAACCATTTCTGCAAGCTGCACGTGCCTACTTGCCGGTTCATCGAAAGTAGAGCTAACAACCTCCCCACGCACGGAACGTTGCATATCGGTTACTTCTTCAGGTCTTTCGTCTATTAACAGTACTATTAAAAATACTTCCGGATTATTGGTTGTAATTGCATGTGCTATATTTTGTAATAATACGGTTTTACCTGTACGAGGCGGTGCTACTATTAATGCACGTTGTCCTTTACCCATAGGGGCAACAAGTTCAATAACCCGTGTACTAAAATCCTTACTATCTTTACTATTATTTTCAAGTTCTAATCCTAATTTTTCATCAGGATATAAGGGGGTTAAATTATCAAAATGAACACGATGATAAGCTTTAGAAGGGTCTTCAAAATTTACTCTATTGACTTTCAGTAAAGCAAAATAACGTTCTCCGGCTTTTGGAGCTCTGATCTGACCTTCTACAGTATCACCGGTACGCAGACCAAAGCGACGAATCTGACTAGGAGAAATATAAATATCATCAGGGCCTGCTAAGTAGTTTACTTCCGGCGAACGTAAAAAACCAAATCCGTCAGGTAGTACTTCAAGTACCCCCTCGCCCACTATTAAAACTCCCTGCTCTACGGATTTTTTCAAAATTGCAAAAACTAATTCTTGTTTAAGTAATGAATTAATATTTTCAATTTTTAATTCTTCTGCTTGAGCTTGTAGTTCCTCCGGTAATTTACGTTTTAATTGTTTTAAATTAATAATATTACCGTTCTCTGCAAAATTATTATAATTGTTATTGGATTCGGTATTGTTAAGTTCTGCTGTGGATTCTTTATTAGTTGTGTTCATTATTTTATTATTAATAGATTATAATTGAAAAGTTGAGTTAGCAATCAAGTTTAAAGGTAAGTAATATACTTATTTAAGTTAGGAATCAAATTAGATTTTTAGAAAGTTTTATTTATTCTTGCGGTTTAAAGAATTATTTATCTTGTTAGCTTATAAGAGCTGGCTATGTATGTAAAAGCATACTAACAACGTTAATAGTACATTGTCAACCCAAATCGTCATTGCGAGCATGTAATCGGTAAATGGTCATTGCGAGAAAATTACGAAGCAATCTTGGGAGTTTATTATTATTGCATGAGATTGCTGTACAGCTTACGGCTGCGTAGCTCATGACGACCCTGGTAACCTCTTCTCGCAATGACGGATGAATCAATCCACGTAACTCTAGCAATCCTTTGATTTTAACAATAACACATTTGTATTAAGTAATGGCATGCATACGTTTTTAGCTTCATTTAATAAGGCCTCATTGCGTATTTCTTGGTTTAATTCGTTGCGTACCGCATCAAATATTTCTCTTAAACTTTTCTCTTCTACCATATATTTAAAAATATATTTAGTGCTTCTAAATATCGACATTGAGATATTAACATTATTTAATATCCCATTATTAATAGTAAAATTAATAGCATTATTTACTGCTGAAGGATTAGATTCCAAATGCTCATAAATTTGTTTAGCAAAATTGGTAATATTATGGAAGTACGGTATATTATCAAGGTCATCAAGAGAGGCTACACTATCTTTTTGATTTGATACGTAAAATGAATGTTTAGTAATATTACCGGTAAGTATTTCGGAAATTGCTTCTCTAGTTACTTTATCCATCTTTTTAACTTTTTGTAGAAGTGAAAAATCTTTTATATAATTTTCCGGTCTTAATAAAATTTTCTCTAAAGGATCAAGATAATCAACAAAATTTAAGCTTGCTTTTTCTACGAATTCATATAACTCAGGAACGGAATAGGCTCTATCCTGTTTGTGCAGGAACATATCATAAACTCCGACGTCACCGAAATTTTGGTAATCTGAAAATAACTCCCAACCTCTTTTATACCAGTTAGTAGCAGGCAAATTATCTAGAATTAGCTTCCCGTTCATTACTTCTTCGATACGGTTTTTAGTATCTTTATTTATCATTTTCATTAAATCCTGAATTTGATAAACACCGGTACGTCCGTATTTAGCATATACCATTAAACCCATACCGCCGGTCGGCTTTAAAGAATCTTTTAGATTTTTTAAACCTTCATCAGGATTTGCTAAATGATGAAGCACGCCGGTACAATTTATATAATCGAATTTTCCAAGTTTTAGATTAGGTATATTTAAGATTGAATCATTAATCCATTTAATATTTTTAAGACCTCGTACTTCTGCACGTTTTTGTGCTACTTCCATGCTAGGCTTGCTGAAATCTAGATATATTATTTCGGCATTTTTATCTTTTAACTGCTCGGCAAGATAAATAGTCGAATCACCGGTGCCGCCGCCTGCTATTAAGCATCTAAAATTATTATTAAAATTTTCTTTTCCTTGATATAGAAAATGGTTTAATTCTCCTAAGAACTCACCGCATGTTGCAAGTAAATATTCTTTTTCTTGATTTGGGTCTCTGAAAGGATAAGGATAATCTTGATAATGTTCTTGTACTTCTGCTAAGTCTTTAGAAATTGTAGTATTTTTTGTTTTCTTTAAATTTCTCATAAATTATTATTTTTTAAGTTGTTATTATATATACTTAGTCTATCTACTCTTTTAGAAGTATATCTTTTATAATTAATTGAATAGTATAATTATCTTGCCAATTATTAGTTTTTAACGTTCCTATTGCGGCAATATTTTTTGCTTTAGGGCTTAATAAAACATCTTCAAATGCAGTTCCTACCGAATTAAAAGCAATAGCAGATAAGGCTTTATTACCAAAGCCTCGCTTATTTGGAACAAGCATACATTTAATATGCTTACTTCCAACGATATCCGCTTTTAATACAAATAAATCATCAAATTTAAATATAGGCTCATGATTTCCTTGACCGAAAGGCTCTAAAGTGTTTAATTCCTCCATTAAAGGGAAATTCACACTATTAACCGTTAAATCAATATCATATTCCGCATGCTTATAATTTTCTAGTTTAGTTATACTAATTCTAAAAGCATTATTAAAAAAATTCTGCAATTCTTGTAATTTTTCAGCCGTTACGGTAAAACCTGCCGCCATAGCATGACCTCCGCCTGCTATTAGCAAATCTTTGCTTTTAGCATTGATAATTTCAGCACCAAAATCAATACCTAAAATAGAACGGCATGAAGCTTTACCAATCCCGTCATTTAAGGCTATAACTGCCACCGGCTTATCAAATTTTTCTTTTAATTTGCCGGCAACGATTCCTATAACGCCTGGATGCCATCCTTCTTTTACGATAAATAATAAACTACTATCTTGTTGTGTCAAAGCAATTTCCATCGCTTCTTCTATCATTAATAACTCAATTACTTTACGCTCATTATTGTGTTTTTCAAGTTCTTTAGCTAATTTAGTTGCTTCATTAGAACAACTAGTAGATAGGAGATGAGCACCTAAACTTGACTTTCCTACTCTACCGCCTGCATTGATACGCGGACCTAGAATAAATCCTAAATGATAACATTTTGGTATTTCATGAAGCCCTGCCATATCATATAATGTTTTAATCCCTATATTTTGCCTTTGTTGCATTACTTTCAATCCGCTTGCAACAAATGCGCGATTTAAGCCTGTTAATTTCATCATATCGCAAACAGTACCAAGAGCCACTAAATCTAGATACTGCATTAGATTAGGCTGAAGCATTGTTTGCGTGAAATAATTTTGCTTCTTTAAATTCGATAATATTGCAGTTGCAAATAAGAAAGCAACTCCTACGGCTGCCAAATGTTTATATTCGCTTTTTTCATCAATACGATTTGGATTTACTATAGCTACTGCATCCGGTAATATTTCCGTAGCTATATGATGATCGATTACTATAACATCAAGGTTAACGTCTTTTGCGTATTTTAGGGCTTCATGTGCCATAGCACCGCAATCAACCGTAATTAATAATTCTGTACCGTTATCTTTAATTTTTTGCATAGCAAAAGGAGTTGGACCGTATCCTTCAGCTATACGATCAGGAACATAAATATCACATAGTATATTTAAGTCTCTAAAAATATTTTTAAGTAAAGCGGCTGAAGTAGCACCGTCTACATCATAATCGGCAAAGATACATATTTTTTGGTTATTTAAAATAGCTGTAACAGTTCTATCTACAGCCTTTTCCATATCAAGTAGATGAAAAGGATTAGGTAATAAATTTTTGATTTTCGGTCTCAAGAAATTTTCTACTTCCTCTAGATTATTTACTCTTAATGATACTATCCTAGCAAGTAAATCACTAATTTTGAAACTACGACATAACTCGGTGACTATATCTTCGTTAATCAGTTTCTGCTGCCAGATTTTACCGTTTATAGATGCTTGTGGTTTCATTTGTTTATTAGGCTGTATTTTTGCTGTATATCGTCATTGTGAGTAGGCATTGTTGCGTGGATCAATTTCACCTCTGTTCACCCCGTGGCTTGACCACGGGATCCAGTTAAAAATACTAACATTATTAGTATTTTTTATTATTTTTATGGACCCCGTGGTCAAGCCACGGGGTGAACAGAGGTGAAATTGATCCACGCAACAATGCCTACTCACAATGACGATATACAGCAAAAATACAGCCTAATAAACAAATGAAACCACAAGCATCTATAAACGGTAAAATCTGGCAGCAGAAACTGATTAACANNCCCCNCCCCCCCCCACTTTTTTAATTCTATATTTAAATAAAATATAAAATAAAAATAGAAATTACAAAAAATAATATATTTATTAATTAATAGTAGCAATGACTAATACAATAACAAAACTAAGAAGATAAATAAAATAAATATATTATCTAATATAAAAAAATAAGAATTTCCACGCTCAATACCACAAAAAATTAAAATTTAGTTATAAGAAATAATAATATATACTAAAAACAGAAGGTAAATATCAAAGAGAGAGAATGATTGTCATGAAGACAGAACCAAACCTCCGAGGTATATAATTATTTCCCGATAAACATAAGAACAAGTCGAACATCAGCAGAAATTCACCCAATAACAAAACCCGCCATGCATAGAAACAACAAAACAAGACATATCAACCAATTAAAATAATCTAAAAACACAGATAACCAGAAACCGACAAAAGAAAGAGAGCAATTTATATACACTTTATAATGTTAATACACTTCACAACAAAAACCATATCAACATCTAGTATACGCTATATAAAGATACAATACAGTTGATAAAGAACAGAAAGCACAGCCAACTAGAAAAAAAAGNCAATATAAATACGAATAGTATAAAAGATAAAACTTGTCAAAATAGATAAAGACAACAAAAAACATTTATGACACAATCACTAAGTACTCCACAAAATACATAATACATAACAGACATTAATATGTATTTATAGTGCTAGGAGGGGATGAGAGTTTCCCCCCCCTGGTTTTTTTTTTTTTTTTGTTTTTTTTTTTTGGGGTGGTACTCCTCCGGTGGGCGCCACAAGCGCCGCGGGCGGTGAGTGCCGCGCGCCAAAAAAATACGTATAATAATATATAAAAAAACCCACCCTTCTTCCCCCCTATTTTCCCCCCCAACAAAATTATTACCCCGGTCTTTTTTTATAAATTAAGTGGGCGGGGGTTGTTTGGGTTTTTTTTTTATTCCCATTACAAAATTTTTTTTCCCTTCAAAGAAAACCAAGCCACCATTTTGGGGCGGTTCCCCTTGGTGGATTTTGGGGGGAGGGGGGATTTCCCATTCTTCGGTTTGCTTTTTTTCCCTCCCCGGGTTTTTTATCCAATAATTTCCCCCTTTTTAGCAAACCATATTTTTTAGGGGCCGTAATTGGGGGGGGATTTTCGCAGTTAAAATTTCCCAGGCCGGCAATGCCTCAATTTGTAGCGGGATTTCCTTTTTTTGTGGGTGTTGGTGCGGGATTTGTGGCTTTGGTACCAGTACTTGCTCCTGAAAATTTTTTTTATAGGAATAGCAGGGAAGTTTTACCGATTAATGCATTAATGGAAATATCAGTAGGCGTCTCTATCGGTGCTTTAACTTTTAGCGGTTCGATTATAGCTTTTCTAAAAACTACAAGGCTTAATGAAAAGTAGCCCGTTAAATTTCTACGGTCAGCAATATATATGCTTATTAACGGCAATAATATTGGTTATTCTAGTAATATTGTTTATTCGTTCAGAGAATATATTTTTATTTAATCTAATAGTCTTTTTATCACTGTTAATCGGAGTATTAGTAGGCATTGTTGCGTGGATCAATTTCACCTCTGTTCACCCCGTGGCTTGACCACGGGGTCCATTAAAAATAATAAAAAATACTAATAATGTTAGTATTTTTAACTGGATCCCGTGGTCAAGCCACGGGGTGAACAGAGGTGAAATTGATCCACGCAACAATGCCTACTCACAATGACGATATACACTTATATCTCCAAAAGTTTTTTAGCTTCATCATCTGCAATTAAAGCTTCAACAAACTCATCTAATTGTCCGTTTTTAACTACTTCGTCTATCTTATAAAGTGTTAAGTTTATTCTATGGTCGGATACTCTTCCCTGTGGGAAATTATAAGTACGTATCCGTTCCGAACGATTTCCCGAACCTACCTGCCCTCTTCTGCTATCGGCTCTTTCTTGTTCCTTTTTACGTCGTTCTTCTTCATAAATTCTAGCACGTAGAATTTTTAACGCCTTTGCTTTATTTTTATGCTGTGACTTCTCATCTTGCAAGGCTACGGTAATACCGGTGGGGATATGAGTTATACGTACGGCAGAATCAGTAGTATTAACGTGCTGTCCACCAGCCCCTGAAGCTCTATAAGTATCGATTCTTAAGTCTTTATCTTCAATTTTAATATCAACCTCTTCAGCCTCAGGAAGTACTGCAACCGTTGCTGCCGAAGTATGAATACGTCCTTGTGATTCCGTTTCCGGTACTCTCTGTACTCTATGAACGCCTGACTCAAATTTGAGCTTAGAGAATACATCTTTGCCTTTTATTGACGCCGATGCTTCTTTATAACCGCCTATTCCCGTATCGGAAATTGCTAATATCTCAAAACGCCATCCTTTTAACTCAGCATATCTTTGATACATATTAAAAAGTACGGCAGCAAAAAGTGCCGCTTCTTCTCCGCCGCTTCCTGCTCTAACTTCAATAATAGCACTTTTACTATCCGCATCATCTTTTGGTAATAAAGCAATTTTTACGGCTCTTTCAAGTTTTGGTAACGAATTTTCAAGAGTGTATATTTCGTCTTCAATCATTTCTAAAGTGGCATTATCAAGTCCCACTTCTAGCTTAAAATTATTTGCTTCTTCAAGCTCAGATTTAGCCTTATTATATTCTTTAATTTTTGCTACAACATCTTCAAGTTCTGCATATTCTTTAGATGCCTTAACAAACTCGTCTCCCATAATGCCGGAAGATAGTTTGTTGCCTAAATTTTCGTATTTGTCTAAAATTTTTGCTAAATTATCTGAAAAACGCATGTTATTTTATTGTGATTTGTTTATGGGTGAGATTTCAACGTTATTGCGAGAAGCAACTGAAAGCTGCGATGAAGCAATCTCAGGATATTTGACGAGATTGTCACGCAGCCTATGGCTGCTCGTAATGACGACTTATATCAACATCAAAACGGGACTCTCTATAAACTTTTTAAATGCTGCCAAGAACTCAGCACCGACTGCTCCGTCTACTACTCGGTGATCGGCAGAAAGAGTTACGTCCATAATTGTTGCTATAGTTATTTGATCATTCTTGACTATAGCACGTTTTGCACTAGCTCCGACGCCCATTATACAACTTTGTGGTGGGTTAATTATAGCATTGAAATTCTTAATACCGTACATACCGAGGTTAGAAATGGTAAACCCTCCGCCCTGAAATTCTTCAGGGGTTAATTTATTATCTTTTGCTTTCTTTATTAATGCTTTCATTTCACGAGATAGTTCTAGAATATTTTTTTGATTGGCATTTTTAACTATCGGTGTAACAAGCCCGTTCTCAATCGCTACCGCTACTGAAATATCGACATTATTGTAATATCTAATTGCATCTTCTCCCCAGCTAGCATTGGCATTTGGCACTTCTTGTAAAGCTTTGGCTACTGCTAAAATAATAAAATCATTAACCGATATCCTTGTTGATTTATCTTCAGAAAAAAATTTATTAATGTCTTCTCTTATATCTAACAATTTATCGACATTACATTCTATAGATAAATAAAAATGTGGAACTGTTTGTTTAGATTCAAGCAGACGCTTGGCTATAATCTTGCGGATATTATTATTTGGTACTAAACGATATTCTTCAGGATTCCTGCTAACTATTTTATTATGAGCAGTGCTAGGAGTATATGATAAGATATCTTGTTTGACTATTCTACCGTGCGGACCGCTACCTTTCACGCTCTCAAATCTAATATTTCTCATTTTTGCAAGTCTTTTTGCAAGCGGTGAGGCGAATATTTTACTAGCATCATGTTTTATAACTGTTACCTGTTCTTCTACATTAGCTATATTCTCGTGGGGTTTCGGAAGATTAGCATCTGTTTTCGGTGACGGTGATACACTATTATTTTTTGCAATAAACGCATCAATGTCTGTTTTTTCTTCTCCCTCTTCACTTAACACGGCAATTAAAGAGTTAACAGGTACATTTTGACTATTTTGTGGGATAACTATTTTGGCAAGTATACCTTCATCTACTGCTTCTACTTCCATCGTTGCTTTATCGGTTTCAATTTCAGCAATTACTTCTCCAGGATTAACTTTGTCCCCTTCTTTTTTTAACCACCTAGCTAGATTTCCTTCCGTCATAGTTGGAGATAAAGCAGGCATTAAAATTTTAATCGGCATATTTGACTTTTTATTGTTGTTATTACATGTCATTGCGAGGAGAGGCCAAGCCTCGACGCGGCAACCTCATGAAACAGTAAAATTCCTGAGATTGCCACACTCTCTACGTTCGCGCGCAATGACGATTTGAGTAGCTATTGCACCTTAATATCAGGGCTAACGATCATTATCATCTGTTTACCTTCCATTTTAGCATGCTGATCGATTTTAACGAGTCCTTCGAGCCCTACTTCTATACGTTTAAATAGTTCTTGACCGACCTCTTTATGAAGAATCTCTCGTCCCTTAAACCATAAAGAAATTTTTACTTTATCTCCGTCTTTTAAAAATTCTTTTATTTTTCTTAACTTAGTTTCAAAATCACCTATACTAATATTAGGTTTAAATTTCATTTCTTTAAGTACGACGATTTTTTGTTTTTTGCGTGCTTCATGCAAACGTTTTTTGCTTTCGTACTTAAACTTACCAAAATCTAGAATTTTACAGACAGGGGGTACAGCATTCGGTGATATCTCGACTAAGTCAAGACCGGCTCTTTCCGCCATATCTAATGCTTCTCTAATATTTACGACGCCGTGCATTTCGCCGTTTTCGCCTACTAAACGCACTTCTCTAGCTCTGATTTCTCTATTAGCCTTAGGAAAATTATTTTTAGAAATAAAATGTCTCCGTATTATGTTTATAAATAAATATATATTGCATTTAACTTATTTTATTTAAAATTACAAGTAAATAAAATATTTTATCTTTAATTTTATTTAGAAGGTTTTAAAAAAAATTGAAACTACAAGGCAAATTCCAAATATTAATAAACAGATGCGTGTTAATTTAGCGACTCTTGCCTGTATTTTCAAGTTTTTTAGGTCTATAGCATGCCTATGAGCTTGCTCTTGTTGTGCCATATGCATTAATTCCTGTAAAGTACCGGGATAAATACTCTCATACTCACTGATTAAATCAATTGGCGGTAATATATGTTCAAATTTTTTACGGTAAAAATTATTATCAGGTTCGTTTACACTAAAAGTCTTAGCATAACCTTTATTTAATCTATTATTTTTGTAAAAAAAACGTTTAGTCTCTTTCATATCCCTGTTTTATTTTTTGAAATGTATATAATATATTACTTTCAACTATTTTAAAATAATCAATTAATTGCGTTTCTTTTTTTTGCTGTTGTTTGGAGCTTTTCATATTTATTATATTCTGTAGCTCTGCATATACTAGTTTTATAAAACCTTGTTTCATTGATTATACTAAATTTATAAAATCTGTTTTTGGTATTAGCGGTTCGTCCCTAAAATTTATAGC
This sequence comes from Rickettsia africae ESF-5, assembly GCF_000023005.1. NCBI lineage: Bacteria > Pseudomonadati > Pseudomonadota > Alphaproteobacteria > Rickettsiales > Rickettsiaceae > Rickettsia > Rickettsia africae. Next base: position 671,160 of record NC_012633.1, on the reverse strand, counting down.
ATTATTAAATTTATTGCAACAGGTTATAAAATTTTTATCACATCCGGCAGTAATTTTTACTTCCTCGGCATCTTTAACATAATCCGGTATAATATCCTCTAATATAATCAAATCACCGAAATTGCTTAGAACTTTAATGTTAAAACGATTTTGCTGAATATAATTTGACCGCCGTTATAATAGCCGTTTTCCTCAAAAATACCTTCAATGATTATATGGTTTTGTGCGGAATCGTTAAATTCTGCTTCTTTTAAATCTAAACTGGAATTCGGTAAAAAAACTCTCTCTTCACTTTTTATAGCATGATCGCTATTTGTTGAGTTTAATTCCTCACCGCTAGCTCGCTTAATTTGAAAACAATAAACAAAATTCGTAAGCTTTGTAATTACCTCTTCAATCGCAATACTCATATAATCACCTCCACTAACTCTATGTTGTATAACGCTATAGAACCGTCATTACAATAAGAATATTCAAAACTATCTATACTCAATCTAACTGCTACGTCAAAAGTAAAATCAGTAGTTAAAATTACGTCTTGACCTAAGGGACTTGGTAAGGTCATTATACTATCGTTGTAATCTACAATGCCCATAGTTCTTACATTATTAATGTATAGAATGACACTATTATTAACCGGTTTAGTGATAACTCGTTCGTAAGGAGCAATAGGATCGCCATATATCTTCCTTAGCTGAAATTTATTTAAATTACCGTCCCCTTTAGCAATAACTTCGTTAATTCCTCTATAATCTGCATAATTCCTAAATCTCAAAGCAAAATTACTTCCACATCTTGCTTTAAAAAAGCTATTAAATTGCTCAAATGCCGTACTGCTTAACCTTGCATTTTTGATTAAATATTTCTGACTCGTTAATTGCGAAAGGATCTTCACTATTTTGCTGTTGACATATTTCAATAGTTTTTACGTGAGTCACAACACTTGGTTTGAGAAATTTTTCATTAATATTTACTGACAATAAGGAGGTATTTATACATTGTTCATGCTTAAGTTCCCTTCCGACTAAGACCATAATATCTCTAAATTGTGTTATATTTATGTTTTGAAGTTCATAATTAGGCATTTTTTATTACTTCGTCATATAATTCTACTAAACCTTCACATGCGTTATTATTACCTGTAAATAGTGTACATTTAAAAGCTTTTTCAATTTTATAAAATCTTGCATTAATGTACGAATGTTATTAGAAGAAAGTTTTTTAAATTCGTTTAATTGCTCATATGCATTTGTTAAAAACGCTTGAGACAGATAACTTGGGTTGTTATTTTCTTGGGGCATATATTTATTACCTTGTTAAATTGGAGCTTAAGTAGAAGTTAACAAAAATTAAATCTACAATTTAAATTTAGTAATATTTTTGCTAAAAAAAAGTTCGGCAGTGGAAAAAGAGATTATTTTTTTGGACGGTAGTTGCAATATTATTCTGCCGGTATTATCGATATCTTTAAAAATACCGGTTACTATATCATTTTGATATTTAACGCTAATATTTTCATATAACTTATAAGCATGTTCTAACCATTTTTTTCTAATAAAAGGAAAACCGTTATTATGCCAAATGTGATAATATTCTTCAAAATTTTCTATTAATATCTCAAGTAAAGCTTGCGGTTCTATAGGTGGTAGATTTTCGCTTATTAAGCTAGTAGTAGGCTGGTCGATATTATCAGGGTGATAGGTAATATTAATGCCGATACCGATAATAAGGTAATAATTATTTTCTACTTTAACAGATTCAAGAAGTATACCGGCAATTTTCCGACTGTTAATTAATACATCATTGGGCCATTTTAGTTGTATAATGTTATTTTCGTTCCTTATGTCATCCCCACGAAAGCGGGAATGACATAGAGCACTATGGGAGTGACATAAAGAGGTTATACTATCATAAACGCTAAGTGCTGTAACAAAAGATAATTGCGGCAATAATTCTAGCTCTTTATCAGGCTTTATTAGTAAACTTACATGTAAGTTACCTGACCTAGACTGCCAGTTTTTGCCGCTTCTACCGCGTCCATTAGTTTGAGATTTGGCAAGTACTGCATAGTTTGAATCAACTTTAGCATTCTGAGCCATTTTCATAGCCTCAGAGTTTGTACTGTCTAGTTTGTCAAAAACAATTAGTTTAAATTTACCGATATTCATTTTTTTTAGTAGCCGTCATTGCGAGGAAAGGCGAGCTTTGTTGCATGGCTTGAAAAACCCGCTCGATGTCATTCCCGCTTTCGCAGGAATGACATAACAACACCTAACTCGCCCCCTACTGACATGACTTGTAGCTACACTATGTTTGCTTTGAGTTTTTGGTGCTTCGCTTTTACTCTTAGTTATAAAGCTTTCTAAATCTTGTTTAGTAAATTTAAACTTAGCAATATTTTCATCAAAGGTTTTAGTTTTATCAAATCTTACATCTTTATTTTTATCTATTCCAAGTACCTCAATGAAACTATCTTTTATTTTACTTGAAGCAGCAGTATCATTTATAAGGTATACAATAAAGCGTTCCATGAGTTTGTATCGGCTTTTAGTGTATTATTACGACTAGTTGCAGCAATAATTACATATTCTTTAAGCTTTTCATTTAATTCTTTTTCGTTTAATGCTCCGGTTTTACAAAATGATAATAACATCTTTGCTTTATCATCATGATTTTCAATAACTCCTTCTTGCCATTTAGAAGTATTATTTTCTTTTGACTGAATAAACATTTCTAACAATTTAGTGCCAGATGTTTTATGTAGATTTTTATTATCATAAACTTCATAAACATTTAGTAGAAATTTTTGATGGTCAAATATTTTATCTGCTTCTTTGCCAAGGTCATGATTATTCAAATGTTCTCTAGTTTGACAATATCCTTTAATATGCAAATAATTAGAATATTTTTGTGCATCTTTGAAATCCAAAGTATCTATTCCGGCAGTATCTAAAACAGCAGTGTTTAAAGCATTTTCACGTAACTGTTCATTAGTTGCTTTTAGAGTTTTCAGTATATTTAAATTTTCCTCCTACTTTTGCAAGTGTCTTAAATAATATATCAGCTAAAAACTTTACGGTATCACTTGGGCTTTCAAATTTTTTTGCACTATATATAGCAATATTTGCATCAGTTTCCATACCCGTACGTACCAAAAGCCATAGCTAGAGTTCTACCTTGTTTTTTAGCTAAGGTAATCTCCTCCATATTATCAGTTATTGCTTTTGTATCAAATTCCAGTTCATTGCCTTTAAAATATTTTGTCGGTATATTATCTCTATATCTGCCGTCTATATATTTTTTACTGTCAATTTCTACCGGCTTAAAAACAAGCGGTATAGAAGCAGAAGCACAGCAAGCTAAGGTAATTTCAACATTTGGCGTATCAAAACTATTGAAAATAGTTAGTTCACTTGTCTCTTGCTGAGTTGCCATAATTACTAAATCTTTATACTGCACTGGATTGTATTTTCGCAGTAACGCTATATCCTTAAAATATATTTTACCGTCTTTTTGGTTGTATCTTTCTCTTAATTCATCAAGAGCTTTATCATCTTTAACATTTACTATATCTGATCTCTGTAAAAAATTTCCTGTATTATTCTTTAATAACAAGTTCTAATAGAGCATATAAAGGTTTACTGTCTTTATTTAACTGTATTATATCCGCAGAAAATCCTTTTTTTCCAAGTAAAGTTTGCAGATTTGTATTTTTAGAAATTTCTTCAAATTGCTCAGGCGGGTGTCCCAAGAGCTACCACTGTGGCAGTTATAGCACCAGCGGAAGAACCTGCTACCGTCTTGACATTATCTAAAATACCAGCTTTTTTGCTGTCTCATAGGCTCCGGAATATATTGCTCCCTTAGCTCCTCCTCCACTAAAAGCTATATATTCGATAGGAGCTTTCTGTGCTTGCTCTAACTCCTGCAATGTTTTTGTTTGATTGCTAGAAGATTGTTGAATTTTTGTAGGTCTTTTAACTCCTCTAATATATCAGATTGCTCATTAACTCCAGGAGTTTGTGACTCTTGCTTCAGATTATTAATAATAGGATGTTTTCTTACCTTTATATCAGCCATAGTTTTATTTTATTAAGTTATCTTCTACAAACTTCCAGTTGATCATATGCTTAATAAATATGTCAACATAATCAGGTCGTTTGTTACGATAATCAATATAATAAGCATGTTCCCATACATCACATGCAAGAAGCGGCTTCATACCGTGTGCTATAGGTGTACCGGCATTAGCGGTTTTTATAATTTGTAACCTATTATCGTGATATATAAGCCATGCCCAGCCGCTACCGAATTGCCCTACTGCCTCTTGCTTAAACTGTTCGCAAAACTCTTCAAAACTACCGAAATCTTTATTAATTTGTTCTAATATTTTACCGCTTGGCTTACCTCCGCCCTGCGGCTTTATTGAATGCCAAAAAAAGGTATGATTCCATATTTGGGCTGCGTTATTAAAAATAGCCGCATTTGAGTTTTGTGATGACCATTCTATTATTTCTTCTAAATCTTTTTTTTGTAATTCTTCTTTATCTTTGAGTAAATTGTTTAGATTTTGTACATAAGTATTATGATGCTTACCATGATGATAATCAAAAGTCTCGAGAGTAAAATGTGGTTTAAAACTTTCTTTCTCATAAGGTAAATCAGGTAAGATAAAAGGATATGAGGTTTGATTAGATTTGTTGCAATAGGTCATGTTATTTTCTCCTATGTTGGTTTTTATATATTTATAGCGAGAATCAATACGTCATTGCGAGAAAAAATTGAAAATTTTGACGAAGCAATCTCAGGAGTCCTACTTTATGAGATTGCCACGCTCCTTGCAGTTGCTTGCAATGACGATTTAGTATCCACGCAGGCATGACATCATAGTAACTTATAAAAATCGGAAGCTAAATAAAGCGATCCGGTTATTATAATATTTGCTTTATTATCGCCGTTTATCTTCTTTATATCACTAATTGCTTCTTCGAGTGAGTCGCTTGCGCTAAAATCAATACCACTCTTTCTGCCTTCCAAATGTATTGTTTCTGCACTATGGCTTAGCGGTTCGGATAAAACTTTAACGCCGTAACCTTTAATTGTCAAATCCTTAAAGTAAGAGCAAAATTCCTCAATATTCCTATTTTTAGTCATACCGAGTATTAAATATATCGATGATTTTAAATTATCACGCATCCAATTTGCCAAAACTTGAGCTCCGCTATTATTGTGAGCTACGTCTATCCAAATTTGAACATTATCACATATTAATTTAGAATATTTTTTCGGTTCTATTTTTTCGATTCTAGCAGGCCAAATAGTATTTTGTAATCCTTTAGCAATAACCTCATTACTAATATTAAATTGTTTGTTAATAAGGCTTATTAAGGCAATAACGCTTGCAGCATTTATTAATTGATGATCACCAAGTAGCGAAGGAGTAGGAAACTCATAGGTAAAATTTTGTGATGAATAAATAAATCCGTTGTCCGTCTTTTTAATACCGAAATCATATTCATAACAGAAACTCGGTACTTCTAACTCTTCAGCCTTGGCAAATAATGTTTCATAAACTTCCAAAACTTGCATACTTATAACGCAAGGAACGCAAGACTTCATAATACCAGCTTTCTCAATTGCTATTAGGGGTAATGTATTACCCAGCATATGCATATGATCATATGAAATAGGTGTAATTAAAGTAATTAACGGTTGTTCTATTATATTTGTTGCGTCTAACCGACCGCCTAGTCCCGTCTCTAAAATTAATATATCGGCTTTTGTTTTCTCAAATGCTAGAAACGCTGCTGCCGTAGTACCTTCAAAGAAGCTAGGTTCAATATTAAATTTTTCGCTTGCTACCCTCACCTGCTCACAAACCTGCCATAATTCATTATCCGAGATTTGCTCACCTGCTACTACGATTCGTTCATTAAATTCTAATAAATGAGGAGATGTATAGCAATGTACCTTATAACCGGCAAGCGTAAAGATGCTTTTAAGCATAGCACTACTTGAACCTTTACCGTTTGTACCTGCTATATGTATGACGGGAGGAAGCCTTAAATGAGAGTTACCTAAGGCTCTTAAAAGTCTTGCTATATTTTCAAGATCATATTTAATGTTATTTTTCCAGGTCGGCACCGGAAAATGCGGCATTAGCATTGTTATTTATTTTTTTCATGAATGATAGAGTTATATCATATTTGTTGTCAACTTAAAGATCGATATCATTCCCGCGCAAGCGGGAATCCGTTACTTTTAAGCTTTCTAAAAGCTTGATTTATCTCGCTTTACCCTGGATTCCCGCTTACGCGGGAATGGCATCGAAACTTTAGATCAACTGTTTTTAGGCAATACTGAAGTTCATCGAGTTTTTGGTTTTACTGCATTGATAAGTCCAATTAATAATACTGATTTAATTATTCCCGGTATTATAAAAGGTAATACGCCGCCGTAAAAGGCACCGCTTGCTCCTAAGAGTGTAGAGAGCCACATCCAGCCTAAGCTCATAATAATTATATTACCGATCAAACATAAAGATATCTGATTTAACCATTGATTAGAAGTAAAAATTTTATCTTTTAAGCTCGCCATAACATATACGGCAATTACAAAACCTGCTAGATATCCTCCGGTAGGACCGAATAATATTTGTACACCGCTTGAAAATTCTCCGAACACAGGGATTCCCATTGCTCCAAGAGTTATGAAAGATAATATTGTTAAAGGTGCGGTAGTCTTATTATATGTAAGTCCGATGAATATCACTGCAACGGTTTGCAATGAAATAAATATAGGCTTTATAGGTATTACTATTTGTGAACAAATAGTAAGTAATGCCACTCCTAAAACTATTTCTATTGCTTGCCTTGTGGTTAACGGTAGTGAGATTGAATTAAGTTGCATAGAATTACCGCATGATTTATTTTTAAGTAATTACACTAAATAGAATTATATAATGTCCTTGTCAAGAATATAAAAATGAAAATAAAAATTTATAATGATCTAGGAGTTTCAAAAGAAAGTATTAAGCATTGCGTGCATACCTTAAGACTTTATGCTCCAAAGTATAACGTAGATTATATTACTGCACAAGAAATTATAGACGAAAAGTGGGTTCAAAACACCTTATTACTTATTTTACTCGGTGGAAGAGATTTATACTATGTACAAAAATTGCAAGGCAAAGGAAATGTTAATATAAAGAATTATATTAAAAACGGTGGTAATTTTCTTGGGATATGTGCAGGCAGTTACTATAGCGGTAACTATGTAGAATTCGCTAAAGGAACAAATATAGAGGTTATAAGTAAAAGAGAATTAAAGATTTTCAATGGAACGGTTAGAGGACCATTGCTTGCTCCTTATTGTTACAACTCACATAAAGGAGCAAGAGCCGCTTATTTAAAAATAAATCCAACACTTAATTTAAATATTAAGGATTGTTATGCTTTTTATAATGGCGGTGGATATTTTATTGATGCAGAAAATACCAAAGATACTGAAATAATAGCAAGTTATGAGAATTCTCAGGCTGCAATAATAAAATGTACTTACGGCGACGGGACAGCTATTTTAAGTGGAGTGCATCTTGAATATGAGCCTGCACTCATAAAAAATCAATCTCTTAATAATATTCATAAAATACTAAAAGCTCATGATACGGAAAGAATCAAATTATTAAATTATATATTAGACTTCTTCGGAAACACGCTTATAGAGAGGAATTTGTAGGAAATACGCAGCACAACAGAACCGCAGCGTACGTAGAAGTACGTGAGAGGATGTGAGCAGCGAATTGACTCGCAAATTACCTCTAGAAGTAGAGTTTCCGAAGAAGTCTATTCAAAAATCTAAATCTGTATAATAGTTTGGAGGGGTAAAGCCAGGGATTCTATCTTGTAGTAATAACCTAAAAGCCGGTCTTGATTTAATTAGTGAATACCAATGTTTGATAAGCGTCCATTTATCCCAATAAATCTCACCGAAATAATCGAGTACCGATAAGTGACAACTTGCGGCAATATCGGCAATAGTTAGTGACTCCGATACAAGATAACTTCTTTTTTCTAGTAAAAAAGTTATATATTCTAAGTGATAATTTAAATTATTTTTTGCAACACGTAAAAACTCGGTTCGTGGGCTGCTCATTTTAGCAATTGATCTTATAACTTTTTCATTGATAATAATCTTAGTAACTTCACGATAAAATTTATCGTTAAACCAAAAGAATAATCGTCTAATTTCGCAACAAATATCAATATCTTCATCTAAAAAATTAAAATTCGGATATTTGCCATTAAGATATTCAACAAAAGGATAAATACCTACCACAAATAAACCGTATGATTCTGCTAAAATAGGTAAAGTTCCGGCAGGATTTATTTTTAAAAAATCTTTATTGAATTGCCAATAATCTTCTTTAATCGTAGTAAATTCTATATCTAATTCTTTTAAGAAGACACGGGCTTGTCTTGAAAGAGGACAAATAGGATTATGATATAACTTTTTCATTAAATTGTGTTACAGTCCTAGTCATTCCGCGACTTGATCGCAGGATCTATCAATATTTGTTAAGCTATTTTCTAAGTTCCCGCGATCAAGTCGCGGGATGACAATAAGGTCTATAAGCCGGATTCTGTATGAATATCAATTCATTGCAGTTATTTATCTAGGATAAACGTTACCGTTTACCTCAAGCGATCTACCCGCATTACAAGTCGGTTAGAGATAACCCGGGAACTTGATAAGTTCTGTAACGCCTATTTGATCTTGCTCTTGGTGGGGTTTACCATGCGTAATTTGTTACCAACTTACCGGTACGCTCTTACCGTACCTTTTCACCCTTACCAAAAATACTCGATCAACTGCAAAAATTGGCTGCGTCATTTCACAAGTACTACGGTACTCACGTATTAAGTATACGCTCCGTTCCTCGTCTTATGAACTCCTAGCTCTTTTTGAAGTTGATCTTCGTATTCATACTTGGCGGTGTATTTTCTGTGGTACTGTCCCTAAAGTAATAATACTCTGCCGGAGGTTAACCGGCACCATACCTCTATAGAGTCCGGACTTTCCTCGTGATCTATAGCTTTGCTATATTATCACGCAACTGCACGACCATTTAGAATTATGGTCAATTTTCTTAAATTAGTCAATAACATTTAGAATAAGTTCAATTAACTTATTAGGTTCTGTGAAGGTTTCTAATTGATTTGCTATTTTGAGATATTTTTTAGCGAAAATTAATAAGATTCTTTTTGAAAATTTGACTTTTGTACACAGAATATAATTAAATTAATAAGTATAATAATAAATTTAAAATTTCAACTATTTTATTAAAGATATTCTTAATTTAACGTTGCTACTATTTTTTTCATACTGTATAAATATGTATTTAATGCTCCTAAACACATAAATTGTTAGCAAATTTTGATATATGATATGAAAAAATTAATTTATTATTTTGGCAGTAATGGTAGTGATGGAAACGCTAGCATGAAAAATATACTTGGTAACAAAGGTGCTGGTCTTGCCGAAATGTCCAACCTCAAACTACCTATTCCTGATGGTTTTACAATAACTACAGAGCTATGTAATTATTTTTATACCCACAATAATAACTTTCCTAAAAACTTTCAAAGCGACTTAAAAAAAGCTATCACTGAACTTGAAATAATTACCGGTAAAATTTTCGGCAGTACAAGCAATCCTTTATTGTTATCGGTGCGTTCGGGCTCTACGGTTTCAATGCCTGGAATGATGGATACTATCCTTAATCTTGGAATGAATAACGAAGTGTGTAATGCTCTTGCGGATTCCTGCGGTGATAAACGATTTGCTCTTGATAGTTACAAAAGATTTTTAGAAATGTACGGTTCAACGGTATTATCTATACCTAGTGATCTATTTGAACAAATTTACGAAAAGCACAAGATGCAAGCCGATATTCATAAAGATAGCGATATTACTGTAGAATTATTAGAAAAAATTATTGATGATTTCAAACGGTTGCATATTAAGTATACTAAGCAACTGATTAATGATCCTTATGAACAGTTAGAATCGGCAATTAAAGCGGTGCTACATTCTTGGATGAGTAATAGAGCGGTTATATATAGAAAAATCAATAATATTTTGGAGGATTTCGGTACGGCTATTAATATCCAAGCAATGGTTTTCGGTAATTTAGGTAAAACTTCAGCTACGGGAGTTGCTTTTACTAGGTCACCTTCTACAGGAGAAAAAAAGCTCTTTGGAGAGTTTTTAATAAATGCTCAAGGTGAAGACATAGTATCGGGAACTAGAACACCTATGCCTATTATTGCAAATGATTCAAATTCTATGCAAGCAATGATGCCAGAAGTGTTTAAGGAGTTATCACAAATTGCACAAAAGCTTGAAGAACATTACTTAGATATGCAGGATATAGAATTCACTATAGAAAATAATAAGCTATATATTTTGCAAACACGTACTGCAAAAAGAACAGCCATTGCTGCTATTAATATTGCCGTACAAATGGTAGAAGAAAAGCTTATTTCTAAAGAACAGGCCTTAATGCGAATCGATCCGGAATCATTAAATCAATTATTACATACAAGAATTGATTACAGTAAGGGGCTTACTTCTATTGCTGAGGGGCTACCTGCTTCTCCTGGGGCTGCAACAGGTATTGCAGTATTCTCACCTTATGATGCCGAAAAATTATCTCATCATCATAAAGTAATTTTAGTACGCCATGATACTAGTCCTGAGGATATTAACGGAATGCATGTTTCTTCAGGTATTTTAACTATTAGAGGGGGAATGACTTCACATGCTGCAGTTGTAGCAAGAGGTATGGGGAAGCCTTGTGTTTGCGGTACAAGTAATTTATCTATAGATGAGAAAAAGCAAATATTAACAGCAGGCGACATAGTTATTAAACAAGGTGATATTATAACGATTGACGGAGGTAGCGGTAAAATCTTCTTAGGTGAAATGCCGTTAATTCAACCTACTTTCAGTGAAGAATCAAAATTAATTTTAGATTGGGCAGACGAGATTAGTAGCTTAAAAGTTCGTGCAAATGCTGAAACAGTTAACGATGCTTTAGTATCTGTAAAGTTTGGAGCTCAAGGTATAGGTTTATGTCGTAGCGAACATATGTTTTTTGATAAAAATAAAATTCCTTTAGTAAGAGACATGATTATTGCTCCTGATATAGAACGGAGAAAGCTTGCCGTGCAGAAATTATTACCTTTGCAAACTGAGGATTTTAAAGCTTTATTCAGAGTAATGAAAGATAAACCGGTAAATATTAGATTACTTGATCCGCCGTTACATGAGTTTTTACCTACCACCGAAGAAGATAAAAAGAATTTGGCCAATAGCTTAAATCTACCTTTATCCATGATTAATCAACGTCTTCATGCTATGCATGAAGTAAATCCTATGCTCGGTCACCGTGGATGTAGACTTGGTATATGTTCGCCGGAAATTTACCAAATGCAAATTGAAGCAATTTTTACAGCTATTTTTGAGCTACATAAAAAAGAACATATAGAATGTAACTTAGAATTAATGATCCCTTTAATTAGCAATGTAGGTGAAATACAAAAGCTTAAAATGGATATTTATGCGGTAATAGAGGAATTAGAGCAACGTTATAGATATAAGTTTTCCTTTACGCTCGGTACTATGATAGAACTACCCAGGGCAGCACTCGGCAGTAAGAAAATAGCTAAGGAAGTTGACTATTTTAGTTTTGGTACTAATGATTTAACTCAGACTACATATGGAATTTCTAGAGATGATATTGCCTCTTTTCTTCCATATTATTTAGAAGAAAAGATTTTTGAATCCGATCCATTTACTACTCTCGATGAAGAAGGAGTAGGAGAATTAATTGAAATTGCTATAAAACGCGGAAAAAGCAGTAATGCTAATTTGAAACTCGGAGCTTGCGGAGAACATGCAGGGAACCCTGCCTCTATAGAATTTTTTCATAGAATGAATTTAAACTATGTTTCTTGTTCTCCATACCGTATCCCTATAGCAAGAATCGCCGCAGCACAAGCTAAAATTAAATACGGGTGATAAAGGCGTTGTTGCGAGCGGGTATTGGATACCTATAGTACCGGACATTTTCGTTCTATATCATTTCCGCGTGGCCTTGTTGTGTGAATCAATTTCACCTCTGTCATCCCGTGGCTTGACCACGGGATCCAGTTAAAAATACTAAAATTATTAGTATTTTTTATTGTTTTTTGGACCCCGTGGTTAAGCCACGGGGTGACACAGTGGGTTTTACCGGTTCACGCAATGACCAAAAAATTATTTACAAATTAATATGATCATAATACCAATATTAAGCATTTTTGGGGTTTCGTCTTTTTTTGCCAAATATTTCAAAACAAAATTGACTTTCGCTATTCCCATAACAATCAGCATATTAGTACCGATTTTATATTGTTTTGCTATGTTAAAGCTATTACCGGCTGCAACATATATATATTATTTCATCGGTATATTTTTAGCTTTCATGTCATTCCTGCATTTTATAGGCGTTGTTGTAGGGGGTGGCTCCGCTCCTGTCATCCCGCGACTTGATCGCGGGATCCAGTTAAAAATGTTTAGTATTTTTAAGTTATATTTTTGGATACCGTGGTCAAGTCACGGTATGACACCGCACGCATTTCTTGATCTACGCAATAATACCTCCTTCATGTCATTTCTGTGGAAGCAGGAATCTAGAAAAAATATAATTGAAATCATTGTATTTACTTTATTGATTCTTTTGTTTTTTCTTTATACCAGAGATGCATCGCTGCATTCTTATGATGATTTCTCACATTGGGGAATATTTACTAAAGAATTGTTATATTTCGGTGTTTTTGAAAATCAGTCTTCGTTAACTTCCATTATTACTACTCATGCCCATTATCCAAGAGGAGCTGCCGTTTATCATTATTTTATGCTGCTACTTTCAGGTTATTCGGACGGTAACGTATTATTTGCTCATTTCTTATTACATTTAGCATTTCTAGCTCCTTTAGCCGCAAATAAGAAATTGTGGCAAACCGGAATGTTGTTTTCACTTTTACTTTGCGACGTAGTATTATATACGACCGGAATTCGTTCAATATATAACGATAGTACTATTGGCTTAATGTTCGGAGCTATTTTTGCAATTTATATCCTTGCGGAAGATAAGAAAAAAGCATTATTACTTATTTTACCTATTACGATATTACTTGCCTCTTTCCGAGAAATTGGAACATGGCTTGCTAGTTTTGCTGCGATAATTCTTATAGCTCATTATACAATTTTTTATAAAAAGCCTAAAAAATCAAGTGATTATATTATGTATCTGATTTTACTTACTTTACCTATTTTGTGTAGTTTTATTTGGATGAGTTATTTTAAAAACACCCATGATTTTTTTGACAGATGCGAACATAGTTTTAGCAATTTAGTATATATTGCTGAAAATTTTAATGAACAGCATAGATCATTATTACTAAATTACGGTAAATTTCTCTTGTTATTCTTATTAAAAGAAGGAAGTTTAGTTGTATATACTATTTGTATAGCTGCATGGTACGGAATTTGTAAATATAAACCGGATTTGCTGAAAGAATATAAATTTTTCCTGATAAGTACGTTTGCGTGTTTTATAATTTTTGCTTTGTGGCGGTTATATTTATATTTCTTTAACTTTAGTTATGAAGAGGCAATTAGAGGGGCATCATTACTTAGATATCTTGGATGTTATGTTATAGCTATCGGAATGATTGCAGCTTCGTATGTTAAAAATAGTATTTTCTTACACAAGCAAAGTAATAAAGAGTTATTTATATTCCTTCTGCTTCTTGCTGTTTCTACGTTTTCCGTAGTAAAAAATATACTAAGAATCAAACACTTAAACTTAGAACAAAAGAATTTTATCCAGCAAACAACAGAAGTTAAAAAGCTATTGGAGCAAGGCAATAAAATTGAATTTAACTTTAGCGGTAAGAAAGATAATTTACAATGTTATATATTAAATTATAATCTAGTACCGTATTTAGGTAAGAAATCTTTACAAGAATGTATAAAAGCTTCTAAAGAAGCGATTATAGAAACAAAGGAAGAAGCGGTATATGCTCCTTTTAAATAGCGTTGAGGATTTGTTGCACAGCTCCTATGTCATTCCTGTGTGGCCTTGTTGTGTAGATATTACCCCATCATTGCGAGCAGTTGTAGTACTTGCGTGGCAATCTCATAAAATAATAACAGATTTCTGAGATTGCTTCATCAATTGCTATGCAATTTCCGTAGCTCAGATGGGAAAGCTGATTCACGCAACAACATCACGCGAGAATAACATAAAACCAATATAGATTTTAACAATTATGGATATAAAATATAATTTAGCTGCCGCTTACCGAATAATGGCGTATTTATCGCTGGATGATCATACTTATACGCATCTATCCGCAAGACCTAAAAATGCCGTTTTTTACTATATTTATCCTTTTGGACTAAGATTTGAAGAAGTAACTACAGAGAATCTTTTAAAAGTTAGTTTAGACGGACAAATTTTAGAAGGCGAAGAATATCAATATAATAAAACCGGTTACTTTATTCATGGTAGTATTTATAAAACACGCCCTGATATTTCTGCTATTTTTCATTATCATACTCCTGCAGCTATTGCCGTTTCTGCTTTAAAATGCGGGCTTTTACCGATCAGTCAATGGGCATTACATTTTTACGATAGAATATCATATCATAATTATAATTCTCTAGTACTAGATGCCGACAAACAGAGTAGTAGACTTGTTACTGACCTTAAACAGAATTATGTGATGTTACTTCGTAATCACGGTGCTATTACCTGCGGAAAAACTATTCATGAAGCTATGTTTTATACTTACCATTTAGAACAAGCTTGTAAAACGCAATGCCTACTAAATTCTACAAAAGAACAAGAGCTTATAATCCCTTCCGTAGAAATATGTAAGCAGACGGTAAAAGACTTATTATTGTTTGAAGAAGATTTAGGCAAACGTGACTGGGCAGCTTGGCTACGACTTGTGAAGATGTGATCACAATACTACGACCCCAGCGGCTTTACTTGCTTGTTTTAAGGATTTATCAAGTGTTGCTATTGGTAACCCACAGCGTAATACTAGCTCTAAATAGCTAGCATCATAAAGTGTTAATCCATATTGTACGGCTAAATCCATTGTCTCAAACCATATATGTTCCAATGTTATTTGATCAATTTTGATGTAAAGATCCTTTAAAGTATAAATTGCTTGGTGACGTTGATTTGCAGTAAGACGTTTTGCACGCTCTGCACATAATAATACATTTCCAATCTCAAGCCCCCAAATAGCAGGGACAATTGCTCCTTCTGTTATGGTTTTATCTAGTATATCCAAGCTTGCTACTTCATCAGGCATAAGCCATGATAAAGCAATTGAAGAATCTAAAACAAAAGAGACCATTTTTTACTTCTTACCCTCATTTTTGTAATTTAGCCATACTTCTAAATCCGATGGTTGTAAATTAATTTCTTTTGCAAGCTTTTCGCAGTCTAAGAGCTGCAATCTTTGCTATTTCAATATTATTATGAGAATCAATAGGAACAATTTTTGCAGCAGCTTTTCCTCTTTTAGTAATTAAAATTTCTTCACCTTTACTAACTCGGTCTAATAATTTAGAAAAATGGGTTTTAGCATCAAAGGCTGTAATTGTGTTTTTCATATAATGAACTAGTTAATTAACTAGTCAGTTATAACATATTTTAAATTTAAATGTCAAAAACTTTAATAGACATCTTTCCAAACACTTATAGAGAGGAATTTAAAGGAGACACGAAAGCACTTGTCACCGCAGCGTACAAACTAGTACGTGAGGATACGAGTCTAGGCTTGATGTATAAATTACCTCTGGAAGCGAAGTTTGAGAAAATGTCTAATGCCTACAACCGCTACCGTGAATATGTGGAGGATGGAGTTTGATATGCTTTAGCATCTTTTTAAGTAGTGTATCACGCTTAAGTTTTGATAAATAATCTAAGAAAGTTTTGCCGTTTAAATAATCTATTTCATGCTGAATTACAGTTGCTAAAAAGCCTTCTGCTGCTAGTTCTTGCTTATTACCGTTATAATCAAGATATTTTACCTTGATTGCTTTTGATCGTGTAATAGATGCTTCAATGCCTGGAAACGATAAAGAACCCTCAATAAAAGTTTGTTTTTCTTCTGAAAAATAAGTTATGTTCGGATTAATAAAAACTATAGGCGATGATTTATTATTTTCATGTAGGTCAACTACCGCTATACGCTTTAATATTCCTACCATATTAGCACCCAAGCCCACTGCCCTTTCTATATGTAAATTCTGAAGCATTTTATCGACAATAGTACGAATATTATCATCAACAATGTCTATATATTCTGCTTGTTTTTTAAAAATATCGTTTGGTGCATAAACTATTTGATAGTAAGGTTTATCTTGATTCATTAATATACTCCGATAAATGAAGAGTTATTTTTGCATTGCTAAATAAAGATAGATATCGTTATTGCGAGCGAGCATTGTTGCGTATACCGGTTTTCCCGTCATTACAAGGAAATTACAAAGTAATTGACGAAGTAATCCAGTAAAAAATTCTAATTTACAGAATTTTTTAATTATTTTCTAGATTGCCACGCAGCCTACGGCTGCTCACAATGATGACTCAGTGTCCATGCAACAACGCATCCTTGTAATGGTGTAGCTTTTTCAAACCATCAATATTTATTTAGCAATGCCATTATTTCATTACGATAGCTGATAATATATTCTGATTATAAGGTTCTTGCAAATGATATGAGCGTCTTTTACTTGGATATTTTAACGGATTTGTGTAAGTATCTTCAGCAATATTTTTTATATCTTTGACGCCTGCTTCTTTAAGTTTTAACTCTACAAAAGTCGGTAAATCAAACATATAATGATTTTCTTTTATAGAGTTTATAAAAAACTGTTTATTGTTAATATCCTTACTTAAGAAAGCTTTATAATATTCATCATCAACTTCATATGAACTTTGAGCTATAGCAGGACCTATCACTGCTATTAAATTCTTTGCTCCTTTTTCTGTTATTTTAGTAACTATATTGCTAATAATATTATTTATACTTCCTTTCCAACCTGCATGTGCCGCTCCGATTATTTTACCGTCGCCGCTTGCAAGTAATACCGGTACACAATCTGCTGATTGTACCGCTAATATTAAATTTTTCTTAGTTGTAATGCTGCCATCTGCTTCAGGTACGGCAATTATGGACTCATCAGCATTAACAATTTGATTGCCATGTACTTGGTTTAAAATTAAAATATCTTGTGCTTTAAAATAAGTAATAATAGATTTTTTGTTTTCAACTATTTCTGTTTCATTTATAGAGTTATTTTTTTTTATATATCTATGACTAGAATTATTGAATGTTTTATCAAAAATTTTATAATAAACTGATCCGTTTATTAATCCTTCCATGAAAATATCCCATATTAATTATAATAGTTTTATTAATACTTTATCCGGTCGTTTACAAAAAAATAAACAGCTAGAAAAAATAATAGCACAATTTCATCAAGACTATAACCTAATCCCTATTATTGGCGTAGAAATAGAGTTTTATTTAAGTCACAATATTGATATAGCTAAATTTGAAATACTTTCAAGAAAATACTTAGCTAGATTTAAAATTGCTAAAATAAAAAAAGAAAAAGGCAATAACCAATTTGAAATAGATCTTCCCCCTTCTGTAAACTTAATACAATATATAAAAAATATATTAGAGGTTAAAACTATTTTAACAAAAATGGCACAGCAGTTAAACGGTTATATAGATTTTTCGCCTAAGCCGTTTTTGGATGATTATGGTAATAGTATGCATTTTCATATTAATTTTAATTCCGAGTTCAATGATTATTATATAATTTTAGCAGCACAAGGGCTATGTCACTATATGTTAGACACCCTACTCGCTTTTATGCCTACTACTCTAGATTATGCACGGATAAATAAAAAATTTATGGCTCCTACGCATATATCGTACGGTGGAAATAATAGAAGCGTAGCCGTACGAACTCCAAATGCTTTTCCCAAACGTTTAGAACATCGCTTATCTTCCCCCGAAACCGATCCATATATAGCAATTTTTACTATTTTAAAGTCAATATTGTTGGCTTTAAAATCTCCAAGTTCGCTCCAAACAATAGAAAAAATTTACGGGAATGCTTTTGATCCACAATATAATTTAACTCCATTACCGACATCATCTCAGGTGAGCTTTATGTTATTTAAACCGGATTTTTTTAAATAATTTGTATTTTGTTCACAAAACCTAAAAACTAAACAATAATTGTTTTTACAACTAAAATAAAGATTGATATAAAATATTAAATATAAAACTGCCGAAATTGTTTCAATTAAGTATTTTATTTTTCTGATGAAGTGCTTTAAGCTGCACTTCACTCTATATTTTCATAATTTTTCATTAGATAATTAAATTCCGCACCATAGATAAATATCATATTTATAATATAGAAGAATATTAATGTAACTATTATACTACCAAGTGAACCATACATTAGATTTAATTGATTATAGTAGACTATATAAGTTGAAAGTAAATAGCCGCTTATTATCCATAATATCACAGTTAATAAAGCCCCTGGAAATACATCAATAAAATTTAGTTTTACATTAGGTAATATATAATACAAAGATGAGGCACCTAAAAATAATAAAATTAAAATTAAAAAATATCTTATAAAATTTAAAATGATCTTATATTTTTCAATGGTCTCTAATATTATCGGAATTTTTGTAAATAATATTGGAATCACCACTAAAAGAAACATAGTAAAGGTAATCAAGGCACTAATTATAAGAAACTGTATAATACTAAGTAATCTTCTTCTTATATAAGGGGGTGGGGATTTTATTTGATATACACGATTTAAAATAGTCCTTAAACATTCTACAAAAGAAGAAGCAGTCCAAATACTGCCTACTATGGCAAGATTCATTAAACTTTGAGGAGGAGCACTTAGTAATTCGCGTATTCTTTTTTCTATTGATTCCGTTGCTTGTTCCGGAAGACTCTCTAGAAAAATTTGTATAAAATTTTGACCAAGTTCTGAAGCTCCTAAAAAGCTTGTTAAAGCTAATAAGAATACTAGGAAAGGGAAAATAGATAAAAGTATCATGAATGACATATATCCCGAATGTTCAATGCCATCATCTTCTATTGTTCTAAATAAGGCTACGTAAAGACAATTAAAAATTTTTCTCATTATAAAAGCTAAGTTGTTACTATTAATTTTATATTTAATCTTAAATAAGTTCGCTGTAAATAATTAATTTATAATTAAAATGAAACTATACTTTATCCTTGATTTGAAATATTAATATAGAAATGAAATTTTTTCCTTGCATTAATTTTATATTTTTCTATAATGCACCAAAATTTTATTTTTTATAAATTGTTAATTTATGCTTCAGTAAATAAGTTTTTAAAACATAAGGTATTTATATTTTACAAATAATTTTAAAGTTCTTATGATATTTTTATTTGATAAGAAATAATTTTATTCTTTAATAATTATTTACCAAATGATTACAAAAAACTTAAAAAATGTTATTTTATAGTTGCTTATAATATTAATTTATGGTATCATTTCTACTTACACTTGGATAAGTTTAACGGTATTAAATTATTAATAACCACGTGTTTTATAATAATATAGGATAATATCATTTGTGTTCAAAGAAAATTTTTAAATATAGATGTAATTAGTAGTAACCAAGGAGAGGATAATGGGTAGAAAAAACGATATTATACAAAAAATCGATAGTTTTATCGGCAAGAAAATTTATTCTTTAAGACTCGCTAAGGGGTTGTCTCGTCAACAACTGGCTGAAGTAATTGATGTTACGCATCAACAATTACAAAAATACGAAAAAGCAATTAATAGAATTTCTGTAGGAAGGCTAGTACTAATCGCAGAAGCTTTAGATAGGAATATTGATTATTTCTTTGAAGGTTTAGAAGAAGCTAATAAACCGCAGCCCGTACATACTCAACATCAACGTATGTGCATTGAAGTTTCAAGAAATTTTATGAAAATTAATAGCACGGAAGAACAACAAGCCGTTAATAATTTAGTAAAATGTTTAGCTGGAAAGAAAAACTAAAAACTAATACATAACGGCAAGCTGCCATCCTGATTACGTTGTGATATAATTTATGTCATCCCCGCAGAAGCGGGAATAACATTGCTTGCCTTGATAATATACAGAATACAAATCTTAATCAGCGTTGTGGAGGGGAAGACTCTCTTTTAATAGGTATTGATTTATTTAAATTTTCCGACTGAATGATATCTCTTGCATTCATTAATGCTCCCATAATTTTTATATTCCCTTTGATATTAACTCTATCTCTTCCTACTACCATTTTAGCTTTTTCAATATCTGGATTATCTTTACTTATAGGTTTTAATTTAGACTTTCCTGATACTACCCTTACATCTTCCGTTTTAACACTAGGGTTTTCAATTGCTTCTGCTCGTTTTTGTTCTTGTAATAACTTATCTATAGTTTGTAAACGTACCTCTTTAGATAAAGTTTTATCATCAATTAAATTAGTTTTAATGAAACTTTGCTGTTCTTCAGTAGAAGATTTAGTACCAAATGCCTTTACCAGCTCATCTACTTTTTTTATTGATTCCTCTTTTTTTTCTTCAAGAGTTTTAAGGTTACCATTTGGAGAAAGCATAGCACGCAAATTATTGACTTTCTCAACTGCAAGCTTAGAGATATTATTTAATATACTAGAAGTTTCTTGTACAATTCTGTCTTCTGCCGACACTACCGGTTCTTTAGATTTTTCTAATGCTTCTATAACAGGATTAACAGCGTTAATTACTTCTCGAGCTTTGTTATATATATCATCGTGAGGCTTGTGTTCTTCTATATTCTGTCCTTTTAACCCTTCAGTTAAATTTTGAGTGTCTCTATCTAAAGCTGCCTCACTCGCTGCATCTTTAGCTTTTTTAAGTGCCTCTTTCTCAGAGTCATTAATATTACTATTATCGATCCCGCTAGAAACTGCCTTAGTTATTTCAGGACCTCCTTTGCCTTCATAAATACCGTCTACTAACCCTTTAGTCATTAGCTCTCTATCAGGTAAATTGGTCTGACTTTCTGCAATACCTTTTTCCGCTGATGCCATAATAAGTGCTTTATTAGGTAAGGATAAAGAGGTATCACTATGAGTAGCTATAGTCTCGCCTACCCCTTTAATAATCGCTGCTTTGTCTTGAGCTTCAAGCGAGCTTCCTGCAACTGTGTTAGTAATTTCTTGAATTATTTCGCCTTTGACTTCTGCTGTAGCCGGACCATCTAAAACATTAGACGTAATGGCTTGTATGTTTGTTGTTTTTAATTCAGTATTACTTAGAGGATCAAACAAAATATCATTTACTTTTTTTATTGTATCTTTTTTAGTTTGTTCTGCCGTAATCTTATCTAAATGCTGCTGCATCAATTGTTGTTGTGCCGGACTGAGAACTTGGGCTTCTACATCTTTCTTTAATACAGAACCTAATAATTTTTGTTTTTCCGCATTGCTTAATTCAGATACATTAACCTTATCACCTACTGCTATAAGCATTGTCCCTTTATCTTCAGTAGAAAGGTTACTTTTTATTACAACATCCTTAATACCGTCAATTGTTGCAGCTCTACTTGCATCATCTTTAAGACTTAAACCGACATCTACTGCCTTTTCTAACATCTGCTGTTTTTGCTTCGACTCAAGATTCTCTGAATTTAAAACGATAGCTACTGTAGCTTCAAGCATTTTTGATTTTTCTAGGTTTGGGGTATTCTGATCATTTTTTATGGTTTCTAATATTGCATTGACTCCAGCTACTTTTGCATCCGGTTTGAGGTTTTTATTATTGACCGTATTTTCAGCTAAAGCAATGATATTAGCCTGCTTTTCAGCAATATCACTTTTCTCATTATTAAGAATTGCCGTGGCTGCTTCTTTAATTAAATCAATTTGTTTATTGCTATCAATTTCTTTTGTTAAACCTGCATTTACATAATTTAATAAATCTTGCATGCTGCCTGATAAAGCCGTAGCTGTATTAAGAAGATTTGGAGTCACTTGTTGCGACTGTTGCATTTGTGAAGTCTCAGGTTGCAGTGGTTGGTTAGTAGGAGTAATTGGCGGTACTTGTTGTTTATACTGAGGTGGTTCAACCGATGAACTTGTTGTTTGCTGTGGAGTTATTAGCGGTTGTTCCTTACTTTGTCCTTGTCCTATTATAATATCTTCAGCTTGCGATAAATCAACGCTCTGTCCTTGGTTTAGTTCTACCTCCTTCATCATTTCTTTATATTTACCGCGTGTTACCGCAAGTGTATAAATTTCTCCACCATGCTCTATATAAGCTATTGCGTCATCTCCGGTTCCGGCAAATTTTAAAGGTTTTGGTGAGCTTATTTCTTTAAGTTGAGGTTTACCGTTTGGTCCTTCTTCGTAGTGGGCAGTGAAATATACGGCTTTATCTTTGGAGGGCTTTGTGCCATCAGCTTTTAATGCTACCATCGATAAATGCATTGACCCATCGGCTTTATCAAGTTTTATAGGAAAATCTATTTCCCTATATGAGCTGATCTGAACCTGAGTACCGTCTTGTTTAGCTAAAGTAAAAGGCTTAGTTTTAACAGTTGTTTCATTTAAGGTACAGAGTTCATCACCTGCATCATTTTTAACTACTGTTGCTCTAAGATCGCTTGCACTGACGTGATTTTCCCACTGTACCGGTTTAAATCCACCAGGGTATCCACTAGCGGCGCTAAATGTATTATGCACATTTTTATAGCCGGCTATTTCTATTGATTCTAATTTCTTTTTAAGTTCAGGATTGTCTAAAGCCTTATCAATAAATTCTCTATTAGCCGGATTACCGAAAAAAGTACTTAATGTTTTATCTTTTTCTTTTTCCTCTTCTATTTCTTTTCTTTTTTGTTCAGCTAAATCACGGTCTGTAAGGGCTGCCAGGTCTTTTAATATTTGTTCTATTAAATTATCTTTTTGCGGTTGTATAATTGTTTCTCTTACAGCCTTGGTTATTGGGTCTGATGTCTGACTGTCAGGAGAGATATTGCCCGATAAAGCACTCATTGAAGGGGTAGATTGAGCAAAAGATGCAGAAGTAACGATAAAACCATCGTCAGCTTCTAGTTCTGGGGTTGTAGTTTGAGATAAAAATTCTTTTTGCCCTTGTTCTAATGTTTGCTTTTGTTCTGCTGTATATTCCTTATTTGCT
Organism: Rickettsia africae ESF-5; assembly: GCF_000023005.1. NCBI lineage: Bacteria > Pseudomonadati > Pseudomonadota > Alphaproteobacteria > Rickettsiales > Rickettsiaceae > Rickettsia > Rickettsia africae. Next base: position 647,784 of record NC_012633.1, on the reverse strand, counting down.
AAAGTATCAAATTCACTTGTATCTAGGTTACCGTCTTTACTCATAAAACCTCTCATTTAACCAAAAATTAATTAGCATAAACTGTAAGTGATGCGTAGTCAAGCCGATGTTGTTACATTGATCTTTACCCTCTTATGTCATTCCCGCGTAGGCGGGTATCCAGTCACTAAAAAGTCTAAGCACACTAGATTAAATTAAAAGCTCGATTTATTTCGCTTTTTTCTGGATTCCTGCCTACGCGGGAATGACATAACACATCCTTTTTTCACAGTTTGAGTTATACTGTCAAAGATAGTATATAGAGATTTTAGTAATATCAAGAAAAAACTAATATTATTGAGAAAATTTAATAGAATTTTTATATTCTTTATTGAGTGCTTTAGTTGCCCAAAACCAGATTAAGCAAGTAATTATAAATATAATCATTAAACAGGTGGAAATAGATTGATAACTAGCGGAAGGTAATATTATAAATACCAATGATTGTAAAAATGCACTACCAGATTTACCGAGTTTTGTACCTATCACGTCGGCAGCAGCTTTGCCTTTTATTTTTATTTCCGGATCTAAAGGAACATAGGCCATTTCTTTTGTTGAATCAAATAAGGTATATTTGCTTGATTTACTAAGCACATTTTGAATAGCACCTATTGTTATAGCAATTAAAGCAGGATCGGTTAGAATAAAATTTGCTATTATTAAGCCGGCAAATCTTTCAAAATTATTAACGGCAAAAAATAATATACCGGTAATAAAAACTATTAAAGGGGTGATAACAGCCGCCGTAAACCAGCCAATTCTTCTAACTATATTTGAACCAAGTACGACAAATAAAATAGTAAATACTCCGGTATAGCTCAAATAACTTCCTATAAAAGCTGCATATTCGGTTGGAGTTTTATAAATTTTAGTAGCTGCTGCTTTCCAAGGACCTTCTACTAAATTAATGGCAATGCCATAGCAGATAAGCAAAGTTGCAATTAATCTAATATGTCTTGACGATAGAAGCATCTGAAAACTTTCGGCAATAGTCATAGATTTTTTCTTTGCTTTAAACCTGAGTAACGCCATATGCTCTTTGTCTAGTACTTTATGATTAAGCAACCAAAAAGTTTTAATAGTTATTATTCCTAAAATTAATACTATAGTTAGTATAATTTGTATAGAAAGTGTATGAAAAGACGATTGCAATGCAAATTTATTAGTTACGTAATCATTAATATTACTTAGATTTTCTAAAAACTGCCCTGCTAAATAAATACCTGTTTGACTAAGTAAACCGAATAACGGATAAAATCTTTTAGATTCTTCTACTGTAGTAATATTATTAACAAACTGCCAAAAAAGTAATGCGAAAACTACGTTTGGCCATAATTCGGCTATTATATAAAATAATGAAAAACTCCATTTTGATAAAAGCCATATAAACCATTTTAAATTAGGTAAACTTGCCGTTAAATTTTGAACGGTTACAGGACTAAAATGCAGCACTTCATGATTTGGAAAAATAACGTAAGCAAAAAGAGCAAAGAATGTTAAAAATATTGATATAATAAGATAAAATATATTTTCTGCTTTCATCTTATTAACAAGCTTTACATATATAGCAGTCATTAAAAAAGCTGACGGCATCACTCCCCAAAACTTCAAAAACGAGATAATCTCGGCACCGATCATAGTAGTAACAATACTATCTTTTAAAGCTCTGATTAGATTTTGGATAAATAAAATACAGAACATTAATAAAGTGATGAATAAAAATTTAGAAACTTCATGGCGTTTTATAGGCCAGATATAATCGGTAAGTTTAGAAAAATAGCTATTGATTTTAGAGGAAGAATTTTCTATGTTACTGGGGTTAATCGTCATTTTATTTGGTCTAAGCTATCTTGCTATTGGCTAGAGTTATATATTAAAGATTGTCTAAATTTAAGTCAAGTTAAAATCACATTAAAATGAGTAATTATTGGTTAAATATTTATAAACCAAGAGGTATAAGTTCTGCTCAACTTGTTAGCATAGTAAAAAAAATACTCGGTAAAACCAAGATAGGACATGCCGGTACTTTAGACGTAGAAGCGGAAGGAATATTACCGTTTGCCGTAGGTGAAGCTACAAAACTGATACATCTGCTAATTGATGCTAGAAAAACCTATATTTTTACCATAAAATTCGGAATGCAAACCAATAGCGGCGATTGTGCCGGTAAAGTAATAGCAACGAAAGATTGTATCCCTTCTCAAGAAGAAGCTTATGCCGTATGTTCTAAATTTATCGGTAACGTAACACAAATACCGCCGGCTTTTTCAGCTCTTAAAGTTAACGGTGTAAGAGCTTATAAATTGGCTAGAGAGGGAAAAAAAGTAGAATTAAAGCCACGAAATATAACTATTTATGATCTAAAATGTTTAAATTTTGATGAGAAAAATGCTACCGCTACATACTATACGGAATGCTCAAAAGGTACTTATATAAGGACTTTAGCAGAAGATTTGGCATTGTCCTTGCAAAGTTTAGGATTTGTGATAGAATTACGCCGTACTCAGGTTGGAATATTTAAAGAAGAAAATGCTATCCGAATTAAATCGCCTGACGAAATTACCAAAAATGCCCTAGAGGAAAAAAGTATAAAGATAGAAGCAATACTGGACGACATCCTGGTTCTTGATGCAACTGACAGCCAAGCACAGCAAATTAAATATGGACAGAAATGTTTATTTAATTATGAAAAAGACTTTAGACATCTTGCCAAATTTGCTTATAGAGAGGAATTTAAAGGAAACACGGAACGCAGCACCACAGCGTACACTTTAGTACGTGAGGATGCGAGTACCGGATTGACGTACAAATTACCTCTAGAAGTAGAGTTTGGCAAGATGTCTGTGGATCTTTTGTGGGTTCGCTATAAAGGCACTTTGCTTGCAATAGGTAGCTTAAACAAGAGTTGCTTTAATTCTTTACGAGTATTTAATTTAACACAAGACTTCTTTTAAAACTGGAAGTCTATATATTTAAGGAGAAATTATCGATGTCGATTACTACAGAACGTAAACAACAATTAATTAAAGAATATGCTATAACGGAAAATGATACCGGTTCAAGTGCAGTGCAATGTGCTATCTTAACTGAAAGAATCAATAATTTAACCGAGCATTTTAAATCTAACCATAAAGATCATACTTCAAGACGCGGATTATTAATTTTAGTTGGGCGCCGCCGCAGATTACTTAACTATATTAAAAAGAATAATGTTAGCAAATATTTAGATTTAATAAGTAAGCTAGGAATTAGAAAGATTAAGTAGTTGGATAATCGTCATTGCGAGCAGCCGTAGGATGCGTGGCAATCTCGTCCAATATCCTGAGATTGCTTCGTCGAATTACTTCGTAATTTTCCTCGCAATGACGTGGTAGAATACAATAAAATATAAATTATGAAATGAGATAAATAGATGTTTAACGAAATAACTAAGAGTGTTACATGGAACGGGCAAGTTCTTGAGCTTAGTACAGGTAAAATAGCAAGGCAAGCTGACGGGGCAGTTACGGTAAAAATGGGTAATTCCGTTTTATTATGTACGGCAGTAGTAGCTAACAAAGCAAAAGAGGGTATAGGTTTTCTTCCTTTAACAATTAATTATAGAGAAATGGCATATGCTGCCGGTAAGATACCAGGGGGATTTTTTAAACATGAGGGAAAAGCATCAGATAGAGAAGTTTTAGTATCTCGTTTAATAGATAGACCGATTAGACCATTATTTCATCCGGCTTTTGTGAATGAAACGCATGTAACTTGCAGTGTTCTTTCATATGATCCTGAAACTCCGGTAGATATACTTGCAATTATCGGTGCATCGGCTGCACTTAGCCTATCCCCTGCTCCTTATCTAGAAATAGTTGCGGCAAGTAAAGTAGGTTTAATCAATGGTGAATTTGTTTTAAATCCGACACTTGCATTATTAAAAACAAGTCAGCTTGATTTAGTAGTTGCAGGAACATCAGATTCAGTAATGATGGTTGAATCGGAAGCTCATTTACTTTCTGAAGAACAAATGTTAGAAGCCGTAAAATTTGGATTTGAAAGCTTTCAGCCGGTAATAAAGATAATTAAAGAACTAGCAGAAGAAGCTAAAAAACCAAAACTTGAAATGCAAGCTTTATACCCTGCTTCATTAAAGAAAGAAATTGAGAAGTTATTTGTAAAAGAAATTGAACAAGCTTTTGCAATTAAATCTAAACAAGAACGTAGCACTAATTTAGATTTAATACCTGAAAAAGTTCTTACACATTTTGTAAGCGACATAGAAAATAAAAAATATAGTAATTATCAAATCGAATCAGCTTTAAAAGCTATTGAATCAGATATATTACGTAACGAGATTTTAGAAAAAAATAGACGTATCGATGGAAGAAGTACTACGGATATAAGACAAATTGCTTGTGAAATAGGTTTACTACCTTCCGCACATGGTTCAGCTTTATTTACTAGAGGCGAAACGCAAAGCTTAGTTAGTACTACATTCGGTACTAGTTTAGATGAGCAGATAGTTGACAGTTTAGAGGGTGAGTATAAAGAGCGTTTTATGCTCAATTATATCTTTCCGCCCTACTCTGTAAATGAAGCAATGCCAATGAAAGCACCTAGTCGTCGTGAAGTCGGACACGGTAAACTCGCATGGCGTGCTATTAATCCAATATTACCTAATAAAGTACAATTTCCTTATTCTATTAGAGTAGTTGCCGAAACTACGGAATCTAACGGTTCTTCTTCAATGGCAACTGTTTGCGGTAGTTCTCTTGCTTTAATGTATGCCGGCGTACCGATAAAAGCACCGGTTGCGGGTATTGCTATGGGACTTGTTAAGGAAGGTAAAAATTTTGCCGTATTATCGGATATTCTCGGCGATGAAGATTATTTCGGTGATATGGACTTTAAGGTTGCAGGAACTAGCGAAGGGATTACTGCATTACAAATGGATATCAAAATATCCGGAGTAGATTTTAAAATAATGAAAGTAGCTTTAGAGCAAGCACGACTCGGTCGTTTGCATATACTGGAGCAAATGAATAAAGTTATCAGTAAACCAAATAACGAACTAAGTAAAAATGCTCCTTCTACTACTACTATAAAAATAGATAAGGATAAAATTAGAGATATTATAGGACCGGGCGGTAAAGTAATAAAGGAAATTTGTGAAACTAGCGGTGCTAAAATAGATATAAGCGATGACGGTACGGTGTCTGTTTATGCTTCAGATAGAGATAAGCTAAAAGTTGCCTTAGATAAAATTAAAGCTATTGTCGTTGAACCTGAAATCGGTGAAATATTTAACGGTACGGTAGTGAAAGTCTTAGATTCCGGTGCTTTTATTAATTATGTAGGTAATAAAGACGGCTTTGTTCATATTAGTGAAGTATCAGGAGAAAGAATAGAAACGGTTAGCAGTGTTTTAAAACAAGGCGATATAGTAAAAGTTAAGCTAATAGGCTTTGATAATAAAGGCAAAGCAAAATTAACTATTAAAAATGCCGATAAAGATAAATCTTCAAATAATACAAAGCCAAAAACCAATGTTAATAATACTAAGGACAATTCAGAACCTGAGCAGCGACGTGATTCTAGTAAAAAACGAGCTTGGAATGAAGATAATAATGCTGAAACTGCTGAAGTAATTACAGAACGTAAGTATTTTAATTGATATGAAGCTTAATAGTCATTGCGAGGAAGTTACGAAGTAATTGACTAAGCAATCTCAGGAGTTTGTTATTATTTCATGAGATTGCCGTGTAGCCTACCGCTGCTCGCAATGACGGTTTGGGTATCCACAAAAATAGCTCATAATACTAATAATTTGCTGGATACCGTGGACAAGCCACGGTATAACAATGAGTAAATAAATGACCAACACAAATAATTACCGAATTATCGCAAAGAGGGTTATTTCTAGTGAAGCAAGTGCTTTAGAAAAATTATCCGAAAATATCCCTGAAGACTTTAACAGAATTATAGAATTTTTACTATCTTTCAAAGGACGGATAATCCTAACCGGCATAGGCAAAAGCGGTTATATTGCAAGAAAAATAGCTGCTAGCTTTTCTTCAACCGGTATGCCTGCTTTTTATTTACATCCGGCAGAAGCAAGTCACGGCGATTTAGGTATGGTGACGAGAAATGATCTAGTAATTATGTTATCTAATTCCGGCGAAACTAAAGAACTATTTAATATAATTGAATATTGCAAGAACTCTTCCATAAAAATTGCTGCAATGACAATGAATAAAAATTCTACTTTAGCTAAAAGAAGCGATTTTTTATTAATAGTACCTGAATACCCAGAAGCTTCTGTAATTGGAGTTCCTACTATATCATCTTTAATCATGCTATCACTTGGTGATGCTTTAATGACTGTTATACATGAAAAACGAGGCTTTACTAAAGATGATTTTAAAATTTATCATCCGGGAGGTACAATCGGCGCTAATTTAACAAAAATTAAAAACCTAATGCGTAGCGGTGATGAAATACCTTTAGTATATGAAGATACTTCCTTTGCCAAAACTATAATTATTATGAATAAAAAACGTTTAGGTTGTACGCTTGTAACAGATAAAAACCAAAATTTGGTGGGAATTATAACCGATGGGGATTTACGTCGTCATATTAACGATCAAATCCACTTAAAAACAGCATCAAGCATTATGACCAAAAACCCTATTCATATCTCATCGGAAATATTTGCAAAAGAAGCTTTAAATTTAATGAAAGCCAAGAATATCACTAATATACCGATTGTTGATGATAATATTATTATAGGCATTATTCATATTCATGATTTACTACGCATAGGGGTTAGCTAAAATCTATGCCCTCTTCTTATAAACTGCGAAAAAAAATTTGGAAATCTGTATATCTTTTAATAACAGTCGGAATTTTATATATAGGGTATATATTAATTAAAAGCGGTTATATTAATGAAAAAAACGATATTAATGTTACAAAAAAAAGTTTAAAAGACAATAAAAATTTTGATTTAAAGTATAATATTATATTGAAAGATTCAATTTTTGAAGGAGTAAGTAAAAATTTAAATGCGTATAAGATTAAAACTGAACGAGCTATAAAAGAGTCGAATAACAAATATAAACTAGATATAATAAATGCTATTTATAACGTAAATCAAGACCAAACTCTTATTATCAATGCGAAAGAAGGCTTTTTAGATGAAGAATCAAGAATATTAGATTTAAAAAACGATGTAAAACTTTTTTTTGATGAGATCATATTTAACACTAATGATGCAAGGATTGATTTAGTAAATAAGAATATAACCGGTCATTCCCCTGCTAAGTTACTTTACAAAAACTCTTCAATTACTTCGGATAGTTTTAATACAAAAGATGAAAATAATATTATAATTTTTAAAGGCAATGTCTCTACAATCATCGATTTATCGGATTAGACATCTTGCCAAACCAGCTTATAGAGAGGAATTTAAAGGAGACATAGAATGTAGCACCGCAGCGTACAAAGAAGTACTTGAGGGTACGAGTACCGATTCGACGTCTAAATTACCTCTAGAAGCGAAGTTTGGAAAGATGTCTATTATTAAACTTGTTTTACTTCTTATAATTAGTACTATAATATATGCTAATGATAAAAATATTTCAAATTTACATATCACATCTGATAGTTTAATTATTGATAGAACCAAACAAAAAGCAGCATATCTTGGAAATGTTATTGTTTACTTCGATAATGCGATACTTAGAACGAAAGAATTATATATTTTTTATAAAACAATAGATGAAAAGCAAACTATTGATCATATAGTTGTCCCTACTAAATTGACTGTAGAAAGAAAAATAAAGAATGAATTATTACTTGCAGATAGTGCTAAATATTTTTGCGATAATAAACAACTTATTCTACTTGGTAATGTAATATTACAGCGTGACGATAATGTTTTAAAAACTAATAAACTAATCTACTATGTAGATATTATTAAAAAATAGAGCTATTTACCGTTGGTACGTCATTGCAGCAAGCGATTGCAAGAAGTGTGACAATCCCAGAAAATAATAAAAAAAAATGCTAAAGATTAATATTTTTAACTGGATTGCTTCGTCAATTACTTACGTAATGTCCTCGCAATGACATTGAAAATTAATCCACGCAACAAAATCTTAACAAATAAAAAAGATGGACAGCTTACACGTTAAAAATATATCAAAATCCTACAAAAAAAGGAATATATTAACTGATATATCTCTGAATATAAAACAAGGAGAGATAGTTGGTTTATTCGGTCCGAATGGAGCCGGTAAAACAACTTGCTTTAACATTATTATCGGTTTAATGAAACTGGACTCAGGGCAATTACTTTTAAATGATATAAATATTACCAACTTGCCTATTTATTTACGAGCAAGGCTTGGACTCGGTTATCTTCTTCAAGAACCTTCGATATTTCGGGAATTGTCGGTTGAAGATAATATTAAGGCTGTAGTTGAGATATCTAACAATGATAAAGAAGTAATTGAACAAAAAACCCATAATTTGTTAGAGAAGTTTTCGATAGTTCATTTAAAAGATTTATCCGCTGCTAGCTTATCAGGCGGTGAAAGGCGTAGGCTTGAGATTGCACGTGCACTTGCAATAGAGCCTAAATTTATCATGCTTGATGAACCGCTTGCCGGTATTGACCCGCTTGCTATTTCCGATATTAAAAATCTAATTACTTATTTACGTGAATTTAATATAGGTATATTAATTACCGAGCATAATGTACGTGATACTCTAGATATAGTCGACCGTGCTTATGTTATTTTTGAAGGTAAAGTATTATTAGAAGGAAGTGCTAAGGAAATAGCAAATAGCAAGAAAGTTAAGGAAGTGTATTTAGGTGAGAGCTTTAGTTTCTAGACTATACAAATTCGTCATTGCGAGCGACTTGCAGGTGTTGTTGCATGGATTGTTTTATGTCATTCCCGCCTACGCGGGGATAACATCGAGTAGGTTTTCCGAGCCATGCAACAAGGCTCTTTTGTAGGGATGACATAAGAGCCATGTAATAATATTCAAAACAGTTTTCTATGCAAATTAACAAAGAAATTTTTAGGGCTTATGATATAAGAGGCAATAGCCTTAAAGATTTAACAGAAGAAGTAGCTTATAAAATCGGCTTTGGTTTTGCCGAGATGACTATAACGAAAGATAACGATAAAATCTGTGTCGGTTTAGATGGTCGGCTTAGCTCCCCTACCCTTTGTAAAGCTTTAGAACTAGGATTAACTAATGCAGGGGCTGAAATCATAAATATTGGCGTAGTTCCAACACCAGTTTTATATTTTGCCGATAAACACTTTACGCCCGCCGGTAGTATTATGGTCACGGGGTCACACAATCCTCGTGACGATAACGGCTTTAAAATACTACAAAACGGTAAACCTTTTTTCGGTGATCAGATACAGGAGTTATTGACTAAGATTTTGGATAACTACTCCAATACCACACCAGCATCCCCTTATGTCATTCCTGCGCAAGCAGGAATCCATAATATACAATCTAAATACCTAAAACGTATTTTAGATGGAATAAACATTAATCCAAAATTAAAAGTGGCTTGGGATTGCGGCAATGGAGCAACCGGCGATATTGTTGAAGAACTTAAAAAGCATCTCTCAAACAAGAATATAATCATACATAGTAAGATTGACGGGAATTTTCCAAGCCATCATCCTGATCCTACAAATCCTGCTAATTTGCAGGAGTTAATAAAAGTGGTTAAAGAACAAGATTGTGACCTTGGTATAGCTTTTGACGGTGACGGTGATAGAATCGGCATTATAAGCTCAAGCGGTAAAATATTATTAGGTGATCAAATTTTATGCATTTTTGCTGAGGATATTTTAAAGGAAAATCCAAACGCAACTATAATAGTTGATGTAAAAGTCAGCCAATTTATAGTCGCTAAAATAAAATCATATGGAGGACATCCTATAATATGGCGAACAGGTCATCCTTTTATTAAAAGCAAAATGCTTGAGACAAAGGCTTTACTCGCTGGCGAAATGAGCGGGCATATATTCTTTGCCGATAAATATTTTGGTTTTGACGATGCAATTTATGCAGCTCTTAGATTTTTAGATTTACTTAGTAGATCAAGTAAAACTCTAGATGAGATAATAGAGGATGTACCGAAAAGCTATAGTACACCGGAAATTAAAATTTTTGTTCCTTCAGAGTTAAAATTACAAATTATTAAAGAGATTAAAGACAAATCATTAGAAGAGAAAATAGAGTTTAATGATATAGACGGTGTACGAGTAAATACTGCACATGGTTGGTGGCTCTTGCGTAGCTCTAATACCGAATCTATTATAGTTGCAAGGGCTGAATCAGATAGTAAGAATGGTTTAGAGGAAATAATCACTATAATTAATAAATATCTTGAAAAATACGGGTTATTAATTAATTATTAAAACATTATTGCTTTCTAAAATATTATTTTATATATTTTTCTTACATATTTGTTGATACTAAATTAGTTACAATAACGCCAATAGGTGTAAATACATTAAATATTAACATTGAGGCACCATTAGTAATAAAACATAAAGACCTTGCGCCTACTGATAATCCTCTTAACAGTGACGTAGCCGCATCTAACGGTTTAAATAGTCTGACCATTGACTACAGTGATGCGGGCTTATTTAGTGGTCCAACTATTAGTTATGACAACAAACTTGGTACAATAACATTTAGTGGACCAGCAGATAGTAATGCTAATACTAACGCTTTAGGAAATACTAATGAAACCGTTTAAGGGTATGAGGTCATTCTTGCTAGGCGTTGTTACATGGATAGGTTTTCCCGTCATTGCGAGGAGTTGCGTTAGCAACGACGCGGCAATCTCATAAGATAATATAAAAAACTCCTGAGCTTGCCACGCCAGCATAAATGCTGGCTTGCAATGACGATACAAGTTTGTATTTATTAGTTAAACAAGTGACAAAGAAAGAAATATACTCAAATGACTTGGAGAATGGGAATGTAAAACGAGGAGCGAGTACGCACAACCTATATTTAATAGGTGATCCGAAGTGTTGCAGAAACAATTCTTCAAAGCAGAAGAGTATAATGATATTATGCGGGCCGACTGCTAGCGGGAAGTCTTATTTAGGTCATGAACTGGCTAAAGCTTATAATGGCGAAATTATTAATATCGACTCAATGCAGGTTTATAAGGAAATTCCTATTATTACCGCCTCCCCTCCGAAAAGCTACAAAACTGAAATCTTGTATCACTTATATAACTTCTTATCAATGACAGAAGATTTCTCGGTAATAAAATATCTAAAACTTGCGACAGAAAAAATAAAAGAAATAACCGACAGGGGTAAGCTACCTATATTAATAGGTGGAACGGGTTTATATATTAATTCTTTAGTTTTTGGCTATAATAATATTCCTGATATATCAGAAGATTTACAAGAACAGGTAAGAAATTTACATGTTAAAATAGGCAATATAGAATTATGGAGTAAATTAGAGAAGTTTGACCCGCTTGCTGCTTCTAAAATAAACCAAAATGATACTCAGCGTTTAATTAGAGCTTATGAAGTATTCATGCAAACCGGTAAATCTATTTTTTCTTTTCAAACTTTGCCAAAAGAACAAATCTTACCTGATTTTAATTTCAAAATTATTTTCTTAAATCCTGAGCGAAAGTTTTTATATAAAACATGTGATGAGCGTTTAGATAAGATATTTAAAGAAGGGGCAATTGACGAAATAGCTTTAATAAAAAAGCAATTTGCTCCTAAAGATTATACGAATTTGAAAGCTGTGGGGATAAAAGAAATTTTAGCTTATTTAAACGGCAATCTCACTTTAGATGAGGCTTTAAATGCAGCTCAAATACGAACCCGTCAGTATGCTAAAAGACAAGTTACTTGGTTTAAAAATCAGATACAAGATAAAATCACATTGGAATATGCTAACCAAGAAGAATTTACTCAAACTTTAAAAAAAACCTTTTAAAATTATATAGCTTATCTACGTATTGCTTCTTTCTTTTTATTATTGGAAATAGGAGTAATGGAAAGTGTATTTGTCTTAGGTCCTACAATATTAATCTTACTATTTAAATTTGAGACGATACTTTGTGCTTCTTTTAATACATCAGCCGGAACTTTATTTTCTAATTCTGGTTTCTTATCAGATTTTTGATTAAAATAACCAACTCCCGCTTTAACAACATTTAGTATTTGTTTAATAATATTCAGTGCTTGTCCTTCTTTCCAAACTAAACTACCTATACTAGTAGCAACATTAATATATTTTTTATTTTCAATATTTTCTAAGATTGGAATCAGCTTATCCGGTTGATTGAGCATAGGTGTTAGTATACTATATAATTCTTTCTTATCGAGCTTATTTATACCGGGTACATCTTTTAAAGTTTTATCTAAAATACCTGTAAATATTTCCTTATTATCGTTTAAATATTTTTTGATCTCGGGATTATCTTTAGTTAACATTACCAATTCTTTAGCTATTCCCGTATAATCACCTTTAACAAATCCATCAAAAACCTTTTTTAATTATTCAGGATTATCAAGTAATATAGGCATTACATTCGTAAGTTTTGTAGTATCTTTTGTTTCTAGTCCATAATTTTCAAGCTGCTGTTTATAGTGTGGCTATTTTTTTCATTTTGCTCTAAAATGCCTTTAATTAAATTATCGAATAAACCATCTTTACTTTGCTCTACTAATATATTTTAACTTAAATGAAGGTTCGTTAAAAGCAGTAATTATACGGCTTGTTACGGTCATATCATCGCCTTTATTTATATCTGTAATAATAGCATGTGCAATTTCCGGTTTTGACATAACTTCACCTACTATACTAAGCATTTGTTTATCGAAATTATATTCTTGCGTTATGCTTTGTATATTCGGAGTATTTTCAATAATAGCTGCGGCAATATCTGGTAAGACTGTTTTATTATCAGCAAAAAAACTTTTTAATTTATCGTCACCCGCTACCATTTCTAAAGATTTCTCGCGAGCCACCATTACTCCTTGATTTGCATTCAGAGTATCAAAAATCTCTGTTGTTTCAGGCATTTTATTTAATAAAATCTACATCAACTTTATAGCTTTCAAAATATTCTTTTAAGAAAGGTTTAGCTTGTTCTTTAGTTTCTATTAAGAAACCTTCTATAATTATTTATTTTTCAGGAGATAATTTATTAAACCTTTTTAGAGCATTAGGATTGTTTATATTTTCAGCCAGCTCTTGTTTAAACTCAGGATGTTCATTAAATATTTTTATAACTTTTGCATATATGTCATTTACTTTGAGGTTTTTGTAATATCAAAAGCTTTGATATAGTCGCTTGGAAGTATTTCAGTTATGTAATTCGCAATATCGTTACCTTTTTCATTAAAAAATTTTCAGCAATTTTTATCCGTGGCTAACATTCCTAATGTTTTAGAAGTTACTTTATTATAGTCCGGTACTTCTTGCTTTATCTCAAGTGCAATTTCTTGAAGGCTTTTAAGTAAAGCATCATTTTTAAAACATTCTTTTAGTATTTCGAGTCCCTTTTCATCTAAAGCACTCTTATCTTGAAATTCTCTAAAACCTGCTTTTGCTAAGATTTGTCCTATTTTTGGTAAATCATCTGCATGCTTTTTTAGAAAATCCTATATTTCGGATTTTTCAAGAACAGATTTTTGAAACTTTGAATCTATCAGAGGAGCTTGCAAGTTTAACAAGATTATAACTATTTACGGGATTAGTGAAGGCAAACTTCGCACCTTTTAATAATGCTCCTATACTAACTGGTAATATTTTTTCTTTGGAGATGCAAGGTCATAAATAAAGCTTGTCAATGCCTTTCTGCATCAGTAGAAGATAATGTCCTTTTAACAGTTTTATTAAAATTCTTTAATTTAATATCTTTAATGGAATTTGTAACTGCCGTAAAAATAATGAAATATATTTAATTACATAAACATTAAATTATCTTAAAATTGATTCAAAGAAATAAATTAAGCACTACTTAAATATTTTAATTTATATTACATAATATGGTAATTCAATCAATTTGATCTAAGATTTATGGAGTGATCTGTGTATTTGTTTACTTTTTGTAGGTAATGATGCGTAAATATGTGATTTATCGTGATTACCTACTACATGCACTTTACTATCTAAATTTGAAACTATATTTGTTGCTTCTTTTAAAATATTTAATTTAGTAATATTTTCGAACTCATTTTTAAAGTTATCTTTTAACTGTTCATTGAAAATTTCTTTTGGTAAATAAATTCCACCGGTAATAGTGCCTACCCCAGTATATTTAGATTTAGAATATAAAGTAGAGGCAATATTACTTGCTAGCTTTTCTAGATTTTTTGGCTCTAAAAAATTATTTATATTATCAGGATTTTCTTTAGAAGATTCAGAAACGATAGCTTTTAGCATCTGATTTATCATGTAAAAATCTTCACCTCTATTATCACCTTTATCAAAAAGTTTTTGTGATATTTTCTCGCTTAAAATATTTGCCAATAAATTACTCTTAATATTTTGTTTATTTGCAATATTTTCATATAAAGGGTTCAATATTTGTAATGGAGAATTTACATGATTTGTAATATGTTTATATTGATTTGTTCTAGGAGTAGCTAGGTTAGTAACCATATTCATAGGTAGTGAATTTAGTTTTTCTATAATATAGTCTTTAATCGTTTGATTTTCTTCATATAATCTTTTTACTTGTTGAACAAAATTTTTTTTACTAAATACATTTCTTTTTCCTTCAGCTTGTATTTGTAAAAATAATTTATCAATTGCCTTATCAATTAATTTTGCTTGTTGTTCTTTAATTAGTTGAGGTACTAAAGGAGGGATAGCCTTATCAAGATTGTAAGTATCAGTAAGTAGCATTAAATTATCAGGTAATTTAGCCTCTGCTAAATTAATATTTTTAAAATTACAATCTTTTAAAGAAGTGACTTTAGTTAAATCTGCATTTTTTAATGATACGCCTGAGAAGTCGATATTAGATAAATCGCCTACTAATATAGCTCCCTCTAAGCTGAATTTTCCATTTTGTATTTTATGTAAATTATTTCTAAGAGTAATTGCATCTATAGTTTTACCTTTAAAATCTTGTGATGGACTAAATACGTCTTTTAGTTTTTCAGTAGCATAGCTAAAACCTGCTTTTATAATATTCGGCAATTGCCCTTCCAAATAATTTGTTTTTTGAGCTAGAGTATATATAGCACTAGCAGCCTCACGATAATTACTTTTTTCAACCTCTTCTATAACTTTAACTAATTCATTAGGATGGTTTAACATTGATGGAAGTACATTATATAATTCTTTCTTATCAAGGTTATTTATACCTGGTATTTCTACTAAAGTTTTATCTAAAATACTTGCAAATATTTCTCTATTATTGTTTAAATATTTTTTAATTTCAGGATTGTCTTTAGTTAAAGCTATTAACTCTTTTGCCATTCCCGTATAATCACCTTGAATAAAATCTCGAAAAACCTTTTTTAATGATTCAGATTGATCAAGTAATATAGGCATTATGCTCGTTAGCTTTGTAACATCATTCGCTTCCAGACCATAATTTATAAGTTGTTGTTTTATAGTTTGGCTATTTTTTGCATCTTGTTCTAAAACTCCTGTAATTAAATTATCAAATAGACCTCCTTTACTTTGCTCTACTAATATATCTTTTAATTTAAATGAAGGATCATTAAGGGCGGAGATTATATTACCGGTTAAACTCATATAATCGCCTTTATTTAAGTCTGCAATAATCTCATGAGCAACTTCCGGTTTTGACATAACTTCGCCTACAATACTAAGCATTTGTTTATCAAAATTATATTCTTTTGTTACGCTTTGTACGCTAGGAGTATTTTCAATAATACCTAAAACAATATTTGGTAAGATTGTTTTATTATTAGCAAAAAAACTTTTTAATTTATCATCACCAGCTACCATTTCTAAGGATTTCTCAAGAGATATCATTACACCTTGATTTGGAGCATTAAGAGTATCAAAAATCTCTTTTGTCTCAGGCATTTTATTTAATAAAGTAGGAATAATATCTAAAATTTTAAGATCAATTTTGTAGGTTTCAAAATGTTCTTTTAAGAAAGGTTTAGCTTGTTCTTTTGCTTCTTCTAAGAAATTTTCAATAATTATTTGTTTTTCAGGAGATAACTTATTAAATCTTTTTAGAGTATTAGGATTGTTTATATTTTTAGCCAGTTCTTGCTTAAAATCAGGATGTTCATTAAATATTTTTAATAAATTTTTCTTTTCGGGTTGTTGTAATATATCATCAAAAGTTTTTATATAATCGCTTGGAAGTATTTCAGTTGCTCCTGTACGTATGTATTGCGTAATATCTTCACTCTTTTCGTTAAAGAATTTTTGGAAGTTTTTATCGGTAACCAGCATATCTAAAGTCCTAGAAGTCACTTTATTCCAGTCCGGTAGCTCTTGCTTTACTTCAACTGCAATTTCTTGAAGTTTTTTAAGTACTTGTTCATTTTTAAAACATTCTTTTAGTATTTCGAGTCCCTTTGCATCTAAAGCACTCTTATCTTGAAATTCTCTAAAGCCCGCATTTGCTAAGATTTGACCTATTTTAGGCAAATCATCCGAATGTTTTTTTAAAAATTCCCATATTGGAGATTTTTTAAGAAGTGCTTTTTGAAATTCCGGATCAAGATATATCTTAGAAGAGTTAGCAAACCTAAAAAGATTATAAGTATTTACAGGATTAGTTAAAGCAAATCTTGCTCCGAGTAATATCGTTCTTAAGCTTATACTCTTTCTTAAGCTTATACTCTTTGAAGATAATAAGTCCTGCATTGCACTATTTAGTACTTTATTAGCTTTAGAAGAAGATAAAACTTTTTCTACAACTTTTTGATAGTTTTTATTATTTATAACAGCCATAAAATCACTCGCTAATGTTTAAATATTCTAAATCTATTTTAAAAAATTTTTAAAAATAAAGATCAGGTATTTTTAATTTTTTGTTATTGTTAATATGTATACTTCGACACAACATGTTCAGCATAAGTGCTATCTGAGTATATTATTTAGCCTCCGCTGTGGCGTCCATCTCAGTGAATACTTCTTCCCATGAACCGGTAGTCGCTGCTTTTGAATATTCAGTTGTTCTATTTTCAAAAAAGTTCGTATGTTCGACTCCGTTTAGCATTTCATCAAGCCAAGGAAGGGGGTTATGATTTACCAAATATACATCTTTGAGTCCTAGCTGCATTAAACGACGGTCGGCAATATAACGAATATATTGTCTTACTTCATATGCCGTTAATCCCTCAATACCGCCAACTTCAAAAGCAAGTTCAATAAAGGCATCTTCAAAATGCACAATAGTCGTACAAGCTTCATAAATACGTTTACGTAAAGTTTCTGTCCAAACTTCAGGGTTTTCTCTTACAAAAGTCTTAAACAGAGTAATAATTGAGTTAGTATGAAGTGTTTCATCACGCACTGACCAAGCAATAATCTGTCCCATACCTTTCATTTTATTAAAACGAGGGAAATTAAGCATGATCGCAAAAGAAGCAAATAGCTGTAATCCTTCAGTAAAAGCTCCAAATACTGCGAGTGTAGTTGCTATATCTTCTTTGGCATCCACTCCGAATTGCTGCATATAATCATACTTGTCTTTCATTTCCTTATATTTAAGAAATGCTGAATATTCTACTTCCGGCATACCTACCGTATCAAGTAAATGTGAATATGCCGCGATATGTACCGTTTCCATATTAGAAAATGCTGATAACATCATTAATATTTCAGTCGGTTTAAATACTCGTGAATAATGCTTCATATAGCAATTATTCACTTCAATATCTGCCTGTGTAAAAAAACGAAATATTTGCGTTAATAGATGTTTTTCCCCTGGAGTTAAGTTATATTTCCAATCTTTAACATCGTCGGCAAGCGGTACTTCTTCCGGTAGCCAATGAATTTTTTGTTGAGTGTGCCAAGCTTCATATGCCCATGGATATGAAAACGGTTTATAAATTGGACTTGCATCAAGTAGTGACATAATTTTTCTTCTTTTAATTTTTCTATTTCTTCTTTTGAAAGCTTAGTATATTTAATTATTTTCTCGATCGGCTCATTATCCGCTAACATTTCTTTTGCTATTTCTGTATTTCTTCTAGTTTCTCCAATTTCAATACCCTCAGCTTTCCCCTCATTATATTTACTTTTTTGATTTAACTCTTCCGTTTGAGTAGCAAGCATCGCTTTAATATAATTATCATATTCTGCTTCGCTCCAGTTAAATTATTCAATAGTTTTATAAACTGATAATGCTATTTTCATCTTTTGTATGTTGCGGGGGTTCTTTTGCTCTATCGAATTTAGCCATCATATATAACCAATCATCTTCTAAGCTTTCTAACTCATCTGCTTCTTTGGTAAATTTGTCTAATTCAACAAATACGCAAGCATTTAAGTTGATGCTTACCGTTGCCGACATTAATAGTTTGATGATAGCTAATACATTCTTTTTCCTCGGGCAATGCCTGAAATCCAGAAATAATTACTACCATTACTACAGGAGCTAGATCAACATATTCTTGTCCTCTTTTTAATTGCGAAGAAAATGCTATACAACTGTAAAATGATACTCTTGCTAAAGAAGCATCGGCATAGCCGTCTTGCATCTCAACAATATAAATATTGCCGGAGTTATCTCGAACTTTTAAGTCTACTATACTCCTTTTATTCTGCCCTAAATCCAGCGCTTGTTCGTTTGAAATATATTCAAGGTTGATAATCCTTAACTCTTCAAGTAACCTCATAATATATTGAGAAAGCCTAGTCACCTTGTTTTATCCGTAAACAATTTTTTAAATGCTACATCATTTGTTGGGTCTAAATATCTTTGCATAGTTATACTTACTGACAAGCTAAGCATTCTTCGTAGTTACCGGCTTCTGCTAACTTATCGTTTTGTTCCTCTAAATCTTTAAAATCGGCCTTTAATACGTCATGCGAGACCTTATCGGCTCGCTGTATTGATGTCGATCTACAGTAATATAAACTTTTTACCCCTTTTGTCCAGGCTTTAAAATGAATATTATTTAAATATTTCTTACTAACATTCCCCGGTAAAAAGATGTTTAAAGATTGTGCTTGCGTAATGTAAGGAATACGATCGCTTGCCAGTTCAATTAGCCAATTCTGATCAATTTCGTAAGCGGTTTTGAAAACCTGTTTTTCTTCTTCGGATAAAAATGTTAAATGTTGTACTGATCCTTCATGTGTTGCAATCGAAGACCAAACTTGATCATTATTAAATCCTTTCTCCTCTAATAACTTTTCTAAATGTTTGTTACGCACGTTAAAAGAACCGGTTAAAGTCTTTTGTACAAAGCTATTAGCGGCAAACGGCTCTATTCCGGGTGAGGCATTACCTGCTATTACCGAAATTGAGGCGGTAGGTGCTATTGCGGTTTTATTGCTAAATCGTTCATTACTTCCTGCATCTAGAGCATCAGGACATGCTCCTTTTTCTTTACCGATTTCTATTGAGGCTTTATCAGTTTCAGCAGATATATATTCAAATATTTTTTTATTCCAAACTTTTGCCATCACCGATTCTATCGGTACTTTTTTCATTTGCAAAAATGAGTGGAAGCCCATTACGCCAAGTCCAACGCTGCGCTCACGTAAAGCCGAATATTTAGCTCTTGCCATAGTATCCGGTGCTTTATTAATAAAGTCTTCTAAAACATTATCAAGGAACAACATAATAGAATGGATAAATTCTTTATCGTCTTTCCACTCTTCGTAATACTCTAAATTTAAAGAGGAAAGGCAGCAAACAGCAGTTCTTGACTTGCCTAGATGGTCAATTCCTGTCGGCAATGTAATTTCGCTACAAAGATTAGACATTTTAACTTGAAGCCCTAATTTTTTATGATGCTCAGGGATAGATTTATTAACACTATCGATAAATAACAAGTAAGGCTCACCTGTTTCTATTCTAGTAGTTAATAACTTAACCCATAAATCTCTTGCTCTAACTTTATTTACGACTTTTTTGGTAGCAGGACTAACAAGGTCAAAATCCGTATTGTTTTCAACTGCTTTCATAAATTCATCGGTTATAGCTATACCGTGATGAATATTAAGAGCTTTACGGTTAACATCCCCACCTGTAGGACGTCTTATATCGATAAATTCTTCAATTTCAGGGTGATTAATAGGCAAATATACAGCCGATGAACCTCGTCTAATAGAACCTTGCGAAATAGCAAGAGTCATAGAATCCATTACTTTAATAAACGGTATAATACCAGATGAATGACCTTTATCACGAATCCCTTCATTAATAGCACGAACATTACCCCAATAACTGCCAATCCCGCCACCGCGTGCAGCAAGCCAAACATTTTCTGTCCATAAATTTACTATATCGTCTAAGCTATCATCGGTCTCATTCAAGAAGCATGAAATAGGAAGTCCCCTATCCGTCCCGCCGTTACTTAAGATTGGTGTTGCTGGCATAAACCACATTTTACTCATATATTCATATAACTTCTGAGCATGCTGTTTATTTTCGGCATAATAACTAGAAACTCTTGCAAATAAATCTTGAAAATCCTCACCTTGCATAAGATACCGATCTCGCAGAATAGCTTTACCGAAAGGAGTAAGTAAATTGTTATGGTTGTTGTTTATAGTGATTTGAAATTTATTTTTTTTAAACGTGTTCATTATAGGTACTAATGGGGTTGTAGGATTTATAATGCTTATTTTGAAAAAATGACACCATATTCAGTGTATAGAATCTTCACTTAAGTAGACACGAGAATAATAATTTATTCAATATAAATATTTATTTTTTTTTAGATTTTTGACTTGACACAAATCACTTTTGATTACTATATAAAATTGTTTGTACAAATTATACTTTCTTAAGGCACAACCAGTCTTATCCTGCGGAAGTAAGGCAACGTTGCGTGGTTCCCGGTTGCATTGTCGCGTAGACATAAGTTTAAGGATCGATTCCATCTCTGTCATCTCACGATCAAGTCACAGCGTAACAGAAAGAAAACCGATCCATGCAACAAGACCTTATCTATACGGGAATAACGTTAAATACATTCTCCATCATTCGTATTAAGAGACCTATCGGTGTAACCTCATCCTTATGTTCAACAATAAACGATGCAACAAACGTGGTGTGTCGGCTACTATCCAATCAACTTCTACAACATAATATCCTGGCTCTCTATCTGGAAAAGTTACTTCAATCATTTTAGAAGGAACTAATGTATGATCTCAGTAAGGACATTGATCAGAAAGTTCACTATAAATTTCGTCTCAATCATCGTGTTTCAGTCTATTTTCAAAGGTAAACTCTGCTTTTGTCATTTGCACTATATAACCGCAAGTGTTATGTGATACAGTATAATCCCATGCTATTGTAAGTTTTTTCTCACCTTCTAATGGTATAGTTTATCCAGTTAAACGTTGGATCTTTTAATTCCGCTCTTATTTCTTCATTAGTAGCATTTACCCAATCTGTATCATCTGTACGCCCAACATTAAGAATATGCCCATCTAGCGGTAGCGGTTCCCCTGCGACATCATTTCCAAAACGCTCATCACTCCCTTTCCCTGTTTCAAATTCGTTAAGTTTTCACTCTTCATCTACTAGCTTCTTATCTACACAAACTTTTCCCATTGTGTAAAGCGGGAATATTATTCGACCATGTTTTGGAGTTGGTGGATTGTGTTGTTCTTCATTTTTCATAAATTCGACCTTTATTCAAGTTAAAAATATTAAGTAACTACAAAATACTAAATGTAGTTATAGTAATATAAAACTTAAATTGTTTTTGATATTATAATAAAAATACAGCTTCATAATACTGGACAGCAATGTCTAGCACCCTAGGAGTCAATCCATGTAAGCAACAAAGTTAGAACCTAGGCTGAAGAATTTTGATTTTAAAGATTTTTTATTATATAGCCATGGCTGGGTTACGGTAATAGTGTCTTGAAACGTGCCGGCAGCAGTAAGAGGTTGTGACGGCAGACGTGCATATACGGTATAGTTTTTTGTGACCGGTTCAAGACCTAGTGTATAGGCTATCGGTAAATGTTACAGTACTACTAGTACCGTTACCGAGGATTTGAGTAAAACCGGCATCTTTATACAAATTATAATTCAGCTTACGTACCCCATTAATCATATTTCTTGGGTTATAAATATTAGCAGCTCCCGTACTAAAAGTTACGGTATAGCTAACAAGTAGTGATAATAAAGCACCACAAGTAACTGAAGCAATAACGGCAGTTGTGCTAATGGTACCGACATTAAAACTACCGAAATTTACGGTTGGAACTGACGGATTACATGTTGCAAGTAACGCCATAGCATTTCCTGACATAATCATGTTGATTAATAATATTATTATTGATTTCTTGACATTGCTTAAAAAGAATTTGTCATACCGTGGTGGTCAAGCCACGGTATGACAACGGAGCGTTTTTAGTCCACACAGGAGTAACAATAAAGTCTTCATTTGCATGTTGCTTCGCCTAAATCAATTACAGGGTCATTTAAATCTCTATTA
The DNA here is from genome assembly GCF_000023005.1 of Rickettsia africae ESF-5. Classification (NCBI taxonomy): domain Bacteria; kingdom Pseudomonadati; phylum Pseudomonadota; class Alphaproteobacteria; order Rickettsiales; family Rickettsiaceae; genus Rickettsia; species Rickettsia africae. The sequence goes on along the minus strand of NC_012633.1, from coordinate 625,096 downwards.
ACCGGTACGCTAAAATGACAGCATTTATTATTCTCCTCATTCTCGTCACAAATAGAATCGTTTAATACTTCAAGATCTTTAATATATATCTTACCGTCATAGCCTACAAATATTTCTTCATCTAAACCTTCAATACTCACGTACTATCAAATACTGTCATTTCAATGCTTTTAATTATTTTAATATTAAAGTCTAATAATACCGCTGATTTTGTTCTTGGAGCAACTTTCAAAGCAATTTCTTCAAACTCTGTATTAAGAGGTAGATTTTCATCGTCTAGTCTTATTTCGGAAGGAACATATGGTGTTAAGTTAGGTACAAGCATTTTACCTTTATCATCGGTATCACCCGCTATTATTATAAACCCCGACATTCTTTAAACTATTTACTTGAATCAAAGCAAGACCTCCGTTAATCGGTCTTGTCTCATAATAGCTTTTATCAATAGAGAAAATTCCTCCTTTGATATTAAACTGTTTCATTATTTCGGTATCATTTTTCTGCAGATAAACTCCAATATCATTATTTTTACCGTTACGGTTAACTTGTACATTGTAATTTGTAGCTTTAGCTTTGATCAGGTTAGCATTATATCCCCATCCCATATTTGAAGTAATTGGCGAGGAAACACCAAGTTGCTTTGTATGATATTTATTTTGATATAAATCGGTCAATGAAATGCTTTTATTGGAATCTAAATTCAAGTTAAATGGTATATAGGCAAAATTATTTTTACGTTTACTGTTTAAATCGGTACCTATAGTAAAACTTAAGAAACCTTTTTTAGTAATATTTCTTTGATAAGTCGATGATAATATATTTGAGCGTTTACCTTTTTGCATTGTGTTATTTACGACAAAAGACAAAAAATTAACACTTATATTACCAAAATCGGTATTACCGCAACTAGCTGAAATCTGATAATTTAAACTTGAGAAAATCTTATCGGGATCGTTATATACGTTCTGATAATTACTATTATTCCAATCTAAATTACTATTAATATCAAAATATTCCGATTCATAAGTATAGCCGCAATTAATTCTTGGACAGCGACCGAAATTTTTGATATTGTTTGCAGCTGAAATGCCTATAATAAATTTCCGACTTTTAAATTATTACCCCTACTGCTCCATTATTTTTTAAAAATTCAAAATGTCCGCCGCTTGTTAAATAATCATTCATACCAAGCATATAATCAGTATTTAGAACTAAATATTTATAAGCACTGCTATATATAGTAAAATCTTGTCTTTGAAAACCTGCATCGTAAGAGAAATGTGAAAGCCCGGGACGTAATAAGCTCGGTGATGCGTAATAAGGAATAGTAATTGTCTAAACTTTACCGGTTATATCTTGCGTTTGAACTATTAAATCACCTCTACCGGTGATAACCGAAATATTGGTTATATCAAAATCCCCCATATGAGCTTTAGTATTATATATAGGTATACTATTTGAAAATATCTCTATACTGCTTGGAAGTTCTGATTTCCCTCTAAAATCCAGTAACGGATAGGTAACTAAATTCGGTCTAACTGCAAAATTAGTAGCATACTGAATACCGAATTAATATCATCATTTGGACTAAGAGTCACATCATAGTTTAAATATACCCCACTAATAAGTTTAGTATCGACGTTCTTCATAGGACCACCTGAAGCATCAAATGATTGAGGTTAAATTTTTCTGCTGGAACTTTTACAAAGTTTAACAATTTTACAAGGCTAGTTTAAGAAATGGTTATATTTAAATATGAATTGATGATATTTGCCCCACAGAATTTGTTTTGGTTTTTCTTTAAATTTTTATTTTTTACATTAAAATATAATGAATATAACCCAAATTAGCTATAAATAGATTCTTTATATAGAAAAATTACAAACAGATAAAGAATCTATTATAATTACCAAAAGCGATAGGCAAGTAGCACAAATATTACCTATAAATACTAAAAAAATCTCATTATTCGGTATGCTACAAAACAAAGCCGAGATAAAAGCGGATATATTAGAACCCGTAGAAGAAAAGTGGAATGCAGCACAACCTTGAAATACATCTCGTCTAGTATAATATCCGACAGTTTTTAAAAATCCCCCTGCGAAAGTGTTGGATTTCTATAAATATACTCACATAACCATTGATTATTTTCTCAATATCCAATAAAATCCTTTTTAAAATTTAAATATAAAAAGTATGTATAATACTGATGTTGTAATAATAGGTGCCGGTCCGGTTGGATTATTTGCAGTTTTTCAAGCAGGAATGCTTGGCATGAAGTGTCATGTTATTGATGCACAAGAAGTTATCGGCGGTCAGTGTATTACCCTATATCCTGAAAAGCCTATTTACGATATACCGGCATATCCTAAAATTGCAGCAGAAGAGCTAATAAAACAGTTAGCACTTCAAGCAGCTCCTTTTAACCCTATATATCATTTAAATCAGCAAGCTATAGAGCTAAATAAACAAGATGATTTTTTTGAAATTAAAACCTCAAAAAACACTCTTATTAAAAGCAAAGTTATTATTATTGCAGCAGGAGCAGGTTCATTCGGTCCAAACAAACCGTCCCTTGCGAATATTGAAGATTTTGAAAGCAAGTCAGTTTTTTATTTCATCAATGATAAAAGCAAATTTGCGGGTAAAAATATAGTTATAGCAGGCGGCGGGGATTCGGCTGTTGACTGGGCTATTGCTCTTTCAGATATTGCAAATAAAATATATTTAGTACATAGGCGGGATAAATTTACGGCAGCTCCTGAAAGCGTAAGGCAATTAAGGCATATTGCAGAAACCGATAAAATCGAGTTAATAACCGGTTATCAATTAAATGCTTTAGATGGTAATAATAGTGAACTTCAATCGGTTATAGTTAAAGATTTGCAAAATAATACTCGCAAATTGGATGCCAATATATTACTACCTTTTTTTGGTTTAAAACAAGATTTAGGTAGCTTAGCAAATTGGGGTTTAAATGTTAAGCTTCACCATATTGAAGTAGACTCTTCCTATTATCAAACTAATATAGAAGGTATTTACGCCATTGGCGATATTGCTCATTATGTTGGTAAGCTTAAGCTGATTCTTACGGGTTTTGCTGAAGCGGCAAGCAGTCTTCATCATGCTTATAGTAGAGTATTTGACGGCAAGGCTCTACATTTTGAGTATTCTACTACCAAAAATACGGGGAAAAGAAGTAAGAGCGTGACTAAATAAAGAGATCGTCATTGCGAGCAACCGTAGAGAGCGTGACAATCTCATGAAACAATAACAAACTCCTGAGATTGCTTCGTCAATTACTTACGTAATTTTCTTGCAATGACGTTAAAACCGAACGGAGACAAAAATAAGAGTGAATAATATAATTGACGGTAAAGCATTAGCCAATGAGATACTAGCAGACTTAAAGCTAGAAATTCAAGAACTTACAAGCCAAACCAACGCTTCACCGAAGCTTGCTATAGTCCTAGTAGGCGATAATCCGGCAAGCATTATTTATGTAAGACACAAAATAAAAAATGCACATAAAATAGGAATTTATACTTTATTAATAAATCTATCTGCTACTATTCATACTAATGATTTAATATCAAAAATCAATGAGTTAAACCTTGATAACGAGATTTCAGGAATTATAGTTCAGCTTCCTTTGCCAAGCTCCATAGATAAAAATAAAATTTTATCTGCAGTATCACCTTCTAAAGATATCGATGGTTTCCACCCTTTAAATGTCGGTTACTTACATAGCGGAATTAGTCAAGGCTTTATTCCCTGCACTGCTCTTGGTTGTCTTGCAGCTATAAAAAAATACGAACCTAATTTAACCGGTAAAAACGTTGTAATTATTGGACGCTCAAATATAGTAGGCAAACCTTTAAGTGCTTTACTGTTAAAAGAAAATTGCAGCGTTACTATTTGTCATTCTAAAACACACAATTTACGCTCTATTACTTCTAAAGCCGATATTGTCGTTGCTGCAATAGGCTCACCTTTAAAATTAACTGCAGAATATTTTAATCCTAAATCTATAGTAATTGATGTAGGCATTAATAGAATTAGCAGCAATAAAATTATCGGTGATGTTGATTTTGAAAATGTTCAGTCTAAAGTACAATATATTACTCCCGTCCCAGGCGGCATCGGACCGATGACTATTGCGTTTTTACTTAAAAATACGGTTAAGGCATTTAAGGATTCCTTATATACTCTTGATACGTAAAAAGTAGATAGACGACGCCAATTTTTCAAATTAAACGAGTATCTTATAAACATTTGCAAGTTCTACATAATGTCTTACATTATCTTGCATATATTCTAAATCTTGATCGGTTAAATATCTAACAAATTGTGCAGGGGATCCCATCCATAATTCTTGAGATTTAATTATCTTCTTTGGCAGGATAAGACTGCCTGCAGCAATAAAAGCATATTCTTCTATTACTGCATAATCCATTATCGTAGCACTCATACCGATAAAAGCATTATTATGTATTGTACAGGCATGAATAAGAGAGAGATGACCGATAGTTATATTATCGCCTATTTCTACCGGTCCGTTAAACCTTGAAGCATGAATTACACTACCGTCTTGTACATTAGTATTATTTCCTATTTTTATTGATTCAACGTCGCCTCTAAGAACCGTATTAAACCAAATGCTTGAATTACTACCTATTGCAACATCTCCTATTAAAGAGCTGCTTTCGGCAATATATGCACTTTTATCGATTCTTGGCGTAACTCCTTTGTAAGGGATAATGAGCATTAATTATAATCTACCCAAGAAATATTACCGTCTTTACGATAATAAACTATATTGATACGATCATTATTTATATTTTTAAATACTACTGCAGGTAAATCTTCTAAATCCATTTGCATTACCGCTTCTTTTACCGATAATTTTAATATTTCTACAGGCTTTTCAGCGATAATTGCCGGATTATCATTATCTTCAGCGTTAGAGGTTTCACTATCAGATTGCGGATTAATAATATATTTGGTACCTTCGTAAGCAATTTCTGATATTTTTACTTTACCTGCATGATGATTTTTGAATTTTGATTTATATTTTCTAAGCTGTTTTTCTAGTTTTGACATAGCTTTATCAAAAGCTACATATATATCACTACAACTATCATTACTTTTGACTATATTATGTTTACCGGAGCCATATTTTACTATAATATCACATTTAAAGTTAATTCCTTCTTTTGAAAAATGTATATCTATATTTATTATATCGGTAAAATATTTTTTAACGACTTGCGTAGCCCTCTCTTTTGAATATTCTTGTAAATTATTACCGATAGAAATATGTTGACCTGAAACTGAAATAATCATAAATAACCTTTATAATCTGAAATAATTAATATATAGGCGTTACTAAGTAACACCTATACAATTAATTTATATTTAGAGTAATTTCAAGTTTTATTACAAATTAATTTATTTAAACTTTAGCCGTAGAGTTTGGGACGCTTATCCTTATTTTGTTGCGATTTAATGAGTTTTTTAGCAGTCTTTCTTACATAATGAAGCTCAATGCCAATTTCTAAGCAGGTAGCATTAAAATTTTCATTATTTTCAACAAGCCATTTTTTAGCGTTATATTCTGCTTTTGTTGCCTCTTTCTTGGTAGAAGTATTAGTTGCATCTATTATTGCCTGCATAATAATAGCACTTCTAAGAGCAATATCGGGTATAGGATTATAAAGTTTAATATGCTCAAAAGGAGTAGTTAATTTGATGACATATGGTTTAGTCATATAAAACCTCTAATAATTATTAATAAAGTAAGATTTTATTAAAATAAATGTAACTACTAGGTTTTTCTTTTTTAACAAAGGCCTTAAAAAGTATAATAATTTTCAAGGCTTCAACTAGTAGTGACTAATTTGGATTAATAGAGATATCTAGTAATTATAATATTAGGAATAAGCTAAATGTTAGGTTCTGTATATTTTTTGATAAAATACGATATTTTACTCTTGCAGAAATAGAAGAATTGTTATATACATTGTTATCTTTTACGTATACTCAAATGATTTCAAGAATTGAATTTTATTTTGAGAGGTGAGCACCCGCAGCCTATACTTAATAGATGAAGATGCAATCCTTGATAAAATGAAAGAGCAATTCTTAAAAGCAGAAGAGTATATAAGGGGGTGTAGCTCAGTTGGTTAGAGCATCTGCCTGTCACGCAGAAGGTCGCGGGTTCGAGCCCCGTCACTCTCGCCAACCCCTTTCAGGTTTCGGGATTTCCTGTCGTTTTCTAAAAAATTCATATGCTCCTTTTATTCGCCTTTTGTTTTAATTGTTATATTAAACTCTTTTAAATTCCGAATTTTAAATATTATAAAAAACTAACTTTGTATATTCCTTAAAGTAACCTCAACTCATTTGTTCACACTTTTAGTTAAATTTCTATTGTATGCTTAAAACTTCTTATTATGATTCTATCTATAAGCTCATTTTTAACAAAATATTAAAATTTATAGAATTTAATAAGAAAATAATTATGTTTAGATGGTTTCAACCCTCAAATCAAGAATTAATAAGAACTATACAGAAAAAAAATACCGCAAAAGCACAAAAATTAATTGCCGCAATGGATATTACTGAATTAAGTAAAGTTAGGGATATTTATATTAGCATTAGCAGGACTATTGGCAGCATCCGTACCTATATTTTGAGTTACATTACCGTCACCTATCAAATTCAATGTACCGCCTACACCGCCGGTGCTCAGTACTGCTCCATTTGCTCCTACGCTACCGGTTAGCGTAACCCCATCTGCTAAAGCTAAGATAGAGCCATTCTTATTTAAAGCTACGGGAACAAATACATTAGCTGAGAACGTAATGGGGGTTGCTCCGATATTTACGAGTTTTAAGCTGCTGCCGTTAGCTCCAATCGTACCGTTAACATTACCGCTTTGTATTGTCAGTGTGCCTTAGTTATTTCCTTGGTTATTTGCAGAGGTCGTAACTGAACTGGTCACACCATTTACTATTAACTCACCATCTGCTCTAAATAATATGTTACCACCCGCTCCTAGATCTAAAGCTTGGTTAAATGTTACCTGCTATTCATACTAAGTAACTGCGTAAATACCGTATTATCGACTACGACATCACCTGCTCAGTCTACTATGAAATTCTTAAGGCGATGGGTATTCTATAGTATAAGGTCCACCGTTATTTGCTATGGTTAGGTATTTTGTGATTGCTCCTATTCTCACTATTCCATATTCATCATTGCCAGATTTGTTTAAATTATTATTTGAGCAAATTTACATTCCCATTTGCTGCATCTATTGTATATGTTGTATTATCCGCTATTCTAATATCACCTATATCTCCGGCACTTGGATCATTGGTTAAATTAGCATTTATTTGTATTTTTGCTTGTATAGCGTTTAATAATGCAACATTAATTGTATTTTCGGTATTTATTATTAAAGTACCGCCGCTAGCATTACTATTATTAAAAGTAATACCTCCTACATCTAATAGACTGTTAACACTTATAGTTCCCGCAGCTAAAACACTATCTGCAAAAACAATACTATTTACCGTAGTATTACCTTGTAAATCAAGAATCTTACCGTTACCTCCATTACACTGAAGTATATTGAAATTATTTATATTTCCGTTAAGTATAGCATTCCCTATAAAATTTCCGTTTACTCCTTTAGCACCGTCTATATTACCCGTAACCGTTATGTCGTCATCTAAATTAAGTACGGACGTATTACTTTGTAAATTAATATTAGTAGCTTTTAATATTGTAGAATTAAGTGTTGCCAACCCAAGTAAAACATTTACTGCGGCTAGTGAGCCTATATTACCTATATCGCCTGTTATTATGTTACTACTACCAAGATCATGAGCTGGATTTAGTATCCCTTGACCGTCAACGCCGGTAGTATTATTTATATTCCGTTAACGTTGTTATATTACCGTCAAAAAGAGTAAGTATAGAGTTATTGTTAGTAAGATTTATATTTGCAGCATTAATTGTAATATTAACTGCTCCAGACATATAAATCTGTGCTTCCCCGTTTCCTACATTTATTCCGGCAAGAGAGTTAGTTAGACCTATGTGATTTGATATAGTACCCGTACCTACAAATGTTATTGTTGCCAGCTACCGTATTATCTATCTGAGTTGTAATATTTAAACCGTTATTAATTTGTCAAGTAGAATTCTTACCGGCGAAATCTATATTACTAAATGTTTGATTACCGACTCCGGTAACAATTGACGTAACATTATTATTAATAAATTTAAGAGGAGTGAAATTAGGAGCAAGACCTACTGTTGCACTAAAAGCACCTATTGATACATTTTGACTTACCTCAACCCCACCAAAAGCAGGTAGCGCTATTAATTAATGTATTTATCCCGCCAATAACAGCATTTGTTTTATCTGCCGATATTTTAATTCCAAGCCCTTTGAATAAATATTGCCGTTATTAAATACTCCTCCTACAAGACCGACACCGGAACTCAAGCTTACGCTACCGAGATTAGGAATTGTTGCTCCTGCAGTATCAGAGCTAGTGAATAATGTTCCGCATAATGATGCCGTTGCTAAAAATTTTCTTAATATTTTTGATTCTTTCATTAATATTAATACATTTAATTAATACTTTGTAGCAACTTTTTTACAATAATAAAATAGAAGCAGATAGAGCTAGATTCAGAAAGCTTTAGACAAGATGAATTGACGACTGAGCCTGCGGAACGTACAAAAAGTACGTGAGCAAAGGCGCATGTCAGAAAATTCACTTGTATCAAGCTTTCTGAACGACGCTGTACCAAAAAAATATTGTTACTTGGTAGTGTAGCAATTTAATTTTGTATTTAGAATTAAGTTAAAGGAATTTCTCAATGAAAGTTGGAAAGCAGAAAGATAAACTAAGCTGTTTTGTCTTTTATTGTAGGCATGGATTTTACTACCTCAGATACACCGCTTTGAGTAGCTGCTGCAGTAGTAGCAGCATTACTGTATCACCACCCCCACGGGGTCCATAAAAACAATAAAAAATACTAATAATATTAGTATTTTTAACTGGATCCTATGGTCAGACCACAGGATGACAGAGGTGAAATTGATCCACGCAACAATATAGTCAATTCAGCCCAATTTAGTGACAGGCGTAAGGAAGAGAGTCTATAATAATAGGTGAGCTCAAGATAGTCAGGAATTAAGCAAGAAAAATCGCATTTTGATTGAAAAGTCAAAAAGAATTACTTTACTATAGCTTGCATTAATTTAATATATGATATTTTGACTATTAACAAATCTCTATTTATTTATCGGTGTTCCTACCAAAGCATGCTTAAGTACTTGATCAATATTTGATACAGATATAATTTCTAAGCTTTCTTTTATATTCGGCGGTATATCTTTCAAATCTTTGACATTTTCTTCAGGAATCAACACGGTTTTAATACCTCCCCTACTTGCAGCAAGTAACTTCTCTTTAAGACCACCTATAGGTAAAACATTGCCTCTTAAAGTAATTTCACCGGTCATTGCTACAGTACGATGTACGGGTATTTTAGTCATCAACGAAACAATAGTCGTAAACAAAGCACAGCCGGCAGACGGTCCATCTTTTGGAATAGCTCCGGCCGGTACGTGAATGTGAATATCAAAATCTTTATAATTGTCATACTTTAATCCAAAATTTGTTGCTCTGCTTCTAAAACAACTATAGGCAGCCATTGCCGATTCTTTCATAACATCACCGAGTTTTCCGGTGGTCTTTATTTCACCTTTCCCTGGAAATGCTAAAGCCTCTATAGTTAAAAGCTCTCCGCCTACTTCAGTATAAGCAAGTCCCGTAGTACTTCCTATTTGATCTTCTTTCTCGGCAAGCCCGAAATTATATTTCTTAGCTCCTAAAAATTCTTCAAGATGATTACTATCTATGGCGATATGCTTAACACTTTTATCTGCTAAAATCTGCTTTAATGCTTTTCTAGTTAATGCCCCTATCTCACGCTCTAAAGCTCTTACACCTGATTCCTTGGTATAATATCTAATTAAATCCAAAATTGCCGTCTCGGATATAGTAATTTCATCTTTTTTGATTTTATGCATTTTAAATTGTTTTGGAACTAAATAATTTCTGGCAATTTGGAGCTTTGTTTCCTCTACATAACCGGAAATATATATTTTTTCCATTCTATCACTTAAAGCTCTAGGTAAATCATGAGAGTTAGCAGTAGCAATAAATATTACATTTGATAGATCATATTCTACTTCTAGATAATGATCAACAAAGTGACTATTCTGCTCAGGGTCTAATACCTCAAGCAAAGCGGATGCCGGATCACCTCTAAAATCAGAACTCATTTTATCGATTTCATCAAGCAGCATTACAGGATTACTAGTCTTAACTTTCTTAAGTTGACCTAAAATTTTACCGGGCATTGATCCAAGGTAAGTTTTTCTATGCCCTCTGATTTCTGCTTCGTCTCTAACACCGCCGAGCGCAAGTTTAGTATATTTTCTGCCCATTCCTTCGGCAATAGATTTTACAAGTGAAGTTTTACCGACCCCTGGCGGACCTATTAAACATAATATAGGTCCTCTAATTTTACTTGAACGCTGTAATACCGCTAAATATTCTATAATTCGTTCTTTAACTTTTTCGAGTCCAAAATGGTCACGATTTAAAATTTTCTCTGCTTGGTTAATATCTATTTTGCTATTATCATACTTACCCCAAGGCAGGCTAAGCAATGTCTCAAGATAGTTACGCGTTACTCCCGACTCCGCTGACATTTGGTTCATAGTACGGAGTTTCTTAAGTTCAGCCTCAGCTTTTTCTTTTGCTTCTTTTGATAATTTTAAACTTTTAATTTTTTTCTCAATATCGGCAAGTTCTGATTTATCTTCATCAAGCTCTTTTTGAATAGCTTTCATTTGTTCGTGCAGATAATAATCACGCTGCGTTTTTTCGATTTGCTTTCGTACTCTTTGCTGCAATGCCTGCTCGGTTTCTGAATTTACTATATTGGAAGTAAGCATACTAATAACCGTAGTGATACGCTTAAAAGGACTCGTTTCTTCTAATAAATGCTGCTTTGCCTCAAGTGAAGTTATCAAATGTGAGGCTAATATATTTATAATATCTATGAAATTAGTGCTATTACTTATTTTTTTATTGATAGTTTCAATAATTTCTGCATTAACTTTCTTATCATTAATCGCATATTTACTAAATAGTTGTACTGCATTATCAACGAGTGAACGCATGTTATTAACGTCAAATATTTCTTCATCTGGAATAATTTCATAATTTGCTTCAAAAGCTTCCTCGCCTTTGATATTGCTTAGCTTTACTCTTGCTACTGCTTCTATTAAGATTTTTGCCGTATTATTAGGCAGCTTCACTATTTGGATAATCTTGGCAAGTATAGCTGTATTATAAAGTTCGTGTGTACTAGGGTTTTCTTGATCAAATTTTTTCTGTAAAGTTACTAAAATGTATTTACTATTATCTTCCTCGAAAATGGTAGTATTAGAGAGTGCTTGCAACGATTTTGGCCTACCCACAAAAATAGGCGCAATTACTCCCGGGAATACTACCATATCTCTCAGTGCCATTAACGGAAGGGATTTTTTATGCATCAATTAAAACCTTTTAAAATTTCTAATTATTAACTATATAATATAGTATCAACCTGATTTCAAGCTACCATTATTAATTATATTTATGAATTTATTACTACAACCTCCTCAAAATGTAGCAGCCGCACATAATAGAATAAAACAATATCTACATTTAACTCCGATCGTTCACTCTGAAAGCTTAAATGAGATGCTCGGTCATGAGATTTTTTTTAAGGTTGAATCATTACAAAAAACCGGTGCATTTAAAGTTAGAGGCGTGTTAAATCATTTATTAGAATTAAAAGAGCAAGGAAAATTACCTGATAAAATAGTCGGTTATAGTACGGGTAACCATGGAATCGGTCTTGCTTATGCGAGTAAATTATTCGGTATTAAAACAAGGATTTATTTACCGTTAAATACTTCAAAAGTAAAACAGCAAGCAACTCTTTATTACGGCGGTGAAGTTATATATACATATACTCGACAAGAAGCGGAAGAAAAAGCAAAAGAAGATGAAAAGCAAGGATTTTACTATATGCATCCTTCCGATAGTGATTCTACAATAGCAGGAGCAGGCACGTTATGCTATGAAGCATTACAGCAGCTAGGTTTTAGTCCTGACGCTATTTTTGCCTCTTGCGGCGGCGGCGGTTTAATTTCCGGCGCATATCTTGCCAAGGAATTAATATCACCGACAAGCTTGTTAATAGGTTCAGAACCTTTAAATGCCAATGATGCTTATTTATCTGTTAAAGATAATAAAACATATAGATTTAACTATGCTCCGAATACTATTGCGGACGGTCTTAAAACCTTGAGTATATCAGCTCGTACATTTGAATATCTGAAAAAACTTGATGATTTTTATTTAGCAGAAGAATATGAAATATATTACTGGACGGCGTGGCTTACTCATTTACTTAAAGTAATATGCGAGCCGTCAAGTAGTATAAACATGGTTTCAGTGGTAAATTTTTTAAAAACACAATCCAAACCTCAAAAATTACTAGTACTAATCTCAGGCGGTAATATCGATCCTATTCTTTATAATGAATTATGGAAAGAGGAGTATTTAAGCATCTCACCTAAATCTTTATGTTCTGATGTCATTTCTGCGAAAGCAGCAATCTAGTAACCTTTAATGTCATACTGCAACTTGATCGCAGTATCTTAGGACTCAGCTGGTGATACAAGACCCCGTGGTCACGCCACGGGGTGACAATAAAAAATCTAGATTTCCGCTTTCGCGGGAATGACATAGAAGCAATATAACAACGCCTCCTCACAATGATGAAGTTATATTAAAATTTAACCCTTTCTTCTTACTGCTTCCTGATTTTTAGTAGAAGGATTAGGAGTGATGTGCGGAGGTTTTATATTAGAACTTCTTAGTTTTATTGAATCTTCAAATATGGTTTTATCAAATGCTATTGGATTGATTTTTCTGAGTTCCGCTAAATTAAAATTATTAATTTGTTGCGGTTGAACTATAATAGACTCACCCGTAACAGGAATTAAATTTTTAAATTCAGGATTAGTTGCTACTTTATCTTTATTTTCATTTAAAAATTTTGTTAGACCTGCAGCAATGTCAGGGTTTGTTAAAGCATTTGAAAAGATTTTATCATTAATTGTCTTCACTACATATTCATCACTCAGAGTAATATATTTATCTACAACTTTTCCTAATCTTTTTTCCAAATAGTTTCTACCTGTAAATATCTGCTTAAATTTTTCCCCTAAAGAAGTACCTCTATCATTAATATCTTTTAATTCATTGGCTATTTTAGTACTATTCTCAGTTAGATAAGTAGAATCTAACTTATTTAATTCCCTTATTATTTCAGGATTCTTTATGCCTGATGAGTTAGTAAGTATAATAATTTGTTCTAATTGCTTACTAATGTTATTATTTTTTTCTAATCTATTACTAATCTGCTGTACCGTATAAGTGGCTGCATTTTGTAATGCCTTAAGTTCCACTTGAGATAATTGATTTACTCTTGGGATAAACTGCTTACTATTTTTATTAAATTTCTGGTTTTTATCTCCTTGCATAATAAATTTTTCATATTTCTCAAGTTTGTCTGGAGTGTTTTTAGGATCTTGTTTTAAGATTTCTATAGCTTGATCTTTTACAGCCTGTGCATATTGCTCTTTAGGTATAGACTTTCCGCTTACGGCTATTAATGCTTCTTTAGTTGCTCTTATAGGATTGGCAAAGATTTCTTCTTCATCTTCTATACCCATCAATGATAATGCATCAAAAGGTCCTCCTTTATTTAGAGGAAGTACAAAACCCTTAAGTGCTGCTTCAGCCCTTGCGACATCAAACTTTAGCTTATCTGCTAAACTAGGCATTAGTTTTATATCTTGTCCTAAATTGATATGCAAGTTATCTACTAATTTTTGTGTATCTTTATTTTCTACAACTTCACTAATAATTTTACTGGCAAGTACTTCAAGCGTACTAGTGATATATTCTTCAGATTGTAAATATTGTTGAATAGGATCGGGAGTAACAATATTTTTATTCAAAGTATCTAATCTCCTATCTACGTTTTTTATATCAACTATTTTATCTTTTACTGCAGCCAATATCTCAGTCACTTCATCGTTTTTTTTAATAGTATCATTTATATTAGTTATAATCCCTGCCATATAATACTCATTATTAAGTTATTTGATATAATGAACTAAATTATCAAACTTTTTAAAAATTCGCAACTATATTATCATATAAATCACTACTTACTATGCCCTGACTGTTGCCCACTCTCTCTACTTTTATTAAGGTTTTCAACATGAGATATAGGGGTTGATATAGAAGACTTATAGCCTTGGGGTATTGTTTTATTTTGCTTTACAATATTTGGTGCTTGTTTTTCTCTTTGTAGTTCTTCCGACAAATTTTTTGTTTCTATATGTAAACTATTACTTTTTTCAAAGTTAGCAAATGCTTTATCTATATTTTTTTGAGCATCATCCGTACCGGTAAAAACTGCTACTATTCTTTGCCATAGCTTAGGTTTGGTTACTCCTTGTAATTCTAATGCTATACTTTCTCCCCCCCATCCGTGTGTTCCTTAAATATCCAGGATCTAACTCTGCTAATACTCTTTTAGTACCGTTAACAAGTACAGAATTGCTGCTCTCAAGTAATGGGCAAAATTCTTGATAATTTCTTTACCTTGCTCTATCATTGTTTCAGACGGTAGTTTACTTATCACTGGTAATAAAGTTTTAATTATATTAGGCTCATTTACTCCTAACTCATTAATAGACGATAAAGCTTTTGCTTCTTTTTCATAAGTAATTTTTAAAAATTCAGCTATCTTTAATGCTGCTTGTGTTAATGCTGCTACTTGTTGTGGATAATTAATTTGCTCTTGTTTATCAAGTTTAGGGGTAGTATTTTTAGTAAGAAATTTTCTGTAGTTACCTAATGTTATTTCTGAAACATTTTCTTTAAGGTTATCTAATGTTTTATCTATTAATTTCTCTCTATATTGTTCTTTAGATATTTTTTGGTTAGCTAATTCTAACATAGCTTTTTCTAATGGTTTTTTAATATCCATCACTTCATCTTCGCTTAAGCCATTACGTTTTTCGTCGTGCATCTGCTCTACTTGAGACTCACTTAAATCTATGGCAAACCAATTTAAAATTTATGAATGAAAATTAATTAAAACTTATAAAAAGAATTGTATTTTTTCATAGAAGAGGTCCTAATCGTAATTTCATCAGGGATTTCAGTTATGAACCTTGAAGGGTAAGAACGGACTATTTCATAAAATATTTTTCTGCTTTCAGCATGAGTAATGTAGAGGTCTTTTTTGGCTCTCGTAATACCGACATAAGCAATGCGGCGTTCTTCTTCTAAGCCTTTTTCGCCGTCTTCGTCTAGAGATCTTTGAGACGGAAATACCCCCTCTTCCCAGCCCGGTAAAAATACCACGTCAAACTCAAGCCCTTTAGCTGCGTGCAGGGTCATTATAGTAACAGAGCCACCGTAATTGGTTTCAAGCACTTCATTTTCCATAACTAAGCTTGAATGTTCGATAAAATCATGAACATCGTTAAATTCAGCAATAGCTCTAAGCATTTCGTTAATATTTTCGATTCTACCGAATGCTTCCTCGGTTTTTTCTTCTTGAAGCATTTCAAGATAACCGGAATCATCAAGTATTGCTTTAACTACGTTTATTGGAGCATCTATACTAAATCTTTCGTACCAATTATCGATTTTGGTAACCAAATCTTTTAGAGTTTCATATGATTTTGCTTTAATCTCACCTATTTCTAGCATTTCTTTAATGGCTGCGAAATTAGAAATATTTCGCTCAAGTGCATAGCCTCTAATTTTATTTAAGCTAGCTGCACCTATTGCCCTTTTCGGCACATTTATAATACGCTCAAGTGCTAGATTGTCATTTTGATTCAAAGATATACGGATATAAGCAAGTACATCTCTTATTTCCATACGTTCATAGAACCGCAAACCACCTATAATTTTATAAGGCATAGCACTATTTATAAACGCTTCCTCAAAACTTCTTGTTTGAAATACGGCTCGTACTAATATTGCAATATTGCCGGCATTATACCGGTTTTCTCGCACTAAATTATCTATTTCACTGGCTATATATCTTGCTTCTTCTTTATCACTCCAACAAGAGATAATTTTTATCTTTTCACCGTTTTCCCTATCCGTCCATAACGTTTTACCGTGACGGTTTTTATTATTATTGATAACATTGGAAGCAGCAGCAAGTATTGGCAAAGTTGATCTATAATTCTGCTCTAATTTAATAATTGTTGCACCTGCAAAATCTTTTTCAAAACGTAATATATTCCCGACTTCTGCTCCTCGCCAACCATAAATAGATTGATCATCATCCCCTACACAGCAAATATTTTTATATAAACTTGCGAGCATTCTTGCCCATAAATACTGGACAACGTTAGTGTCTTGATATTCATCAATTAAAATATATCGATATTTTTCTTGGTAATATCTTAGTATTTCAGAATTTTTAATAAAAAGCTCATTATTATAAAGTAGCAAATCTCCAAAATCTAAAACATTAGAAATAAGTAAATTTTTCTGATATTCTTCGTATACAAGTTTTGCAACCCTCTGCAACGGTAAATTAGTATCTGATACTGATAGTTTAGTTGGTAATAATCCTTGATCTTTCCATCTAGAAATTATGATATGTATTAATTTAGGAGCATATTTTTTAGTATCAATATCTTTTAGCTTTACTATATCTTTCACTAGTTTTAATTGATCATCATGACTAATAATAGTAAATCTATTATTTAAACCAAGATTTAAATGCTCAATCTGGTCACGTAATATCCTAGCTGCCATTGAGTGGAAAGTACCTATATTAAGACCATAGCAATTAATTAGACTATTAACTCTTTCAGCCATTTCTTTAGCAGCTTTATTAGTAAAAGTAACAGCTAGAATATTTTGAGGTGAGGCTAAATTTTGGTGAATAATATTAGCTATTCTTGAGGTAAGTACCTTTGTTTTACCTGTCCCTGCACCTGCAAGCAATAAAAGCGGTCCTTCAGTGTGAAGAACTGCTTTTTGCTGTTCTGGATTTAATGTATGTATGAAATCTTGATTTTGCATTTATTTTAAGGATGTTGTACTATGGCTCTACTATGTCATTCCCGCAAAAGCGGGAATGACATTAAAGCATTAAAATATCACCTTATTCTTCTTAGATTTTTAATAATATACGAAATAGTAATTATCGGACTACAAATAATTATTTTAAATAACCTAAAATAAGAGCTTAAATTTCTATCTTCAATAAACCAATTATATAAATCATTTATAGGTTTAATCTCAGCAGGAATAATATATTGATCTTTAAATAATGCTTTTAAAACTCTTTTTGCCTGTTTTGCTTCTACTTTACGCTCTATTGTTAAGCTTTGATTATGTACTCGGTAGAAATATAAAGATTCCGGTATATGAGCAAATTTCGTAACAAGTCCAAACCTTAGCCAATATTCATAATCATCCACTAACTGCATATTTTCATTATATCCACCTACTTGCCTTGCTAAATCGGCTCTATATAAGAAACATGCACCGACGCAATCTCTAATCGGTAAAAACTCAGGAGGTTCTTGATAAAGTCTTATTCCTACTTTACCGTGGTCATCGATCAAAGTATAATCAGTATATACAAGCCCTATCTCAGGTGAATTATCAAGTATCTTAACCATTTTTTCTAAAGCATTTTCATGGAAAAGATTATCATCTGAAGTCCAAGTAAAATACTCCCCCTTGGCCTCTTTAAAAGCAATATTAAGACTTGCCGGTAATCTTTTATTGGTCTCATTTACTATTACCTTAATACGTGAATCCTGCTCTGCATATGTCCTAGCTACTATAACGCTATTATCTTTTGAGCAATCATCAATAATAATAAGCTCAAAGTCTTTAAAGCTTTGATTAAGGCAACTCTCAATAGCAAAAGGTAATAGCTTCTTTCTATTATAAACCGGTAAAACTATTGAGATTTTTGGAAGATTACTATGCATGTCCTCCTAACATATCAAGAGTATTTAAACTATTAATTATATTTTCTATTAGTTCTGATTCTTCAGCTTTACATCCATCTTCAAGGATTAATAATATATTGCTTAAAGCATTATTAAGCATTTTGGGTATTATAGTATTTTGCTCTTCAAACCTTTTTTAATTAGTTGCATCAAAGGATCAACATATTCAATTGTTAACGATTCTTTATATTGAGCTAATAGCTCGGCAAGACAATCAGATACTGCCCATAACAAAAGATCAGCTGCTTCATTATCTATTAAATCAAATACTTCATAAATTTTTTCAATTTGTACTTCAATATTATCTACAAACACTAGCATAATTTTTACTATTTAGATTATTATATTTCCTATGTCATTCCCGCGAAAGCGGGAATGCAGAAAAAATAATCTTAATACTGCTACAAAGAATTATATTCTTTACTAGATTCCTGCTTTCGCAGGAATGACATAAAAGGAACCATGCGGACATGCTTAATTCTGTAAATTTATATATTTCGTATTTAGATATTCAAATATTCCTTCAAATGAGCCTTCAACTCCAAAACCCGAAGCTTTACGTCCTGCAAAAGGTGCTTTTGCATTCGCAGGTAACGGGTCGTTAATCGATACCATAACAAAATCAAGCTTAGACGCTATCATTTGTGCCACGGATATATTATTTGAATATACATATCCTTGCAAGCCGTATTCGGTATTACTTGCATGTTCTATTACTTCATCCAAATCTTTAAATTTATAACAAGCAACTACCGGACCGAATATTTCTATTCTAAAGATATCCATATTATCCAAACAGTCAATAATAATAGTAGGCTCAATAAAATTATCAACAGTTTTACCGCCGCAAATTAATTTAGCTCCTTTACTTTGTGCATCAGCGAGTAACTTTTGTATTTTTTCTATGGCAGCAGAATTAATTAACGGACCTATATCCGATTCCTTATCAAATCCGTCACCGGCTTTAAGCTTAGTAAATTTAGCCTTTAGAATTTCTATAAATTTTTCATATATAGATTCTTCTATAAATATTCTGTTAGGTGAAGTACAAGACTGTCCACTATTCCTAGTTTTAGCGATTACTAAATCACTTACTACTTTCTCTAAATTATTATCTGCCGTTATAATGAAAGGAGCATTGCCGCCAAGTTCCAAAGATAAACGTTTTAGAGTATTTGCGGCATTTTGATATAGAATTTTACCGACATTTGTAGCGCCGGTAAATGATAATTTCTGAAGCCTAAAATCTTCACAAAAAGCCTTACCTATAATATCTGAACTACCTGTAATTACATTAAATACTCCGGCAGGCAAACCGGCATCGCTTGCAAATTTCGCAAGTACTAAAGCTGATAGAGGCGTAAGACTTGACGGTTTTAATATAACGCTGCAACCCGCAGCTATTGCAGGTACTACCTTGCGAGTAATCATTGCATTAGGAAAATTCCAAGGAGTTATAGCAGCAGACGGTCCTACAGGCTCATATTGCGTAACAATTTTATGAGTGTTACTATTACCGGGTTTGATAGTCGAATGAATATTATGTATAGCATATGTATACCAATCAATAAAAGAGGCTCCATATAAAATTCCTTTTTTTGATTCAGCAAGTACTTTACCCTGCTCTAGGGTTAATATATGACTTAACTCCTCAATATTTTCGATTACTAAATTATACCATCTTCTAAGAATTGCTATTCTCGCTCCAAATGAACTTTGTGACCATAAAGAAAAACTAGTCACCGTATTATTAATCGCTGAATTAATCTCAGATAATCCTAAATTCGGAACTGTAGCAATTTCTTTTAAGGTCGCAGGATTAATAACGGATATTTGCTTCCCGAACTCTATAAATTCACCGTTTATATAATTCTTTCCCGTAATGTTTTTAAGTAAGTTCATATATTTTTACCTGCGTGGATACTAAAATCGTCATTGCGAGCGAACATTGGCGTTGTTGCATGGCTCGAGAAAAGTGTTATAAACTTATATTAAAATTATACGGCAATACTAGCAAGAAAAATATTTATAATGAATTATTTATACCAAAATCTTCACCACCCATTTGACTTTCTAATACATCATAAGAAATATTTGCCAAATTAGCATGTTTTATAATATTAATGATATCTTCAGGAGCTATTGCGTTTAATATAAGATTTAATATTTCTTGAGGAAATTTATATCCAATGTCAGATAATATAGCAGAGTTTTCTATTATAATAAAGTCATACACCTATCTTGTTTAAGTCTTCTAGAATATTTTCTCACAATAAATTTGATACTTTATCTACCTTTATAGCCTCAGCTATTTTAACCCATAACTCAGAGGGACTTATTTCTTCTTTGCCAAAAGCTATTAAATTCTTGAATTGCTCTAAATAATTACCTTTAACTCCTTTAATATTTCCCCATGCATACTCAATAACCTCAGATGAAATATCAGAGTAATATTTTTTCTTAGGATTTATTAATTGTGACTCTAAAGAGATCACAGCTGAGAGAAATACTTTTTCTAAGTTATTAAATAACCGCCTTTATTAAGATTTATACTTGCTAACAGCCAACCATTTGAGTCATCTCCATTAAAAATCCAATTCTGATGTAACATATTGAGTCCAAAGTCAAATTTTTAAATATATTAGTAGTCGTAGGCTTATCGGTAGCTAACCTAATATCAGGAGCCTTTATCACTTGATCATATCTAACTCCGGTTATTTCTAGCTCTGTAAATTTTTCACTTTGGCTATTTGGATAAAAATGATTTAAGTAAAATTTTATTGCAGAATATATTAAAAATTTTTTTGAAAATGCGGCTTCTGCTAGCTCTATTTCTAAATTAGCATTTTTCAATACTTCTAAATTTTGTATGTTAAAACTACCTCATCCAACTAAAAATTTCATAAGTAATGGATATGTATCAATATTTTGTTTTTGTGGTGGTATATTTGTTCCAAGTCATTATATATTTGTACCTAATTAAATTAATACACAATGACTATAATAAGTGTCTTACTAAATACAACAATTTTTTATTAACTTATATGTTAATTTACAGCTAAAAAATCTAAATTATTTATTTAGAAATTTTTCAGCCTCAAGAGCCGCCATACAGCCTGTTCCTGCAGCAGTTACTGCTTGTCTATAAATTTTATCCTGAACGTCACCAGCAGCAAAAACACCTTCTACACTAGTTCTAGTAGTACCTGACTTCGTGATGATATAATTATCGTCATCCATTACAATTTGTCCGGTAAATAGCCCCGTATTCGGTGCATGCCCAATAGCTATAAATACACCACTACAATTCAATAGACTAATCTCTTTGGTGTGAACATTTTGAATTTTAACTCCAGTAACGGATTTTGGTTTATTGCTACCTACAATCTCATCTACTACATGATCCCAAATTACTGATATTTTAGAATTTTTAAATAATCGATCCTGTAATATTTTCTCAGCTCTAAAACTATCTCTTCTATGCACTATAGTGACTTTGTTAGCATGATTGGTTAAGTATAAAGCTTCTTCTACTGCACTATTTCCTCCCCCTACTACAACTATTTCTTGATTCTTAAAAAAGAAACCATCGCAAGTAGCACATGCCGAAACACCAAAACCACGAAATTTCTGCTCTGAAGCTATACCAAGCCATTTTGCTTCCGCACCGGTACAAATGATTATGCTCTCCGCGTCATATTCATTTCCTGCTCCTGTAAATACTTTAAAAGGTCTTTTTGATAAATCCACCTTTTCTACGTAATCACTAACAATTTCCGTACCGACATTTTTAGCCTGCATATACATCTGCTCCATAAGCCAAGGTCCTTGCACCGTTTCCGCAAATCCTGGATAGTTCTCAACATCGGTGGTACTTGTAAGCTGCCCGCCTGGCTGCATACCATTTATTAATATTGGTTTTAAAGCAGCTCTAGCTGTATAAATAGCGGCACTTAAGCCCGCAGGTCCTGAACCTATTATTAGTACTTTAGTAGTAATTTTCATAATTATTATTTATTAATTTAAATGATGCCTATGTCATTCATGCGAAAGCAGGAATCCAGAAAAACATATAAAAAACAGTTTTTTTATATGTTTATTGTATTAAATATGTAATTTTTGTACTAAGATTAAGGTTATTTTTCTGGATTCCCGCTTCCGCGGGAATGACATCCTGAACGTTCGTACAATACAAGGTCATACAATCTAAGATTTCTTTTTTAACCAAGATTTGACATAGTTAATTTCTTCAGGGTTCATTAGAGAAGGAGCATGACCGGCATATTTTATTTCATAAAGATCAAAAATTTTTGTTTCTTTCATCTTTTTAATAGTAGATTTTGTTAAAATTTGAGATTTCATCCCATGAATTACTAATATTCTACATTTTATTTTGTTCCATACAGACCATAGTTTAATATCTTCCTGGTTACTAGCATTTTTCATTCCTTTTGTTATAGCAGGATCATAATTCATTTTATATTTTCCGCCGAATGTAGAAATTACACTATATTTTGTTAAATAATCCCAATCTTCTTCATCTTTAATACCGCTTTGTGCATAAATAAGTTTTAAATGTTCTTTTGCACTAGCCAAATCATCTAAGAGTATCGTTTTTTTAGCATAACCTCCAATTTTAATTAAAGGAGCAGCATCAATAAACGCCCCTATATCATTTAATATTAAGGCTTTAAAAATATTTTTATATTTACTGGCAAGTATCATACCTATAATACCGCCCATTGAAGTACCAAGCCAAATAGGATTTTTGATATTTAGCCTTTTTAAAAAAAATAACGTATCTTTAATATAAGTCGTATAGTTATAATGATTAGCTTTTTTAAAATTTTCGCTATCACTGCGACCGGGATAATTTATTGCAATTACTCTATAATTTTTACTCAACTCTTTAGCTATTTTATCAAAATCATGAGCATTTCTAGTTAAACCGTGAGCACATACTATTATATTTTTATTTTTAGGATCACCGAATTCCAAATAAGAAATTTTATGTTTCGGTATATATTGAAGAGGTAATAAATTAATATAGGGACCAATTTTTATTGAATTAATTTTCATATGAACCTATTAATACCAATTTAGAATAAATTGTAAAAAAATCATTGTCATCAATTGTCATCATGTTATTAATTTAAGTCACTTAAAAATATACTGACCATGGTCGGCATATATATAACTACAAAAAGCAAAGATAAAAACACAGTAGCTGCAACTTTTTCAGGGTAAAATTTCTGTAAATTCGCTATAACTATAGTATTTGCTGCGAGTGGTGCCGTAGAAAGTAGTTTTAGGGCATTATAGTAATCATTGTTATACCATTTTGTTACAAAATGATCAAACATGATCAATAACCCTACTCCCAAAGGATAGAATAGAAATTTAGCAGCAAAAGTAGCAAGAGTAAATTTGATATCGACTTCAAATTTTTGTAGAGACGAAAGAGCAAGACCCACCATCACCATACCGAGTATCGAAAAAGAGCCTTTCATATTATATATAAAATCATCTAAAAAATCCGGTAAAGTAAAACCGCAAAAACTAAATAAACATCCCAAGAAAAAAGCGTTTAAAATCGGTAATTTTACTACTTTTAATATACTATCGGTGGTATTAGCAAAGCTCCTCATACAAATATAAAAGCCGATGGAACATTCATAAATATTCACTCCTATAACAGCCATCATGTAAATACTTAATGTATAATCATCAAAAAGTGCTGCAGCTATAGGCAACATAAAATACCCACCATTGGCCGTACCTGCAGACAAAGCTATAATATTACGTGTATGATCCTGCCAAAATTTACCAAAAAAATAATAAGAAAAGAGCGATAAGAGTGTTGCAATTACAAATGTTACAACCGTAACGCTTAATGCCGCAAGTGTTAAGGTTGTACTAGCAGGTATCGTAAAAAATACTATAGGCGATATAAAATAGAATAGTAACGAAGAGATACTATCTCTTTCAACATTTGAATATTTACCTGCTAAAAATCCTATTACTACACTTAATAATACCGAAACGGTTTTAAAAAAAACTATACTAAAGATTATCATGTAATGAGCTAAAGATATAATTACTTATAATATATGAGGTTTTATTTTTTTCACTAAATTTTGTAAAGATTTTTACTTCATCAGACCACAATAAATTTCTAATTGAAACTTTAAAAACTTTATGTGATTTAAGGTATCTAATTTAATATGAAATTTTCATATTTATTGGTATTGCTCGCGTGGAGTCATATGTCATTCCCGCGGAGGCATTGTTGCGTGGATACCTATGTCATTCCTGCGAAAGCAGGCATGACATAAGGAATAACACACGAAGCTACTTCGGAAATTATAGGCATATGTAAATTATATTTTTTTATCAAATCCAAAACTAATTTTAATGCTTCTCTTCCCTCTACTAGCTCTTTATATTCCTGTAAAAATTTCTGTTTATCGCTACTAATTCCAAGTTCATAACCAAATTTTGTATTACGTGAACCTAACGAATAACAAGTAAGCACTAAATCGCCTACTACGCCTTCTAATAAAATATCAGAATTTTTTTGCATACCACCTAACGCTTTCGACAAAATAGCAATTTCTTTTAAGGCAGCTACTATAAGCGTTGCTCTTGCATTTTCGCCCTGCTTTCTTGCTAAATCAATCCCGCTTTTAATAGCAAAAATATTTTTTAAAGCTCCTGCTACCTGTAATGTTACAATATCGCTTGACACATTAGTAGTAAAAATTTTTGAACTTAGGTTATAAGCTATTTTATTTGCTATATCTATATCTAAACTTGCAATACTTGCCGAAGCAGGTAAATTTTTAGCAAGTTCTTTTGCTAGATTCGGACCTACAAAAAACGCTGTAGGGTTATACGGTAATAGAGTTTTTAACCTATCTGAAAATAATGCGGTAGGATTACGGGCAAAGCCTTTTGTTGCAATTAGAAGAGTATTGTCTTTAGAAATGCTGTGAGTTTTTAATAATTTTATTGAGTCATCAAAAGCGTAAGACGGCAATGCAATAATAATTAGTTCAAAATCCTTAATTATATCTAAGTTTGTAGTAGCCTGTAAATGAGCAGGTAATTTAATATCCCCTAAATATTTTACATTAGTTTTGTTATGTAAAATTTCCTTTGCTATTGCCTCATCACGTAAAAATAAAGTAACGTTATTACAGTTTTGTGCTGCTAAAGAAGCAAGGCTAGTACCGAAACTCCCTCCCCCATACACCGCAATATTTTTAAATTTGTTCATGTGCTTATTTTTTCTTTGTCACTTACAGGTTTGTAGGTATCGTTGCTTGGCTTGTTTATGTCATTCTCACGAAGGCGGGAATGACATTGAACGAATTTCTCGAGCCATAAAACAATACCTACTTACAATAACAATTTCACTACTCCACAGCTTTCTCAAGATTTACTATTATAACGGGTGACTTAT
The DNA here is from genome assembly GCF_000023005.1 of Rickettsia africae ESF-5. Classification (NCBI taxonomy): domain Bacteria; kingdom Pseudomonadati; phylum Pseudomonadota; class Alphaproteobacteria; order Rickettsiales; family Rickettsiaceae; genus Rickettsia; species Rickettsia africae. The sequence continues at coordinate 599,399 of NC_012633.1, read as the reverse complement.
TAATTTCTTGTTTTAAGGTTTTACGGATTGTTCCTTTTATTGCCTCGATTACTTGTTCATCCGACAATGCTTTTTTAGCCTGTTTATTTTGAATGGTAACAAGTTCTTTAATGTCGTTTTTAATGAGGTTAACTAATGCCATATCCTCTTTCGGATCAAGCAGCCCGGGCATAGACAGCATTGGGTTTGCAGCAAGTAGTCCTTTTTTATTAATGACTACTGATGCTACCACGATACCCGACTCACGCATACGTCTTCTAGCTTTGAAAATCGGAGATTCAACGGGCAGCAAATAATTACCGTCAACAGCTAAATAACCGTTTTCAACCTTTGAAATTACTTTTGCATTATTAGGTTCAAGCAGTACTACACTACCATTTTCAACCTCTACTACCTGTTTTATGCCGTTTTTCTTAGCAAGCTTAACATGTTCATGAATATGTACAGGCTCGCCGTGAACAGGTATACAAATATTCGGTCTAATTAGAGAATACATTTTTTGTAGCTCGTCAATCGATGGATGTCCTGAAACATGTACAAAATGGTCTCGCTCAGTAATAACTTCTACACCGGCTTTAACAAATATATTAAATAGCCTGAATATTTTCTTTTCATTACCCGGAATAATTTTTGAAGAAAAAATCATTGTATCCTTAGGAACAAGCTTTATAGACGGATGAGAATTACTAGCCAGTTTTGCGGTAGCAGCCATAGGCTCACCTTGACAACCGGTAGCAATTACTAATAATTCTTCTCTTCTAAATCTGCTAACATCACGTTCACTAATTAGAGGAGCAATATCTTTCAAATAGCCGCTTTCCTGCGCAGCAAGCATCATACGGTGCAAACTTCTACCGGTTAAGACTACTTTTCTACCCGCAAGCCCTGCAGCATGAATTATTGTATCAAGCCGTGCTAAATTAGAGGCAAAGGTTGAAACTACTACCATTTGAGGACAACCGGCTATAATATCTACTAAACTTTTTCTAACATCCCCCTCAGAACCTGAGCTTCCTTTATTAAATACGTTAGTTGAATCACAAACAAGTGCAAGAACCCCTTCATCTCCGTAAGATTTTAAAAGCTCCTCATCGGCTTTTTTCCCAAGTATCGGATCGTTATCAAATTTCCAATCCCCCGTATGTAAAATATTACCTGCATCCGTACGGATCATAATTGCTTGCATTTCAGGAGCCGAGTGAGTCAGTGGCACCATCTCTAAGGAAAAAGGATCTAGATTTATTTTACTACCGGGTTTTACTTCATGAATTTTTATATTTTTAGCAAAATCATATTCATTTAAACGAATTTTTAGAAAATTTGCTGTAAAAGTAGTAATATAAATAGGACATTTAAGTCTATGCCATAAATATTGGACTCCACCTAAATGATCCTCGTGAGCATGAGTTAAAATCAGACCTACTATATCTTTTTTATATTTCTCGATAAAGCTGCTATCAGCAATTATCATATCAACACCGGGTAAATAATCATCGGCAAAACCGCTACCACAATCAATCATTAACCATTGACCTTGATAATGGTAAAGATTAAGATTCATACCTATTTCATTAGATCCCCCTAGCGGTACAAATAGCAGATCATTTTTATGATTTTTGATGTTGAATGATGACATAATTTAACTTAATATTTATTTTATTTTATTCTTATAACTTATTATTAGTTAAGCGTCTATATATTAAAAAAGAAATTCATATAATGAATATAAATAAAATAGCATTAATTTATAACCACAATTCCAAACATTTAGCTATTATAGAGGAAATAAAACAACTCTATAATTATTGTAAAATAGAGGAGGCGGAGGTCATTATCGTAATAGGCGGGGATGGAGAATTACTACATAATATTCACCGCTATATGCATCTTAATATACCTTTTTACGGAGTTAATTTAGGAAGCCTCGGCTTTTTAATGAATCCTTTAGATACCAAAAAATTATTACAAAATATACACGAAAGTACAGTTTCTATCCTAAATCCTCTTCTTATGCAAGTCGAAGATACGAGCGGTCAAATATATACGGCACTTGCTATTAACGAAGTATCGATATTTCGTAAAACTAATCAAGCTGCTAAATTTAGAATAGAAGTAAACGGGATAGAGAGAATGAGCGAATTAGTAGCAGACGGAGCTTTAGTTGCAACACCTGCCGGAAGTAGTGCTTATAATTTATCTGCCAGCGGTCCTATTTTACCGCTTGAGTCAAACATGTTATGCCTAACCCCTATCTGCTCGTTTAGACCGCGTAGATGGCACGGTGCTTTACTGCTTTCATCTGCTACGATTAAATTTGAAATACTTAATACAAATAAACGACCGGTAAATGCTACTGCCGACTTTCAGGAGTTTAATAATATCACAAATGTTACCGTTAAATCTACTAAGGATAAGCCTGTCAAACTGCTCTTTAATAAAAACCATACGCTGGAAGATAGAATTATTAAAGAGCAATTCGGTGGGTAATTATTAAAAAATATTAATAATTTTTTGACTAAGAATTAAACTAATGTATGATGCCTTGTTAAAAATAACTAGGCATCATATATGAAATCAAGTCTTCTATTAACTTTTCTGAAAATAACCATATTTTGAGAATATATTAACCAAATTCATATCGAAGCTCTTGTTAGCAACCTTAATTTTGCACAAGCACAAGCTATAGAAAAAATTAATAAGATTATCACTTGTTTAATCGCAATTAAAAAATACAACTTAGCGTTAAAGAAAGTTGAGGAAATTTTACAATATGATAATAAAAATCAGGAAGCCATTGAGATTAGATAAGAATCAATGTGATAAATTTATAAATGCCTTAAAGAAAGATATAATATATAGACAACAGGGGGATAACGGCGTTAAATTTATCGGTAAAAAGTAGTTGACATTAAAATTGATGGTGACCAGTGTTTATTCACAAATATATTACATTCAAACGAACAAGGTGAATTACTGATACATTTTGATCATCAAGGAAATCATAATGATGTAATAAAATTCGCCGGCGAACATCATCTAGAATTTCATCAAGATTCACTATAACTTTAATAAAATTATTAATTTTTACTCAAAAGGTTGGCGTAGGTTAATAGCGGCAGATACGGTACCCTCGTCTAAATAATCAAGTTCACCTCCGATAGGTATACCGCTAGCAAGGCGAGAAATTTTAGCAGGATGCTCTTTTAAATATTCTGTAATAAAATAAGCAGTAGTCTGACCTTCTAAAGTAGAATTAGTAGCAATAATAACTTCTTTAATATTTTCTGCAAAACATCTTGTAAGTAGTTCAGGTAACCGAAGTATGCTAGGGTTTTGTCTACTAGCTGCCGATAAATTATGACCGAGTACATGATATAAACCTTTAAAATTACCGCTACGCTCCATTGCCCATAATTCAGCCACAGTTTCGACAATAGCAATAATTGATTTATCTCTATATTCAGAAGAACAAATACGGCACATATTTTCCGTATCCATATTACCGCAAATCTCGCATTTTACTATTTTCTTATCTATCTCTACAAGATTATTAATCAGGCTTTTTAACCTTACGTCTTTATCTTGCAATAGGTAAAGCGCTATACGCCTTGCCGATCTAATACCAAGACCGGGTAATTTTGAAAAAAGATAAATTAGCTGATCTATATCATTATCATTTGTTTCATTCATAAATATACTCGTTTAATTTGAAAAATGAGCTACGTCGTATTATAAGAACTGCGGTACTCACCTATTAAGTGTATATGCTCCGCTCCTCGCCTTATATACTCCTTGCTCTTTTCCAAATTAAACTTCGTCTATTACTTAGGAGTATATTTAAGACTTAATAACGACGGTTCCGGCTATCTTATCATGTAATGCTTGTTTTTTAGAAGAAAAAAGTATGAAAAAAATACCGATAGGAAAAGTCATATACCCTAAAAATCTTTTAATTAACTGCTTTAAGGTCGGACGATTTAATGTTACGGCATCTACGATTTTCATACGTAAAAACATTTTACTAAGCGTTGCACCTTTATAATACCAAAGCGTTATGAAATATGAGCCTATTACTAATATATTAGTAGCAAAAATTGAAATATTAAACAAAATATATTTATTAAAATTTCCTGCTTTAAGATATTCATAAAATTCCTGACTCATAACCGAGTTAAACATTTCATTGGGATTATAAAGATTAATGTTATTGCTAAGGAAGTAATCATTAAAGAACAACCATAATAAATTAAAAGAACAAAATTGTGATATTGGGATTGCTATAAAGGCAAATACTGATAAATCAAGTGCCGTAGAAAAAATTCGTGCTATAAAATCAGGATAAATAATTTGCTTTTTCATTGCCAGTTACTTTATTTTGGTGTTAGATAGTAAGGGTTATGGCAATCTCAGGATTTTGGCATGAGATTGCTTCGTCAAAACTTACAGTTTTTCCTCGCAATGACGATTAATACCCCTAATCAAAATTCAATATATTACATTCATGAATCAATTTGAAGCATATAGTTTATTATTTGTTGATAGTTTTGTCTCAAATCTTGTTATAGGTTTTCAGAATGAATTAATATTTCATGCTATGAAAATGTTCGGAGGCTATAATAGTTTAATAATGCTGTTAGTAGCTATTTGTGCTTCTCTTAGCGGTAATGCAATCAATTATATTTTTGGAAAAATAGTTTTAAATATCTTTTATGCTTCCAAAAATACACAAAATATTTTAAGACATAAAAATTTAACAAAACTATATTATAAATATGAGATATTTATAATTTTCTTAATGGCATTTGCTTTTTGGGGAAGCTTTATTTCTTTATTCTCCGGTTTTTTTAAAACAAAATTTCTAAAATTTTTAGGTATTGGTTGTTTGGCAAAAGCATGCTATTATGCCTTAGAATTGTATATATTTTTTAACGCATGAAAAAATTAACCAAAACTCATTCTCATAGACAACAAAAATTAGCAAGCATTATAAATGAAGCATTAATAGAAATTCTAAGGCGTGGCAAAATGCTGGATACCAGACTTTTTGATTGTCCTCTCACTATTACGAAAGTTATAGTTACTGCTGATCTCAAAATAGCTAATTGTTATTTCTTGCCTTTTAATACTAAACTAACAATAGATGAAATTATGGATGCATTAAATAATTCTAAAAATGCTATCAGAAATTTTATTACTAATAAAATAAATATGAAATTCTCGCCTGATATAAGATTTTATTACGATCACGGATTTGATAATGCTATAAAAGTGGCACACTTATTAAAAGATCTCTGAATATAAGAATCTAATAATTTATTAAAAAAATTATTATTAATAAATTGTTTTAATATTTAGGTTATTGTATCATGCCATATTTTAATCAGTAATGTTATAACTTAAATATGGCATAACAAAATAGATAACTTAAAAGAAATAAAAGGATTAACAGGTTTACGCGGGTATACTGCATTATGGGTATTCTTCTTAACACGCCACATATAATTTGGCCATGTAACTCAATTGGAATGAATATAGCAAGACTTGGCAGTCTTGGGGTTGTAATATTTTTTGTGTTATCCGGCTTTATTTTATGTTATGTATATAATACTAGGTTTTATACGCATACCGTTAGTTATAAAAGTTTTTTATTTGCACGTATTGCCAGAGTTTATCCCTTACATTTATTTATGCTTTTATAATGTGTTCCTTATTCAAGCATGGGGGTTCACGGGTTTAGTATCTTGGAATCAACCTTCATGTACAATACATACGGTAATGTTTGCATATTAATTATTTCCTTTTTTAATATCATTGATGCAAGATTATCAATAATTAAGTTATTGATAATCTTGTTATTTATATCTTATGGGATAATTTCTACTCCTTATGCTTTTCAATGGCTGCAGACCCATATTAGTAACGAAAGAATACAATTTGCTTACGGTAAAAGCTTAATAATGTTTTTAGGTGTATTTATTTTTGGTTGTATAACATTTTTTATTACAAAATATATAAAATCTTTGAAACTTAATTATATTATTTATGATATTATTACATTTGTAGGAATTGCTGTTTTTGTTTATATTTTTATTATAATTAATGCAGAAACACTTTGGTGGCTTGCAGTTGGCTCATCCTTAATAATTATTGGAACATCTAATGATTCAGGATTAAGTACACTTATTTTCGGTAATCCAATAACATATTTTCTAGATCAAATTTCATATGCTTTATACCTTTCTGTTTTAACTACAGAATGTTTGTAGCATATTACTGGATTGATCCAACTCCTTTATGGCTTAAATTTGCTACTTCGGTTACAATAGCTACTATGTTGCATTATACAATTGAATTACCAGCTCGCCAGTTCATTCATCAATTAAAAGTGAATAGATAGATAGGTGCTAGGGGATAAACGCAATCATTGAAAACAATAATTATCCGTTATACTAAAAACGCTTAAAAATTAAGCTTTAGTACAACAGCCCCCTAACATAAATGGACTAAAGGCTATAATAAATGTTTTGCAATGATGGAGTTTAAACATCATTTACAAAACGATAAATATCATAATAATTAAAATAATCAAGATATTTTAGTGATTTTTTAAATTTTAAGTATAACTCAAATAAAAATAAATCCTTATTTTTATTAAATAACTTTAAAAGATTATTTTTTTATATTATAAATATAAAAATAATCTTTTAATAAAAATAAATAGAAAATGTCTCCTCAAATAATAGAGTTATTAATTTTTGCCGTTATTGCCTTTTACATTATCAACAAATTAATTACGACTCTCGGTTCTACTTCAGAAGAGGAACAGACAAAGCAAAAATCTTATTTTGGCGAACCGGTTATTAAGGACGTAACTTACAGTATAGTTAAATCTAATAAAGAAGAAAAAAATATTCCAACAGCCCAAGATATTAAAGCTTTTAAAGATATAATAGTAGAACATAATATAACTGCGGTCGTAGATGGAATGGAACAAGTCCATAAACGCCTTTACTCCTTTGATCCGGTTAAATTCATAAATAATGCTAAAACTGCTTTTCAAATGATTATAGAAGCTGCTTATAAAAAAGATGCTAAAGAATTATCTGAGCTGATAGATAAAAGATACTTGGAAGAATTTGAAAAAATAACACCGTCCTATGGTGATTTTTTTGACTCATCGACTTTAAGTGCAAAATATTCAGAAATTTACATGTTCGGTAATAACATATTTATTAAATTACTATTTCAAGGTAAAAATGTGGTTGACAAAATCGAAGATTTAAAAGAAGAATGGACATTTACACGTAATGCTAATACCAAAGAAGTTGATTGGTTTTTAAGCAATATTGAGAGAGTGTAGCAATTATATTTTATGACCTGAATGTCATTTCCGCAGAAGCGGGAATGACATCAAAAGACTATAAAACTAAATAACAAACTATTAGTAATGAGTAAAATTTTCTATATTATAGGCACTATATTAATAATAAGTGTCGGTATTTTTATGTTTCAAACGATAACGGATAACAATCAAATAATCCCCAGAAAAGTTTTATTCGGTAACCCTGATAAAGCAAGGGTTTCTCTAACCCACGACGGCAAATATATTCTATATGTTGCACCGAAAGACGGTGTATTAAACATTTGGCTAGCACCCTCAGATGATATTAGTAAAGCAGAAGCCATAACCCATGATAAAGGACGCGGTATTTGGTCTTATACTAAAGCTTATAATAATAAAAATATTTTATATACCCAAGATTTTAACGGTGATGAAAATGACCGAATTTATAGCTATAACATAGAGACAAAAGAGACAAAATTACTTACTCCTGCAAAAGGAGTTAAAGCCAAAATAGCCGGAGCAAGTCATAAGAAGCCAAATGAGATATTAATATATTTAAATGAGCGTAATCCTGAATATTTTGATATTTACAAATTAAATCTAGATACTCTAGAAAAAGAACTGATTTATAAAAATGATAGATTTACTGATTATGTAACTGATGAAAATTTAAATTTAAGATTCGGTAGCTTACTAGATAAAGACGGAGCTGTTGAATATTATGAATTAAAAGACGGAGAACCAAAGTTATTTACTAAGATATCAATGGAAGATTCTTTTAACACTTCCATACTTGGTTTTGATGCTAGCGGTGAAACTTTATATATGCTAGAGGGACGTAATCGTAATACCTCCGCACTTAAAGCTATAACACTAGCTACAGGTAGTGAAGAAATATTAGCCGAAGATACAAAAGCTGATATCGGCTTATTTACAGTTCATCCCACAAAGCAAACTCCGCAAGCAGTATCTATAGATTATGATAGAGTCTCATATAAAATATTAGATAAAGATATTGAAGATGATATTAAATATTTGCAATCTATTGATCGCGGTGATTTAATTATTAATAGTAGGACGCTAGACGATAAAACTTGGATCGTTGCTTATATGGCTGATAATACACCGGTGAAATATTATAAATATGATAGGGCAAATAAAAAAGCTGAGTTTTTATTTACTAATCGCAAAGAACTTGAGCAATATAATCTTGCTAAGATGATACCGATAATTATCAAGTCACGTGACGGGCTTGATTTAGTTAGCTATATCACTTTTCCAAATGATGTAAAGCTCGATAAAAATAATATACCCGATAGAAAAGTACCTCTAATTTTAAATGTCCACGGCGGTCCGTGGGTACGTGATAGCTGGGGATACAATCCTGAGCATCAGTGGCTTGCAAATCGTGGTTACGCAGTTTTAAGTATAAATTACCGTGGTTCTACCGGTTTTGGGAAAGATTTCTTAAACGCCGGTAATTTAGAATATGCCGGTAAAATGCACACCGATTTAATTGATGGTGTTAACTGGGCTATTAAGAATAATATAGTTGATTCTGACAAAGTTTGTATTATGGGTGGAAGCTATGGAGGTTATGCAACGCTTGTAGGTCTTACCATGACGCCTGACGTATTTGCTTGCGGTATTGACGTTGTCGGTATGTCTAATTTATTAACTCATGTGCAATCTAAAGCTCCTTATATGACACCATTGTTAAGTATATATAAAACACGTATAGGACCTTGGGATACTGAAGAAGAAAAAGAATTTTTAAGACAAAGATCACCGATTAATTTTGTTGATAATATCAAAAAGCCTTTATTTATAGCACAAGGTGTTCACGATGTGAGAGTCGTGCAGGCAGAATCAGAACAGATTGTAAACAGCATGCAAGCAAAGCATATACCGGTAGTTTATGCACTTTACAAAGATGAAGGTCATGGATTTGCAAAAGCCGGTAATCGAATCTCATATTACGCTCTTGCCGAGCAGTTTTTAGCTAAGGTTTTAAAAGGAAGAGCGGAACATATAGGAGATGACTTAAAGAATGCTAATCTCATTCTGAATGATAAAGAAAAAATTAGCGGTACAGAGGCAGAAAAGATTATAGATACGGCCGTTGGGAATTAAGAAGAAACTGTCATACCGTGACTCGGTGTCACCCCGTGGCTTACCCATGGGATCTAGTTAAAAATACTAATAATTTTAGTATTTTTTATTGTTTTTTAGATTCCTGCTTTCGCAGGAAAATGACACAGAAGAGCGACAATGACATTAAGTAAGTTTGAGTACTATCATACTACTTACAAATACTGAAAATTCTTACGGCTTAATTACAAAACTTTTTCACTGGATCATGAGCATTATAGTTATAGTAATGCTCGTTGTCGGTGTCTTAATGGATAATTTCTTAGAACTTCCTTTAAAATGGCAATTATACGGGATACATGAAGCAACCTGTATAGTTGTTTTATCTTTAGTAATAATAAGGCTTTTATGGAAATTCTATAATGCTAATGTTTTGCTACCGGAAGATATGCCGAATTGGCAAAAAAAGCCGCTAATATTAATATACATTTGCTATAGCTTTTAATGTTATTAATGCCGATAAGCGGCTTTCTAATAACTATTTTATCAAACTATCATATTGATTTTTATGGTTTGTTTACTATAAATTCTTTTGCTCCAGATTTACAATTTGCCAAAATCTTTAAAAAAATCTATAAAAATGCTGCTTATTTACTGCTTTAATTATTTTGATATACTAGCTGCATTATATCATCACTTTATTAGGAAAGATAACGTATTCAAAGAGGATAGTAAATGAGTAACCTCATTATAAACTTATTGACATATAATAAATTGTGTTTTATATACAAAGTAAGATCCGATAACTTCCTATATTAGTATTATGAGTAAAAGTGCCAGAGTAGTAATCTCATCGACACAGGTAGTTATACCTAAATATATAAGAAATAAACTTGGTTTACATTCAGGCTCTGAGTTAATAATTAACTACAAAAAAAATGAAACATTAGAATTGCTTCCCATAAAAAAAGATATCTATAGCTTTTTTGGTAAAGGTCAACATAAAGCTAAAAACGGTCCGGTGGATGTAGATGAAGCTATTAGTATTGCGGTTATCGAAAATGATAGGAATTGACACTAATATCTTAACTCGTACTTTTCTTGAAGATGATGCAATACAAGGTAAAGCAGCTCAAAATTTCTTAAACAATAACATCACTAATAAGATTTTTATTGCATCATATGCATTACTTGAATTTGTATGGGTGCTAAAAGTAAATAAATTTACTCGCCAGGAAATTTATGAAGCAGTAATTAATCTTATTGATAATTCCGGCTTTATCATTGGGCATCAAGACATAATAATATCAGCTACTGAAAAATATACTAAAGGTAAAGCAGACTTTGCCGATTATATAATTATTGCAGAAGGAGAAGTCAATAGTGCTAATAAGTTTATCACTTTTGATAAAGACCTAGTAAGAGAAGTTAAAAATGCATCTTATCCATAAAAATTAATAGCAATTTAAATAAATTATTTAAAATGAATATTCATGAATATCAAGCAAAAGAGATTTTAAGAAAATACGGCGTACCTACTTCCACCGGGCTAGTTGTTACGAAAACCGAAAAGATTAATGAAACCATAGATAAATTAAATACGGAAGTATATGTGGTTAAAGCACAAATACATGCCGGCGGTAGAGGTAAAGCAGGCGGTGTTAAGGTTGTTAAGAGTAAAGAAGAAGCCAAAAAAGTTGCTCATGACATGTTTGGTATTAATTTAGTAACGCATCAAACAGGACCTCAAGGACAAAAAGTAAACCGTCTTTATATCGAATCAGGTTGTGATATTTTAAAAGAATATTATTTTAGTATAGTATTTGATAGATCGGCTAGCTGTATTACTTTTATAGCTTCTACAGAAGGAGGAGTTGATATTGAAGCAGTAGCAGAAAAAACTCCGGACAAAATTATTAAATTTTCCGTTGATCCTGCAACCGGTTTACAAGATTTTCATATGCGAGGCATAGCTTATGAGTTAGGCTTTAAGGATAACCAAGCTAAACAGATGAAAGAAATAGTAAAATCAGTCTATAATGCTTTTATTGAAACCGATGCAGCACAAATTGAAATCAACCCATTAATTGTAAATAGCGACGGGAATTTATTAGCTTTAGATGCAAAAATTACTTTTGACGATAACGGCTTATTTCGGCATCCGAATATTACGGCAATGCGTGATCATGATGAAGAAGATCCTCTAGAAACTAGAGCAGCAAATGCAGGACTTAGCTATGTAAAAATGGATGGTAATATCGGTTGTATGGTTAACGGTGCCGGTCTTGCCATGGCCACTATGGATATTATTAAACTTTACGGTGCTTCGCCTGCTAATTTCTTGGATGTCGGTGGTGGAGCTGATCGTGAGCGTGTAAAAGAAGCTTTAAAAATAATTTTATCTGATAAAGAAGTACAAGGGATTCTAGTTAATATTTTCGGCGGTATCATGCGTTGTGATATTATAGCAGAAGGGATTATTGCCGCTGCAAAAGACATAGGTATAAAAGTACCGTTAGTAGTTCGTTTAGCCGGTACAAACGTTGAAAAAGGCGAAGAAATTTTATCAAATTCCGGTTTAGCAATAATACCGGCACATGATTTAGCAGATGCGGCAAATAAAATAGTTGAAGCGATACGGTAGATAACCGTCATGAGCTATACAGGCATTGACCTTGTTGTATAGCTCGAAAAACCAGTTCAGTGTCATACCGTGGCTTGACCACAGTATCCATAAAAAAATTAAAAAAGGACTGGATCACGCGATCAAGTCGCGGGATGACATCAAAGTAAAATAAAAACAATAAACATTATTTAACATGGCAATATTAATAAATAAAAAAACACAAGTTATCTGTCAGGGTTTTACTGGTTTACAAGGAACTTTTCACTCTGAACAAGCGATAGCGTACGGCACTAACATGGTTGGCGGTGTTACACCCGGCAAAGGCGGTCATACTCACCTTGATTTACCTGTATATAATACCGTACATGAAGCAAAAGCAAAAACCGGTGCAAATGCAAGCGTTATATATGTTCCGCCCGGCTTTGCCGCTGATTCAATATTAGAAGCAATCGATGCCGAAATTGAAGTAGTAGTATGTATAACGGAAGGAATTCCGGTGCTTGATATGCTGAAAGTAAAACGTGCTTTAGTCGGTTCTAAAACTAGATTAATCGGTCCTAACTGCCCTGGAGTTATCACACCGGGTGAATGTAAAATCGGTATTATGCCTGGGCATATTCATAAAAGAGGAACAATAGGTATTGTTTCAAGATCAGGTACTCTAACTTATGAAGCAGTAGCACAGACAACAGCAGTAGGACTTGGACAATCTACGTGTGTCGGTATAGGCGGCGATCCTGTTAACGGCACTAATTTTGTTGATTGTATTGAGATGTTTTTGAAAGATGATGAAACAAAAGCAATTATTATGATCGGTGAAATTGGCGGTAATGCAGAAGAAGATGCAGCTGAGTTTATCAAGCAGTCAAAAATCAAGAAACCTATAGTAAGCTTTATTGCAGGTATTACAGCACCTCCAGGTAAAAGAATGGGACATGCCGGAGCCATTATTGTCGGAAGAACAGGAAGTGCCGAAGATAAGCTTGAAGCTCTACAAAGTGCCGGCGTAATTATCACTAGATCCCCTGCCGATATCGGTAAAACTATGTTAGATTTACTAAATGGCTAAAAGTTATTCAAGAGCAATTGCTGTCATTCCTACTAGGCCTTGTTGCGTGGAAACTGAAGGTCGTCATTGCAAGGAAATTACGTAACTAATTGACGAAGCAATTTCAGGATGCTTGACAAGATTGCCACGTCGCTTCGCTCCTCGCAATGATGATTTGGTATCCATACAACAATGCTTTCACGGGCATAACATAAAAAGCATTTACTGGTCTACGCAACAATTCTTAAGAACTCTTAATTACCCCTAATTTCTTTAACTATATTTAGTAATTGTGGGAAATCTATTAACCCAGGTATTAATTTTGAATCGATTATATACGCAGGTACTCCTTGAATTCTAAGACTTCTAGCTATTTTCATATTTTGAGTAATTAAATCTTTAATCTGATTACTATCGGCAATTTCTTCAATTTCCGTAGCATTTAAGCCATTCTCAGTTAATAATTCTTTTATAGATTCCTTAGAAACATCTCTTATTTTTATTAATTCATCATGAACAGCTTTGAATTTACTTGGATTAACCTTATAAACGGCTAAAACTATTCTTGCAAGATATTCGGAAACATCTCCAAGGATAGGAAGCGGTCGTAATACAACTTTAACTTTTGGATCGTTTTGCAATAATTCATTTATAGAAACATCGCCTTTTTTACAATAAGAACAATTGTAATCATAAAAAGCAATTATTGTTACATCACCGTCTTTATTTCCTATAACAGGAAAACTTGTGCTATCTTCAATACTTAACTTATTATCTTTTATATAGTTATTAACTTTAGTCTCATTTTCCTGTACTTTACGTTTTTGCAACCCTTCTATTGATTCTATTATTATTTCCGGAGTTTTAAGCAAATAATCTTTGATTATTTCTTGTACTCTTTCCTCCTCACATTTTCTTGCATCTTCGCTTTGTTTAACCTCAACGGAAACCGGATTTGTAGAATAAGTTTTCATTGTTTTGAAAACAAATAAAACTCCTATTATAACTATAAATATAACCAATATTTTACCTATAATATGCTGCATAAATACCTTTTTTAAAAATTTTATATCTTCCTAAAGTCTAAGTAATTCTATATGTCATTCCCGCGAAAGCGGGAATGACATAAAACGAGCTATGTAACAAAGCCGGCTTGTCATCCGGTGTAGCAAAGTCCATTACTTCTGTCTTATTAATCTGCTCTGATCTCTTTTCCAGTCTTTTTCTTTAATTGACTCTCTTTTATCATGTAATTTCTTACCTTTAGCAATACCAAGTTCAACTTTCACTTTATTTTTTTTATTAAAATACATAGAAAGAGCTACTAGCGTATAGCCTTTTATTCTAATTCTACCGATAATTTTCTTTATCTCTTTAGTATGCAACAATAATTTACGCGGTCTACGAGTAGCATGATTAAATCTATTCGCTTTTTCATATTCTGCAATATGGCAGTTATACAAAAATACCTCATGTCCGGTATCTGCCGCATGACTTTCTTCTATAGAAGCTTTGCCCTGACGCAGAGACCGTACTTCACTACCCTTTAATACAATACCCGCTTCTAATCTTTCTGCAATAAAATAATTAAAAAGGGCTTTCTTATTTTGTGCAATAACTTTCTTATATTCAGTCATATTTTTATAGATAGTGATGTTATGATGTTTTCAATTTGTTTTTTGGCACTATCGCTTGCTTCAGTTAATGGGGGTCTAATTTCATTTTCACATAAACCTAAATAATGTGCAGCATATTTTATCGGAATCGGATTAGATTCTACAAATAATGCTGTATATAAAGGTAGTAATTTCTGATGGATTTCTAATGCTCCTTTAGTATCATTCTTATTCCATTTTTCTAATAGCTCTTTACATATATTAGGAACAATATTAGAGGCTACAGAAGTCCACCCCACCCCACCTTGAGCGTTAAAAGCTAAGACTACTTCATCATTACCGGTTAAAATATTGAAATCCTTTTTAACTGTTGCTCTGATCCGCAATGGACGTTCTAAATCTACACCACAATCTTTTAATGCTAAAATACGCGGTAGCTTGCTAAGTCTCAATATTGTCTCATCAGAAAAATCTACTCCGCTTCTAGTTGGAGCTGAATATAACATAATAGGTAGATTACACACTTCATGCAATGCTTCAAAATGCTTATAAATCCCGTGTTGGGTAGGTTTGACATAAGATGGTGGACTAGCCATAAAACCATCTACGCCGATTTTTGTAGATTCCGCTGCAAGTGCTCTTGCATAAGTAGTATTATTTGATGAACACCCGCTTATTATAGGAATACACTTATTAACGATTTCTACGCTAGTTTGCAGTAATAATTTATATTCTTCAAAGCTTAAACTACTACTTTCTCCCGTTGAGCCTGCAATTAATACTGCATCGACTTCATGCTTTATTTGATGTTTTACAATTCTCTCTAAAGCATATAAGTCTAACTTATTATCTTTAAAAGGTGTTATAAGTGCGGTAATTAAACCTTTAAATATGTTATGCATGATTTTTTTGATTTTAATTGTTTAGCTTATTAAATCGTCATTGCGAGAAGAATTACGTAGTAATTCGACGAAGCAATCTCAGGAGTTTGTTATTATTTCATGAGATTGCCACGCAGTCTACGACTGCTCGCAATGACGACTCGGTATCCATACACAGGCAATACCTCCTCGCAATGACGTTTCTTCTACTCCCTAACAACACGCCTATACTCTTCTTTCAAACGATCTGCAATTTTATGATCATCAAAAATAATCTTTTTATTGCCAAGATCTATAGAATCAATATTTTGTACCTCAATTGCTGTGCCTGTAACAAAACATCCGGTAAAATCCTCTATTTGCTCTAATTTTAAACGCTCTTCTTTTACTTCTAGACCTAAATCTTTTGCAATTTCAATAATAGTCTGTCTTGTTATACCGTTTAAAAACCTATCGGCAATTGGAGTATATAATATTTTATCTTTAACAAAGAAAATATTTGTTGTAGTGCATTCAGCAATATACCCTTCATAATCAAGTAATAATGCATCCTCATAGCCAAGAGCCTTAGCTTCTTTTTTACTCGTTATTGCCATATTATATTGAGCGGCGGATTTAGATTGTACCGGGGTGCTATCAGGCATTGCTTTACGCCAGCGGCTTACATGCAAATTTATACCTTTCTCAAAAGACCTCGGCATAGATGGAATACCGGCAATCAAAAGATTAGTAGATAAATACTGATTAGTGATATTTAGCGACTCGTCTCCGCACCAAATAAGCGGTCTTATATATGCATCCTTAATATTATTTTGTTTTATTACACGTTCATGAGCCTTTATTATCTCGTCTACATTATAAGGTACTTTCAAACCTAATGCTTCTGCTGATTTTATTAATCTTGCCGTATGTTCTTTTAGTTTAAAAACTTTGCCGTTATAAGCTCTCTCACCCTCAAATACCGATCCTGAATAATGCAGGCTATGAGTCAAAACATGAATCCTTGCAAATTGATAAGGAACTAAATCACCGTTAATCCAAACATGCCCAAAAATTTGCTCTAGTTTTACCATTGTCATTAACCTATATTTATATTAAAGTATTGTCAATCGTCATGAGCTATACGGCCGTAGTTCTTATGTCATTCCTGCGAAAGCGGGAATCCAGTAGTATTTAACGTCATCCCGCGACTTGATCGCAGGACCTCAGAACACAGCCTGCGACATAAGATCCCGTAGTCAAGCCACGGGATGACAATAGTGAAATACAATTTTTTTAAATTAAACGAGTATACATGCATACATACAAAGCACATATTTTAATCGTTGATGATGATAGCAGAATATTAGCACTTTTAAAGCAATTTTTAAATAAAAACGCGTTTTTAGTATCAACGACAAGCTCAGTCATAGAAGCTAAAAATCTATTAAAAACTTCTAATTATGATTTAATTATTTTAGATGTTATGTTACCTGAAATAACAGGGCTTGATTTTGCTACTACTATAAGGGATGCCGGTAATAATATTCCTATAGTTATGCTTACTGCTTTATCGGAAGCTGATGACCGTGTTAAAGGACTTGAAGCCGGTGCCTCTGATTATATAACTAAACCTTTTGAACCGAGAGAATTATTACTTCGGATAAATAACTTAATCAATAATTATAATAACTTTACAAAAGAAACGAATATAATTAAATTCGGCAATAATTTTTATAATTCCGATACAAAAGAATTTATCAAGAATAATCAAATTGTATCTCTTAGCTCTACTGAACAAAAATTACTTGAGATATTAATAAAAAATTCCGGTAAATCTACTAGTCGTTTTGAACTGTCAAAAATAATGGGAGGGCTTAGTATGCGTTCTATCGATGTACAAATTACAAGAATAAGAAGCAAAATAGAAGACAACCCAAAAGAGCCGAAATATTTAAAAACTGTGCGTAATGAGGGCTATGCACTTTATATCTAAATTATTACAGCATATTTCAAAGAGCTTCAGACAAGATGAATTTAAAAGCGAGCCTACACAGCGTATAAAAATACGTGAGCACAGACGAATCTTGAAAAATTCGCTTGTATCAAGCTCTTTGAAATATGCTTTACCAAGAACATTATTTGTACGGTTTATGTTTATTATAATCATTCCGATTTTAATAGGACAAATCGTTGCTATATTTTTGTTTTACGATCGTCATTGGTATAATGTTTCATATTATACTAGTACTATTATTATCAATGAAATAGAATCATTGATTAAAGAACATAGAAATAATTCAAGAAAGATAACCCATTTATCGGAAAATTATCTTAATTTATCTTATCAGTTTCAGCTTAATAAAAAGTTATCTATAAAACAGCCTAAATTAGGTGAACCTTTAACTATATTCAAAAATATTTTAGCTACAAAAATCCATGAAAAAAATATAGTTAAACTAAATAAGGAAAATAAAATTGAAGTATTTTTAGAATTAAAAGATGGAGTATTATATATTACTTTTCCTGCAAAGTTACTACTTAATCCTACAGTATATATATTTGTTTTATGGATTATATCTTTAACTGTTATATTACTTTCTGTTTCTATTATTTTCTCCAAAAATCAAATTAAATCAATACTCACTCTTGCGGATAGCATGGATAAATTTGGTCGAGGTGTTTTAAAAGGCAAAAATTTTAAACCTTCAGGAGCATTAGAAATAAGAAAAGCAGGGCTTGCTTTTTTAAAAATGAAAGCTCGTATTGAAAAACAAATTACTAAAAAAACCACTATGCTTGCTATGATTTCTCATGACCTGAGAACTCCTTTAACAAGAATGAAGCTACAACTTGAATTGATGGAAGAAAGCGAAGAAATCGAAGGGTTAAAACAAGATATATTAACTATGCAGCAAATGATAAATTCTTATTTAGATTTTGCTAAAGGTGAAAGTACAGAAGAATTTGAAGACATTTTATTATTACCTTGGATGGAACGTTTTTTTAACAAATGGTCACATGTAAATATTGAATTTATAAAATCTACTAATTTAGATAAACTAGAAGTATGCATTAAGCCGCATTCTTTTGAAAGAGCCTTGTCTAATTTAATCGGTAACGCTATAAAATATGGAACTAAAATTAAGATATCCTCAAAAGATAATTCATCTACCGTAGCTATAATTATTGAGGATAACGGTCCCGGTATAGATGATACGGAAACACACCTTGTATTTAAACCGTTTTATAGATCGGATAAAGCAAGACAGCTTGATAATGCAAGTAACGTAGGGCTTGGGCTTGCTATTACTAAAGAAATAATAAACGATCATAAAGGCTCTATTTATTTAGAAGATAGCAAGGATTTAGGCGGGCTATCGGTAAGAATCGAAATACCTAAAATATGACTACCGATGTCATTCCCGTGTAGATGCCAAGTCGTCATTACAAGGATAGGCAAAGCCGAGGGCGTGACAATCTCAGAAATTTTATATTGTTTCATGAGATTGCCACGCTCCTTGCAGTCGCTCGCAATGACGGAAAAATCGATCCATGCAGCAACATCTAAAATATAAAATAATGACTAACATAAAACATTTAGCAATAATAATGGACGGTAATGCTCGTTGGGCAGATCAGCATAACTTAACAAAATCTGAAGGGCATAAAGCAGGAGCCGATAAAATTCGTGAATTACTGCCTGAGTTTCTTAACCTTAACATACCTTATATAACTTTATATACTTTCTCTTCCGAAAATTGGCAACGCTCAAGCACGGAAGTAGATTTCTTAATAAAATTATTAAGTATTTATTTAAAAACCGAATTAAATAATTTACATAAAAACGGCGTTAAAATAAAAGTAATAGGTAGGCTGACTTTATTAAGTAGCTCATTGCAAAAACAAATAAATAATGCTATAGAATTAACAAAAAATAATAATAAGATAACGCTTTGTATAGCTTTTAGTTATGGAAGTCGTCAAGAAATAGTTGATGCCTGCACAAAAATTATTACAAGCGGTAAAAAAGCAGTAAGTGACAGCGATATACAACACGCTTTATATGATCCTGAAATGCCGGATGTAGATTTATTAATAAGACCGGGCGGGGTTTATCGCATCAGTAATTTCTTGCTTTGGCAAGCAGCTTATGCTGAATTATATTTCTCACCCAAATATTGGCCTGATTTTAATAAATATGATATACAAGAAGCTATAAATGATTACTCAAAAAGGAAAAGAACATTTGGTAAAAGATAAACAAAAATCAAACATATATTTAAGAATCCTGTCCGGTATAGTTTTAGTTCCGTTATTTGTCATAGCTATATTATGGTGTAAGCCTTTATTCTATATTCTAATGATATTAGTAGGTACGGGAATGTTAAGTGAATGGTATAATATGACCTACTCTTCTATTCCTGATCTATTAATCGGGCTAATTATTATTCCGATTCCTATAAGCCTATTAATATTTTTAAGTATGGAAGATACCAATAGATGGCTTATTATGCTTTATTTTTGCATAATGTGGTCAGTAGATACTTTCGCTATGATTGGCGGTAAAACTTTTAAAGGAGCAAAACTTGCTCCGAAACTTAGTCCTAAAAAAACCTGGAGTGGTTTAGTGACGGGAGTATTATCAGCAGGTTTAGTTGCGGTATTAGTTAGTTTTATACCAAACTTTCATATTGAAAATTACTATTTTTCAAATAAAATTTATTTGTTTATAATTAGTTGTATATTAGCATTAATAGCTCAATTAAGTGATTTATTTATTTCATATTTTAAGCGAAAATTTAATATTAAAGATAGCGGTCATATAATACCCGGTCATGGAGGAGTGCTAGACAGATTTGATAGTATTATTTTAACCGCTCTGATATTATTTCTTATGAATATATATTTATGATAATACATTTAAATAATCATGCTAAAAAAATAATTTTAAATATCGTTTTAGCTTTACTGCTTGGATATTTTGTTTTTCATTGCATATATGGTAACAAAGGGATTATTGCATATCTAAAAGTAAATAGGCAGCTTGAAAAAGCTTATGATGAACTAAAAGGCTTACGAGCAGAAAGAGTAGAACTTGAGCATAACGTCAAATTACTTCGAACGGAATCTCTAAATAAAGATATGTTAGAAGAACAAGCAAAGAAAGTTTTAGGAGTAGCTGCTCCAAATGAGCAGGTGTTTAATCACCAATAACAAAACTTTGTTGTCATCCCGCGACTTGATCGCGGGATCCAGTCTTTTTTAATTTTTTTTTGATACCGTGGTCAAGCCACGATATGACATAGAACGCGTTTTTCGATCCGCACAACAACATTATTGATTCAAAGGAATTAAAAATCATTTATGACTATAAAAATTTATCAAAACGACCTACCTAATAATTTTAAACTTGAAGGAGATCTAGCTATAGATACCGAGACAATGGGACTAAATCTACATAGAGATAAACTATGTTTGCTACAATTTAGTAACGGCAATGGTGAAGCTCATCTTGTTCATTTTACAAATCAAGATTATACAGCTCCTAATGTAAAAGCATTATTACTAGATAAAACTAGATGTAAGATATTTCATTTTGCTAGATTTGATCTAGCATCCATAAAAAAATATTTAAGTATAGATTTAGAAAATATCTTTTGTACTAAAATATCTTCAAAACTAGTTAGAACTTATACCGATAGTCATGGGCTTAAGGATTTGTGCCGAGAATTGCTTAATATAAATATTTCAAAACAACAACAATCTTCCTATTGGGGTGCGGATAATTTATCTTCAGAACAAAAAGAATATGCAGCAAAAGATGTGCTTTATTTGCATCAGTTAAAAGATATTTTACAAAAAATGCTACTTAAAGAAAATAGATATGAACTTGCCCAAGATATTTTCCGTTTTTTACCGATAAGAGCTAATTTAGACCTTATCGGTTGGAATGAAATCGATATTTTCATGCATTAATTTATTAATACCATTTATTGACTTCAGGTATAAAATCAGGCGTTAATAGTCTATCTGTAATAAATTTTAATTAATAATTGAAGATTTTTGCAGAAATAGCAGTTCCTATTTCAAAAAAATCTTATAATTTACAGCAAAAAAAAATTAAATTACCGATTAAAATTTATTACAGACAGTCTATTAGTAGCTAATTGATTTTTTTAAATTACTGAGCCTACAATAGACTTATTGCATAATGTAGCTAATAAGGAAGAATTTGAAGACGACACGGAAACACTTACCACCGCAGCATACATAAAAATACGTAAGGATGTGAGTACCGGATTGACATACAAATTTACCCTTAGACACAAGTTATACAAAAGGGTATCTTTATGACTAATAGAAAAAAAAATAGACGTGCTAGATTCAGAGTCAGATTTAAATCTAAGTCTAGATAGTATAGCAAACCTCTGTTATCTTAGGATTATAACTTGTAAAACAGAAGAAGACACTTTAAGTATTGATGGCGGTGTTTTTGCCGCATTTTGGTAAGTAGCCAATTATATAATAGATAAAGTATTAATGCTAATAAACAATATTTACTATTACCTTAGAGAAGGGGCATTATGAAACTTCATCTTATCAGAGTTATAAGGGTGCTTCAAAAGGTACTTACCATAATAATTGCAGTAATTTTATAAATGAGACGCAGCAGCATTATGACGCTTCATTAGATAAACATAAGGAGGTAGTTTTAGGTCATACTACTATTTTTTTTGGGTTAGTATGGTGGTAATACAATAAAAGTATGCTAGGTGTCATACTGCGGCTTAACCACGGTATTTAAAAACAACTCAAAGTACTAATAATTTTAGTATTTTAAACTAGATCTCGCGATCAAGTCGCGGGATGACAGATTCAAAAAATAATATACTTCTGATAAATGAAAAGTAGATAGACGCAGTTTAATTTGGAAAGAGCCAGGAGTCTGTAAGCCGAGGAGCGGAGCATATACTTAATACGTGAGCATCCGAAGACTTACCAAAACAACGTAGCCAATTTTCCAAATTAAACGAGTATATTCACAATTTTACGAGGAACGAGGATAATCTTCTTCGGCTCTTGCCCTTCTAAAAACTTTTGTACCTTTGGTAGACTGACGGTAACTTGCTTTATTTCATCTTCACTTACGGAAGTTTTAAACTCATAGGTATCACGGAGTTTGCCGTTAACCTGCACTGCCATAATATATGTATCTAACTCTAGCATTGATTCATCAAATGCAGGAAAAGACAAATTATATAATCGCTCTTTATTGCCAAGCTTTTGCCAAATTTCTTCCGTAATATGCGGGATAAAAGGATTTAGTAGCTGTACTAAAACATTAAAGCCATGCCTTACGGTTTTAACATCAATTTTATCTTTGGATATTTCAGCAGATATAGCATTAGAAAGCTCGCGCATACGTGCTATTGCTCTGTTTAGGGCAAAATGCTTTATATCTTCGGCGACGTGCTTTATTGTAAAATGTACTAACCTATTAAGCTCTTTATTAACCTCGCTATTCACATCATCTTTTAAAGAATCTATCGCCTTAAACATATACTCAAGCTTATTAATAAAACGTGAGCAGCCTTCAATACCGCTTGCCGACCATTCTAGATCTTTCTCAGGCGGACTATCGGACAGTACAAAAAGCCTAATAGCATCTGCCCCATATTGCTCTTGCATTGTCTCAAGATCGATGAGATTCTTTTTAGACTTACTCATCTTTTCAATGCGTCCCTGCACTACTCTATTATTGCTTTCTTTATGAAAAAATTCATTACCCTTTTTAACTACTTCTTCAGGATATAACCAATTATTATGTTCATCTTTGTAAGTGGCATGCAGCACCATACCTTGAGTAAATAGCCCTTTAAAAGGCTCCCGAACGCTTACGTAATTCTGTTCGTTCATTACTTTTGTGAAAAACCTTGCATATAATAAATGCATTACCGCATGTTCAATGCCGCCTATATATTTATCGACCGGTAGCCAGTAATCACAAGCTTTTTTATCAGTCATCTCTGTAGCATTGCTATTGCAATATCTCATAAAATACCAAGATGATTCAAAAAATGTATCAAAAGTATCGGTTTCACGCACAGCCGGCTTATCGCATTTCGGACAATTAACATGTTTCCAACTAGGATGATGATCAAGCGGATTACCGTGACCGTCAAAATTAACATCATCAGGTAAAATAACGGGTAAGTCTTTGTAAGGTACAGGCACTATGCCACAAATTTCGCAGTGAATCATAGGAATAGGACATCCCCAAAAGCGCTGCCTTGAAATCCCCCAATCTTTTAGACGATAATTTACGCTGCGTTTACCTATGCCTAGTTTCTCAAATTCTCCGATGACTTCTTGTTTTGCTTCGTGACTAGTTAAGCCGTTTAGAAAATCCGAATTAATTAAAATTCCATCTTCCGTATAAGCAGTCTTTTGTACATCCATATCTGCTTTAATTACTTGTTTAATAGATAAATTCATTTTGACAGCTAATTCATGGTCACATTCGTCATGAGCAGGGCAACCAAATATTGCACCAGTTCCATAATCCATTAGCACAAAATTAGTAATAATAACCGGTAAAACTATATTTGAATCGAAAGGATGAATAACAAAAAGACCGGTAAATACACCTTCCCTTTCAGTCTTTTCTAGTTCGCTACTTCTTGTAATATGCGAGCATTGAGTTATAAAAGCGAGTATTTCAGGTGTTTTAGAAACTAACCGCTCTATTATCGGATGATTAAAGGCAATTCCTATAAAGCTAGCACCAAAAATGGTTTCAGGTTTGGTTGAGAATACTTCTATAGTAGTCTCTTCATTATCCTTAATTTTGAAATGAAAATTAGCACCTATCGATTTACCTATCCATTTCTCTTGCATAGACCGAACAGCTTCAGGCCACTCTTTTAAATTCTGAATTTCGTTTAATAATTCTTCAGCATAATCGGTAATTTTTAAGAACCATTGCTTTAAATAACGTTTTACAACTATTGCACCTGAACGCCAACCACGCCCGTCTACAACTTGTTCATTCGCAAGCACGGTATTATCAACCGGATCCCAATTAACAAATGATTCTTTTTGATAAGCAAGATTTCGTTCATAAAGCTCTAAAAAGAATTTCTGCTCATGTTTATAATACTCAGGATCACAACTATTTATCTCTCTAGACCAATCATAAGAAAAGCCCATAGATTTTAGCTGCTTTTTCATATTCTTGATATTAGAATATGTCCATTTTTTTGGGTGAGAATTATTTTTTATTGCGGCATGTTCGGCAGGTAGCCCGAAAGCATCCCAGCCCATCGGATGAAGCACATTAAAACCTTGCATAGTCATAAACCTTGCAATAACATCACCTATAGAATAGTTGCGTACGTGACCTACATGGATTTTACCGGAAGGATAAGGCAGCATTTCAAGTACGTAATATTTTGGCTTGCTACTCGCGTTTGATACCTCAAAAGCTTTTTCTTCTTGCCAAATGTACTGCCATTTTTGTTCTATTTGGTTCATATTTTTTTAATTTATATACTACATTGTCATTGCGAGCAGTCATAGACTGCACGGCAATCTCATCAAATATCCTGAGATTGCTTTGTCAATTACTCCGTAATTTCCTCGCAATGACGGCAATACTGTTATTACCTCACACTATTAATATATATTTCTCTAGCTTTTCTTAAAATTTTATCTTCAAGCGTGATAGCAAGATTTGAGGTGTTTTCATTAAGTACCCATTGTTTATTTTTAAGCATTTCTTCAAATACTTTCACTTCGATTGAATCAGGGCTGATTACATCGTCTTTAATAAATATATTTATTTTAAATCGAAAATTAGGATTAGAACGTGGGCTATACCATTCCGTAATAATCACACCGCCGTTTGAGTCGGCTGATGCAAGAGGAGCAACACTTATAGTCTCTAATGCTGCTTGCCAGAGATATTTATTAACTGAACCTCCTACAGCTTTAGTAGATTCATTCTTAACCCTACCCGGTCTAAAAACTAATCCTTCTTCACCTGCTATAGAACCTACTTCGTCCCATTTCTGCTCTCGTTCTGTTTTTGGATAATCACCCGCTAAGATACTAGTACTTATTGCACTAAGTATAATTACAAAAAATAATCCGATAATTTTCTTCATAACCAATATTTAATTAGTGTGCTTAAGGGAAATAATAGAGAAGCTTTAGCTATTAGTCAAAAATTATTTCTTCCCACCGTTCTTTAGCATTGTTATATGGCTCAAAAAAAACCACTCGATGTCATACCCGCATAGGCGGGCATGAACATAGGGCAGATTTAATTATTTCTCAGAAATAAATTCAAAACGTGGAATATTTTTGCCGTGTAATAAAACCTTTTCGTTAAACATTTCAAACGGCCTTACCCAGAAGCTGGAAATTATCATATAACTCTTGCAAAGTTTCAGTATGTTTTGCAGTATCTATAACTTGATATAATTTTTCTTTGTAATGCTTATATATTCCGGTTCTCATAACACTTACACCTTAACAGGCATGACGACAAAAATATCTTTAGGATTCTCAGGAAATTTAATAAGTACCGGTGCTGAAACATCTGAAAAATATAGTTCTACTACATCCGATTTCACTGCTTTTAAGACATCTTCCAAATATTGCGGGTTAAAGCCTATAGCTAAAGACTCATCACTATTATATTCATAAAAACTTTCCTTATCTTGTGAAGAATTAATAACCTCTTTTGCGTTACCTCTTGCTTCACCTACGGCACTAATCTCTAAGGTTTCACGAGATAACGATAATTTTACTGCTCTAAATTTTTCAACGGTTATTATCGCTATCCTTTCTATACTATCTGCAAACATTTTTCGATTAATTACTAATTTTGAGCTGCTGCTTTCCGGAATAAAAGTACTATAATCAGGGAAAGTACCGTCTATAAGCTTTGATAGCATACTAGTATTTTCGTTACATATAAATTTAATCTTATTGCTACTTAATAAAATTTCTATATCTTCATTTATATTTTTAGGATCTTTAACGATTTTTAAAATTTCCTCTGCACTTTTTTGGGGTAATATAACTCCAAAATTCTTTATTTGTTTTTCTAATGTTACCCATGAAATCGAAAGTCTATGCCCATCGGTACTTGCCGAACAAAACTCTTTGTCTTTTATGTGTAAATAAACACCGTTTAAATTATAACGAGTTTCATCTAAAGAAATCGAAAATTTTGTCGATTCGATTATTTTAGCAAAATCCGTGCAGGAAATTTTAAAACTTGCTTCAGGATTAATACTATCCATTGCAGGAAAAGAACTAACCGGCAAAGTAAATAAATTAAATTTACAATTTTTTCCTTTGATCTCAAGTCCCGTTGTACCGAGATCTGTTAATGTAAGCTCGGAATCCGGAAGTTTTCGGACTATATCATTTAGAGTTTTCGTAGAAACGGTACATTCACCTTCACTTACTACCTGTACTGCTATTTTTTGACTTAAGTACAAATCCATATTAGTAGAACTAAGCTCTAGATTGCCGTCTTTTGCCAATAATTTAATGTTTGCATATTCAGGTATGACATTACGTTTTTCAACAACGGAACTTGCAAACCCTAGGGACTGAACTAATGTTTTTGTTTCAACTATTAATTTTAACATATTGTTATTCTCTTAATGTTCCTTGAAATTTTTGTGAGATGGCAGCAACTAAATCTTTACTGAACGAATTTAAATCAGTATCAGATAACGTCCGATCATCTGCTTGTAGTTCTATTTTAACCGCTATAGATTTTTTACCTTCAGGTAATTTATCACCACTATAAATATCAAATAATATAACTGATTTGATAAGCTTTGTATTAAAATTATTTATATATGATATTATTTCACCGACTCTATGATCTTGACCAACAATAAATGCGTAATCTCTAAAATTAGCTTGGAAATCCGATACTGCAAATTCGTCTCTTTTACCAAATTTAGCTTTTATCAACGGCAAATTCGTAATATTTAGCTCGAATGCAAATATTTCCTGATTAATATCATAATATTTCAAGATTTTAGGATGTATCTGCCCAAAATGACCTAATAAATTTTTACCAAGCCCTATATTTACTGCTCTAGTTGGATGATAATATTGTGGCAATGCTGTCCCATTTGTTGCTATACATTTATCTATAGATAGTCCTGCATAATCAGCTACCAACTCTAAATCACCTTTAAGATCAAAAACATCATAGCCTCGTCCAAGCGAATGAGGGTTTTTATTATTATATGAACCGCTTATAATTGCCGTCAAATAAGTTGCTTCCGTATTTAAATCTATAAAACTTGGTCCAACTTCAAAAAAAGCCATATCTTTTATAGAGCGTGCTAGATTTTTACTTACTATACTTAACAAATTCGGCAGTATAGTAGGACGCATATAATTGTCTCCTATGCTAATAGGATTAAGCAAAAATAACTCTTCTTTTAATTCAGCAAACAACTTTGCATCTTCACTACTCATAAAAGAGTTAGTTACTACCTCATCATAGCCTTTGCTTGCTAATATCCTTTTAAAACTAGATATTCTTTTATGCTCTCTTAGCTTATTATTATCTTGGTCTAGTTCAGGTAATTTTATACTCTCTATTTTGTCATAGCCGTAAATACGAGCGATTTCTTCAGCTATATCTTCTAAAATAGTTATATCGTGACGCCAAGAAGGAGCTATTACCTTTATAAGCTCACCTTTAACATCCGTAATAAATCCTAGTTTATTTAATATGGCTTCTATCGCTTTGATATTTAGTTTAATTCCTGTAATTTTTTCTAAATAACATGCTGAAAAATCTAAAGGTTTTTTTTGTGACTCTTTTTCACCGACTTTCACTACTTCCGATACTTCACCGTTTCCGCATATTGACAAAATAAGATTAGTTGCTATATCCAAAGCCTTTTCCGTAAAATTTCTATCGATATTACGCTCATTACGATATCTAGCATCCGTATCAATTTGGAACCTTCGCCCGCTAGCTGCAACCATTTTAGCATTAAAACAAGCAGCCTCGAGTATTATATTAGTCGTACTATCAGTACAACTACTATCAGCCTCGCCAATGACACCGGCCAGACCTTGAATACCGCTTTCATCTTTTATAACTAAATCATTTTCTGTAAGTAAATATTCTTTGCCGTTTAGGGCGTGGCATTTAGCTACGTCATTGCGAGGCTGCAAAGCAGCCGTGGCAATCTCATTTTGTTGTCCTGAGATTGCTTCGTCGCTACGCTTCTCGCAATGACGTGCTACAGTAATTCCCCCTTTTATCCTATCTGCATCGTAAGCATGCATCGGCTGCCCAAAGCTATAGGAAATATAATTTGTTACATCCACTAAGCTTGAAATAGTTTTTACCCCAACATTTTTTAATAATTTCCGTAACCAATCAGGGCTTGGTTTATTTTTTAAATTTCTTATCTCTCTAAAAGTAAATAACGGACAGGCTTCCTTATCTTGCACGTTAAGCTTCATTTTAGAAATAAATGTACTCTTTATTGGCGAAATTTCTAGCTCTTTAAGTATTCCTATTCCTTTAGCTGCTAAATCTCTTGCGATGCCGTAAACTCCAAGTGCATCACCACGATTAGGAGTAACGTTAATAACAAATATAGGATCATCTAAACCGTAATATTTAGTAAAATTCTCTCCAACTACGGCATCTTCAGATAGCTCTATAATCCCTTCAGACTCTGAAGCTAGCAGTAATTCCTCTTCAGAGCAAAGCATACCACAGCTTTTTTCGCCTCTAATAACAGATTCCTTAATCTTAAATTTACCGTTTGGTATTTCTATTCCGATATTTGCAAGTACTACTTTTATACCTGCTCTTACATTACGCGCACCACAAACTATTTGCAGCATACCGCTTTTAGTCTCAACATCACAAAGCTTTAATTTATCAGCTGACGGGTGAGGTTTAATATTTGTAATATATGCTACTTCAAACTTTTGTAATTCCGCCGCTTTATCTATCACCTCTTCCACTTCAAGGCCAATAGCTGTTAGGGCTTCGGCAATTTCAGTAACTGAAGCCGATGTCTCTAAAAATTGTTTTAACCATGATAACGTAAATTTCATTTCGTAAGCCCTCCTGCTAAATTCGGTATATCAAAGCTCCCAAAATTATAATGTTTAAGCCAACGCATATCGCCTTCAAAAAATTGTCTTAAATCTTTGATATTATATTTTAACATTGCAAAACGCTCTACTCCAAGCCCAAAAGCAAAACCTTGATACTCGCTGCTATCGATACCAACATTTTTAAGCACGTTTGGATGAACCATCCCGCAACCGAGGACCTCAAGCCATTTATCGTTTTTATTCATCCGAATATCAACTTCGGAAGAAGGTTCGGTAAATGGGAAAAAGCTGGGTCTAAAACGTAATTCAATATTAGAATTTTCAAAAAAGCTTTTTATAAATGTCGTGATAACATATTTTAAATGTCCCATATTGATATTTTTATCCATAACAAGCCCTTCTATTTGGTGGAACATTGGCGTATGCGTCATATCCGAATCCGATCTATAAGTCCTACCCGGTGCTATAAACCTAAAAGGCGGTTTGCCGTTTTTCATAGCTCTAATCTGCACTGTTGAGGTATGAGTACGTAATAACAGCGGCTTATTATTTTCCTGACTTTTCAAATAAAAAGTATCATGCATTTGCCTTGCGGGATGATCATCTTCAAAATTGAGAGCGGTAAAATTATAAAAATCATTCTCGATATTCGGTCCGTTTTCTATAGTAAAACCAAACTGCGAAAATACTTGTATTAACTCCTCACTACATTGTGTTATTGGATGAATAGAACCTTGTTTATATCTCCGTGCAGGGATTGTTAAATCAATTTTATCGGCAGCAAGTTTAAAATTTAGTTCCTGCTCCTCTAAAATTTCTGCTTTTGCTTTTATTATATTCTGTATTTTATCTTTTAATTTATTGATTTTTAAGCCAAATTCTTTACGTTCCTGTTCATTTAAACTACCTAATTTTTTAAGCTCACCGGTCACTATACCGTTCTTGCCTAAAAATTCTACTTTATATTCTTGCAGAGCTTTTAAGTTTTGTACTAATAAGATTTTGTCCTCAGCAAGCCTTAATATTGTTTCTATATTTTCCATGATTGTTTTTTTGTTTTTGATTTTTTATTGTAAGGTAGAACGTCATTGCGAGCGGGCATTGTTGCGTGGACCTGTTTATCCGTCATTGCAAGGAAATCGCATAGCAATTGATGAAGCAATCCAGTTAAAAATTCTGTAAATCAGAATTTTTTTAATTATTTTCTGGAT
The DNA here is from genome assembly GCF_000023005.1 of Rickettsia africae ESF-5. Taxonomy (NCBI): domain Bacteria; kingdom Pseudomonadati; phylum Pseudomonadota; class Alphaproteobacteria; order Rickettsiales; family Rickettsiaceae; genus Rickettsia; species Rickettsia africae. Next base: position 568,469 of record NC_012633.1, on the reverse strand, counting down.
TGCCGCGTCACCTACGGCTCCTCGCAATGACGACCTTCAGTATCTACACAACAATACCTCCCTGCAATGACGTTAAACCAACATACACTTCATATAATTCTCTTCTATCGCCACCAACTTCGCTTTAAATATCTGCCCTATTTCTAAAGGTTTATCTAGCTTTACCGGAATAAAATTTTCGGTATGGGCAATATTATTATTCTCTACTAATAACTCCACTTTCTGTCCTATATGTTTTTTAAAGAATTCGGTCAACTGGTTTTGCCCTTCTTGCCTTAAAATTGCTGCCCTTTCTTTTCTTATATTTTTAGGTACTTGTGGCATACGTGCTGCAGGCGTTCCTTCTCTTTCCGAATAAGGAAAAACATGTAAATATTGTAATTCCGCTTCTGAAATTAATTGTCTTGTATTTTCAAACATTTCAGGGGTTTCAGTCGGGAAACCAGCTATAATATCCGCACCAAAAGATACTTCCGGTCTTATTGCCCGCAGCTTCCGACAAAACTCTATTACGCTTGCTCTATTATGACGTCTTTTCATACGTTTTAATATCATATCATCACCTGCTTGCAAGCTAATATGAAAATGCGGCATTATCCTTTCACTATAAGCTATAAGCTCAAAAAGTTCATCATCTATTTCTGCAACATCTATTGAAGATAATCTAAGCCTCTTTAATTCAGGGACTAAATTCAACACTCGTTTAATCATTTGTGCGAATGTTGGACTTCCTGGCAAATCACTACCATAAGCCGTGACATCGACACCGGTAAAAACTACTTCTTTAAAGCCGTTTAATACCAAATGCTTTACCTGCTCTACTATAGCTCCTATTGCTACTGATCTACTTTTTCCTCTACCATAAGGGATAATACAGAAAGTACAAAAATGATCACAACCGTTTTGTACCTGAATAAAAGCACGAGACTTACAGTCAAAGCTACTTACTAAATGACTTGCCGTCTCTTTCACCGACATTATATCGTTAACTGTTATTTTTGCATCGGTAATTTGGTAGTAATTAGGTAATAACTTCTCTTCATTACCTATAACTTTGTCAACTTCCGGCATATTACCGTACATTTGCGGACTTGTTTGAGCACTACAGCCGGTAACAATAATTTTTAAATCAGGATTATTTTTTTTAGCCTTGCGTATAGCTTGTCTTGCTTGTTTCTCAGCTGCTTTAGTTACCGCACAAGTATTGAATATTGCTACATTATCGATACCCGACAATTCCAAGTTTTTTCGTATTATCTCACTTTCGTAAATATTAAGTCTACAGCCAAATGTTACTACGTTTTGTCTTAAATTATTGCTCACAATAATATTCCCCACGTGCTACAAGCGTAGCTGCCCCTTGCATTATTATATTACCGTTTTCTTCTTTCATAGTAAGGTTACCGTGCTTAAAGACTATAGTACTTGGTGAATGAATAAAACCGCGCTTTAAACCGGCAGCAAAACTACCGCAAGCTCCGCTTCCGCAAGCAAGGGTTAACCCTGCCCCCCGCTCCCAAACGGATAAATAGATTTTATTATCTTTTACTTCAGCAAAATTAACGTTTACCCCATCTGCAAATAATTCCTTAGCCTGCAATCTTTCACCGACAATTTTTTGATCTTGAGGTTCTAACTTACTAAAAATAACTACATGCGGATTACCTATATCAACGCAAATAGTTTCCTTTAAATCAATCATATAACGCTCTGCAAATTCCCAAACTTTATCACGATTTGGCATCCAAGCTTCATTAAAACTTACGCTTCCTACATTAACGCTAATATTATTTTCATCATTGACATTACATAGCAATTTTTTATTGCCTACCATTACAGTAATATCTTGCTTTCCCGTATCAAGATAAATTAACTTGGCTAAACATCTTGTAGCATTACCGCATAATTTAGCACTAGAGCCGTCTATGTTATATATAATCATTTCATAAAAATCATTATGCTCTTCATAAATAATAAACTGATCGCAACCAATACCTGTATGACGCTCAGCCATATTTTTTGCTAACTGCGATAAATCATATGAACTTGATAAATCTCGTTTGTTAACAATAACAAAATCATTACCGAGACCATGCATTTTTACAAAATTAATTTTACTAATCATAATGTTTTACATATTAGGAAATTGTATTATAGCAAATTTCTTGGAATTTACTATAATGAAGTAATGATATATAAAAATATAGACTATTATGCTAATTTCACGTTTCTTAGACCCTAAAAATAACTATGCATTTTTAAAAATTTTCGGTACAGAAAAAAATAAGGATATACTTATTCATTTTCTAAATAACATTTTAGGTTATACGGGAAAAGAAATAATTACCAAAGTTACTTTTTTAAAAAAATCTAAGGTTCCGACATCGCTGCTTATAGACAATCTATAGTTGATGTATTATGTAGAGATAAATACGGTACTCAATTTATTGTAGAGATGCAGGTCAGCAAACATCCAGGTTTTGAAAAACGAGCTCAGCTTTACACAACAAAGGCCTATTCAAGAAAAATAATAAACAAAGATGAAAATCATAAAAAAAATGGCAGAATATGCAAAACTTCGAGGAGTAATATTCTTAGCTATTGCCGATTTTATTTTATTGCCCGACAAAAAAGATTGGAGATCAAATCACAGATTACTTGATACTAAAACTTATGAGAACGACCTACAAGATTTTTATTTTATATTCTTAGAGCTTGAGAAATTTAATAAAGAATTAGATCAATTAGAGAACCTTCAAGAAAAATGGGCATAGTTTCTTTAAACATGCACATGAAAGCACTCTAGAAGGAATTTGATAGGTCATGATTTTATTATTAAAAAAGCTTTTTATGCTTTGGATCAAGCTAGTTGGTCTGAAAAAGAGTTAAATACTTATGAAAAAATGATAAAAACCGAAATGGATAATCTAGCCGTAAAAGAGCAGAAAATTATGGATACTGAAGCTAAAGGGGAAGCCAGAGGGGAAGCAAAACAAAAAATTTCTATAGCTAAAAAAATGTTAGCAAAAAACAAACCTTTAGATAAAATTATAGATTTTACCGGTTTAACAGAAAAAGAAATCGAGCAATTAAAGTAATGAAGATCCTTAATATTATGCTAAGTCGTGACCTTGGCGGCATTCAACAAGCATTTTTAGATTATAGCACTGCTTTAGAGATGCAAAAAATTGAGGTTATAAATATCACTTCTTACAAGGCAAAAATAAATTCCTTTCTACACAAACAAAGCTTAAAACTACCTAATATAGTACCGTTTGATTTACTCTCGGTACTTATTTTTAAGTATATAATTCATAAGACTAAACCCGATATAATTATAGCACACGGTAACAGAGCAATAAATTTTAGTAAATTTGCTAAATCACAAAATATAAAATTAATCGGTATCGCTCATAATTATAGTTTAAAAGGACTACGTAAATGCGATTTTGTTATTGCCTTGACGCATCATATGAAAGAATTTTTATTAAAAAATCACTTTGCCGAATCTAGGATATGCATCCTACCGAATATGATAAATATTGCTAAAGACTTTATTCCAAATAAAACATATAGAAAACCTGTCGTAATTGGTGTACTAGCAAGATTTGTAGCTAAGAAAGGTGTTGATGTTTTTATTAAAGCTATCAAAATTTTAAAAGAAAAAAAATATGATCTTCATGCAGTTATAGGTGGAAGCGGCGAAGAAAAAGATAATTTAATTGCTTTAGCACATAAACTTAATTTACAAGATCAAATATCATTTACGGGATGGGTTAACGATAGAGATAAATTCTTTAAACAAATAGATATTTTTTGCTTACCGTCTCTTCATGAACCGTTTGGAATTATAGTGCTTGAAGCAATGGAGGCAAGCATGCCTATCGTTAGTACAGATACTGAAGGGCCTGCAGCAATCTTAAACGACATGCAAGACGGGCTTATTTGTAAAGCCGGCTCTGCTGAAGATTTAGCAGCAAAAATTGTCTATCTAATAGAGAACCCTATAAAAGCAAAAGAATTTTCTAAAAACGCCTACCTTACTCTCAAACAAAATTATGAAATTAAAGTTGTTTCTGAAAAGTTACAGCATATTTTAGAAAGCTTCAGATAAGATGAATTTAAGGGTGAGCCTACACAGCTTATAAAAATACGTGAACACACAAGCGAATCCTGCAAAATTCACTTATATCAAGCTTTCTAAAATATGCTATAGCAACATTATTACGTAATTATAAAAATAGTTAGTTGAACAAATAATAGTCTATATTGACATAACGGTTTAAAGATTCATAATTAATATTAAGTAATTTATTTTAATGAACCTAATCGATGAACTTCATATGCCGATTTTGCATTTACTTAAAATATATTCTAGTTTTATCGATTTCATCATTTCTTCTATGTGTTTGTAATGCAAAACACGATAATATTCCCCCTAAACTCTCATTACCTACTACTTGGAATAATTATTCTCTAGAACAAAATAATAATGCATCCTCCAAGTGGTGACTGCAATTTAACGATCCGGTGTTAAATAACCTAATCGAAGAATCTTTAACCGGTAACTCCGATATTAAGCTGGCAATGAGTAATGTGCTAGCAGCGCAAGCACAGCTTAACCTTATTAATTCTTATAGATTTCCACAAATCAATTTACAAGGCGGAGCAAATCAAACAAAAAACAGTAAAGAAACAAAAGCACCGAATGAACCGAAATTCTCTAATAATTTGGGGCTAGCAAGCGTGCTTAATTACAAGCTGGATTTATAGATGCAGCCGCCAACGCTAGCGAATCAGCTAAAAAAACTTTCCTTGCAAGTGAGTATAACAAGGCAGCGGTACTTTTATCAGTTATAAGTAACGTCACTATAAGTTACTTTAATCTTTTAGTATTAGACAAACAAATCTATCTAACTGAAAAGCTAATTGAGGCTCAAACGGAAATTTATAAATTAAATCAGAAATTATATAATCTTGGCGTAGGTGATTTAATATCGGTTAGTGAAGCTGCTTCCGAGCTTGCACTTACTAAGTTATCATTGCCGCCTTTAAAACAACAAAGACATGAGCAGGAAACCACTTTAAAAATTTTAGTAGGTAGAATTCCTGAAAATATAGTAAACGGCTTAATTTATCGTAATAAACCAATAGATTACTTCCCTGCTCTACCGGTATTACCTAAAATATTACCATCAGAGCTTTTAGAGCAAAGACCGGATATTAAAGCAGCAGAGCAAAATTTACTAGCAGCAGATGTAAACTTAAAAACAATAAAAGCTACTTATTTTCCACAAATTTCTTTAACAGGCTTATTAGGATTCGGTAGCAATAAACTTAATACTCTGTTTACTAACTCAGCTGAGACTTGGCAGGTAGGCGGCAACATAGCAGGACCTATTTTTGATTTTGACAAATAACAATGCTTAAAACAATAATGCGGAATTTGATATTGATAACATTACTAGTACTAAATAGTAATATTAGTGGTTTGGGTAATAAAACATCATAATAAAAGCAGTAAACAAATCACTATAGCAGCTCCGGTTGAGGTAACACAAGTTATTAGAAAAGACGTATCTGATGTGATAGAACTTGCAGGAGTAGCTGAAACTGACCAAAGTGCCGATATATTCAATCTCAAGTTACGGGCCAAATATTAAGTGTAAATTTTGATGACGGACACGAAGTAAAAACAGGTGATTGATTATATGAAATCGATTCTCGCCCTTTTCAAAATCAATTACAGCAAGCACAAACAAATTTACTAAGTGATACTTATAACCTTGAAGATGCTATAAAAGAAAAGGCAAGATATCGTGCTTTATACGAGGAAAAAGCTGTTTCGGAAGAGCAATATTGACAGATACTAACTAATATGAATATGCTTAGGGCCACCGTGGAACGCGATAAAGCAATTATTGCAGACGCTAATTTACAAATCGAGTATTCAAAAATAGTAGCTCCTTTTGATGGTAAACTTAGTGAGAGTAATGTGGATATAGGTGATTTAGTATCGCCGGATTTTGTGCGTCTAGTAACTATCAATACTAGCTCGCCTATTTATGTCAGCTTCTCCGTACCTGAAAAATATCTCGAGCGTATTAATAAATCTCAAAAATCTAATCATTTAGCTTTGACGGTTAGAACCGTAAGCGACCAAGAAATTAAAGACGGTGAGATCGTTTTTGTCGATAATTCGATTTATCCAAATAGCGGCACTATCAAAGTTAAAGCAACACTACCTAACCAAAACGAAATATTATGGCCGGGACAGTGTGTTCGTGTATCCCTAACGATTTACATCGAACAATAGGCTTTAATAGTTCCGTCTAAAGCCATGCAAACTAACGATCAAGGTCCTTATATGTTTGTTGTCGATCAAGATAATAAAGCCGTGGTCAAGAATATAGATATAGTGTTTTCTAATGATGGTTTTATTGTTATTAAAAGCGGTATAGATGAGGGAGAAACGGTAATCACCAACGGGCAGCTACGATTATCTAACAGAGCAGAGGTGAGTGTTAGGGAGGAGTAGTGTCAAATCGTCATTGCGAGGAAATTACAAAGTAATTGACGAAGCAATCTTAGGAGTTTGTCATTATTTCATGAAATTGCCACGCTGCTTACAGTCGCTCACAATGACGATATGTATGACAGAAAAAATCCATAAAACAGGAAAAAATAATTGGGTATTTCAGAAATATTTATTAAGCGTCCGGTTCTTGCTACTTTATTCATGGCAACTATTTTGCTGTTTGGAGCATTCGGCTATAGGATATGACCGGTAAGCGTTTTACCTGACATCAACTGCCCGACTATTCCGGTTTCAGTAAGCTTGCCTGGAGCTGACCCTACTACTATGACATCTTCAGTTGCATTACCGCTTGAAAAGCAATGCTCAACGATATCAGATATTGATTCGATGAGTTCGGTTAATAGTAACGGTACTACTCAAATTACTTTGCAGTTTAATTTAGACCGAAATATAGATGCAGCGGCACAAGACATACAAGCAACTACCGAACGACTTACCTACCCCGCCCTCATATTGTAAAGTAAATCCTGCCGACGCACCTATATTTTATTTATCTTTAACCTCTGAGACTCTTCCCCTTATATACCGTGGACTATTACGCCGAAACAATTATGGCTGAGCGTTTATCTATGCTGCCGGGTGTTGCACAGATACAAGTTTACGGCTCACAGCAATATGCAGTGCGTGTGCAGATTGACCCTGTTAAAATGGCAGCAAATAATATAGGGCTTGACCAAGTCTCAAACATTATCATCTCTGCTAACGTTAATTTACCGACCGGAGCTTTTTATACGGTACAGATATCTACTCAAGCATTAGAGCCCCTGGGCAATTACAAAATGTTAAAGAATATAATGAGTTAATATTAACTTATAAAAACGGTAATCCGCTTTTTCTTAAAAATATTGGGAAAGCCATTGATAGCGTAGCTAATAATAAAATAGCCGCTTGGTATAGGGATAAGCCGGGGGTAATACTTGCTATTCAAAAACAACCGGATACTACTAATACTATTGAAATAGTCGACTCTATAAAAGAAGTATTGCCGTTGCTTCGCAGGCAAATCCCTGAGGGCATTAATATTAATATCATGTTTGATAGGTCAATTTCTATATCAGAGAATCGGTAAATGATACCAATTTTACTATACTACTCGCTTTAATACTCGTAGTGATTGCTATATTTCTCTTTCTACATAACTGACGGTCCGTGATTATTCCGACTATTGCCCTTCCTTTATCAGTTGTCGGTACTTTTGCCTTTATATATCTATTCGGTTATAGCATCGATAATATGTCTTTAATGGCTCTAACGCTTGCGATGGGTTTTGTCGTGGATGATGCAATAGTAGTGCTTGAAAATATCACACGACATATGGAAAAAGGCGAGAGTAAAATAGCAGGATGTATTAACGGTACTAAAGAAATAGGATTTACTATCGTCTCAAGGACTTTATCCCTAATGACGATATTCATCCCAATATTATTTATGAGCGGAATTTTAGGGAAGCTACTGCACGAACTTGCCGTTGTTATTACTACCTCTATTTTGCTTTCGGGAGTTATCTCGATAACCGTAACTCCTATGTTATGTAATGTGTTTTTGAGGGATCGTCATTGCGAGGAACGTAGTGACGAAGCACTCTCAGGGCAACCAACCGAGATTGCCACGGCGCCTTTGACACCTCGCAATAACGACCTACCACTAACCGAAAAAGCCTTTGAATATGTCAAACAAAAATATGGTAGCAGTCTAAAAACAGTAGTAGAGCATTCAAAAACTACTATGCTTATATTTTTCTCTTAGTAATCATCGCAACGGCTTATTTATTTGGGAAAGTACGCAAAGGCTTTATGCCTTATTCCTATACGGGACAAATCTTAGTTTTTACCGACGCCGCTCAAACTATTTCTTTTGATGCGATGGTGCAAGAACAGCAACAAGTAAGTGATGTATTACTTAAAAATCCTAATATAGATTCATTTTTTTCTGCCGTAGGTGTTTCAGGTAGAAACTCTGCCGTAAATCAGGGTACGATTTTGATTAGCTTAAAACCTCGTGATCAAAGAATAGGAGCTGACGCCGTTATAGATCAGTTACGTTCAAAACTAAATCATTTAGTAGGTTTAAGGGTATATATCCAGAACGTACCTACTATTACGATCGACGGACCAGCAACCAAAAGCCAATATCAATATACTATGCAAGAACTCGATCAAGATGTGCTATTTAGCTTTGCACCGAAATTAAAGGACAAGCTCGCACGACTGCCAGGTTTTATTAACGTAACTTCGGATTGACAAATAGCATAGCCATAAACTTTAGTGCAGATTGATAGATATAAGGCTGCAAAACTCGGTATATCAGTCGAGCACGCCCAGAATATCTTATATGCAGCTTACGGTGCTGAGCAGATTTCCACATTATATACCCCAACAGCTCAATATGACGTTATTTTAGAGCTAGATCCTAAATATCAAACAGAGTCATCAATGTTATCTTTAGTCAATATTAACTCCACAAGCGGCAATTTAGTAACGCTAACTACCCTTGCTAAAATTGTTAACACTGTTGGCCCGCTTAGTATTTCACATTTCGGGCAATTACCTTCAGTTATGGTATCATTTAACCTGCAAGATAGATATTCAATTAGTGATGGCCGTTCCAAAAGTTAATCAAGCAATAAGAGAGTTACAAATGCTGGCTACGATTACGGGAAGCTTCCAAGGAACAGTTCAGGCATGTCAGTCGTCTTTTTCCGATCTTGGCTTATTGCTTGGACTTGCCGTTATAGTTATTTACATAATCCTTGGCATGTTATATGAAAGTTTTGTGCATCCTATAACTATACTTTTAGGACTACCTACCGCTATATTGGGAGCATTACTCGCTCTACTAATATTTAATAGCGAACTTGATATGTACGGATTTGTCGGACTTATAATGTTAATCGGTATAGTGAAGAAAAACGCTATCATGATTATCGATTTTGCCTTAGAACTTGAGAAAACTGGCAATCAATCTTCGGCATGAAGCAATTTATGAAGCATGTATAATACGATTCAGACCGATTATGATGACTACCCTAGCTGCCTTAATGAGAACTATGCCTATTGCGCTTGGAGTCGGAGCAACAAGAACAGAGAGAAGATCACTAGGACCTGCAGTAGTGGGAGGTTTACTCACACATTGCAATTACTTACTCTTTATACATCACACCGATAATTTGCCTATATTTTAGAAACAGCTAAGAAATGGTTAAAGCATAGCAATTATAAAGCTGAAATTAGAAACTATCCGGAATTAAATTGGCAATCTTAATGTTGTTGTATGGCGCGAGAAACTCGTTCGGCGTTATCCCGTGGCTTGACCACGATATCCAGAAAATAACTAAAAATACTAATAATATTAGTATTTTTGACTAGCTCCCGTGGACAAGCTACGGCGTGACAGTGGTATCAAGCGTGTTCAATATTCGGCATCGTGTTCTCTTCTCCAGTAACCGTAATTTCATCACTATCATAATTAAATGTGTCCGTTGTAGAAGGAGTAGACGGTACAGGCGATGTGCTTACTAACTCATAAGACTTTTGATCTAAATAATCTCTTACTTCTCGTTTACCAAGCAATTCCATAGCATCATTTTTATTCCTTTCTTTTATATATGCTTCAGGAATATATGCCTTAATATATTCCATATCAGATGCGTTTTCTAATAAATAAGGTGATACAAATTCTAGTATGTCCTTACCGCTTCTTTTATAATTAGCAAATGAGTAAGCAACACAAATACCATAGTCATTTAATAAATGCTTGTGTCTTGTCTGTTGAATGTTGTTTTGTAGATTCCACAGCTCTTAAAGCATATAATATCTGTTCTCTTGTTGCTTGAATAGAAACATCATCTGAAGCCAGACCGTAAGCTTTTTCAAGCTCTTGATCTTTAAAAATGTAATTTTTTTGTTAATTCTTTTATTTCAGTAACAATAGGGTTTTGAAGGCCTTTTATAAAGGTAAGACTAGCAGTACTTGCTGAGAGTTTACTTTTCATAATATACCTATTAATAAATTTAACATATTTCTATATTCAAATATTAATTTTTATTAATAAATAATAAACCTATTGGTAGTGATAAATATATCATATCAGAGATTGCTGTATATATCTAAAAACTGGAGATTTCTGCTTTTAGCTAAGAATAGGCTTATTATATCGAACAAGCATTACTACCGTTATCATCATCTTCAAGGATAAATTTTTGCTTTACCTTAGAATTGTTATTATACGGCTTACTATTTTTTACCGGTGGATAATTTACAGGCTCATAATTTGTAACGGGCGGGGCATAATTTTGATTTACTACAGCATTTGGACAAGTATATTTTGATATATCACGCTTAGTTTCTCTAAGCATGGCTTTTATCTGATTTAATTCCTCTTGTATCTTTTTTTCTTTATCGCTATCGTCTTTTCTAACCTTTTTATTCGCTCTACTTAAAGTCATATCATCATCGGATTCAGCGAAACCGGCTTCTGCTTTTTGCCTTGCTATATCCCTTTTAATCATCTTAAGATACATTTCACGATTTCTCTTTACAGGATCGATTCTTTCTCCTCTTAAAGGACTATCACTATCATAGTCATCATCGTTATCATAATCAAGATTATCTTCTACTATATTCTTTTTAGCCAAAGTAATATATTTATTATTATATACAGGTTTTCTCTTACCGCCTTTAGCACCTTTGCTATCAACCAATCTGTTATTTGCTGATCTTTGAAAATAGCTTCTAAAATTATCTGTACAAGCTGAAAGTAAAAACATTCCTAAAAATAATATTATAATTTTTTTTAACATATGATTTATATTATTCCAAAACTTTTATTAGACTTCCTATACAACTTAGCTAATAAGGAGGAATTTGTAGAAGACACGGAACACAGCACCGCAGCGTACGCTTTGGTACGTGAGGATACGAGTAACGGATCGACGCACAAATTACCCTTAGAAGCAAGTTATGCAGAAAGTCTAATATGATTAATGCCACATAATAGCCAAACTTGCAAGAATAAAGAGCCGAACTGCTATGTGCTTAATTAAATTATTGTTATTCTGAGGTATTTTTGGTCTTGTTGTATGTCTCCACCCCGTCATTACAAACGACTAAAAGGAGCGTGGCAATCTCAGGACTTTAGCACGAGATTGCTTCGTCAAAACTTACAGTCTTTCCTCGCAATGACGGAAAACAAAATCTAAATCACCTCTTCTATTAGGTTACTTAATAGCTTATGCCCTTCTTTTCTTCTTTTTAATAAATTTTGTGAAGCATCCTCTAATATTTTTGGATTACTTATCAACTCGAGTATTTTATCTGCTAATTTTCCTGCAGAAATATTATTCTGCTCTAAACACCATCCTGTTTTTTCATCTTCCAATAATTGTGCATTGTAATATTGATGATTATCTGCAGCACTAGGCAGTGGAATAAAGATTGCCGGCAACCCTATATAGGTCAATTCTTCTATAGTAGATGCTCCTGCTCTTGAAATCACTAAATCGGCTTCTTTATATTGCAATGCCATATTATCAAAAAATTCAGCAAATTCATAGGTAATGTTTAATTTCGAGTATATATCTTTTATTTTTACTTGATCATCTAATGCCGCTTGCTGGATTATGTTTAATTCAAGACTTGGCTGTTTTTGCATCAAAAATTGGATACTTGCAGGTATCAGCTCTGAAAATAACTTAGCTCCTTGACTACCGCCAAAGATGAATATTGTAAAAAGCTTGTCATTCCGTGGCTTAACCACGGAATCCAGTGCTTTTATTAAAGACTTTTTGGACCCCGTGGTCAAGCCACGGGACGACATTTCTATAACCTTTAATTCCCTAATATTCTCTCTAACTACCCCACCGGTAACTACTATTTTACTTTTTGCAAATTCCGGTAAATTCTTTATTTTTTCATAAGAAATAGCTATCTTTTTAGCAAAGCTTGCAAAAAATTTATTAACTTTTCCAAGGTAAGAATTCTGTTCATGAATTATAATCGGTACTCTTAAAAAAATTGCTGCAAACATTGGAGCTATAACAGGATAACCGCCAAACCCTACAGTAACGGAAGGCTTCATATTATATAATAATTTAATAGCCTTTAAAACTGCAATTGATAACCTAGGTAAAAACAAGAAAATATTACCTGAGCGTTTTAAATCTAGGATATGAAAAATTACTTTCATATCCTGCTTTATATATTGTTTGCATCTTAAATCAGTAATAAAATGAACTTCATAGCCACGTTTAATTAATTCTTCTCCAAGAGCAACTGCCGGAAAAAAATGTCCCCCTGTCCCTCCTGCTACCAAAATGATTTTTTTCATATTTCAATATTACGAATTTTGTACGAATTTAACGGCGTTCGGTATCTTGTAAAGCCAAGAAGCATACCGGTAGCGATAGCTATTGCAAGCGTTGAAGAACCACCGTAACTAATAAACGGTAATGTCATACCTTTAGTAGGAAGTAAATGTAAAGTCACACCCATATTAATTATTGCCTGAAGCCCTAATTGTGCAATTATACCGCTAGCAGCGAATTGTACAAATTTATCTGTTTCGTTTAATAACTTAATAAGACTTCTTAATACTATAAAAGCAAATATACCTATAACAATAAGGCAAATAATAGCTCCAAACTCCTCACCTGCTACAGCAAAAATAAAATCCGTATGCGAGTCGGGTAGTACCTGCTTAACTACCCCCTCCCCTGGACCTCGTCCATATAACCCGCCATGCTCAAACGCCTTAAGAGACTTACTAACTTGATAATTCTCGCTACTATCTGGATCTAAAAACGAATTAATTCTTTGCGTTACGTGCGGTAACCAAAAATAAGCAATAGTTACTCCTATCATTCCTAAAAAACCGGCTAAAACAATCCAAAGTATCGGCATACCCGCAATAAACAGTTGAATACCAAAAACTGCCGTAATCATTACAAGCATTCCAAAATCCGGCTGAATAATTAAGAGAATAGCAACAATAGAATAAAGTATTACACAAATCGTAAAACTTGGAAAATCATCATTAAATTTTAGCGATAATATCCAGCCCGTAACAACTGCAAAAAACGGTTTGATAAATTCCGAAGGTTGAATAGATAGACCTAGAATATTAATCCATCGCACTGCGCCTTTTACTTCATAGCCAAAAAATTTAACTGCTATTAATAAAACTATACTAGCAATAAATCCAACTATTGCAAAACGCCTTAACCATTTTTTATTAAGACATGAAAATAATAATATAAGTCCTGAAGCGGCAGCTAAATAAAATATTTGTCTAGATGCAAAATAACTTTCTTCAAGACCTATTCTACTTGCTACTGCTGAACCTGAGGTAGTCACAAGCATTAGACTAAAAGCAAATAAGATAATTAAAGAAATTATTATTTGCCTATCGGTACTCCGCCACCATAATTTTATAAAGTTATTAGATATTTCGTTATGCATATTATAGTTATTCAATTATGGCTATATTTATAATGTTATTGCATGGATCGGAAAACACCCTCGATGTCACTCCGTGGCTTGACCACGGTATCCAGAAAAACAATAAAAAATACTAATATTATTTAGTATTTTTAACTAGACCCCGTGGTCAAGCCACGGAGTGACAGGATACTACACAATTTTATAAACAACTCGCCACGCTCTTCAAAATTTTTAAACTGATCATATGAGCTACAACTAGGTGCTAACAAGATATTTTTTACCTCCGCGTTATCACCTACTGCATCCTTATAAGCAAGATCGAAAGCCTGCTCAAGATTATCACATATTATAAAATCTACTATATTCTTAGCAGTATTTGCAAATATTTCTTTAGCTTGACCATAAAAATAAGCTTTCTTAATGTGACTGAAATAAGGCTTTATTTCCTCAATACCACCCTCTTTAGGAATTCCTCCTGCAAGCCAGTAAATATTATCGAGTGCTTTAATTGATTGCACGGCAGATATGGCATTTGTCGCTTTACTATCATTGTAAAAACTTATATTATTTATACTACCGATATATTGCATTCTATGAGGTAAACTTTGAAAACTACTTATAGATTCAAGTATTTTTTTAGGTTCTACTCCTATTATTTTAGCTACTGCATAACTTGCTGCAATATTCTCACAATTATGAACTCCTTGCAGGTTTTTATTAAAAGGTACAGCATAATGCATAAAGCTTGATACAAGCGAATTTTGCAGGTCTTGCCTATGCTCACGTATTTTTATACACTCCGGCTCCACAGGCTCACCTTGAAATTCATATTGTCTCAAACTTTCTGAATTATGCTGTAATTCAAAACTTATATCATCAAAAAAATTAGCGCTAATTTTATCATCAACTACCGAAATACCGTTTTCAAGAATTTGAGCAACTGAAAAAGGAATTAGCTTTATACGCTGCTCTTGCTGCAATTTTATAAAGACTTCACGACAATAATCATTATCGATATTAATTACCGCATAACTCTCTTGATCCATGCGATCAAAGATCTTAGATTTTGCGGCAATATAGCAGGTCATATCCTGATGTCTATCTAAATGGTCGGGAGTTATATTAAGAAGCACGGCTATTTTAGCTGTAAAGGTTTTTACTAGATCTAGCTGAAAAGAAGACAATTCAAGTACATATCCATCCTTACTTGCTTTAGCTTGCAAAGCAGAAACTCCAATATTACCGGCAACCGGATAGTCTAAACCGCTACTATTTAAGATATGGCTTATTAAAGCAGTAGTAGTACTTTTACCGTTTGTACCGGTTATAGCTATAAATTTTAAGTTTTTTGATTTTGCAAATAATAAGTCTATATCGGAAGTGATTGGAATACTAAAACTTTTTGCAATATTGACTATCTCATGCGTTAAAGGAATTCCAGGACTTAAGACAATTGTATCTAAATTTTGCCATCTTGAATCAGATAAAGCAGCGATAGCAGTTTTACTATATAATTCTTCAAATATATCTCTATTTGCTTTTAAATCATCATAAACAATTACATCATATTTATTTTGCAACTCCTCGTAAACCGATATACCGGTTTTACCAAGCCCAAAAACACCTATTTTTTGTTTTGTATGAGAATTCATGAATTAATTTGAAAAAACATTGCAGTCTTAGTATTCAAGAACAGGTATACTTGATCAACTTCAAAAAGAGCAAGGAGTTTACAAGTCGAGGAGCGGAGCATATACTTAATACGTAAGCACCGCAGATCTTGTAAAACGACGTAGCCAATTTTTGAAGTTAATCAAGTATACTAATGCATGTCCTGCATTAATGCTTGTTCACCTTCATTAAATTCACCTTGTCCTTTTACATTACTGTAAGTTGTTTTGCTATGCCCAGGATCAGGTAAATAATAATGAGGCGGAACTTCTAGTGCTTTAGCACGCTGTACTTGATACTCATTAGGTCCAACTGTTGATATACCTACGGTTTCTTTTAACTTTTTACTACAAGCAGAAGTAATTAATAAAACAGTAAATAATACAAAAATCTTTTTCACTTAAACACCTATAAATTAAAATTATAATAGCCTCCTTGCAAAATGAACTTCTAGAGGTAATTTGTACGTCAATCCGGTACTTGAATCCTCACGTAGGTCTACTACGCTACGGTTCTGCGTTCTGTGTTTCCTTCAAATTCCTCTCTATAAGTTTAATTTTGCAAGGAGGCTATTTTATCGTTACCACCCTTATCGGTATTACGAATTTTTTCAGCCATAGCTTCAATTTGAGCATTATCATAATTCCCTTTAGCCTTTTCTTCAATAACTTTTTTAGTACTATAATAATCTTCTATTAAGATAATTACTCCTATTGTAATAAAGCAATCAGCTAAATTAAATACGGGGAAGCTATAATTCTGATAATGAAAATGGATGAAGTCAAAAACTGCTCCTCTAAAAAATCTATCAATTAGATTACCAACAGCTCCGCCGATTACAAAGCTATAACCGGCAAAGCTTCCGATCGTTTTTGAACGTATCATCAAATAATATAAATAACAGACAATAATCGTGTTCGTTATTAAGAAAATAGCATTGCTATATTGATAATATTCACGCATTAGACCAAAGCTAATACCGTAATTCCAAGTATAAACCATATTTAAGAAAGAAGTAAACTTAAGCATTAAGTCCGGCTTCCATCTCAAATTATCAATAAACCACCATTTACTTAACTGATCAATAATCACTAAGGTTATTATTATACGACTACTACGAGCAAATGTGAGATATAGTTTTTTTAATAGTGGGAGCATAATTGTAAATGTCATTCCCGCAAAAACGGGAATCCAGAAAAAATAACCTTAATATTAATACAAAATTATATATTTGATAAAATAAACCTATAAAAAACAAGTTTTTTATAGGTTTTACTAGATTCCCGCTTTCGCGGGAATGACATAAGAGTCGTACAACACCAAGTTGATTACGGTATGACAAGGATTCACTCTACAATGAAACTGTGGCTGCTTTATCAGCTTGCAATTCCTTATCAAGCTTAACAATTAAAGTTTTTATTTCTTTTTTAAATTGTTTAAATTTCTCTAAATTTTTTCCATTTAATTCTATACCCGGTGTTGTTTTAACTGACATAGGATTAACATGTTTGCCATCAATTTTAACTTCATAATGTAAATGTGGAGCTGTAGCTCTGCCAGTACTTCCGACATATGCGATGATTTGTCCTTGTTTTACGATACTTCCCACTTTTAAATTTTTTGCAAAATTTGAAGCATGCGCATAAGCAGTAGATAGCGTACCGCTATGTTTTACCTGAATAAATTTTCCATAACCCGACTTCCAACCTATTTCTGTTATAACTCCGTTTCCTGCGGAATATATAGGCGTACCGGTTGGAGCTGCAAAGTCAACCCCCCTATGCATTTTAGTATAACCGAGTATCGGATGCTTTCTATTACCGTAATGTGAAGAAACTTTTATAACTTTTAGCGGAGTTTTAAGTAAGCTTCTTTTTACGCTTTTACCGTCTTCGGAAAAAAATGCATGATTATTTGCGTTATTATCATGAGAATAACGATATATATTATATTCTTTCCCTGAAAGATTTAATGAAACATATAGAATTTTACCGTGGTGGGAAAATTTACCATCTTCCGTTACGTATTTTTCCGTTATTACGGTTGCAGTATCACCGCGTTTTATTTGACGCTGAAAATCGATTTGATAAGCATAAGCATTAATCAGCTCTATTATACTGTTATCCGATAAGCCCAATTTTTTAAGAGCTGACATAAAATTTGCCTCAATACTTACCGACGATTTAGCAACTTTTTTACTTAAAGGTACTACAATTTCTTCAACTTTAAAATTATCACCTTCTCTAATTACTTCAATAGTTTTTAGCTTATCGATAATTATAACGATTTTATTTAAGAATGCTACCTCTGAGGTTAAATCTTCATCCTCGTTTTCGATAATTTTTGTTTCATATTCAAAAGTAATTTGCTGCCCTATTTTAAGAGCAGAAGATAATTTTCCTTCCTTTATTAAACTTACAATTTTGTCTATTTCATTTTTAGGGATATGTTGTTCTATCAAAATTGACTTTATAGTATCGCCTTTTTTTACTACTACTTCTTTAAATGAAATTGTTTCTTCTTCACTACTATCAGGTTGTACTAAAGTTATGGATAAAGTGTTGTTAACATAATTATTAACAGCAAAAGAGACAAAAACAACTAATCCTATAAATAATAATAAGGAGGCAGAGGTGAGGATTTTCCTGAGACGTGCACTAATAAAAGATGATGGTAATATGCCATTAAAATCATAAGATAGTGCGGTATCATTCATTAAAATTGCTCTGAAGATTATTTGAATCAATTTTTCATTACTAGTAATAATATGAACTATATACAAACAAATTACAATAAAAAATTGTAAAATTTTGTTTTATTTCTGTCTTAATTAGTTTTTTATTGATTAAAATTTAATTTTTAATATAAGTTAATTTTTATTAACTTATATAGATAAATATTATGCCTAGACTTTTCCTATTTGTATTAATTTTTTATTAATTTTTATAAACCTTATGTCCTGCTCATCTAGCCATAATACTGTCAAATTACCCAAAATAGAATATTATGAGAATATTTCTTTAAATAAAAACTGTCCTATAAATAGTGAAATAGTTCTAGTAGGCGGTTGTTTTGATTTATTACATTACGGTCATATAGAATTTCTACGCAAAGCTAAAAAACACGGTAAATACTTAATCGTTGCTTTAGAGCCGGATGAAACAATTATTAAATATAAAAAACGTCAACCTATCCATAATCAATTACAACGAGCAAAAATTTTAAGTTCTTTCACATTTGTTGATAAAGTACTTATATTACCTACACTAAAAGATTTTAATGATTATGCTCGGTTAGTGCAAAACATTTGTCCTTCTGTAATCGCCGTAACAAAGCACGATCCTCAGTTAATAAATAAATTCAAGCAAAATTAAGAAATGCGAAAGTAATAGAAGTTATTGACTTACTGCAACATCCTAATATAGGTACACTTTCTAGCTCAACTTTCTAGCTCAAATATTATTAAAAATATGTAGTTTTTACAAAAATTTATCGATTTTTACTTTAATAAAACTGTATATCCATTTATATTAAATGTAAATAACTTTATATGTGCTATGAAAAATATTATTAGACATCTTTCCAAACCAACTTATAGAGAGGAATTTAAAGAAGACACTTCCCCTCGAACCGCAGAGTACAAAAGCGTAAGTGAGGATTCGAGTACCGGATTGACGTATACATTACCTCCAAAAGCGAAATTTGGAAAAATGTCTATTGCTTTAATTTGTTTTTTGATTGTTAGCAGTAATTGCTTTGCTTCCGAGCCGTTACCTTGGCAAGTAACGTTCCAGCCGCCGGCAAGTCCGATTATGGAGGAATTATATCATTTTCATAATTTTCTGCTTTATATCTCAACAGCTATTGTTTTATTTGTTGCCGGATTACTTGGCTTTGTATGCATCAGATTTAATGCAAAAAATAATCCCGTACCGGCAAAATTTTCACATAATGTTTTAATAGAAATAATTTGGACTGTAATACCTATAATAATTTTAGTTATTATTGCAGTGCCGTCTTTTAAAATATTGCGTCATGCCGAAAAAATACCCGAAACGGATTTAACTATTAAAGTAGTAGGTTATCAATGGTATTGGCATTATATATATCCTGATCATGATAATTTAGAATTTGATAGCGTAATGATCTCTGATGAGAATTTAAAACCTAACCACAAAAGATTATTAGACGTTGATAATCGAATTGTTATCCCTGAAAATGCTACCGTAAGGTTTCTCATTACCGCAGGTGACGTAATACATAGTTTTGCCGTTCCATCACTTGGATTTAAAATAGACGCAGTCCCAGGCAGAATAAACGAAACCTGGACAAGAGTGGCTAAAAAAGGCGTATATTACGGACAATGCTCCGAACTATGTGGCATCCATCACGGCTTCATGCCGATTGCTATAGAAGTAGTAAGTAAAGAGGATTTCGACAATTGGATTGCAAGCAAGAATAAGACTGCTATGAATGGCAAGAAGCCAAAATTGGTAGCTAACTAATTATATTTAGAAGTTCTATGGAAAATTATAATACAAAAATATCTGAACTAGATAAATTACTAAACGATATAACCGATTCTAATCGACATCAAGAAATTATTAAGTAGTGATGATTCAGCAGGTAAAGAAGCATGGTAATTTATAACGCAAGTATTTTATAAACTAAAACTATTACTTTAAATTTTTTAATATATGACTAACCACAATAACCCTTATCCCCATCTTTTTCCTAAACAAGCAAAAGAAACGATATTTTTAAAACATTTTATCCATAATCTAAATATAATAGTCGGAGATTACACTTATTACAATGACGCTAATCACCCTGAGAAATTTGAATATGAAAATGTTAGAGGAGCTTATTTTGTTAAATTGATTATAGGAAAATTTTGTGCTATTGCTATGGGTACTAGTATAGTATTGTTGTCGGTAATCCTGCAAAGCTATAGATTTCCTGATGAGATAGTTGAGCAATTACTTGAAATTCAATGGTGGGATTGGGATTATGATAAAATCACTCGGAATATTCCGGCAATTGTTGGAGCAGATATCGAACAATTAAAACAGGCAGAATAATAATTATGGATATAACTACTACCGAAATTTATCACGATTGCCACCACACCCCACACGGTTGGAGGCGATGGCTTTTTTCTACCAATCACAAAGATATCGGCATTATGTATATCATATTTGCCGTTTTTGCTGGAATTGTCGGAGGTTTGTTTTCACTGCTTTTTAGGTTAGAGCTTGCAATGCCCGGCGGCACTTTCTTAAATCATGATTTCCAGCTATATAACGTGCTTATCACAGCACATGCGGTTATTATGGTATTCTTTATGATTATGCCGGCTTTGTTCGGTGGCTTTGGTAACTATTTCGTACCTCTGTTAATAGGAGCTCCCGATATGGCATTTCCACGCCTTAACAATATCAGTTTTTGGCTACTAGTGCCTGCTTTTCTTTTACTTATGGGATCAGCTTTTGTTGACGGTGGGCCAGGAACGGGCTGGACGCTCTACCCTCCTTTAAGTAATTTAAGCGGTCACCCCGGTGCAGCCGTTGATATGGCTATTTTCAGTTTACATTTAACCGGTCTATCGTCAATCCTTGGATCAATTAACTTAATCGTTACTATCTTTAATATGAGAGCTCCGGGAATGGGCCTTTTCAAGATGCCGTTATTCGTTTGGTCTATTTTAGTTACCGCATTTCTAATAATTCTTGCGATGCCGGTACTTGGTGGAGCTATTACTATGCTACTTACAGATCGTAATTTTGGAACTACTTTCTTTAAGCCTGACGGCGGCGGTGATCCTGTATTATTTCAGCATCTATTTTGGTTCTTCGGTCATCCTGAAGTATATATCGTAATACTTCCAGGCTTTGGTATAATAAGTCAAGTTATTTCAACTTTTTCACGCAAACCTATATTCGGCTATCAAGGTATGATCGGGGCTATGGTGATCATAGGCTTTGTTGGATTTATCGTATGGGCGCACCATATGTTTACTGTTGGGCTTTCTTATAATGCACTTATATATTTCACTGCCGGAACGATGATTATAGCAGTTCCGACGGGTATTAAAATATTTAGCTGGATAGCGACTATGTGGGGTGGTTCGATTACATTCCCAACTCCTATGCTATTTTCGATAGGATTTATTATATTATTCACGATCGGCGGCGTAACCGGCATAATCCTATCAAATTCGGCACTTGATAGAGTTCTGCACGATACATATTATGTTGTTGCACATTTCCATTATACGATGTCGCTCGGCGCTTTATTTACGGCATTTGCAGGCTTTTATTATTGGTTTGGCAAAATATCTGGTAAACAATATCCGGACATTTTAGGCAAAATTCATTTTTGGATTACCTTTATAGGCGTTAACTTAACTTTCTTCCCGCAGCATTTCTTAGGTCTTGCGGGCATGCCAAGAAGAATACCGGACTACCCTGAAGCTTTCGCCGGCTGGAATATGGTTTCGTCGATAGGAGCAGGTATTTCTATGTTTGCTGCCCTTTATTTTGTATTTATCGTTTTCTATACGCTAAAATACGGCAAAGATTGTCCAAACAATCCTTGGGGAGAAGGAGCAGACACATTAGAGTGGACACTTACCTCACCACCACCGTTCCATACTTTTGAAACACCACCGCATATTGAGGGGTAATAGTGGCTTTGCTGCGTGGATGCCCAGTCATCATCATTGCGAGGAGTTGCGTTAGCAACGACGCAGCAATCTCATAAGATAATATAAAAAAACTCCTGAGATTGCCACGTCAGCATAAATGCTGGCTTGCAATGATAGAACCTTTATGAACTGTCCGGTACTATGAAGAATGACATAGCTGACAGAAAAATAATAAAATGTATAAAAAACCGATAATAGGTGTTACACCTGATTTAGCTCAAAATTGTGAAAAATATACTTACGCTGCTTTTCCATGGTACGCCTTGCGAAGAAACTATACCGATGCGATTATTGCAGCCGGCGGTGTACCGCTATTATTACCTTATCAAAGTGATACAATAAATCAGCTTATGGAACTTGTTGATGGTGTTGTAATGCCAGGCGGTGATGAGGACATACATCCTAAATTTTATGAGCCGGAATACGCCGAAGATATAGTAGTTTCCAATGAAGAACGTGATAATTTTGAGATATTAGTTTTAAAGAAAGCATTAGAGAGAAATATTCCGGTTTTAGGAATATGCCGAGGTATGCAGTTATTAAACGTTATTTTTAAGGGTACGCTTATTAAACATATTCCTGATTATATTGACACTGTAATTAATCATACACAACCTTTGCCTAAAAACATCGTTTCGCATGCAATTAATATAGAAGCAAATACTAAACTTGCTAAAATAGCTAATAATCAGCTACAAACTATGGTTAATTCGACTCATCACCAGGCTGCTAAACAACTTGGTAATGATCTTATCGTATCTGCAACAGCAGAAGATGGTATAATTGAAGCCATTGAATCAACAAAACATAAATTTGTTATCGGCGTTCAATGGCATCCTGAATATCTTAACGATAATGGAGTAGATTTAGAATTATTTAAAGAATTCGTAAAAGTTAGTAAGTAAATATTAGTTTTTAACATCATTAGATGAACATATTACAAACGCTTTATTATATTCATATCCAAGCGGCCAACAACATACGGAATTTTTAGAGCATTCATATACGAAAGTAGAACCTCTACCATTGCCTTCTAGTTGATACTGACCATAAATTACAGGTCCACATTGTTCTTGCCAAGCAATTGAATATTTTACCCGATTATCTTGCACATCCCATTGTTGTAAACAGCCGCTAATAATACAATTCATTTCAGTCACAAATAGTTTAACCAATTTTTGTATTACCAAATCTTCTTGTTGTTCTACTTGTATATTATCACAATAAGCTATATGTGAGTTTAAATTATTAGCATAAGCTCGTGATATTATAGAGACTATAATAGTAAATAATATAATAAAAATTTTCATATGATACCTTATTTATTAAATTTAAATTAATATATTTAAAGATACTTAATAAGAAACTAATAATCAAATATTATTTATTGTACTATATTATCATTTTAAATAAGATTTCGGACCTTTGATCTGCTATATTATCATCAAAAACATTATTTTATGACTGCTGATTATTCTTTTTTGAAAAGTTTTGCTGAGTATATCATTGATAAATTAGGTAAAGATACAAAAGTTCAAATAATATTGCCTAATAATTTCTCATGTCTAGAATTAAAGAAGATTTTAACCGATAAATATAAAATTAAATTACCTATCATTATTCCTTTTAATTCTCTTATTTCAAAAAAAATCGATTCGGATTATATATCTAAAATAGAAGAATTACTTATTTTATCATCAATTATCACCGAATATAAAGAATTACCTTTGAATAAAAATGAATCATTAAAAGCTGCAGAACTTTTAAGAAAATTGTTTAATGATCTTATAATCAATAATATCAATATAAAATTAATTGAAGTCTATAACAATTCTAACTATTGGCAAAAGATTTATAAATTTCTAGAATATTGCTTTTTAAGATGGCAAGAAGAAATATCGTTTACTCAAAAACAAACTAAAGCAGTTTATAAATTAAAGCTATTACAAGAAGAAATAATAAAAATAAAAACAGGACATAAGCAGGTAATACTCGCCGGAATATTCAAGCCTAATGTTTTTTTTAAAAGATTTGAAGAAGAATTAAAGGATTACATAATTCACTATAATCCTGCCTCCAAGCAGATTAGCGATGGTATATCTTATTATGAACCTAATGACATTTATGAAGAAACTAAACAAATATCTTATATATGTAGCCGTAATAAAGACAGACGAATTGCAATCGTTACAAATAATAATAAGCTTAAAAGAGTATATTGTAATTTTTTAGACAAATATGAAGATCTACTAGGTAATGACTTAAGGCTTAGTAATATAGGTGAATTACTAACGTCCATTATTAACATATTATGTAATAATTTTGATTTAAAACTCCTATTTTTATTACTTAAAAATCCTTTAATTAACTGCCCTACTGTGCAGCAGTTAGAATTAATGCTATCTAATAAAAACCGTTTTATATCCTCACCGAAATATTTATTGCAATTACAATTTGATAATGAGGATATAAGAGAGTATTGCCGTAACTTAATAGATATTTTATTTACCGATACTCCACACAATATACAAGCTATTCTAATCTTAACTAAAGAAATAACTGAAAAACTTTTGCCTACTATTTGGGAAAAAGAAGGAGGAGCAGAACTACTTGAGTTTTTAACAAATTTAACTGCATATAGTAAATATATAAATTCAACGGATAAAAAGGATTTTCCTAAAATTTTTTCTTTTTTACTTTCTAATATCAAATATTACAAAAATACCGACGCTGCTAGTATTATTATAGGACGGCCTGAAGATTTAGCATTATGTGAATTTGACTTAATTATATTACCGCATTTTAATAATGAAAACTGGACACTTAGTACTAAAGCTCACCCATGGCTTAGCAAGAAAGCATTGCAGATACTAAATATAGATTACGATGAAATTGCCCCTACTCTATATTCAGATTACTTCAATTTATTTCTACAAAACAAGCAAATAGTTATACTGAATGCTAAAAAATATGATGGGAAACTGTCAGTGCCGAGTAATTTATTTTTGAAGCTAGAAAAAGGTTCTGTGTCACCCCGTGACTTGATCACGGGGTCCAGTAATTATATGGATACCGTGGTCAAGCCACGGTATGACAAGAGTATTGAGATCCACAGCCCCTCTTTCCCAACCACCTTATCAGTAACCGAAATAGAAACATTAATAAGAAACCCATACGGTTTTTATGCTAAGAAAATTCTTGGACTACGTAAAAAAGATCATATATGGGAAGAACCTAAAATATCGGATTTCGGTAATTTGATTCATAAAGTTTTAGAGGAATATTCTAAAAATTACGACAAACAATATATTAATTTAAATTTGCTTGATAAACAAAATGCTTTAATAAATATCGGTAATCATATTTTATATAGCACTATTTTACCAAGCTACACAAAAAAAACTTGGCAAATAAAACTCACGGCTTTCAGCAAAGCTTTTATTTTATTTGATATAGAACGCCGAAAAAACTGCAAAGAAATCTATTTTGAAACTAAAGGGGAGTTACAGCTAAATATTATAGGTCAAGATATAAAAATAATCGGTATAGCTGACCGAATTGAAATAAGTAAATCCAACAATATCACTATACTAGATTATAAGACCGGTACTATTCCGACTAAGAAAGAAATAGAGCTTGGACTCTCTCCGCAACTTATCATAGAAAGTTTGATGTTACTAGAAAACGGATTTACGAAATGTAATTCTCTGTCCCTTTTATGTCATCCCCAGCCCCTTTTGTGTTATTCCCGCGAAAGCAAGAATCCAGTTATAAATAACAATATTACTATCGCCTACGTAAAAATAACTAGTACCGAACCTTATGTGCACACAACAGAAATAGCTTTAAGCATCGAGACTTTAAATAGACATAAAGCAGGATTAGTAAAATTACTTGAACATTATATTACAAATAAATTCTTTTCTTATGATTTGAATTTATCAAAGTATAATGATTATTTGCATTTGAGTCGATAGGCTAATTATGTCATTCCCGCGTAGGCAGGAATCCAGTACTTTAAAACTTTTTTTAAAGCTCGATTTATCTCGCTTTACCCTAGGATTCCCGCCTACGCGGGAATATGACATAAACAAACCATGCAACAAGGCTTTCAGTCGCTCGCAATGACGGCTTAGCAACTGCTCGCAATAGTGCTTACAACCCCATCACTAACTTAAATTCTTTACTTTTAATAATCTTACTATTCGTATTATAAATAATCGGATCGTTAATTTTTTCATGACCGAATCTATTTGTTTTAAATACCGGTATATCTAAACTATCTGCAAAATTACGAAGCACTAACATTGTGGCATCAAGATCTTTACCAAATGAACCAAATATTATAGCCTTAACATCCTCAATTAACCCTGCTTGCTTTAAGTGTAAAAGCGCACGATCTAATCTAAAAGGAACTACATTCACATCTTCTAAAAAAAGAATTTTGCCCTTAGTCTTTATTTGCCAACTCGTTCCTATACTAGTCTGCACCATAGTTAAGTTACCGCCTGTTAGTTTGCCGTTAACAAGATCACTTGATTTTGCTATATCGTTAAGAGGCACTAAATTATCTATAGTAACCTGCTTTACTTTACCTTTTAATATTTCAGCAAGCTTGGTAAAATTACCTTGCTCTTGTTCCGGCTTTAAGAGATCGGCTATATTACTGCCGTGAATAGTTTTCCAGCCCCATTCTTGTGATAGAAAAAGATGTAACGCTGTTATATCGCTATATCCTATAAAGAATTTCTCTTTATTTGGTTTTGATAGCTTTAGTAAATCGGGAATTATTCTCGCAGAGCCGTAACCACCTCGTAAACTCCATACTATATTATCAGACTCATCAAATAATGCATCCCGCAGGCAATTAAATCTTACTTCATCGCTACTTGCAAGAAAGGGTAGCTTACCTTTAGCAAAACACTGAGAAGAAATTTGTAAATTTAGTCCATTAATATTTTTTAAATCCGACAAGGTTTTATTATCCGCTTCTGTTGCCGGAGCAACAACAGTAATAGAGATATTTTTTAGACTATGACCAACAGAAAAAGTTGATATTGAAAAAAATAATATTATTAGTAAAGATATATTTTTAAGAATCATGAATATAATTGATAGGTATTGTTGAACAGATAAACCTACTATGTCATGCCGTGGCGCTTGACCACGGCATCCAGTCTTTATTTTATTTTTTCTAGATACCGTGGACAAGCCACGCTATGACAGAGGCAAGCACTGGATTCCCATTTTAGCTAGGGACAGACATGACATAGAAAATGCGAATAACCTTAAGAAGCTATTCTAAAGCAGCAGCATCACCGGCAATCTCTACTGCTTTAGCCTTGATTTGGTCAATAGTAAGGCCACTATATTCTACAGACCCACCTAATACAGTATCGTCCTGACCAAAAAAATTAATGTTCTTAACAACAGTTGCTTTATCTATATTACCTTTCCTCATATCATATACAAGCTTTAATGCTTCTTTTTGTGCTGGTAGTTCATGAGTATTAGATAGTGCTAAAGTCTTTACTTTTGCTCCAAGTTTATTCGCCGAAGCCTCTGATATTTCATCATCTTCAGATTTATCAGTTGAATTTTCGCTTATTCTAAGGTTTTCTATTATAGGTTCAACAAGCTTTGTCCATAGCTGGTCAGTTGAACTACAATCACAATCGGCTAGATATTTTCTACCTTCTTCTCCAGTTTTTACAGCATTATCAACAAACTCTTTAACTATCCACTTATTGTTAAATTTGTTATAAGTAGCTTTTATGAATAGTTCTAAATGATTAGAACCTAAATCTAAGAATTTTTGTTTAAGGTCCACAGGGATATGACTTTTTGTATCTAGCCATGTTTGCATTCCTGATAATATTTCTGACATTACCTTATTAGTGTCTTGTATCGGTACAGTAATATTATTACTCTTAATAGTAACCTCAAGTGCATTTTTAGTACTAGCATCCAAGTTAGATACTAAGTTTTCATACTGGGCTGGGTTACTTTGAGCTTCTTTTAAAATGCTTACTATTTCCTTAAATCTTGGTACTATTTCTGAATGACTACCCGTAATGCTTGTCATCCAATCCCATTTAAAATATTCAAAACCGCCGGTAGCATGATTTGGAACTGCAACATGTGCAAATTTATGGTCATATCTAATGCCGATTACATTAAGATCGTCTTTATATTTCTTTACTTGAATATCGTTATCATTGCGCTGTTTTTTAAAGTGTTGCTCTAATTTTTTCATACTCTCCTCCTTAATTCATAGTTTTTAATTAGTGTCGGTGTTATACTTACATATTACTATATGTCAAAATAAAACACTAATAGAAATTAACTTTTTGCTATATCACAAGCATGTAAGTCACGCTTAAAGTACAAACTACTATTCTTATTTAAGATTACCCGATAAATCTGAACATTTTCAAGTACTCTTTGAACGTAATCTCTTGTTTCTCGATAAGGTATAAGTTCTATCCAGTCAATAACTTTTCTTGTATCTTTTATATCCCTTGGATCACCAAACCTATCTATCCATTTTACTACATTATGACTTCCGGCATTGTAAGAAGCAATGGATAGAATATAAGAACCTTTATGATTATCTAATAATTTTTTGAAATGATGCGCACCAAGTTTAATATTATATACCGGATTTCTAGTTAAGTCTGCTACATTACATTTAACATTTATGGATCTTGCGGTATCACAAGCAGTACCTTTAATAAGTTGCATGAGACCCATAGCATTTGCATAACTTACTGCTTTATGATCAAAAACCGATTCTTGTCTAATTATTCCATAAGTTAAATGAGGTGGGATAGGCAAACCTACTAGATTATAAGGCGTTGGAAAAGCACAATCCAGAATAAAAGCATTATTTTGGGCAGCAATTTTTGCCACCTCAACCATATGATTAGTATTATTATTGGCTTTAATAATATTCGCAATTACTTGAATTTCTGCAGAATTTTTAGTATTTTTCATTGCTGCTTTGGAATATATAAGGGCTAAGTAGTTTTTATTATATTTAACCAATAACCTTATTGCTTTAATAATCTCTTTATTTTCTATAATTTTCCTTTCTTCAGAAGTTATTACGGGAATAGAAGGTAAAACTAACTTTGTCCTATTTAATTCAATATTTGCTACCTGCCCATAAAAGGTAAAAGAATATTTAGCTGCCTGCTCGTAAAATTTTCTAGCCATTTGCTTATCGCCTTTTGCTGCATAAGTACGACCGAGCCAATAAAACCCACGTGCCAAACTAATCGGAGTCTTAACAACTTTAATAAACTTATTAAAATGTACTAATGCTTGATCAGGCTTTTTTAAAAAACTTAAAGAAAGCCAGCCCGCAAGCCACTCCTGCTCCCTTATAGTTTCAGGACAAGTAGCAAAAGGAAGCGTTGCCATTCTATAGCTATTAGCAAAATCTTTGTACTCGATGAATTCACGAGCATAATAGGACTGAATACGACACCATTTAGCAAAATGTTTACGGTTATTTTTAGCTTTCTTAAACAAAGTAATAATTTCCTTTGTCGGCTTTTGCATTTTTTTAAAATCTAAATAACGATATAATAAACCGGAAGTATAGTATTTTTCAGGAACACTTTTAAAAAGCTTTTCAGCATTTGGCGATTTACCTATAATCGCAATTTGGACTTTAAAAGAATTACGGTAACCTTGCTCTACATATTTCAGGGATTGCTCAGCAGATCTAATATCATTTTTCCATAAATGTTCTTCTATTCGCTCTAAATGATCACTCGCAGTTAAATATTTATGCCACTTATTGTAATATGCATTTTCTTCTTCAGGAGTGAAATTGGCGTATACCCAAGCCTCTTTAATAATAGGTAGTAATATCTTCTGATCTTTGATTAAACTACTTGCAGCTGCTGCATAAAATTTATAACCTTTGCCGGTAAGAGGAGAATGTTTACTAAACCAATCAACAATTACTTTTTTATTTGTATTATTATTTAGATATTCTTCTGCTATTTCCTCAAGCAGCTTATTTTGAGGCCAATCCGGGTTATTGCATAAAAACCTTATTACATGTTCAAAACTATTATCTGAATATTTATTATCTAAATATTTCTGAGAAAGTACAATTTTTGTTAAAATTTTATTATTTACTTCTAAAGCTAAATCTTCGGCTTGTGACCAATTTTTTTGATCGATATAGGTAAAAACTTGCTTAACATTATCTACAGCATCAGAATTAGCATTTACTTTCAAAGCTAATAACAACAATATAGAGGTTAACAATTTTATTATGATTTTCATAAGTTTTATGATTTGTTGCGTGGATACCTAATAGTCATTACGAGCTACTAAAAGCGTTGTTGCATGGCTCGTTAATGTCATTCCCGCGAAAGCAGGAATCCAGTAAAACCTATAAAAAACTTATTTTTTATAGGTTTATCTAATATGTAATTTTTGTATCAATATTAAGGTTATTTTTCTGGATTCCCGCCTACGGCGGGAATGACATAGAGACCCACTAAACACCGGTAGAACCAAAGCCACCGCTACCACGCATCGTTTCCATAAGACTACTACTTTCTTCCCATAATATACGTTCGTACTTTGCGATTATCATCTGTGCAATTCGCATGCCTTTTTCTATAATAAAATCTTCTTTACCAAGATTAATAAGAATGACCTTTATTTCACCTCGATAATCTGCATCAATAGTACCGGGTGAATTAGCAACCGTGATACCGTGTTTAACGGCAAGACCCGAACGGGGTCTTATTTGGGCTTCAAACGAATCCGGTAGTGCTATAGCGATGCCTGTTGGAATTAGCTGTATCGCGGCTGCTTTTATTGTTATAGGTTGCTCGTTTGCGGCTATTAAATCCATCCCCGCACTATGCTCTGTAGCATATTCCGGCAAACTGCCGGAAAAATTTTCTAGTTTTTTAATTTTAACTTGTGTTATTGTCATATTATTTCATATCAAATTTATCGTTAATAATTTTATTTTCTACCGCATCAATTAAAGAATTAGCAAGATTATCGGTTAATATCTTACTTCCCATGCCAAGTTTCTTTTTAAGCCAAGGTTGCTTAGCACACAGATATTGAAACTTAATATTATCACCGAATTTTTCTTTCATTACGCTATACATATCACCTATGCCATCAATTAAGCCGTAATCAAGCGCCGTTTGCCCTGCCCAAAATTCACCGTTAAATAAAATTTCGTCTTGCTGAGTTAACTTCCCTGCTCTTCTTGTTTTTACATATTCTATAAAATGTTCATAAACCTGCTTTTGCAAATCTTTGATAATTTTAAGATCATCTTTATTAATAGGTTTAAACGGATCCAATACTGATTTATTCTTGCCTTCCGTATAAACTCTTCTCTCTATCCCAAGTTTATTAATTGCTTCATGAAAACCGAATCCGCTTGATACTACTCCGATACTACCGATAACCGAACTCGGCAAAGCATATATCCGGTCACCGCTGCAAGCCAGCCAATATCCGCCTGAAGCCGCCATATCTTCAATAAAACTATAAATTTTTATTTTATTTTCTTCAGCAAGATCACGAATACGTTTTGCAATAAGTTCAGATTGTACCGGAGAACCGCCGGGAGAATTAATAATTAAACATAATGCTTTTAATTTCTTTATTTTAAAAGCTTTTTCTATTAGTGCATTTAATGATTCTAACGTAAGTCCCGATTGCATAGTACTTACTTTACCGATAACACCGCTAAGGCGTAAAACGGCAATCACCTCTTTAGAATTACCAAAAACCGAAGCAAATAATTGGTCTAATTTACTTATCTGTCGTTTGGTTATTATCTGATCAAATTCAGCATTCGCCATAGTTGATTTATTTACTTCATTCATTAATTTTACTCATTTTTAATTTAATATACTCGTTTCATTTGAAAAATTGGCTATGTTGTCTTATAAGATCTGCGGTACTCACCTATTAAGTATACGCTCCGCTCCTCGCCTTATAGACTCCTTGCTCTTTTCCAAATTACACTTCGTCTATTTACTTGGAGTTACTATAGAGCATCCTTTTTTATTGGCAGCAAAGGCTTAGCCGGTTTATTCAGAGATTGCGCGTTATAACTATTTTTAGGTTCAGGATAATTGCCGGAAATGGCAGACAAAATAGTACCTCTAACTTTTTCGTCATACCAATTTGTATTGCCAACAAAGCTAGTTACTATTTTACCGTTTGGGTCTATTAATATACTAGTCGGCAAACTAACAACCCATAAGGCTTTAAATAATTCATTTCTATAATCATGATAAATCGGCAAATATCTTATTTGATAGCTTTTAAAATATTCTTTCACAACTTTTATGTCTTGATAATCTTCTGAAATCGGAATTACTGAAAAAGGTAATTTCCTAAAATCTTTTTGCAACATATCAAGGTCAGGCATTTCTTTGACACAAGGAGCACTCCAAGTAGCCCAAAACACTAACAATATAGTCTTTCCTTCAAACTGATCAAGAGAATATTGATTTTTTTCTTCATCAAAAAAAATTATATTATCAGGAACGCTTGAACCTCTTAAAAATGCTAATTTATCCTTAGGCTGCTCATAGGGCCTAGCATGAATTTTAGGAATAAAAATTATTATAGATAATAAAAATACTATAATATATATAAGATATTTATTATAATTTCTTAAGGTCATATAATAATTTATAGTAATGAAGACATTTTATTTATTCGTATTAGCACTTACATTATGTAGTTGTGGTATAAAAAAGCCTTTAGAAGCACCGCAGAAAGAGGCAAAACGTCATTGCGAGCAGTCGTAGACTGCGTGGCAATCTCGTCAAATATCCTGAGATTGCTTCGTCAAATTACTTCGTCATTTTCCTCGCAATGACGTACTGTATCAATACCTCTTAAGCGTCATACCTTGCAAAACTAAGTCAAAACAATAAGACAGCATATTTTCTTGCGGTTCGATCAATATCGGATTTACTTCACCGCACTCATTATCACACATATTTTGATCAGATAAGTCTAAGCGTGTTTCGAGAGTAGTAAGACTAGGATGCTCTATTCTTATATTTGCACTTCTCAAATAACGAGAAGATGTATAAGGCAACATACTAATAAAGTAATATTCTCCTTTATTATTAGTAGTAGCAATACCGGAACCGGTAAAACTTGAATCGCTTTTACTTGTAAATCTTCTTTTATCAACTCTAGTTTTTAAAGGTTCGTAAGGATATTTACCCCCGCTTCCTGCTTGCCATAAATACACTTTAGCATCTGCAACCGGCACGCAATTTTGATCTAATACTTTTCCTTTAATTAATATCCTTTCACCGTAAAATTTTGATAATCTTCCTGTTTTACGTAATAAATTATTAGTAGTTTCAAAAACTTTCGGTTCATAATCATTAAATATATTTCTAGTAATTTTACAACGATTAAGCTTATTAGGGTAAGTTTTAGAAGCAGCAAATATGTTTAATGTCCATAAACATAAAAAACAAAATATAAATTTTTTCACTTTGCACCGCTATATTTATAAAATTCTGCATCTAAATTTAAATCAATTATTTTTATTAATCAAATTATTTTTATTCTCATTTGATTATTAAGTAATTGATTGTTATAGTAAACTTTGTTATACTAAAAATATTATATATATTATATGCAAAAATTTTTATCTTTAATAATTGTAATTCTAATACTTTACAATATAGTAAAGTTAAAAATATCTCCCGACAACAATAATCTTACAACTGTAGAGCAAACGGCTTCAAATAATTCATCTACCGATGAAAACCAAACTAGTATAAATAATGAACCTCCTATTTCATTAAACGGCAACTTATTTGAACGTACGGTTTCAAAAATAGTAATAAATGCTCTTAAAACCGAAGAAGGGAAAGCATTTTTTGAAAATATTTTACAACCGTTAAATGGACCTATCAATCCTAATGATTACACTATTGAAGTACGTAAGGATTTAGTAAAAACACTGTTCAAAATTAATACGCTCGGTAGCGGTAATATCGGTCCCGCTTCTTGCGGACATGTAGTTACCGTATTTTATCAAATATCAGATATGAACAATACTTTAATATCTGAAGATACTAAGACTTTTACTTTAGGCTCTGCTCCTGTAATGCTTGGCTTAGATAATGTAATAATCGGTATGATGGTAGGAGAAGCACGAGAAGCTATTATTCCGGCAAAATATGCTGTTAATAATAGTAATAATATTATCTTCGATGATGCTTATAATTATAAAGTTAATGTAATTTTAAAATCCATATTACCGCAAAATTTTGTTAAAAGTAATGAAGTTAAAATTTATGACGATGAGATAGCTTATCGTGTTCCTTTATTATGTGGTGAAAAAGTAAGCTTTAATGCTAAAATTACTCGCTTATCAAACGGTAAAATACTATATGATTCAAAAGCAACAGGACAACAAATAGATATGAAAATCGGCGATATTACATATCCTTTAATTTTTTCTTACGCCTTGCAAGGTAAAGTAATGATTGGAACACGCAGTGTTATTGCTGCAGGCAAAACATTTAAAACTTTAGGTTCTAACATAAATAAAATTATTTCTCATGAATCATTACCAACAAATGAATATCTTTTGCTTGAACTAGGAGACTTTAAACAAAATTAAATAAATATGAAACAAAATAAAATTCAAAGACAAAAAAATTATATTTTATTATCTATCCTTGTCATAATGATAATAATTGTATATCTTATAGCATTAATAAAAATTGCAGGATAAATTTTGTAATTATTAAAAATTTAAAACTCAAATTAAACGAGTATATAAGCATCTTACTTTAAACTTTAATTATAGTATGGAAATTATTAAAAAAAACAAAAATATTATTATATTAGTAGGTTTAATATTTTTAGCAGTAATTATTTATATCTCTACAAGTAAGAGTTCCGATAATAAAACAAACGATAATATATTAGAAGTAAAGATAGCTATACAAGATCATAAATTTGTTCCGAATATAGTTGAAGTACCAAAATCGACTAAGATAAGGTTAATTGTTCATAATGAAGATGATACGGTAGAAGAGTTTGAAAGTCATGATTTACATCGTGAAAAAATAGTTATGCCAAATGAGTCAATACATATTATACTTGCACCTCTCAAGTCCGGGAAATATGAATTTTTTGGAGATTTTCATCAAGATACGGCTCAGGGTTTTATAATTGTTAATGATTAGATAAAAAATATGTTTAAAATTGCTTTAGTAGTGTTTCGTGAATGTTTAGAAATATCCTTATTACTTGGTGTAATACTCGTCGTAACAAAACAAATAGAAAAATCTCGTCTTTATATTATTGCTGGAGTAATGCTTGGAGTAGTATTTGCTTCAATTTTTGCATTTTTTACACGTAAATTATCTTTATCTTTTGGCGGAATAGGCGACGAGTTATTCGATTCCGGAATTATGATACTAATAACAATTCTGATTAGCTGGACAATAATATGGATGCAAGGTTACGGTATAAAAGTAAAGCAACATATAAACGACTTATCAGTAAAAATTCATGAAGGTAATGCCAGTTATTTCATGTTGTTTTTTTTAGTTGCCACTACTATATTACGAGAAGGTGCAGAAATTATTATTTTAGTATATAGTATATCTTCAGTTGAAACAATATCAAGCAGTATTTACTTGCAAGGAGTGATAATAGGTGCTACAAGTGGCTTCTTACTTGGTTTAGTAATATATTTCGGTTTCATTAAGATTGCTAATCAAAAATATATTTTTAAAATCTCTACCATATTATTAATGCTAATAGCAGGCGGATTTGCAGCAAGTGCTGCAGGTATTTTAACCTCTTCCGGTCTCATTATGTTTTTATCCGATCAACTTTGGGATAGTTCATGGTTAGTAGCAGATAGAAGTATGATAGGTAAAATCTTACATATTGTTACCGGTTATATTGCAAGACCTAACGGGCTACAAGTACTGGCTTATTTTACTACTATATTACTGATAAATATTTTCATACAAATAAAATTAAGATATTCCAAAAATAACTTAATATCAGTACAAAAAAATGAATCAAATTAATTTTATCAAAGAGAACAATTAAATTAAATATGTTAAAACTTTTATCAGAAATTGGTCCGGTAATAGCATTTTTTGCAGGCTTTTTTTATGGAGGCGGTATACAACACGCTACTCTTTATATGCTTATTACCTCTGTTATTTGTATTACCCTTTGTTATGTTATAGATAAGAAAGTATCCAAACTTTCTATTATTTCTACGACTGTTTTATTAGTTTCGGGAAGCATTACTTTAATTAGCGGCGATTCAATGTATATAAAAATCAAACCTACTATATTATATGTTATTTTTGGAATAATATTTCTCATGAGCGGTATAAGAAAAAATCCTTTTATCAAATATGCTTTAGAGAGTATAGTACGTCTTAAAGAAGAAAGTTGGATAACCTTAAGCTATAGAACAGCGGCTTTTTTCTTTTTTATGGCTGTAGTTAATGAAGTAGTTTGGCGTAATTGCTCAGATGAAACATGGGTAAAATTCAAAGTATTCGGTGTAATACCTATTACTTTTATATTTATTTTACTGCAATTACCTCTTTTATTAAAGAATAAATTACCGGATAGTAAGATATGATATATAATACCTTACTATTTTTACTTTATGTCATTACCGCATAGGTGTTGTTGCATGGACCGGTAAAATCCACTGTGTCACCCCGTGGCTTGACGACGGGGTCCAGCTTAAAATACTAATAATATTAGTATTTTAAGTTGGATCCCACGATCAAGTCGCGGGATGACACAGGATCCCTGCTTTCACAGAGATAACACCGATGGCTTTTTTAAAATCGTAGGGTACTATTGTTATGATATTACGAGTTCTAATTTTTATAACTCTTTCTTTTAGTCTATCTGCTTGTTTACCTGCTATTTTTACCGCAGCAACCACTACCGGTATTGTTGCTTCAAAAGATCAACCAATATCTGAAACATTAAATGATTCAAGGATTGCTGCCAGCATTAAAGCTGATTTAGTAAAAAATAATTTTAGAGATTTAGGTGCTAAAATAAAGGTTGAAGTATCACAAGGAAGAGTATTATTAACAGGAAATATTCAAAAAGAATCTGATGCGTTAAAAGCCGTAGAAATTGCTTGGAATCAAAAAAGCGTAAAAGAAGTTATTAATGAGTTGAAAGTAAATAAAAACAGTAATCATTTTGACTTAGCCCAATATACTAAAGATAGTATGATAACCACGCAAATTAAAGCTAAAAATTTAGTCAGAAAAGATATTAAATTTGCTAATTATACTATTCTAACTATAGATAATATTGTTTATTTATTTGGAGTTGCAAGATCAGAAGAAGAGCTAGAAAAGCTTGCTTCTATTGCATCAAAAATAAAAGGTGTTGAAAAAGTTGTGTGTTACGCTAAAATAATGAATAACTTTAACACCAATAATGATAATAGTGAAGAATCATAAATTCAAATTAGACCTCTTGCAGAATGAAGCTAATAAAGAGAAATTTGAAGGAAACACGGCATGTAGCACTGCAGCATACACTTTAGTACGTGAGGATGCGAGTACCGGATTGACGTATACCGCAGATATTTCAAAAGTTGGAAATCAAATAAGTGGTGAGCCTGCACAGCGTATAAAAATACGTGAACACAGGCGAATCCCGAAGTTTGACTTACCAAATCTTAAAGTATCAAAGGTATACAAATTACCTTTAGGAGCAAGTTATGCAAAGGGTTTATTACTTTTGTTAATTTTTTGTTTTGGTCTAAGCGGTTGTAATACCTCAAAAAGATTACCTTATGCCCACAAATATTCTTACAAAGAATTATCAAAAGATGATCCTCATAATCTAACTTATAAAGGACATTATAAAGTCGGTAAAAATTATAAAATAAAAGGAAAGACTTACAAACCTCACAACCCTAAATCTTTTACCGAAACAGGTTATGCCTCATGGTACGGTGGACTTAAAGACGGTTTTCACGGTAAAAAAACAGCTAATGGCGATAGATTTAATAGAAATTTATTAACTGCTGCACATAAAACTCTTCCGCTCCCTTGCTTAGTTAAAGTTACCAACAAAGCCAATAATAAAGCAGTAATTTTAATGGTTAATGATAGAGGTCCTTTTAAGAAAAATCGTATAATAGATGTTTCTCAAAGAGCGGCTGAAATTTTAGCATTTAAAAATCAAGGTATAACTAAAGTAAAAATAGAATATTTACCTAATGAAACTGAGAAATTTCTAAAAAATATTAATCTAAAAAAACCACAAAGTAAAACTTTAGCTAAAAACTCTAAAAAATCTTCATCTAATAAAGTTATAAACAACAATAAATGTAGCGTTAATTGTCATATAAAACTTATAAATTTAAAGTATAAATTGGCAGTAACTCCTTAAAAGATGTGTGAATATTAAATCGTCAATAGTCGTAGGCGTTGTTGCATGGCTCGATTTTTAACGTCATTGCGAGGAGCCACTTAAGTTTCGACGAAGCAATCTCAGGAGTTTTTGTATTACCTCATGAGATTGCCACGACCACTTTGTGGTCTCACAATGACGATACATATCAACTACGTATATTCTTTTTCTTTATTATTTTTGATTTAGCTTTTGTAGTAGATTTATTATTAGAGGCAAACTTGATTGAAGGTTTAGGGACTATAGGCTTAATATTAAAATGCTGATCTAATAGCCCCATCATCTTTTGATCACGAGATGCGGCACTTTTACCGCCTGTAACAACAGCAATCAATGATTTACCGTTCCTAGAAGCAGTAGTTACTAAATTATAACCTGCCGGTGTATGAAAACCTGTTTTCATCCCTTCTGCACCTTGATAATTTTTAGTAACCCTATTATGTCCGTTTACTACATTTCCACGAAATACAAAGCTGGTTTTAGCAAATAACGGATAAAATTTAGGATAATCTCTCTTTAAAGCCATAGCAAGTTTAGCCATATCTCTTGCGGTAGTTTGCTGCAATGGGTCATGCCAACCTGAAGCATTTTTAAAATAGGTATTCTTCATACCGAGCTGTTTAGCTTTAACATTCATTAAATGAGCAAAAGCTTTCTCTGAACCTTTCATGCCCTCAGCAACCGTTACAGCAGCATCATTAGCAGATTTTATAATTAATCCATTAATTGCCTCTCGAACGGTTATAGTTTCCCCTGCTTTTAAACCCAGCTTACACGGTGGCATTTTTGAAGCTTTTGCTGATACAAGTAATTTTTTATCTAAAGGTAACTTACCGGCTTCAATTGCTTCAAACATTAAGTATAGAGTCATTAGCTTAGTTAAAGAAGCAGGGTAAATCCGAATTTGTGAATTATGGGCCTGCAACACTTTACCGCTTTTTGCATCAATTACTAAACTAGTTTGAACAGGAGGTTTAGGGGTATTTTTTACGGCTTTTTTTGCTTCGCTTATAGGCGCAAAGAAAAATGTTACGACAAAAATATAAGGTAATAAAAATTTCCTAAACATTTTAAATAAATAAAATATTATTCAAATTAAACCAAGTGTGATTTTTCGTCATTGCGAGGAAAAATTGAAAATTTTGACGAAGCAATCCAGTAAAAAATGCTATGCATTTTCTTATTATTTTCCTAGATTGTCACGCTTCCTACGGTCGCTCGCAATGACAATGAAAATAATACTTACTACACATTAACCTTTTTATTAAGATACATGAATATAAACAAAGCAGGCAAGGCTAAAATTATAGTAAAGAGGAAAAAACCGTCCCATCCCATCATATTTACGAGTTTTCCAGCATAAATAGTGACAGTATTGTTACATAAACTACTAGCACTACTAAGTAAAGCATATTGTGTTGCGGAATATTTTTTATTACATAAATTACCTATATATCCGACTAAAGCAGTAGCACCCATAGCGGCAGCAAAATTCTCTATAGTAATAGCAATTAATAAAGCTTCAAAAGAAGGAGGCTGATGGTTAAGCCAAATAAATGCAAAATGCGTTAAGCTTTGGGCAATACCGGTAATAATCAAACCTTTAAAATTCCCCACCCTATACATTACAATACCACCGACAAAACCGCCGACTAAGGTTGCAATCAATCCATAAAGTTTAGCTATTATTGCTATTTCGCCTTTTGTATAACCAAGCTCTATATAAAAAGGTGAGG
The DNA here is from genome assembly GCF_000023005.1 of Rickettsia africae ESF-5. Classification (NCBI taxonomy): domain Bacteria; kingdom Pseudomonadati; phylum Pseudomonadota; class Alphaproteobacteria; order Rickettsiales; family Rickettsiaceae; genus Rickettsia; species Rickettsia africae. Next base: position 527,842 of record NC_012633.1, on the reverse strand, counting down.
CAACCGCTCCAAGCATAGCATCGCCTAATTTAAAAAATATTACCGCAAGTAAAATAGTTGCAGCAAATTCTCTTTTGAAAAAATCCTTGAAAGGATTAATTACTGTAGAAATCCATGAAGTAAGAGAAAAAATTAATATTTTTTCTCTTACTAATTCTTTTTCGTTTACGGTTATTATAAATATCGTTACAACGACAAATATTATAGCTATAACACAAAAAGTTAGTTGCCAATTATTTCCAGTTATTTCTGCAAGGTACAAAGCACCTGCCCCTGTAATAAGCATACCGATTCGATAACCGAATACAGCGGTTGCACTAGCTATGCTTTGTGTTTCTTGATCAAACTTATCTATACGCAACGCATCAACTGCAATATCAAACGTGCTAGATAAAAAGCCTAATAATATAGTCAAAAAATAGAAAAAAGTTAAAGAAACTTCAGGATTTTCCTTGCTCATAGCAATTAGTACTAAAGCCATTAAAGAGCTACATAATATAAGCCAGCTTTTGCGATGTCCCCACCTACTTAAAAAAGGTATTTTAAAATTGTCGACTAGAGGCGACCAAAATACTTTTAACGAATATGATAACCTTGCAACCGCAAAAGTAGTAATAACGGCGATATCTATACCAGATTCTTTTAACCATACCGCAAGAGTAGAAAAAATTATAACCAGCGGCATACCGCTAACTATTCCTAAAATAAATATTTCAAATAATCGATAATCTTTAAAAATCTTGGTAATGCGCATTGTGATATTTCATTAAATCGTCATTGCGAGGAGGGACATAGTCCCAACGTGATGACAATCTAGGCAAATAATAAAAAAATGCTATGCATTTTTTACTGGATTGCTTCGTCAAAATTTTTAATTTTTCCTCGCAATGACGAAAATATTAGTGTTGCAATAATAATTAATAAATATAAGCTATTTACTTTATAAATCAACCATTTTCTCTTAACTCCTTATTATACAACCTATAATATTCATCTTTATTCTTAAGCAATTGTGTATGAGTTCCTTGTTCACAAATCTCACCGTTTTTCATGACGATAATATTATCAAGATCGGTAATACTGCTTAAACGATGCGTAATAATTAAAGTGGTTTTTCCTTGGCGTAATTTCTTTAACGATTCTAGAATTTTCTGTTCGGAAGCTTGGTCTAAGCTGCTTGTTGCTTCATCCCAAATTAAAATAGGGGCATCTTTTAAGAAAGCTCTAGCAATAGATAAACGCTGACGCTGACCGCCTGAAAGAGTCGTCCCCTGCCCCCCTATCTGCGTGTCGTAACCATTCGGCAGATGCATAATAAACTCATGAGCATCGGCATATTTTGCTGCTCTAATTATTTCTTCTCTTGTAGCGTTTTCCTGACCGTATGCTATATTTTCTGCAACGCTTGTATCAAATAAATGAGTATCTTGAGTAACTAAGGAAATCTGACCTCTAAGTGAAGTAAGCTTAATATCTTTAATATCATGATTATTAATTAAAATTCTTCCTTCATTTGGATCATAAAAACGCACTAATAAATTACTAAGCGAAGTCTTAGCACTACCTGAACGCCCGACAAACGCAATAATTTTATGAGGTTCTAGCCTTAAATCTATATATTTTATAGCTATTTTACTCTCAAACCTTAAAGCTAGTTTTTCAAAAGTAATTTGTGGATTATATAAATCTACGTCTTTAGCATCTTCATGATCTTTAATAAGAGGCTCGGTATCCAAAATACTAAATACCCTCTTAGCTGCTGCTATTCCTTCTTGCAAATTAATATTTAACGATACCAAACTTTTAAACGGTCTATAAGCCGCTGCAAAAGAAGCCAAAAAAGCAAAAAGAGCCCCTGGCGTACTTTTCCCCTCCAGGACTAGATTACCTCCATACCATATCATCCCTCCAACTGCAAGACCGCTTAAACCCTCCATAATCGGTGAAACCATCGCATCTAGCTTAGATGTTTTTTTGTAGAACTCTAAAATATTATTAATAATCAACGATGCTCTATTACTTTCTATTTGTTCGCCTACAAAAGATTTAATAATCTTAATTGACTGAAATGTTTCATCAAGCCGAGAGGTATAATGCCCAAGCTCTTCTTGTGACTGTGCAAATATTCTTCTTATCTTTCTACCCATCCTTTGCACCGGATAAACAGCTAAAGGGAAAACAAGAAAAACTATGCAAGATAATAGCGGTTCTAAATGAAACATTGTTGCTATTAAACATACTACAGTTAGGAAATGTTTAGCACATCCGACAAGTAAGTTAGAAACAGCTCCACGCATCAAAGAAATATCATTAGTAAAACGAGATATTAAACGTCCTGAAGATTGGTTTTGAATAAAAGAAATATCGGCAAATAACAAATGCTCATACATTTTTATCTGTAAATCGTTTAGTACCCTCTGCCCAACAAATTTTATTAGATAATTCTGATAATACTCTGAAATTCCTTTTATAACAAAAGTTACAGTAAGCACTATAGGCATTATTATAAGCATTTCCTTATCATGCGTTAAAAAAACCTTATCAATAATAGGTCTAGCCGCATGTACGATCACTGCCGTACAAAGTGCTGCAACAACCATACAAAATATCGAAAAATATATTTTATTTGCGTAAGGTTTAACATGATCTTTTATCAGCCTTTTTATAACATCTGCGGCTGTGTAGTTATCATTTAAATTATTGTTATTCATTCTCGTTAAAAATATTAAATTGATGATGTGATTGATTCGGTACAGGCATTTTCAAATGCTCAAAAGCGGCAATCGTGATTACCCTACCTCTAGGAGTTCTTTGTAGTAAACCTATCTGTATAAGATAAGGCTCTATGGTTTCTTCAAGCGCATCACGTTGTTCAGATAAGGCAGCTGCAATCGTTTCAATTCCGACAGGACCGCCGTTATAATTATCCGCTATGAATTTTAGATAACGATAATCATTGCTATCAAGTCCTATGCAATCAACTTCCAAACGATTTAACCCAAAATCAGAGATTTCCTTATCTACTCTTGATTTACCGTCAACTGCTGCAAAATCTCTTATACGACGAAGCAATCTTAATGCAATTCTTGGCGTTCCTCTACTTCTTTTAGCTATTTCTTCAGAACCCGAATCGGTCAAATCAATATCAAGTAGTTTACTTGCTCTATTTAGAACTTTCTTCAATTCCTCGGTATTATAAAAATTTAGCCGCATAGGGATACCGAACCTATCACGCAAAGGATTACTAAGCAGCCCGAGGCGTGTGGTAGCACCGATTAAGGTAAATTTCGGCAAGGTTATTTTCACTGACCTTGCGGCAGATCCTTCACCGATAATTATATCAAGCTCAAAATCTTCCATAGCAGGATATAAAACCTCTTCAATCGCAGTATTTAAGCGGTGGATTTCATCAATAAATAATACATCGTTCTTTTCAAGATTGGTAAGAATAGCAGCAAGATCAGCGACCTTAAGTATAGCAGGACCGGAGGTGGATTTAAAATTACCGCCGATTTCGTTAGAGATAATTTTAGCAAGCGTAGTTTTACCAAGCCCGGGCGGACCGTAAAATAAAGTATGATCAAGATGCTCATTTCGAGATTTTGCAGCCTTAATAAATACCGAAAGATTTTCTTTAATCTGCTGTTGACCGACAAATTCTTGCAAATATGACGGCCTTATCGGCAATTCTTGATCATTTTCACTTTTTTCAGGTGATAATATATTAGTCATTATTTTAAATCGAATATAATGACTAATAATAGCCAAAAAATAGTTTTATGCTATAAATTATTTTAGACTTTTATATTAGCCCTCTTCATAGAAACTAGTGACCCCTTCTCTAAGTTTATCTACGGTTTCAAAAAATTTTTCTGTATCAGTGACGCCTAAGTTTTGTAATTCTTCTTTAAGGTAATTTTGATTTAATCCTTTACATAACTTGAAATAATGGCCAAATATCTCATTTGATAATATTATATTAGGATTTTCATAATAATTTTTCAAAACTTCTGCTACATCTTTTAGCGTAAGGTTATTTTCATCAGTTATTTCTGTAATTTGTGCGTCCAATTCTTGTCTATCTTGAGATTTCATTCCTATCTTATAACCTAAAATATTACATCCAATTAAGCTTTTATTCTATTTTATAGCATCCGATAAGACTTTCTTTTATTCCTCGCTTACTTCTGTACTTAATGAAAAATTCAATCCGGCAAGTTTAGTATTTTTAACAAATGAGGATCAGGCAGGAACATTATTATCAAAAAATATCCCACTTATATCTAAATCGCTTATTTTTGTTTCGTTTACTCTTAAGGTATCTAAAAGAACATCTATCTTATTAACATTATTCAAAGCATTTATAAAACTAATGTCAGTAATGCGGCATAGCGGATCTTTAAAAAATTCAGCAAATAACTTTATTGATTTTAAACTCCACGCAAAACTATCAATACTTAAGTACTTTATAGTAGCGTCTCCTTGTAAAGCATTAAATAACCCATTTTAAAGCATCTTCAGGAATTTTAGAGTATCCAGCAGCTGCAAATACCGGTGATTGTGGTACAAAATTAACCTCGGTAATACTTAAAGTAGCAGGGTCTTTCTATAGCTCTTTTAATATTTCTTCAGCCTGTATTTTTCCTAAATATTCTATTAACTTGGACATATATTGTACCTATTAATTTTAGTAATTAAAATTAATATAAAATAACTGCTAATTTATCAACTAAAAATTAGAATTTCGATTTTTCAGGGCTGTTTTGATTAATTCATCAATAGAGATTTCGGGATTTTGGGTAATGATGCCTTGAACAGCGTTTTGAGCTTCAAATCTAGAAAATCCTAGATTTACTAGAGCTTTTATTACTTCATTACTTGCAACGGGTGTGATATGCTTAATATTTAAGCTCTCTTTAATAATAGCTGAACCGCTTGATATTTTCGCTACTTTACCTTTCAGCTCTAGCACTATACGTTCAGCAAGTTTAGCCCCTACTCCGGATATTGCTTTAAATATATTTTTATCTTCATTATTTACAGCAATTTGAATATCTGAAGGCGTAAGGCTTGATAAGATAAATAAAGCCATTCTTGTACCTATACCGTTTACTGATTGTAGTAAATTAAAAAAAATCTTCTCTTCTAGATTCAAAAAACCGTAAAGATGAATATGTTCCTCTCTAACATGGGTTTCGATAAATAGTTTATAAAACTCCCCTTCAGCAAGTTTACCTAAAGTTTTACCTGAAGCATAGACTAAGTACCCTACCCCGTTTACGTCAATTATAACGTAATCATCGCCTTGGGCATCAACTTTACCACTTAATTGACCGATCATATATTTACTTTTTCTTTTTACTATATATTAAAATTAGTGTCGGTAAAGCGGTAATAATTGCTGCTAAGATGTAATGAATAACAAACGGTCTATCCATCATATGACACTGCCCATCATTAGGAATAGTTTGAGCCAAAACCATATAAGCAACTATTATCGTCACTACTATATATAGACCGGTGAAAAACAAATATTTTATAAAATTTTTCATGTTAATCTCTTTTTAAATCAGTGATATGATGTTATTCCTGCGAAAGCAGAAATCTAGGGATAAAGCAAGATAAATCGAGCTTTTAAAAAGCTTTAAAGTACTGGATTCCGGCTTTCGCGGAAATGGCATCAGAGGTTTTTTCTTCTCTTAAGTTAACACTCATACACGAAAGCGGGAATGACATTAAAAACTACACAAACTTATAATAAGTTTGATTCTTATACCCTTTACTTATTAAAAGTTTACGCTCTAAACCATATAACAAATCTCTACTAGCCGTTGCCGTAGAAATATTTTTATGTACAGTAATATAATCTTTTCTAGAAAACCATTGATCTATTAAATTAACCTTAGCAAATTCCATTCTAGATAAAGGCGTATTTGCCTCATATGTAATATTATTACTATATAATCTTAATGCTGCAACTATTTTATCAAGCATAAACTCGATAAATAAGGTCGATTCACCAAGCTTATCACACTTACTTAAAACACTATAATATTCACTTTGATTATTCCTTATCAAACTTTCAACGGAAATATACTCAAAAATTTTATTAGCTTGCATTAGTAATAATTGTTGCCATAATCTACCTATTCGTCCGTTACCGTCTGAAAAAGGATGGATAAATTCAAACTCATAATGAAATATACAAGCTTTAACTATTCCAGAAATTTGCTTATCTTGTGCTATAAACTCAAATAAATCCTGCATTAATAAAGATACACGGCGTGCCGTAGGGGCAAAATATATAATCTCTGTGCCTTTAAATATAGCGGCATTACCTTTACGCCACTTTCCGTTATCTTCTACTAATCCTTGCATTAATATCTCATGTGCTTTTAATAATGATTCAATTTTGAAGGGATTAAATATAGTCAGATTATTGTATAGTTTTATAGCATTTTTTACTTCTACAATATCTTTTTCAGGTGCGAGTACACGCTTGTCGTTTATTATATCGGTTATCTGCTCTACGCTTAAACTATTTCCTGCAATTGCTAAAGAAGAATGGATGGTTTTAATTTGATTATTTTTTCTAAGTTTTATAGGTTGAGAGTAAAGCTTGCTACCGGCTAAAATACCAAGCTCATAAGAAATATCTTGTGATAACTCCAAGATTTTATTAGTTATTTGAAAAGACGGTTTACTATTCATTATATGATAGTATCATATGATATTATCATTGTCTACCCAGAATATTTTTGCTATATCATTCCCATAGGGTATTAGCCTTATTGCATGACTCCAAAATCGTCATTGCGAGCAGCCGTAGACTGCGTGGCAATCTCACGAAATAATAACAAACTCCTAAGATTGCCTCATCAATTGCTATGCAATTTTCTCGTAATGACGTATATCTCTTTATTTTACAATACACTCATTAGACTACCTACCTCAATATCTTCTATAACACCACTTTTACGATCTTTTAATTCAACAATATTATTTGCGGCTTTTTTAGGACCAATTATAATTTGATGAGGTGAGCCTATAAGATCATGCGTTGCAAATTTACTGCCTGGACGTGCTTCGGTATCATCATATAACACTTCTATATTTTTATCTGATAGCTCTTTATAAGCCATTTCCGCAAGCTCTACGCATTTACTATCATGAATATTTAAATTAATTAGAGAAACTTTGAAAGGAGCAACGCTAGAAGGCCATATGATACCTTTCTCATCGCAATTTGCTTCTATGATAGCAGCAACTAACCTTGAAATGCCTATGCCGTAAGAACTCATTTCTATAGGAGTTAGTTTACCATACTCATCATTAATAAGTGCATTCATATTAACCGAATATTTTGAGCCTATATAAAAAATATGCCCGACTTCTATTCCTTTACTGCTGGTTATTTCTTGCTCAGATATAGGTAATTTATTTACTTCATATTTTTCTTCAGCTGCTGCGTACCAACTTTTAATTTCCTCTACATCGATATCAGGATTATCTTTTAATGTCTTAAATTTTTTATCGTAATAAATAGTACTTTCACCAGTTTCAGCGATTATATGAAACTCATGGCTTAAATTGCCACCGATCGGACCGTTATCGGCAATAACAGGGATAACAAACACGCCTAAATCCCTGAAAGCATTGATATAAGCCTTATACATTTGATTATAGGTTTTAACGGCATTTTCTTCATTTATATCAAAAGAATAAGCATCTTTCATTAAAAACTCTCGTCCTCTCATAACACCAAAACGAGGTCTAATCTCATCACGAAATTTCCATTGGATATGATAAAGATTTTTCGGCAAATCCTTATATGACTTAATATTATGACGAAAAATATCCGTAATCATATCTTCGTTAGTAGGACCGAATAGTAAAGTATTATCGTGGCGATCTTGAAATTTCAGCATTTCTTTACCGTAATTATCAAAACGTCCCGATTCCATCCATAAATGTGCCGGCTGAATGCAAGGCATTAGAACTTCCAAAGCTCCCGCTTTATTCATATTTAAGCGTACTATATTCTCGATATTCTTCAATACTTTTAAGCCAAGCGGAAGCCAAGTATAAATCCCTGCTGCTTGCTGCCTAATCATTCCGCTTCTAAGCATTAATTTATGCGAAGTTACTTGAGCTTCACTTGGCTCTTCCTTTAATACAGGTAAAAAATATTTTGATAATAACATATTTTATTTACTTTCTTGCTATATTTATAATCATTTATTTGGTTATCCCGTGGCTTGACCACGGGATCCAGTTTTTTTAAATTTTTTTCTGGATACCGCAATCAAGTCACGGTATGACAAAATGACTGGATTCCCACTTCCGCAGAAATGACATTAATAACGTATCACCTTTTAGCAGTAAGGTTTAAAAACTCATGACGATATTTCTGCTGTTCGGCAAATATACCCGTATAATGCATGGTATTCATAACACTATTATCTTGCATTACGCCACGCATTGACATACAGCTATGTACGGCAGAAATCTTAACGGCAACGCCAAGCGGCTTTAAATTCTCCTGCACGCTTTCTGCTATCTGTACCGTCATTTTTTCTTGGATTTGTAGTCTTCTAGCAAAAATATTTACTATTCGTGCTAGCTTACTTATGCCGACAATACAATTATCAGGAATATAAGCTATATCTACTGTACCGTTAAAAGGTAATATATGATGTTCACAGAAAGAGGTAAATTTTATATTCAGTAAGATAAAATCTTGAAAATTACAAGTTTCATAAAACTTGGTATTTAATATTTCTGCTACATCCTTTCCATAACCGGAAAATATTTCTACGTAGCTATTAATTACTCTATCAGGCGTTTGAAGCAACCCTTCTCTGCTTGGATCTTCACCAATGAATTTTAGTAACGTTCTTACTGCCTCTGTAGCTTCTTCTCTAGTTGGTTTACTCATGTGCTAGTTTTATACTTTTAAAAAATATTACTTTAACACAAATATATACAAACATCAAGCCGCCTACTATAGCAATAACCCCTCCTCCGCCCATCATTCCCATTAATAGCTTAGCTGACATCGGCATTACACTATTTGGGTCTTTCCGCATAACACCGTAACCACCGGCGAATGCTAGACCTAGTATGTGCAGAATCTGCCCGAATGTTAGGAGGTAAAATGTAAAATTAATAATATTGTCATTGCGAGGAGGCACGAAGTGCCGACACGATAATCTAGGGAGTTTTTGTATTACCTCATGAGATTGCCACGCTCTTTTTAGTCGCTCACAATGACGTTGATACCTCCCAATACCCAAATAACTACACCCCATACAAGCAATGCTAATCCCTACTATAGACCCGTGATAATGAGCAGGAATTGCTACATTTATCCCTGTGATATTCATTGCTATAAGCCCGCCAAGTAAGAATAAAGTAATAGAGCAAAGTAAGATGGTTTTGATTACTCTGTCATTTATTGTAACCGTGTCATCCCGCGGGATGACAAATACCCACACCAACTCAACCCCCATACCTATTAAACATAAAACAGGAGCAATGCCGCCTAGATATTTCATATGATTTGTATAGAATACTTTGAAGGCTCCATCGATAATATCATAAAATATATGACCGAAAAGTGTAAGAATTCCGAAAATAAAATTTAAATAAAGTAAGAAAAGATAGAATTTTTGACATTTCACTTCTCTAGCTATTAACTCTCTAAATAAACTAACCCAAATAAATATTAATATTTGAGTATATATAAATTGCAGTAAATGACCTCCGCTCCAAAAAAGTAATTCATAATAAAATTCTATCTCGATTGGAATAATTTGAATGATGTTTTGCAAGCCATTATAAGACCATCCAAAACAAACAAAGCTTAAAATAAACATTATAATAGTCGATAATACGGTAAAATTAACTAGACTATTTAAGTTCGTCCAATCGAAGAAATATAAAATATTTATAGCGTACAATAGCAATGTAACACCAAATAAGCTTAACCCCCCAATAAATACGATATTTTCAAGCATCGGTATATAATTATTCATCACCGGATTATGCCCAGCTATTGGGGAGATGGCGATTAGAAGAGTAGCTAGAAAAGCAAGTTTGGGGTAAAGGCGAAACACGTCATTGCAAGCGAACGTAGAGAGCGTGGCAATCTCAGAAATTTTGTATTGTTTCATGAGATTGCCGCGTCGAGGCTTTGCCTCTCCTCGCAATGACGTTTCACCTCCCCAAACACTAGCCGTAACGGACAATAACCAAATCAATACCGATAAATTAACATGAATAATTAAAGCAGATTTGAAAATATGCGGATTTGGGAAAAAGCTTGATAATTGCGGGGTACGTAGTACCACCAAAATAATTGAATATAAACCCGCAAATCCCAAGGATAAAATACCAAGCTTAAGCCAAGAATTAGTTAAGCTATTATTTTGCAATTGATTGGTAGAATTCATAACTACAGGTAAATATTAAATATAATCTACAAATAGCGCACAGTATTTAAATAAGCAATATTTTTTTATTTGCTTTAGAAGCTAACATACGATATTAATAAGTCAATCCAGAGTTAATAGTTAGATATGACTAACCACCTACGCATCGGTATCGGTATTTTAATCTTTGAATAATAGGAATGAAATTTTATTAGGTAAACATATTAGTTCCCATGGTGAGTCTAGTTATGCTCCTGTCGGTGGACATTTAGAATTTGGAGAAACATTTGTAGAATGTGCTATCCGTGAAGTTTTAGAAGAAACAAATCTGATCATTGAAAATCCACAATTGATAGCGGTGACTAACAATATTTTTGAAAAAGAACAAAAGTATTACATCTTGATTTGCCTTAAAGCTCATTGTTTAAATGAGCATGAATTACAGAATCTTGAGGCTCATAAAGTAGAAAACTGGTAGTGGTTTGCTCTTGATAATTTACCCTCTAACCTTTTTCTACCTCTAAAAAGACTCATTGAGAAAAAATGTTATTTATATAAAAAAAGTATTGATTAACTAAGTTTATCTAATTTTAAATATCCGGACGCGTATTTGTGTAAAACACTAGCAATAAGAGTTTGATAAGACATTCTTTCTTGTGCTGCAATTCTTTTTATATGATTTAAATCGTATAACGGCAATCTAATATTAATTCTTTCCGATTTTTTAAAAAAATTAGCTGCGGCAATTTTAGCTATATTTTTTGGCTCTCTAGTTCTTTTTTAGGTAACTCTAAAAGCTCATCTTGTTCAAAATAATCTAGTATTTCTTATTCTTTTTCAGTAAATTTGTATTTTTTCATAATCTAATCCTTAGCTTGACTAATCCTTAGCTTGACAATATCATCCTAACTTAGCAACATTAATAAATGATCACCTTGATTTATAATTATGATAATACAGATTTTATTGTTGTAGCGGATTGAATGGTGGGTTTGAGAAGACTTGAACTTCCGACCTCACGCTTATCAGGCGTGTGCTCTAACCAGCTGAGCTACAAACCCACAGTGTAGAAGTATGGTGAGCTCGCCGGGATTTGAACCCGGGACCCTTTGATTAAAAGTCAAATGCTCTACCGACTGAGCTACGAGCTCTTAAATATATTGCATATATTCAAAAATTATGTTTTACTTTATCGCCGAAAAAGGCTAATCTGTCAACAATTATTTTTTAATTTAAACTTAGGAAGTTTATGCGGCATCAGGACGTGGCTATAATTATCCCCTCAAGGCTAAGTTCAACTAGGCTTAAACAAAAACCGCTGCAGCTTATCGGCTCTATAACTTTAATCGAGCGGGTATTCACACAAGTAAATCAAGCGGGCCTTGAGCATACATATGTTGCGACCGACTCGGAAGAGATAGCAAGCGTTATTACAAAAGTCGGAGGAAAAGTAATATTCACAGATAGTGCTATCCCAACCGGTACTGATCGTACTTATGAAGCTTTTAAATTAATTCCAAATAATCAAAACATTAATTACATAGTTAATGTACAGGGAGATATGCCTTTCATTGAACCTAGCTCTATTTTGAAAATTATAGAATATTTAAAAAACAGCAAATACGATATTGTTACACCGATAGTCAAAGTAGATAGGGAATCAGTGAAAGCTAGTAGTAATGTTACCGTAGCGGTTGACTCGGCGGGAACAGCATTGTATTTTTCGCGTAGTCTTATTCCAAACGGTGCAGAAGAATTTTTATATCATGTAGGCATGTATGGTTTTCGCAAAAACGCTTTAGAAAAATTTGTATCTCTTAAGCCAACTTTTTTAGAAAAAACAGAACGTTTAGAACAATTACGTGTCCTTGAAAACGGCATGACTATAGGTACATGTTTAGTTGAGAATGTTCCTATTTCCGTAGATACGGAAGAAGACTTAAAAAAAGCAGTAAAATTTTACGAAAATATTAGTAAACTAGGTTTATAATAATGGTACATTTCATTTTTGTTACCGGCGGCGTTGTTTCATCACTCGGTAAAGGTCTAACGGCAGCATCTCTTGCTATGCTATTGCAAGCGAAAGGTTTTAGAGTAAGTGTACGAAAACTAGACCCTTATCTTAACATTGACCCGGGAACTATGAATCCTCACGAACATGGTGAGGTATATGTAACCGATGACGGAGCAGAAACCGATCTAGATCTTGGACATTATGAACGTTTTACCGGAGTTTCCGCATGCAAATTTGATAGCATCACAACAGGTGCGATATACTCAAAATTACTTAAAGATGAACGTTTAGGAAATTACGCCGGCGTTACTGTTCAAGTCATCCCGCATGTTACAAATATAATAAAAGATTTTATACTTTCAAACACCAAGGGTTTTGATTTTATTATTTGTGAAATAGGCGGTACAGTCGGTGATATTGAAGGTCTACCGTTTTTTGAAGCTATAAGGCAAATTGGTAACAAATTAAAAAGCGAAAATTGTTTATTTATTCATTTAACATTATTACCTTATGTTAAAACCGCCCGTGAATTAAAAATAAAACCTACCCAACACTCAGTTAAAGCATTACGCGCTATAGGTATTTCACCTAATATACTAGTGTGTCGTGCAGAACGTAACATTTCAAAAGGCGAAATAGATAAAATATCTTTATTGTGTAATATAGAATCTGAGTATGTTGTTCCGGCAATAGATCAAAAAAATATATATTTAGTACCAATTGCATATCATAATTCAGGTCTTGATAATAAAGTATTAAAATTTTTTAATATTAATATCATGCCATCTAAATTAGATAAATGGTATGATATAATTAATAGGCTAAAAGATTCTAATTCAAAAGTAAGAATCGCTATAATAGCTAAATATCATAAATTAAAAGATGCTTATAAATCAGTAATCGAGGCACTTGATCATGCAGGTATTTATTACAAATACAAAATTGATTTAGCATGGATAAATGCTGAAAATTTAACTGAAGAGAATATTAATAAAAAATTATTAGATATAGATGGGATTTTAGTACCAGGTGGATTTGGAGAACGGGCAACTAAAGGAAAAATTATAGCAATAAAATATGCCCGTACTAATAACATACCTTTTTTTGGAATATGTTTCGGTATGCAACTTGCGACGATCGAAATAGCTCAGAATTTAATCGGTATTAAAGATGCAGTAACGGAAGAATTTAAAGTAGACGGTACAAAAATTATTGAGAAAATAAATAAAAACTGTGAAGACTCAAAAATAACAATTGAAAATGTAAAAAAGACTATGAGGCTCGGCTCTTATCCTTGTAGTTTGGTCGCAAGTACCATTGCAGCTAATGCTTATAAAAGCCTTGAAATAAATGAGAGACATCGTCATAGATATAAATTTAATAATGAATTTCAAAATATTTTTGAAAAACACGGAATAGTATTTAGCGGTTTTTCAAAAGATGAAGAGATTGTAGAAATAATTGAACTACCGCTACTGCGTTGGTTCGTAGGAGTACAATTTCATCCGGAATTTAAATCTAAACCTTTTGAAGCTCATCCGTTATTTATTCAGTTTATTAAAGCAGCGATTGAGTATAACAAATGTAATTAACAACAATATATGAGACTATTTTAAAAAATCTTGACATAGTTTTTATTATAGTCTAGGGTGCATAAAAAATAATAGCCGGACAGTTTCTAAAAAGCGTTTGAGGTCATTCCCGCATATGCGGGAATGACCTATAAAGCTCTAAGCCTTGCAAAAACATAACATTTTTAAACACTATCCGGTACTAAAAAAATAAGCTCATAGTAAATCAATGGATAGCGTGGATTCTAATTTCACAATTTGGAATAAAGCCAGAAACAGTAAATTTAGGCATATAGTATGGCCGATTAGATCGTATGAATTAACCAAGTTCATCCCGATGGCTTTACTAATGTTTTTTATTCTACTTAATCAAAATTTAGTTCGTAGTATTAAAGATAGTTTTGTTGTTACCTTAATGAGCTCGGAAGTATTGAGTTTTATCAAACTTTGGGGCGAAATGCCGATGGGAATTTTATTTGTTATTTTTTATTCTAAACTCTGTAATATTATGACAACCGAGCAAGTTTTTAGGATAATTACCGGTACTTTTTTATTTTTCTTCGCAATTTTTGGTTTTATTTTATTTCCGTACAGAGAGTTTTTTCATCCCGATCCCGAATTAATTAAGCACTATATCACTGTTCTTCCTCACTTAAAATGGTTTTTAATAATTTGGGGACAGTGGAGTTTGGTATTATTTTATATTATGGGAGAGTTATGGCCGATTATAGTCTTTACTCTTTTATATTGGCAGCTTGCAAATAAAATTACTAAAGTCGAAGAAGCACCAAGATTTTACTCATTTTTTACTTTATTCGGACAAACTAATTTACTCATCTCAGGAACCGTAATTATTTATTTTGCTAAGAGTGAGCATTTCTTATTACCTTTATTTTCTCATCTAAACGATACAAATGAAATTCTTTTAAAATCATTTATTACGGTTATTTTAATATCCGGATTAATTTGTCTAGCTCTTCATAAACTTATTGATAAATCAGTCGTAGAAGCTGACAAAAATATTAAATTTAAAAACCAAAGAATGGATATATTAAAATTAAGCTTGGTCGACAGTGCAAAAGTAATATTAACTTCTAGATATCTCGGTTTTATTTGTCTTCTTGTAATGTCTTATTCTATGAGTATTAGCCTAATAGAAGGATTATGGATGTCCAAAGTACAGCAACTCTATCCCGCTACAAAGGATTTTATAGCCTATCACGGCAAAGTGTTTTTTTGGACGGGAATACTCACGTTAGTTAGTGCGTTTTTAGGCAGTAGTTTAATTAGAATATGCGGCTGGTTTTGGGGAGCTATTATAACACCGATTATGATGTTTGGAGCAGGTGTTATGTTCTTTTCATTCACGGTTTTTGAAAATCACCTAGGAAATATCGTAAATACTCTCGGCTATAGTGCACCGCTTGTCGTTATAGTTTTTATCGGCGGACTTTGGCATGTACTTTCTAAATCCGTAAAATATTCACTTTTTGATGCTACCAAAGAAATGGTATATATTCCGCTCGATAGTGAAATGAAGACCAAAGGTAAAGCTGCAGTTGATGTTATGGGTGCTAAAATCGGTAAATCAATAGGTGCTATTATTCAATTCATATCCTTTAGTATTTTCCCGAACGCCATACATAACGACATAGCCGGTTTATTGATGTTTAGTTTTATTATCGTATGTCTATTATGGCTATATGGCGTGAAAGTTTTATCAAAATATTATAATAAGATGATACAACGTTGATAAGGATATCCATTCCTGCGAAGGCTTGCTTGCGTTGATACCTATAATCTTCATGAGCTACGTAGGCGTTGTTGCATGACTCAGAAAAGGCGTACGATGTCATTTGTAGCTCAATATTGTTGCGTAGACTGGTAAAATCCCCTGTGTCATCCCGTGGCTTGACCACGGGATCCATAAAAACAATAAAAAATACTAATAATTCTAGTATTTTTAACTGGATCCCGTGATCAAGTCGCGCGCGGGATGACATCGGGAAAACTGATCCACGCAACAAGGCCCAAAAGCGGGGATCTAGCACAATAACTTCAAATATCGATATAGAAGTTATTTATTAAAAAAATAAACCTAAAAAAACAAATTTTTTATAGGTTTTACTAGATTTCCGCCTACGCGGGAATGATATCAAACGATCCATGTATACAATGCTGAACAGAAATGACCAGTGCTTTTTAAAAATTGCTTGATGCTATGAATCAAACTACTGTATTTTGAACATCCTCTCCTATTAATCCTTGATCAAGCAAATTAAAAGCCTCATCCAAGCACTTATATACTGCATTTTCTTGAGCTACTTCGGAATAATTTTCGATTACCCCTAGATTTTGACAATAATAACAAGTTGAGCTTTTAAACCATCACTCTATCGATTTTTAATATTTTTAAAACAGCTTGGCTACTATCCTTTGCTTTTTCATATTTATTTTTTAAGCTCTGTAATCTGTCAACATATATTCTTAACGTCTCTACTTCTTTACTTTGATATATTAAGCTCTCTATTTTTTCAATTTTATTAACCGCTCTGCCTCTTCATACGGTTCTTTACATTGTCTTACTAAATTTGCTTTTGTAAAATTAGTATTAGCATTGTTATGCATTAATAGTGAAAGAATAATTTTGTTTTCTACTAAATTACGACCACAGTAATGTAATACTTCAGTCATCTGTTTATAAGTCACTCACCGTAGCACCATATTCAAGTAACATTCTGGCTTTTTTAAAATTACCTGTAACCTCTAAAGCAGTATCACCATTCTCATCTTGTATATTAAGATCAATACCTTTTTGCAGTAACTCTTTAAGGTCTGCTAAGTCAGTTACATAATGTAGGGTACTTTTGTTTTCTGGGCTATCTACCGTATCAAAACTAACGTCTTTACTGTTTTACTATTAAGATTATTGTTAATACTAATGCGTGAATCATGAAACATTTCTGGAGTGGTTTTACATTCTTTTGCATTACTCCCCTTTCCTATACAAGATTTAAAAATATTTATTAACTTAGAAATTTTAGGCATAATTATTTTTTTAGTTATTTTATTAAAATTCCATGTTTCATGGTATTTTTGACTCGACATTATATTAATATATTTTAATAAAGTCAATGTGAATGGTTAATTTTTATGAATTAACCAATTAACAATATAATTTAAAAATTCTTTTTTCTTGAATCTATTTGTAATATATTAATAGGCATATTTAATATTTGTAGAGGGAGTAATGAAACAAAATCCAAAAATCTCATTAATAGGTAGCGGTAACATAGGTGGTACACTTGCCCACTTAATTAGCCTTAGAGAACTCGGCGATATCGTGTTATTTGATGTGACTGAAGGAGTACCGCAAGGAAAAGCATTGGATCTCATGCAAGCCGGTACAATAGCTGGGTCTGATATCAACATAAAAGGCACAAACGACTATAAAGATATTGAAGGATCTGATGCCATAATTATTACTGCCGGTTTACCAAGAAAACCAGGGATGAGTAGAGAAGATTTAATTAGCATTAACACCGGTATTATGAAAACGGTTGCAGCAAATGTTAAAAAATACGCTCCTGATGCCTTTGTAATAGTAATTACCAATCCACTTGATGTTATGGTATATGTCATGCTTAAAGAAAGCGGATTGCCTCACAATAAAGTAATCGGTATGGCAGGAGTACTTGACTCATCAAGATTTAATCTTTTTCTTGCTGAAGAGTTTAAAGTATCGGTTAGCAATGTTAATAGCATGGTTCTCGGCGGTCACGGCGATGCTATGGTACCTCTTGCAAGATATTCTACAATATCAGGCGTGCCGATACCTGACCTGATAAAAATGGGCTTATCAAGTAATGAAAATATTGAAAAAATAATCGATCGTACTAGAAACGGCGGCGGTGAGATTGTTGCATTACTTAAAACAGGTTCTGCTTATTATGCTCCCGCAGCCTCAGCAATAGAAATGCTTGAGTCATATTTAAAAGATAAACGTCAGATTCTAACTTGTGCCGCTCATTTACAAGGTGAGTACGGCGTACATGATTTATATGTTGGAGTGCCTATTATGATCGGTAAAGAAGGTGTTCTAAGAGTAATAGAACTGCAGTTAACCACAGAGGAAAAAGCACTATTTGATAAATCAGTCGAGGGAGTTAAAAAACTCATTGAGACGATAAAATAAATGATAAAATTATATTATTGAAGCACAAATGCAACAAGATTTAAAATATTGAATTAATACTAATTATTAGTATTGTTAATTGAACATAAATGGTATTACATTTTGGTTTATTTTTATTAATAGAGGGAAATTATGAAACATAAGAATGAATTAGACCGGCTAATAAGAAATCTTTATTTAATAAAAAATACTAATTTAAATAATATTTTAGAAACAGATAAACTAGCTATAACACGTACAACTATTTTATAGAAGCTCTAATAAACAAAATAGACCCTAGAACGCCGGGACCGTATGTTTCTCAATAACAAGCTAACTTCAAAGTAACAAATGATAAAAATATACAGGGTGCTAGTAAAGAAATTTATTTAAAAAATCTACCTATGAGTATTGGTAAAGTTGAAGGCTTTAAGGAAGACGGAAAAGGTCGAAAAACAAAGGCTCAACTTGATATCCTAATATCCCCTTCAGATTTTTCAGCATTATTAAGACTAAGTAATTCATTACCGATCACTAATGAGCAAAAACTAGAAATAAAGGGCAATATTAATCTATTGCAATTGATGGAAGAAGTTGTTCAGAAAGTAGAGGAAAAGAGCTTAAATATAAAGCAAGATAAAAAAGTACTTACCTCACAAAAAAACGAACAAGCTATAACACACGGTCAACAAAAAGTAGAACTTAGCCTTAAAGAAGAAATAATCAAGTTAAGGGAAGCAGTTCAAGAAACAATCAAAAATCCAACTAATAATGAAGAATTTAATAAGACATCAAAAGAAATTTTAGGTTTGATTAATAATATCAACGCTCATCAACCATCTAGATTACAAGCAACTAGAAATAAAATCCTGAGTAGCGGAGAAAGCCCTAATACTAAAAATACAAAAATAGAGGGATTTTTTCTTGAACAACATGAATGGGATAAATTTCAAGAATTAAGAGAGAGATTACAAAAAATAAAAGAACCTAGAGAAAAATTATATGAAATGAAAAATTTTTATGATGTGATTAATTCATTAGATAAAAAGATCATTCTAGGAGTAATGCAAGAGAAACAAAAAGTGCAACAAACGTCCAATCAAAAAGCGCAAGAGATTATAAGAAGTAAATTTTTATACCTTGATAATGCCTGGGATTTTTCAGATGGTTTACAAAATTTATTTGAGAAGTTAAAAAATAAAGAAGCGACAGGGGAAAAAGAACTTATAGAAGCTTCTAAAAATATACTCAGCAAAAGTATATCAGTAAATAAAAATTACTTCCGTAATACTAATAATTCAAGCGAATTAGATTTACAATATAAGATGTTGTTAAGATAATATCTTGCAAAATATAAAGAAGGCTCTAGTCTTATATGCCAGAAGTAATAACAATAACAAAATTGATATATTATCCAAATAAATTTATATCAAATTTAAGCAAGCAAAATGAATCGGTACTACAAAAAGAAACAGGTAAATATTCTCCTTCTTTAGAAACTATACCTTATTAATAGATACCGGCAAATCTTATGTACAACAGGCAAATATTAATCCTCAATCTAATACCGTTTCTAGATCTTCTTCTATTGATTCAGGAATAGCATCAAGTCAAGAAGAATTATCTACCACATTTGGAAAAAGCAGCTCTACTAATTTAATTGAAGCTCTTTTTAGTACAAGCGAAAATTTTATCAAATTCAAATATAGCAAAAGATAAGTTAACGGTAACAAAAGAACTACAAAAATCTATCCAACAAAAAGAAGTAAGCAATGAAAGACTTACTCAAGAAGAAATAGATAATATTTATAAGACACTAGGTATATTTGAAGAAATTAAGGAACATGAAAAGAGCGACAATTCACGTGTTCCTCGTTTACTAAATAAAAATTACTATAAGCTAACTGATCCTCGTGAGGAGCGTAGAAGCGATAATATCGCTTTAGAGCAGGATAATACTGGAATGCTAACTACTGATACTGATTTAGAGTGGGATGACACCGGAATACTGCCTCCTGCCCAAAATAGTGCCGTTTCAGATAAATTAAAAGAAGCAGTAGATGATTATATATCTGAGCTACAAAATGAAAAGCTATCTAAAGATACATCCCCGAAACAAGTTGAGGCAATAACTCATCCAATGCAGGAAGCAATACCGACTCCTCTTGCTCTTTCCTGAAATACTCATCCTATATTCGATGATACAATAAAGTTCTTAAAGAGGTTTAAAGAAGAGATCGATAAATTTCCACAAGATTATACTAAAGCCTCTACCATACCTCTATATTGACATAATGTTAATAGAAATTTAGGAAGAAGTGAATTTTTAGCAAGTATGGTATCAACTTCTCAACAAAATGAGAGAATTAATGATATATTAGATAAACTTCAAAAAATTTCTACTAATTGTAGTACGATAATAATGATGATAAATTTAATCAAGAGATTAAAGCATCTTTTGTAGAAATTAATACCACATTAAAAAATATAATGGAATATAAAGGACCCGAAATAGAATATTTAAATTCCAATATAGAAAAAGTTTAAAAGAATTTATCTAATTTAGAATCTTTGACTTATGAATTATCTAAAAATACATCTCCGAAACATATTAAGCAATCAACCCAAGATCAACCTAAAATATCTACAGGAGCAGTTACCGGTATAAAAGATAGAATAGCAAAAATTGAAGCAGACTCTGACAGCAAAATCAAAAAATACTGGACAGAAGAAAAGAAACAGACTGTAGAAAAACAACATAAAAATACTCAATCTGACTATATAACTCCTCAGAAAAATTTTGAGTTTGAAAATCGAGGTAAAGAAATTAAAGAGAATAGTACCAAAAATTTAATAAACAAATTTGAAAAAGGCTTTGATAGTAAAACAACAAGATACTGGACATCACCGGCGGAATAGGATAAATGGGAGGAAGAAAAACAGAAAGGTATAGGAAAAGAGAATGAACTAATAAGACCTCGTACAAAATTTGCAATAGAACATTCTAAACATACTCAATCTAAAGAGCCTATATATCATCCAACTCCTGAAAAATTGAATATTAACGAAATAACTCACGATTTAAAGCTAAAAGGCAATACAAAAAACTTAAAAGACAAATTTGAAAACTTAGCAAAAGAAGCGAAGCAAATTGGGACACAAGCACAGCAACGCTCCAAATCTTCAAGTAGTCCTAACATAAAACCTACAGGTTGCAGTAAAGACGGAAGAAATATATAAGGCAATTGATGTTATTCTTGTTTTTGGGTCTTGTTGCATGGCTCGTTTATGTCATTTCCGCGGAGGCGGGACTCCAGTAAAAAAAAACAAGTTTTTTATGTGTTTATTTTGGCAAATATATCAATATTGAAGTTATTTTGCTAGATCCCCGCTTTCGCGGGGATGACATTGAGTAGGTTTTTCAAGCCATGCAACAAGACTTTACTGTTGTGAGGATGACATCCTACGTAAAACCAACACTGTACTCATTAATATTATAAGCAAAAATATGAAAAAGCTTAAAGTGAGAGATAGTGACTTAAAATTTTGCCATAACAACATACTAAAGAAAGGAGTAGTTGAGGATAGAATAATACCTCCAAAAGAATGTGATAGACTATAAAGCCTCATTTTAACATTAGTCTTAAATAAGGATTGAACAATAATTTGTAGCGGTACTGCATAAAATGCTGCAAGTCCTATTAATATAACGGGACAGAGAATATTAAATATTTGTTTGTATAACATTATTTGCATTCCTAAAGCAACAATAATGCTGACAAATAAAGCCCATGTAATCTGTCTTAAAGGGTTTATTTTATCGGCAAACAGCCCTGCAAAAACAGCTGATATTCCATAGGTAGTAGTAAGAGCTATATTCATAAATCTTATTTCAGGATGATTTATAAGAGCTATTTTTGTTAAAAAAACTCCTAAGAAAATTACTAAAAAGTGATACACTCCTCCAATAGCACCGTTTATTAGTAATGCTATTATAACGGATAGTTTATTATTCCATATAATTTGCCGCAAGGTACTTTTTGATGACGTTCTTAAAAACTCGCTACTTTCTTTAAAAAAATTTCTCATCAAAATAGCAAATAAACCAAATATTGCACCAATAAAGAAATTAAAACGCCATAAATATTGGATATCGGAATTACTAGCGTAATAATAAGCTATAGCCGCAAGTAATGCACCTATTTGGCCACAGCATGAAACTATTCCTATATTTAAATTTTTCTGATTATCTCCTGTTTTTTCAGCTACATAAACCTTTATTCCGTCAACCTCTCCGGCAAGGCTTGCTAAAAAAACCATTCGACATAATGTTAGTATTACCGTAGCAAAAATACCTATTATCTCAAAGGAAGGAGTAATAGCAATGAATCCGGTAGCAATGCTACTCATGCACATTGATATCTTGATAGATTTAGTACGCCCGTATTTATCTCCGATAAATCCAAAAATTAAGGACCCTAAAGGTCGTACTATAACAGCTGCACTAAGAATAGCAAAAAAACCAAGTAGTTGTTTATCCTGCTCTATATTAGGTAAGAAATTTTGTGCAAGAATACTAGCCGATAAACCGAATAGAGCATAATCATAATAACGGATAATCGTTGTAAAAAATGCAACTAAAAAAGCTGAATTAAACATATAATATTTTCTTTTTGTGGCAACAGCATATGATACCAACTATTTAGGCTGTGTGAAAGAAAATTAATTTAATCTATTTTGACTCTTTGCGTCTACAAATTATAAGATTTTTTTGAAATAGGAACAACTACAGCATAATTTCAATATAAAAATATTTTATATTTATTTTACTATTGTAGTTTTAATTATAATATTTTATATTTGGTATATATTTAATTTTTAACCGTTTTAAAAATATGCACTTAGAATATAAAGTTACTATATCTGAAAATGGCAGAATAAATATTCCTGCAAAAATTCGTGATCAATTACATCTTGCGTCAGGAGATCAGTTAATGCTAATACTTGATAAAGAATTAACATTGATTCCTCTAAAAAATAAAATTAAAGAATTTCAAGCATTAGTAAAATCTAGAAATAAAGATAACATATCATTAGTTGACTCTTTAATTGAATCAAGAAGAAAGGAATTTAATAATGAATAAATATATTTTAGATTCATCTGCTTTACTTGCATTATTTAACTTAGAAACTGGTAGTGACAAGGTCGAAGAATTATTACCGTTATCTATTATGTCTACAGTAAATATAGCAGAAGTAGTAGCTGAACTAGATAAAAAATTGAACATATCTTTTATTCAAAGTAAAGAAATGATCTCAGCTTCCATAAATAAAATTGTAGCCTTAGATTTTGATCAAACTATAGAAATTGGACGCTTAAAGAAAGAAACAGAACAATTTGGCTTATCTCTTGGTGACAGAGCTTGCATTAGCCTAGGATTAATTACAGGCTATCCTATATATACTGCAAATAAAATTTGGGCTAAACTGCAATTAAATTGTAAAATCGTTCTAATTCGCTAAGCTCTACGAAGATTTCTAATTGATTTGCTATTTTGAGGTATTTTTTAGCGAAAATTAATAAGATTTTTGAAAGAATAGCTACTCCTATTTCAAAGAAACCTTATAATTTGCAGCAAAAAATAACCAAAATTAAATCTTCTTAGAAATCTTCATAGAGACTAACAGCTCATTTTATGATAAAATTTGAAAAAAGAGCCATTATGATACTATAATAATTACCTTCCTCTTCCTGAGTTTTGCTTTTCTATTTTTGCTCTTCGTGCTTTCATAGCCTTTGCTAGTTCTTCTTTATGCTGATCTCCTCCTTGAGGCATTTGTTTACCAACATCCTTTGCCTCTTTTTTTATAGTTTTTGGAATTGATATAGGTGGTGGCGGAGGCGATGGGGGAATAGGAATACCGCTTCCAGGCATTAGAGGCGGCATCGGTATAGTACCGCTAGGCATAGTTGGAGTATTTTTTGAAGATTGATTAACAGCTGCTGCTTTATCTTCTCTTCTTTCATACGTTTTATAGCTGCTAATGCTCCTTATTGCTATAAATCTGCAGCTATCGGCTCTCTTTTTGTAGCAGTTAAGTGTTTATTTTTATTATCAAACTTTTGTTCTCTATCGGAAGCACTATTAATAGTATTATGTTCTTTTTCTATAGCCCTAAATTGATCATTAATAGCTTCTAATGCTGCAGCGATTTTCCATCTTTCTTCTCTAGTAATATTAGAATTAGCTTTTTTTTCTTCAAGCCACTTTTTCCTCTCTTCTAGTTCTTTCTGTTTTTGCTTTAATTCTTCTATACGTTTTGCATGATTATCTATTTTTTCTTCTGTACTCTTTGTTTGCTGCTCGAAAAAATCCTGTACTTGTCTGCTTTGAACTTTTTTCTTTAACTCTTCATCAAAAGAAAGCGGTTTATTTCGTACAGGCTGTCCTAAATCAGAATGTATTAGATCGTCAAAATTTTCTCTAGAAGCTAACGGTTTTTTACTGGCATCAGGTATTTAAGGATCATGTTTTCGTAAATCTTTTGTAATTTCTTGTATATTTTTATGAAGTTCTGTAATCGACGCCACTTTACCTCTCACAAGTTAATTGATTTTAAAGATATAGTAATTAAACCTCGTTTATAGCTTCAACGCAAGCAAAAGTTGCTATCTTTAGTATTTCATTAGCTGTTGCTGCAGCTTGAAGTATTTGAACGGGTTTTTCAAAACCGTTTGTTATAGGACCTATAAAGCTGTTTGACGAAAATTCTTGTAACAACTCAGTAGAAATAGCAGCTGAATTTAAACCAGGCATAATTAATACATTTGCAGATCCTGATAATCTACAAAATTTATATAATTTACGTAAATCACCATCTAAAGCCACTTTAACCGACATCTCTCCATCATATTCAAAATCTACCTTCATGCCGCTCAGCTCTTCTTTGTCCTTGCTAAAATTATCTAGTATATTTACTGCTTCACGAATACGAGCTGTTTTTGCCTTAGAAGAATTACCGAATGTTGAAAAAGAAAGAAGTGCAACACGAGGCGTGATTCCCATATTTTTAGCAATTTCTGCAGTTTGGGTTGCTATTTGTGCAAGTTCCCAACTGTTTGGATATTCTGTAATACAATTATCGGCAATAATAATATTATTATCTTTAGCAATCATAATTGAATAGCCAAGGATGCTACGATTAGTTTTTGGTGAAATGACTTTCATGATATCTTCTAAACTATCGATATAACTTTGTGTAACACCGGTTAGAAGAGCATCACCGTCACCGCATGCTAACATACAAGCAGCGAAAATATTCTTATCAGTTTTAACAAGCTTTGCACAATCACGGTATAAATAACCTTTTCTCTGAAGTCTTTTATATAAATAATCAGTATATTTCTCTAAACTATCGCTTAAGGCCGCATTCATTATTTGAATTCCGTCTAAGCTAATATCTTGACCTATCTTTTTTAACATAGCCTCAATTCGTTCAACACGACCAATTATAATCGGATGACCGTATTTCTTGTCTCGCATCATAAGAGCGGCAGAAATTACTTCTTCTTCTTCACCTTCAGCAAAAACAATCCGTTTAAGCGGTGCATTATGAATTTTTTCAGCTAAGAAATTCATATAGTTAGCAGTAGGATTTAATCTGCTACCTAATTCTTTCTTATATTTACCTATACTAAAATCTTTAACCCTAGCAACGCCGCTTTCTATTGCAGCAACGGCAACCGCCGCTGCTACTACGGTAATTAAACGAGGATCAAACGGTACAGGAATGATATATTCCTTACCAAAAACCATCTTACGCCCTGAATAAGCTTTATACACCTCTTCCGGTACAGGTCTACGGGCTAAATCTGCAATGGCTTTTGCTGCAGCTATTTTCATTTCCGTATTAATAGTCTTAGCTCTTATATCTAATGCTCCTCTAAAAATATAAGGAAATCCCATAACATTATTAATCTGATTATTATAATCAGATCGCCCTGTTGCTATAATCGCATCATCGCGTACAAGTTGTATATCTTCCGGAGTAATTTCTGGATCAGGGTTAGCCATAGCAAAAATAATCGGATTACTTGCCATTCTACTCACCATATCTTTAGTTACTGCGCCTTTTACCGATAACCCTATAAATACATCAGCGTTATTTAAGCTTTCCGCTAAAGTTCTAAACTTGGTATCACTTGCATATAGCTCTTTCCATTTATTCATACCTTCTAGGCGTCCTTTGTAAACAACGCCTTTAGTATCACATACAATAATCTTTGATTTATCAGCTCCAAGAGCAATTAATAAATCAATGCAAGCAATAGCTGCTGCACCTGCTCCGTTAACTACGATTTTTAAATCTTCAAGCTTGCGATTAGTAAGATACGCAGCATTTATTAGCCCTGCGGCGGTAATAATCGCTGTTCCATGCTGATCGTCATGAAAGACCGGTATATCCATTAAAGATTTTAATTTTTCTTCTATAATAAAACATTCCGGAGCTTTAATATCTTCAAGATTAATACCCCCAAAACTATAACTGAGATACTTCACAGCATTAATAAATTCTTCAGGATCTTCCGTATTCACTTCCAAGTCAATTGCATCAATATCAGCAAATTTTTTGAATAGTACCGCTTTACCTTCCATCACCGGTTTTGAAGCGGCAGCTCCTAAATTACCAAGCCCAAGTACGGCAGTACCGTTAGAGATTACGGCAACTAAATTACCGCGAGCAGTATATTTATATACATCCTCTAAATTTTTAGCAATTTCAAGGCAAGGAGCCGCAACCCCTGGGGAATAAGCAAGTGATAAATCTTGCTGAGTAACTAAAGACTTTGTTGCAGAAATAGCGATCTTACCAGGCTTATCTTTTGCATGATATTCAAGGGCCTCAGCATAATTTATTTTATTCATTTCATCCATTTTAGAAATTCCTGTTTTATTTGTTTGTTTTAGTTTTTCGTCATTGCAAGCAGACGCAATAGGCATCGACGAAGCAATCTCAGGCAACATTCCTGAGATTGCCATGCTCCTTTCAGTCGCTCACAATGACGTGGTAAATTCACCCCATTATATACATAATAATTGATATAGTAACTACCGAGAAAAAAGTAGTAAATGTTATAATCGACGCCATAGAATCAGGATCACCGTCAAGTTGACGAGATAAAACATAAGCCGTACTCGCACATGGAAGGCAGCTATATAATATTCCTACCGATCTATTTAATCCGTCAATAGACATTAACCATAGTACTACTACACTAACTAGAGGAAATGCAACTAATTTAACAAAGCTTGTAAACATTACATTATGTAAAAGCTCTTGTCTAATAGTAAAATTAAGCCCTGCCCCAACATTTAGCATACCGATAGCTAAAGCGGCATTAGAAAGGCTATCTAACGTTTTCTTAAGCCCTAAATGTAATTCAAGATTTGAGTAATTAAAAACAAATCCTACTAAACTTGCGATAATTAACGGATTACGCACAATTAATTTCATCATTAAAACAAAACTAGTGCTAATAGTATTAGTCACGGATTTATTAGGGATATAATAAGCGAAAATCATTACCGATAAAATATTGGTAAAAATAATCATATAAGAAGAAATAATGGCAACGATTGAAAGTCCGCTAGAACCAAGCAAGGGGCTACTTACCCCAAAAAAAATGTAGCTATTATAACGAATCGATCCTTGAAAAATGGAAGTAAATTGGACTTTATCTATGTTGTATTTTTTTTGGTAAATTATAAGACCGATTGATACAAGAATAGTGGATATAATAAGAGCCACTACTAATTTAATTATGGGCGCAATGCTTAAATCGGCAGTAGATACGTAACTAAACAACATGGCAGGAAATAATACAAAATACGATAATTTCTCAATACCACGCCAAAATTCTTCTGAAGTTAACCATTTATTTTTGATAATACTACCAAGCAGCGTAATTAAAAAAATAGGTAACGTACTACAAAAAATTTCATTCATTTGTTAATAGTTTTTATTTTAACACCATTGCGAGGAGCGAAGCGACGTGGCAATTTCGTCCAACTTCCTGAGATTGCCACACTCACTTCGTTCGCAATGACGCTTAGATACCCATGCGGGAATGATATATAGGCTACAACTGCCCTTCAACCAGCTTTTTCATTTCCTGCACCCCGTAAAGCTTTATAAAAGTCCCAAGTCTTGGCCCTTCATTCTGTCCAAGCAATATTTGATATAAATCTTTGAAGTAATCACGCAGATTTTCATATCCTGCTTTCATTCCTATATCATATATTGCTTTCTGAATTGCTTCAGCTTCGGTTTGATCAGCTATATCAGATAACATATCTAATATATCCTGCAAAATAACCTTATGCTTTTCAGAAGGAGATAAATATGATTTATGTGCTTTAATAAAGTCATTATAATATCTTATAGCAAATTCTGCTAAATGGTCAAGATAAGGGTTAGTATTTGGAGTTGCTTTTGGCTCATATTTGCTAATAAATCCCCAAAGCACCGATTTATCCGAAGGATTACACACAGAAGTAAGATTTAAAAGCAACGAATAGGTAATTCCAAAAGTCTCAATTTTCGGTACATTTCCGTGATGGATGTGATAAACGGGATTTGCAAAACGCTTTGCCCTGTCCTCTTCTAAATGATATTTCTGGTTAAAAGTAATATATTCATCAACATTTTTAGGAATTACATCAAAAAACAAACGCTTAGCTCTAGTCGGATTTTGATACATAAATAATGCCATACTTTCAACAGGAGCATATTTAAGCCAATCATCAATGCTAATACTATTACCTTTTGATTTTGATATTTTCTCACCGTTTTCATCTAAGAATAACTCATAACATAACTGCACCGGCGGCTTTCCTCCTAGGATTCGGCAAATTTCCGAATAAAGACGAGCATTTGCCAAATGGTCTTTGCCGTACATCTCATAATCGACTTTAAGCGCAGCCCAACGCATACCAAAATCCGGCTTCCACTGTAATTTGCAATGCCCTCCTGTTACCGGTACTTCTATATAATTACCGGCTTTGTCTTTATACGTTACAGTGCCTGCTTTAGCATCCCATTTCTCTATAGGTACTTGCAGTACCTTACCTGTTTTCGGACATATAGGCATGAAAGGTGAATAGGTAGCCTTGCGCTCTTCTCTAAAAGTCGGTAGCATTAGCTCCATTATCTCGTCATATTTCTCAAGCACCATTCTCAGCATCTCATCAAACATACCAGCTTTATAACAGTTAGTACTGCTATAAAATTCATACTCAAAGCCGAATTTATCAAGGAATGAGCGAAGCTTTGCATTCATATAATGCCCATAACTTTCACATTCACCGAATGTATCAGGGATAGAAGTAAGCGGCATATCCATATACTGTGCCACCATTTCAGGATTTGGGATATTGCTAGGTACTTTACGAAGCCCGTCCATATCATCGGAAAAGCAAATTAGTTTAGTCGGAATATCGGATAATTGCTCAAATGCTTTCTGTACCATCACCATACGGGCATTTTCACCAAAAGTACCGATATGAGGTAAACCTGAAGGACCATAACCCGTTTCAAATAATACATACCCCTTCTCAGGAATTTGACCGTTTAAGCTATCTAATATCTTCTTAGCCTCAACAAAAGGCCACGCGTTTGACTTAATAGCATCTTCCCAAATTTTTGACATTGATTTTTCTTGCGCTTTAATTAATAATCAGTGACAATATACTAAATTTATTTATTTGTAAAATATCAAATTAAACGCCGTCATTGCGAGGAGCGAAGCGACGTGACAATCTCATCAAACTTCCCAAGATTGCCACGCTCCTTGCAGTCGCTCGCAATGATATTAAGAAAAAAAAAACATGCCATTTAATACTATTATAAATTACATCAGAAAAGATAGCTATAAAGTTCTACATTTAGGACTGATCGCAATTTCTATAATAGCACTTTCTACCGCTTATATTGCTGAATATATATTCCATTATACACCCTGTCCTTTATGCGTTTACGAACGATTTCCCTATTTAACCCTAATCAAAATTTGCTTAACTGCTTTAATCATCCGACAGTTAAGTAAGTATACTTTAATATTCATTCTCCTAACTATCCTTAGCTCTTGTATATTATCAACCTATCATAGCTTCATAGAAAGAGGCATATTACAACCAAGTGCTCTTTGTTCATCAATGCTTCATATCCCGAAAGGCTTGTCTATACAACACATCAAACAAATGTTCTACTCACAGCCAATCACGTCCTGCATGAAACCCGCCATCAAAATCTTTGGTATTTCTATGACAGAGTATAATCTACTCTTAAATATCGGTCTTCTAATCTGTTTACTCCTCGTTTGGTTTTATCCAAAATCTAATAAATAGTTAAAAAATTAACTATTGGATTGCAGAAATTCAAAATATTATGTATAATGCTCGCACGACAAAATAATATTTAAACATAAAGGAATATTTATATGATGAATCAACCAACAAATAATGCCAATTACAGACTTCCAGACGGTAGTACGGTTTTACATAATGCAGCAACATATAGGGAATGTAAATAATGTTAGACTTTTACTTTCACAAGGTGCCGATGTTAATGCTTTAGATGCTAAAGGAAAAAAACTATAGATTATGCATCTAAACCAGAAATTAAAGAAATACTAACTGATTCCGCTAATGCACGCTCAGCACTACCTGAATTCAAAGCAGAACAAAAGCTTGCTGAGATGAAGAAAAATATTAAAAATGAGGATGATAAAAATAAAATTATCAACGGATTAATTATGAATCCTGAATTTTATTCTGATATAGATGATGTTACAAGAGAGAAATTAATAGAAAAACTTTTTAATTATAATTTAATGATAATAATCCAGTAATAGCTCCGGTAGCAGCACCGGCACCAGTAACAACCACTACTTCTACAGAAATAGCAGCAGAGGACAATGTACGTGCACCAAACCCTGAAATATATGACACCTTAATTGAAGCTGAAGACAACTGTACACCGTTTAGTATAGCAGCCTCAGCTGGAAATGCCAATATTGTTCAAAAATTAATTGAGCAAGGTCATAATGTCAATGCTAAGGATGAACAAGGAAATACGGCATTATTTTATGCAAGCACTAAAGAAATAGCTAAAATTTTATTAGACAAAGGGACAAGTTTTGAAGTTGAGCATAAATATCTATATTCACCTATACATTATGCGGCCACAATAGGAAATAAGAAGCTTTTTACTTAAAAAAAAATGTGGATGTTAATACTAAAGATGGAAAGGGACGTATACCTATACATTATGCAACTTATTCTAAACAGCACGAAATAACTCAAATTTTATTACAACCCGGCAGTGAAATTGATACAGTAGACAATTATGGCGGCACACCTTTTTTCTATTTGCTACTAAAGCATGAATCAGGTCAAAATAAAACGTTACTGGACTTCTTTTTACGTTAATCTTAAGATTAATGCGTGTGGTAAGTCAATTTTTAATCACGCACTAACATCAAGAGATAACTGGTTACTTGAGAAGTTAAGATCTAAAGGTGCTGATATAGGACGACAAGGCGTTCTATTGCATAATCCATTCGATCACAGTATAGCAACACTTGTAAAGATAGGTGTTGATAAAGAAAAGATAATTCTCATATTAATGAGCAATTAAAAATTAACACCATACAAAAATACTTGGGTGCAAAATCAGCTAACAATTATAAAGACATGGATGTTAATGATTATAATTATGATTTACCGGATGAAGAAGGGTTTGCAAAAAATACACACGAAAAATTATTAAAAGATGTTATGCAACGTCTTAAAAACGGTGAAGATAAAGATGGCATTATTAATACATTAATTGAGATTAGTATTAATGAAGATACAAGAACAGAGTTAATAGAAAAAGTTTTAAATTATAATGTTAATGATAATAATCCTGTAGCAACTCCAGCATTAGTTACTCCTGTAGCAACAGTAGTACCGGCTCCATCAACTTCAACAGAAGAAAAGTTATCGGCTGAAGTGAAGACACGCCTTACAATAGGGAAAATAAGGATGATATTATTAATTTCGTGCTTCTTTATCAGACTACTAACGAGAATGTAAAAAGTGAGTTAATAGATTATATCTGTGAATATTCTTTCGATACTGAATTAGCCGGACAGATAGGTGCAGATATTCAATTCTAATTTAAAATCTCTTTAAGTTCTTTTAAAGAAAAACCCGGTGGTTTTAGGTAGTCTAGTACTACCTTACCACTATCTAAGACTATAAGCCTTTTGCCGTAATTTACGGCATCTTCTAAATTATGCGTGATCATAACAGAAGTAATCTTATGTTTCTCTATAATCTCTGCTGTTTTTTTCATCACTTCCAAAGAAGCTTTCGGATCTAAATTTGCCGTATGTTCGTCTAGAAATAATATTTTAGGTGGATGAGCTATGATAAGTGCCAGCAGTATCATCTGTTTTTCTCCACCGGAAAATTTACCTAATGGCTGTGAAAGTAAAGGCAAAAAGCGTTTAGGCGCACCTGTAAGCTCTAACAACTCGCTACTTGCTAACCGTTCATTACTAGAGAATCTACTTTCCCACAAAATGACATTTTCTTCAAGGGTTAGCTCGGTAAATAGCCTCTCTTCAGCTTTTTGTGTTAATGTAACTAATGTAGAAGCTTTTTGTCCTTTAGGTATTTTATCGATTCTGACTTGATCTAGAAACACTTTCCCGCTAGTAGGTTTTAAATAGCCGGCAAGTATTTTAGCTAAAGTAGACTTACCGCTACCGTTATGACCCAATATTACAACAAACTCTTCTTTAGTAATATTTAAAGTAGTTTCAGCAATTATAGGTTCGGTTCTTTCTTTAACTTTGAACTGTATATTTTCTGCATATAAATAAGGTTTCATAAAGCCTCTCTTTTTACAGAACTCAACGAAATAAACAATACTATACCTAAAATAAGCTTAAGATTTATGGGATCGATTCCAATTCGGAGTAAAAAGCCCAGAGCAATAAAGTAAAATAATATACCTATCAAACAAGACAATATCTCTTTAAACGCATTAAAATTATTAGCATGGATTAAAATATGACGCCCTATAACAATTGCACCAATACCGACTAGTGCCACCCCGAAACCCATATTAATATCGGCAAAACCATTTACTTGTGCAGATAAAGTACCGGTTAAAGCAGCCAAACAATTACTTATGCTAAAACCGATAGTACGGTAAAGCTCAGCAGGTTTTCCTAAATTAATCAATAAATCTTTATTAAAACCAAAAGCACGAAGAAATAAACCGAGCTTACCTTTTAATAAAATTATAACTGAACATATAATAAGACAATTGATTATTACTAAAGGTATTAACCAATTTTCGAGATCTAATATAGATAATAGAGTCGGCATACCAAGAACCGATATATTAGGACGCTGCATAATTTGTAAGTTAACCGAATAAAGCATAAAACTTGCAAGTATTCCGGCTATAAGCCCGTTAATGCGGTTATTCTTCTGCATAACACTAACTATACTGCCTATAATTCCGCCTGCTATTACGGCAAATATTAATGCAGGAAATAACCCAAATGAAAGGCTGCGGGCAAACACTGCCGCACCAAGTACATAAGTACCGTCTACGGTAAGATCGGTAATTTTGAGAATCCGATAACTTATATACATCCCTAAAATAAGCGGCAACATTATTAAGGATTGCTCAAGAGCAGTAACTAAAATGTTCATGTTACTACTCTTCAAGTTCTTTACGCGCGAAAGGCAGTACGGATAAATTTTCTTTAGTAAGAATATCTTGTTTAACAAATGATTTAAGGTTAATAAATAAAGTTAAGTCTTTCATATCCCCAAATGGAATATCTTTCGGTTCTATTCCTTGTAAGATTTTTTTTGCCATTAAACCTGCTTCTACGCCTATTTGCTTCTCTTGTACTCCTACCGCAATAGTTGCCCCGCTAATTACCGACCCTTCATCGGAAGCAATTATCGGAATACGGCGTTTAAATGCTTCTTGCTTTAAAATATTAATCCCACTGACTATTAAATGATCTTTCAAAATTATAAAACTCTGCGTATTTTCAGGAGCATTTTTTACAGCCACAGGCATATCATTGAAATTTTGTATCATTACCGTGTGCAGAGAAATATTGTTTTTTCCAGCATATAATTTTAACATTTCTACTTCAGGTATAACTTTCTCACTACTGCTATAAATTAAAGTGATATTCTGTAAAAAAGGTAATTTACTAATGGTGTCAGTGATTTTTATCTCATCGTTAACACCAGTAACTAAAGGTAGGTTTTTACTATTAATCATAGCAGCAGCACAAACAAGCGGTTTATTTGTTATATGAGAAATAACAGTTTGGCTGGCTGTCGTGCCTATTGGAATTATTACATCAATATCCTGATCTATTATTTGCTTTATAATGGCAAGTAAAATATTAGCATCAGCATGAGCATTTTTAACTATAATTTCTGCATCTATATCTTTTAGCGACTCTTTAATTCCTGATATAATCTCAGTCATTGCGGCATGTTCAAGTGGCACAATGACTGCTACTTTTTTTTGATCCGCATAAACTGCAGCTGTGATGAATAAAACAAAAAGAAAAGAAAAAAATTTTTGAAAAATATTAGAGATAAACATTTTAATATCCTGTTATAAGTTATAATTTAATAATCAAAATTTAAATTTGCATATAGCAAACACATAAACGCAAAAAATTATCTACGCCAACACCAATTTTGTATTAAACTATTAACCTTTAAAGATATCATAAATATTTTTAACTGTAGAAATATAAAGTAAAGATAAAAAACTTAGCTTTCTTTGACTAGAAGCTAAATAGTCAAGGAAGCTCTACCTTAGAGGCTATCTGTAAATAAGTTTTAATGTTTAGCACTATTTTTAGATTAAGTAACTTTAAAATACTAAATTTTTAGTATTTTAAATTGTATCCCGCGATTAAGTCGCGGGGATGACAGGGGTGGAATGGATCCACGCAGGAATGACCTAAACAAGCCATTAATCCTTTTAATGACGATTCAGTACCCATGCAACAAGGCTTGCAAAATGAAAAAGGAATTCATTTCTTAAACTATGCATTTTCTGTTTGTGCTAATACCGTTTGCCCTAGTAATTGCGATAGAACATCTTGACCTGCTTCAGTCCAACTTACAGGTGGCTCTTCGTTTGGTAAACCTGTACCATAACGATCATTAAATACTCTCACTGCTTGCTGAGTAAATTGATCAAATGTACTTGTGGATTCCACTCCATAGCCATATTCTTTTAAATTTTCCTGTAAAGTATTAACTTTTTCTCCAGTACTATCAAGACTTAATAATAATTTACTCTTTTGCTCTTGCGTAGTCTCAAAATATCTACCAAAACCAGCTGCAGCTAATTCTTTCCAAGGAAATTTTGATCCAGGAGCTATATGAGCATTGCCTTCTCGGTTTACAGTTACTTCACCAAGACCGACTAAATCATGTTTTAAATCTAAATTTGGATATCTTTCTGTTACATCCTTAAGAAATTCTTTTAATTTCCCTATTTGCTCTGCAGGAAAATCACTTTTTGCATCATTAATAAGCATGACTCCAATACCAAACTTATTAACACCTACTTCTCCTTTCCAACTACTCTTGCCTGCATAAAAAGCTTGATCTGTTAAATCATTATGATATCCTTTTTGAGTCCCATCCTTATCAATTATGTAATGAACACTTGCACCTCGCTCATCCAATACTTCACGAACAGCCTTAATATCCTTGCTTACAGAATAAGTAATTACTACACAGGTAGGTTTTACTCCTTCCGGTCTTGGGGCCATATATTTACCATTTGGACTATTGGTATTACTAATACCGTTATTTTCAATAGCCTTACTTTTACTCATAACCTTCCTCCAATATATTTAATAATTGTTGACGGTTCAGAATTTACTAAACCTTAACGAAAATTAATACTTTGGTAATGCTAAGTCAATGAAAATTTAAATATTATTCACAAGGTATCGATACTGATCTGACACGTTCAATGATTATTTTTCTAATATTTGTAGTAAATGCTCTAGTTAACGATAAAAGTGCTCTTTCCATAGTCCTTGATAATTCTTTATAATCAAAAGAGACGTCATGTTCATATTGCCCTTCTGCTTCAGCAATATTATTTAAGCAATCACTTTCTATTTCTTTGAATAGATATTCAATTTTATTATTAGGAGTATTTTCATTGTCAGCTTTTAACTTTTCTTCTTCAGAACTATTAAAGAAATATTTTAAAGGCGTATTTAAAACTTTTGCAAAAACATATAACCTACTTATAGGTATATTACTTAAACCTTCTTCATATTTTTTAACTTGGAGAGCACTAATATCGAAAAAACTTGCCCTAATTCTTTTTGGATAATACCTACAGCAAGACGTCGTTCTTTTAAACGTTCACTTGCGAGTTTGTCTGGATGTTTTATTGAATAATTCATTTTAACAATAAGCTTTAATTAAAAATTAATTATTAATGAAGACTATTCAACTTTAAATGCAGTATATATTACTTTATATTTAATCAAGCAACTTTATTAAAAATTTAATATAATAATGCTAAAACCCTTTGGTGATCAAGAATCAAGGCCAATAAATAATTAATTAAAAGTATAAAAACGATGAGTAATAAAATAGTAAAATTACCGAATTGCGAGAATATAGTGGGAGAGATTAGTTTTTTAGGAATTAAACCTTGAGTACCATTTATTTCATTTAGATTTAGTTTTTTTATTGTTCTGCCAAAAGGATCTACTATAGCTGAAATACCGTTATTCGCTACTCTAATCATAGGTAAACCGTTCTCTACGGCTCTACTTCTACTAATATGAAAATGCTGATATGGACCGCTGGATTTACCATACCATGCATCATTTGTAATATTAATTATTACATCGGCTATTTCATTATTCGTCCGTACAAAATCAGGAAAAATAGCTTCATAACAAATTAAAGGTTTAATTTTAAGATTATATTTTTCAAGATAAACAAACCCTCCGTTTCCTTCTTTATAATCAATTAAACCATGAGTTAATTTTTTAAACGGTAGTATCTTTTTAAAGGGCATATACTCACCGAAAGGTACTAAATGTGATTTATGGTATTCAAATAATTTATGATTATTTTTATCAAGAGCATACATAGCTGAGTAAAGTTCAAACTCATCACCTTGTTTTTTATTATCCGAAATTCCTCCTGTTATCAAAATAGCATTTGTAGAATTTAGCATTTTTAATAATTTTGATTTAACTTGCGGTATATCATCAGGGACTACTAATGCTGCCTCAGACCAAATAATTAAATCGGTAGGTTCCAAATTTTCCGATAAATTAATATGTAGCATTAAATTATGCCAAAATTCTTCTTCATTCCATTTTTCGGTTTGAGGTATTGAAGGTTGCACTAATCGTACTTTTATATCAGTGAAATTTGTATGGTTATTACTTAGCCTTACTGCTCCATAAATGACAATGATGGTTAATACTAGGACTGAACTAGCTAGTAATATTTTTAACTGAGTAAATTGCTTGCTAAATAAAGGATAAGCTGATGTAGAAATATATATAACTATAAAACTAAGCCCATATATCCCTATTATACTTAAAGGCTGTATTAAAATATCTGAAAACGAAAAAGCATAACCAATCAAATTCCAAGGAAGACCGGTAAAAATCCATGAACGTACCCACTCAAATAATACCCAACATAAACAGAATATAAATTGGTAATATTTATTATTTTTAGCAAAAAAACTAAGCATGCAGCTTGCCGATATAAAGCAAGCTAAAACTATAGGTAGTCCAAATAACGCAAAAGGAATTGCCCACCAAAAATCTGCAATATAAACGCTAACACCGATACTTATCCAATATATTCCACTTAAAAAATGCCCAAAACCGAATAAATAACCAAATTTTGTGGCTTCTTGCCAATTTTCGGATTTTTGAACTATATAACATAAGTAAGATAACGTTAATAATGCCGGTATAAAGAAAGTCGGAGCAAAAACTAAACCGCTTAATATCCCTAGCAGTAAACATATGATTTTAGGTTTATACATTTTTATCGATTATTTGTTTACAAAATAATACATCATGCTATCATTTCAGCAAGTTTTAATATAATGAGTAAATAAATGACTACAGGATTACTACAAGGAAAAAAAGGCTTAATTACAGGTATTGCAAATAATATGTCAATATCGTGGGGCGATTGCACAGCTTGCTAAAAAACACGGAGCAGAGCTATGGTTTACTTATCAATCGGGAGTACTAGAAAAACGAGTTAAACCACTCGCTGAGGAAATAGGTTGTAATTTTGTTAGCGAACTTGATGTTACGAAGCCAAAATCAATTAGTAATTTATTTGATGATATAAAAGAGAAATGGGGTAGCTTCGATTTCTTACTTCACGGTATGGCTTTTGCCGATAAAAATGAATTAAAAGGACGTTATGTTGATACTAACTTAGAAAATTTTCATAATTCTTTACATATATCATGTTACTCTCTTTTAGAACTCTCAAGGTCCGCAGAAGCCTTAATGCATAACGGCGGAAGCATTGTGACATTAACTTACTACGGCGCTGAAAAAGTTATACCTAATTATAACGTTATGGGAGTAGCCAAAGCTGCACTTGAGGCTAGTATAAAATATCTAGCAAACGATATGGGAGAAAATAATATTAGGGTAAATGCTATTTCGGCAGGACCTATCAAAACTTTAGCATCTAGTGCAATAGGTGATTTTAGTACTATGCTTAAATCTCACGCTGCAACCGCACCGTTAAAACGTAATACTACCCAAGAAGACGTAGGAGGAGCAGCAGTATATTTATTTAGTGAATTATCTAAAGGTGTTACCGGTGAAATCCATTATGTAGATTGCGGTTATAATATTATGGGAAGTAATAAATTATTGTAGGGATTAATGTCATTCCCGCAAAAGGCTTGCTTGTGTAGACCAATAAAATCCACTGTGTCACCCCGTGGCTTGACCACAGGGTCCATAAAAACAATAAAAATACTAATATTATTAGTATTTTAAGCTAGATTCCGTGAATAAATCACGGGATGACAACTGTATTTTTCAAGTCACACAACAAAATCATCACAATCCATGATTTCTTTTTTTGAGGTGTTCAGGTTTTGGAGGAACAGGCGGTTTTTTAGATTTTGCCTGAACCTTTTTAGCCTCTAACGGCAATGCCAGATTATTGAATCTATTTAATTCTTTTGAGATTTGTTTTAACTGTTCTTGTACTTCTATCTTTAAAGGAGTATGGGAATTTTTCATTTCCCTATTTATTATTGTGCCTATTTTCTCAAGATTTTCTTTAGAAATAAAATATGATTTTATACCTATATAATTAACAATCTTTGACCACCAAGTTTGTCCTTTATCTAATCCTTGATATATTACATCTACTAAATCATTTTTTTTGAATGTTAATATATAATCAGAAACTCCTTCTAAAGATTTAGATAAATGCCTTTTTATTTCTCCTTGTCTCTTATCTTCAATATTTACTTTTTTGTCTTTCTTAAGTTTTGTTATTGCTTTTTCAATTATTGAAGATATCTTAGTTTCTTTTCCTGCATGTGCTTTATTTTCTAAATTTTCTTTGGTATTAAAATTTATATTAGTTCCTATTTTAGCATCTACTAATTGTTTAGCATACTTACCGTTAGGATCTTGTATTTCTCGCTCTATCTCAGCAGATTTTAAACCTAATTTTGTATATATATCTGATTCTCGGAAAAGTGGAGCATATAATAAAAAATTAATACTTTGAGCTATTCTACTATCTATCAAATCTTTAGAATCTCTTTTGGAATAAAATTTTTCTTGTAAAATACGATAGTGATCTAATATTTCCTGTGTTATATCTTTTACATCAAGAGATTGTAATTCTCCTTTATCATTAAATTTTGCTTTCATACCTGAGCGTTTGGCTTCCAATAATAATATTTCTTGAAAAACTTTATTATTAGGAGTACGACAAACGAAATTAGGATCGTTATCCGGCATTAATTCATTTGCATTTTCCATTATTGCTTGATTGAGTTTATGTAATTGCTCTTTATTAAGTTTTTTATCTAACAAACTTATAAAAGCTTCTCTTTGTTTTTGTTTACTTGCAGTACTAAAAGCCTGCTGCATCTTTTGCAAAACAACAAAATCAAAATTTTTGTTACCTATTTCTTGGATAACTAAATTTGCTAAATTTTTTGTTTCAGTATTCACTGTTTCTTTTTTATTTTTTGTAGCCATATTGAGTATTAATCTCACTTATAATTATTTAAATATTAATGATAGATTAAATTAACTTCTAGATGTTTTTACTATATTTATAA
Organism: Rickettsia africae ESF-5; assembly: GCF_000023005.1. Classification (NCBI taxonomy): domain Bacteria; kingdom Pseudomonadati; phylum Pseudomonadota; class Alphaproteobacteria; order Rickettsiales; family Rickettsiaceae; genus Rickettsia; species Rickettsia africae. The sequence goes on along the minus strand of NC_012633.1, from coordinate 487,198 downwards.
TCAAAACTTTAAAACAGTATCTAGTAAGTCATACTGGTTCTGAGCTATTACCCAAAATTTCTATTGATTCTATTGTTTCATTATGCGATTGACTATGCATTACTAAATCTAAAATACTTGAAGATGCTAAATTGCTAATATAAACACCTTGTATATCATTTAATACATAATCAACCACTAATAATTTAGAATCAGCAGAAGTTCCATATAATGACATTTTTGCCTCAAATAATTTTTTAAATGTATCTAATTCAAGTAATTCTTCACATACAGCATGTTCTTTAATATCTCTACTTACAAATAAACTCATTATGCTTCGTGCTAAACTATTTTTAATATACATGCCTTTTAAGCATTCAATAAAATTTTCAAAAAAATTTAGTTCTTCAAAAGGAATGTTGAAATCAGGTAATAATTCTTGATATAATTTTTGCTGCAATTCCTTTTTTTCAATTAGTTCTTCAAAAGGAATGTTGAAATCAGTGAACAATTCTTGATATAATTTTTTCTGCAATGCCTCCTCCTCAAATTTTTTCAAATAGAAATTATCAATTAATAGCTTGTAAAGCTCAAGTATCCCACTAGGAAAGTTAATTTTCAAAGTTCCTTTTTTATCAATTTCTACAGTAAACCTGTTTTCTTTTGCTTCTAAATATATTAGATCTCGAAATATACTATCCTCTTTTGTTCTACGAAGTAAAAAAGCTGCATCTTTAGAATCAACTAAATCTAAAGCATGTTTCATTATTGTTGCATTAAGCTCATGTAACATATTGTTAGATATCACCTCTGCTGCATCTGCTAGAAAAGATTTTTTATCATCTATTTTTAATTTCCTTAAATTTTCTAGAACTTCTAAAGTTATTTCTCCTTGTTGAATTTTTTTAAGTAACTCATAATAGTTGCGAAATTTTACTTCTTGATTTTTGCATCCTAACCCGGCATAAACATTGCATCCTGATTCTTGCTTTTGAGCTAATCCAGGATATTCTTTTTCAATTTCTCTAGGTTTATTAATAAAAGAACTCATAATGTCTTTTAGCTTCATATAATTTATTCCTTATATTTAATAAGAAGTATTATATTTAGTTAAGAAATATTAACAAGTACTTTATAGAAGATTAAGATAAATTAATTTTTATTGAGAGGATGATGCAACAATGCTTTTTTGAGATGATTAGTTTGAAGATGAGTATATATTTGGGTAGTAGATATATCAGCGTGACCAAGCAGCTCTTGAATTACTCTTAAGTCTGCTCCGCCCTCAAGCAAATGACTTGCAAAACTGTGACGTAATATATGCGGAGAAATATACTCAGGGTTAAGTCCTGCATAAAGGGCAGCAGATTTTAACAGAATAGCAAAATTTTGCCTAGTCATATAACCCGCTAAAGCTGATGAAGGAAATAAATAAATTAGATTTCTGGGTTTAGCTTTATTCACAAAAACACCTCTAATTGCAAGATATTTAGCAATACTGATAACTGCCTGTTCATTTATTACTATGACTCTTTCCTTATTACCTTTACCAAGTACCGAAAATATTTTTCTTACTTCTCCTTTAGACGTTTTATTAGTCAGAATATCAGCAAGCTTAAGACTAACAAGCTCCGAGACTCTAAGACCGCTAGCATAAAGCAAATGAATCATAGCATTAAGCCTGATACCTTCAGGAGAATTATCTTGAGAGCAATGTTCAAGTAACGATTTAATTTGAGCTATAGATAATATTTCGGGAAGTTTATTTTGATATTTGGGCAAATCTACGTTAAGAACCGGATTAAACGCGGTATGGTTTTCGCTAATTAAAAATTCATAATAACTTTTTATAGTTGAGATTTTTCTGTTGATTGAGCGTGCTTGCAAATCATTACTTGCTAGATACTCAATCCAGTCTCTAATATTCTCAGTAGTAATATTTAATTCAGATAATTTGTGTTTAGCAAGATAATTTTGAAAATCGAATAAGTCACGCTTATAGCTAAGTATAGAATTTTTTGACAATGCTCTCTCGGCTAAAAGCATTTCTAGGAATTGCGCAATAAATCCCATAAGATGTTTTAATTTCTATAATGGAGGCCAGGGTCGGAATCGAACCGACGAATAGAGGATTTGCAGTCCACGGCATTACCACTTTGCTACCCAGCCTAATCAGTGTCATACCACAATCCTATGTCATTCCTGCGAAAGCAGGAATCCATAAACGGATAATTGTATTTTTACTGGATTCCCGCTTTCGCGGGAATGACATAAATACTACCAACATCGATACAAAAAAGCAACTATTTTTATATTAAACTCCTAATCCTTGCAGGATATTTAAACGATTTATCCTTCATACAATTCAAGAACTGCTAACTGAATCTACTATATCGTCATTTTTAATATGGGGAACATTCAGTAATTCCTTTAAAATTATGCTTGATTGTTTAGGTATTAGAACACTAGCTGATTGAAATAAAGGAACTACCGAGGCGAATCTTGTAACTTTATCAAAGCGTGGCTTAATTCCTATCACTCTAATATTACCACCTAAAAATCCTATATCTTGAATCAATTGTTGACCACTTGCTTTATCTTCGATTAATATAAATTTTGGCTGATATTCTCTAGCTAATTTTTCCGTCAAATTCTTAAGCTCAGGATAATTAATTTTTTTCCGTACTAATGATACTAGATAATATTTCTGAATCCCCATATATTACAAACACTATAATCGGAATCTTCGGAACTCTTAATTGCCGTATCCCAGCTTTGCACAAAATAATCAAATCTTGAAGGTAGATTTTCATAAAATCTAATATCTTCCATATTCAGTAACGATGACCTTTGTGCTATCGGTTCTTGTAAATATTGAGCATTATCATTATAGCTACCTATTTCCTGCTCTAATTTCATTAAACAATCAAGAGGTTCTTTAATAGCTGTCTAATAACTTTACCACTAAGATATTGATATTCTTTATTCATTAATTTAAAGGAGTAACCTTGAATGCTAATCGCCGGAATTTTTAAATGATGCCATGAATTGCTATTATTAAGTAGATAACCGGATAAATCATCCGTATGCAGACGCTGCATAACTAAAACTATCGCTCCCTTATTACGATTATTTAGTCTGCTAACAAAAGTTTGCTCAAACCAATCTATAAACTTTCTTACGTATTTTATAAGAATGAATTTGCTTGGGGTTATGAGGATCATCGATAATTAAGATATCACCGCCCTCACCTGGTTGCCGATCCTCCAACCGATGTTGCAAATCTAAAGCCATTAGCTGTCGTTAAAAACTTACTTTTTTGATTATGGGGTTTACTAAGGATAGTACTTGGGAAAAGTTCTTTATACCAATCAGAATTTAAAATGAACTGACAATCTAGTGAGTGTTTAATGCTAAGTATTTGAGAATAGCTGGCAACCATAATCCTTTTGGTAGGATTAACCCCCAATAAATAAGCAGGCCGAGCAACGCTAACACAAATAGATTGTAGTAAGCTCCTTGGCGGTAAATTATTAAACGATTAATATCACCGCTTTGCACGGCATTTAAATAATCGGTAATTATTCTTATATGCTTACTTGGATAATACTCCGCTCCAGGATTAATAGTATTAAATACCTTAATTATAAAACTATGAAAATCCTATCGTAAAATAGAATTTAAGAGTTCTTTAGAGTGGAGCATATTGTACCTACATCGTCATTGCGAGGAAAAATTGTAAGTTTTGACTAAGCAATCTCAGGCAAGATTCCTGAGATTGCCACGCTCCTTGAAATCGCTTGCAATGACCTTAAAATCTTATCATAAATTATCATTGCCATTAATCCCCTATAGTATATAATTTTGAAAAATAATATATTTATCTATGAAATTACTAAAAATTATTTTTATCATTACTATATGCATTAATTTTCCCATATTCGCAGAAAATTTAGAGTCGGTTACTACAACCGAAGATATTGAAAATGACGTATTTATCCCTCTTGATGAAAATCATCCTATTTTAAATCCAAACGATAATATTAATGATAGTTCTGAGTTTAAAAATTATACAAATGGCAAAATTATTGCTCTAAATAACATTACTGCTACTTCTGAAGAGATAGATTTGAAAGTCGGGGAAGAAAAATATTTCTGTAATATAAAAATCAAATTGCACAAATGTATAAAAAACCTTGATCCATATAATGAAGATAATTATTTGTTGATGACCATAACGGAATATAAAATAGACGAAGATCCTAATTTACTCTTTCAAGGATGGATGATTTCTTCAAGCATTTCACTTTCAACGTTTGAACACCCAATCTACGAAATTTTTGCTAAAGATTGTTTTTAGATGCAATATTTAATTTCAAGTTTAATATTTTTAATTCCAAGCCTTGGGATGCTGGCGGGCTTATCCGCTGCAGCTACTGTTACAATGTTTTTGCTTATATCATTCCTGCGAGGTATTAATCGTCATTGCAAGCGACTGAAAGGAGTGTGGCAATCCAGTAACAATGTCATACCGTGGCTTGACCACGGTATCCAAAAAATAAAAAAAGACTGGATCCCACTACAAGCTCACGGGATAACAATGTTATTCACCGCTTGGTGCTTTATATCTTGTTTATTCGCAATTCATCTTATTAATAGCTTAGCTACTTTTACTCAAGTTTTTATACTCTTATTTCTTGGCTTTGCAGTTAGTAATTCTGCTCCTTTTCAAAATCGCTTACAACTTAAAAAAGCCTTAATATTCGGAATTCTCACAGCAATATTATTATTCTTCATCGAATATTCTTCTAATGGATTTTTAACAAGAATATTCAAAACTAGTTTTGGCTTATATATGCTAGATCGTGGTTGTGCTTTACTTTCAATTACCGCTTGGGTAGCGATTATAATTTTACTTTCTAACGGTAAAAAACGACATACCTTAATGCTATATATATTAGTACTTTATTTACTAAGTATTTCCGATAGTTTAGCAAGTTTTTTAGGCTTCGGTATAGGAGGAGTAATATTTATTTTAACAAGATTTATGAAGCCGATATTTTTCAAATTAATCGCAATAAGTTTAATTACCGGCTCGTTACTATTTCCTGTGATAGCTAAACAAATAGAACCACAAGATTTATCTGAAAAATATTTAGCTACACAACCTTCCGCTGCTCATCGTTTATTTATTTGGCATTTCGTCGCAAACAAAATCATTGAAAAGCCGATTTTAGGCTATGGCTTAGCTTCTTCTAAATATATCAAAGCTGGTGATAATGAAATGATCGATTACAACGGAGAAAAATGGCATCCTTTGCCGCTTCATCCTCATAACAATATATTACAAATTACTCTTGAACTCGGTATAATAGGTTTAATATTATTTTTATGCTTAGTTTATAAATATCTCAAACAAATTAGTAATCTCGAAAATAAAAATTTCAAGGCAATTTCCTATGCATGTTTTATAAATTACTATATTATCGGCATGATTTCATATAATATTTGGCAAATATGGTGGATATCAAGCGGTATTTGGGTACTAGTTTTAATGAAGCTACTAGTTAAACCTGATATTGTCATTGATAATTGATGCTATTTGAGGTAAATATAGAGTTAAGTATCATTAAATCTACGTCATTGCAAGCAGCCGTAGGCTGCGTGGCAATCTCATCAAATATCCTGAGATTGCTTCGTCGCATTACTGTGCAATTCTTCTCGCAATGACGGAACAATATAATAAAAAACATATGCTACAAAACTCAGAACTTTTACAAGAATATCTACCGATTGCTATATTTTTCGGTATTGCGGTATTGGTTTCCGGTTTAATAATGATTCTACCTAACCTATTATCGACAAAAAAATATAATAAAGATAAGCTAGAACCTTATGAGTGCGGTTTTGAGCCTTTTAGCGATGCAAGATCAAAATTTGACATATGTTTTTACTTAGTTGCTATTTTATTTATTATCTTTGATCTTGAAATTGCATTTTTAGTGCCTTGGGCTATTAGTCTTAATACGATAGGTAAAATAGGCTTTTTCTCAATGATGTTTTTCTTATTCGTACTTATTATCGGGTTCATATATGAATGGAAGAAAGGAGCTTTAGACTGGTAGTAATATGAAAAATAATTTTTATCAAGAAGACGAATTATTAAGTAATGAGCTTTCTAATAGAGGATTCTTACTCACTAAAGTTGATGACGTTATAGGCTGGGCGAGAGCTAATTCCTTATGGCCTATGACTTTTGGGCTTGCTTGTTGTGCTGTTGAGATGATGCAGGCAGCAGCAAGTAGATATGATATGGATCGCTTCGGTATGTTATTTAGACCAAGTCCAAGACAGTCCGACCTTATGATAGTTGCAGGAACGCTTACTAACAAAATGGCACCAGCTCTACGTAAAGTATATGATCAGATGACTGAACCTAAATGGGTGCTTTCAATGGGTAGCTGTGCCAATGGCGGCGGCTATTACCACTTTTCCTATTCGGTAGTGCGTGGCTGTGATAGAATCGTACCGGTTGACGTATATGTCCCTGGCTGCCCTCCTACCGCCGAAGCATTAATTTACGGGCTGATGCAGTTACAGAAAAAAATTAAACGCACTACAGGTTTTAAGTATGACGCTAGACAAACTCATTGAAAGACTTGCAGCTAAATCTAGCATTTTAATAACTCCGATCACGGTTAAAGATTACCTAGCTTATAAAATCGAGCCGAATTTTTTATTGCCGTTTTTAAAAGCTTTAAAAGAATCGGAAGAATTACGCTTCACTTTACTTACTGATTTATTTGGGGCTGATTTTCCTCAGAATAACGTAGTCAATTCAGTTGGGCTTGGCCACAAGGAGCAAGGCGCGAAGCCTATAACTAATAGGAGAACGACGAGCGACAATGTAGGCGAGTCCAAATCAATTGACTATAAAAGGTTTGAAGTAGTATATAATTTATTAAGCTTAAAATTAAATAAGCGTCTTATAATAAAAGTATATATATCTGAAAAAGAAACTATACCTTCAGCAATGAATATATTTAGTGCCGCTTGTTGGTATGAGCGTGAAGTTTATGATATGTACGGGATAAATTTCGAGGGTAATGACGATAAAAGACGCATACTAACCGATTACGAATTTGAGGGGCATCCATTACGTAAAGATTTCCCGTTAACAGGCTATACACAAGTTAAATATGATGAGAAGCTAAAGAAAGTAGCTTATGAACCGGTCGATTTAGACATAGAATATCGTGAGTTTGATTTTAGTTCGCACTGGCATAGCCCGAGTTATGTATTGCCAGGTGATGAGAAGGCAACCGATGTCATTCCTGCGAAAGCAGGAATCCAGAAATAAAATGAATGTCATCCTGTGACTTGATCGCGGGATCCAGAAAAAATACAAAAGACTGGACCCCGTGGTCAAGCGAACTAGGTGACAGTAGGAAAAATACTATGACTAACAACACCAAAACTATAACTCTAAACCTTGGTCCACAGCATCCGGCAACTCACGGAGTTTTAAGGTTAATCCTTGAGATGGACGGGGAAGTAGTAAATAATGCCGACCCTCATATTGGGTTACTTCATCGTGGTACGGAAAAGCTTATTGAGCATAAAACATATTTGCAGGCTATACCATATTTTGATCGTCTTGATTATGTTTCACCGATGTGTCAGGAACATGCATTTGCTTTAGCTGTTGAGTCGTTATTAGAATGCGAAGTCCCACGAAGAGCTCAGTTTATCAGGGTACTATTCTCAGAGCTAACAAGAATTTTGAACCATACTTTGAATATTGGCAGCCAAGCTTTAGATATCGGTGCTACTACTCCTTTATTATGGCTCTTTGAAGAGCGAGAAAAGATCATGGAATTTTACGAGCATGTTTCCGGCTCTCGTATGCATTCAAACTACTTTAGACCGGGCGGGGTTGCAGCAGATTTACCCGAAGGTTTACTTGAGGATATAGATAAGTTTATAGAACAGTTTCCTCCTAAACTTCACGATATTGAAAGTCTACTAAATGAAAATAGATTATGGAAACAACGTTTAGTAGATATCGGCGTTGCGTCGCAAAAAGAGGCAATGGACTGGGGGTTTTCAGGACCAATGCTTAGAGGTTCGGGTATAGCTTGGGATTTACGCAAATCAAACCCTTATGACGTTTACGATGAAATGGACTTTAAAGTACCAATCGGCAAGAACGGTGATTGTTACGACAGATATTTCGTTCGTATGCTTGAAATGTACGAATCAATCAAGATAATCAAGCAATGTATAGAAAAAATGCCGAAAGGTGCAATTAAAACCGATGATCCTAAATTAACACCACCGACAAGAGCCAAAATGAAAGAATCTATGGAAGCAATGATTCATCATTTTAAGCTCTATACGGAAGGATATGACGTCCCAGCCGGCGAGACCTATAAAGCTGTAGAAGCCCCTAAAGGCGAATTTGGTGTATATTTATACTCGCAAGGAGGTAATAGACCTTATAGATGTCGTATTAAAGCACCCGGCTTTGCTCATTTGCAAGGACTAGATTTTATGTCTAAAGGTCATTTAATGGCAGATGTTATTACTATTATTGCAACGCTTGATATAGTATTTGGTGAGATAGATAGGTAATATATTTGTCATGCCGCAGGCTTGTACTTGCGTTACTCTGTCATTCCTGCGAAAACAGGAATCCATAAAATAAAACAATACATTTAAAAAACAAAAAATGTATTGGGTATATATATTATGCTCTAATAAGCATGGTACTATATTGGTATTACTAATAATATAATAAGTCGTGCTTATGAACATAAACAAAAAATAATAAAAGGTTTTACCTCAAAATATAATATTATAAAACTTGTTTATCAAGACAGAAGAATTTACTGATATTCAAAAAGCACTTACAAGAAAAAAACTTGAAAAAATGGCAACGTAGTTGGAAAATAGAACTGATAGAAAAAACTAATCCTGAATGGAAAGATTTAATTAAATAGTTCTACGGATTCCTGCTTGCGCAGAAATGACATAAAACTATACAGTACTAAAAATATATGAATACAAAAATTACAAATTTTACATTTGATAAGAAAAATTTAAATCTAGCAGAAGAGATTATAAAAAAATATCCACCGCATGGAAAAAGAAGTGCAATACTTCCGCTGCTTGATCTAGCACAACGTCAAAACGGCGGCTGGCTACCTGTTCCTGCTATCGAATATGTCGCAAATATGTTAGCAATGCCTTATATACGGGCTTATGAGGTTGCAACATTTTATACTATGTTTAACTTAAAGCGAGTTGGTAAATATCATATCCAAGTATGTACTACTACTCCTTGCTGGCTGCGTGGTAGTGATGATATAATGCAAGTTTGCGAAAAGAAATTAGGTGTACAACTCAAAGAAACTACTGAAGATCAAAAATTTACTTTAAGCGAGATAGAATGTTTGGGAGCATGCGTTAACGCTCCGGTCGTACAGATTAATGACGATTATTATGAAGATCTAACTCAAGAAAAAATGGGGGGAATAATAGACAAGCTTCAAAATGACTAGAATCTTATTATTATTACTTGGATTTTATCAATATTTCATTTCTCCACTACTTGGCAATAATTGCCGGTTTCACCCCACTTGTTCTGAATATGCCAAAGAAGCTATATCAATGCACGGCAGCATAAAAGGCTTGTGGTTTACCTTTAAAAGAATCATCAAATGTCAACCGTTTTGCAACGGTGGATATGATACCGTTCCAATCTCTATAAAAAATTCTAAACCACTTAATAAAAAAATATAAATTATGTTTATTGTAAACCTTAAATATACCTTAGGCTTAGATCTTTCTTCTGTTGAAAAATTTATTACGAAACATAGAAAATGTTTAGATACATGTTATGATAAAGGACATTTTATTAGGTCCTATACATCCAAGAATTGGCGGTATTATTTTAGCTAATATAGAAACACTAAGTCAACTTAAAAATATATTAAGATAAGATCCTTTTTATATAAATAATATAGCTGAATATGAAATTACTAACTTCACTCCTACAAAATGGAATAAGAATTTAAATATTTTTTTTCAAAAACATGAATAAACTAATTCCTGTACCTCGTGAATTTTTTGCAAGAGATACTAATGTAGTAAGCACTGAGTTAATCGGTAAAGCTCTTTATTTCCAAGGTAAAACAGCTATCATTACTGAAACTGAAAGCTATATAGGGCAGAATGATCCTGCTTGCCATGCAGCAAGAGGGCGGACAAAAAGAACGGATATAATGTTTGGTCCTGCAGGCTTTAGCTATGTCTATTTAATTTACGGAATGTATTATTGTTTAAATTTCGTAACCGAAGCTAAAGGCTTCCCTGCTGCAACCTTAATAAGAGGCGTACATGTTATTTCGCCTGAAAATCTATACCTCAACGGTCCGGGTAAATTATGCAAATATTTAGGAATTAATATTTCTCATAATAAATGCGATCTTATAAATAACAACGAATTTTTTGTCGGCGATATCGGCTTAAAGCTACCCTACTCTACTACTGCTCGTATAGGTATTACTAAAGGCACGGATAAATTATGGCGTTATGTTGTTACAGATATCACTAATTTAATCTCTCAATATAATGTACAGCCTTAATAAGGTCATATTGACTTACGGCAAAAGGACCTCGAAAAGGTTTGTCTAATATAAATAATAACAAAAGCATTGATGATGAAGTGATACAAACTAAACCAACCGAAATCTTATGTAAATAAAGCTTGGTGCCAAACATACAGACAAAAATTAAATTAATAGCAGTCATTATACACACAACTATCCAATATTGAATATTTAAGGAAAAATAGGACATTTTAATCCTGTTATACCTTACTGTATAAAGCTCTTTTATCTCCTCAATGATTTCCTGCTTAGTCAATAGCTGCACTTGCTCGCTTGCTTTATAAGCTTGTAGTCTCTTATTAATATCTTGGAGGAAACTAAGAGCTTCATGACCGATTTGCTTGCCGTCTTTCATTAATTGCCATTCACGCCGCATTACACCTTTGGTATAATTTTTAATATCTAGATAAATTGTAGGCCTCATTTCATGAGGAAGCCAACCTACACTATCTGCAAGCCTCATCAACACTATAGATTCTGCTGCCACCCCTTCTTGTGCTTCATTAAAATTACCGAGTAAATAAATTAATACCAAACCGGTTGATACCGCATACATACTACCGACTACACCCGATAAAAACCCGCCAAGACTTCCAAGCTCTTCTTTTTGAAAATTATTAGGAATAATGTATTTTGTTAAATATAAACATCCCACACAAAAACTCATCAAAACAATATTTATTATGATGAATAAAACAATATTAGGAACGGTATAGATAAAGTCAATTATATGATTACATAGGTATTATTAACCATGTCCTGCTGAATATTTATGTAATATACTAGAAATAAGAGTTTGATAAGGTAATCCCTCATAAGCAGCTTTTTGTTTTATTCTCACTAAATCACTACTAGAAATATGAATATTTATTCGAGTATCTTTTTTTAAATAATTAGCTGCTGCCACTTGTGATATATGTTTCTCTTGTTCAAAATTTTTAATTCTTTGCCATTCATCATTTTCAAAAGATTCCAGCAATGCGTTTTCTTCAGCATCTAGTATTATATTTGATATATTCTCTTTATTTCTCATTACTTTTTCCTATTTTTAGATATTTCTGAGTAGCTTTGTGACGTGGAATAATAGTATTTAAAAAAACTGTTCCATCAACTTCACTAATAAAAGGCACTAAATAGGCGTATTCATTAAATTTAACTATATACATTTTTTGCTCTGAATATTTATTAGGATTTGGATGTTCTATTATATCCAATAAATAATTACTTTCTATAACTGATATTATTGCTTCAAAACTTACCTTGCGCTCACTTATTAAGTTATAATTTTTTTCAGCAGAAAAGCTATAATTACATTTCTTTGTCATCTTATGATACTAGTACAATGTATGCTTTATGTCAACACTACACTTCCATCTCTTCTAAGACCACTGTAGAATCAGCAAGTTTAGTAATTTTTTCAATTTTTAACCGAGCTTCTTTTAGTTTTTTCTCACAATGATTCTTAAGTAAAATACCTCTTTCAAAGCTATTAACTGCCGTCTCTAGACTCTCTTGTCCTTTATCTATTTTTTTAACAATTTCCTCAAGCTCTTTTAAAGCTTCTTCAAAGCTAATATTTGCTTCTAAAGTTTTAGTATTAGTCATTTATTTTTATTTTTTAATGGTTATCTGTAGTAATTGTGTCTTCAGTTGTTTGGGGTATAAGTAATTTTTTTAGCTCACTACTATCAAAAGTTTTCTTAGGAGCAAAAATACTCCCTTGCATTTTTATATTAAGATGTGCCAAGCTATCTTTATCAGAACTTGTATTTGAGGTATTTAACTTAACAAGCCTTGCCGGCACGTAAAATGACAAAATACTAGATGCATCCATATCAAAATTATATATATTAACTGCAAAAGAGGCCGCACCGCTACTATATTGTGTTGCAAATTTTACTTTCTTTAAAAGGGCAATACCTTTTTGTAGTTCAATATCACCGCTTATACCTCTAATATTTTCTTGTCCTGTGGTTATAGCACTATTTATATCTTTATCTAAATTTTGTACCTTATAATCAGCTGTATCAATTTTTTCTATAAAAGCATCAATTGCAAAATTATTAACATCTATATTGTTTATAGCAAATTGTGATTTTGTAGTAAGGTTATATAGCTGGCTTTGAAGAGTGTTACCGTTAGTTCCTAAACTACCGCTTATACTTATTTTTCCGCCACTTGCAGTAAATATTTTAGGCATAAGAGCTGAAACTTTGTTTAAATCTATTGTATTTAAAGCATATACGAAATTTATAGCATAAGGTTCTAATAAAATATTGCCGTTACCTTGAAACTTACCACCTAATAATTCTGCTTCAATATTATTAAATTGTAATAAATTATTATTATTTGCTACATAAAATTTAACATTTTTCAATATTAAATCATTTTGTAATAATGTCGACAATGTACCGGAAACTTGTAAGGTAGCTTTATCTAAACTATAATCATTTATTAATTTATTTCTTAAATTAAGCATTCCTGCCGGTGATAATAAATCAGTAGTAAGATTACCGTCCTTAATTTCTACGATCAAAGACGGTAATACACTCGATGCATCTAAGTTCCAGCTAGTTGATAAATAGCTGTTAGCAGTTTTAAAATCTAAATTACTAATTTTTATATTAGCTGGTACGATTTTAGCAAGCAAATTCATTTTGTCAAATACATGATCGTTATACTTAACGCTATCTATCAGAATATCTAAATTAGCTAAATATCCTATTGTTCTAATAGGGATGAATTTACTTGGATAATCTAGAGCTTTCATATCTTTAGTTAAATTTTTTGTAAATTCGATAAGCGGCGAAATTATTGGATACGTTCTACTGCTTAAGTCAAGCGAAGATATATTAAGCGTAGCGTCTAAACGAGGTGTTTGAGCAATAAATTTACTAGAAAAATTTCCTGATAAATTTAAATTATCTGTTTTGAGTAATAAATTTTTAAAAAATAAATCTATTAAAGTGAGTTTTAAATCCGATGACAAGCTAAAAGGAATAGCTTCTTTAATAGTAACGTCGTTAAATCCTAAAATATTCAGTAACGAATTTATATCGTTGTGCTTTAAATATAGCTGTCCATCGAACATACTTCTAACGGCATTCTGTGTTACATTACCTGTAAGCTTAAATTCTCCACCTGATTTAATATTACCTGAAAATTCATTTATCTTTAAAGTACCCTTTAATAAGTTAGAAGAAAAGACTATTTTTTTTAGTTCTTCATTATTACTTAAAATTATTTCGTTAATTGCCACGTTTGCTTTAAGTAATTTATTGGCAAAAATAAATCTACTATTTGAAGAAGAAGTATTAAATGTTACCTCTGCATTTGGAGAAATTAACGAACTTAAATCTATTTTAGGAAAATCTAGTTTTACATTAGTAGTAATATTATCATTTTTAGCAATGTTAACAAATCCATGACCAATAATAAAAGATGATGCTATTACTATGTCTTTTAGTTCTATTTCATCTTCATTATTTGAAATATTAAATTTAACGTTTACTGCCTCATGTTGATTAAATTTATTAAAAAGATGGTTTAAATCCGGTAATATATTATACATTACCGATGCTAAATTTTTAATCTGATATTCACCACTACCGCTAGTAAGCTTAGAATCTTTGTAAATTTGCGATAACTTAAAACCATAATCATTATTATCAATATTAAGACTAAAATCTACTATATCGTCACGTTTATTAATTGAACCTGAAATTTTACCTATATAGTTACTTGTAGTTTTAAATATGTAATTAGACGATAAAGCATTTTCTTTTTTTAATATACAATTATTAAAATTTAAAATAGAATAATCTTGTTTATTAATAATACTTAGATTAGTAACATTTAGATTTATATTTTGTAATTTATATTTAAAGAAATTCTTTATTAACTCTTCATGATTATAAATATTTAATACATTAGAATGTGAATAAAATTTAGCATCTAATATATCTATTTTATTAATTTTAGGATTAAATTTTATAAGCGACCACAACGAAAAATGAATTTTAATCTGCTCTAAATCTAACTTTCCTTCTTCTCTTATCGTCTCAATAACTAAATAGGACAAAGGAAATTTATTCATCTTTATTTTTCCGATATTTTCTTTCGCAATTCCTAAATGACTGGTAAAATTATTAGTAACCGAATTATAGTTAACAAACGATAATGCACCAAACATTATAAATAACAATAATGAAAAACAAATTATGACGCCGGCAGCTATTTTTTTTATCATGTCTGTAAAAAAGTTTTTAAATATATTATTATATATAACTATCAAAATTTAAAGACAAATTAATGAATTCTTTAGAAAATTTAATTTTAGTCGGTGTAATAAAATCATGTCATGGAATTAAAGGTCATGTAATGTTAAAATCTTTTACCGACCCTGCTACAAAAATACTTGAAAGAAATTTAGTAAATGAGTCAGGAGCAAATATACATATTAAGCTAATTAGCCAAAATGCCAAAGGAGAATTAATTTGTACATTTAATGATATAGCTACTCGAAATGAAGCTGAAAATTTAAAAGGTTATAAAATATTTTGCTTAAGAGCAAGTTTACCGGAACTAGAAGAAGATGAATTTTATATAGCAGATTTAACTCATTTACCGGTATTAAACCAAGATCATAAAGAAATAGGCAAAATTAAAAATATTCTTAACTTTGGTGCCGGTGACATAATTGAAATAGAATTTTCAGATCAAACAACCGAATTATTACCTTTCAATAAAGAATTTTTTCCTATTATAACTAAAGATTATGTGATTTTAAATTATCAAAGAGAAGCTTGAATAATTTACCGTAGTTTTCAATTTCTTTATAGTACCCCACGATTCTTATTCACCTCTGTCTCATCCCGTGGCGTGACCACGGGATCCAGTTAAAAATACTAAATTTATTAGTATTTATTGTTTTTATGGCCCCCGTGGTCAAGCCACGGGGTGACACAGTGGGTTTTACCGGTCCACGCAACAACGCCTCGTGGGAATGACATAGAATATAATTATTTTAATCCTTAATTGAGTAAATTATATAAAATTGACAATTAATCCTTAAATACTATAATTAATATTATGTATATAAATAGAAGGTTAAGCTCTATGCCTAAAACTTTAAAATACTCACTTATTATATTTATAAGTATAATATTATTATTAATTGTTATTCCTTTCTTTATTCCTTTAAATAATTATAAAGGAATAGTAATAGATAAAGTTAAAGAGGCTACAAATAGAGATTTAACTATTAACGGCGACATAAAATTATCTTTACTACCGCATCCCGCAATATCACTATCAGAAATTAAATTATCATCAATAAACGGTACAAAAGAACCTCATCTAGTTTCCGTTGAAGGTGCTAAAGCGTCATTGCGACTTTTTCCTCTTTTTAGAGGAGCAATTGAAGTAGCTTCTATAAAACTGCAAAAACCGATTATAAATCTAGAAGTTTTAAGTAATGGACAAAAAAATTGGCAATTTTCTACACCTAATAATGCATCCAAAACAAATGAACTTAGCTCTGTAGAATCTACCAATACTAAAACTGAATTAGCACTTCCTATTTTGATTAGTCATTTTAAAATTATAGACGGCAAAGTAATATATATAGAAAAAAACAGTGAGAAAATATTTAACGATATTAACTTAAAGACTAAAATTAAAAGCCTTAAAGGTCCTATAGATTTGACTTTAGCTTTAAAGGCTTTGGAACAGCAAATTAATATAGACGGCAATATTGAAGAAATCGGTAAAATAATTCCGTTAAGTGCCAATATTAATCTTGCCGGTGAAAAAATTAAAATCGAAGGGAAATTTGATAGCGAAAATAATTCGTTCATAGGTAACGCAAATATTAAAGGTAATACTAAAACTTTAGGTATGCCTGCTGATTTACAAAATGACTACGAGCTAACTACGGCAATTACTGCCGATAGTAAAAATATAGCTATTAAAGATGCTAGACTTAATTATCCAAATATAGCATTACTAGCAAATGCAAATTATGATATAGAGCGTAATAACCTGAAATCAAATATTATTATCAATCCCGGTAACATTATAACCGAGATTAGCTCTAATTTAGATAAGACAAATATTATGCTACAAGCTGATAGTTTAAAACCTATACTTGATGCTCTAAAACTAAAGACCAATAAATTACCGCCTATTATTAACCAAAAACTTATACTTACTTCTAATGTAATTAGTAATTCTCAAGCAATAAAATTACAAAATATTAATTTATCGGCTGCAAATAGTAATCTAACGGGAGATATTGAGCTTAAAAATTTAGCACAAGATATAACTATTTCGCACAATCTAAAAATTAATAATTTTGAGTCGTTTATGTCTCTTATGGGAGTAAGTAATTTAAGTCAGATTGGAGTATTGCAGTTAAACGGAGGAGTGCAAAAAATTAAAGATACTTTCCATATTAATAATAAAATATCCGCTTTTAATACTAATATATCTATTAAAGGAGATATTAATTTAGAAACTCAGAAGCCCAATTTTAATCTTAACTTATATAGTCCGTTAGTTAATTTGGATAAAATTCTTACAAGTAATAGTCCTACTCCTGCTCCAAATAAAACTAATAGTCCTGCTACTCAAAACATACCTACAGCTAAAAATAATTCTCCTTGGTCAAATAATCCTATTAATTTAGGGTTTTTAAATGAAATTGAAGGGCAATTATCCGCAAATATTGATAAATTAACTAACAACTCATTAATCATAAATAATTTAAAAGCAAAATTAAATATCACCGGCGGCACGCTGAATATTACTTCAGTTAATGCAAGCATTTACGGTGGCGAACTAAGTAGCACCGGTTATGTGAGTTCAGCCAAAGATCAAAATGCTGCAATTAAAATCGATTTAAAAAATGCCTATCTCAAAAGTTTCACTCCGCAATCGGATAAAATAAAAATAACTGATGGGCGACTAAGCTTTAAAGCCGATCTTACTTCTCGCGGTAATAGCGTTTATACATATGTTAATAATCTAAATGGACAATTTAACGTAAATAGCGATAACGGGGAAATAAGCGGATTTGATTTAAACCGAATCGCAGATGCGGTAAATAATGCTAAAAATACCGAAGGAGTATTGCGACTTATTAACAGCTCCTTTAGTGGCGGATCCACATCTTTCAAAAATTTAATTGCCAGAGGAAATATAACGCAAGGCAAGCTTAATTTAAATGAATGTAGTTTAGATGCTTCACCTGCTACAACAAATGCAAGCGGTCAAATTAACTTACCACAATATATGATGGATGTTAGTGCAAGCGTTACTATTGCGGATTTACCGCCTATAGCCGTTAAATTATACGGATTCATAAATAATCCGCAGCATAAATTAGACGTTCAAGCCTTTCAAACATATTTAGTTAAAAACGTATTTAATAGCGTTATTAAAGACTTAAAAAGCGGAGAGAAGAAACCTGAAAATATTATTAAAGATGCTTTGAGTCTCAGAAAGAAAAAGGATACAAATACAGAGGAACAAAACAGCCCTCCGCAGGAAAACCAACAAGCAGATCCTGTGAATAAGCTTCTACAAAAAGGATTGAAAAAACTGTTTTAATGTGACCGTCACGAATGTTGTGTGACTTATTATTCCTCTCTATGTCATCATCCAGCAAAACATATAATATAGTGTAGTAACAATGTTGAAGTTATTTTTTCTAGACTTAGTTAGCAAGCAACTAGATGACAGTGCAAAACTCATAAATACCCACGTTTTGATACAGTTATTCCTGTGCCAAACCTAATTAGATACAAATCCTTTGTTTCCTCAGTATCTAATACCAAATTAGGTATGTTTTTAGGGAAATCTTGAATTACTTTAGTAATTTTTGCTGCTTCTTCATCATAATTTGCCTTTTTCAACAAAATAATAAGGTCTTCATATAATGATTTTTTATTTGGATTTAACCCTATAGCTCTTTTGATAGAAGCGAGTGCTTCCTCCGGATTTATTTTATGTAATTTATTAAAAAACTCTTCGTGAGAGTATGCTTTACTTGAATCTAGTTCAATAGCTTTCTTTAATGATTTAATCGCATTATCTTGTTGTTTTTCCATTAAAATAGAACTTAAACTATGAAAAAATTCAGCTTCTCTATTGTTATATTTTTCAGTTTTATCATAAGTTTCAATAAAATTTGAAAGTTCTTCAGGATCAGTTTCAACGAATCTTCGTAGATTGTCTTTTTCTTCTTGATATTGGATATCTGTGATGAAGATCGAGATATTTTTTCACTACTTGCTTTAGCAATTTCAGAAGTTTTAAACTTCCAATAAGGCAAAATTTCATTTTTATATGGTTGACAAATGCATACTCCTTGCTCCCCTTTACTCTATAGCTTTCCGGGCATTTACGATACTCAATATCATTTTTCCATTTATAACTTTTATTATCAAAATTTAGATAGCTTGGTTTTTCCATAACTTATGATATATTTGTAATTAATAATTTATAACCACAATTTCAATGTAAGTAAATAAATCTGAAGTTTGTAAAGCTAAGTAAGTAGTTTAAATAAACTTTAATTTAAAATCGTATGATTAAGAAAATAGTACAAAATACGAAAACTTTGCACGTACGTCCTAATGGAAGATCAGCTGATTACATAACGCCTAACTTCATGTATGGCTGTGCCGGAGGTTGCAGAAATAGTTATTGTTATGTTATGCATCATAACTATGAGACATTATATATCAATGAAAATATAGATCAAATACTTGACGTATTGGATAAACATATAGCAAATTTACCGACTAAAATTTCCAATCAAACAGATTCTAAATATTGGACATATAATATAGGTTGTTCTAACGATGTAAGTTTGCATTGGAAACACACTAATTGGTTAAAGATATTTAATTTCTTTAAAGAAGATCCACGTACTAAAGCAACTTTTGCTACTAAATATGTCAATCCTAAATTACTTAATTTTAATCCTGAAAACAAAATAAGGATTAGATTTAGTTTGATACCGACAAGAATGCGTGAGATATTAGAGCCAAAAACGCGTCCAATTATCGAGAGAATAAAAGCGGTGAATATTTTTATTGAAGCAGGTTACGAAGTTCATCTCAACTTTGCTCCTATTATTGTTTATGAAGGCTGGCTTACCGAATATGCAAAGTTATTTGAAGATTTAGGCTCAATACATAAACAACCAATATAAACCGTTTATAAAAGCAGAATGCATATTTTTAACGCATAACGATAAGCAGCATGAAAGAAATATTGCCTCAAATAGATTAGAGAGTGAAGCTTTAATTTGGCAACCAAATTATACAGGAAAATAAAGTAAGCAAATATGGAGGCAAGGCGGTACGTTATAAAGCCAGTATTAAGAGTAGTTTTATCCAACGATGGAGTGTGTTGCATGACAGGTTGCACCCATGGAATAAAATACGATATATATTCTAACTCTTCCTACTTATCAAAATTACGAAACAAAAGCATAAAATTTAAAAATTACAGTTATAAATAAAAAATCACTTGCATGAAAATACACTTATGATATGTTTCTTCACGTTGGGTTTCAATTTTAGCTTCTATAAAAGTAACCCAACACTATTATCTCTCAGCTAATAGTGGATATAGTGTTAGTTGAGTACAAGAGTAAAAATATAAAAAACAAGTAAAATATCGAATAGGCAAAAAATCGTTTAGCTTGTTTGTTATCAGGGGTGTCATAGAATAAAGAACCGGCATAATATAGAAATACTACCCCAAGGATACCAGAAATTATTAAATATATAAAATTATTCATTCCAATAAAAAAAGGCATTAGCGAAACAATAAATAAAAGAATACTGTAAATTAGAATTTGTTTTTTAGTATATAAAGTCCCCTTTACTGCAGGCATCATCGGTACTTTACAGTTTTTATAGTCATCGTTACAGAATAAAGCAAGAGCCCATGAATGCGGCGGCGTCCAAATAAAAATAATCAAAAATAATATAATCGACTCTAGAGATATAGTATTGCTTACCGCTGCATAACCTATCACAGGAGGTAATGCTCCCGATACTCCGCCAATAACGATATTTTGTATAGAACGACGCTTTAACCAAATAGTATAAATACAGATATAATAAAAAATAGTGAATAGCAGTAAAAAGGATGCAAGTAGATTAACACATAAAGCCATAAAAAATACTGCAAAAAATCCCGTTATCAAACCAAAAGATAAAGCTTCATCAGATTCTATAACTCCTCTTACTATCGGTCTTTTTTGGGTACGTTTCATTAAGCTATCGATGTCTCTATCGTACCACATATTAATTGCCCCTGCACTACCTGCCCCAAGCGCTATGCAAACAACTGCAATACCAGCAATAAACGGATGCACAGAATAAGGAGCAAGCCACATACCTACAAAACCCGTAAAAATCACAAGCGACATTACACGCGGTTTCATAAGTAAAATATAGTCTTTAACAGTACTTTGTGAATGATTAATTTTACCTAAATTGATTGGTCTTACTAAGGAACTCATATGAAATATTTTTTAATTAAATATAAAAAGTTTTAGGTTAAAAATCAATGATTGACTTTGATGCAAGAAATGTATATATTTTTTTGTAATTCAAATAATAAATAATAAGTTAAGGATATTATCAGTGACAAAAATTGTTCGTTCTAAATATAAAGCTAGTAGAAGACTTGGAGTAAGTCTATGGGGTGATAGCAAGGATGCTTTCAATACACGAAATTATCGTCCCGGGCAACATGGGCAGAATACCATGATTAAAACTTCAGATTATGGTTTACATTTAAAAGCTAAACAAAGATTGAAATGCCACTACGGTCGTGTCACTGAAAAACAATTTAGAAATATTTTTGCACTTGCTCAAAAAATGAAAGGTAATACCGGTGAAAATTTCATTGGGTTACTTGAAAGTAGACTTGATACGGTAGTTTATAGAATGAATATAGCTCCAACTATTTTTGCTGCAAGACAGTTAGTTTCACACGGACATATTAAACTAAACGGTAAGAAAGCCGATATCGCAAGCATACGACTCAAGGCAGGCGATGTTATAGAAGTTAAAGAATCCGTAAAACAAATACCGCTTATCCAAGAATCCGTTTCAAAACAAGGTCAAACAACACCGGGATATTTATCATTTGATGTACCTTCATTAACCGGTAAATATTTAAGAGTTCCTGCTCTTTCTGATGTCCCATATCCTTTTGAAGCAGAAGTGCATTTAGTAATCGAGTTATATTCTCGTTAATAATTATAAAAAGGCAGGTTTTATTTAGCTGCCTTTTTACTTTCTTCCCTACACCTACATTTTTTCTTTATACTATAATACAACTTATCACCTAATTCGGTAGCTTTTATTAAAGATAGATTAGTTAAAAATTTAACGTCTGAGCTAAGAAAAAACTGTAATTTTTGACGAAGCAAGGAAGTATAAAAATGCTAATTTTTAGTATTTTTTTATTATTTTTATGGAGTGCCACGCTACTTTCAATTGCTCAAAAGGTAATTGCTGCGTGGATCAGTTTTTCAGTTGTTTTTGGATACCGTGGTCAAACCACGGTATAACACCGAGTGCCTTTTTCGATACACACAACAACGCCCACTCACAATAACGATATCTATTTTTAATAAAAATAATAGCTGCTTCTACCTTTTCCAAAAAGTTAGCATATGGAACGCATTTAATAATTAGCGGTATAATTGGTTTTATTGTAAATGGGACAACAGGAAGCAGTCTTTTTGTTTCGGCAACTCTTGCTGATGAAATCTTAATAACCGAAGGGTATTTTCAGAAACATTATCTTACTTCTGCCACATTTAAAGGAAATTTAATCTACCCTATTACTACAAATCTCATCACAACTTTTCCTAATTATTCAGTACCAATTTATTTAACTTCTACAGCTGCAATAGTAGGCTTAGCATATTATGGGACTGATTTCTTAAATTATCAGGAAAATTTAAAAGAAATTCAGATAAACTTAACTCCTAATATTAGGGTAATTGATCCTAATATACTTTCTAACAATTTTAAAAATGATTCAAAAAATGAAATTAAAGATGTAACCCAAGGGTTTTAGATTTAATTGAAGCATACATAAATAGTAGTTTTATTAACTATACCGGAAATGATGGCAATACATTAATTGCATTAACCTTACTCATACAGGACCCTAATGCTGATATAGGACCTCTTGTTTCTCAAGGAGCAAAAATCAGTATTTTATGGTGTGGAAAAAATATAATAAGCACACTATTCCAATCATATAAAGTTTCTTTAACACAAAATACTCAAGATTTAATCGAACAAAAAACTTTAGAACTGTTACTAAACGAAGAATATAAAAGTAAAATCTTAGGATTAAAGGATATAGAAGCTATTACTAATAATTTATTTAATGATCTTAATAATACTTTCACTATTGGAATTTTACAATTAGGGAATTTAACCACTCAAAAAATTATACAGCTTATTGCATTGCAAGATATAATGAATTTAGTTCCAGGAGCTATTATATTTAATGCGTTTGAAAATATTAAGGAAAGATTTTTAAATATATTATATCAACTGAATATTTCTTACAGGCAAGAAGCCAGAGGAAATTAACGAAAATACAGCTTCTATAGTAAGAAATATATCCTCTAATACTTCAAATATCTTGTTAACTGATTCTGCTCAATTTATACAAAATCAATATGCCAAGCAACTTAAAGCTAAAAAAGAAATATCAAAAAAAATGTTGTTTTTAGATAGCACAAAAAATACTATAACTACTATACTAGATATCTCCAATAAATTCATAAAATCACTTTACTATATTTATAAAGTAAAAAATGGAGAGATTACGCCTGAGCAAGCTCTACTACTTAATCCTTGACTTGAAACCTTAAAATCATTCTTAACAAGTGCCTCATTAAAAATAATCTTTAGTGGAGCAGTTAGATAACAAGCGAGAATTACAAAATTAATAGAGGCAATTTCTTCTGAGAATAAAAAAGGAATAACATGGTCTACTAATGATACAAACGATGAACTTGTAATTTCTGATTATAACCTAATTATAGAAGAAAGAACTATTTTGAGTTTTGAAAAATTAGTATTCAAACTAGGAGCACATGATCTTCTTTCAGCTTCCTCAAGGCAACACTACTTTTTTAAAGAGTTTAGTCAATTGTATTGCTGATCCATGCCATAGCGTTGGTGAAATTTCCATACCTACCCATTATCAAAATCCAAAAATAATATTCATTAATCAGAATAGTTACATACCGGTTTAATCTACTTTATTTGAAATAATAACCTCCGACCTTGATCAATCAATCATTAAAAGTAATAAGCAATTATTAGAAGAAAAAATTAACACACTACTTATAAAATTAGATCTAGGTACATTAATTAAGCACTTAAGTGATAAAAATTATGATGTAATAAATGCACCAAGTGGCAGCAGTCAAAAGAAAAAAATTGGAATCATTAAAGCTATAATTTCAAACCCTAAAATATTAATTTTAGACGAGGTATTTGCTAATCTTGATAAAATATCTATAGAAAATGCATAACAAGCTTTAAAAGAATTTTTACCGGAAACTTTAATGCTTGTAGTGCATCATGATGGTAAATCTCATGACTATAATAATTTTTATGATCAGTATAAATCTTGAAGATTTGTATGCTGAAATAAAATTATTAGGAACCCTATATACTTGACTACTTTTCATTTATCATGAGTATATACTAAATCTAGATGTTCAATTATGGGAGTTTTTTAAGATTTCTTTATAGATTTCAAGGTTTTTTCTTAGCATCAGATTAAGAGAGAAATTATTAATTACCGTATGCCTTGCCGCTTCTTGGATTTTCTTAGCAAGATCAGTACCTAAAATCGAGAAACAATAATCGATTTTCTGTGCTAACGCTTCGGCATTATTTGGTTCTACATGGAAACCGGTTATATTATTATTTATTGTCTCTACTGCCCCACCGATATTAGTTGCAATAACAAGCTTCTTCATCGCCTGCCCTTCTATAATAGTACGCCCGAAAGCTTCAGGCTCGATTGAGGCAGAAATGATAATATCGGAAATCCCATATAGGTTTATTATATCCGAATCATTACCAAAAATTTGAATTTTATTTTGAAGTTTTAAATTAGCTATAAGCTCTTTTACTCTATTAGTAAAATTGGGATGTCTAGATATATCACCGACCATTAAACAATAAAAGTCTCTATGTTTTAATTTACTTAATGCTTCTACTAGAACAAGATGTCCTTTCCAACTTGTCATTCTAGAAGGCATTAATATTATCGGCACGTTACTCGGTACATCATATTTCTCACAACATTTTTCAAGTTTTTCCGGCGTTAAATTTGCGGGATCGAAATAATCACAATTCACTCCACGCTCAATTACTACTATTTTATCTTCATCAATTTTATAGTTTTCGAGCAAGTGTTGTTTTACAAAATTAGACACGGCAACAACTTTCTTGCCTTTTAGCATTATGCTATTATAATATTTTTTAAAACTATTCGGGATATTATAAACCCCATGAAAGGTAGTCAAAAATTTAGCATTTGTCCATTTTGTTGCTAGATATGAACTCCATGCCGGTGCTCTTGATCTTGTATGAACTATATCAACATTATATTTTTTGATTATTTCTGCTATCAATTTTGCATTATTCAGAATTACAAAAGGATTTTTACTGTTACTATTCATTTCAATATGCAATATATCTTCCTTATCTAACTCTTTAACTAGAGTACCGCCTACTGAAATTATGATAGGAGTATGACCGAGAATTTTAAGATATTTTGCAACTTCTATAGTACCTCTTTCAACCCCTCCCGAAACTAGAGCAGGCACTACTTGCAAAATAGTATATTTATTGTATCGTTTACTTGACTTTAATGAAGGCATTAAATCTCAATCTATTAAAATAATTATTTAAAATGCACAAACTTTATAATAAAACACAAGACAAATTTATTGTCTATGATAATTATAGAATAATTAATACAAATATTCCATCTGTAATTTTTTTACACGGCTTGATGTCTAGTATGCAATCAACTAAGGCTATCTATTTAATAGATTATTGTAAAAAAAACAATTATAATTTTATTGTTTTTGATAATTTCGGCCATGGAAACGCATCAGGACAATTTAAGGATCAAACAATTAGTGATTGGTTAGAAGGAGTATCACTAATTTTAGATAAATTAATTAATACGGAGGCGATATTAGTAGGTTCGAGCATAGGAGGATGGCTAGCACTTCTTGCGGCTTTAAGATTTCCTGATAAAATAAAGGGACTTGTGTGTGTAGCCCCTGCTCCAGATTGTACTGAAAATATTTGGCAAAATATATCTCTAAATGATCAAAATAAGATGCAAAAAGAGGGAATACTAGAAGTAAGCGGTAAAAATTGTGAGCATAAATATCCTATAAGCTATAAACTGATAGAAGATGCAAAAAAACATTTATTATTGACAAAAAAACAGATTGATATAAATATACCGGTACATCTCATTCATGGGATGTTAGATGAAGACGTGCCTTATAATGTTTCAGTAAAATTATTAGAAAAAATAACGAGCAAACAAATAGTAATGAAGCTAATTAAAGACGGTCACCATAATTTATCTAGAGAAGAAGATTTAAAGGTAATGACAAATTCCTTAGAAGAAGTAATTAGACTCTTAAGTAAGATTAAATAAACAATAACTATGTATAGCAACATAAATAAAGTTCATGATTTTAAAGAAGTTATAGAAGCGGTAAAACAAGCCGATAATACTAGCTTGGTGCTTTTTGATGTAGATGAAGTAATTGTAATGGATAGTGATGAATCTAGGTTAACACATGATTATAGAAAAGAATTAATGAAGAACATTGAAAAAAGACTTACTAGAAAAGAATGTGAATTGTTACTTAGTATTGTTCTTAAAGATAGGAAAGCTAGATTTGTTAACCCAGATATCTTAACGATATTTGCTCTACTTACAGAAAAAAATGTACCGGCAATGGGTCTTACTAAACTTCCTACCGGTAAATTCGGCGTAATTGAAGATATGATCGAATGGAGAATTCGTGAACTCACTGAATTAAAGGTAAATTTTCAAGAATTTTCACCTTTAGAAGATGAGATAATAATAGAAGATTTTAATGCCGGTTACGGTAAACCTACATTAAAAGACGGAATAATTTACACTGCGGAATATGATAAAGGAAGCATGCTTGAGTATGTATTACGAAAAACAAGTTATTATCCACAATCAATAATATTTATCGATGATATAGAAGAAAATTTATTATCATTACAAGAAATTTGTAAGAAACTAAAAATTAACTATCAAGGATTTGAGTTTACCGGTTCTGCTATCGTTCCTGAACCTGTTCTTGATGCACAATTAGAAAAAATTAGATTTGAAATTCTAGAAAAAGAATATAAATGGTTAACGGATGAGGACCTGAAAAAGCATACTTTGTCATCTAGTAGCTTGTCCACATTATCCAGCTAAAAATGTCACAACAACATACACTTTTAGTTGCTTTTCCTACATGGACAAACTACTAGATGACACCTATGCACCTTAGAGTATAATATATGATGTCTGCAAAACTTATTGTTCTTTTTACCTTACTTATCTCGTTTTCTACTATGGCAAGTAAAAAGGAAGAAGAAAAAATTACAGCAGTAAAAGCAACTAAAGTACAAATTGCTGAGCTTTACGACATATTTAATATTGTAGGGCAATGCCAGAATGATAATAGTCGTGATTATTATGCCAATGCCACCGGAGTAGTTGAACAAGTCTCAGCACATCAAGGAGAAATAGTAAAAAAAGGGGATATATTGCTAGTTATAGATAAAAACATAGCAGAAACCACTAAATCTAGAGCAGCAGCGTTATTAAATACAAAACAAGAAGATTATAATAGAAAAGAAGCTTTATTCGCTAAAAAATTTGTAAGCAAAGAGGAATATAACAGGTCAAAAAGCGAACTTGAAGATGCAAAATTTAATTATTCCAAAGCTCTAAAAACATATAATGATATGATAATTACTGCACCCTACTCTGGTAAAATAGGCGTAATTAAGTCTATGGTCGGCGATGAAGTAAAAATAGGTGACTATCTTTTTAGCATTACCGGAACAGAAAATTCACAAGGTATTTTTATTGAATTGCCGGAGTCTTTAAGCGGAAAAGTTGGCGTCGATACTGAAGTTTTAATTGCAGGAAAAATTAAAAGTACAATCGGGGCAGTATCGCATTACTTATCAGATAATGGTACTTTAACAGCTAAAATTATTTTACCTATGGGTACAAAAATCCTGCATAATAGCTTTGTAGATGTTACGCTTATAATTAACCCTCATAAAAACCTAACCGTTCCTGAAAGTTGTATTCAACGAAATAATCAAGGTACTTTTATTTATAAAATAGAAGGTTATACGATAAAACAATTATATGTAAAAATCGGTACACGTACAGAAGGTCTAATTGAAATTATCTCTGACGATATTAAAGCAGGTGACTTAGTCGTTACCGAAGGTATGACTAAAATTGGTGATGGCTCAAAAGTTAAGATACTTGAGGAATAGTTATTTATATATGCTTTTTAAGCCATCTCTGTATTCTAGAGATTGTTGCACGTATTCCTTCTTGCCTTATAGAAGTAATAGTTAATAAAATCAAAATTTTTGTCACAAAGCAATAGGTTCGTATTTTTTGAATTACATAATTATTTTTGAAAAAAGAAATATTACTTTTTTTATAGTCTTTATTTTTATTTTCTAGTAATCTTAATTGTGTAACAGCTGCTAATAACAAATTAATAGTAAACGGACTAAATTTACTTAAATAAGAATCATTAAGAACATAAGAAGTAATATTTATTAAACCTACTGAATATTTATTTGGGTCCATAAACGTATTAGTACCACCGCTAATTCGTACTTTAGACAATTCTTTGTCTATACCGCCTATTGAGTTTTTACTAGCAATAGATATCCATGAACAACAATCTTCACCGCTTCTTATATTTTCAGGAA
The DNA here is from genome assembly GCF_000023005.1 of Rickettsia africae ESF-5. Lineage (NCBI taxonomy): Bacteria > Pseudomonadati > Pseudomonadota > Alphaproteobacteria > Rickettsiales > Rickettsiaceae > Rickettsia > Rickettsia africae. The sequence continues at coordinate 458,448 of NC_012633.1, read as the reverse complement.
ATAAATTTGCTTGAAATAATGTCAAAGTTCCCATAACTGTCGGCATTGCTATTGGACAAGTTTGTATGACTTGAGGAAAAACATTGCCACTAAAAAGCCCGGAATGAACAGATTCGATATATTTTCCTTTTTCATTTATTTTTTGATATGAAGTATGAGAAAATATAAAATTATTTTCTTCCATAAACTTTAATTGGATTTCTATTTTATCCTTATAAAATAAATCGTCCGAATCAAGGAAAGCAATATATTTTCCTATAGCATTTTTAATACCTAAGTTACGTGCAGCAGCAGGTCCTTCATTTTTTTTATGAAAATATTTTATTCTTTTATCTTTTTTGCATATTGCAGTTAATTCTGATATATCATCAGTCGACCCATCATCTATTATAAGTATCTCAAAATTTTTGTGTGTTTGAATAAGTACACTTTCTATAGCTTCAATTGCCCAATTTATTCTATTATATACCGGTATAATAACACTAACTTTAGTATCATTTAGTACTTGTTTAGCCATAGTATTTGCTAAATCACAGGCTTTTTTATACGGAGTATTATTGGATAAAAAAGTAGCTGTACGAGTTAAAAATAAATAAGGAGAACCTTCCATTTTGATCATTTCTTCTTCTGTTAACTCGTGAAGAAACGATGACCATAATACATTACATTCTTCGTTATGATTTGATATTTTTTTACTACCTTGCTCTGAATGAAAACGAGATTTAATTAGGATAGATTCGTCAAAATGAATAGGGGCAACACGGAAAATTTTAAACCATAAATCATAATCTTGCGTTGTCGGTAAAGCCTCATTAAATATACCGACTTCATGAAAATATTTAGCAGGCATCAATAACGAACAACCATGTATTAATCCTCGTAATAAAGGTAATAAAGAAATATTAAGTTTATTTATAGGTAGCACACTATCCGGTTTAATATAACGTAGAGAGTTGCCTTTTTCATCGATTAATTCATAACCACCGTAAATGATAGTATCTTTATTATCTAATTTATTTAATATGTCAACTTGATGCTCGATTTTATTAGGATAATATATATCATCATGGCTAAGCCACGAAAAATATTCCCCTTGCATGTTTTTTATACCGTAATTTAAGGCCGAACCGCAACCTCCGTTTTCTTTATGAAAATAGCGTATTTTATCACCATATGATAATGCTACACGTTCTGTCTCTCCATTATCTTTTGAACCATCATTAACAACAATAATTTCAATATTTTTGTAAGTTTGTGCTAAAGCACTATTTATAGCTTCTTTCATATAATTAGCCCCATTATAGACAGGTATAATAATGGAAACTAAAGTATGATAAATATTTAGAGGTTTATCTTTTCTAGTTGTCATAACTTTTAAAAATAATTTATAAAATGTTAGTTTTATTGTTTAAATTTTCTATAGAGCTTTAGAAAAATAGATTTTTCTTCTTCACTAATAATTAGTTTATTTTTAAATTTTTATTTCTTCTAAAGCATTATTTAGCTCTGTTACAGTATTATTTAATTTAGTGTTTCTCTTCGCTATGTTTAAATGCATCTCTAGTTTGCAGCAATTGTTTTAATATATCTTGGGATTGCAAACCTAGCTTTTCTAAAAATTCCAGAGTCCAAGCTGAGATTGGATAGTGAAATAATTGTTTTATAGGCTTTAAATCTGAGTTACTATATATACAGATTATAGAATTAGGAGGATTTTTTCAGAATGCGTGTCGTTAGTTACACCATCTACTCCTTCATAGAAAAATTCTTTGTTCGGATATGATTCAAAGTCTTTTTCAGTAATTCAATTAACTAAATGATGTATATTCCCTTCCGGTTCATTAAAAGGTACATTTACTATTAATCGTTTTTTATATTTAAGATTAAGTGCTAGATTTAACCCATCTTCAATATGCTCAAGTGCATGTCGTGATACAATATAATCACATTCTTCTACCTTTTTAATAAAACTAACTAAATCAGCTTTAATATATTATATATTAGATGTTCCACAATTTTGTTCAGCATAAATTATAGATTCTTTACTGATATCTATTGCTGTAATTTCTACTCCTAATATATCGGCTAAGCATGAAAGTTCCGTGTCCCGTTCCACAACCTATATCTAAAATTTTTATTTTTTGATTTAGCATTAATGGGCTATTAAGTATATCGGCTTCTATAATTTTTTTAAAAATCTTATAGCTACTTTTATGACGCATTACCTTTAAAACATCATAAGTTGCCCCAAGAATTAATCTTTCTCCATCATTATAAATTTCTTCTAACATAAATTATTTAAACTATTATAATTTTAATAAATATTCGGCGATAAATGCAGCAGGGTTTTCTACAGGATCAAGCATCTTTTTAAATTGATTTCTGCCACTACTATTTTCATAATAAGGTAAATAATGATTTTGCTTAATAAATTCTATATAGTTAATAATATCTTGCGGCTCATAAGCAAAATACATATATTTTTTTAATTCTTTAGATAGAGCATTGCTATTAAATTCATTATTCCAACCATTACTTAAGTAAATTATAGGCTTATCGGCAACTACTACTTCAGCAAGAGATGAAGTACCGTCACTTATTACAATATCTGACACCATTATATCATCCAGTAACGACCTGAATGCATGTGCAGAAACAGTAACATTCTTTAAAGAGTTAAATCTACTTAATATATTATCCATATCACTTTGGCTTAAATAATTTTTACCGACTGCATAGGTAAATAGTGTAACATGCGGTCTTATAATCAAATGCATATTAGGATGTTGTAATGCATAATTATAGAAAAAATAGTGATAATTTAAGAAAGTAGAACCTCCTTCATATAAATCTCTATTTTTAAATGATAATTCCCATCTAGGAAGCCATAAAATGGTTTCCGAGCTTGGTTTTTCTTTAATATTATAATTTCTTACTTCATAGTATGGTTGATAACCTGAAACAATAACTCTATCCTTAGGAAATTTATAATTACTAATAAAGATATCCTTTGTACTTTCTGAATCAACAAATACCGTCTCTATGCAACTTGATAACTTATCATCATCAATATTTTTTTGATGAAAGATATGCGGACCATAGACTATATACATAATTTTTGTTTTAGTTCCTCTAAAGCTCTTATACAAATTAGCAGCCGTAAAAGGTTCTGATATATAGCCTTGAAAATTTTCGTAAGGATTTTGCGTAAAGATAAAATCCGGCTGATAATTTTTTAGTTCAGAAATTTCACATTTTGTATTAACATTTGAATAAGAAGCATACTTACCGCATGGATATATCACATCTTGTGCATCAAATTTACTAATAAACCCGGTATCTATTCCTCCTTGAATATTGGGATGAGGATGAGGTACTATTACAATTTTGACATCATGACCTATTTTTTTCATCTCATTATACATTGCGTATACACCTTTGCCGCCGAATGTCTCTGTACTAACAAGGAAAACTATTTTTTTATAAGAATTTTCTTTGGAATAGCAAAAAGAAGATATAAGAGTTATTAGTAAAAAAACACTTAAAAATAAAGTGTTAAGTTTTATTAATTTAAAAAATTTCATGTTTTTGATATGATAATAATGAATAGGATTACTTTTTAAACCATACTGTATGGTTAACATAATCCACATAACTTAAAACTATACGTAATATTTTCTTTGATACAAGTCCTGCTTCTGCATAATCCGGCACGATCTCTTGCAAGCGTTTATTATTCTCGTGTTCTTCCGTAATAGCTTTCACCGATTGTAGTACCCGTTTAGCCTTAAAACCCGACATAATAAGCGTTCCGGCATCCATACCTTCAGGACGTTCATGTGCTTCTCGAATATTTAAAGCAGGTAAATTAAGGATAGATGCCTCTTCAGTGATAGTACCGCTATCGGATAAAATACAAAATGCATTCATCTGAAGTTTGACGTAGTCCGTAAACCCGAAGGCTGGCAAAAATCTTATTTTATCGCCAAGTTCTTTAAACTCCTCTAAATCCTCAAGCCTTTTTTTAGTCCTTGGGTGTGTTGAGAAGATTACAGGAAAATTATACTCTTTAATAAGCGTTTGTAAACTACTTAATAATTCTTTCAGGTTATTTTTGACATCAACATTTTCCTCACGATGTGAGCTAATTAAGAAATATTGCTTTGTGGTAAGTGACAATTTATCTAAAATATCAGACTTTAATATTTTAGACATAAAGCGATCAAGGACCTCAGGCATATGCGAACCTGATTTAAAAATAAGCTCAGGCGGTAAACCTTCAAAAATTAAATAACGTCTTGCATGCTCGGTTAACGTAATGTTAACGTCACTAATATGATCAATGATTTTACGGTTTATTTCTTCAGGTACACGCTGATCAAAACAACGATTTCCCGCTTCCATATGAAAAATCGGAATTTTACGGCGTTTAGCGGCAATTGCCGATAAACATGAATTAGTATCACCATAAAATAGAACGGCGTCGGGCTTTTCTTTCTCAAGTACTGCATCAACTTTTTCGATAATAAGCCCGATAGATTTTGCCGTATTATCTGCTGCTACTTCTAAGAAATAATCGGGTTTTCTAATTCCCATATCATCAAAAAAAACCTGATGTAATTCATATGCATAATTTTGACCGGTGTGAACTAGGATGTGATGAGTATATTTATCAAACTCAGAAATCACGCAGCATAGTTTAATAAGTTCAGGACGAGTACCAACAATCGTCATTACCTTAAGCATTTTTTAGCTCCTCTTGTACGTAATCAAGAGTCAGTAATAACTCTTTTACTTCTTCTAAATTTAAACGTTTTGTATTATGGGAAGTGTAATCCTCTAAAAGTGCTACTTTCTTTTCACCTTCAACAAAATATTTTGCATAATTAAGATCGCGCCCGTCCATAGGAATACGGTAATAATCCCTTAAATCATCAGCTTTTGCCATTTCTTCTGATGATACTAATGATTCGTAATGTTTTTCGCCGTGACGTGTACCGATAAAACGTATTTCATTTTTACTATCGAATATATCTTGTAACGCTTTTGCGAGTACTGCAATTGTGCTTGCCGGAGATTTTTGTACGAAAATATCACCCTGATGACCATGCTCAAACGCATATAAAACTAAATCCACCGAATCTACAAGCGACATTAAAAAACGTGTCATTGACGGTTCTGTAATGGTTAATTCCTTACCTTGTTTTATTTGATTGATAAAAAGAGGAATGACCGAACCTCTAGAAGCCATAACGTTACCGTATCTAGTAACGCACAGCACAGTCTCACCTGGAGAACGCATACGTGCTTTTGCTATTGCTAACTTTTCCATTAATGCTTTAGATAATCCCATTGCATTAATTGGATATACAGCCTTATCGGTACTCAGTACAATAACTTTTGTAACTTTGTTATTAATAGCAGCACTTAAAACATTTTCAGCACCTAAGACGTTAGTATTTATTGCTTCCATAGGATAAAATTCACAAGTCGGAACCTGCTTTAAAGCAGCGGCATGGAATACATAATCTACACCATGCATTGCCTCATCAATACTTTTATAATTGCGTACGTCCCCGATATAGAATTTAAGTTTCGGATTATTTAAAGCAATACGCATATCCTCTTGCTTTTTTTCATCTCTACTGAAAATACGAATTTCCTTAATATCGTTAATAATACCGGATTTAAAAAAACGAGAAAGCACTGCATTACCAAACGAACCGGTGCCTCCTGTAATCATTAAAGTTTTATCTACAAACATTATATATAAATACCTATTTTGTTATTATTCATTCTGTCATTGTGTCAATCGAGAAACACTCTAAGGTAGTCATCCTGTGGCTTGTCCACAGGGTCCAGTTATAAAAAATACAAACATAAAAAGCTCGATTTATCTCACTTTATGCTGGATTCCGTGTACAAGCCTATATTCGCAATGACAATTTACTTAAACTCACACATACGCTTTACAAGCTCACGCCATTCAGGAGGCGTATATCCCGTCACCTCATTAAAACGAGTGCTATCTAGTGAGCGATCTACTACAAGCTCATCTGATGAAATAATATCGATGTTTTTATTATATATTTCTGCTACCAATTTTAACAATTCTAACTTATTAATCGGTTTTGAGGCAACATGATAAAGCCCGCGCAACTCTTTATTAGGTAACACAAAATCCCTTATTATTCTTGCAAGCTCTACTGTCGGGAATCCTGAATAAATAGCTTTCTCAAACCCTTTCACTGAACCTTCTGCACTTAAAAACCAATTGATTAAGCTTCTATTGCCTGCTAGCTCATGACCTATAATGGAAGTACGCAATGTGATAGCATGCGGATAATCTACCTCACCAAGAAATTTTGAACGACCGTAAAGGTCATAACAGTCAGAAAAATCGCTTTCCTTATAATTACCTTTTTTTCCTGAAAACACACAATCAGTACTAATATGGATTAACCTTGAATTAGCTAGTTTACATAAATTAGCTAGCCTATGAGGCAGCAAACTATTTATCGGTAATGCTTTTAACGGATCATTAGCATCTGCCAATTGTTTTACAAGCCCTATACAATTTATTACTATATCGGGTTTTGTTTGATTAAATACCTCAACTAACGCATCATGGTTCTCAACATCTACATTTGTAATTAATTTATCGGATAAATCCTTAGAAAAGTAAGAACGAGCTGAATTATTTCGGGCTGTCGCAAAAATGTCAAATTTTTTATCACTACTTAAAAACCTGAATATGCTATTACCCAGCATACCGGTAACACCTAAAATTAATATTTTCATAGTATATTTTATTTATTTTTACCGAATCGGTTCTATCATAAATAATATATCTTTACAATAGTGTTTTGAGTGCGTAACAATATTGAGTTATAAATAATTAACTTGCCATAGAAAAGGTTCTTATTCTATCTTCTGTAATTTTCCAACCTTCATCTTCTGCAAGCTCTAAATCATATTGGTCTTGCATATTCCCAACGAGGATTAATATTAAAATACTTACCCAAACGAAGGATTGTATCAGCGGCAATTAAACGATGATGCTTAATTCTATTATTGATCCTAGTAACGGGTACATCAATATCACGAGCAAGTTTGCTTTGACTAATCCCCATAGGTTCCATAAATTCTACTAGTAAAATTTGTCCCAGTGAAATAGGAGGTAATTTATTCTTGGCTTTGTTGCATGGACCGTTTTATGTCATTCCCGCGTAGGCGGGCACCCAGTAAAACCTATAAAAACTTGTTTTTATAGGTTTATTTTGTCAAATATGCCACTTCTATATCAATATTAAAGTTATTTTGCTGGATCCCCGCTTTCGCGGGGATGACATTGAGTAGGTTTTTCGATCCATACAACAACTCCTCAATTCTTTCCTAATTAAATATTTTTTATAGAATCAAGCACGGTTTCAAGAATCATACTAGCAGCTACTGCATCATCGTTATTATTACGGTCTTTTCTTTTCACTCCAAACGATTTAAGCAAATTATTTGCAGCTTTGGTAGTTAATCTTTCATCTTGTAAATATATAGGCAAATTTATAGATTTTGCTAGCTCTTCAGCAAATTTCATCACTATATTTGTTTGCTCCGTTACTGCTCCGCTCATATCAATCGGTAGACCTATTATAACACCGCAAACTTTATATTTCTCGATGATATTAAGCAAGGAAGTAATAACAATTTTTTTATTTATCTCGGTTATAGTATTTAAGGGCATAGCAATACTAAGTTCTTGATTAGATAATGCGATTCCTAATTTTTTGCTTCCGTAATCAATAGCGATAAGCGGAGCATTTGGTATTAAAAGCCGATAAAATTCTTGAAGATTTTTTATGATCATGATAGTTATAAAAATTACTTTATTAATTATTATTTATGCTAAAAACTATTCAGAAACATTTAGATACGAAATTAATTAAATTATCGGCGATTTTAGCCTTTATTTATTGTTTATTATTTAATACCGCAATATTGATTTATAAATTTGATTATTATAAAGCAACAATCTTTAGAGGGATATTAGAGTTATCAAAAGATTTTTGCTATATTTATATATTTTCTTTTATAGCATTTTTCAGTCTTAGCGTACATAGATTAGTGTTAAAAATCGGCGTGGGGTTTTTATTTATAACATCCGCTATTGCTAGTTATTACATTTATTTCTTCAAAATCAATCCTACTAAACAAGTAATAGGTAGTTTTTTCTCAACGGATTTAAACGAAGTTTATGAATTAACCAGCATTAAGTTAATAATATGGATAATTTTTTGCCTTTTTACCTGTTTTTATACTCTCAAATCTTTTGCCGCCGAAAATTCTAAATCATTCGTAACAAAACTATTATCTACCGCTTGCTTACTTATTTTTGTATATAACATTATTACGCCTTCATTTAAGATACTAAAAAATTATTTTCCCATTCAGTATTTACATAATAGCTACCTTAATTTTGCCGGAAATTTCGGTAAAAAAAATTATGCATGTATAGATATTAGCAAACAATATAACTTTATAGATAAGTCAGATAAAGATATTATCGGTGTTTTAGTTATAGGAGAATCAGCAAGATTTGATCATTTCGGTATTAACGGTTATGAAAGAGATACGACTCCTTACTTAAAGACTATTCAAAACCTAATTTCTTTCAAAGCTAAATCTTCTTCTAACCTTACCTATCTTTCCGTACCGTCGTTACTTTCACGTTATCCTGCAAGTCAAATTGAAAATAGTAGACAAGAGAACAGCTTTTTATCAATTTTAACAAATCTTGGCTTTAATACTACCTGGATCGGTACTCAAACTTTAATGAGGAGTTTTGCAAATTTTGACCTCAGTAATATATATAATGACGTTAATTTTACTATAGTACCGGGCGGCTCTGCCCTATTTTCTTTAAATGATCATGATGAAAAAATATTGCCTTTTATAAAAGAAATACTCACAAACTCAGAGAAACAATTTTTAGTAGTTCACACTTCCGGCAGCCATTGGAACTATAATGCGAGATATCCAAAAGAGTTTGAGTATTTTACCCCTACCTGTCCTATTAAGGTTAAGGGAGATGCAAGTGATTGCGATAAGCTTGCTTTAGTTAACAGTTATGATAACTCTATTTTATATACCGATTTTTTTTTATATAATTTAATAGATTTGCTTAAAGATAAAAATGCATTTTTATTATATGTATCTGATCACGGCGAGTCCCTCGGAGAAAATGGTTATTACGGTCACGGCGGTCCACTACTTGCAGAACAAATAACCGTACCTCTTATAGTTTGGGTATCAGATGATTTTCAAGCCAAATATCCTAAATCAGTATCTTCAATTAAAAATTATGCTAATACCGAAATTAGCCATGATTATGTATTTCATTCAATCCTTAACTGTTTAAATATAGAGTCCGACATAATAGATAAAGACTTAAGTATATGTAAATCTAGTTAAAAATTATTGAATTATTAAAAAATTTATATATAAATTAAGAACCCAATAATTATATGGTTTATTATTATGTCTGATATACCTAAACTAGACGACTATTATTATAGATTTTTACAAAGTATTTTACTTAAAACACTAGAACAAAATAAAGCTGCTGAAACGTATTTATTGCAGAAAGATTTTAATAGCGCTTTAAATGAGATACAAAATGTAAATGAACAACTTGAAGAATATTCAAGCATTCTTTCTTTACTCAAACTAATTAAAACCCATTTTAATGATAAAAAAAATTAAGTACCGTTTAACTTAAATCCTTTTTTTATAATTAAAAATAATATAGAGTGGAAATAAAAAAAGGTATTGAATTATGGAATATGCATTATTAATTTTCAGTATTATAGCGATTTTAGTTATAATACAAATGGTTAAAGTTGTACCGCAACAACAAGCATGGGTAGTAGAAAAACTTGGAAAATTCGATAAGGTACTGCAGCCTGGCTTAAATTTACTCATCCCTGTTATTCAGAGAGTAGCATACAAACATACTTTAAAAGAAGAAGCAATAGACGTTACCGCTCAAACAGCTATTTCAAACGATAACGTAACATTATCTATAGACGGTGTTTTATATGTTAAGATCATTGATCCAATGGCAGCATCTTATGGTGTTAATAATCCTTACTATGCCATAACACAGCTTGCCCAAACTACTATGCGTTCGGAAATCGGTAAACTCCCTTTAGATAGAACTTTTGAAGAGCGCGAAACTTTAAACGTAGCAATTGTAGCAGCTATTAATCAGGCTGCTATAAATTGGGGCATACAATGTATGCGTTATGAAATTAAAGATATTCAACCTCCGCAAACTATACTTAAAGCTATGGAATTGCAGGTAGCGGCAGAACGTCAAAAAAGAGCTCAAATTCTAGAGTCGGAAGGTAATAGACAAGCAAAAATTAATCATGCAGAAGGTGAAAAAGCACAAATCGTCCTGAATTCAGAAGCTTCTTATACAGATCAAGTTAACAGGGCAAAAGGTGAAGCTGAAGCAATAGGCTTAGTCGCTACCGCTACGGCAAATAGTATTGAGATTGTTGCAACTGCCGTACAAAAAACGGGAGGAAGTGATGCAGTAGCTCTTAAAATAGCCGAGCAATATATTAGTGCGTTCGGTAATTTGGCTAAAGATACCAACACCGTAATTTTACCTGCAAATCTTTCAGAACCGAGTAGTTTTATAACCGAAGCATTAACTATATTTAACCAATTAAAAGCTTCTTCTTCGGGAACAAAAATAGATAAGTAGCAATTTATAACGATTTATTATTGTAATAATAATTAGTTTTATATATCATATCAGATTATTAATTAATAAAAGGTTATGAATATGTCAGTATTTGTCGGCAAAACTGCTCCCGATTTTACAGCTAAAGCTATTATGCCTAATAATAATATAGACGATAAGTTTAAACTTAGCAATTATGCTGCAGGGGATAATATAGTATTATTTTTTTATCCCCTAGATTTTACTTTTGTTTGTCCATCGGAAATTATAGCATTTCACAATAAGCTTGGTGAATTTACCGAAAGACGTACTAAAGTAGTAGCTGTTAGTGTTGATTCTCATTTTAGCCATTTAGCTTGGAAAAATACTCCGCATAATAAAGGCGGGCTTGGACAAGTACAATTTCCAATGGTTTCCGATATAAAAAAGGATATTTCTTCAAAATATAATGTACTTAATGAAGACGGTGTTGCTTTGCGTGGAACTTTTTTAATCGATAAGGATTTCATAGTACGTCACATGCTAGTTAACGACTTACCTATCGGTCGTGATATTAATTATACATTAAAAGTAATCGATGCTTTAACTCATCATCAAAAACACGGCGAAGTTTGTCCTGCCGGCTGGCATAAAGGTGAGGAAGCAATTACCCCATCACATGAAGGTATAGCACATTATTTAAGCTCACATGCAGAGAAGCTGTAATATATTACTACTGTGTTATTAAAGTGGAAAACTGTCCTACCGTGGCTTGTCTAGTGTTGTTGCATGGTTCGATGTCATATCCCGCGAAAGCGGGAATCCAGCAAAAAATAACCTTAAGATTGATAAACAATTACATATTTAACAAAATAAACATATAAAAACACAAATTTTTATATGCTTGACTGGATTCCCGCCTAGGCAGGAATGACATACAGCACTAACGCAATATCAAATAACCCTAAATAATGTTGAAAGAATTATTTTCTGCTCCTAAAATATCTTATAATATTGAAACAATTAATATTTTACGTCTTATTAGGAGTGAAATATCGGTCCTAAAATTTTCTTTAGTTTAATTAAATTATTTGGTGATGTAGCAACTGCCACAAATAACGTTCCGGATTTTTCATTGCGAGGCGGAAAGTCAAAACCAATTAAATTTTTCAGTAAAAGCGATGCTGAAAAAGAGTTAGAGCTTCTCGAAAAAGACAATGCTAAGATCATCACATATAAATCTACGGAATATCAAAATTATTACTTGAAATTTATGATCCACTGCTAATATTAAGCTATAATAATATAGAGTTATTAAATCATACTATATAAATGTGTTGCAATAGTAGGTACAAAAACGCTGCTGCAAACGGAAGAAGCTTTGCGCATAAAATTGCAAATGATTTAGTAAAAGAAGGTTATATAACCGTTTCAGGGTTAGCACGAGGAATAGATAGCAGCGTACATCAAGCTGCAATTTCTCAAACTATCGGAGTTATTGCAGGCGGTATTGATCATATATATCCACCGGAAAATAAAAAACTATTTGAAAATTTAGCAGAAGAAGGTTTAATATTATGAGTTACCTATCGGCTTTACCCCGCTTGGAAAACATTTTCCACAGCGTAACAGGATAATATCGGGACTAGCCTTAGGAGTAGTGGTAGTAGAAGCAAGCTTAAAATCCGGTTCATTAATAACTGCAAAATTTGCACTTGAACAAAATAGGGAAATATTTGCCGTTCCCGGCTTTCCTTTAGATCCAAAATGTCAAGGTACAAATAAATTGATTAGAGAGGGAGCATATTTAGTGGAATCAGTAGACGATATTGTAGCTAATTTACCGCAATATGAAGAATTTATGAAAAAAAATGATGGATTATTTAAGGATTTTGTTGAGCTAGGCACAGTAAATACGAGATATGTTAAAGAACCGTTACAAAAAGAGCGTACTGCTTGCTATATTGGAATTATTATCGGTAGTACCCATAATAGACTTGGAATATTTACAAAAAGAAATAGAATTACCGCTTCCTATCATATATACGGTAATATTAGAATTAGACTTCGCCGGGACAGTAATGCGTCACGCCGGTAATAAAATATCATTAGTTTATAATAAGTAGATGAAATTAGTAATAGTAGAATCGCCGGCAAAGGCAAAAACGATAAATAAATATTTAGGTGATGAGTTTAAGGTCATTGCATCATTCGGTCATATTAGAGATTTACCTTCTAAAAAAGGCTCGGTGTTACCTGATGAAAATTTTGCAATGAAATATGATATTTCCGATAAAGCCGGTAAATATGTAGATGCCATAGTTAAAGATGCTAAAAAAGCTGACGCAGTATATCTTGCAACCGATCCTGATCGTGAGGGTGAATCTATCTCATGGCATGTTGCAGAGGTAATAAAAGAAAAGAATCAAGTTAAATCCGATGATTTTTTCAAAAGGATAGCCTTTAACGAAATCACTAAAAAAGCAATTATTCATGCCGTTGAAAACCCTAGGAAACTTGACACTAACTTAGTAAATGCCCAACAAGCAAGAAGAGCTTTAGACTATTTAGTCGGCTTTACCCTTTCACCTCTTTTATGGCGTAAGTTACCGGGATGTAAATCGGCAGGACGTGTACAGTCCGTGGCTCTGCGATTAATATGTGAGCGAGAAGATGAAATAGAACGTTTTAAGTCAGAAGAATATTGGGATATTAGCCTTAAAATGCAAAATAGTAATAACGAACTATTTACTGCTAAATTGACTCACGTAAACGATCAGAAGTTAGAAAAATTCTCAATTATTAACGAAAAAAACGCCAAAGATTTAACCAAAAAATTAAAATCTCAAAAATTTCATGTTGATAAGATAGAAAAAAAACAACAAAAACGTCAACCACAACCTCCTTTTATTACTTCATCACTACAACAAGAAGCAGCAAGAAAATTAGGTTTTAGTGCTAAAAAGACTATGCAAATAGCACAAAAACTTTATGAGGGTGTTGATATAGGTAAGGAAACTATAGGGCTTATTACTTATATGAGAACCGACGGCGTTACATTATCAAATGATGCAATAGCAGATATACGTAAGTTAATCGATAAAAGTTACGGCGATAAATATTTACCAACTAGCCCTAGAATTTATAAATCCAAAGTAAAAAATGCTCAAGAAGCTCATGAAGCAATAAGACCCACAAATATTACTTATACTCCTGATAGCTTAAAAGAAAAGCTAGACAAGGATTATTATAAGCTTTATGAGTTGATTTGGAAAAGAACTATAGCCTGCCAAATGGAAAATGTTATAATGGATTTGGTAGTTGCAAATTTAGCTTCGGAAAATAAAGAATATTTGGCAAAAGCAAACGGATCGACTATAGCCTTTGACGGATTTTATAAGGTTTATCGTGAAAGTATAGACGATGAAGCTGAAGAAGAAAATAAAATGCTGCCGCCTTTAAAAGAACAAGAGCCGCTGAAAACTAAAGAAGTTATTCCAAATCAACATTTTACCGAACCGCCTCCAAGATATTCAGAAGCAAGTTTAGTGAAAAAACTTGAAGAGCTTGGGATCGGTCGTCCTTCGACCTATGCTAGTATTTTATCGGTTTTACAAGATCGAAAATATGTTGCTCTTGAGAAAAAACGATTTATACCTGAAGAGCTTGGACGTTTGGTAACGGTATTTTTAGTCGGTTTCTTCAAAAAATACGTTGAATATGATTTTACTGCAGGACTTGAAAACGAATTAGACGCAATAGCAGCCGGCAAACTTGAATGGAAAGCTGCTTTAAATAATTTTTGGAGCGGTTTTAACCATAATATTGAATCAGTAAACGAACAGAAAATAACCGAGATTATTAGCTATGTACAAAAAGCCCTTGATTATCACCTGTTCGGTGAGAATAAAGAATCTAAAATTTGTCCTTCATGTAACACGGGCGAGCTTAGCTTAAAGCTTGGTAAGTTCGGAGCGTTTTTAGCATGTAGTAATTACCCTGAATGTACTTTTAGAAAATCTATTGTTAGCGGTAACGATAACAACGAGAATGAAGGCGAGCCTGCCACTATGCCTAATGAGAATAAAGTTTTAGGTACGGATAAAGACGGAGTAGAAATATATCTGAAAAAAGGACCTTACGGACCTTATATTCAACTTGGCAAACAAGAAGGCAAAGTAAAACCGAAACGTAGCCCCGTGCCTGCTAGTTTGAACCAAAATGATATTACACTTGATATAGCATTAAAGCTTCTAAGCTTACCGCTAAAAATAGGTATTCATAAAGATAGCGACGAGGAAATTATGATAGGATACGGTAAATTCGGTCCTTACATAAAATATATGGATCAATTTATTTCAGTGCAAAAAAAATATGATTTTCTAAATTTAAGCTTAGATGATGCGATGAAGCTAATTGAAGAGAATAAAGCGAAATTAGAGAAGAAACAGGCGTAAATGGTTTAGTGTCACCCCGTGACTTGATCACGGGGTCTCAGGACACAGGCTGTGATACAAGATCCCGTGGTCAAGCCACGGGATGACAATTAATAAAATTACTTATTTATGACAAAAGTTATAACACGATTTGCTCCGTCACCGACCGGTATGTTACATGTCGGGAATATCAGGGCAGCATTGCTTAACTGGCTATATGCAAAGAAGCATAACGGACAGTTTATTTTAAGATTTGACGATACGGATTTAGAGCGTAGTAAACAGGAATATAAAGACGCTATCGAGGAAGATCTAAAATTTTTAAATATTAATTGGGATCAGACATTTAATCAATTAAGTCGTTTAAGTAGATATGATGCAATCAAAAATCTATTACTAGACAAAAAAAGATTATATGCCTGCTATGAGACTCCTGAAGAGCTAGAATTAAAGCGTAAATTTCAATTATCTAAAGGTTTACCACCGATTTATGATCGAGCTAGCTTAAATCTAACTGAAGAGCAAGCAAAGAAATATATAGAACAAGGAAGAAAACCGCATTATAGATTTTTGGTAAATCATGAACCGATTAGCTGGCATGATATGATCAAAGGCGAAGTTAAATATGACGGCAAGGCTTTAAGCGACCCAATAGTGATAAGAGCAGACGGTAGTATGACCTATATGTTATGCTCAGTTATTGATGATATTGATTATGATATTACTCATATTATTAGGGGTGAAGATCACGTTAGCAATACCGCCATTCAAATGCAAATGTTTGAGGCTTTAAATACTACTCCTCCGACTTTTGGGCATTTAAGTTTAATAATCAATAAAGATGAGAAAATTTCTAAAAGAGTTGGAGGGTTTGAGATCGCAACTCTTAGAAAAGAAATCGGAATCGAAGCTATGGCAATCGCTAGCTTTTTTAGTTTACTTGGTTCATCAGCACAAATCTTGCCTTATAAATCAATGGAGAAGCTAGCAAATCAATTTGAGATAAGTAGTTTCTCTAAAAGTCCAACTATCTATCAGCCGGAAGATTTAGAAAGATTAAATCATAAATTACTTATAAGTTTAGATTTTGATACAGTAAAAGAACGCCTTAAAGAAATAGATGCCGAGTATATTGATGAAAATTTTTGGTTATCGGTAAGCCCTAACTTGCAACAATTACGTGATGTAAAAGATTGGTGGGAAATTTGCCATCAAACTCCGAATGTAGAAAATCTAAATTTAGATAAGGAATATTTAAAGCAAGCAGCAGAATTATTACCGAAAGGTGAAATCACTAAAGATAGCTGGAGCATTTGGACTAAAGAAATAACAAATAGAACAGGCAGGAAAGGTAAGGAGTTATTTTTACCTCTTCGCCTTGCTTTAACCGCCAGAGAATCAGGACCGGAAATCGCAAGCGTTTTACCTTTGATTGATAGAGAAGAGATAATAAAGCGTTTAACTAGTGCGTAACTCTCTATGTCATTCCCGCGAAAGCGGGGATCCAGTAAAAATAATCTTATTGGTACAAAAATTGTATATTTGGTAAAATAAACATATAAAAACAAGTTTTTATATGTTTTACTAGATTCCTGCTTTCGCGGGAATGACATAGAAACCATGCAACTCCTCACAATGACAATTGAGTATGACAACATTTTAATTATAATACTCTATCATGTGAGTATTAATAGCACCGGCAAGCTTTGCGGTATCACCGTAAATATTATCGGTAATAAGAGAAACTATACCTGCTGTTCCTGCTACTAAACCTTCCCACAGTTTCATACGCTACATATCCTGCAGTTAGTCCTGTTTTTACTGTATTTTTTAATCGGACGGCGAAATTAAAATTGCTCCTAATGTAAAAGCACCGATAAAAACCGGAGGATTGTAATAAGCAAAAGTTGCAAGGCTTACTACAGTTGCTTGAGCAAATGTAGATACAACAGAATAATTAGAGTTGTTCACATCAGAAACACAACCCTGAACGGAACATACAGTTTTTGCACCGTTTTCTATCACATTAATAGCATGTTCCGTTGCTAAAGGTAGCAACATAACATTGTGAAATTGTCGCAGCTTTAGTAGCATTTTGAAAATGAATTGTAGCACTGTCAAAGTAACTTGATGTTTTTTTTGAAGTTTTTACAATCATTATTATTGTAATTGACGTTTCCGCTATTTATTTGTGGCCCCGTATAGTTTTTTGTCATGATTTTTCCCCTTAAAATTAAATCGTGACGCAATTATAACTTAAATGTTGTTGTGTCAATGGATATTATTAATAAAAAATTAATAATACTTTAAGACAAAAAAGAAGTTTTAGCTGTTAAAAAACTTTTTGATTTTTAGCTTATCTTCTTTAGACAAAGTAGGCTTGAACCCGTATATATCTTTTTTATTAGCACTTTCAGGTCTAAATTGAAACTCGCCTTTAATTGTGTTGCTTGTAACTTCTGATCAGGAGAACCCCATTTAGGAAAATCATATTTTATAACTATGTCCCTGTTTCTAAGTCCAGATTTATAAGCGTTACTATTTTCGTCAATATCTTTTATTGTATAATTATTTATTAAAGCATCTCTATCAAAACCACGATCATATGCCTACATTGTTATTTTCTCGATCGGCAGCACTTTAGCGACATTAGCTAAATCTATAGTTTTACCTTGTTCTATATATTCGTTTATCTCTTTATCTATGCCCTTTGGAACATAATTTTTAACTATTGTTTTAAAATAATCGCTTGAAAATTCTTGTTCTTTTGAGGTTTTAAATAAATCAAGCATAACATTATCCAGCGATTTACTCTTATTATTCTCTTTAATGAAATTGTCCAAATAAAGTGCCAAAACAAATCCACGATAATATGGCAATCTTTGTACTGCATAATCTTGCCAATAATCTGTTTCGATTAAATTATTAGGTTCATTTATAACAGGTGATAAATAATAATTCTCAAAGAATTTATTAAATTCTTCTACAAATTCCTCAAGCGTTATAACACTAGAACGTAAGGCTAAAACCCTGCTATAATAATCGGTAAATCCCTCACTCCACCAATAATTTAATCGTTCTAAGTTATTACGTATTTTCTTCCCTGTCCAATTATATAGATGTTCATGAGCAAGTAACGTTATATAATCCTGTTTGTCCAAACCTTGAGGAATAAATGCAGTAAAACTATGAGTTAAGCCCGTTCTGCCTATATGTCTAGGTTGATTCCCCTCGATTAAGCTTAGTAGATAATAAGGAAAATCATTATCATGGAAAAATGTTCTTTGTCCCTTGATAATTTTATTTATATAAGCAGCTATTTCTTAATCTTTAAAATCAAATTGACCATGTAACGAAAGATATACAGGATTTTTTTGATCGACAACTTTGTAAACACGTAAATCACCCGCTGCATAAACTGCACTATATAATTCAATCGGCATAGCTTTAAATTTCACGCTTTTACCAAGACCATAATCTGATATTGTTTCCCAACTATCAGGAATATTATTCCATTCAATGTTAAACGCTACTATATCATTTCCATTTAGATCACCGGGAGTAGCAAAAAGCCCATAACCCGGTGAATGAATTAAATTTTGTCTAATTATTGCTTCGTGGATATCACAAGGATTACCGGTTTTTTGATATATTGCGTAGCTTAAACGAATAATATTGATTTTTCCCGTATTTAAAATAGCTTTATTCGAGTTTTGATTTCTAAACTGTAATTTTCCAATAGGATATTTTCTAGCTTAACATTTTTGATTTGCTTGTAATATGTAGGCATTTGCCCCATGCATAGGGTAAATCTAAAACAACCTCACCACTCATATTGCCGATTATTTCCATCTCAACTTTGATAGCTGAAACAGACGTATTAGACAAAGGTGTTATTTTGTAATGTATCTGCCTATAAGTATTTGCGGATACTAGATTTGAAATTAGAATTCTGATTTACAGAATTTTTATTATTTTTTATGGATTGCCACACCGCCTATATGGCTACTCACAATGACGATATCTATGTATGCATGTATTCTATTTAATTATTACTTCCTGACCATTAGCCCATAAGCT
The DNA here is from genome assembly GCF_000023005.1 of Rickettsia africae ESF-5. Taxonomy (NCBI): domain Bacteria; kingdom Pseudomonadati; phylum Pseudomonadota; class Alphaproteobacteria; order Rickettsiales; family Rickettsiaceae; genus Rickettsia; species Rickettsia africae. Next base: position 439,203 of record NC_012633.1, on the reverse strand, counting down.
TCTATGTCTTCAAGCCATTTAGCGTTTTCTATTAAATATGATGCTTAAAATTCGGCAAGTGTAGGATCAGGTTCGCCTGTTAAATTTTTAAGCCCGTCAAATAAAATGTCTAAAAAACCTATTTTATTCTTTTTACAATAATCTCCTACATCTTCAATATGCTTCGCATGATCATCAACAAATACAATAAACTAGCATTTAGCTCTTCAGAAAATTTTGATAAAGTACCACTTTTTGAGTGATTACCGGTTATAAATATACCTTTATAAAAAATAGCATCATCCTTTTGTCCTGAATTATAAATTGCTAATTTTTCATTATCTGAAAATTCGATACCCAGCTCTTTTAGTTCTTTATATCGCCAATCTTGCATAGAAGGAATATTGCCGAATGCTCCCGTATTCATTTGTGTAAGACCATAAACCGAAAACTTTTCCTTGAGCTTGTTTATAACTTTTACCCACTCTTCATCAATTAATATTACTTTTCGCTGCAAACGCCAATTACTGATAATTTCCTCATAATTGTCATAACTACTTTTATTTTCCTTAATTCTATCAATTATTTGATTATAAGACGACTGCTTAAAAGTTTTTGATTTAGGAGTTATAAGCGTATCGTCAACATCAATGAATATAGATGCACGAGTAGGAGCATTTTTTATTATTAAATCATAAACTTTTTCGGCACTATCGGCAGTTTCAAAATCTTTCATATATACTCCGAAGTAAAATGAAGAGTAGTGATACGAAGTTTAACTTGGAAAAGAGTAACCGGTCTGTCAGCCGAGGAGCGGAGCGTATATTAAACGTTCAGCATCCGAGGTCTTACAAAGACATTGTTGCTAATTTTTCAAGTGGGGCGAGTATCAAATTTAATATTAAGTTCTTCAGTTAAAATAGCCATTAATTCAAGCCCTGCTCTATTTGTCCATTCGCCTTGTTCATAAAAAAAATGATAAGGACCGCTAACCGGCGACGACAACCAAATTTCTTTGGCGGCACTTTGTTTATTTATTACATATACCCCTTTATCAGTATCAAGGTTTAATATATCGCCTTGTAAATCTACATCTATACTTGCTTCTTTATCCTGCTCTTCTATCTTTTCTGCTATATATGCAATTGTTGTCTCGGCTATTTTACTAAATTCACTATTATTCATGATAACATCCCTTAAGTAGATAAAAATATACGCAAATCAACTTCAAAAAGAGTAAGGAGTCTATAAGGCAAGGAGCGGAGCGTATACTTAATACATAAGCACCACAGCTCTTATAAGACGACGCAGCCAATTTTGAAATTCATCGAGTAGATGGTTTTTCAGGATCAATTGCCGGCTCAGGTACTTTAATCAAACTTTTTCGATAAGTTTCAACAAATCTATTATGATCATTAAGATTGTTAGAAAAATTATGCCCGCCTTTACCGTCAACTACAAAAAATAATGCATCCGTTTTAGCAGATTTTACCACTGCTTCTAAAGATTTTAACGACGGACAAGAAATCGGACCGGGTGGTAAACCTTTTATATAATAAGTATTATAGGGTAGTTCTTGCAATAAATCTTTTTTTGTTAAAGCTCTTGCTAATTTAAATTTTCCTTCAGTCAAAGCATATATAGTAGTCGAATCGGCTTGTAGCTTCATATTTTTCTTTAAACGATTAATGAATACTGCTGCTATAATAGGCTTTTCTGCATTTGAGCCGGCTTCTTTTTCAATTATCGAAGCTAGCGTTAATACCTCAAGTCTAGTTTTTAATGGAGAATCCGGTGCAAGATTTTGCATTACTTTATCTAAATTAGCAGACATTAAATTTCTCATGTGATCAATTATCTGCTCTTTTTGATCACCGTAAGAAAAAAAATACGTGGAAGGCATTAAAAAACCTTCAGGTATTATCCCTTTTATTTCTCCAAGTAATCGACTTTCTTCATTAATTTTCTTTATAACCTCACTAACTACCGTACCTTCCGGGACAATTATCTTGTGTATTATAGATTTACCGCTTGCTAATATTCTTAAAGTTTGCAGAGGCGATATATTACGAGTAAACACATATTCACCACTTTTAAGAGGTCTTTTTATAGAATAAATTTTAGCAATTACCTTAAAAATTCTTGGATATTTGATTACTTCATTAGAATAAAGTTTTGTAACTATTTGATTTACGGATAATTTAGGTTCAATAATTATCGTTTTATTTTGAGTAAGATCACCCGGCACAAAAATATAAAATATACTAAAATTTAGCAAAGTAATAAATATAGTTAGAGATACTATAACTAAAAAAAGTTTAGTTTTTAATAGGTTGTTTAACATAATAACTATTATTTGTATAAGGCTTAGAAATATTGATAAAAATAATTACCATGAAATGTGGTTTTTTCTTGACATTTGAAATAACATATAGTAAAACTAACTTTTTGCTAAATTTAAATTATATAGTTTGTGCTAAATCAATCAATAGTTTTAATATTTGGTAATTAAAATGAGATAACTAATGAGCAACACATTAATAACGCAAACCAATTTACTATAACAATAGTATACTCCTGTAAAATGAAAAGTTAGAATTTTTATTACAAACAAAAAATATACATCTTTATTCATAGTGCATATTACTATACCGGCGTTAATACTGATCTTATAATGGGCATTATATATTATGATACAAGATCACAATACCGATCTAAAACACGAAGAACAGACTGAAAGGTTAAAAGCTTTACAAAATAAGTTAGGAAACTTATCCGGTTTCTTGACAACAATGCGTTCTGATAACAATGAGGAATACAAAAAAATTTCCAATGATTTAAAAATTTTAATGAAACAAATTAATACTATAAGAAAAAACATGGAAATATATTTTGTTATTATATTAATATTAATGTTTATTATAATTCAGAAAATGTTGTGGACCACCGGTTTCAAGTACTAATCTTTCTCTTTTAACAACTTTATTTTAGGTTCTAAGAACTCCTGTTTAATAATTGCTGCAGCTATATAAGAAGGTACAGCGTCATCTCGATCACTTGATACAAGCGAATTTTCCAAGCTAAGCCTGTGTTCACGTACTTTTGTACACCTAGCTAGCTTGCCTTTAAATTCATCGTGTCTAAAACTTTCTGAATTTAGCTGTAATCGGTTTGATTTAAATCCTAATTGCTGCAAAATTTTTTGGCTTTCTATTACCTGCTCATAAGCTTTCTTAGAATTAAATAATAACTCTTGAAGCTTATTACTAATAAGATTAGCTCGGCAATTAAATTGGATAAATTCCGGAATTATTTCTTTATCGGCTATAATATTTATCAACGTAACATATTTTATTTTTATCAATAGCCTGATAATAAAAAAGCTTATAAGATTAACTTTATAAGCCACAATCATAGGAGTACCAGAAGCTGCTATCTCTAAAGTATTAGTACCGGATTTTGCTAAAGCTACATCCGCAACAGCATAAGTTTTAAGTCTCTCACTTGAAAATAAATAATTAAACTTAACATCTTCTAGAAACGGTTTTATTATTGCCTCATGAGCAGGATTTGCAAGAGTAAATATAACTTTAAGATTATTACAACTCTTGAATATTTCTTCAATAGAAGAAACAAAAACCGATAAATGCCTTAGAATCTCACCATTCCTACTACCAAGAGTAACACACAAAACTCTCTCATTCTCATCTATTTTAAACTCTTCACGTAAAGCTATTTTATCACTATAAAACTCTTGCTCCATAATCGGATGACCTATATATCTACAATCAAGACCGACTTTAGTAAAATATGGAGGTTCAAACGGTAGTAAAGCAAATAAACAATCATAAATTTTAGCGTATTTTACTGCCCTACCCTCTTTATATGCCCAAACTGATGGTGCAACGATATGAATCATTTTCAGCTTTGGTAAAAGTTTCCTTACTCGCTTTGCCACACGATAAGTAAACCCTGGTGAATCTATGGTAATTAATAAATCAGCTTTACTATTTATTATATCCTCCACAGTTTTATCAATTAATTTTTTAAGCTTAAAAATATGAGGCAAAATTTCTACAAAACCCATTAAATTTATGGAAGTAATAGGAAATAAGCTTTTAAAGCTACCGGCTTCCTCCATATATTTGCCGCCAACACCAACAAACTGTACAGCGTCATTCACAAAACTTGATACAGGTGAATTGAGTTGTACTCCTGTATTGTTTTTTAAATGCTGCATTATACGACCACCTACAAAGTCTCCTGACACCTCACCAGCTATAAAGTAAATTTTTGTCATTAAAGATAGTTATTTTTTAAGGTTCTCAATTTCTGTTTGTAATCGCTCTATTTCTTTTATAGATACTTCAGTAATCTCATGTATTTTTTCTATCGAGTTTTTTTTCATTAACATCTTTGTTGCTATTTTTATACTTTTTGTAACTTCACCTTCTTGTTTACCTTTTTTCCTCCCCTCCTCTATTCCTTTTGCCATACCTTGTTCTCTACCTTTTTCTTCAGCAGAAACTATATAATCACGCTCTTTATAGCTTTTATTCATATAGGTATGATAAATTATTTGCTCTTTAGGAGTTATCTTCAGTATATCAAGACGTTTTGCTACTTTCTTCATATATGGTGATTTAAAATCTTTCTTAACTTCAGAATGTTTTACTACATATAGCCATTCATCCAATTCATCTCTTATAACATCATTAAATAATGGTACTGATATTACAACATATTCTGGCAATACATTATATAAATCAAATATTTTACCTCTCATATCTCCCAAAGAAAATTGCATAGGGTGTTTTTTATCAACTTCTCTAAAAATAGTCTTACCGTGATATAAAGGTGCTGTCATATTATCAAAAGGAAAATACAATAAATTGATATGAAATATTTTTTTATAGTAGAATAATCCTCGCTTTTAGAAATACTATCAACTATTAATCTACTAGAATTAAAACAAGCTTTATGCATAAAAAGATTTGTATAGGATTTATCTATTTCTACTATATATTTATGTCCTTCTTCATCTTCCACAATGACATCTGCTACGCTAGATTTTAAGCTATCATTTTCTTTATTACTGGCACTTTCTAGTAAGGGGCTTTTATTTTAACAGCACTATAACCAGCATCTTTAAGAATAGCCGAAATAAATCCCTCAACTATTTCATAATCCCCTTTATCTTTTAATAAATATTTTATAGCGTAATCAAAACTTATTATAGTACTCATATCTTTTATCCTTAAATCATCTTAAATATATTGCAAAAAATGAAGACAGTATACGAAGATCAACTTCAAAAATGCTACATCGTCCTACAAGAGCTTCGGTACTCACGTATTAAGTTATACGCTGCGTTCCTCGCCTTGTGGACTCCTTGCTCTTTTTGAAGTTGATCTTCGTATACATATTATCAAATTCCATTTTACGGTAACTCAAAGCTTCTGCAATATGCACTTTCAAGACATTATCAACAGTCTTAAGATCAGCAATCGTGCGTGCTACTCTAAGTATTCGGTTATACGCACGCATTGATAAACAAAATTTATTCGCCGCTTCATTCAGTAAATCTTTACCTTCATCCGCAGGCATAGCATAATCTATTAACAACTGCCCATCTAATCCGTTATTTGTTTTAATATTATAGCCCTCATATCTCTTTTCTTGAATTAAACGTACTTTCTCAACTCTTGCAGCTATATATTCAGATTCTTCCTCAGAGTTATCTACAATCAAGTCATAATTATAAACATTAATACTAGATACTTCTATATGCAAATCAAATCTATCCATAATAGGTCCCGATACTTTCATTTGATAGTCGCTAGCACATTTTGGAGCTTTCATACATTCTTTATAAGAATCGCCTCAATAACCGCATTTACAAGGATTCATAGCTGCTATTAACTGGAAATTTGCCAGATATTTTATATGAGCATTTGATCGTGAGATTAGTATTTCACCGTTTTCAATAGGCTGTCTTCATGCATCAATAACCTGCTGTGGAAATTCAGGTAGTTCATCTCAAAATAATACTCCGTTATGAGATAGCGTAATTTCCCCAGACTTTACTTTTTTTCCGATACCGCCACCGACCATAGCGGCCAATGAGCATGAATAATGTGGAGTTCTACACGGCCTTGCTTTGGTAAAAGTTTACCGTCTAAAAATTTTCCTGCAACACTTGTAATCGTACTACATTCTAAAATTTCTTTTGTAGACATTTTAGGTAGTATACTGGGAAGACAGGCAGCAAGTCTTGATTTACCGGTTCCGGGAGGACCAAACATTAAAAGGTTATGCCACCTGATGCTGTAATTTCTAAAGCTTGTTTAGCAATTTTTTGACCTTTTATATCTTTAAAATCGGGATAATTTATCGGCTCATCTTGTAGCTTAGCTTCCGGAGGAGTTAAAACTTGTGAACCTTTAAAATGATTTACTAGTTCAATTAAATTACCTGCAACAAGTATATTATCATTACCCGACCAAGCAACTTCCGAGCTGTTTTTACTTGAACAAATAAGACCTTTACCTCTAACAGAAACCCCAATCGCTGCAGGTAAAGCTCCACTTACCGGTAAGCTTGAACCGTCTAATAATAGCTCTCCTATTATCCAACATTCCGCAATTTCAAGTTCAGATAAAATATTCATTGCGGTAAGTATCGCACAAGCAATCGCAAGATCGAAGTTGCTTCCTTCTTTTACTAAATCTGCCAGAACTAAATTTATTAAAATCTTTTTTAGTATGTAGTACAAGCCCTATAGAAGATAACACTGCTTTAACACGTTAGACTTGCTATATGCCTTATCATGAAATTTTTCTTAAAATACTATTTTGCTAGGTTGTAGATGTTATTGCATGGATACTACTAAATCGTCATTGTGAGCAGACATAGACTGCGTGGCAATCTCATGAAATAATAACAAACTCCTGAGATTACTTCGTCAATTACTGACGTAATTGCCTCGTAATGATGAAAAATAACAATCTTACCTTAATCATTGATTGAAAAAAGTACTATAGAACAAACTTAGCTAAGTCGAGATTAGTTATTATTTTTGATAATTGATTTTCTACAAATTTATCATCGATAGTTATTTTTTTGCCTTTCATTTCGCTAGCTTCAAAGCTTATATCCTCAAGCAAATTCTCAAGTATAGTATGCAGCCTTCTAGCCCCTATATCTTCGACTTCTAAATTAACGGTGATCGCATAATCCGCTATCTTCTCAATAGCAGAAGCAGCAAATTCAAGACGTACGTCTTCAGTACCTATTAACGCCGAATATTGTTTTATTAAACTAGTTTCAGGCTCAAGCAATATTTTAATCATATCATCTTTGGTAAGCGAATTTAATTCTACTCTAATCGGTAACCTTCCTTGTAACTCCGGTAATAAATCAGAAGGTTTAGCAATATGAAAAGCACCGGAAGCAATAAATAATATATGATCGGTTTTAACCGGTCCATATTTAGTATTAACCGTCGTGCCCTCTATCAAAGGTAGCAAATCTCTTTGCACTCCCTCTCTACTTATTGCGGCATTTTTTGCTCCGGAACTACCAGTTGAAGCTATTTTATCAATTTCGTCAATAAAAACTATACCGTCATTTTCAGCTAAATTTATAGCTTGCTGAATAATTTTTTCTTGGTCTATTAATTTTTCTGATTCTTCAGGTATAATAATAGCCATAGCATCTTTAACTAGCATTTTTTTTGTTTTAGTCTTACTACTGCCAAGGGCTCGTCCAATCATATCGCCAAGATTAAGAACGCCCATAGATGCTCCCGGCATACCCGGTATTTCAAAACTTCCACCGCCGACAGGTGTAGTATCAGCTACGCTAATTTCAATTTCCTTATCATCAAGTTCGCCGTTTAAAATTTTTTCTTTGAACTTTTCTCTAGTCTCACTACTAGAAGTTTTACCTACTAAACTATCTAATATTCTCTCGATCGCTTTTTCACGGGCATGAATATCTACTTTCGTTTTTGCTAAAGTTTTTTCAGTATTAACGGCTATTTCGACTAAATCACGAATTATTGATTCTACATCACGCCCTACATATCCGACTTCGGTAAATTTAGTTGCTTCAATTTTATAGAAAGGAGAATTAGTCAGCTTTGCAAGGCGTCTTGCTATTTCCGTTTTCCCGACACCGGTTGAACCAATCATTAAAATATTTTTCGGTACTATTTCATTACGTAAATTACCTTCTACTCTTTTACGACGACAACGATTTCTAAGTGCAATAGCAACAGCTTTTTTGGCCTTTTCTTGACCTACGATAAATCTATTAAGTTCATTCACTATTTGAGAAGGGGTAAGCCCCATAGGATCTTTTTTATAAGTAGTTTTAGTAGCTTTCATACAACTTTTTCCATTATAATATTATGATTAGAAAATACACACAAATCTGCAGCTATATTCATAGATTTTAAAGCAATTTCTTCAGCAGTTAAATTATTCTCGTAAGACATTAGAGCGCGAGCGGCAGATAGCGCAAATAAACCGCCTGAACCTATTGCTGCAACATTATTTTCAGGCTCTACAACATCACCGTTACCGGTTAAAATTAATATATGACTACGATCAGCAACAATCATCATTGCTTCCAAACGTCTCAAATATTTATCGCTACGCCAATCTTTTGCAAGCTCAACTGCACTTCTAAGTAAATTATGCTTATGTTGCTCTATCTTTACTGCAAGCTTTTCAAATAACGCAAGACCGTCAGCCGTAGAACCCGCAAAACCGGCAATAATTTTATTATTTGCTATAGTCCGAAGTTTTCGTGCTGTAGATTTTAGTACGGTATTACCATGCGAGACTTGTCCATCTGCTGCTATAATTATTTCTTCGTTCTTTTTTAAACAAAGTATTGTTGTACCGTGTAAGGATAAATTATCTGACATAATATAAAATTTATTGATATTAAGTTGTTAATTAAGTACTATTAGAATTACTGTTAAGTAGACGAATAGACGAAGTTTAATTTGGAAAAGAGCAAGGAGTCTGTAAGCCGAGGAGCGGAGCGTATATTAATACGTGAGCATCCGAGGACTTACCAAAACGACGTAGCCAATTTTCCAAATTAAACGAGTATACTTGAGTATACTTGACTAATCCAATTTAATTAATTATTGTCCCTTGAATTTTCAAGGCTTAAACTTAAATAATGAATATATACGCAATATACATTAACTCCACACAAAAAAATAATAATTTTATTGTTATTGCAGAAGGCTTTTCATGGATAGCGGCTCTTTTAAGTATATTTTGGGCATTATACCATAAAATGTGGTTAATTGTTGCTAGTGCCGTAATAGCGAATATAATCGTTACGGCGATTAATATCGAAGAGTTAACGTTTATATTTAAGATAGTCTTAATATTAGGCTTCGGCTTTTTTGCTTCAGATATTAGAGAAAATTATTTAAAAAGAAATAATTACCGACTAGAAGATATAATAATTGCCAACTCTAGAATTGAAGCTGAATTAAAATTTCTAAAACGTAGTATGCTTGTTTAACAGCAACGTGGTTTCATAAATATTAAATCGTCATTGCGAGCAGTCGTAGACTGCACGGCAATCCAGAAAAAAATTAAAGAAATGCTAAAATTAGCATTTCTTACTGGATTGCTTCGTCAAAACTTACATTTTTTACTCGCAATGATGGAAAATTAAGCCATACAATAAAGCTTTTAACAGGAATAAAATGATGTATAACAAAGAAAATGTTTTTGCAAAAATCATAGGTAAAAATCTTCCGGCAGAAATAATTTATGAAGACGAACAAATTTTAGCATTCAAAGATATAGCACCCGTAGCACCTGTACATATTATCGTTATACCTAAAAACGAATATATAGATTATGCCGATTTCATCTCTAAAGCTTCTATAGACGAAATAAAACATTTTTTTGCTAAACTTTCTGATATAGCAAATGAAGCGGGTTTAGATAAAGACGGTTATCGTTTAATAACTAATAAAGGCGAGAAATCGGGACAAACTATTTTTCATTTCCATTTCCATATTATCGGAGGTGAAAAACTCATCGGATTAATAAATAATGACTAAAAAATACAATATTGCAGTAATCGGAGCTACAGGAAATGTAGGGCGTGAAACTCTCAATATTCTAGCTGAGCGTAATTTCCCCATTAATAAAGTTTATGCTATAGCTTCAGATAGCTCTCTAGGGCGGGAAGTAAGCTTTGGAGAAAAAATACTACAAATTAATAGTTTAAAAAGTTTACATTTTGACGATATCGATATTGCTTTTTTTTGTGCAGGTTCAGAAGTGTCAAAAGAATTTATACCAAAAGCTACTGCTAGTAATTGTGTAGTTATCGACAAATCCTCACTTTTTAGAGTTGATAATCAAGTGCCGTTAATTGTACCTGAGGTTAATTTATCAACACTTAAAGAGTTTAATACTAAAAATATCATAGCTAACCCTAACTGTATCGTCATTCCGCTTGCAGTAGCATTAAAACCGCTAGATAATGAAATAAAGATTAAAAGAGTAGTGATATCTACTTATCAATCAGTATCAGGAGCAGGTAAAGCAGGAATGGACGAACTCTACGACCAAACAAAATCTAAATATGTTTTTGGAGAGAATGATCCTAAGAAATTTCCAAAACAGATTGCATTTAATCTTTTTCCTCATATAGGTGATTTAAATAAAGATGGCTATACAAGTGAAGAAGCAAAAATTGCTTCTGAACTAAACAAACTTATAGGTAATCACTTTAAAGCTAGCGTTACTTCTGTTAGAGTACCAGTATTTATCGGTCATTCTATATCGGTTAACATAGAATTTAACGACAAAATTGATGCCAAAGAAGTCGAAGAAATATTACAAGATGCCGATGGAATTGTTACAATTTCTAATAATAATTACCTTACGTATATCTCACCCGTTGAAGTGGTAGGCGAAGATGCCGTATATGTCTCCCGAATTAGAAATGACGTAAGTAGAGATAATACGATAAATCTATGGATCACATGTGATAACTTACGTAAAGGAGCAGCTTTAAACAGTGTTCAAATTGCTGAAGAATTAATTAATAATTATTTATAATATAACTAATATGGATAATAAAAATAATAATCTAAATAAAAAAAACCCACTAGTAATAGCATTAGGCGAATGTAGAACAGCTTTTTGGATAGTCTTTTGGTTTGCTTTTGTAATCAACTTACTAATGTTAATTACTCCTCTTTACTCACTACAAGTTCTTGATAGAGTCCTTGGAAGCGGTAATCTACAAACATTATTATTTTTATCAATAATAATCGCATATATTTATTTTGTTTACGGATTATTACAAATTGCTCGTTCTTTTACACTTATAAAGGTAGGAGAATGGCTTGATAGAACAGTAGCTCCCGTAATTTTTGCTTCTTCAATTTCTGCAGCTGCAACACGAGCAAATATGGGTTCTAGCCAATTATTACGTGATTTTCAAGCCGTCAAAACATTCCTAACAAGTACCGGAATTAATACTTTATTCGATGCCCCTTGGAGCCTTATCTATATTGCGGTTATTTTTTCAATTCATCCATATATCGGTCTTATTACCGTTTTTGGTGCAATTATAATAGTTTCAACCGCTTTCTTTAACGCTGCAGCTACTAATAAAACACTTGGTGAAGCTACCGAATTTTCAATAAAAGGTATGACACAAGCCGATATTGCAAACAGAAATGCAGAAGCAATTGAAGCAATGGGAATGATGAAGAATGTTACAAAAAATTGGCATAAATTTAACATATTAGCACTTGATAAGCAATCGGTTGCTAGCTATCGTAACGGTGTTATTTCTAACTTTTCAAGGTTTATCCGTAATATAATGCAAATGGCTGTTACCGGAGTCGGTGCTTACATTGTTGTAAAATCTCACAGTGCAGATATGACTCCCGGTAATATGATTATGAGTTCTATCATAGTCGGTAGAGCTCTTGCTCCTTTCGATAATGCTATTGATTTATGGAAAAGTATGAGCGGTGCTATTAAATCATACAAAAACATTAATAATTTATTTAACACTTATTCTTCTAGAGACGAAACGATGCCAATTCCGAACGTTGATGGTCATCTTACTGTTGAAAATATTTATTATGCTCACCCTATACCGCAATATTTACCGCAACCTCCCGTACCGAAATATATCTTAAAAGGCGTTAGTTTTGCAGTACAACCGGGCGAAGTTTTAGCAATTATCGGTCCTTCGGCTACAGGAAAATCAACTTTAGCTAAAATCATAGTCGGGGTATGGAAAGAATCATCAGGTTCCGTACGTTTAGATAGTGCTGAAATTTATCGTTGGAATAGAGAAGATTTCGGTAGACATGTCGGCTATCTTCCTCAAGGAATAGAACTTTTTAGCGGTAGTATTAAACAAAATATAGCTAGAATGGAAGAAGATGCCGATCCGCAAAAAGTTATTGAAGCAGCTAAAATAGCCGGAGCTCATGAAATGATATTAAGATTCCCTGACGGTTATGATTCTGATATCGGTCCTGCAGGCTCTAATCTATCAGGTGGTCAAAGACAGCGTATCGGGCTTGCTAGAGCTTTTTACGGTAATCCAAAACTCATCATTTTAGATGAGCCTAATGCTAATTTAGATGAGGCAGGTGAAGTTGCCCTTGCAAGTGCCTTAAAACAAGCAAAACTTAAAGGAATAGCAGTTCTTGTAATTTCACATAGACCATCCGTATTATCCGTTGTTGATAAAATTCTAATATTACAGGATGGAGCCGTTGCAATTTACGGAACGGAAGAAGAGATTCAAAAACACTTTAAAACTTTAAAAAACGGTACAATTCATATTAATAACTAAAGTGCCATATCGTGACTTGATTGGCATTGTTGCATGGCTTCCAAATCATCATTGTGAGGGAACTTTAGTGAACGTGGCAATCTCATGAATTCTATCGAGATTGCTTCGTCAATTACTACATCATGTCCTCGCAATGACGCAAAATACAAACAATACTGACTAAATATAATAATGATTAAATATTATGCAGGACTTAAAACACAATAAACCTCAAATTACTCCGGAACAATTAAAACAATTATTGTCCTTAAGAGAAGATGCATTAAATCTTAAAAGTCAAAGTTCTAAACGTAAAGCTTTAATAAATACTACATTAAAGAAAACCTCTCATGCTATAGAATTCTTATTAGTAAAACTTGATAGGTTTGTTAATTTTATTACCAAGAAAACCGATAAAGATCGTAATAACGTAACCCAAGCTGCAAGATCACCTATACTTTTCGGTATTTATGTTATGATCTTTTTAGTATTAATAGGTGGATTATGGTCGGCTCTTGCTCCACTTGATAGTGGTGCTATAGCTGTCGGTATCGTAATGCCAAGCACAAATAAAAAAACGATTCAACATCATGAAGGCGGAATAATCAATGCTATTTATGTGAAGCAAGGTGATAAAGTCAAAGAAGGCGATAAATTAATAGAGCTTGAAGAAACTAGAATAAAAAGCGAACATGAAAATATTCTTGGTCAGTACCGTAATTTTTTAGCAACTGAAAATCGTTTAATTGCCGAACGTGATAATTTAGAACAAATCGAATTCTCTGATTTTCTAATGCAGGATATCAATTTACCGGAAGTAGCTAAAATAATTCATACGCAGGAAAATTTATTTAGATCTAGAAAAGAAGTATATAACTCAGAGAAAGATGCATTACATCAAAATATTGCTCAACTTGAGAAAAAAATTGAAGGTTTAGAAGCAAAAAAAGTTGCCGCCTCCAAAACTGCTGAAGTTTATCAAGACCGTTTAAAAGCTTTAAGAACGTTAAAAGAAAAAGGCTTTGTACAAAAAGCAGCCTTATTAGACCAAGAGGCAAAAGTTGCAGCTTCAAAAAGCGATGTTGCAACAATTGAAGCCGAAATAGCAGGAATACGCCATGCTATTACCGAAACTCAAATTAAAATTATAAATCAACAAAATAAATACACTGAACGGATTTTAACAGAGCTTCGTGAAGCTCAAGTACAAACCGCATCTCTTAAAGAAAAATATAATGCCCTAACGGATTCGCTTAATCGTGTGATAATCAGATCACCTGTTGACGGTATAGTTAATAGTTTAAAATATCATACAATAGGCGGTGTTATAAGTCACGGACAACCTATTATGGAAATTTCGCCAACTAATGACCCATTAATAATAGAAGCAAAGGTATCTCAAAAAAACATTGACTCAGTACATGAGGGATTAGTTGCAAAAATACGTTTCAGTGCATTTAAATCAAGAACAACTCCAACATTTACCGGTAAAGTAGTAAGCATATCTCCCGATATCGTACAAGATGAAAGACAGTATCCAGGACAACAGCAAGATAATTATTATGTTGCAAGAGTTGAAATCGATATGGATGAATTTAACAAAGTTGCTAAAGTTAAAAATCTTGAATTACACCCCGGTATGCAAGCTGAGGTACAAATCGTAACAGGTACTAGAACACTACTTAGATATTTACTTGATCCTGTTATTGATACTGCATTTAAAGCTTTCAGAGAAAAATAGATAATTTGAAAATTTTAAGTTAGATAACTTTACGAAACCTAAATATTTACAATATTTATTAAAAATTCTTAATCCTTTATTGACTTTGAATCAAAAACAGTATAACTTATTTTGTAATCTAATTAATATACAAAGGTTATGTTAGGCTACGAAAAAGAACAAAGAAGTTTAAATACAGAACAAAAACAAGCAGTCGGATTACTTTCTATAGGTACATTTCTAGAGTATTTTGACCTTATGCTTTATGTGCATATGGCGGTACTTTTAAATAATTTATTTTTGCCGGAATATGATCCTTTCACTTTTTCGTTGCTTACTGCCTTTTCTTTCTGTTCTACCTATTTGCTAAGACCTATAGGAGCATTAATATTTGGGTATATAGGCGATCATTTTGGACGTAAGATTGTAGTTGTTTTAACTACCCTATTAATGGCTATTACTTGTGTGATTATAGGCAGCATGCCAACATATGCACAGATAGGTATAACAGCCTCTTGGGTTCTTACTATATGTCGTATAATTCAAGGTATGTCAGCAACTGCAGAAGCACGAGGTGCAGAGCTGTACTTAACCGAAAATTCATCTCCTCCTATACAATATCCATTAGTAGCAATTATAACCATATTTTCTGCCGTAGGCACTACGGTAGCACTAGGTATTGCATCAATTTTTACTAATCAAAATATTTATCACCATGAGTCAAGTTGGCGTATAGCCTTTTTCGTTGGTGCAACTATCGCTTTTGTAGGTACTATTGCAAGGACTAGTTTAAAAGAAGCAGAGGCATTTTCAAATAAAAGAAACCAATTAAAACTAAGACTTCAAGAAAATAATATTATGCTTGAAGAAATTGACAAAGATATTCTAGATCAAAAAGTTCCAAACACCACTTCTATTTGGTATTTCTTTATCCAGTGTGCTAGACCACCGTGTTTTTATTTCGTATATATATATTGCGGTGATATATTAAAAAGAGAATGTGGATTTACTCCAAATCAAATTATAAATCAAAATTTTTGGGTATCTATAATAGATTTACTCGGTATTATCGGTCTTGCATTTATTAGCTATAAAATCCATCCTTTAAAAATCCTAAAGGTAAAATTATATCTATTTTTTACCTCTCTCATTTTTTTTCCTATAATGTTAAGTTATAACCCTACTCCTTTATATATTTTTATTTTTCAATGTTTAGCTGCATTATTCGTATTTGATCACGTACCAGCATCTCCTATATTTTATAAATATTTTCCGGTTTTTAAGAGATTTAGATATACCAGTATGCTAAGTGCAATAGCAAAATTATTTACTTATATTATAACGTCATTTGGTTTAGTTTATATTACCAATTATCTAGGATATTGGGGATTATTTTTAATTTTCATTCCGGTAGGTATAACTTTTTTTATGGGAGTAACTTATTTTGAGAAAATGGAAACGAATCGAAATTTATAATTTTATTAAAAGTAGAATTTATATTAAATTTTAAATTATTTTTATAACATTCAGCATATATAAGCTCTGAAACTGAAGGTATTTCAAGTATTTCACTTAACACTAAAAAGCTTTTTAATGTCTCTTTAATTATTTTATGAGCTTTTTCAGGCGATTTTGCTTCCAAAGTTTGTAAATTATGTATTCTATCAAAAAGTTTTATAAGAGCAGTATCGTATCTTTTTTGTTTAATTAATAAAATAAGACTTTTCTCGCTACTTATTTTGCCCCAAGGTTTAATTCTAGTTAGACCTGCTACATGCCTTGCTACTTCTTTATCAAAAATATTGCTAATTATGTCTTCAGTAAGTTCAGTATCTTCAATAGTGTCATGAAGTAATGCAGCTTGTAGCATTCTAAAAGTAAAGAGTTTAGGCACTTCTTTTGCTACAAATTCCGCTACCATAATCGTTACTGCGATTGGATGAGAATAATAAGGGTCACCTGATTGACGCATTTGCTCACCATGATATTTACGAGCATAATAAATACCTTTTTGAACTTCTCTAATATCGATAGGTTGTTTGACTTGGGTATTTAAAAATAAAAGCCTTTCGATTAATTGATCTGAATATTTACAGCTTTCAAAATTTTTTTCCCAATATTCTATATCTTTCATACAATCGTCCCATATATATATTATATATTATTTTATTGTTTTTTTTGATGATTATCTTTTATATTTTCAATTATTATTTATTAAAAATCTCTATATTTAATAAATTTTCTATTTTTAATGCTAAAAAATAACTATATATTAAAAATAGTTTTTTACAAAGGTTTATATGTCATTCTTAACTCTATCACCTACATTTTTCTCATTACAACAATATTTCTTTTTCGTCTGTATGGCTTAGGAAGTATTCTTTCGAGGGTTTTTTAAAAAGAACATTACAAAATCTTTTACCAGAACAGCAGATTTTAGCTGTTATTATAGCATCTTTAATATTTGGGATTACATATTTTCAAGGCAGAATATATAGCTTTAAGCACTATATGCGGTTTTTTCTATGGTTATGCATATTATAAAACAGGCAAAATATTTATGCTCTGTGATAGTTCATTTCGGTCTAAATTTATGCCATGTATTATTATTTACTTATCCTGCTCTTAAAACTTTGTGCAATAAATGTAATTCTAATAGACAAAGTTATAGAGTTTTTTTATTTACAAATAGTAAACATAATAACTAAGTTTTATGAACAAAGATCCCTACAGATTTATTACCTTCAGAATATGAGTTAGCAAGCTCTAGTAATGCTGCTTTGACCCTATTTTTAATGGAAGCAACCTTATTATTCTTGTTTGGTTATTGCTGCTACTGTTGTTTCAATAATGAGCCAAAAGATATGGGGCTTGAATTAATCGGTGATCACCACGAACATGATGAATAATATTTTTTAATTATTGCATGGTTCTTAATGTCATTCCTGCAAAAGGCTTGCCTACGTGGCTCGAAAATAGTCATTGCGAGGAAATTATGAAATAATTGATGAAGCAATCTCAGGAGTTTGTTATTATTTCATGAGATTGCCATGCAGTCTACGACTGCTCGTAATGACGGGGTGGTATCCACGCAGGCAATACCCAACCTACAATTTACTTGGATCAAAGCTAAAATTCATCTCTTTCCAATGGTTAAAGCGTGCAGAGTCAAGGTTTTCGATAGGGCTTGCTTGCCATACCGCTCTAATGGCATTATCTGCCAAAGCTTCACAAACACTAGCCGGAATATTAGGACAGATTTTTTTGTTAACCTTTGCCTGCTCAACATTACCTGCTTTATCTAGCGTAATACTAATAATGACTTTTACCTTATTATTACCTCTAACTCCTGCCGGTACATTACTCCAATGTCTTTCAATCTGTCTTTTTATCAAAGATGTTTCACTATCGGAAAGAGGCAGCCCATCCGTATAAACCCCTTTAGCTTCTTGTGCATTATCAGCTTTTTTTGACCTTTGATGCTTATTGGATTTTACATTATCCCCTTCTGAAGATTGCTCTAAATGCTTCAGCAAAGAATCAAGCTCATCGGTTTTAGGCTCTTTTTTCTTCACATCTTTAGGTTTCTCAGCCGGTTTCGTTTCCTCTTTCTTTTCTTCGGGCTTCTTCTTTTCTTCTGCTTGTTTTTTTTCTTCTTCTTTAGGTTTTTCTTCCTTTACTTCTTCTTTCTTCTCAGGTAACGCTTCTTTTGCTTCTTCAGACTTTGGTTCTTCTATAGGTTTTTTCTCTTCTATTTTAGGCTTTGCTTCCATTGTTTTAGCCTCAGGCTCTTTTGTTTTTTCTTCTTTAGACAAATCTTGCGGTTCTTCTTTTTGCTTACTCTGCTCAGATTTTTTAGCGTCTTCGTTTTCTATAGGGGCTTCTTTTTGCTTTGTCTGAGTGATAATATTTGATTTATTGCTAACAGGTAACATTTCAAAAGTTATAGTTTGCTCTTCCGGTAATTTTTCAAAAAGTGACGGCATACCGAATAGAAAAAAATATAAAAGAAGTAAGTGCAGAACAATAGAGAAGCTAAGGGAAACCGTAAAATTATCCTTATTTTGATTACTTTTCATTATTTTTAATATTTGAAATAAGAGCTACACGAGAAAAGCCGGCAGCATGAATTTCGGCAACTATCTCCACTACCTGCCCATAAGAAACATTCCTATCGCCTCTTACAAAAATTCTAGCATCCTTTTTTTCTTTAGTGATACTTGCAAGCTTGTCGGTTAAATGCATTCTTTCTATTGGAATTTCAAGTAAGAAAATTTTGCCTTTATTATTGATCGTAACAACCAAAGGCTCATCCTGACCTGAAATCGGGCTTGAATTTGTCTCAGGCAAATCCACGTTTACTCCTGACACAAGCATTGGAGAAGTAATCATAAAAATAATTAATAGCACAAGCATCACGTCAACAAGCGGCGTAACGTTAATTTCACTAACTACCGCTCTTTTACTTTTTCTATTACTTCCGGCAAGCTTTATAGCCATTACATTTTCTCCTGATCAATTGCCTTAGAAAGTATAGAGTTTAACTCACTAATAAAATCTTCAATCTTATTATTGATAAGAGTAATACGGGAAATCAGATAATTATAAAAAATTACTGCCGGAATAGCTGCAAATAAGCCTATCGCAGTTGCAAGTAACGCCTCAGCAATTCCGGGAGCTACTACGGCAAGAGAAGTATTTTTTGAAGTAGCAATCGATTGGAAGCTATGCATAATCCCCCAAACGGTACCGAATAAACCTACGAAAGGAGCACTTGATCCAACAGTTGCCAAGAAGCTTAAATTTTTCTCGAGCTTTTCGACTTCCCTATTTTGAGCTAAGTACATTGCACCCGTTATACGCTCTTTATGGTTGTTTTTTAAGCCTTCAGAAAGCCCTTTAGTGCTTAAGCTTTTACACTCATCCATAGCTGAGACAAAAATTAAAGCTAGCGGATTATTAACCGACCTCTTTATGCTTTCATATAATTGTTCTAATACTCCACCGGACCAAAACACATTTTCAAATGCCCGCATACTTTTCTGCACTTGCACTAGCTTAAATATTTTATCCAAAATAATAGCCCATGACCAAATAGAGGCAATAAGCAACATCAGCATAACTGACTTACCGATAATGTCGGAGGAGCTTATTAAAGAAAAAATCGATAAATGATCTTGCGTAATGACTTCTAAACCATCGCTAATATTAGTATCTGCACTCATTGAATATATATTATTTAAATTATTCTAAAATTAAATAATATATTCATATTTTATTTTTGTCATTAGGTTATGTGAAAAATTTTAGTCATCAATTTAGTATGGCTTTTGAAAAACACTTCAGTGTCATACCGTGGCTTGACCACAGTATCCAGAAAACAACTAAAAATACTAATATCATTAGTATTTTTAACTGGATTCTGTGAATAAATCACGAGGTGACACATATTTTGAAACCATTAATTTAATATCTCTTGACTCATGTCAATTTTTCATATAAAATGCCGCTCTTAAATTTAATCTAAAGTTGCACATAAAATTAATTCAATATTTAAAAAAACTTAAATCTATAGCTTTTGTTCCATGGCTTAATAAATACAAAATACAAACAATTATTTACCTCAGATGAATTAGAAACTGAGCTGTTTGATGATATAATCATTCAAACTCACGAAAATAAAAAACATTTTAATAAAGAGTTATTTATATGATCTAATAACGTTATTGAGAGAGCAAAAAGAAGAGATAAAGCAATCAGAAGTTGCTATTATTTTTTCTTCGGACTATAGAGCAAATTTATATTCTATATTTACTTGGTTAACTAACTTTCAGTTAGAACAATATGCTAGATTTATATTAAATCTTCCAAAGAATTATAAGGACTATGAAGATTATTTTTTACAAGAAAAACAACAAGACAGATATTCAAAAATCAAAGCTTTTAATAATGTTCAAGATAAGAAATTCTTGGCGAGAAAATATTTCAATTTATCAAAGCACGAACAATCAAATAATTACCCATTGTTTCAAAAAAATACTTTAAAATTGCAAAAATATTTAGAATATCCTTATGAATATAATACTGCAATTGATAAATCTGAATTTCTAGGTTCTGTAGATAGCTATTATAATTATTCTTGTGATAATATATAAAAATTATATATTAATAAAACAATCATTTATTAATAAAATTAATATGCTGAAATCAGAAAATATACAAAAATCCGATAAAGCTCCTAAAGTTATTAAGTAAAGACACTTTTTTTAGACCTTATGGCCTTCCATCTTATTCTATTTACTATATGGATGACGGCACAACTATATATCGTGAATCTAAATCACCTTATTATTATGATAAAGTTAAAATGATAGGGCATGATACCGGATATTTTCATAAATATTTTACTGGATTTGGGTTTGAATAGACATTACTTAGAAAGAATTGCTTTGTGAGTTAATTGAGCCTCTCGATGTCATTCCTAGCTAGAAGCAGGAATCCAGTAATAAAAAGTTCATACACTGTAAGTTTTTAATAATAATTCTATGTAAAATTTTAAACCTTTCCTATCACATTGTAGCAGTTCTTAAGCCCAACTAATACTAAATTATATTCATGAACAATGCAGAACCTTCAATTACTTTTAAGCTTGATATTATAACGGTTTATAACACCCTCAATATATTATCAGAAAGTAACATAAGAAATTTTAGAAAAAACTTTTCCGGTCTTGATGTAGTAGAAATGGATAAAAACTTTTCATCTATACCAACTGTTGGTGCCGCTATAGAAGTAATGCATTATATATTTGGATATTTAAATAGTGAAAAATCTACAGTAAGTAGCAAGAAAGTTACAGAAATTAAGCATTCACTAATACATAAATTAATGCCTAATTATCCATATGAAAGTTACACAAATCATGAATTGTTGAAAAATTATAAAATAATACCAGGCTTTTTTGAATATCAATTAGATGGTGAACTCATAAAATGGATGCCGGATAAAATCATTTCTATACCACCTGATACGCTAACCAAAATTCAAATAATGAGTCTTACCTTTCAATGTAGTATATTAAATAGACACAATGAAGCTACTAAAGAGATATTTAAATGTATAATTGCAGCAATAAATCTATATTTTAATTACTTTGCAAAAGAAGTTGAACAATATAGCAAATGTGCAGAATATCTACTCCCCGTACTAAAGCTTATTGAACCGGAATCTAAGCTTCAAATTACCCAAGCACTAGTACCGTATATAAAATCCAACTTAGATTTGTCAGGTCAATTCTCTGATTTATTAATGGAAAATAAAAATTTTGAAGGGGTCAAAGCTTTACTTGAAGAATCTATTTTTTCGTTAAATACTCACACTGAAAATCAGGTTTTAGCCCAGTGGTATTATAGAACAGGGCGTGTTTATGAAGAAACCAGGAACTATGATATGTCCACTAAATGTTATGAACATGCTTTTGTGCTTCTACCTACACATCCAACAACAGCCTATCATTTATGGTCTAATTATAGAATACAAGGCAAATGTGATAAAACTAATGACTTAATACAAATATGTGCCGGTAGAATATATACAATACATTCTAGAAATGTTAACTAATCCATATGAAATTTCTTATAAGACGTTAGATATAATAAAACAAATACCTTAGTTCCTTTCTATTCATCAATATATGATGGCTATGAATACATGGCTTTTTATAACAGCATTTCCAATAAAAAAATTAACAAAAACCAACAATCAATATTATCAACTAAAAAAGAAACATGAATTTTATCTAGCCACTCACAAGATTACCAACTTCAATAATAATTCTTGGAATATTCCTAAAGAAGGTCAAATTAAAATTGATAATCAGGAAGTAACAAAAGGTACGGATAAATTTCTTGGCAAATATAGAGGATGTGATTGTTACGGTACAATGTCTAAAAAAATCTATAACACCTTTGATAAAAGTAAAGTTACCTCTTTTGTTTCTGCTTTAAAAAAAGGAATAATATATCACAAACACGGAGTAACCGGAGTTAAACTTATTAAAGAAAATGCTTTTAAAGCTAAGTGGGACTGTGATGACTGATTATTTACGAATATATTATATTTTAATGAACAAGGGTTATTATTAAATGTTGATGAGTATGGTAACCATGCTGAAATAAAAAAGTTTATTAGCGGTCATCATTTGGAGTTTTATAATGTGGAGTGATTAACTTTAAGATTCTGCTTTGTTGTATGACTCGATTTTTATTGTCATTGCGAGGAAATTGCATAGCAATTGACGAAGCAATCTCAGGATATTTGACGAGATTGCTACGCAGCCTATGGCTGCTCGCAATGACGATATCTATATTTCATGAGCAATACCTAAAACTTAGGATAATTTTGTAGTAGAACTTAAATAATCGTTGCCGTATTTCTCAATATAATCATCATAAAGATTGTTGATTTTAATTTACCTTTAAAATCAACAATCTTTTTCCTATGGGAAAGAGGAATAATTCCGATCGTACGTTACTAATATTACCGTACCATCAAAATCAATTAGCGATTTTTTAAGAGCTTCTCTTGACTCTATATCAAGATGGTTTGTCGGTTCATCGAGTAGTAAAATATCGGGATTATTAAATAGACTTTGTACGAGTAATACACGAAAGTTTATAACCTTCTGACAACACAGAAAGCGGCTCATAATGGTATTTTTTGGCTATTCCAAGACCTACAAGCAAGCTAGCTGCAAAAATTTCAGAAGTATAACCGTCATTAAAGAAACTGATCTTGTTTTAAACAACCTATTTTGGAGTTTTTTGGTATGTTAATCTCACCGAAAGCTGGCTCTTCTTCCTTAGTTAAGACTTTGAAAAAAGTTGTTTGACCTGCTCCGTTGGCACCTACTACACCATATCGTTTATTGTTTTTAATATGCAAATTTACATCGGTAAATAGTATTTCTTGTACCATAACTCATGGCTAAATCGTTTATAATAATCATATTTTTAGATGTCGTAGTTAAATGGTGTTATTGTATAGACACCTAATCGCCATTGTGAACAACTGCAGATCTTGTTGCATGGCTCGTTTTATGTCATTCCAGCGAAGGCGTTGTTGCATAGATACCGTCCTGTCATTACGAGCAGTCGCAGACTGCGTGACAGTCCAAAACAATAATAAAAAAATTCTGTAAATCAGAATTTTTACTGAATTGCTTCGTCAAAACTTACAGTTTTTCCTTGCAATGACGACCTTCAGTATCCACACAACAAGACCTATGCAGGCATAAAATAAGAGCCATGCGGGCAATGCCGAGCTTGTGGCAAGAGTCATAAATGCTTATTACTTAAAGTTAGTTTTGATGGATACCATGGAAGGTTCACGGTATAACAATAAAAAATCTTATTTCTTCAATAGCTCAAGAGCTTTTGCAAAATCTACTATATATTCTTCTGCTTTTTTTAAGTCTTTAATTTTTAAGTTATTATTCGCCTGCTCTTCATCACCTATAAAAATAATAAATTGAGCATTTTCATTAAAAATGCGTTGCATTCTTTTAGCTATTTTACCTAGAGATTCTATGATAATAGCAATATTTTCTGTTCGCAATTTATCTACAATTTCTAAAGCATAGCAAATATTATTTTTGCCTATAGGTAATACAAATACCGGCTTAACTTCAGATATATTATATTCCCGCATTAAAGCAATTCGCTCAATACCGGCAGCAAAACCGATAGCCGGCACATCATCGTTATTACCCATGATTTTAGCAAGCCCGTCATAACGTCCACCAGCTAGAATAGTAGATTGGCTCCCTAACTTTTTTGTAGTGAATTCAAAAGCAGTATGGCAATAATAATCAAGCCCTCTAACCAAGCGTGGATTTATGCTATATTTCATACCTAAAATATCTAGATACTGTATTAACTCCTCAAAATATTCTTTGGATTCATCAGTGTAATATTCAGATAAAACCGGTGCGTTTGCTATTATTTTCTGATCAGTCTCACTTTTAGAATCAAGTATCCGCATTGGATTTTTGGATAACCTTATTTTGCTTTCTTCTGATAATTGATCTTTAAAATCATTTAGATATTCTACTAATTTTTGCTGATAAACGCTTCTTGATTCATTACATCCAAGAGAGTTAAGCTCTAAGGTAGTATCCTGCTCTATTTCGAGTGCTTTTAATATATCAACAGCTAACTTCAAAGTATCAGCATCAGTAATTGCTCCTTTAGCACCGATATACTCATAATTTAGTTGGTGAAATTGTCTTTGACGCCCTGCTTGCGGTCTATCATAACGAAAAACAGGACCGGTAGAGAAAAACTTTAATGGTAATTTATGTTGTAATCTGTTTGAGATGAGGCTTCTTATAATACATGCTGTAAATTCAGGTCGTAATGCTACGAAATCATTGCTTTTATCTAAAAAACTATAGATTTCTTTGCTGATTACGTCAGAGCTTTCACCCATCGAACGGTTAAAGACTTTAGTATACTCCACAAGAGGAGTACTCATTTGTTTATAGCCGTACAATACTCCAACATCTCTTGCTTTGTTAATTATATAGTCGTGAACTTTATAATCATCCGGCAAGAGATCTTTCATTCCTCGGAGTGGTTGCAGTTTTTCAGTCATTTGGTTAATTTTGTTTTGTTGCGTGGATACTACTAACTCGTCATTGCGAGGAGAGGCAAAGCCTTGACTTGGCAATCTCAGGAATTTTGTACTACTTCATGAGATTGCCATGCTCTCTACGTTCGCTCGCAATGACGGATATCCCCCTCTTAATTCTGCTCTTTTTGCATAAAAAACGATCTTATAATATATAAAACAAATATTGTAATAAACCAATATATTAATGCACGACCTGCGGTTAATAGATTAAATTCACCGTCATATATTTGAATAAATAGTAAATATGCACAAGCAATTAAAATAAACGGTACGATAATAAATACTAAAGGACATCTAAAAGGTCTTTGAGCATCAGGTAGCGTGACCCTAAATAATACCACTATTATTGTAACGGTTATATAATCAATAAGAGCTCCCATTGAAGTTAATTGCGTTAATAATTCCGTAGAACAAAATCCTCCAAGGATAGCGGCTAAAGAAGCAAATATTATAATCGTAATATACGGACTATCATATTTTGGGTGCAGCTTTGCAAAACTTTTCGGTAGTAAACCGTCACGTGCAATAGCATAAAAAATACGAGAAGTACCGTAAATATTCATCATCAACACCGTCATCATACCGCAAACTGCTCCGGTTGCAACAATAGCAGAGCCGATCTTGCTATTATTGATAGTTAAAGCATAAGCAAGCGGTTGATCGTTATTTAACTGATCAAAAGGTGCAATACCGGTCACAAGCCCTGCCATTGTTACATAAACTATAGTAGTTAGAACAAGTGAGCCAATAATACCGATCATTATATCGCGTTTTGGGTTTTTACACTCCTCAGCTGCGGTTGCAATCGTTCCAAAACCCGTAAAAGCTAAGAATAAAATAGACGCACCTACTAAAACATTACTAAAACCGAAAGGCATAAAATTACTCCAGTTAGTAGCATCAAAATGAGGGGCAGCAGCGAGTATAAATACAAATATTGCAGTCATTTTTATGAAAACTAAAATTGCATTTAGTCTCTTACTATCTTTAGTACCTAAATATAAAATAAATCCAATAAATCCCGAGATTAAAAATGCCGGTAAATTTATTATACCGCCGTTTGTCGGTACAGTAGTTAATTCTTTCGGTAAATTGATTCCACCTGCTGCTAGTATTCCTTGTACGTAGCCCGACCAGCCTGCAGCTACTATTCCTGCAGCAACACCAAGTTCTAATATTATAACACTACCGATCATCCAAGCAAATACTTCGCCAAATGCTACATAGGAATAAGTGTAAATACTGCCTGATGTCGGAAGCATTGCAGCAAGTTCAGTATAAACAAGCGCTACAAAGATACAGGTAATACCTGCAATCACATAAGATAACATTACCGCAGGTCCTGAATATTTAGCAGCAATTATACCGGTAACGACGAATACACCTGTGCCGATCATCGCACCAAGACCCAGTAATATTAAATCGAATGCTCCAAGTGTCTTGCTAAGACCGCTTGAACTGCCTATCTCTTTTACTGATTCAAAACTTTTCTTCCTTAAAAAACTCATTAGTTTCTCCTGTTTTAGTGAGCTTATTTTTTTGTGAATTGTGTCTCATTGCGAGCGACTAAAAGGAGCGTGGCAATCTCAGAAGGTCTAACTAGATTGCCACGTCGCTTCGCTCCTCGCAATGACACAATTACCTTATCTCTCTAGTAATCCATCCGCCGCCAAGTACTCTTGCACCGGCATAAATAACGCATGCTTGCCCAGGGGCAACGGCTTTTTCTTCGCATAAAAATTTTACTTTCATTTTATCATCACCGAATTTACTTATTTCGGCTAGACGCGGCGGTCTTGTCGAGCGAATTTTAACTGCTACTTCTAACTTTTCGTTATCTTTAATCTCATCTGCAAGCCAATTCACATCTCTAATGATAAATTCCTGCACGTTTAATGCGGACTCCGGTCCTACATATACTACATTGTCCTTAGGATCAATCTTTACTACATATAAAGGCTCATTATAAGCTATACCAAGACCACGACGTTGCCCTATGGTGTAGTTAATTATACCGCTATGCTCTCCTAGCTCAAACCCGTTTACATGAATAATTTTACCGCTTTCACTGCTATTTGGACGTATTTTATTTATTACGCTCTTATAATTTCCGTCAGGTATGAAACAAATATCTTGGCTGTCGGGCTTATCTGCTACCTCAAGCCCAAATTTACTAGCAAGCTTTCGTGTTTCATCCTTAGTAAGCCCTCCTAGAGGGAAACGTAAATATTCTAATTGCTCTTTAGTTGTCGTAAATAAAAAATAACTTTGATCTTTTGCTGGATCAAGCCCTGTATGTAATTCCGCTCCGTTATCACCGTTTATTTTTCGTACGTAATGACCGGTAGCAAGCTTATCTGCTCCAAGCTCTCTAGCCGTTTTAATTAGATCCCTGAACTTTACCGATTTATTACATTGCACACATGGAAGCGGTGTTTCACCTTGTAAATAGCTATCGACGAAATTATCTATTACCGACTCTTTAAATTTGCTCTCATAATCAAGTACGTAATGGGGAATACCTAGCTTATTTGCTACCATTTTAGCATCGTAAATATCCTGACCGGCACAACAGGCATTTTTCTTCCCTACTGCCATACCGTGATCATATAGCTGCAAGGTAATACCTATAACATTATGTCCTTGTTCATGCAGCATTGCGGCAACCGCCGAACTATCAACCCCGCCTGACATTGCGACAACTATAGTAGACTGCTTATCCCCTAAATTAATCATACCAACCTTAAACAAACAGCAGATTATACTAAATTTATAATTAAATTACAACACTATCTTTTAATATATTAAAATGCTATAATTGGTGTTGTCTAATAATTATCGATTTCGTCATTGCAAGCAGCCCTAGCCCTAGGCTGCGTGGCAATCTCATGAAATAATAACAAACTCCTGAGATTGCTTCGTCAATACTTCGTATTTCCTCGCAATGACGCTTTACTAATCCACCTGGGAATGACAAAATGCTTCAAATAATGCAAAAATTATATGTTATTTAAAATATTATACAAAACAGTTATTATATTAGTTCTAATTTATTTCATACTGATTATTTTAGAATATGCACGTCAAGGTTTTCTTAATGACTTATCGTTACAAAAAGTAGATTTATCTATTCAGAATTCCATAAAAGAACCAATTTATTTAGTTTCTTATGCCGACGGTCTGGAGTATGTTTATCGTAATCAAAATGCAACCACTCATTATGCAATTAATAAAGGTATAGACTTCATATTTAACTATAAGAAAAAGCACATAAATCAAGCGTTTATAGAAAAAAACCAAGAAATTTTTAATGAACCTGCAGGAGCGGGGTTATGGCTATGGAAGCCTTATATTATACTTGAAACAATGAAAAATGCACCAAAAGGAGCTATTATAGTATATTTAGATTCAGCATTTGTTATTAAAAAGCATATCAGTAATTTAACAAATCTTTTAGGCGATAATGATATATTACTGGTACATGATCGCAATCGTAAAAACGGTAGTTTTGTTAAAGGCGAAACTTTTGCTTTAATGGATTGCCTTACAGACGAATGCAGAAATGACGATCACATTTGGAGTGCCGTTATTATTGTGCGTAATACCAAGCTTTCTCGTTCTTTCATTGAAAAATGGCTAAAAAGTTGTGAAGATATTAGAATTCTTTCAGGTAAAAATTATAATATCCATCCTAATTACGATGAATATAAATGGCATCATTCCGATCAATCGGTACTGAGCCTTATATATCATAAAAATCCACAATCGGTTAAAGTAATAGAATATGAAAAAACAACACCTTCTTTATCTTGGTTCCACCGTAAATATTCAAATAGCTCACCGTTAAAACCTTGGTATAGCATATACGGTATAGATCCTATAATTAATTTTAATACTAACGGCAAAGTTTTACCTGCTACCTCTCTTATAAATACTCCGACGATTGTTAGACTTCGTAAATGGGTTATCGAGTATATTCAATGAGCCGGTGTTGTTGCATAATTCCAAAGCCGTCATTACGAGCGAACGTAGAGAGCGTGGCAATCTCATGAAATAATAACAAACTCCTGAGATTGCTTCGTCAATTACTTACGTAATTTCCTCGCAATGACGACATCTCTCGTACTTTAAAAAAACTATAAGATAAAGTAAGTACTTTAATGTCTTGCATTTCAGGATCAAGCTCAAAATCCTTATCTATATAAAATGTAACCGGCATTAAGACTCTTTCGCCGGCTTTTAATAATTGTTCTTCAAAACAAAAACAATGAATTTTTACGAAATATTTTCCTGCTTTATTTGGAGTAACATTATATACGGAAGTACCTATTATATCGTTATCGCTTAGATTCTCCGTTTCATAGAACACTAGAGTATTCTGCCCCGGAACAATTTGCACTCTTTGCTGCCTTGGAATAAACCGCCAAGGTAAATCTTTATCAACATTAGCATCAAACTCGATAATTATAGGTTTAGTGCCTTTTACCTTAGAATATACACTCACCGTTTCTTTTGCAGTAGTGCCGCCATATCCTGTAACTTTACAAAATAAATTATAGATAGGTACGGAAGCAAAACTGAGTAACACCATACTAATTATTAATCCCAGCAAGGAAAAAGCTAAATTTTTATTGGATTTTTTAGACATTATTTGATTTTATTTAAAAATACTCTAGAAAAAGTTTATTTTAGATCATATATGTGTTAGTATAAAAAAAATAGTTTTTAAGGTTAGTATGACTAATAATATTAATGCATTAGCAATTTCTAGCGAATCAGGATTTTATAGCTACTTACAGAAAATCAATAAAATTCCTTCACTTACGCAAGAAGAAGAATTGTTATTAGCAAAATCCTATTTAGAAGGGAATGATTTACAAGCTGCACATAAATTAGTAACAAGCCATCTTAAACTTGTTGCAAAAATTGCAAGCGGCTATAGGACTTACGGTCTTCCTATGACCGAATTGGTTTCAGAAGGTAATATAGGTTTAATGCAGGCAGTAAAAAAATTCAATCCCGAACTTGGTTTTCGCCTATCAACATATGCGATGTGGTGGATTAAAGCAGCCATACAAGAATATATATTAAAATCTTGGTCATTAGTAAAGATGGGAACAACGGCCGCACAAAAAAAATTATTTTTTAGTCTTAATAAAGTTAAGCATAAAATTACTAATTTATACTCAAGGACTATTACTACCGATGATTTTGTACAAATAGCAGATGAGCTAGGCGTTTCGGTTAATGAAGTTTCTGAAATGAATACTAGAATTTCAGGACCTGATTTATCGTTAAATAACTCTATAAATAGTGACGATGCAGAATCCGGAGAATTAATAGAACTATTACCGGAAACACGCCCTACTCCTGAAACTATGGCTATTAATAAGCAAAATTCTACCAGTAAAAGGCAGTTACTATCAAATGCTATGAAGATTTTAAACGACAGGGAACTGCGTATTTTAACAGAGCGTAAATTAACGGATACTCCTAAAACTCTAGATATTCTAAGCAATGAGTATAATATTTCTAAAGAACGTATTAGACAAATAGAAAATACGGCTTTTGAAAAAATAAAGAAGTTTATTTTAAACCATAGTAGAGAAGCAGCTTAAGCCTTATTGGACTGTCATCCCGTGGCTTGACCACAGGATCCAAAAACAACTAATAGTATTTTTACTGGATACCGCGATTAAGTCACGGTATGACAACGGAAAAACGATCCACCCAACAATGCTTTCGTAGGAATGACATTAGTTCAGTACACCTGACCATTCTGGATCAGAAGCATCTGCCGGTGTCATAATTTCTCTTTCATTATGACCTGTTAGATCAATTGCAAAAATTTTGTTTTTTCCCGGAGCTTTAGCACTCGACGGCCAACCTTTAGCAAACATAATAACTCGTCCGTTAGGCGACCAACAAGGACTTTCAACTAAATATCCGCTTGTTATTATCTTTTCACTATTCTCATCATCTTGAGGACATGCTTTCATAATTCCGATATTAAAAGTTTTTCCTCCGTCTCCTTTAGTAATCTTAGTAAATGCTATATAGTCTCCTCTAGGCGACCAGCTAGGAGCTGCGTAAGAACCACCGCCAAAACTAATACGCTGAACGTCACTTCCGTCTGAATTCATGATATATAATTGAGGCACACCGTTTCTATCGGAATTATATACAATTTTTTTACCGTCCGGTGAATAGCTAGGAGAGGTATTAATACCGAATCCGTCAGTTAATTTATGAAGCCGTTTAGTAGCAAGGTCGATTTCATAAATATGCGTCGAGCCGTTTTTAGCTATCGACATTACAGCTTTTCTACCGTCTGGTGAGAATCTAGGAGCAAAAGATATACCGGGAAAATCACCTACTACACTTTCTTTGCCTGTTTTTAAATCTTTTTCATAAACAAGTACTCTTCTTTTAGTAGCATATGAAACATAAAAAATCTTATCCGCCGAACGAGCAAATCTTGGGGTTAAGACTAGTGACTTTCCATTGGTAAGGTATTTATTATTAGCCCCGTCATAATCCATCAAAGCAATTCTTTTTATTTTCGGTAAAGAGCTGCTTTCTGATACATACACTATTTTAGTGTCAAAATAACCGGCATCACCGGTAATTTTTTCATAAATTTTATCGGCAATTTTATGTGCTGCTCTTCTCCATAGATTTTTCGGTACTTCAAGCATTTCACCGGCGAGCTGTTTTTCAAGCAACGTATCCCATAATATAAAGCTAACTTTAAATTTACCGCTTTCTAGTTTTTTAACTTCACCGTTTACTAAAAGACTAGCATTAATTTGACGCCATGCAGCAAAAAGCGGTTTATATTCTATTCCTGTCTTCTCTTCTATAAAAGAGGCAGCAGAAATAGGACGGAATAACCCCGAAAGCTTTAAATCATTAGAGATCACTTTAACCATATCGTGACCTAATACATCAGCGGCAGAATTATCGGCATCAAATTTATTGACCGCTATAGGTGTTGGGTCAGCCCGCCCATGCTCAATGTTTATTGTTTCAAGTGCATAGCTGGTAACGCTAAATAATAGTGATAATATAAAATATATAATATTTCTCACTTAAAATACTCCTTTTTATCAAATTCCGTTATGGTTGTTGTATGTCATTCCTGCTTTCACAGGAATGACATATATTACCCAAAAATCTTCATCAGTTCTTCCCATTCTCTCTTAGTCATATCACTAGTTCCATGGGTAACTTTTTCACCGTTTATCATTCTTTTAATTACATCCAAACCTTTACGTGAAATGTTTGCTCCCTGCAAACGATATTCTTCAAACGCTTCGTAAACAAAAGGAACCCAAGCTTTGACTATCTCAAGCATCTTTTCAGCATAAACTCTAATTTCATATTGAGCGTGAGGGTCGGCTCGCAATCTTAAAAAATGAAGTAAATTATGTAAATTAATCTTCCAATACCATTCCGTATAATAATTTAAAGTTAAATTCATACGAGCAAGCTCTCTTGCTATCCCTGTGGCGTTCTCATCTATAATATTACCCTCTTCATCGGCATTCATCAGTTCCTTATAATGCCCGTAGCACTGTCTAGCATCTTCCTCTAAAATTGCAAGGACCTTTTCAGCCACTTCTTTCGGTAAGCTATCCCCTTCCCTACATTGTTTATTTACAGCAGATTGGGAAGCAATATTTGCCGGTTCAGGTAGATAAAATTCATTACCTAAAATAGAATACCTTGCCGAATATTCGTTAACGCTAGCTGTTCTATGCCTAATCCATTGCCTTGCAATAAATATCGGTAGTTTAATATGGAACTTGATATCACACATCTCAAAAGGAGTGGTATGATAATGACGAAGCAAGTAGTTTATCAGCCCTTTATCTTGGTTTAATTGCTTCGTACCCTTACCGTAAGAAACACGAGCTGCTTGTACTATAGCACTATCATCCCCCATATAGTCGATCACTCTAATAAAGCCGTAATCTAACACTTTTATAGGCTCATATAAGATTTCTTCAAGTGCCGGAACTGTTACTCTTTTTGTGGTGTTATGCATTCTATTTATCCTTTATGTTTTTCTTTACATTACTGCGTTGTTGCATTGCTCGTTTTATGTCATTCCCGCTTTCGTGGCAATGACATAAAGTTATGGAAAATAACTATATAAATTCTTACCGTTTCTTTTTAGCCATAATTTTGCCGGTTGGTATTCGGGATATATATCCTCAACTAGCTCCCAAAAATTTTTACTATGGTTCATTTCTTTTAAATGTGCCATTTCATGAGCTACTAAATATTTCAGTACTTCAAAGGGGGCAAAAACTACCCGCCAATTAAAAACAAGATTCCCTTTGCTACAACAACTCCCCCAACGGCTAACATTTTCCATTATTCTAATATTGGAATAAGTCAAATTATGTTTTTTAGATATATTCTCTACTATTATTTTTATTTCTGCTAATAATTTCTTTTTAAGGAATACTTCTATACTAAGTTTTTTTAGTACCTGACTACAACAATACACTTCTAACGTAGAATCATTTAATTTTATCTGATTTTTAGACGAATCAATATGTATTATTTCATAAGATTTACCCAAAATAGAAATCTTATCTTCATCTTTTGGTATCGCAGTTACATTACGACGTAATTTTTGCCTAACCCAATATTCTTGACTTAACAAAAAATTATGACCTTTTTCGGCTTTTACCTTAAGAGGTAATACAAGCTCTGCACCTTTAGACGTAATGCGGATGGCTATATTTTTAGCTTTGCTACTCCTTCTTACTATAACATTTTGAGGTTCACCATATTTGGTAAGAGTAATAACATCTTCCATTTAAAATTCTATATACTTATTAGGATCAACTGCTATTTTATTTTTACGCATAGCAAAATATAATTTATGTTCTACATGTCCGATAACACTATTTCTAGCAATTTTATCACCTTTTTTCAGTAATAAATCATCTAAACTCGCATATGCTACTTCTAGATCGTCTTTATCTAATTTAACTATTACTAAATTACCGAATTGCTTATTATAACCTGAATATATTACCGTTCCTGCAGCTATCGATTTAACTTCACTATATTCTTTAGCTACAATATCTATCCCTTTACTTTTACCGGCTTTAAACTCGGTAATAATTACCCCATTTAACGGTTTTACAAAGTTTAATTGTTCTATCGATTCTTCATCTTCGTCTTCATTCCGAGACATAGGAATCTCAATATCATCATTATCATCTTCTATAATTTTTGCCTTTGGCTCTTCGAGTCTACCGCTAACTTTTTCTGACGCGGGATTGTCTTCCATAGTTCTTTGAACTATCATACCCTCATCGTAATCTAGTGCGGTAGAATTATTATTTGCAGTAACATCTCCTACTTTATACTCAATTGGAGCCGGTGGCTGATCAACACAAGCAACTAAACAAAAACATATAACGATACTAAGTACAACAGGATATTTCATATATTTAACAAAACTATTATTTACATTAGAAAACAAATCTTACATAGTATATAATTTTTATCATTATTTTCCATCAAAAAATTAACTATGAAAACTTATAATATTGTCATAGCTAGTGATCATTCAGGTTATGAGCTTAAGTCTGAAATTATCAATTATTTAGAGCAGAAATCTCTAAAGATTTATGACTGCGGAACAAATAATACACAAACCGTTGATTATCCTGATTATGCTAAGAAAGTAGTAGATATTATTATTGAAAAATCAGCACCTATCGGTATTTTAATTAGTGATACGGGGATTGGTATGTCTATAGCTGCGAATCGTAGCTCGGAAATAAGAGCCGCTTTGTGCAACAATATATTAACTGCCGAAAATGCTAAAGCTCATAATGACGCTAATATCTTGATACTCGGAGCAAAAACCATAGACCAAAAAATAGTATGTGATATTATAGATAAGTTTTTAACTACCCAATTTGAAGGCGGCAGACATAGCACCCGCCTATCAAAGATAAAATAGTTGTATAAACTGTTAAACATTGTTATTATCCGTCATTGCGAGGAGAGGCAAAGCCTCGACGTGGCAATCTCAGGCATATTTTGTACTATTTCATAAGATTACTACGCTCCTTGCAGTCGCTCGCAATGACGATTCGGTATCCATACAATAAAGCCAAACTATAATATAAATTATGCTGCTTAATATGAATCTTCAAGAGTTGAAACAAAAATATAATTACGATGTTGCAACGAAAATGATGCAGCAATATCTAGACATTAAATTTGCTCATTTAGATTGTTTACTACTATTTAGAATGGGTGATTTTTATGAAATGTTCTATGAAGATGCAATTCTAGCAAGCAATGTACTTGGCATTGCTTTAACAAAGCGGGGCAAAAACGGCGAAGAAGAAATTGCGATGTGCGGGGTACCTTATCATGCCCTTGAGAATTATTTAACTAAGTTAATTGAAGCAAATTATAAGGTTGCTATTTGTGATCAACTAGAAACACCTGAAGAAGCAAAGAATAGAGGCGGTTATAAAGCGGTCGTTACTAGGGATGTTACACGTATTATAACTCCGGGAACTATAATTGAAGAAAATTTAATTGCTTCAGCCGAACCTAATTATTTAGCAAGTCTCGTAATACCGAAAAATAAAGAAACAGCTAGCCTTTGTTATGTTGATCTTTCTACTTCCGAAATTGTTGTAGTTAATGTACCGGAAACGGAAATTCTTAATGAGCTGGCTCGTTTAAAACCTCGTGAAATTCTGCTTAGCGAAAATCTGAGATCTTCTAATCTTGCGGATAGTATTTTCAAACAATTAAATTTGCGTATTACCTATCAAGTTGATAGTTTTTTTGCGATTAATAAATGCGAAAAAATCATTTTAGATTTTTATAAAATGAAAGATATTAAAGGAATCGGCGAGATATCTAGTAGTCAAATTTGTGCCATAGGTAGCGTTTTAGAATATTTATCGTTAACGCAAAAACAAAATATTCCTCATTTGCCAATCCCTAGAATTATCAAATTTCATAGCTATATGACTATTGATTTCTCTACTAGACGCAACCTTGAAATTGTCACAAACTCACAAGGCGGCTCGCAAGGAAGTTTATTAAGCACCCTTAATCATACGGTTACTAAACAAGGTGGACGTTTACTATATAATTTTCTTTCAAGTCCTTTAACCAACATTGCTAAAATAAATCATCGTTTAAATATTACCGAGTTCTTTTATTCCAACTTAGAAATAGTAAAAAAAATTAGAGAACTTCTAAAAAAAACCAGTGATATAGAACGCTGCTTAACACGTATTACGATGAACAGAAGTTCAGGTCGTGATTTACTTAGCATTAAATATACTTTAGAAACGGCAACGATTATTAAAGGAGTATTCTTTGACGCTTACGGTTTTAATTTACCTGATTTTATCGAAAAAATTATTAAACCTCTATCAGGTGATGCAGAATTATATAATTTAATAGACGAAACAATACGAGAAGATGCACCGAATAATTTAAATGACGGAGGTATAATAAAACATGAATATCATCCGAAAGTAGCCCAATTACATGATTTAATTAATAACGGAAAATTATATATTGAAAAGCTAAAAGATCAATATCGCAAAGAAACGGGAATAGACAGTTTAAAAATATCTCATAATAATGTTATAGGGCTTTTTATCGATATCACCGCTAAAAATGTTAATAAAATCCTTGATCCCAAATTTATTCACCGTCAAACAACGGTTAATCATGTTCGTTACACTACTGCTGAACTACAAAAGCTTGAAAGTGAGTTAGTCAATGCTAAAACCTTAGTAATAAGCTTAGAAAAAGAATTATATGCGGATATTTGTAGCCAAGTAATCGAAAAAGCTTCCTATTTACGAATACTTGCAAGCTCCTTAAGCGGGCTTGACGTATTTTGTAATTTTGCTTACATCGCTGATGAATATGATTATGTTAAGCCTGAGTTTACCGATGATTTAAGCTTTGATATCGTTAAAGGACGGCATCCTGTAGTAGAGAAAGCACTACAGCGAGAAAGCAAAAGCTTTGTATATAATGATTGTCATTTATCAGAGCTTGAGCGTATTTGGTTAATTACCGGTCCTAATATGGCAGGTAAAAGTACTTTTTTACGTCAAAACGCCATTATTGCAATCATTGCTCAAATAGGTTCGTTTGTGCCGGCAAAAAGTGCTAAAATAGGGGTAGTCGACAAAATATTTAGCCGAATAGGTGCTGCCGATGACTTAATTAAGGGACAATCGACCTTTATGGCAGAGATGCTTGAAACCTCGGCAATTCTTGCTCAATCTACAAAAAACTCACTAATCATACTTGATGAGGTAGGTAGAGGCACATCCACTTATGACGGGGTATCTATAGCATGGTCGGTGCTTGAATATATTCATGATAAGCTGAAATGTCGCTGTTTATTTGCAACGCACTATCATGAGCTAACCGTTATGAGTAATTTCCTGCCGGCTTTACAAAATTATACTATTGCTATTGAGGAGTCAGGTAAAGATATTCTATTTTTACATAATATTATATCAGGTGCTGCCGATAGGTCCTACGGTCTTCATGTTGCGTCTCTTGCCGGTCTTCCTGCGAGTGTTATAAACAGAGCTGAGCAGATTCTGCTTAAATTTGAAAAAACTTCTACAGGTAAAGGAAAAAATATTTTATCAACGGAATCAAATAATTTGAGTTTGTTTTATCTTGAACCTAATAAAACTACTATAAGCAGCAAATTAGATAAAAAATTCCGCACTATCGATCCTGATAAACTATCCCCTAAAGAAGCACTTGAGTTAATTTATGAGTTAAAGAAGTTGGTTTGATGCGAGTTTGGCAGTGCCTGCGTGGATCAGTTTTTTCATCATTGCGAGGAAAAACTGCAAGTTTTGATAAAGCAATCTCAGGAGTTTGTGATTATTTCATGAGATTGCCACGCAGCCTACTGCTGCTTGCAATGACGATCTAGTATCTATGCAACCTTGCCTCCCGTTCCAACCAATATTTACTACAGGCGAAAAAATTAGGATTAGCAAAACTTTCTTTACCGTAAGTAATTTCTTGTCCATGCGTATCTAAAATATTACCACCACCGGCTTTAATTAAAGCATGACCTGCCGCTATGTCCCATTCCATAGTTTGACCGAATTTTGGATATATATCAGCTGCTCCTTCAGCAATTAAGCATAGTTTCATTGAACTGCCTATTGCATTTATTTGACCGAATGAATACTTACTTAAAAATTCTTTAGTAGCTTTATTTGAATTATAAAAACCTATTACCGCATTAAGCTCTTCATGTTTCAGTTCATGATTAACAAATATTTCTTTAGAATTCTGTTCGATTTTTAACCGACCGTTTACATCAGTATAATATAGCTTTGCTGTTTCAGGGTGATATATCAAGCCGATGGTTGGCAAACCGTTTTCAATAAGCCCTATATTGACCGTATATGTACTTTTACCGTTTACATAGCTCCATGTCCCATCAATAGGATCGATTAACCAAAAAGTATCACTGCTGAATATAGGTAGCGGCTGCTCTTCACATACTATAGCTATTTGAGAGGTTAAGGTTTGTAGAGTTTGATAAATTATTTTACTAATTTCTTTATCGGCATTAGTGACTACTGACCCATCTGATTTAATATCAATCAACATTCCTGCCTTTTTTATATCTAGTGCAATCTTGCCGGTATTAATAATTAAATCTTTTAAAGCATTAATTAAATTGTCATTCATAATTATTTATTTAACATCTTTGCAGCTGTATCATCTTCTAACCACTGACCGGTATTTAAAAACGTAGATTGCTGCAACTCAGCGATTTGATGATCAGGTGACCCCGGTAACATTTGCCACCCCAAATATTCAATTCCATAATATCCTATATCAACCATACTTAAATAAGAGTCCATATTTTCTAAATCTTTTTTATTATTTGCAAAAATTACTATTTTTTTAGGTTGTTTCGGTATAATTTTTAAGAACTCTATAAGAGCTTTTACTCTATTTATATTACCGGTAAATATTATACCTAAATAAAAAATAGGGGCTTCAGCATCGCTTGGATTAAATCTAAATACATCTTTATCATTAACTTTATTAGTAAAATTAATATTGAGTCCGTAAAGTAAGGTATATAACCATCCTTCATAATTTTCAATTAAATTACATGGGGCCGTTATTTCCTGAAGACCTAAAACCGTTGCACCTTGCTGTTTCATCTTATTAATTAAATCTACCCATTTAGATTCAACAAGCATCATCTGACGCTGCACTATCAATTTTGCAATAGTTTTATTAACTGATGCGTTATCCGCTGCAAGACTATATAAATATTTAGTAAAATTTATATAAGAATTATCCTGATATCGAAATAATTTGGATTTCGGTGTTATGATAGTATTATCTATATTTATAAGTACCAGCGTATCTGCATCTATCTTCGGTAATAAGTTTTTCATTGTTACTGAATCTACAGAGTAAGTAGGAATAATTTGACCGTAGCCCGCATACGAAATAACTAAGCAAAGTAAACTCAATAAAACTTTATTTATTCGTGTCATAAGGATTTTTACCTTTTGCATTATTATTCTTTAAAGGTGGATTATTTCTTTTTAGCTTATTTATTTGAGATATTAAATCATTAATCACTTTAGTATAATATGCAACATCTTTATTTTTCGGAGTATTTTTATTATTATAATGATAACCAATAAATAATATATTAGAACTATAACTATTAAGTTGCAATTCCATTGAGTTTAACAATTCTATGCTACTACTAATCATTATAAAGCATTTCGGTATAAAATTCATTTGAATAAGGAAATTGAGCATCATTTCCGCTTCCGATATATTATTACTCGTCAATATACCCTTATAAAATACCGGATAAGTATTAGCAAAACTGTCTAAATTATTAAAAATAATATAATTATTGTTTGGAAAACTATTTGAAAAATCAATATCGAAATTTTTCTTTAAATAATCGGCAAACCATATCTCAAATTTAGGAATATTATTAAAATTACCGGTAAACCCATCATTTACTGCTATTATGGGGATTTTACTATTACTCATTTCATTTACAAAATTCGGAAAATCAGATTCTTGTAATTCTTTCTTATAACTATCATTAGTTAAAATCAATTGCTTTATATAAATAGTTTTTGAATTTTTATTAATATTACGTAAAAGAGGAGCTAGTGTAGTAAGATAAATGTCTTTATCAAGCTGTGCAACGATAGGCACTAAAGACTTAAACAAAAATTCATCTAGAACCGTTACTACTAATAAATCCTGAGGTACATAATTTTTATTATAATTTTCTTTAAAATCTTGTTTTATTTTATTTAAACTATCCACTTCTATAATTTCTGCACGAGCTATAGAAGCAATAAATAATATTAGAATAAATATATATTTTTTAAACATTTATGATTTCCATTTTTTTAAAGGCAGCATATCACCCTGTGATTTTCTATGTCATTCCTACGAAAGCGGGAATCCAGAAAAAATAACCTTAATAATTGGTACATGTTTGACAAAATAAACATATAAAAGCTTGTTTTTTTATATGTTTTCCTAGATTCCCGCTTTCGCAGGAATGACATATATTAGTGTTATCACATCATACTGCTAATATCAATCCATATTAAAGTATAATATGGTAAATATGTTTGGAAGTTTTTTTAGTGCACTTGGCTGTACTGTTGGAAATGCATTTGGCGGCGGCATATTTTCAAGCGTGGGAAGATTTGTCGGCAAAATGCTTGGTGAGTATTTCGATTAACTAAATCACGAACTGATAGAATATGACAATATTAAAAATTTCAAAGAAAGTTTTAAATATGTAACAGCTAATTACGGCGAACCTATACCGCTAATTTTCGGTACTGCAAGAATTAACGGACAAATAATTTCAAATCAAAATAAGCAACTAAATTGTTATGTTCTATAACCAGTTCCGTAACAAGAGCCGGTAGTAAGTAAATCTCTTTAGGGTACGAGTCTAGAGCTGATAAAATATAACTATTACCGAATAATAATTTGCTTGCAATTAGCTCACTAACAAAATCCGCTCCGGCTTTTTTGGGATTCGGTTTTTTTAGTAAATAATGCACCGGATAGTCTAAATATTACTTCTCCGGTTTTACTTTTAAGCACTTTCCACGGAACATGTCCCGCCGATTGTGCAATTAAATTAATACATCTATATACTATAACATTTTCTCGATAAGCTTCTATGTCGACTCTGATTAAATTACCATGTGCAATGTCGTTTAGTTTAATAAAATTTTGTGATTTGGTAGTACTATTCTTCCAAAACTTTTTCCGATAATTTTTTATCATATATCCTAATATATTTATTGTTTTCAGGATTATATAATGATTTGGGAGATAGACTAAGAGAGCTTAATAAGATGTTAATGTTCGTTAATGTAATTAAAATTATTTCTTTACAAATAGAAAGATATACTATTTAAAACATATTACCATGAAATATAGCAACTTGATAGGATATAAAACATTTCTTTACCATCTGAATATTATTCACAATGACCCACAACAGCTTTGAATAAGCTAATAAAAAATTTTATAAAAACTAAAAAATATGACGAAATAAAATCAATTTTAGCATCTAAGAACAGCTATAATTTGTTAGGGTTACATCATGCCATTACGTCATTTGATCTAGAAGCATATACACTTATTATTTCTTATGCTAACCCTAGCCACTTTACTTCTGCTGAATACGATAGATATATACATAACATCGATGATACATCTATGCTTGATGTAGCAGCATTTATAAATTTTGATACTATACAATATAGAGATACAAAAAGCAGCATGTTGCAAGAGTTGATTAAGTTTAAGAAGAGAACGATTGAGGAGCACAATAACAATGCAATTAGTGAATTTAAAATAGAAGGATTTGAATTAAAAAATTAGCTAGTTATTTAAGTTTTCAAGAGTTTAAAAGCTTTATTGAAGATAATAAAA
Source organism: Rickettsia africae ESF-5 (assembly GCF_000023005.1). NCBI lineage: Bacteria > Pseudomonadati > Pseudomonadota > Alphaproteobacteria > Rickettsiales > Rickettsiaceae > Rickettsia > Rickettsia africae. The sequence continues at coordinate 396,932 of NC_012633.1, read as the reverse complement.
TTGAGATAAATATTGAAGAACTTAATATTGCAAAATTTAAAATAGAAAAATTATCACCGATTGCATATAGCGAAAACTCTGATATTACTATTTTAATGACAAGGACTTACAATGTAAGCGATTTAAATGACAATATAATTCTTCATAACTATACAAAGCTTTTGCAATAGGGGCCTACAAATAAGTTATTAGCCTATATAGCAGCGGTTAATATTAAAGTGCAAGATAGCCTAAAAATAACATTTGATAATAAATCATTTTCTCATTACGATTGAGACAATAACCTAATATGTATAGGCGCAGAAAAATTAAATTTAGAATCAATAATAGCACATAAATTTGGACATTATGCAATAGAGAAAATTTTATACAATGCAAGTATCCCACTAAACAATAGTTTTCAAATTTTGAAAACAAATTTCGTAAAAAATGTACCATATCAAAATGATGATAAAATATTTTTGCCTAAAAATTTTGAAAGCTTAAAGCGCTTAATTAATAGTTCATATGAATATAGTAGAGCGGCAAAACCAATACTTGATTTAACGGCAAATTTAATATTAACACCAGAGGAAAAAAATGAAATTAGTAGTAAATATAACGATAGTAAAGAATTGATTAAATATTTAAAAAACGAGACTATATTACCTATATTTTACTTTAATCATTATAGACCGGAACAGATACAAGAGAATTAGAGGAAGTTATAAAAACTAATTCTCATGCCCATATTATGTGACCAATTTAATTATTAATTTACTAAAATTACCTTATGTAAACGAACAGGATTATTATGAATTATTTGCAACTGATCAAAAAGTTCAATTGCAATGTATATTAACCAAGATTCTACCGCAAATAATAAAAGATAAAGATCTTACTAGCGAGCAAGTTTACTACTTAGAAAGGATTGGAAATCTTATACACAGAGAATCAGATGATAGCGCTGCAGAGTTCATAGTTAGGTATCTAGAAATTAATATAGATAATTTATTGCATCCCATCGAAGATTCACTTATTATTAATGCAATGCAACCACTAGTAGATTTTTGGGAGAAACACATAGTTCCTAAAATGGAATCTACTATTATAGGATGTACAAAGGAATATAATTGTGACACATTTGATGGAGCATAATTAATTTAGCTATTGTTGTGTGGCACTTTTTATGTCATACCTACGCAAGCAGGAATCCAGTACTTTAAAGCTTTTTAAAGATTTTACTTTAAAAGTGAAACAATCTAATAAAAAAATCTTTGCAATCAAGATTTTTTTAGCCTGTATCCCTGCTTTCGCAGGTATGACATCACTGGCTTTTTGAAAACTATCCGGCACTATAACAAAAAAACCCTAATCACTAAAATTATACCTAATATTTTTTCTAGCAGAACTTATATCTTTTAAACGTTCACAAACCTTTTCAAAGACTTGTTTAGGCAAGATATTTGAAGCATTAATTTGTAAAAATTTATCGTCTTTTAATTTAATCGAAAAAGAAGGCTCTTGAAATTCTGGCCCATCAATTTCTCTAGCAATTTTTATATAATAACCGATTATATGACTGTTATAATAATCACTTTTACTAATCATTTTCTTAGCTATTTTATTAATCTGCATGTCAGTTTTAGCAGTATAAGTAACTGTAAGGGCAATACCTAGCATAAGACGCTGTCTATGACTAAAAGGAATGTCTGAAGATAATATAAATTCCGAAACAAAATTTGCTCTAAGCGTTTTATCAATATTTTTATTATATTGTGCTAGCATTATAGCGAGTTCAATAACAATAAGAGTCGTGGCATCGGCATTAATTAAAAGATATTGTACTGCTTCAATATATTTTTCAATTTTACATATATTTCTATCAAATTTTACTAATCTCTTCACCCTCTCATAAATAATATCTTTTTCTGTTTCATGAGACGGCAACGAGTCAAATCTTACTCCTTCTTTTAAACCGTAATTTGAGATAATAATTTTTTCCGGTGAAAATACCTTAATCATTGCTTTTATTACTAAAACTGCATTATAATTTATGACTTTCTGCTCATAATAACTCAGCTTTAATTTATCGATTTGCGATAATTTCTCTAAATATAACTCAAACTCTACACGATTTATTTCAAAATTATGTAAATTTTTAAGGGGATAATTTATAGACTCCATGTATATACGGCTCATTAGACGTAATGCACCGCCAATTAAATATAAATTAGGATAATGTGCAGCTCCAAATTCTTCCTCTAGCATTTTAGTAATCAGCCCGACATCACCAAAATTGCTACTAACAATAATTTTTGTACCAAGCGGCAATGATTTTAATTTACCGACTTTTTTATTTCCAATCTGTGCAAGCTCAAGACTTCCACCTCCAAGATCAGCTACAATACCGAAAGCATCACTAATACCGGAAATTAATCCGGCAGCAGTTAAATAAGCTTCACGTTCACCTGAGATAATTTCAATATCAATATTGAATCTCTTTTTAATTATAGCTTTGAATTCATCTGCTTTAGGATGCCCCCTAAGTATAGCTGTTGCAACACATCTAATATTAGTAACAGACAGTTTGGTAAAAATATGAATAAGATATTGTAGAGATAAATATGTTTGATGTTTTACGTCTAAATTATCTAAATTAAGTAAATTTGTAAGATAATTTCTAAATTTATAATTAAAAATTTCCGGCGCTCCAAGCTCATCACTTTCATAAACTACAGCTCTTAAAGCATTTGAACCGATATCAATAATAGCTGAACGCATTTTACTCATTATTTTCCGGAACAGTTATTGTTTCGGTCTCTTCCGAAGCCCCATTATTATTTGCCCTAGGGTCAAAAGGTACTTGAGTAGGTACAAAAGTCGGCGGTAATAATCTACTAGTAAAAAACTTATCTTCATAATACTTAATTTTACGCGATTTTATAGGCGGAAAGGATTCTATTAAAACAATTTGCTCATCTCTCGGTAACTGTATTACTTCTTGAGGTAAAAGTAAAGCTCTTTGAACCTGAGAAACGTTTTGGGTTCTAGTAGCAATATTAAGATCAAAAAATAAAGGTTTACTAAATGATCTTTGTTCTACCGTCTTATTACCGACAAGCTGCGATATTAAATTTGCCGTTTCATAGTTATTAGCGGCAAAAGTAATACGATATGTTGCATTAGATAAGAAAGAATTCATCCCTGCATCTTCGTATGTTCCTTTTAACTGCTGTGTATCTTGGATAATTAAAAATAAACGAACTCTATAACCTCTAAAATAAGCTATACCGGCTTTAAAAGTATCCATCTTCCCGAGCGTCGGGAACTCGTCAAGTAAGAACATTACTCCATACGGCTCTTCCTTTAAATCCGGCATTTTGCGGCTTAAAAATTCTGTCGCCTGCTGATAAAACACCTGCATTAATTTTTGTAAACGCTGTATATTATCGGGTGTTAACCCTACATATACGGTTGTTTTGACTTTTTTAAATTCTTGTATATTGAAATCAGAAGATGCTGTAGCTGAATCAATCAGTGGATTTGCCCATAATTCAAGCGATGAGTTCATTGTAGATATTACGCCGGAACGCTCTTTATCGGCTTTTTGCAAAAATGCAGCAATATTCATATATGCAACAGGATGTATTACACCACCAAGCGTATCGAGTACGACCGCTAGATTATAAACTACGTCGTCACTCCTCATAGTACGCACTACTTCACCGAAAGATTTAGTTTTAGTAGGATCGGCTATTAAATATAGAGTTACACCTAAAAATAAGCTTCGTGCCTCATTATTCCAAAAATCCTTTTCCGGCATTATAAGATTTGAAATTTTTTGAACGTCATCAACCATTTGCCCAGGCTTAGTACTAACCCAATCAATCGGATTATAACAATGAGTAACACCATCAGGATTAGAAGGCTCCCATACAAAAACTTTCTGCCCTTGCTTCTCACGCCAACCACTTGTCAACCCGTGATTTTCAAGCTTTATGTCATGCACTACTACCGAATCACTCCAAAATAACAAATTAGGTATCACAAACCCTACACCTTTACCTGAACCGGTAGGAGCAAATAATAAAGCATGCTGGAACCCGTCTGCAACAAAATATCCACCGGCATCAACACCGATCAGCATACCTTTCTTAGATCTAAGACCTGCAGCCTCTATATCTGACGGATTAGCCCAGCTTGCATCTCCATATACTTTTTCATCTTGTTTGAAAAATTGTAATGATTTTATTCTTTCAAAATTTTTAATGTAAAATATTATAACAATAATAACCGGACTGAGAAGAGAGGCAAGTAGCTTCAATTTTAAATAATTATAGTCGGTAATTTTTAACTGCCCCCAAACGTTAATAAGCCAATAAGCCCACTTATAAGCAATATTTATAGCATTTATATTTACACCTAAAGCTCCAACCTCATTAGTAAAAATTGCAACAAATGCACCGCTTATCCAAATGGTACAAAAAATAACAACCGGATGAATTATAGCATGACCGAATATATTTCTAGTAACTTTAAGTATCTTATGCCATTCCATGAATTGATATTCCTAGTTTATGCTTATATATTAGTTTTTGCGTGGAGTAATTTTTACGTCATTGCGCGCAACTAAAAAGAGCGTGGCAATCTCAGGATTGTGGCCTGAGATTGTGCTTAGTCAATTACTTCGTAATTTCCTCACAATGACGTTTTTAAACCATCCCCTCAGCATTCTTGTTCTTCTTATAATATACTTCCGAAACATATCTTTTCCCGCTGCTACCGCGTTTTAACTGCACAACGATATCTACAACGGTTAAAATATACTTCTTTACTTCTTCAGGCGGCATACCAAGATCTGCTTGCATAACCATAAGCTTTAACTGCTCAATAGCCATAGCGGGACTATCAGCATGCAGTGTTGATATTGAACCGGGATGACCTGTATTAATAGCACGCAAAAAACTAAAAGCTTCCTTACCTCGAAGCTCACCTACTATAATCCTATCTGGTCTTAAACGCAAACAGGCCTCTATTAAATCTTGAGTAGTAACATTTGCACGCCCCTGTCCTCCTTTGGAAGCCAGTAAATGCACTCTGTTAGGATGGCGTGATAGCACAACCTCACGAGCATCTTCTACAGTAATTAATCTTTCTATTGCAGGTATTTCAGTGAGTGCCGCATTAGTAAAAGTAGTTTTACCGGTTGAAGTACCGCCGCTAATTATGATATTTTTCTTTGAAACAACTGCATGTCTAATAAATTCTTTAATCTTTTTTTCAGCTAAGAAATTATTTAAAATTACTGCATCTTCATCTACTAAACTCTCTGTTGCAGTATCATCAAATGCCCCCATTTTAGCATATTCATCTAAAGTTAGATTCATACCGCTAGGCTTTCTTATAGCATAAATGATTTGTCCTATCTCACAAGCAGGAGGAAATACTATTTGAATACGGTAGCCATTCGGCAAAGTTGCCGAAAGAAGCGGTTTTTCTTCTGAAATCATCTGTTCGGTAGATTGAGCGACTAAACTCCCTAATGCAAGTAGATGTTCGCTATCCAGTTCCGGTATTTGCTTAGAATATATATCACCTTTTTTTTCAACCCATACTTCTCCGGGCTTATTAACCATAATTTCGTTAATACCGTCTTCAGCAAATAAATTTTTAAAAGGAAGTAAAAACGTCTCTAAGGCTGCAAATTCTTCACTCATTTCATTACCTTCGATTTTAATAAAACGGCTTTTGGGAATTTATAATCCTTATTAACGTATATTCTAACCGGCGTACCTTGATTAACCGTTGTCGTCGGCTTAAACTGCTGCTGAGTTATCATATTTTTTACAACATTCGTTACATCCGTAAAAGCTTGAGTAGAAGCTTGTTGTGCTTGAGTCGGAGTTGATGCTATAGAGGTAGTAGTAAGCAAACTTGAAGCTGCCGTATTAACTGCCTGTACTAAGGTTTGAAGTCTCTGCTCAGCAGTATTCGCTGAAGAAGCAGTTTGTGCGGTTGTACATGCTTGAGTCATAGTAGTATAAGCAGTCGAAGTTTTATCGGTAATAGCAGCAAGTATATTAGTACAAATTGTAACTATCCTAGTATTTGCATCCATAGCGGTATTAGACGCAATAGTTTGAGCAGTATTTAACAATTGTTTTGCCGTAGCACTATTGGTAGCCGCTGCCTGAGAAGCTATAGGAGGCGGCACTAACTTATCAAGCACTTTAGCAAGCCCTATATTAAAGCCGGATTGTAATACGGCATTTGCAAATTGTTCTTTATATTTATTATCAACTCTTCCTTGTAATCCCGGTCTACCTAAATTATCAACTGCAGGTGAGTCGAATTCTATAGTATAACCGCTCGTTAAATCGATTCTATCCCATATTATAGAAACTCTACCATAACTATCGGACGAAGTTGAGGTTGCATATTTACCGAATATTTTTGACCCTTTCGGTATCAATATCACTTTATCTTTCTCAGAAAATACGTCTCTACTAATAATGGCTCTTATTTCACCGCCGAGATCACTATTTATTGCCGTCTCAAGAACTGCATCAATTAATTTACCGCGTCCGAGAACCAAAGACATATCACCGCGATCTTTAAAGGTCGTTTCTGCCGTAATCTGTTCCGGTGTTTTTTTAGGCTCTACACCACCAATTAACACTATAGCTGATTTTCTTTTTGCTTCACGACGTTGCCCCTCTGCATTGCTCTCAACTAACGTTCCTGAAGTCGAAGGCAATGAAACCGGCGGCAATGGAAGCGTTTTGTCTTTATTCTCTTCTACAGGAGTAGTAGGAGGTAAGACCGGTGGAACTTTTACTACCGAAGGAGGAGGCGGTGGAGGAGCGGTGGGCGTCTCAAGCTTAGGCGGATCAGGTAACTTTGGAATCTCCGGAATATTATCATCAACCTCCGTAACAGGTTTTACAATATTACTCGGTATCTGAGTCTCCGGTATTTCTTCTTTTGCAGTACCGAAAAAAAGAGTATAAAAAATATATATAAAAATACCACAAATTACTACTACTATCACAATACTCTTATTAAAGCTAACCGAAACTTTTGATAATTCTCTTTGTACTTCAGGAGAATCTACTCCTGATAAAGAACCGGTATTATGATTGTTATTTTGCTCTTCAGCCATATCTAAATTATATCAGTTAAAGTGTTTTTATTGTCATTGTTACGTGGATCAATTTTTCCGTCATTGCGAGGAAACCTCAGAACAATTGTACGTCCGCAATCTCAGGAGTTTGTATCATTTCATAAGATTGCCACGCAGCCTACGGCTGCTCGTAATGACATATCTACACAGAAATGACATCGATTAAAATCTTGCTATATAATTACTATTTTTCTTAGGGTAGTAAAATTTAATTACATATACTAAATCCCTTTCGTTACCCATCATAAGTTCCGTAGAAGCGATATCAAATTCATATATTCTTTTATTAGTTATAATAGTCATATTTGTACGAATATCTTTTTCAAGAGGCTTAATAAATAATCTATTTGCCAAAGGAGTTATTTTCCAAGCATAAGCATCCCCAAGAATTATATTTTGGACTTCTTCGTTTTTAGCAAATTCTATATGCGATTGAAAGCCAAAATGCAAAACTAATAAATAAACTTCATTTGGATTATATATATAAGTTTTTATCCTATTATCTTTAGTTATAGATAAATCATCTACATAATTATTACTACTATTACATGGATCATCTACAAGTGAACATTCTCGTTGTACTGTAAAACCGCTTAATAATATAAAAACTAAAAAATAAAATCTAACTATTGTCATCGTCTACCCTATATCCGTTCACTTGAAACCCTACCGGATTTATATCAAGTTCTGAATCTGTTAATTGCATAGGCACATAAGCATAACTTACTACCGCTATTTTATTATAAACTAATTGGTTTCCTGATGTTTCATTTACGGAAAATCTAACTATATATTTATCTGCTGCGATTTTTGACCATGATTTTATTACTAAAAATGTAGTATTCTCTTCTTTATATTTTAAAGTAGGATCAAAATCTTTATTTCTTATATAGCCAAGATAATTGTAATAAACACTGCTTGTTGAAAATAATCTTATTGTCGTACGAGCTATCGTCGCAAAATCAACTGGATTATATGTTTCCCGTGCCGTTATGTATTTCTTTATAAAATACCTTGTAAGAGACTCATCCGCCGTTAACACTGGTGATGAAATAGGTTCTACCACTGAGGCACGTCCGGTATTACTATTAAGCTGAATAACAAAAGGCTCAAACTGTTTAGATTTCACTACAAAGGCTATTACTAAAGTTGCTATAACCATAAAAATGGTTAGTAGTATTATTAATATGATAAGTAAGTTACGTTGAACAAGTAACTTATCAGATCGCTCTTCATACCAATTCTGAGTAATTTTTAAAGGATTAGCCGATGTAATACTTTCTTGCGTTTGTGTATCTCCTGCACCGCTTTGCGAGTTATTACTTGATTTAAAGAAGCCAAATATATTATTCATATCAAAGGTATTTTTATTATTACATTGTTATTGTGTAAAACTATTACTTTTATACTATATTTACTGAATTAACAGGTCTTCTTATACAAGGATTTACGCTTACACTCGAACCATCATCTATATCAGCAGAAACGCACGGGCTTTTAATTTCATAAGGAGCTGAAGGGGTACATGACAACAATTGAGCAAGCATAATTAATACTAATAAAAGCTTTAATGATTTTAACATTCTAATTATACATTATTAAATTATCTTGTTACTATTTTAAAATTACCTTACTATACAATAGTTCACAAGCATTTTTTAAAAAAATCTATTTATAAATATAAAAAAATATTAAAAAGATTGTAAACTATTATACTCTGAAGTAAATAACGAGTAGTTATACAAAGTTCAGCTTAGGAGAAGAGCGTATACTTCATACGTGGCTACCTGCGGACTTATAAAGACATTGTCGCCAATTTTTCAAGTGGGATGAGTATAACATAATAACTACCATCAATAATTGTTATTGTATAATTTTAATTTATAATTTATTTATTTTAAAGTTAAACAATATTTTGGTATTGTAGCAACAATATAAACTTATTTTATAGCTTAAAATAACATTAAATTAAATCATAATCATATTATAATAATTATGATAGAGTGTTAAAACAGAATAAAATTAGATATTAATCTAGTAATTATGGACCCATTAACCAACGCAATACAAGAATATATAAAATCCGGCGAATATTTTATTGATGCAAGAAAATGGTATAATTTTAAGTATATCTTACCGTTAAGTCATAGAAGTCTTCTGCTTTTAATATGCACGATTTTTACCTTATTATTAACCTTAATTTGTATAAGTATCAACATATTGCTACCTATAAACAAAAAAGTAAATTATTTAATAAAAGATGATGCCGAAAAACAAGCTGCCGTTACTAATACTAAACATTCAACATTAGTAAAGCCTTATATCTCTATTGCAAATATTATGCTTCAGAATTATGTAAACCAACGAGAAGAATACAATTACGATATATTAAAAGAACAATTTACCTTTATCAAAAATGCTTCTACGAGTATTGTTTATATGCAATTTGCTAATTTTATGAATATTGATAACCCATTATCACCGGTCATAAGATATCAAAAACTATATAGACGCTCAATTAATATATTATCAATTAACAATATAAACGATAACGAGGCAGTTGTTACTTTTGAATCATTGGCAAAAAATAGTACGGATGCAATTTTAGAAAATATGGTATGGGAAGCAAGAATCGGATTTATAATGGATTCTATCAGTACAAATACATCACCTAATATGCCGTTCAATTTTACCGTTACTAGTTACAAGCTAAAGTTACTAAGAAATAAAAATCAGAAATAATATGAAGCAACTAATAATATTTTGTACTTTTATAATACTTACATTAGATGTATTTGCTCTTACTATATCACGACCTCTAGGTCGAGACCCACGTCTAAGAGTTATGACTTATAACCCTGACGATGTTTTCAAATTCACAGGATATTACGGCTATCAAGCAAGTATAGAACTAGCAAGAGACGAGGAAATAGTAAGTATTTCTATGGGAGATACTACTTCATGGCAAATAGTACCTGCCGGTCATAGGATTTTTATTAAACCGATGGAACCGGATGCTACTACTAATATGACTTTAATTACTAATAAACGGACGTACTTCTTTGAACTATATGCCGCCGAAACTCTTGATATGCGTGATCCTGAAATGGTCTTTAACGTAAAGTTTCTTTATCCGGATGACGAAAATGACAATATGAGCGGTCATATGCAAACTTTTTCTGCTGCCCTAGCAAGTCCCGACCTGACTCATCCTGAAAAATATAACTTTAATTACTATATTAGCGGCAGCGAAGAAATAGCTCCTATTAAAATTTTTGATGACGGCGAGTTTACTTATCTGCAATTTAGAGATAAAAACGCTGAAATTTCCGGTATTTTTGCTGTAGATGATTCACTTCGAGAATCTTTAGTAAATTATCGCCTTGCTCAAGATAATCCTAATATGGTGATCCTTGAACAGGTTTTTCCTAAGCTCGCTATACGTAAGGGCAAAAAAGTCACATGCGTATTTAATCAGTCTTTCAAAGCGTATTAATGTCTACCAACGTCATGGCGGCAATGACGATGAAACTGATTCACGTCACAATACTTTTCTTACAATAACAATATAATTATGCATAATTTAATATATTTCTTTGCCTTGATCTTACTAACTAGCGGCTTATTTATAATGCTTACAAGTCGTAATTATATTCATAAAATTATCGGGCTTGGAATCTTTCAAAGTTCGGTGTTAGTATTTTATTTAAGTATCGGAAAAATTAAAACAGGCGGTGTACCTATTTTCCAAGAGGGCATCACTACTTACACTAGCCCTTTGCCTCATGTATTAATGCTAACTGCTATAGTAGTTGGGTTTGCTACTCTTAGCGTAGCTTTAAGTTTAATATATCAAATTTATAAACATTTTGGTACAATATCAGAAAATGAAATTAGTTTTGATAAATGATTCTAGCTAACCATGTCCCTATCATACAAATATTATTCCCTTTATTTGGGGCTTTACTCTCAATAATATCTTTTCGCTTTATTACCTTTGCACGAATAATTACTACGATTTGTATTTTATCTAGCCTTTTGGTCAGTGTTTATGGATATAGCATTATACAAAATACGGAGCTATCTTACACCATGGGAGGATGGACTTCAAAAATAGGAATAGAATATCGGCTAAATGCACTAAACCAAGCTATTATTATTTATCTTAACTTGGTTTTATTATTCTTTTTAGTTTTTTGTCATAAGATTACTAATCAAACTATCTTAAAATATATAAACAATAATAGAAAATCTTTATTTTACGGTATATTATTATTCGCTCATACGGGCTATTTAGGGATGATGGCTACTCACGATTTTTTTAATCTATATATATTTATAGAGATTTCGGCACTTAGTAGCTATGTCCTGATAGCCTCAGGTAATAATCCAAAATCTTTAATCGGAGCTTTTGATTATTTGATAATAGGTAGTATCGGTGCAACTCTTATTCTTATATCTATAGGATTTCTGCTAAGCATTACGGGTAGTTTGAATATGGCAGAAATTGCAGCGTATTTACAAGAACATACTAATTCCCGTATAATCACTATAGCTATCGGTTTTTTCTTAATAGGTGCTATTTTAAAAACAGCTTTTTTCCCTATGCATTTTTGGATGATGAGAGCTTATAATAACACGGCTTCAGTTATTTTAGTATATTTAGCAGGGATTTCTACTATAATAGGAATATATATAATATATAAATTTACTTATATTATTATAGGCTATGAGACAATTAAAACGGCTATTACAAATTTTATAAAACCTATCGCTTTAGCTACTCTTATTATAGCCCCATATTTTGCTTACCAAACAAAAGATTTCAAGAATATTATAATTTATTCATGTTGTACTCAAATAGGTTACGTATTTTTATTATACGTAACCGAAAACGGTATAATAGTTTTACCAAGTTTATTACTTGCGGATAGTATAAATAAAATAGCTCTTTTCTTGATAGATGCTTATAATGGAAGCTATAAAAGAGAGCCTAACAAAGTTTTAATAATAATTGCTATTATGTGCAGCTGTGGCTTACCTATCAGTCCATTATTTTTTATCAAAGTAAATATTCTTGAATTATTATTAACACACAATCTACTATTAGATTTTATTATAATTTTACTTAGCTCCGTAGGATCGTTATTTTACCATTATAAAATGGTACTATTGTCATTCCCGCGAAAGCGGGAATCCAGTAATTAAAAAATATAAACACAGCAAGTTTTTAAAACTAAAAGCACGATTTATCTCGCTTTTTCTGGATTCCCCCACTTTTAGCTAGGCATGACATAGAAAGCCATATAGGTAATGCTCTAACCATACTATCAAAAAAAGTATAACAGCTTATCATGATTACACAATTTACTACTCCAAATCTTTTGATTCTATCAACTTTGCTAGTTGGTGCATTAAACTTAACTAGCCCGTATGCCACTCAAAAAGATAACTTTATACGTAATTTTTTACTTATTACTATTGCTATTTTTTTCTTCGGTAATATTTTAATTATAGACTGGTTGTTTTTAAAAGGTATTAGAGCAGGATTTGAATTTAATATATTCGGTAATTACTCTATAGGATTCCATCTTGAACCTTTAGGGCTTATTTTCTTAAGTTTAATAGGCTTTTTATGGATTTGTGCTTTACTTTACACTCCTAAATATCTTGCTATTAATAATATAGACTATTCTTCTAGATTCTTATTTTTCTTTAACTTCACTATTCTAATCGGTGTTTTAATTGCTTTATCTAGCAACTTATTCACGATGTTTATTTGCTATGAGCTTTTAACTATTTCTACAGCTTTTTTAATAGGACATACCAAAAATAATATAGTACTTAGCGGGTTATATAAATATCTAAAAATTCTGATGATTTCTGCCACAATATTATTTTTACCGGCAGTGATAATTATTTATACTAAAACCGGTAACGGAGATTTTGCAAGTGGAAGTTTAGTAGAAAATTATTTTTCCAAAAACCAGTCAATTATTTTATTGTTAATGTTTATTTGCGGTATTGCTAAAACTGCCATTTTTCCGGTGCATTCATGGCTTCCTGCTGCAATGGTTGCACATTACCCCATTAGTAGTTTGCTGCATGCCGTAATAGTGGTTAAAACCGGATTATTTTGTATTTACAAAATCCTATTATATATATTCGGTTTATCGTATTTACAAATGATATTTGCCGAGTTTAACTGGTTAATTTTTATACCGATAGTAAGCATATTTTATAGCTCAATCAAAGCCCTAGACACGGATAATATCAAAAAAATACTCGCCTACTCCACTATGAACCAATTAAGCCTTGCATTGCTTAGTGCTTTCATGTTAACACCTAAGGCACTTGGAGCTGCAATACTCCATTTAGTTTCACATTCTTTTACAAAAATCTGCTTATTTTATAGTATGGGAAGTATTTACAGTTTAAAGAAAACCAATCAAGTACAGAATTTACATGGTACATCCAAAGAATTTCCTTTAATTTCTTTTATTATATCTATCTCTTCATTATCATTAATCGGTATACCTATCTTTAGCGGATTTATTAGCAAATTCTCAATATTACTTGCCGCAAGCGAACAGAATCAAATCATTGTTATGATTGTCGTAATAGCTAGTAGTATATTCTCAAGCCTTTACCTGCTCAAAATATTAAGCTCTATTTATAAACCTTCTTTAGTAGAATCTAGCGTAACAAAACCACTCCCCTACTCTATGCAAATTAGTATAATAATGTGCTGCTGTGCCGTAACTCTTTTCTATTTTATTCAAATCTTAATCAGAGAATTTTTAGCTTATATTACATAAACATATTTACATAATCTACACATAATCATATAATATGTATACCGTAGATACTTCAAAAGTTGGAAGTCAAATAAGCAGTGCACCTACACAGCGTACAATAGTGAGCACAGGCGAATCCCGAAATTTGACGTACCAAATCTTGAAGTATCTACGGTATAAATATGGTAATTATCTTTGAGGATAAATATGGCACAAATTATTAGAGCAACAGAATTTGTACGATCTTTTTCAGATATTATGAATAGAGTTTACTATAAAGGCGAAAGCTTTGACGTTCAAAAAGGTAATCATATCGTAGCAAGGATTACGCCTGCAGAAATCAAGCCTTCTGTAGCAGTAAGAGACTTAGAGGAAGCTTTTAAAAATGGTCCACATCTTGATCCTGAAGATGCTGATCAATTCATGAAAAATCGCGAAGAAATAAGACACAATACTAAACAAGATATTAAAAAATTGGTTGAAAGATGGGATTAATTATTGATACTGCTATAATCATAGCTTTAGAAAGAGAAAAGGTCAGTACTAAGCAATGGTCACATTACGGTCAGACTTATATTAGCCCTATTGTGTTAACTGAACTATTACATAGGAGTAGATAGAGTCAAGAATGAGAATAAACGTATAAAATGTTTAGCTTTTATAGAATACGTAAAAAGTCTGTTTACTATATTACCTTTCGATATTGAAGAAGTATATACATATGCATGTATTACTCATGATTTATACACACAACGTATAACTATAGGAACTCATGATATGCTTATTGCGGCAACGGCTATTACAAAAAGTTTTCTGATATTAACTCTAAATGTAAAAGACTTTAAAAGAATCCAGGGACTAGAGGTTTTAACAGTTTCTTCTAAGGATTAAAATGTTTATTCAAAATACCAAGTGTACATTTCCGCTTACTAATTTTGAGCTTATGTTTGATTTTCACCCACAAAATCAGCTAATAGCTCTAGCATTTCTAATTGTTACTGCTATCTTAAATCTTTATACAATTTCCCAAAATAGAAAATTAGAATGCTTAATCGGTAGTTTATACTGTTTATCCTCTATTATATGCGTATTTGCAGCTGATTTTATTTCCATGATAATCTCGCTTGAATTCATGACGATTTTTGCCTGCATAATTATTTTTTGTGACCAATTAAAGATAAAACCGGCACGTCAATATTTCCTCACTCATTTATTCAGCAGCGGGCTAATCTTAATCGGTATGACTCTTCTAATCCAAACAACAAGTAATACGACTTTTACTTCTTTAACAGAATCAGTAAATAATTTTGAGTTACCAGCAATATTCATACTTGCAGGTTGTTTAATTAATGCCTCGGCTATTTTTGTAAACGGCTGGGTGGTTCATTGCTATCCTATAGCTTCAAGTAGCGGTATTGTATATTTAATTAGTTTTACTACTAAAGTTATTTTAATTATCATTTTAAAATTATTTAGCGGTCTTGAGATATTAAAGTTTTTTGGGATATCAATGATCATTTACGGATTAGTATTAGCTCTCATTGAAAAAAAACTTAAACGATTAATATGTTATCTTACCGTATCACAGCTTGGTTTTATATTAACGGCTATTAGCATAAACTCTCCAAATATAGCTTATCTTATTACAAGCTTTATATTCATACATATATTATATAACGGATTATTTGCTTTATATTTCGCTTATATAGAAGATGAGTATGATATTAAAAATTACCAAGATCTTCAGAATACTCAAATTAATTTTATTTTATTAAGCGGATTTGTTATTAGTATATTGATCTATACATCTATACTGCCTATTCGTTCTTCTTATATTAAAGATGAAATAGCTAATATTTTAAACGAGAATAGTGTAATGCTATTTTCCAAGATAACGACTTGTACCGTATTATTTGGGTTGTTGATGGAGAGTTCTACGTCATTCCTGCGAAAGCAGGAATCCAGTAAAAACCTTAAAAATAAAAGCTTTATAATATTTCTGGATTCCTGCTCTCGCAGGAATGACATAAGAACTATAACCTACCTCTCTTTCTGCATCATAACTTTATGCATATGTTTATTCTACCCTATTCAAATATCACATACTGCTAACTTTAAGCTAGTAATCCTTGCAATCTCACTGTTATTGGCTTTAATATTTAGAAAAATACCACGCATTTCGACAGAAAACATAAACCTTGACCTATACCAATATATTGAAAAATTTATATATTTCAGTATCGATAAATATAAAGGAACGGCAGACAATAACGAAGATGCGGCAGAATATCTTAATTTTAAGGTTATTTGGGATAATATTTTAAGTAAAATATCTGCTTGGCATAATCAGCAAACTGCTATATTGATTGTAGTATTCCTATTAATTAGTTTGATTTTAACACTACAATAATTCGATGTTGTATAGATACCAAAATCGTCATTGCGAGAAGAAACTGTAAGTTTCAACGAAGCAATCTAGTAAACAATTCTGATTACAGAATTTTTTTATTATTTTACTAAATTGCCGCGTCGCCTACGGCTCCTCGCAATGACGACTTTAGGCATAACAACACAAAAAAATAAAAAACATGAAACCACCAATAACAGACAAACAAAATTACAGCTTTGAAGTTCACGAAGCAACAATAAACGATGATTATCACTGGCTGCGTGATCCTAAGTGGCCAAATGTAGAAGACTCTAAAATTTTAGATTATTTAAAAGCTGAGAATCAATATACCGAAAATTTCTTTGCCGATCTGCAAAATGATAAGGAAAAGATTTTTAAAGAATTAAAAGGACGGGTTAAATTAGACGATGAATCGGTTTATGTTAAGAACAAAGATTATTACTATTACCATAGAGTAGAGGAGAATAAAAATTATCCGATATATTGCAGAAAGCATAATAATATGGAATCAGCAGAAGAAGTAATATTAGATGTCAACCTTCTTGCTCCAAATAGCAGTTTTACTGATGTTGCTACAGTTGCAATGTCACCTGATCACAATTTAATGGCTTATAGTGTTAATTTTACAGGTAATGAACAATACAATATCAAAATATACAACCTTAAAGAACAAAAATACTTACCTGATGAATTAGGCAATGTACAGCTAAATCTCGATCACTTCAGACAAGATGAATTTCAGGACAAGCCTGCGAAACGTACAAATGTACGTGAGCATAGGCGAATGCCGCAAAATTCGCTTGTATCAAGCGATCGAGATTTAGCTGTAGCTCCTACTATAATTTGGCATGAACACTTAAACGGCTTTTTCTATATTACTATTAATGAGAATCAACGCTGGGATAAGGTAATGTTTCACCGTCTAGGTGAAGAGGTCACTCAGGATAAATTAATATTCGAGGTCAAAAACCCTCTTCATTTTATCAGCTGCAAGAAATCAGCAAGTCATGAATATATTTTTATAAATTCAGGCGATCATAATGAAAATGAAATTTACGTAATTTCTATGCAGGATGATAGTTTTACGCCTAAATTAGTACGAACTGCAGAAAACAAAATATTCTATGAAATAGAATATAATGGCGATTATTTTTATATTAAAACTAATTATAAAGCTAAAAATTTCCATGTTATAAAACTGCCGGTAAATAATTTTGAAAATACTAGCTGGGATGATTGGGATGATATTTATATTAAGGAAGAACAAGACAAATATTTAAAAAGCTTTAATGTTACAAATAATTATTTAATCTTAAACTATCGTGACCAAGGTTTACCGCTAATTAAAATAAAGCGATTTAAAGATTTACAAGAAAATACAATTTATTTTCCCGACGAAAGTTTCCAAGCAAGTAGTTTTTCTACAAACTTTGAGGAAGACGATATCAGAATAGATTACTCTTCTCTAGCAAGACCCAATACCACTTATAGTTACGATTTTAATAGCGATAAATTAACGATATTAAAGAGCTACGAAATACCTTCAGGCTTTAACCCGGAGGAGTATAAAGTAGAGAGAATATTTGCAGATAATGAAGATGTAAAAGTACCTATAACCTTGTTTTATAAAAAATCTTTATTTAAAAAAGACGGTTCAAATCCTTTATATCTAATGGGTTACGGTGCTTATGGCATCGCTATGCCCGTCAATTTTAGAAATACAGCAGTGACACTTGCCGATCGCGGTTTTATTTACGCAGTTGCTCATATTAGAGGTGGCGATGATCTAGGTCATGATTGGTATGAAGCTGCTAAGTTTTTAACCAAAAAAAGAACATTTGAAGACTTCATAGCCTGTAGTAGAGCTTTAATTAACAAGCAATATACAAGTAACAACAATATAGTAATAATGGGCGGTAGTGCCGGCGGTATGTTAATCGGTTACATACTCAACGAAAAACCGGAAATCTATAGAGCAGCAATCGCGCATGTACCGTTTGTTGATGTTTTGAGTACCATGCTTGACGAAAGCTTACCGTTAACTCTCTTGGAATATAATGAGTGGGGTAATCCAAAAGAGAAAGAATATTTTGAATATATTAAATCATATTCCCCTTATGATAACGTAAAAGCACAAAACTACCCTGCTCTATTCGTTACTTGCGGTATATCCGACCCACGTGTAGGTTACTGGGAACCTGCTAAATGGGTAGCAAAATTACGAGCACTAAAAATGGACAATAATCCCTTATTATTAAAAACAAATATGGATACGGGACATAAAGGTTCTGCCGGTCGTTTTGATTATCTGAAAGAGATAGCTGACGAATTAGTATTTATTTTTAAGGTGTTTGATGTTGAGGTTTAGTTAGCAGATTTGTGGCTGGAATCCTGTTATGTCATTCCTGCGCAAGCAGGAAGCCAGGAACAAGCGCAATAAATTGAGCTTTTAAAAAGCTTTAAAGTACTGGATTCCTGCTTGCGCAGGAATGACATACAACACCTCTACTGAATACAAAAACAATGCATAAAAATTATCTAGAACAATTACAAAAATTACCGATTACTTTAATTTTACTAATTAGCTTAATTTGCTGTATTGGTTTCATTGTGCTTTATTCTGCAGCAAATAGTAATTTGCAGCCCTGGGCTTATAAACAAATTATAAATTTTTGTATATTCTTGCCTTTAGCTATTATTATTGCATTAATTGATTTACGCATAATATTTAGGTTATCGTATATCTTTTATTTGTGCGTACTCGCTTTACTAGTAGCCGTGGAGCTTTTCGGCTCAACTGCCATGGGCGGTAAAAGATGGATTGATATCGGTATAGTTAAGCTTCAACCTTCCGAACCGATAAAAATCGCCGTTGTACTAATGCTTGCTAGATATTTCCATTCACTAACAATTGATGATCTTACAAAATTTCATAAAGTTATTATACCCATTATAGGAGTTTTAATACCGGCTTTTCTAATAATTAGAGAACCAGATTTAGGTACGGGAATGATTGTTTTAATTGTTTCGGCAATTATATTTTTTGCGGCAGGTCTTAGAATAAAATATTTTATAATACTAGGTCTTGCTGCTTTTATTAGCCTACCTATTGCTTGGAATATGATGTATGATTATCAAAAAAAACGGGTAATGGTTTTTTTAGATCCCGAACATGATCCGCTCGGTGCTAGTTATAATATTATTCAGTCTAAAATCGCTATAGGTTCAGGTAGCCTATTTGGACGCGGTTTAAATCAAGGTAGCCAAAGCCATTTGGATTTTCTTCCCGAACATCAAACTGACTTTATCTTTGCTACCTTCGCTGAAGAGTTCGGCTTTATAGGAGGAATGTTTTTACTAATATTATATTTTGCACTTATAACTATTTCTTTATTAATTGCCGCAAATTGCCGAGAAATTTTTAGTAAATTAATGGTAATAGGTATTACTTCAATCTTATTTATTCACGTATTTATTAATATAGCTATGGTTATGGGCTTGCTTCCCGTAGTAGGCGTACCGCTACCGTTTATTTCTTACGGCGGAACAATGATCGCATCCATGTTAATCGGCTTTGGGCTTGTGATGAATGCTCAGGTACACAGACATACTGCTTTAAACTAGTGCAATTATATTGACAAAATGGATAACATAAATAATAAGTTGCACTTCACTTTCTGATTTTCGTATAAAGCGAAATTTCCTATTGACTTTTATATAACACAGTATAAATTTCTTTACAATTTAATTTTTTATAAAGAATTTATGCTCGGCTATGAGAAAGCACAAACAAGTTTAAATAGAGAACCAAAACAAGCATGAGGTATTTTGTCTATTGGCACTTTTCTTGAATATTTTGATTTATATTTATATGTACATATGGCAGCAGTGCTTCTTAACGAACTTTTCCTCAAGCTGATCCTCAAACTGCTCTAATCTATGAAGCAGCTGCATTATGTTCAACATATGTATTTAGACCGATAGGAGCATTAATCTTTGGTTGGCTTGGTGATAATATAGGAAGAAAATCAACTATAATAATAACTACTTTGCTTATGACTATAGCTTGTTTTATTATGGCAAATCTTCAGCTTATGATGAAAAATTGTAGCTACATGGGTTATGATAGCATGCCATATGGCACAAGGCATATCCTCAATGGGGTAAGTAATAGGAGCAGATGTATATTTAACTAAATTTATTAAACCACCTGTACAATATCCAACTGTAGCAACTTTAGATAGTTTTTGTATATTAGGTGGTTTTGGAGCATTATGCTTAGCTTCTTTAGTTACTTCATTTGGTTTTAGTTGGCGTATAGCTTTTTTAATCGGTGCTGGAATCACTATAGTAGGAGTCATCGGGAGAACTTCGCTTAGAGAGACACCGGAGTTTGTGGATGCTAAACGATATTTAAGAAAAACTTTAGAACAAGCTAATATTGATCCTAAGAAGATAAAAGTAATATTAAAACTATTATAGTGTTTTTTTTATTAGATTGTACAGGTCCTGTAGCATTTTATGTATCATATATTTATTGTGCTAATATATTAAAAATACTGTGAATTATAGCCCTGCAGAAATTATTCATCAAAATTTATTTGTAGCACAGTTTAATTAATTGTTGTTTTATTTCATGTGCCTCTATATACACAACAATTTTTACAACACTCATTAAACTTTCCTCATTTTTTCAGGTGATTTAGCACCTAAAGTTTGTAAATTATACATTCTGTCAAAGAACTTTATTAATATTGTATCATATCTTTTTTGTCTAACTAGCAAATTCAGACCTTTCTCACTACTTATTTTTCCGTAAGGTTTTATTCTAGTTAAACCCTCTACGTGCTTTGCTACTTCCGGTCCAATAGTTATTACTTCTTCAGTCACTGCTATATCTTCAATAGTATCATGCAGTAAAACAGCTTGCAGCATAATAGCATTATAAAGCTTAGGAGCTTCTTCGGCTACAAACTCTGCGAGCATAATCGCTATTTCAATCGGGTGAGAATAATAAGGATCGCCTAATTGACGTATTTGTAAATCGTGATACTTGCGAGCGTAGTAGATACCTTTTTTAACTTCTTCTATATCAACAGGATTTTTTACTTTAGCATTTAAATATTCGATGTTGTCTAATAGTTTTTGAGCGTAAACGCAAGTAATTTAGTTATAAACTCCTCTACACTTACTATTTTGCTTGCTGAATTATTGGTTGTAAATATTTCATAGTTTCTATCTTCAAATATTATCTTGCCTTCTATTCCTGGTGCTTTACTAACCGATACCGTAAAAGTAAAATTATATTTCTTTATACCATTTAAAATAAACTTACGCTCAACTCATTTATCACACCGCTTTTTAATATGCCTTTACATATTTCTTTTAAAAAGATTTGCGTTTCGCTTATATTCGGTAATTCGTTAAAACTCGCAATAAACCATTTTATTACTTCAGGATTTTTACTTTTTTCATATTCTTGAGTGATGTAATCGGTTATTGTGTGTAGAGTAGTTTTGGCGTCTATTTCTAAATATAAATCCTTATCAAAATTTTGAGTTCTATGTAGATCAATTATTTTTATTAACCTATGAACTTGTTTATAACTAGCTTTATCAAATGATCTTACATTTATTATATTAATTAAACTTACAGCAACTGCATACTTAGCATATCTGTCAACATAAGGGTCACTGAGTATATCTTTGAACACTTTAAATGCTTCTTCTACCGGTTTTACCTTTCCTAATTCAACTAAACTTAAAGCAGACTCGGATTTGTCAGAATTACTAAATAAATTTTTCAGTATTTTAGATGCGTCATGTGATATATTGGGGTTTATTTGTATTATCCAACCTAGGATTTTGGCGATTGTGAATTCAATATAATTACTAGGGTTATTAAGTAGTGTATTCAATATTTTTAATGTCTCTTGGGCTAAACTAGGATTTATACGTACTGTTTCAGTTAAACTCCAAATAACTACAATAATGTTAAACTTGGTACAATATATATTAACTATAAGCTTACAACAGCCGTAGCCTTAATATAAATATTAGAATCATTTAGTAGATCTTGCAATGTATTTAAAGCTTATTGTTTCATACATTACACTTAGCATTTCAGTTAAGCTTCTCGAGTAGCTTGATATAAAATTTCATTATTAGGGTTACCAAATAGTTATTCTGATTTTAAACATTGCACAGTATCAAATTTGACATAATTAGGCATTACGGATTAGTGTTTTCAATATGTTCAATGCTTCTTTTACTAAACTAGGCTTTGCCTTTACTATTTCAACTAAAACTGAAACTGCCTCGAACTTGAAATTTTCTATAGGATCATTAAATAATTCTTGCAGTGCATTAAATGCCTTGGGTGCTATATTAGGTGTTGTATTTACTATCTTAACTAAGCTTTTAGTAACTAAGTATTTGTTGTATAATTTTTTTTACCTGATTTAATATTTTTATATCTAAATTAGGCATAATATTAATTATTTCAATCAATATTATATTTACATATTCATTTAATACCTTTTTATTTAATAACGGTATTATTTTTTTTTAACTTTCCTGTAATACTGTCTTATCTATCGTCTCATCTAATATTTGGGCTAATTTTTGTAATTGTTCATCTTTAATTTCTAATAGGCTTGTTAACTTCTTATAAATTTTTGTTTTACTGCCCCATTCATTTCTTATTTGCTAATCCTGTGATGATTCCTATAACTTTTTTAAATTCTTGAGGGTCAGTTTTTTTATTTTGTAATTTTTCATTTACTGTTTTAACAATCGCTTCCGATAAATAACCACTGTCTATTATATGTTGTTCCCAACCTGTAATATCTTTTAGCACAACTTCATCTATTAAATTTTGTATTTGTTTTAAATTCGGTATTCTACTAAAATTTCCTGTTAATGTTGCTTTGAGCTAATAAATGCATTAAGAGTATAATCTTTCTTTCAATCCCTAACTCTAATATCCTATCCACATTACATGTTACAGCTTTCCAAAATATTTCTATTAACTCTTGATTATTTTCATTACTTACCATCCCTGCTAGAAACTTCAGAGTCATTAGATATTTCGGATCGTTTCGATGCGCACCTATAAAATTTGCTGCTTTATATTTTGTGTTGTTATCTGCTAACTGATTTTTTAAATAACATGCAGCTAGATATTCTTGAAATGTTAAATGAATAAATTGAAAATTTTGCCCTTCTATTCTTAATATCCCTTGTTCTATAACTTCGTCTATATCTAATATATCTTTCTTGCTTTCTACTACTTTGTTCTCTACTCACTTCCCTGTTGCAACAAACGACTCATAAGCTATTTGCTCTAAAAAACTCATTTTGTTTTTTAAGTGATTATTAGCTTCAGTTTTATTTTTATATTTAAGTCTTTTATATAGTGAAATAATAATTTGTTTTTTTTGAAATTTATCCCTTATTTCTTGATCGCTCCAAATCAAACATATTAATGCAGTATTGATAGGAACTGCACATATTTCTTTTATTTGGCCATGAGTATCCAAAAAGATTTTTAATGGTGTTCCAAGCTCTTTTTATCATACTCAAAATTTTTATGTACATATTGCTCTATTCCCTCACTATCCCAGCCTTGTATTGTCTACTTTCTGCTCAAATCTGTTGCTCATTTCTTCTATAACCGCATTAGGCCTAGAACTCATTACGATATTTTTATACTGAAATACCGAATCCATAATATCTCGGTCATCACGATTACTCTGTGATAAAAACGCTACCTCATCATAACCATCCAGTAGTAATAATATCCTATCTTTATCTTGTATGCTTTTTATATCTTCAAGTTTTATATCGTTAGAATCTAAACAATAATGGACAAAACAACTTAGTATATCGTCATCTATATTAGTACCATAACGTACTGTCCAGTTTAACAATTCCTTTAACCTGATTCTAAATACATAATCAAATTTGTTGTTCCATAGTTTTTCTTTTCCCCTTATAAGATAGATAATGCATTAACGTGGTTTTACCTATTCCTGCACTATCGAGTAACAATACTTTACCTATATCAACTTGCATTCTGTTTATTTTCTCAACTATATTTTTTATTTCTGAGGTACTTTTATTAGTTAGATTTCTGCGAAGTATCGCAAACTTATTTTCTTCATTTAGTGATTTAGCTATATTATCAATTTTTTCTTCTTGAACTTGATAATTTTTATCAAACAACTCCCTTATCTTTTTTCCGTATCTATGGCTTTAAAAATATTCTCTATTTCTGCCGGTGATGAGACAGAAGTAGATTTCGGTACGTGGGCTAGTCCTTTTGTCGGCAATAGTCCTCAAAAGACACAAAATAATCTAAGCGGTTATAAATATAACTCAACCAGCAGTACTGTCGGTTTTGATAGTTGAATAGGCGATGATTTCTTACTTGGCGTTGCTAGTGCATGGCAAACGAACTCTTACGACTAATATGGCACTGAGATTAGGTAAATATTTTCACACTTCAGCCCAGTTATGGATTAATTTACAAGCAAGATATGATTTAAAATTAGCCTAGCGTAATGAATGGCCTCATATTAAAATCGTATTCGTACTATGGAAGCAACAAGAAAAGCTAGTTGATCATTTCCTAGCAACGGCAAAAGATTCAGGATGTCTTATGGCAATATCGATATCCTGCATAAATCTTATTCTTATGCTGTCGCTTGTACCAAGTGCATAAGGGTTAACTAACACATCTAATACTCCCCATTGCCCGACATAAAATATTAAATAATACTTTTTATCACGGAGTAATACATTATAAAAAAGGCAACAAATACTACCCTCATATTTACAAGCCTATTGTTACTAAAGAATTATAGAACAAATAGAAAAAGTTTTTGCATCAATGTATATTGAACCTGATTTATTGAGCAAAATAATTAAAAGTGTTAAAGAATCGGCAAAATATGAAAAAGATTATTATAACACAAGAATAACAGAATGAAATAAAGAGCTTATCAGTGTAAAAAATAGCCTTGATAAGCTTAGAAGTAAACTTTTAGAAGGTATATTTACAAATGAAGAATACGAAGAAGATAAATATAAATTAACAACACGTCGTGATAAAGTAATGTTAGAGATAGCAGAGCATAATAAAGGTGATGATTGTTTTACGGACAAAATGATAGATGTACTAAATTTAGTTGCCAATGCACATCAATATTTTGTTTTGTCGAATGCTGAGGGAAAAAGACACCTAATAAAAACTGTGTTTTCAATTAAATTAACAGGCAAAAAGCTTGACTTTATGCTGCATTCGCCGTTTGATTCATTCGTAAAGTTGTCAAAAATTGAGGAATGGCTCCCCGGGCCGGACTCGAACCAGCGACCGAACGGTTAACAGCCGTTTGCTCTACCACTAAGCTACCGAGGAACATTAGAAGCATCTGGAAGATTCAGATACTTCCTTATAACAAATCTTTATTATAACGTCTAGCATTTTCTTTATATAAAATAAAAAAGTTTTATTCATCACCTATTTTTAAAGCTGCAATAAACGCAGATTGCGGAATTTCGATATTACCGTACTGTCTCATTCTCTTTTTACCTGCTTTTTGTTTCTCAAGTAATTTACGTTTACGACTTATATCACCGCCGTAACATTTAGATAAAACATCTTTACGTAGGGCTTTAATAGTCTCACGAGCTATAATACGACTACCTATACTTGCTTGAATTGCTATATCAATCTGCTGTCTCGGTATTAAATCCTTTAACCTTACGCATAATGCCCTCCCCCTTTGCTCGGCACGTGAGCGGTGTACGATTGTGGATAGTGCATCAACCACCTCTGCGTTAACCAAAATCCCAAGCTTAACAAGTTCGGAAGGTTCATAAACATCCATTTGCCATTCAAAACTTGCATAACCTTTAGAACAGCTTTTTAAACGATCGTAGAAATCGTAAACTATCTCATTTAGCGGTAATTTATAAATTATTTTAGCCCTATTTGCTATATAGCTATGATCAAGCTGCATCCCTCTCTTTTCCGTACAAAGCGATAGTACCGCACCTAAAAACTCATCAGGTACCATTATAGTTGCCTTAATCCAAGGCTCTTCCATTGATTCGATTTTTTGTAAATTAGGCAAATCTGCTGGGTTATGTATCTCTAAGTTCTCACCGTCCTGCATATGAATTTTATACACCACGCTTGGAGCGGTAGTGATTAAATCTAAATCGAATTCCCTACTTAAACGTTCTTGGATTATCTCTAAATGTAACAGCCCTAAAAAGCCGCATCTAAAACCTACTCCGAGTGCCGAAGAGCTTTCCATTTCATACTCAAAACTAGCATCATTAAGGCGTAATTTAGCCAGTGAATCCTTTAAATGCTCAAATTCCGAGCTATCCGTTGGATAAAGACCACAAAACACTACGGGTAAGTTTGGTTTAAAACCCGGTAGAGCTTGCTCACAAGGCTTTTTTTCATCAGTGATCGTATCCCCAACTTTACAATCCGCTACTTGCTTTATAGCCGCAGTAAAGAAGCCGATTTCGCCTGCATGCAGAACATCCGAAATATGTTTTTTCGGAGTAAAATAGCCAACATTCTCAACGGTATAAACTGAGTTAGTAGCCATCATTTTAATACGCATATTCTTACGTAAGTAGCCATCAATAACACGTACTAAAATAACCACGCCAAGATATTGGTCATACCAACTATCAACAAGCAAAGCTTTCAAAATATCAGAACTACTTTCTTTTGGCGGAGGTAATTTATTTACTATAGCCTCTAAAACTAAATCAATCCCTATACCGCTTTTAGCAGAGATTAGCACAGCATCACTTGTATCGATTCCGATTATATCCTCTATTTGCTGCTTAACCTGTTCAGGTTCTGACGCCGGTAGGTCAAGCTTGTTAAGCACCAGTACAATCTCATGATCATTCTCGATTGCTTGGTAAACATTGGCAAGCGTTTGTGCTGCTACGCCTTGCGTACTATCAACTACCAATAACGAGCCTTCACAAGCAGCAAGTGACCTACTAACTTCATAAGCAAAATCGACATGCCCGGGAGTGTCCATTAGATTCAAATAGTAGGTGTTACCGTCTTTAGCTTTATATACAAGCCGCACGGTTTGTGCCTTAATAGTTATACCTCTCTCTTTTTCAATATCCATCGAATCTAGCACTTGCTGGCTCATTTCCCTAGCCTGCAAGCCGCCACAATGTTCAATTAACCTATCGGCTAACGTAGATTTACCGTGATCAATATGGGCGATTATTGAGAAGTTCCTTATATATTTTTGATGATTCATAATTATTGTGATATAATTTGCATTTGTTTATTGTCTGTTATCCCGCGATCAAGTCGCAGAATGACACTAAACCACGATAATATATAAACAAAATCAAAATTTATAACAGGAAAAAATAATGCGAACTGAAATAGAAAATTATGTAAAAAAAATTGAGCAGTCTTTAGAACTACTTTGGAGGTCACTTGACGTTGAAGCATCAACTGAAAGACTGAACGCGTTAGAAGAGTTAACAGCCGATCCTAGTTTATGGAATGATCAGGCTAATGCTCAAAAATTACTGCGAGAAAAAAGTAATCTAGAAGAAAAACTAAACGCTTTTAATAAACTCAAATCCAATTTAAAAGATGCTTTAGAACTTGAAGAAATGGCTGAAGCCGAAAACGATTTAGAAACACTTTCACAAATTGAACAGGACTTAAAAAATTTAAGCATCATTGCTGCCAAATTTGAAACGGAATGTTTGTTTTCAGGTGAAGCAGACGGTAATAATTGCTTTTTAGAGATTAATGCTGGAGCCGGGGGAACTGAAAGCCATGACTGGGCATCTATTATGATGCGTATGTATTTGCGTTTTGCCGAAAGACTCGGCTTTAAAACCGAAATAATCAATATGATTAACGGCGAAGAGGCAGGCATTAAATCATGCACGATTAGGATAATAGGAAAGCGTGCCTACGGCTGGTTTAAGACCGAAACTGGCGTTCACAGATTAGTGCGTATTTCTCCGTTTAATGCAGCCGGTAAAAGAATGACTAGCTTTGCAAGTAGCTGGGTATATCCCGAAATTGATGATAATATAGCAATTACTATTGAGGATAAAGATTTAAGAATCGATACTTTTAGAGCATCGGGAGCCGGCGGGCAGCACGTTAATACTACCGATTCAGCTGTACGTATCACTCATATACCGACCGGTACGGTAACACAATGCCAAAGCGATAGATCACAGCATAAAAATAAAGCTCAAGCTATGAAAATGCTTCAAGCCAAACTCTATGAGCTTGAAATGCAAAAACGTACCGATAGCGTTAACGAGCAGAATGCCACTAAAACCGATAATAGCTGGGGACATCAAATTAGATCATATGTTTTGCAACCTTATCACATGGTAAAAGATTTACGTACTGATTATGAAACTTCCGATACTAAAGGAGTGCTTGACGGTGACCTTGAAGAATTTGTTTCCGCAAACCTTGCTATGAATGTGGGTGGTAAGAAGTAGTGAAAATCAATGAGCAATACTTTAAGTAATGAATCATATACTAATTTAATTAAAAATTTAAAACAAGACATTAGCAAAGCTCGTATTAGAACCCATTTAGCAGCAAATAAAGAATTGATAGTTCTTTATTAGCATATAGGAAAATTAATTTTAGAACGTCAGAATAAAGAAAAATGAGGATCAAAAGTGATTCAAAATATTTCTGATGATTTGCGTAAAGAATTTCCTAAAATGAAAGGATTATCATATTAAAACCTTTCTTATATATGCGTCAGTTTTTTGCAGAATATAATAATAACCAAATTCTCCAACAGGCGGTTGGAGAAATCCCATGGAGTCATAATATGATTATTTTTTCAAAACTAAAAAATATAAATCAAAGAATTTGGTATGCACAACAAACCATCGAAAATGGTTGGTCAAGAAATGTATTATCTTTGCAAATTAAAAGTAATTTACATGAAAGGTCAGCGAAAAAGGTATAAATAACTTTTCCAATACTTTACCTGAGCTACAGTCCGATTTAGCCAGGTCGATTATAAAAGAACCGTATAACTTAGAATTTTTAGATATTCAAGGTAAAATAATAGAACGAGATTTAGAAAATAAATTGATAGATAATATTAAAAACTTTTTATTAGAGTTAGGACAAGGTTTTGCATTTGTTGGCAATCAGTATCATATAGAACTTGAGGGAGAAGATTATTATTTGGATTTAGTTTTTTATCACATAAAACTCAAATGCTATGTATGTTGTTATTGAATTAAAAACCGGCAAGTTTAAGCCGGAATATGCCGGTAAACTAAATTTTTATCTTAATTTAATGGAACGCACAATTAAAGAGATAATTCGGACAATCCTACAATTGGATTAATTTTGTGCGAAGAAAAACAAGGTATTACTGTAGAATACGCTATAGAAGGCATCCAAAAACCAATAGGAGTATCACAATTTAAGCTTACAGCAACATTACCTAAAAAGCTTGAAAAATTCCTGCCTACCCCTCAAGATCTAGCAAAGCTAAAAAGCAAATAAATTACTAAAAGTTATTTTTCTTGATACCATGGTCAAGCCTTGGTATGACCTCTTCATATTTCAACCTTATGATTTTTATCGCAACATGAAAAACTAGAAAAACTTTACTACTGCTATTTCTATATTTATTATAGCTATAGCCTCGGTTCTAGGATTTCAGAGTTATCAAAAATTTACTCAAAATAAACATTTTGAGTAGGTAATAACCGTAAATAATTTAGAGTTTGATCCTGCTAATGAAAAAATCCGCAAGACATTCTTATATCACAATACCTATCAATTCCGATACTCAAAATATAGAGGCTGCAGATAAAGAGGACGGATATAATAGGATGAGGCTTGGCATAGATAGAGATTTCAAGAGAAGTAGCAAATAAAAAACTTGATAAGCAAATATCTAGCCTAACATATGAAGAATTGCAAAAATATGGACCGATGATTTTGTTTAACGGCGGAGCGTATGATAATAAATTACTACAAGAAGCGCTTGATAAAAATATTATTACCGATTATCCAAAAGAAAATTTTTATATTTTTACGCTGCCGGAATACCAAACCAATACCGGCGCGGACAATTTAACACTCTATATAAAGAGCATGAAAACGGTAATATTGACTTAAGTAATACCGAAATTGCTATTGTTACTCATGCTTATCATTTTCCGCGTGTTAATCGATATTTTGATAACAAACCGAATTTTGACTTCTTCTTTATTCATAACACTAAACCTATAATTTTCTTAGTCGATCGAAAATTTGAAACCATAGGAGTAGATAATGAACTAAAGCATGAGCTAATAAAACTACCTAACTATATATAGAGAAAGGTTTTGTTTCAGCAAAATTAGCAATGCTTGATTAATTAATGACTATCTCTCTTGCTTCTTGTTCTTTAATCTCAATACGAGGTAGAATAATAGTAAGTATTCCATTCTTAAGGCTTGAAGAGATATTTGCCTGATCTACATCTTCATATAATGATATTACATAATTAAAATTTTTATTCATATAATTATCTGAATAATCAGCTTTATTTTTTTCTTCTATATTCCCTGTAATAAATAATTTATTACCGTTTACTTTAACCTTAATTTGACTTTTATCAAAGCCAGGTACTTCCATAACAATAATATACTGCTTATCTTTAGTAATAAAATTGCTTTTTATGCTATTAGATTCATAAAGCGGCAATCTATTTTTAAATAAATTATCAATATTTGTAATTTGATTATCTATTAAATCTGCTACCTGACGCAGTGGCGTTGCATTACCGGCATCATAATTCTTATTAGCTATTGCAATATTACTAGATAAAATCATAGCTGCTATAGACGGAATATATAATCTTACGCTCTTTAACATAAAACCACCATTAATTTTGTTAGTTATATACTTAAATATATAAAATTATCTATTTAAAATTCAAGTCTTATATTTCCATAATTTGCTGAAAGTACGCTGCCCAAAATAAAAACTAATAATCTCCGCAAAAATAGTTTGATCTTCTATGCTCCATAATATATCTAGATATTCAACTAGCAGAGCAGAACTTTTTAATGATTTATATTGAACATATTTAACTCCTCCATACATTGCAAAAAAGCTATAGGCAAGCACGGGTCTTACCGAGCCATTTAAAGCATCAACCCAACTAACACCTGATTTATAAGTGGAGTAAAGAGAATATTACTCCGCCATTTCTTGTGATATGGTAAGCTCTGTAAAAGTTTTAGACTGATTAAGTTTTTGTTATTAGCAATTTGACGGTCTAAAATATTTATCTCGTGTTTTTTGTCGTTAATATCTTTATATATTTTCAAAATTTCAGGAATTATTGAACTCATAAATCCTGTTATCGCCACAAGTAAAGTAATCATAAATACCTATCTATATAAATTTTAGGATAAGTATAGCAAAGATAAGTCATTATACTAAGAAAGAGGCAAAAAGGGGCAGCATGGACTGATTATTTATGTCATTTCTGCGAAAGCAGGAATCTAGTTTTTTAATCTAATTATATACTAAATTTTTATATAGTTTGCTGTGTTTTTATCATTTTTTACTGGATTCCTGCTTTCGCAGAAATGACATTGAACATGTTTAATGATCCATGCAACAACGCCAATAATAGGAAAACTGCTCCACTCAACAATTACTTTAAATTAGACCAAATGCGGTTTTTTGCAATATAGAAAAAGATAGTAAATACCGCTAAAAACATCATAACTTTAAGACCCATAGATTTACGATGTTCCATTTCCGGCTCAGCTGCCCATTGTAGAAACACCACAATGTCTTGCGACATCTGCTCTACACTTGCGTTAGTACCATCCATATAGGTTACCTGCCCGTCTGTAAGCGGCGGCGGCATTGCTATTTGCTCGCCAGGGAAATAGGGATTATAATGAGTCCCCTGCATCAACTTAAAATCTGCCGGCGGTTCGGTATAGCCGGTAAGTAGCGAATATATATAATTAGCTCCGTCATGACGTGCTTTTATTATCAACGATAAATCAGGAGGATGGGCACCGTTATTAGCTGCTCTTGCTGCTTGCTCATTAGGGTAAGGAGGTACAAAACGATCAGAAGGAAGAGCGGGGCGGTCAAACATCTCACCATCATCATTAGGTCCGTCTTGTATCGTATAGCCTTTGGCAATCTCTTTTATCTCGTCATCCGAAAAGCCGATATCTTTAAGATTACGGTAATATAAATTGTTTAAACCGTGGCAGACACTACAAACTTCTTTATAGACCTGAAAACCTCTTTGTGCTGCTTCACGATTAACTGTACCAAATACGCCGTCAAACGACCATTTCATCTTTTTTGGATGTAATACTTCTTCGTTGGCTAAACTTAAGCACGAAGTTAGTAGTATGATGATAGAGATAAGTAGTTTAGTTTTCATAAATTTTTTTGAGTCGTCATTGCAAGGAAAAATTGAAAATGTTGACGAAGCAATCTCAGGAGTTTATATATTATTTTATAAGATTGTTGTGTTGAGATTTTGTCTTTCCTTCCAATTTATTCTATTAATTTAATTTTTTTGTTTCTTAAACCGGCTTTAATTTGTTTTTCTCTATTTATTGCTGAATTCATAGTTGATGAATCTCATAAAATAGCAATTTTTACTAAACTCCTTAATTGTATCATTTTTGTGTTGATATATTCTTTTTATTAAATTAAAAGTAACACCAGTATAGAGTATACCATTTTTCTTATTAGTTACTATAATATACTATTGGTTACTTCATAAATTTGTATAATACAAAAAACGTCATTGCGAGCAGCCATAGGCTGCACGGCAATCTCATGAAATAATAACAAACTCCTGAGATTGCTTCGTCAATTGCTATGCAATTTCCTCGCAATGACATCTCTTCGCAATGACTTAACTCTTACAACTCCTCCGGCAAGGGCAGCGGTTTTTCATATTTACCTATCAGCGGCAGAGCTACTAAGACATGAAAAAAGTAATAACAAGCAGCAAAACGGCTAATGGTAATATACGGCTCTTCTGCCGGCTGCCCACCTAAATAACCAAGCAATAAACAATCTGCCATAAATATCCAAAAAGCCATTCGGTATATCGGTCTATAATTGCTACTTCTAACTTTTGAAGTATCAAGCCAAGGTAGTAAAAATAACACAAATATACTTCCGAACATTAATAGCACCCCACCGAGCTTAGACGGTATGGCTCTAAGTATTGCATAAAACGGCAGAAAATACCATTCAGGGACAATGTGGGCAGGCGTAACTAACGGATTTGCTGGAATGTAATTATCAGGATGTCCTAAATAATTAGGTTCGTAAAAAATAAAATAGGCAAATATTATGAAATAAACCCCGAAACCGACAAAATCCTTTACGGTATAATAAGGGTGGAACGGAATAGTATCTTTAGGGCTTTTAACATCTATACCTTTTGGGTTATTTGAACCATGCTGATGCAAGGCCACTAAATGCAGCATCACTAAAGCAACAATAATAAACGGCAATAAATAATGCAGTGAGAAGAACCTATTTAATGTCGGGTTATCAACAGAAAAACCACCCCATAACCACGTAACTATGAATTCCCCTATTAACGGAATAGCGGAAAATAAATTAGTAATAACCGTTGCTCCCCAGTAGCTCATCTGCCCCCAAGGAAGCACGTAACCCATGAAAGCAGTAGCCATCATGGTTAGAAAAATGATGATACCGATATGCCAAAGCAGTTCTCTAGGTGCTTTATAAGAGCCGTAATACAAACCTCTTGCTATGTGTAAGTATACGGCGGCAAAAAACATCGATGCACCTACCGCATGAGTATAACGCAGTAACCAACCGTAATTCACGTTACGCATGATTCGCTCAACACTATCGAAAGCATGATCAACATGCGGAGTATAGTGCATAGCAAGTATGACGCCGGTGATTATCTGAATCACTAACGCAATACCGGCAATAGAGCCTAAATTCCACAAATAGCTAAGATTTTTCGGAGTTTGATAATGACTAAAATGCTTTAGGAATGCAAAAATAGGAAGACGATAATCTATCCATTCTATAATAGCATTAGGCTTTTTAGGGGTAATATCTTCATTCATAAATAATTACCCTATTCTAATTTTTTTGTCGCTAATAAAAGTGTAAGGCGGCACAGCTAAATTTAAAGGAGCAGGACCTCTTCTAACTCTACCTGAAGAATCATATTGTGAACCATGGCACGGACAGAACCATCCATCATATTCACCTTGATTAGCAAGCGGTACACAACCTAAATGCGTGCAGATCCCGATCGTCACCAGCCAATTATCATGTCCTGCTTTCACACGTGCTTCATCTGCTTCAGGATCAATCAGCTCTGACATTTTAACGGCTCTTGCTTCAGCTATTTTGTCAGGCGTACGGTTAGTAATAAAAACCGGTTTACCTTGCCATTTAACCGTAACTGTTTGACCTACTGCAATATTTGATAAATCAACCTCAATTGATGATAAAGCTAGCACGTCCGCAGAAGGGTTCAAAGAATCAACGAGAGGCCAAAGAGTACATGCTGCCCCAATTGCTGCAACACTACTAGCCGTTAGAACCATAAAATCACGACGTGTTGTTTGTTTGTTTTTATTATCTTCAGTATCCGACATATAATATTAAAGTGACA
Organism: Rickettsia africae ESF-5; assembly: GCF_000023005.1. Classification (NCBI taxonomy): domain Bacteria; kingdom Pseudomonadati; phylum Pseudomonadota; class Alphaproteobacteria; order Rickettsiales; family Rickettsiaceae; genus Rickettsia; species Rickettsia africae. Next base: position 361,833 of record NC_012633.1, on the reverse strand, counting down.
TAAATTAACGATTATTATTACTACCGCTTGGGGTATTATTAAGATTATTTGGATTTTCTAGTGCTTCATAAGGATTTATTATAGGACGTTCAGCGTCTGCAGCACTATCTGCTTGTTTTGGCGTAAGTTTATTGATTTCATCTTCTAACACTTTTGCTCCTGTCCCTTCTTCATGCTTATATTCGCCAGGATCACTTAAGCAATTCCAAAAACTAACTAAACGATTCCAATTAGGACCGAGTTTTGTAGTACAATTTTGAGCAACTGCTTTAGTTGTATCCAATATCTCGACTGTAGTTTCAGTAAAATAATCTATAAACCCAATTTTTTTTAAGCCCAATACTGTATAATATAAAGTAATTAAGGAAGCAACTGCTATAATTAAATACCATTTAGTGATAATAGACCACAGAAAAAATCCCATAGGATTTGCTGCCATTAACCTTCGTAAAGCCTGCCACATATATTTTGCTCAAAAAATTTATTAATAATATTTATCTTATTTTATATCACTACATTAGTAAAAATAAAGCAAAATCACGTAATATTATAAATATTTTTAATTAAACAGGAACTCAAGAAGAATGAAATCGGTAAAAATACTAAATTAATTCCTATCATAATAAAAATTAATTGTAAGTTATTATCTTGTAATATTAAACCTGTCATTATAATATTCGGAATTAATAACGGCATGATAAACGTACCGACAAAGTTAGCATTCTTCGTAAAATAACATTGCACGCTACCGGATAACACTACTAAACTACTTGATAACACTAATATTATCCATACACTAATAAAGAAAAATATTATCTCAAGCAAAGTTTTATCAAACAAGACATAAATAATGGGTAAAACAAAAACCAGCCCTATCGTACTACTGATAAATATAGCAAAAAATTTAGCCAATATAATTTTTTCATGACTAACAATTGATAATAATAACTCTAAGCTTCCGTCTTCCAAATCAGATTTAAATATAACCGAAGAAAAACCGATTAATGAAATTAATAAACAAATGACCGAAAAAATTAAACCGAATTTGTTAATATCCCTTTCACTATTAATTAAAACAGTACTAATTATGCAAAATAAAAAAAATATAACTAGATATTTAATTATATTATTAATGCGATTCTGCACTATCAATTCACGCTTAATTAGTACAAATAGACTATTCATAATTATTAAATACGTTGTAAATTAAGTACATAATAGCTGCAACAGTTAAACCTATACCAATTTCAACAATAACTATCGCAATATGCTGAGCAAGTAGCTTATCATTGATAAAATTTGTTAGTGCATAATAATTTAAATAATTATCGTTAAAAAAGAGTGATATTGTTCCTACAATTGCATATATTGCTACACCTAAAACCGCAATACAAACTAGCACGTTAGGAGGAAAATATCGGCTTAATTTTCGATTACCGTAAACTAAATCATAAGCAATAAGGCTAGATGCAAATATAACACCTGCTTGAAACCCACCACCCGGCGAAGACTCACCGTTAAGCTGAATATATATACTATATAAAATTATATAAGGTATTATAAAACTAGTAATATATTTTATTATTGGATTTGTCATCCCGTGGCTTGACCACGGGATCTTGTATCGCCTGCTGTGTCCTGAGATACCGAGATCAAGTCGCGGTATGGCATCATCAGACTTTCTTGAAAATATCAACAGCACGGCAATTCCTGCAATTAAAATTACGCTAGTTTCACCTAAAGTATCATATCCACGATAACTTGCAAGAATAGCCGCAACAAAAGAAGGTATACCTATATCTCTAGAGGTATTTTCGATATAATATTTACTTGAATGCATATGAATAGGAACATTATCATCACCGTAATTCGGTAATTCTAGCCCCATATAAGCAAGCGTTACTACAAACAATAAACATATTAAACTTGCTGGAATAATATTAGTTCTCTCAATATTCTTTAAATCCGAAGGTAATTTACGCAACAAATTCAAATATACGCATGTTGATAAGCAAGCTCCAAGTGCTGCCTCGGTCATTGCGACATCAGGAGCATCCATAATAAGATAGGATACACCAATTAATAAGCTAAATACAGAAGCAGCAATCACTGCATTTAGTAAATCTTTAGCAAAAATTATTTTTATCGAGATTAAGATCAATAAAAAAGCAATTAAGTTAAGTAGGTAATTGCCGAGATCAAAATTTAAAGCTGTCTTTACTGTCATATGGTTATTAAAATTTAACGTCATTGCGAGGAGAAACGTAATTTCGACGTGGCAATCTTATCAAGCATCCTGAGATTGCTTCGTCAATTACTTCGTAATTTTCCTCGCAATGACGGTACTATCAGCTCTAATTTTCATAAATAAAGATGCTTTACCAAGTGCATGAGTTGCTACCGGATTTAGTATAAAAATCAATAAAGCCGCTAAAATTAATTTAACAGAGTTCACAATATCTGCTTCAATGCACGCAAAACCTATTAAGCAAATAGGCACGCCGAAACTCTCAATAACACTTGCTGCATGTAATTTAGTATAAAAATCAGGAAATCTAAAAAAACCGATTATTCCTGAAAATATAGCAAATAATCCAATAATTACTAATAAAATTCCTATATAGTATAGTGTCATTGTGTTTTTCCTTTTTTCATCATTGCGAGGAAATTATGAAATAATTGACGAAGCAATCTCATGCACAAGTCCTGAGATTGCCTCACGAACTAAAGTTCACTCGCAATGACGTTTTTACTCACCTTGAGCCAAGCTATAACCTGCAACCCCGTCAAATTCAAACAGATTCTCTACTTTGATAAAATCGATATTTGCTGTGCTTAAAGCTTCAAGCAATCTTGTTATATCTAAATGCTTTATTTCTGTGCCGTCTTTATTCATAAAACGACAACACCAATGATCGGAAACAGTTTCAAACCTTGTATCACGAGGCCACAGCTTTAATCCTTTTGACGAGATTGTTTTTAACTCAAAATTACCAAGATCAAGTTTATTAATTTTATCTGCTATATCATGAGCGGAAGATACATTCATATTCACAAATATATCCGTACCAACCAATTTCTTAACTTCTTTAGTATCAATTTTATAATCTATATTACTTTCTTGCTTCTCAGCAATTAAGGGATAATCTGCTTTAGGTAGCTTTGTCGGTAACTGTCCTAATCTTTTCGTTACTTCTGCGGCAAATTCTTTTGTACCGACTTTTTTACTAGAACTCTGCTCGTTATATATATCGGCTGTATGAACGCCATCCTCTATAGTTTTTTTCCAAGCATTTTCGATTAATGTAGCGATATCACCCTGCCCTATATGTACTAGCATCATTATTGCAGCATTTAAAAGCCCTGAAGGATTTGCGATATCTTTACCGGCAATATCGGGAGCACTTCCATGTACCGCTTCAAACATCGCATAATGCTGCCCAATATTTGCAGAACCTGCAAGACCTACCGAGCCTGAAATTTCAGCAGCTACGTCAGATATGATATCACCGTATAAATTAGAAGTTACGATAACGTCAAATATTTCCGGTTTGGTAGCAAGCCTTGCCGTCCCAATATCGATAATATAATGCGCGTTATTAATTTGCGGGTATTCTTTTGCAATCTCATTAAATACTTTATGCAAAATCCCATCGGAAAATTTCATAATATTATCTTTGCTTAAACACATGACTTTTTTACGGTTATTTTTTACTGCATATTCAAAAGCATATCTAATAATCTTCTCACATCCTGTATGACTTATCAACTTCATTGACTCATACATATTATGCGTTTGACGGTATTCTATACCTGCGTATAAATCTTCCTCATTCTCACGTATAATAGTTAGGTTCAAATTTGGATGTAATGTTCTAGTAAAAGGATGAAACGAAACGACAGGACGAATATTAGCAAAAAGCTGTAATGTTTTACGAATCGTGACATTTAAACTTTTATATCCTCCACCTTGCGGAGTAGTAATCGGGGCTTTAAGTATAATACCGGTGCGTTGTATTGATTCCCAGCTTTCCTCGCTTATGCCTGAAGTATAATGCTTCTTGTAAAGCTTTTCACCTACTTCAATGGTTTCTAAACAAATACGAGCCTCGGCTTTACGTAATATATAAAGCACTGCCTCCATTATTTCAGGACCTATACCGTCCCCGTATGCAATTGTAATCGGTGTAAATTCTGCCATATTCAATTAAATACTCTCTTGTTTATATCATTCCCGCGTAGGCGGGAATCCAGTAAAATCTATAAAAACTAGTTTTTATAGATTTATTTTATCAAATATGTAACTTCTGTATCAATATTGAAGTTATTTTTCTGGATTACCACCTACGCGGGAATGACACACAAAAATCCATAAAACACTATCAATAGTTTATCGTTACTTCTTTTAATCTCTCATTCAACATAAAAGTCACTTCGGAAGTTATATTCAAATTATTTTTGGCATATAAGACTTGAGCACTTGGAATTACCAAATTAAGGTTATATTTCTCGGCAAGTTCACTAATTATTGTAATAGTTGTTTCATGGACTCTACTCATAGCCTCAGCGTGGGCTTGTTCAAGCTTTGTTTTCTTAATCTGAATTTCTTTTCTAACGTGGCTAACTTTTGCATTAAATTCGTTTACTTTATGCTCAAATTCAGTTTCACTTAAATGAGAACGCTCATTTAGCAGCTTCTCTTCCAGCGGTTTAAATTCTGCTTCTTTTGCAGCAATATTCTCTTGAATTTTATGATTAAGCTTTTCGATTTTATTACGCAAATCTTTTATAGCGATCGAACCTTCCAATATAGATTGTACATCAGCAACAGCTACTCTAACTTTAAAATTATCTTCTTTAATTGGCACATTTTGTGCCTCCGTAATCGTTGAGAAATTTATTATGAATATGCATAAACATAATATTCGGTATATCATCTTTTGATCCTTTTAGGTTAAACGGTATCGGCTAGAATTGTCATCCCGTGGCTTGACCACGGGATCTTGTATCACAGGCAGTATCCTGAAATTCCGCGATCAAGTCGCGGGATGACATTCAAGATGACTGGATTCCCGCCTACGTGGGAATGACACTGGAGCAACACCCTTATTAATCTAAGAATAAATAATATCAAGCAATTTGTCTATAATTAAAAACTTAACCTTTACCTAACATTGGCACATTCCCACCTCCCCATGGTATATATGCGCCATCCGAATAATAATCACTAGAAATAGGTTCAAACGAAATAGCTTTTATTGCTTCAGGACTTAAATAGGTACTCTCTCCATCACTAAGCAAAGGTTCAGTAGCCGGTTCTTCTAGCTCAACATAAATTTCATGCTGTTCATTTCATTAAATTCATATAAAAAAAGCTTCATGAATATGCTCTGTTCCTTTGTTCTTAACCAAAACTACTGTAATACCATAATCTTTTGCAGCATTGACAGTTATTTCGGTATTATTAATTATTTCTCTTATATATTCTTTTTTTAGTACAATTGTGTATTTCTTCAAAATTATTAGAAGGTAAAGCTGATTTTATATAAATTTTTGCTGCATCTTCCTTTCCTAGTAACCTTGCTAATGCATATTTTACAGCATGAGGATAATCATTAAATGATGCTATAGCTATTTTATGACCGGATAATATAATATTCTTAAAAAGGTGTGCCATTATCTAGGAATTTCTCCATCAGCTCTATAGAAAATTTTTGCTCAAGCCTAACTTTTTCTTGCTCTCGTTCTTCATAGGAGCTAAAAAAGCGATGTTGTATATTACGTGCTATTAAACCTCCTAACCTCTCTCCGATATAATTATGCAAATGTCCAACTAAAGTATTGTCACAATCAAATATAAATAAAACTGTATTATCGTTCATTAATTTCTCTTATTTTAAAGTTTAAAAATTCTTAGTAATTTTTATTCTACAGTTAAATCAATTTCTTTTTCAAGAACTTATATTCCAATTTTTGGTATTTTAGTGTATAATACGAAAAACTATTGTAAACTTGTGAGAATTTTTAAAGATGACATCTATTCGTAATATAGCAATTATTGCCCACGTTGATCATGGAAAAACTACGCTTGTTGATAACATGCTTAAACAAAGCGGAACATTTAGAGCTAACCAAGCAGTTGCTGAGCGTGCTATGGACTCTAACGATCTTGAGCGTGAGCGTGGAATCACGATACTTGCCAAATGCACTGCTCTTATGTGGAACGATATCCGTATCAATATAGTTGATACGCCAGGACACGCCGATTTTGGCGGTGAAGTAGAACGCATCCTTAGCATGGTTGACGGTGTAGTGCTACTTGTCGATGCATCGGAAGGACCAATGCCGCAAACAAAATTCGTGCTTTCTAAAGCGTTAAATCTCGGCTTAAAACCTATTGTCGTTATTAATAAAATCGATAGAGATGACCAAAGAATTAAAGAAGTTATCGATGAAGTATTTGAGCTATTTGTGGCACTTGAAGCAAATAACGATCAGCTTGACTTCCCTATAGTTTATGCATCAGGTAGAGCAGGTAGAGCATCTTTAACCTTTGATGATAAAATTAATCCTTTAGACAATTTAGCAGATGATTTAGCACCGCTTTTCGATCTTATAGTACAGCATGTACCAAAACCCTTAGCCGATGACAAAGCACCGTTTTCTATGCTTGTTACTACTAGAGAATATAACTCTTTCTTCGGTAGGGTTTTAACAGGTCGTGTACAAAGCGGCACTGTCAAAATTAACCAAAACGTAAAAGTATTAAATCGTGAGAATAAAGTACTTGAAACCGGACGTATCACTAAAATATTAGCCTTTAGAGGCTTAGAGCGAATCGCTATAAATGATGCTACAGCCGGCGATATTATTGCCGTAGCAGGCGTTGAAAACGCCAACGTTGCCGATACTATCTGCTCTCCTGAGGTAACCGAGGCCGTACCGTCTCTACCTATCGATCCGCCGACTTTATCCATGACTTTTAGCGTTAATGACTCACCGCTTGCAGGAAGCGAAGGGACAAAAGTTACGTCGAGCTTAATTGGAGCTAGGTTAATGCGTGAGCTTGAAAGTAACGTTGCCTTAAAAGTTACTGAAGCTGCCGAGAAAAATGCTTTCCAAGTTGCAGGGCGTGGTGAGTTACAACTTGGTATCTTAATTGAAACTATGCGTCGTGAAGGATTTGAGCTATCTATTAGCAGACCCGAAGTATTATTCCAAACTGATGAGAAAGGTAATAAGCAAGAACCGATGGAAGAAATCCAAGTTGACGTTGATGATGATTATGTTGGAGTAGTCGTAAAATCTTTAGCACTGAGAAAAGCCGAAATGACTGATATGAGGCCGTCAGGCGGCGGTAAAAGCCGTGTTACGTTTATCGGACCGTCTAGAGGGTTAATCGGCTATCACAGCCAGTTCTTAACCGAAACACGAGGCACAGGGATTATGAATCGTATTTTCCATGGATATGCTGATTATAAAGGAAATATCGAGGGAAGACGTAACGGTGTGCTTATCTCTAACGGTGACGGGGCAGCAGTCGCATATGCTCTATGGAATCTAGAAGAAAGGGGAAAAATGTTTATAAACCCTAGTGACAAAGTATATAGAGGCATGATTATCGGCGAACATAATCGTGATAATGATTTAGAGGTAAACCCACTAAAAGCGAAACAACTGAGCAACGTTAGAGCAACAGGTAAAGACGAAGCCATAAGGCTAACTCCGCCAATGCTTTTAACGTTAGAACAGGCAATCAGCTATATACAAGATGACGAGCGAGTTGAAGTCACACCGAAATCTATTCGTTTACGTAAAGCTCTACTTGACCCTAACGACCGTAAAAGAGCTGCAAAGTAGATATGCCTAAAAAAGTTGACATCATCATTGCAAGGAAAAACTGTAAGTTTTGACAAAGCAATCTCTGGAATCTTGCTTTATGAGATTGCCACGCTCCTTTCAGTTGCTCGCAATGACGAAAAAACTAAGCTAATACATTAAATACTATAATAACAAACCTTTTTAACGGCTTCTATTACATCGCTCTCACTCGGCAGAGCTAGTATTTCTAAATTAACAGCATAAGGAAGGGGAAGATCTTTGCCGCTTACAATCTCTATCGGAGCATCTAAATAATCAAATGCTTCTTTCATAACAATAGAAGCTATACTTGCACCAACACCTGCAAACAACCACCCTTCTTCCACTACAACTAAACGATTAGTTTTTTTCACTGATTCTATTATTGTCTCAGTATCAAGCGGTTTAATAGTGCGAAGATCAATAACCTCACAATCAATATTATCATTCTGCACAACATTTGCAGCATCTAAGGCAAGTTTTACTTGAATCGAGAAAGTTACTATAGTGACACTACTACCCTCTCTTAAAATTTTTGCCTGACCAAAGGGTATAGGCTCGATTGTTTTCGGCACGTCAAAACTATGACCGTATAAAATTTCATTTTCTAAAAAAACAACGGGATTATCGTCCCTAATAGCTGTAAGCATAAGTCCTTTATGATCTTCTGCACTATAAGGAGCTACTACTTTTAATCCCGGAATGTGGGAATAGCAAGCTGTATAATTTTGGCTATGTTGTGCAGCTACTCTACTTGCTGCTCCGTTTGGTCCTCTAAATACTATCGGACATTTGACCTGCCCGCCTGACATGTAATGCGTTTTTGCAGCTGAATTAACTATGTGATCGAATGCTTGCATAGCAAAGTTAAAGGTCATAAACTCTACGATCGGGCGAAGTCCTGCAAAAGCTGCTCCGACTGCAAGCCCTGCAAAACCATATTCCGTTATCGGTGTATCAATTACCCTCTTAGGACCAAATTGCTCTAGTAATCCTTGAGTTACCTTATAAGCTCCTTGATATTCTGCAACTTCCTCGCCTATGACAAAAACCTTGTCGTCTCTTATCATCTCTTCTTGCATGGCATCACGCAATGCTTCACGTACCGTTATTTGCATTTTTCTTTTTTATTATTTGATTAAATTAAACGTTATTGCAAGGAGGCTTGCCTATGTGAACGTCATTACGAGCAGCCGTAGGCTGCGTGACAATCTCATGAAATAATAACAAATTCCTGAGATTGCTTCGTCAAAACTTACAGTTTTTCCTCGCAATGACACCTTAACAGTACACCTGTGTATACAACTCCCCTTCATCAGGTAGCGGTGAATTTTCTGAGAATTCTACTGCTTCTTTCACAATTTCTTTTACCGACTGTTCTATTGCTTTTAAATCCGCTTCGGTTACATATTTATTGTCGAGTATCGTTTTTCTTATTATTACCAACGGATCACGCTCTTTATATTGCTCAACTTCTTCTTTACTACGATATTTTGCCGGATCGGACATCGAATGCCCACGATAACGATAAGTTTTTACCTCTAATATCAGAGGAAAGCTATTTTCTCTAACATACTCGGCTGCTTGCTTAGAGCCGTCATACATTTCTTCAAAATCCATACCGTCTAGCTGAAATCCTTTAATCCCAAACGATGCCCCTTTCTTATATAAATCACGCATAAAGGTAGAACGTGCTACAGACGTCCCCATCGAATATTCGTTATTTTCAATAATATAAACTACCGGCAAACCCCATAAAGCAGCCATATTAAAAGCTTCATATACCTGACCTTGATTAACGGCACCGTCACCTAAAAAAGTAAAACAGATATTATGCGTATCGTTATATTTTTCAGCAAACGCAAGCCCTGTGCCTATCGGTACTTGAGCCCCTACTATACCGTGTCCACCGTAAAATTTGTTTGGTACATTAAATAAATGCATCGAGCCACCCTTACCTTTCGAGCAACCTGTAGCACGCCCCATAAGCTCGGCAAGAACATACTTAGGCTCAGTGCCTGCTAAAATAATATGAGCATGGTCACGATAGCTAGTAATAGTGCTATCACCTTTGTGTTTAACCATATCTACCGCAGAAATTACTGCTTCTTGCCCTATATATAAATGACAAAAACCACCGATTTCTCCCATTCCGTATAACTGACCGCATTTTTCTTCAAAACGACGCAGTAGGAGCATATCTTTAAAGCTTTTTATATATTCTTCCTTTGTCGGCTTATATTTTCCTAACTTAATATCCACTAATTACTCCTTAAGACTATTGTCATCCCGTGGCTTGACCACGGGATGACATCTGTAAATTAAAAGTCACAAAATATGGTACATGATCCGAAGGTGAAGACCAATCACGTGCTTCTGATAGTAAATGCATAGAAAATAATGCACCTTTTAAATTATCGCTAACCCAAATATGATCAAGTCTTCTACCTCTGTTAGATTTTTTCCAATCTATATTTCTATAACTCCACCAAGTATAAAATTTTTCGTCAAGCGATACGAAATGTCTGCTACTATCAATAAAACCTAACGCATTTTGTAGCTCTACCAATAACGAGCGTTCAATATCGGTATGGCTGATAACATTTCGCAACTGCTTACTGGACCATACATCATGTTCATGCGGAGCAATGTTCAAGTCCCCAACAATAATCATTTTATCGTTTTTAGTACGGTTAGTCGTTAACCATTCCTGCATTAACCTTACATATTCGAGCTTATGCTTAAATTTTGTATTTACCTCGATATCAGGTATATCACCACCGGCAGGAACATAAAAATTATGTATTTCTATATCATTAACTATAGCTGCTATATGCCTTTTATCACTATTATATAACTCCAATGAAAAAACATTATTCAAAGGAAATTTTGAAATAATAGCAACACCGTTATATGATTTCTGCCCTGAATATATTACATGTTCATAGCCTATATTTTTAATAACTTCAAGAGGAAATAATGAGTCAGCTACCTTTGTTTCTTGAAGTAAAATAATATCCGGCTTATGTTCATATGCTAATTTTCTTAATAAATCGATCCGTAGACGCAATGAATTAATATTCCAAGTCACTATCTTCATTAGACTTGTTGTATAACCTCCTTCTAAAGGTAATTTGTATGTCAATCCGGTACTCGCATCCTCACGTACTAAGTGTATGCTGCGGTGCTGCGTTCCGTGTTTCTTTCAAATTCCTCTTTATAAGATAGGTTACACAACAAGTCTATTTAATTTTTTATAGCTGCCCCTATTATTGCATCTCTAAAATAAATTATTCCAAGTTGATTTAAAGGATTTTTCATGTCAATTTTATCTTTTTCTTCTTCAGGAATTTTTATCATAGTATTACTGAGTATAGCAAAATAAAGATTATCAGGCACAACATATCCTGCTTCACTTTGTATTCCAAGGGCCTTTCCCGTATAATGAATCATTAAACGCTTAGAATCAAGATCAGTAAGAAAAATACCGTAGCCCATATAAGACTTACGCCCTTCTATATCTTGTGCTAAAAAATATTTAGTAGTCATAAGTTTATACGACTTCTTAGAAAGAATTTTCTCCTCATTTAATGCCCTATACCATCTAATAAGATCAACCGGTGTTGATATTATACCACCGTCAGCACAAGGAACTGCTAAAAAATCAGCAGTTACAGGAGTAAATATAGGTTTATTACTATTATTAGGCGTTACAAAATATCTTACCGGATAATTAGAACTAATAACGTTTTTTTGGATTCTAGCGGCTTCACTATATGAAGCAAAACTAGTAGATTTCATATTAAGCGGTTTAAAAAATTCATCATAAAAAAAGTTAGCTAAATCTTTTTTAGTCACCTTTTCTATAATCATACCGAGTATAACAAAATTAGTATTACTATATTTAAATTTTTTCCCTATAGGTATTTCTAAAGGCTTAGAAGAAACAAATTGTAATATTTTCTTGTGAATCTCTTTCTTAGGCATATTTAAATCAAGTTTAACAAAACTAAAATATTCAGCAATACCGCTACTATGCGTTAATAAATTATGGATAGATATTTTATATGCCCAATCCGGCACTTTTCCACCCCACATTTCCGGATCAAGATATTTATAAATTTTATCGTTAATATTTAATAATGCCTGTTCTTGTAATTTTAAGATTCCCGCTGCTGTAAAAGGCTTTGTAGCAGAAGCAATAGGCATCATTTCATTTGCTTTTAATTGCTCACCATTTAAAGCAAAAATTCCTTTAGCACCGGTTAATAAAGGTTTATAATCATCGGCAAACATAAAAACGGCATTTAAAAATCTATTACTGATATATTCTTTTTCTGCTTCATTGATTCTTTGCTGTATATCTGCAAAACAATCAATACAATTAGTAATAAAAAAAAGCAACAATAAAAAATATCTACGCATCATAACTGCAACACTCCACAAACTTATCAATAGACGTCTTACATAACGCAGCTAATAAAAAGAAATTTGAAGGAGACACGGAACGCAGAACCACAGCGTACACTTGACATGAGGATTCGAGTACCGGATCGACGTACAAATTACCTTTAGAAGCAAGTTATGTAAGACGTCTAGTAAAATAAAACGGTAATTTTGCTTCTAACTTACTCTCTTGACCAAAAATTTTTTCAGATAAACATATATTATTAGCATGCAAGAACATATATTTACTATATGGCATTATTTCTTTATTACCATATTTATCATCTCCCAGTATCGGACAACCTAATAATTTAGCATGCAACCTTAATTGATGCATTCTACCTGTAACCGGCGTAAATTCAATTAAAAATAAGTTATTATCAAGTGATTTAAGTACTTTATAATAAGTAATGGCAAGTTTACCATTTTCACTATCAATATCAGTAATTTTAAGTGTACTTCCTTTACTCTTTTCTATATTACTTCTAACTTCACCTACATTTTTAATTGGCTTCCCATAGGTTACGGCAAAATATGTTTTTACAACCAATTTTTCTTTAAAAGCATCATGAAGTTTTACACTACTTAAATAATTTTTGGCTATTAAGAGCAAACCACTTGTTTTTTTATCTAATCTATGTACTAGCTTAAAATCAGCACCTTTATAATTCAAATATTTTAATGCAGAGTCAATAGATAAATTTATTTTAGTACCGCCTTGAGTAGCAAGACCTGCAGGTTTATTTATAGCTATTAAATTATCATCTGCATATATCAAATAATCGGTAGTAATTTTCTTCGCTAGCTTAATTTCAGCGTCGGTAAAAACTAATTTTTCAGGTTGCTTAACAGGTAAATTAAACTTATCGTTAATAAAAATTTTATCGCCGCCCTTTACTCTTAAACTCGCTTCTGCTTTCTGAGCATTAACGGTAATTTGTTTTTGACGTAATGCTTTCTCTATTACTCCTTGAGTCAATAAGGGATATAGACGTTTTAAATATTTATCTAATCTAGAAGAAATAGGAGTATTGACATCGATGATCATATTTTTAATAAATTAGGAACTTTTTATTAAAAAATAGCACCAAATTATTATAGATAAAAGGATTATAGCAAAAAGCTGATGTATAGAGGCAATTATTATAGGTACAGAGTATAAAAGAGTAATTATTCCGGTAGATACCTGCATAAATAATACAATCATTAGAAAATACGCTATCTTATTTAATTTCGGATGCTCTATTTTTAACAAGCAAATTATCAAAACTACAACAACCAAAAATACGCTATAGCCAACTAAACGATGTATGAATTGTATAAAAACCGGATCATACCAATTTTTAAGATCAAAGAAATTATCTTTTATCTCCATCGGGATAAATCTATCATCCATTAGCGGAAAACTATTATATATCAGCCCTGCATCAAGCCCTGCAACTAAAGCACCTAAAAAAATTTGCACATATACTACAGTAATAGCAATACCGGAAAATATTAATGGTAATTTAAAATCTGTTTGTGACAGGATTAACAAAATATCACAACGATTTTTTATTAGTTGATAAAAAAGTATGTGATAAATAATTACGGCGATAATTAAATGAAAAGCAAGTCGAAAATGACTAACATACGGGCTATTCAACAAGCCGCTTTTAACCATATACCACCCTATAAAGCCTTGTATGCAAAATAACAACAAAGCAATTATATAAGGTAGCATGTCACGATTTTTTATAACATCTTTAAAATAAAAATATATTAAAGGTACAATATATATTAAAGCTGTAATTCTACCGAGTAATCGATGTATAAACTCTAACAGATAAATAAACTTAAACTGTGATAAAGTAATTCCGTAATTAACGGAGTTATATTCAGGAAAAGCTTTATATTTAGCAAATTCCGATTGCCAGCTTTCAAAACTAAAAGGCGGCAAAATACCGGTTACCGGACGCCACTCAACTATAGATAAACCAGAACCGGTAAGCCTTGTTATCCCCCCTATAACAATCGTCGCTATGACCATTATACAACTTATACACAACCATTTTGTAATTAAACTTTTCTGCACTTTTATTTTAAGTTTATGTTTTGTATCGCGTCATTACAGCATTGCTATGTCATCCCCGCGTAGGCCTTGTGGCGTGGATAGGTTTATCATTTATCATCCCGCGACTTGATCGCGGGATCCAGCCAAAAATACTAATATTATTAGTATTTTTTATTATTTTTATGGACCCCGTGGGCTTGACCACGGGGTGACATTAAGGATTACTGGATTCCTGCTTTCGCAGGAATGACATATTAGCCCTCAAATCAAGACTCTGCATTCGTTTCCGTATCTTCGACGGTATTAGAAGGACATTTCTTATTTGATGTTTTATTACGATATCTACGTTTTGTCTTTTTTGGAGCAGCTTGTGCTTCTTCTAAGCCGGCATTACTTTCTACAACTTGCACCTCTTCCACAACGCTTACGGTTTGCTCCACCGATTCTTCTGCCTCTAAACTCTTATCTTTTACTTCATTAGCAACATTATTACTATTATTAGCTGTTTTCCATTTATGTTTATTTTTGCGTAACTGTTCTTTTTTCAGATCTTCTGCAGTATAATCGGCATTATGATTCTGAATTACCGGCTTAACAGAATTAAAATTATTGTTATTTTTCTTAAACAGCTTCACTTTTTCAATCGAATAACTATCTGATGTAGCATTAGGGTCGGAATAAAAATTAAGCTTTATATTATATTTTTCTTCAATAAATTTTATCTCAGCACGTTTATTATTAAGTAGATAAAGAACTGAAACGATATTGGTAAAAACATTTATTACATCAATTCTTTCTTCAAAAATTTCATTCTCTATAGTACGTAAAATTAACATAGCATTAGCGTCACTTGCTCTAATGACTCCTTTACCGTTACAATGAGAACAAATTGCCGCATTAGTTTCTAAGAAAGAAGAACGTAATCTCTGCCTTGAGAATTCAAGTAGTCCAAACTGACTAATATTACCGGTTTGTATACGAGCACGATCACGACTTAAAAACTCTTTAAAGGATCGTTCAATAATTTTACGATTCTTAGCTTCGCTCATGTCTATAAAATCAACAACTATCAAACCTGATAGATCTCTAAGCTTTACTTGCTTTGCTAATTCTTTGGCTGCTTCTAAATTAGTTTTTAGTGCCGTTTCTTCAATATTTTGTTCAGAAGTTGATTTACCGGAATTTACATCAATTGCAATAAGAGCTTCCGTGGGATTAATAACGATATATCCTCCTGAAGGTAACGTCACTACAGGCTGATATAATTTAACTAATTGCTCTTCTACTTGAAACTTAGTAAATATAGGAGTTTTACTTTTATGCTCTTTCAGCTTTACAAGCTCTGAAGGTAATAAATCCTGCATAAATTTTGAAGCATCTGCATAACCCTCTTGTCCTTGAATTACCACCTCTTTAACATTGTGATCGCACATATCACGTATGGTTTTACGTATTATACTATCTTCCTCATGAATAAAACACGGAGCCGGAAATTTAATAGTACTTTTACGAATTTTATTCCATAACCTTGCTAAATAATTATAGTCTTTCTTTAAATCTAAGGTGCTACTTCCTCTACCTGCGGTTCTAACAATGACGCTATAAGCATTTTTGTCACCGCTTACTATTTTATTTAAAATATCTTTCAGTCTTTTTCTTTCTTCCCCGTTTGATATTTTACGCGATATACCGTTTTGCGAACCTTTATTAGGCATTAAAACACAATATTTACCAGCCAAGGATATATAAGTAGTAAAAGCGGCGCACTTATTTCCTCGTTCTTCCTTAGTAACCTGCACTAATAATATTTGGTTTTTTCTTATTACTTCTTGAACTTTATATTGTTTATATTGCGGAATATTTGACTCAGGGGTACCGCTTTGAATCATTTCAATATCATCAGCCGCTTCTAAATTAAGTTCTGACTGGAACGTACTCTCTACTAAATCTTCTATGGTTTTTAGGTCAATTTCTTCACTATCAACCAAAGAATCATATATAACAGCCGGTTTCTCTTTATCATCCTCAACCGTAATATTTGAAAGAGCTATTTCAGGAAAAGCATTAACCGGAAAATTTCTCTCCGAGGTAGGCAAATTGTAATAGTTAGGATGGATTTCACTAAACGGTAAAAAACCGCTTTTATCCATTCCGTACTCTATAAAAACAGCTTGTAGCGACGGTTCTATTCTTGTAACTTTTGCTAAATAAATGTTACCTTTATTTTGTTGTCTTACGGTTGTTTGAAATTCAATATCTTCTATATTGTTGCTTTGTCCTAATAAAACTACTCTTGTTTCGCTTGGAAAATTAGCATCAATTATAATCTTTTTATTCATTTATCTTGCTCACTAACTTGAAGAACAAATAATTAATATAATGCTTGTATCTTAAGAAAAATCATTGTTTATCTTGTATTAATTTATTTAAATAGATAATTTATCTATGAGTAAAGAGCAAAAATGAAATTCTAGATAAACTTCAAATAACACCTCTTTAAAATACTAAAAAATATATTATTATTTTTCTTACATTAAAATATTTTCATATTATTTAATTCATTAATTTTTTTTTAAAATTCAACAATAATTATATACAAATTACAAATAAGACTACCATACTTGATTAAAAGCTGATAATCTAATAACTATCCATATATACTTAAATAATGGAATTATGAATCTCTTTAATTTTTAAGATAATAATCTTAATCATTATAATTATGAGTTATATACCATGTATTTATGTTTAGCAAACACTTAATTTATGACTTTAAAAAACGATTACAAAACTATTTTTTTCTCACTTTTGGGAATATTTATTTTTTCCTGTATCAATGCTATAAATTTTTATAATTTTAAAATCTTTTTACTGCTAAATAAAAATCTAGGCGGAGAACAAATAAATCATATCAATCAAACTAAATTTATAGGTTCGATAATCGCAGGCTTTGCCTTAACACAGTTAATTAATAAGTTAAGTAATCAAAAAATTATTTTAATTAGTTTATCTTTATTAATTATTTGTACAATAAACCTAATTTTATTAAATAATTACACTCTAATTAAAATTAATTTTATTGTAATTAATTTTGGAACATTTGCATATTTCACTTCTATAACATTAGACATTATTGAGAGTAGCAAAGAAAAGAAATATTTTTTTTTAGCTTGTATAATGTTGTTATGGGCGGGTGGAAACTTAATGGTAGATTTATTAAATCCATTTATAACACCGACAAATAATACTATAGTAATTTGTGCATTGTTATATTGTATCAATATACTAACCGAATTTCTGCATTATAATCCTACATCTCATAAATTAAATTTAAATTCCAAATTTTCATCCTTAATAAAAAATGTCGAATTACAATTATTGACAGGCTTCGTAGTTGCTTATGTCACCTTGGATATATTATGGTATTATGAAGCTTTTGCATTAAAGAAAGAATTAGCATTAATTAATTTAAGACTTATACTAAAATATATTTTTCTAGCAATATGTTTTTCTATAATTCCTATATGCTATATATTAAGCAAAGTAAATAAATATTTGGCTAATTTATCACTAACTATAATTCTGCTCGTCTGCTTTATTTTACTACCGCTTCATGGAACTAATAAAAACCTTAATATATTATATATAATACTAATCGGTAGTTGTTTAGGATCCATTTATATTTGCAATATTTTAATACTAATTGATAAATTTAGGGATTACGAACTTAGAACAGCTTTATTTTCGTATTTTTCAATGTGCAGCATCGGTACATATGCCGGAGCTTTATCATCTCATGTACCTTACGGCACTATTAACAGCAGTGATTTCTTATTTTCTATTTTTGCCGTAGTCGGTAGTTTTGTAGCTTATCATTTTTGGTATTTTATTAAGTATACATTATATAGATTTTAATAAGACTTCTTGCATAACTTGCTAATAAAGGTAATTTGTACGTCGATCCGGTACTCGAATCCTCACGTTACTTGCGTGTACGCTGCGGTTCTGCGTTCCGTGTCTCCTTCAAATTTCTCCTTATTAGCAAGTTATGCAAGAAGTCTTATACTAACAGACGAAGATCAACTTCAAACAGAGCAAGGAATCCACAAGGTGAGGAGCGGCGCATATAATTAATACGTGAGTATCGCAACTCTTGTAGGATGACACAGCCAATTTTTGAAGTTGATCAAGTATATGTGTAATATTCTGTAACATACTATAACTTGTATAATTTGGCATTAAATATTAATATCTAAATATATTTTTACAATGCCTAAAATGCAGCAAAGTACATTATTAAAACCGGTTAGTTGTTACGGAATCGGGGTCCACTCAGGAAAACGTACCCAGTTAACTATAGAGCCCGCTAAAGAAAATACCGGAATTATATTCATTAGAACCGATATATCTTCTGAAAATAATTATATTGAAGCTAGCTATTTCAATGTTTCCGATACCTTGTTATCTACCACTATCAGTAATGATCATAAAGTTCAAATTTCAACAATTGAACATTTAATGGCAGCACTTTGGGGATGCAGCATTGATAATGCAATTATTAAAATTGACGGTCCTGAAGTACCAATTATGGACGGCAGTAGTAAACCTTTTGTGTTTATGATTGAGTGTGCAGGAAAAAAATTACAAAATGCTCCTAAAAAATATCTAAAAATTTTAAAAGATATAAAAGTAGTTCATAAAGATTGTGAATTATATTGTACTCCTTCCGATCACATGACTGTAGATTTAACCATTGATTTTAGTAGTAAAGCTATAGGCAGACAAAATCTAAGTTTTAGGGATCAAGAATCTTTTACTAAAAATATTGCAGATGCTAGAACTTTTGGCTTTATAAGAGATGTTGATTATTTGAAAAGCAAAGGGCTTGCCCAAGGTGCCTCATTTGAGAATGCTATAGGAATAGATGAGCAGGATAAAATCTTAAACCCAAACGGCTTACGTTATGAAGATGAATTTGTTCGCCATAAACTATTAGATTTATTCGGTGATTTATATACCAACGGCACTAGCATTGTAAGTGCAATTAAAGGCTACAAAACTAGCCATGCTCTTAATAATGAACTATTGCATAGAATATTTAGCGATACTACCTCTTACAAATTTGTAACTAGCAGTGAGTTATAATAATCATTTCATATTGTTAAATTTCGCTTTCTTTTTTGCATCCTTTTTAAATTTGCACTTTTTGTCGTTTTTATTTCAGCATTATTAACTTTATCTTTATCCATAGCTTTAGTTAAAGGATTATATCCTTCGGCTTTATTAGGATTTTCATAAAATGGATTCATTACATTTTTAATATCTTTAACATAGCTCTCTTTGCTATTATCCATTGTTATTTTATTTTCTCTAAAAAATTCTTCTAAACCGTTTCTTTTTATTTCAGAATTAAAACTGCCTATTATTTCTCGAAATTTTTGTATTGTTTGGTCTTTATTCATACTCCAATAATTCTTATCCGTTATTAATTTTTTTAAAGCTAATGTTTGCAATACTTGATTCTTAGTATAATTCTCTAATTGTTCTAAATTTTTATATATAGGAGTATCTTGTTTTTTATATTCTTCATTTATATTTAATTTAAATATTGCTTTTATTTCTATTTTTTCCTTTTCAGTAAGACCGTCGATAATTAATGATGCGGTCGTAACTACACCGTAACCCGTAGCTTTTAATATATCAAGCACATTACCGCTCGCACCTTTAATAATAGAAGCGGCCCAATTTGCGGCTCCACCTAAATTATTGCCAAATATTCGTCCTGTACTTTGCAATTTATTTACATTTAACTCATACTTATCTTGAGTAGCCTCCTTACCTGCCGTTTGCGGCGTATATAATTCATTTTTCAAAATATCTTTTAAGCTCGGTTCTAATGATAATATATAATCTTGCTGACTTTTAGCATTTCTGTTATGTACTAATAAATTATTCTCTTTATGAAGTTTACGCAAATCATGCACTTTCAAAGTCTCATTTACAGCTTGAATTCCTACGCTAACTCCTGAAACAACAGCTACAGCTATAATTATCGGTGATATAGGAGTAAAAAGTCCAGAAACTGTAATTGCTATAGAAGCTATGGAAACTGCATAACTTAAACTATTGCTAAATAATATTTTACCGATTTTACTTTGTCTAAAACTAGTCCAATAAGATTTTAACTTATTAAATATTTTTCTAACCCTTGATTTTTTTGACATTTATTTTTCTCTCCAAAGAACAAATATTTTTATAAATTTTTCTTTTATTTATTTAATTAACTTCTCTTACAACTGAAATTATAGTATAAACTCTAATAAAAAAAACAAAATAAATGTCTGGAAAAGAATTAAATAAAATTGTTGCAGCCATCTTATTTGCTAGTTTAATTGCTATGATGGTTGGATTTGTTGCAAATATATTATACAAGCCCACTCTAGAGTTACAACATCGCGGCTATAGCGTTGCGGTTCAAGAATCATCAGAAAATCAAAATACTACCGCACTAGAGCAAGCACCGGTAAATATACCGGAATTAATGAAGACTGCTAACACCGATAACGGTCGTGAAATAGCCAAGAAATGTTTAATGTGCCATTCTCTTGATAAAGACGGTCTAAATAAACTAGGACCGCATCTTTGGGATGTCGCAGGCAGACCAAAAGCAAGCATAGCAAACTATAAATATTCCCCTGCTCTATCAAAACTTGGCGGCATATGGGATGATGATAGTTTATTTGCTTTCTTACATAAACCAAGTAGCTATGCACCAGGAACTAAAATGTCCTTTGCCGGTATCTCAAAACCACAAGACATAGCTGACGTAATATTATTTTTAAAAACTTATGTTCATGATAAATAATTATCTCACCGAAATATGGTTAATAATAGGTATAATTTGCATAGTTGTTGAATTCTTTACAGTTCCAAGTATTGGATTCTTATTCTTTGGGCTTGGAGCGTTATCAAACACTCTTGTGGTATATAACTACCCTCTAGTTAGCTTAACAAATCAAATAACATTTTTTGGTATATTATCACTTATTTGGTTTTGCATATTATATTATCCTCTTAAAAAATATGTTTATAATAAAACTGATAAAACAAAAAATTACTCGGATATGATAGGCAAAACGGTAGAGGTTTATAGTGCTACAGTTTCTTCTGATACTATAGGACAAGTAAGATGGTCCGGTGCTATTATGAATGCTTACCTTGTTCCAAATGAAATCGATGCAAAAACAGGCGACCGACTTTTTATTATCGAAGTTAAAGGGAATGTACTAATTTGTTCTAGAGAAAAACCTAATAATAATTCTTAGCAAAATATTTCTAAATGACATTGCCCGCGTAAATACAATTCCTCATTGCAAGTAGGTATTGTTGCGTGGATCATTTTATGTCATTCCCACGGAAGCGGGAATGACACTAAATGCATTTTCC
This sequence comes from Rickettsia africae ESF-5, assembly GCF_000023005.1. NCBI lineage: Bacteria > Pseudomonadati > Pseudomonadota > Alphaproteobacteria > Rickettsiales > Rickettsiaceae > Rickettsia > Rickettsia africae. Next base: position 340,028 of record NC_012633.1, on the reverse strand, counting down.
AGTCCAACGCGGGCAGCCTCTCTAAATATTCTCTTTAAACCAATCAAAAACTTTTTTAAAGAAGCTACTATTTGCATCAAGTCTAATATGAGCAAATTCTTTTTGCTGTTTTAGAGCATGAATTTTTAGCATTCCTATAGTTGCTGAATACATAGCCGGATTATAGTCTTCTATAAAACCGGCAATAATCTCCGGTTTACCGATTCTACTCTGTTTTTCAAAAATTTTATTTGAAAGCTCTTTAAGTCCTCTAAGCTGAGACCCGCCGCCAGTAATTACAACTCTAAAAACTTCAACCTGCCCTTTTGTTGCTTTATCATATTCGGCTTTTACCATTGATAATATTTCTTCGGCTCTTGCTCTTATTACCTCAGCCAATTTATAAATTGTTACGGAAGTATTTAAAGTATGATGAGTATCAACCTGAAAATCCTCCATATTTACAATACTATCTTTCTCAAATAAAGGTATCATTGCATTACCGTATAAAATTTTTAATTTCTCTGCCGTAACAAGATCAATACCAAAGACTTTAGCAATATCCGAGCTAATATGAAAACTACCTATATTTACATGCCCCGTATATATTAATTTACCAGCAAAAAAAATGCCGAAAGAGGTAGTTTTATCCCCCATGTCGATGATAAGCGAACCTAGATTTTTTTCATCATTCGTAAGACAGCTAATAGCAGAAGCATAAATTGCTAGAGTAATATTTGTGACTTCAACATGACATTTAGCGAAGCATTGTACAATATTTGATAACATATTTGAACTAGCAGCAATAATATGTAATTCACAACTAAGTTCTCTACCGTACATACCTATAGGATTCTCGACTGAATTATTATCCAGGGTAAATTCAAGAGGAAAATAATGAATAATTTCCTGGTTTTTAACTTTAAATTCAAGTAATGCTTTTTGTAGTAACTTTTTAATATCCTGCTGCGTTACAGTTTGCCCGTTAACTTTAATGGTATAATTTATATAATAAGATTTAGTGTCGGCACCTGATAACGATAATATAACTTTTTTTATATTTTTACCGCAATCTTTTTCAAGTGCGTAAATTGCTGAAACAATGCTAGTTTCAGCATTTTTTAAATCTGATATAACTCCTGATTTAATACCTTTAGAATGATGCAAATTTTGGCTAGCTACTTTAATTTCACCTTTTTTACTAATATAGGCAGCAATTACGGCAATCTTACTACTACCGCAATCAAGTGTAACAAAATTTGATATTTTCTCTTTCATTTTTTTATGCTTGTTATTCCAAAAACATCATTGCGCGAAGAATTACAAAGTCATGAGACGAAGCAAGCTCAGGATGCTTGACAAGAGTACCACGTCGAAACTACGTTTCTCTTCGCAATGACGATTCTCAGTACTTCTCTATATAATACTTATTCTTATCCCTTAAATCCAAAACCTTATAATTTTGGTTAAATAGCTTATTAGCTTTATTTAGTGCATCGACATATTTTAATGCTTCTTCAAACTCTTTTTCAGGTAACTTAATACTTATATTACCTTTAAGATTTAAATCCCACCTTCTATCTCCGAGTCTTACAGCAGCTGACGTTTTATTCATTAATGCCGGATATTTCTGCAACTCTAATACTAATGTACCTGCATAGATATTCGCCCCTTCCCCTACAACATGTAATAAATGAGGAAAAGGTTGAATATTTTTACTAATTTCGTAACCTTCTTCATCGACTAAGAAAAGCTGATTATTAATTTGCCAAATAGCAATAGGTTCTCTTTCAAATAATTTTATATATACCGTATTTGGTAATCTTCTACTGACATATACTTCCTTGATCCATTTATTTTTCTTTAAATTATTTCTAATTTCGTCTAATTTAAGAGCAAAAATAGGACTGCCCTTATTCGCATTTAAAACCTTTAATATTGTAGGCTCATCGACATTTTGCTGTCCTTCAATGATAACATTCTCAAGTTTAAACCCAAGTCTTGTTGTTGTTTGGTATATATTTGTTGTTAAGTAGGTTTTTATGCCGGCAAAATATTTTGTAAAAACAAATAGACATACAAAGATAATTAAAGCAATCTTAAGCCCTAATATTGCTTTTTTGTAAATTAGTCCTAATTTTCGGCGTAATGAGATATTATTAGTTTTTTTTGTTTGTTTTTTTTTATTGGAGCTTGTTTTTTTTCTCATGATTCAAAGCTTGCCATCTTTATAATTTCTTCAATTAAGTTAGTAAAATTTATCCCTGCATAAGCTGCAATTTCCGGCACTATTGATAAAGGCGTCATACCTGGGTGAGTATTTATCTCCAAAGCATATAACTTGTTTGTCTGCTCTTCTAAAATAAACTCTGCTCTAGCAGGACCTTTACAATTCATTGTTTTATAAATTTTTTCTGACTCTATAAGTAATTTCTCATATAAATTAGCAGGTAGCGGAGCAGGACAAAGATGATCAGCAAATCCTTCGGTATATTTAGTTTCATAATCATAGAAACGATTCTTTAGTAATTTAATCTCTAAAGCTCCAAGAGCTTTGCCGTTTAATACCGCTACTTGCAATTCTCGCCCTTTTATATATTGTTCTATTATTACCTGATCACCGTAAGGAAAATCATAATCGGCAAAGTTAAAATCGTCTTCTGCAAATATCACCTCAACACCAATACTTGAACCTTGCGTAAGAGGCTTAATAACGTACGGTCGTTTCATAGGATCATTTTTTATATTATCGCTTTTATTTACAACAATGCTTTCTGCCATATTAATATTATTCGTTAAAAACCAGATCCTAGAATGTATTTTATCGAATGCTAAAGCTGAAGATAACATGCCGCTATGAGTATAAGGAATCCGCATTATATTAAGTAATCCTGGTAAACAACCGTCTTCACCATATGTACCGTGCAGGCAATTAAAAACGATATCAGGTTTTATTTCTTGTAATCTAACTGCAATATCCGCTCCCATATCAATAAAGGTAACTCTATATCCTAATTCAATTAAAGCTTTACTAACTCCTTCACTTGACACTAACGATACTTCACGCTCAGCAGACATACCGCCTACCATTAATGCTATATGCTTTTTACCGGTACTACTTAATATTTTGACTATAGAGTGTTCTACCCAATGTGTTTGATATTTATGCACGTTTTTTCCTTTCTTATTAAATCCATTGTAATTCCTAACTAAAAGCGACCTTGTTGCATAGCTCGAAAAACCTACTCGATGTCATCCCCGCGTAGGCGGGGATCCAGAAAAATAACTTCAATATTGATATAGAAGTTACATATTATAAAATAAACATATAAAAAACTTGTTTTTTATATGTTTTACTGGATTCCCGCCTTCGCGGGAATGACATAAAACTAGCTGCAACAACGCCATTTTTAATTAGGGATGACGTCCGATTCTCTTAATCTCCCACTCTAACTTAACCCCGCTATCTTCACATACTTTCTGCCGAACAAAATCACCTAAATCTTCTAAATCCTTAGCGGTAGCATCACCATTATTTATCATAAAATTACAATGAAGTTCTGACATCGAAGCACCGCCTATTCTATAACCTCTAAGCCCCGCTTTGTCAATAAGTTCCCAAGATTTACGCCCTTCAGGATTTGCAAAAGTACTACCGCCCGTACGCTCTTTAATAGGCTGTGTAGATGATCTTGCGTTATGTATTTCATTCATCCGTAATAATATATTTTCACTATCGCCTTTATTTATTTTAAAAACAGCTTTGAGAATAATTAAATTCTTTGGTAAATTATTACTGCGATATTTAAAACCGATTTCTTCATTTGTGAATGTTAAAAAGTTTCCTGCAAAGTCAATCGCTTCAATCTGCACTACAATATCTTTAAATTCAGAGCCGTAAGCACCGGCATTCATAGCAACACCGCCGCCGATAGTCCCTGGAATACCTACTAAAAACTCAAAACCGGAAATAGCATTTGCTTGACAAAATTTTGCTAAATTATAATTAAGGCAGCTACTACCTACTATTAAATGATTATCTATAAACTCAATATTGCTAAAATTCTGACCAAGTTTTATAACGACCCCTTCTATGCCACCGTCTCTTATAATAACATTTGAGCCTGCTCCAAAAGTCTTTATAGGTAATTTTTGCTTATTTTGTATTAAGAAACTTTTTAAATCTTCGCTATCTAAAGGTTTAAAGAAAATTTCAGCATTACCGCCTACTTTAAACCATGTTAAGTGTTTTAAATTATAATCTTTTTTATACTCGCCTTTTACTATCGGTAAAATTAACATATTTAGTCCTGCTATTCGCTTTACTGTTATCTTCACTCTTTTGTCCCTTAGTTCGCTTGACCCTATGTTATACGAACAGATGTCATTCCCGCTTTCGCGGGAATGACATAAGAGCTATGCAACAATACCAGTCAAACCACGGTATGACAACTAAAGCCACGGGATGACAATCTCCCCTCTAATTCATTAGCAAAACTTGAAATATTACCTGCTCCCATCATAATTATCATATCACCAGAAGCTGCATTATCTATAATAACTCCAACCGCATCATCTAGCTCTGCTAGAAAATTTGCTTTATCGTGATGTTTACGCTTAGTAATCTTATCAACTAAATTTCGTCCTGTAATTCCCTCTATAGGGTTTTCACCTGCAGCATATATATCAGTAATATAGAGTATATCGGCATCAGCAAAGCAAAACATAAAATCATCAAATAAATACTGCATTCTTGAATATCTGTGAGGCTGAAAAATAGCAATAACTTTACCGTTTTGTTTATTTGCTATATTTTTAGCCGTCGCAAGCGTTGCTTTGATTTCCTCAGGGTGATGAGCGTAATCATCGATAATTGAAGCGTTATTATATTCAGCTACTTTAGTAAATCTCCTCTTCACTCCTTTAAAATTATTAAAACCGTTTTTAATAGCTTTAATACCGAAATCTAATTCTATCCCAACGGCAATTGCAGCAAGACTATTTAAAATATTATGTCTTCCGGGCGTTGGAATAGTAATTTTTTCAATAATCGTTGTACCTAGTACATTTGGTAGACTAATTTTTACGTCAAAAGTAGAGGAGGCAATATCAGTGTTAATATTAAACGCTATAATATGAGCATCTTCCGAATCGATGCCATAAGTAACAATCTTCCTTTCAGTAATATCGTCTACTAACTTACGAACTATTTTATGATCGATACAACAAACGGCAAAACCGTAAAACGGCAAATTAGTAATAAAGCTTCTAAAAGCACCAATTAATGTTTCAAAATCTCTATAATAATCTAAATGTTCAGGATCAATGTTAGTTATTATCGCAATAGTTGATGGAATATGAATAAACGTTGCATCCGATTCATCGGCCTCCGCAATTAAATAATTACTTGAACCAAGATATGCATTAGTCGATTTATTATTGATGATCCCACCGTTAATAACCGTAGGACATAAACCAGCTGCCTCAAATAAACAAGCAACTAAAGAAGTAGTAGTGGTTTTACCGTGCGATCCCGAAACTGCTACTGAACATTTTAATCTCATAAGTTCAGCAAGCATGTCCGCACGTCTAATAATTGGAATTTTACGCTCCAAAGCTTCTTTTATTTCAGGATTCTTTGGATTAATTGCCGATGAAATAACAACATACGACACATTGGTAATGTTCTGCTCGGCGTGTCCTAAAAATATTTTAATACCGTATGACTCAAGCCTTTTAGTATTATAATTTTCTACTAAATCGGAACCTTGTACTTTATAACCTAGATTATATAATATCTCGGCAATACCGCTCATGCCAACGCCGCCGATACCTATAAAATGTATAGTTTCTAAGGTTTGATTAGTTTTTTTTAATTCAAGTAACAGCATTTAAGTTTAATCATTTAAAATTGAGTTCTGCATATAGGTTTTAAGTAACATTGTCAAGCACTAACTGTGTCATATCGCGACTTGATCGCGGTATCCAGTTTAAAATATTAAAATCATTGATATTAAAAGTTATTTTTATGGATACCGTGGTCAAATCACAGCATAACATCGGAGTCTTTTTCAAGAGCCATACAACAAAACCAGTTCAGTATGACAATCATTAAACCTCATCCACCCTATCAAATTTTGCTTCGGAATAGAAGTTTCCTTGTAGCCCACCGACTTTTAGATCAATTAAAAATTTAGCTATTTCTCCGTTTTCTACAAATTCAGCTACCGTTTCAATACCTAAATCTTCTGAAATTTTAATTAATCTTTCTACGAAATACCTACTTTGTACATCACTTGTAATACTACGCACATATTTACCGTCAATTTTGATAATATCAATTGGTAAGCTTTGAAGTTGTTTAAAAGAAGTAAAACCCGCACCAAAATCGTCTAATGCAAATTTACATCCGTACTTATGTATTTTATTAATAAATAAAGTTATTTTATCGTAATTCTGATTGAAAGAAGTTTCCGTAATTTCAATAATTAAACGATCCCCAACATTATGAGCTTTTAATAAGTTTTCTGCTATTTCCCATAAAGCTTCATCGCATGTTCCTATATTTGAAATATTAAAGGCTAACATTAAGTTTGGGTTACGGGCAAGTTCATTAACAGTCATTTCTAAAACAATTTGATCAATTATAAAAATTAATCCTTTATTTTCAGCAATAGGGATTATAGGACCTACGGAAATATAAACACCGTTCTCGTCAGGTATACGAAGCAGACATTCATAATAATGAATCTTCATAGTATTACGATCTATTATAGGCTGATAAGCAAATCGCATAGTCTTTTTTGCTAAGGCTTGTCGTAGTAAGTTAAGCTGAAGATTAGATTTTCTTATATTTTCCAAATCATGTTCTGTACTGCTATATTCACGGTAATAATAATTATTATTTTGTGAAAGTAACATATTTAATGTTTTTTCAATTTCTTTAGCATTATTACTTACTTTTTTTGGAAATTTAATACTAGCAATATAACAATTCATATAAATTGCCGGCTTCTGTTCATTAATATAAAGCTGCAAAAATAAATATAATTTTCTAGCAAAATTTTTAATTAAGTCAGAATCAGTAGTATTTAGGATAAATAATATTCTATCTTTCTTTATTTTCTTAAACTTTGAAAAAATATTAAGTTCTTTGCTTACATCTTCAATGATTTGATCTAAATCTTCAATTATAAAATGCTTACCCTGCTCTATAAATTCTATTTCATCATAATTAACTAATCTACAAGCAAAACATACGCCTTTTTCCAATTTATCTATCGCATCTTGTAAATCTTTATAATTCGTTCTTAATTCTGATATTGCCATGTGTATCATAAAATTATATACTTAAGAATATTAGGGCATTTTTACTGTAAATGAAATAAAAATATGAACCGCATAGAAGTGATACAAGAAAAATTAAGTGTGTTAAAACCACATTTTCAAGAAATAATAGATGAAAGCTATAAACATGCTAGTCATTATAACGGAATTCACAGCCATATAAAAATAAGAATTTCTGCAAAAACATTACAGGGGAAAAGCCTAATTGCCAATCATCGCACTATTAATAACTTACTTGCCGATGAATTTAATAGCGGCTTGCATGCTTTATCGATAGAGGTACTATGAAAACAAATAATATTTTAAAAGTAGCCGTTGGAGCTAGCAGCGTAGCACAAAAAGCCTTAAATAGTATAACGGATAAAAGCTGTGGCATAATTGAGGATAAAATACTTAAAGGTAATTATGTCACTCGCGAAGAATTTGAAAAATTACAAACTTTAGTAATAAAACTCAAGAAAGAATTAGCAGAGTTAAAGAACAAATAATTAATCAACTAGTTTCAGAATTGTCTATTTTTGCTTTTAACTCTTCTATTTCTGCTATAGTTAGCCCTGTTGAATCTGCTATTATATTGTGACATCTATATCTTTAAGTCACAAGTTCTTTACTATTTCTATGCTTCTTTCTTTCCCTTTTTCACACTGTTCTTCCTAAAGCTATTTCCTCGGCATCTTCCATTAATTTCGCTCTTATATAGGCATCATATTCTTCGGCGGTGAGGTTATGCATTTCTATTATATTGTATGCATCTAATACCTTCTCGCTCTTTATATTTGCAGGTGGGCTGGTTTCTGTTTCTGCACACTTAAATAAATGTAGCCACTCATCTATAGTAGTTTCAAGCTTATCTTTATCAAAATTTTAAGCTCTATAAATAAATACATAGGAAAAATCAAATAAATATTGCTTATTTGTTTCGGTAATAAATCTTTATGCTTTATTCCTTGTGTAAGTTGTAAGCTCGATTATATACCAGCTACCGGCTTCATCTTTAACCTTTAAATCAAATATGCTTTTTGTTCCCTTTATCGAGCATAGGTACTTGCTCTACAGGTATAAATTCTATTGCTTTAATTCTAAGCCCCTCAGGTAGTTCAAGAACTGCATTGATCAATTCCTTGAACCTCTCTAAATCACGAAAGATTTTTTTTAATACACTATCAATTAGTGGGATCTAAATATCTTTGCATATTAATTATTACTTTTGGTATTACTCATATTATATAGCTTTTTAAGTAATCAGTAAATAATACTAGAATATGTACTTTTAATAGAATAATTATTACTATTTTTTAACAAAAATTACGTACTTTGATCCGTTCTAATGGATACGATTGCTGACATGCCGGGGACTAGATTAGCATTTGGGGATTCAAAATCTATTAAAACAGGTACACGTTGTACGCTTTTAGTAAAATTACCGGTAGCATGATCTGGTGGGATTAAGCTAAATTTAGAGCCGGTCGCAGGAGCAATATTACGAATCTTCCCGTAAATTACCTTTTTAGGCAAAGCATCAAATTCAATTTTGACTTTCATACCGGACTTAAATTTCTGAATTTGTGTTTCTTTAAAATTAGCCTGAATATACATAGTATTATCTTGAACTATAGAAAACAACACCCTACCCGGTACTATGTAATTTCCGACTTCTAAACTACTATTACCGAATATACCGGGTACCATAGCAATAAGTTTAGTATTTTGTAAGCTCCTTAAGGTTACTTTTTTATTTTCTGTTAGCTCTTTAAGTTTTTCCTGTTCTGCTGCTTTTTCAAGCTCAAGAAGCTGTAAATGTTGCTTAGATATATCTAAATCTAACTGTGCTTGTTTATAATCCGTTTTGGCTTTTTGATATGCGTTTTTAGAATCATCTAACGTTTTAGAGCTAGCAAATTTTGCCTTATTTAACTCCTGCACTCTCAGAAAATCTGTTGCAACAATATCAAAGCTTATTTTATTAAGCTTTAATTTTTCAGCTGCTTGCTCTAGGCTAATCTGCCCTATTGAGATTTTTTGCTCTATAATTTCTATATTTTTTATGCAAGCTTCAATAGATGCTTCAAGTGCTGCAAGCTTTGCCTTATAATCTCTATCGTCAATTTCACCTATCAGATCGCCTTTATTAACTTTAGTATTATCGGTAACAAATAACTTTGTTAAAACACCGCTAACTTCAGCACTAACATTTGAAATATCTGCATCTATGTAAGCATTATCCGTAGATTGTGTATTTGCCCAAACATAAATTCTACATCCCAAATAAATAAATATGATTAAGGCTATAATAATTACATATTTAGTAAATGGATGATGTTTATATTTGTCGATAGCTTGTTGTAATACACTCGGCATAATTAACTTTACCAATACCCTCTATGTTTAAAAAAATAACAAATTGGTATAGAAAGAATATATATAACTGCAATTAACGGCAGTGAATACCATGGATATATGATAAGATTTATAATAACAATAGCAACTAAAATCATTGCAAGCGATAAATATTCAGGTTTAATACTCAAATTTTTTGTTGAGATTGTAGGAAGCCTACTAGCAAGTAGAAAAGCTATAATAGCCAAATATATATTAATTGTTATAGTATGAGTACGGGTATTGATATTTAATAACGTACCGATTTCAAAATCTATCATTACAGGCATTAAAGCAAGTAAAGCACCGCATGGGGCAGGTACACCGGTAAAAAAATAGTCAGTTTTATCTTGTTTCGGTTGATAAATACCAACGTTAAAGCGAGCTAAACGTAGTGCCATACACACTATAAATAATAACATTACCGCTGATGAAAATACCTTATACTCATATTGTTGAAAAGACCATAAATATATCAGATAGGCAGGAGCTATACCGAAATTAGCAAAATCGCATAATGAATCAAGCTCTGCACCAAATGGACTAGCTGAATTTAGCATCCTTGCTATTCTACCGTCGATACCGTCAATAATTGCCGCTACTATAATGCAATATACCGCAAGTTCCCATCTGCTATCCAAAGCAAATTTTATAGAACTCATACCGGTTACTAAACCAAGCAACGTAATAAAGTTGGGAATTAATTTTATTAGAGGTACAGGCTTAGTTATTATAGATTTACGAATTTTTAACAATTTTTATACCCAAAATGTATTTATCACGTCATTGCAAGGAAAAAACAGTGTGGTTGCATGGCTGTCAATATCTCACTTCCTGCAAAAGCAGGAATCCAGAAAAAAATAATCTTAATTGGTACAAAATTATATATTTGATAAAATAAACAGATAAAAAACTTGTTTTTTATACGTTTCACTGGATTCCCTCCCGCCTACGCGGGAATGACATAAACAAACCATGCCTACAGCTGCTCGCAATGACGGTTTTAAAGTGATGAGGCTACTTCCTCTCAAACTTAAATTCTGTTGTCTTTTTACGTCCAAAATCAGCAATGATAGTTTCACCGCCTATAGCAGTCTGCCCTTTACTCACTAATAAAGCTGTTTTCAACGGTAAATAAACATCTACTCTGCTACCGAAACGAATTATACCGTATCGCTCGCCCGTTTTAACTTCATTACCCTCTTCTAAATCACAAACTATACGCCTTGCTATAAGTCCGGCTATTTGAACAAAAACAATTTTCTGACCTTGAGCAGTTTCCATTAATACTGATTGACGCTCATTATAAATACTAGCTTTATCGAGTGAAGCATTAAAAAATTTTCCTGGATTATAATGAAGTGCTAAAATTTTTCCGTTTGCCGGGATTCTATTAACATGGACATTAAAAATATTTAGAAAAATACTAACTCTAATCATTTCCACATCACCAAGTCCTAATTCCGGAGGCGGCAATGCTTCCTTAATTTCTTGAATTATTCCATCTGCAGGACTTATTACCAGATCATCACTTATAGGCACAAAGCGATCAGGATTACGGAAAAAATAAATACACCAAGCAGTAGCAATACATCCAATACAGCCAAGTTTTTCATTAAATGATGCTAATAAAAAACTTACTAATGCAAAGCTAGCAATAAATATATATCCTTCGCGGTGAATAATTTTAAATAAATCATTATATTGTTTCATTTTAATCTCTATGAATCTCCTTATTATTTTTAACTATGCCTGCTCTGCTTTATCCTCTTGGTTCTCACTCTCGTTTTCATCTTCGTCTTGAGGAGTAGCTTGGACTTCTTGCGCAGAACCAAGAGCATATACGCATAAATCCGGGAGTGGAACACCGTTTTTTTTAGCAAGATCATTTAGCTGTGATATTGCTTTCATAACATCATCAGGAATAGTACCGCCTCTTTCATCAGATAACCATTTTGCTTGAAATTGTAGCGGATGATGCCCTTCTTGAGGCGTACCTATATAAAACTTAAACTTGGCTCTTTGTCCACTAAAATCGCAGTCAAATTCAAACTCTTTATAATGTGCCATAACTTTATGAATTAATAATTATATTAATATTATTATAACAATAAAAATGCAAATCTAAAATAATTTCTTGTCTAATATTTTTTAAGTTTTTTAGCAATATAACGATTTGAATATAGAAATTTATCGCTAGAATCTATAATTATCCCGCCTGCTTCCTTAATAAAAAGCTCAAATGCATAATATAATGTAAAATTTAATAATGATAAACATATTAAATCCGCTTTACCTGACGCTACAAGCGTAGCCCCATAGCAAAGAGAACCAAAAGATCTAATATTATCTACCTCTATCTCCTCCAAATCATTATGATTTACACCTTCAATAATTGCTAAACAGTTTTTTAAATCAGCATTATCGGAAACTCTAAGTCTTAATCCTTGATAATTAGAGTTTAAATTATTTTTTTCTATCCAAGCTCCCTTACCTTTTTCAGCATAATAAATTTCATTAAGAGCAGGAAAATATATTACTGTAGAAGTAGGAATTAAAACTTCTTGATTCCTTTTGAAATAAGTTACGGATATCGCAAAAAAAGGTATGCTTCTGGCGAAATTATTTGGACTATCTATAGGATTAATTAAAAAAACACTCTCATAATTATTATTTAAATCGAATTTATCCTCCGGAAAAAATAAATATTGTGTATATTTTTGTAATTCTTCACATAATAAAGTTTTTAATTTTAAATAAGATCGCTTACAAAATTCTTCATTTCTTACAGAGTTTTTTTGTAGCATTTCAAGTTCTAAAAAATCTCTATGCAAAAACTTAACAGCTTTACGCAGGGCATTAATTAATAAATTAGTTATAGGTTGCATTTGATATTTTTAATTATTAGTTTTAGAAATTATGTCGTATGGCTTTAAAAAATTGATACCATTCCTAGCTAAAAGCATTGCCTGAGTGGATGCTGAAAGTCGTCATTGCGAGGAAAAACTGTAAGTTTTGACTAAGCAATCTCAGGATATTTGACGAGATTGCCACGCAGCCTACGGCTGCTCGCAATGACGGGGTGGTATCCATAGTTCAATAAAACAGCTTACTTCGCTCGCTCGACATATGTCATATCATCAGTTTTAACCACAATTTTTTCTCCTATTTCTAAATATTGCGGGACCTTAACTTTAATACCGTTTTCTAAAATTGCTGGTTTATAAGAAGCGGTAGCGGTTGCTCCTTTTATTACCGGATCAGTTTCACTAATTTCAAGTATAACAGTTGGAGGAAGCTCAATATTTAAAGGCTTGTCATTATAAAATTCGACTTTAACAATCATATTTTCAGTTAAGAAAGATAATTTTTCTTCTAACATTTCCTTGGAAATATTTATTTGATCAAAATGTTTGGTATCCATTAATACCAAATCATCACCTTCAAAATATAAAAATTGATAATCTTTTTGTTCAAGTTCAGCTTTTTCTAAATAATTGGCAGAACTGAATCTTTCGTTACGCTTTGTCCCTGTTTTTAAATTTTTCATCTCAACTTGTACATAAGCTCCACCTTTCCCGGGTTGAGTATGTTCCGGTGTTTTGCTGACAACCCATAAATCATTATTATACACTAATATATTACCTGTTCTAATTGAATTTGCTGAAATTTTCATATATCTTACATTTAAGACTTAAAATTAAAGTATAAATATACAAATTATTTCCTTTAAAAACAAGAATTTAATCTTATGACCACAATATTAGTAGTAGATGATATAGAACCCAATATTAAGTTACTAACAGCCAAACTTTTAAAAGAGTATTATACGGTTCTTACTGCAAATAGCGGTAAAGAAGCACTAGCAATTCTTAAAAAAGAAAAAATTGATATTATACTACTTGATGTTATGATGCCGGAAATGGATGGATGTGAAGTATGTAAAACGATAAAAACCGATCCGGAAACTACTCATATACCGGTTGTAATGGTAACTGCACTTTCCGATATTGATGATCGAGTTAAAGGTCTTGAGGCAGGAGCTGATGAGTTTTTAACAAAGCCGATTAACGATACTGCTCTATTTGTAAGACTTAAATCGCTATCTAGAATGAAAAGCTTAATTGATGAGTTAAAGCTTCGTAATAGCACTAATGCATTATTAGGCGTAACAAATATCGCAATGCATGACACTTTTGCAAATAAAAAAATATTACTAATTAATGATGATGTGGTACAAGCTAAAAATATAAAAAAAATGTTACTTAAGCTTACCCAAAACGTAAAGGTAATAAGTAATTCCGATGAATTAGATATTATAAATGAATATACCCCCGATTTAGTAATTATCAGTAGTACGCTCGAAAATGACGATCCTTTGAGGATCAGTGTTATTTTAAGAGGTAAAGCAGAAATAAACGGCGTAGTAATAATTTTACAAATTGATGAAGACGGTATGCCTTTGGTTGTGAAAGGTATTGAACTCGGTATTAATGATTATTTCGTTTATCCTATAGAGGAAAGCGAATTGCTTGCTAGAATTAGAACACAATTAAGACGTAAGCAATATCAAGATAATTTACGTAATGATCTTGAACAAAGTGTCAATTTAGCAGTTAAAGACGGTCTAACCGGCTTATTTAATCGTCGCTATTTCGATATACATCTCAAACAAATTATTGAGAAAACTAATAAAGAAAGTATTAAATTATATTTACTTATGTGCGATATCGACAATTTTAAACATGTAAACGATACTTACGGTCATCAAGCAGGCGATAAGGTTTTAACAATTGTATCCCGTATTTTGAAGAATACTCTCAGAGTAACAGACTTAATAGCAAGATTCGGCGGTGAAGAATTTACTATACTCTTAACGGATATAGATATTTCTAAAGCAATTGAAACTGCGGAGAGAGTTAGAGTTAAAATAGAATATATGAATTTTCACATTGAAGATCAAATTGAACCTTTAAAAACAACTATTTCAATCGGAGTTACGAAATATAAAAAAGAAGAATCAATAGAATCTTTCATTGAACGTGCTGACAAAGCTATGTATGAAGCTAAAACAACGGGTAAAAATAAAGTAGTAAAATTATAATTGATTTTTTAAAGTAAAAAAATAATGAGCAATTCTTCCAAAAAACATTTTGATTTACCATATAGACCAGGGGTCGGCATGATGATATTAAATGCCGATAACCATATATTCGTCGGTAAAAGAATAGATACAAAAATATCTGCATGGCAAATGCCGCAAGGTGGGATAGTTCCCGGCGAAACACCAAGTATTGCAGCAATGCGTGAGATGTTAGAAGAAATAGGCAGCGATAAAGGATATATTATTGCCGAAAGCAAATTCTGGTATAGTTATGATGTACCAAGCTTTTTAATACCTAAACTGTGGAACGGTAATTTTCGTGGACAACAACAACGCTGGTTTTTAATTAGGTTTACCGGAAATAACGAAGATATTAATATAAATACCTCTAATCCGGAATTTGACCAATGGCGTTGGGCATCACTTGATGAACTCTTATCTATTATAATACCGTTTAAACGTAAACTTTACCAAGCCGTCGTAAAAGAATTTGAATCATTAATTCAGTAAAAATGTTATATATATAGTACTTGTAGAACAGCACTATTTACCTCTTTATCACCTTCAATTCATTTATAGCACTAAATAATGAAATATCCGTATTATTGCCTAAAGTAAATACAGCACACTCATTTGTTCCTCTAGACAATAAACTAATCTTTATCGCAACTAGATTCAATCATATAATATGTACGTACTATCATTCTTTATTAGGTTATAATTATTATCACTGATTATATGTGCAGTAAATGCATTTGCTAGATTAGATATAGTTATATTAGCAATAAAATCTTTTACTTCTCTTATATGAAATAAGTTTATAATGAAATTACTTAGACAGTAATTTGTTGTTGTTTCAGTTTCCCAATTAACCGTATCAATTTGAGTTTCCGGCATTAAAAATCATGAATTTATATCTTCAAACGCAAATTTTAGCTCTCTAACCAATCCATATAAAATATATTTTTTATCAGCAATATGTACAAAGGTATGATCAGGATGCTCATCTAAAAAATATGTAGAGGTATTAGAAAAAGGTTTTAAACGTACAGAATATACCTTATTTCTATCAAGGCTTTGGTCATAACTATTTTCACTAGAATCAGCTGGTATTAAATTTGGTAATAAAATAAGTCTACAAAAATAACCGATTAACTTAACTCTATTTGGTAAAAATTTAACATGATAATTTGGCATAATGTTACTTTATGTTTATTATAACATGTCTTATTATTAAATTTTCTCACTTAATACTGTCATAGTTTTTTTTTCTATATCAAAGTTAAAATATTGATCTTTATAAGGCTCATCTGCAAGTTGTATAATGCCACCACTCAATTTTACATGCTTTAAAATTATGGTTTTGCATCTTAGAACATAAATAATTACGTTTTGCTAAATATTGCTTATCAATTAATTTACTATCATGAGGTAAAGTGTCATCAAATAAGTCAAAAGAAGTATACATGTCTACCGTATTGTCATCTAAAGAGGATTATAACACGCGCGTCTTTCAGCTTTCTCTTAATAATGACTTCAGAATTATTATTAACTTCCTTCTGAAGCTTTATTATTGATCAATCTACAGTACTCTACTATGACTAGATCTTTCAGCTATATAACCTAATATAAAACATTTAGACTTATCTGTATATGGGTAAAAGCTTTCCTTATTTTTTTGATCAATATTATCTTTGCTCCATCTTAAAAATGTTGTACAGCTTTTTGTGGTCTATATGCATATAATCAGTGAATAACCATCTTTTTGTACCTCAGCTTGTACTGCTTTAAGAGCCTTAACAGCTTATATGGTTAAAATTGCTTCCGGTGCTTTATAACCATCTACCTTTTTACCAACAAAATTTTCATCTGAATAATAATGCATATTTTGAATAATTGTAGGGTCGATATCTTTCAGATACATAAACCCTTTAAGTAAGGATTTAGCATATATTGGAAGAAAGCTCATAAATATAAAAATTAAACTTGTTAAAATCAATTTCATAAAATGCTAGGCTTTGTAAAGATTTCTAATTGACTTTATTTTGAGATATTTTTTAGTGCAAATCAAATCGTTTTAGAGATCTTCACAGAACCTAATATAAAATAGACTCCTTGGCATAATCTCTTTCTAAAGGTAATTTGGATCTGGTACTCGAATCCTTACATAGATTTGTTGGCTACGCTCCGGTTCTATGTTCCGTGCCTCCTTCAAATTCCTCTTTATAAAATAGGTTATGCAAGAAGTCTAATATTTATCTTATACAAAATTTTATTAAAAACTATGGGACTATTAACAGTACTATAGTAAACTCACCCCCATTTTGTGCCAGGCACGAAGGTAGAGCCTATATATATAATAGACGAGAGGATGAACAACGAAGCACAAAGTTCAAATCAGTTTACTATAGAACTGTCAAAAAGACGGATGAATGGTAGCGAGGGAGGGATTTGAACCCCCGACACACGGATTATGATTCCGTCGCTCTAACCAGCTGAGCTACCCCGCCAGGGGAAAAGTGTTTATATAATTTGTTAAGAAGTGTCATTCTAGATAAAAGCGGTTGCATGGCTTGGAAAATGTACTTAGTGTCATACCGTGGCTTGACCACGGTATCCCAAAAAATAACTTAAAATACTAATTAATTTAAATATTTTAAGCTGGATCCCACGATCAAGTCGCGGGATGACAATAAAAAATTGATCCATGCAACAATTGACTAGCAACTTCTCAAATTGTATCTTAACGTTTAGAGAATTGTGTTTTCTTACGTGCTTTACGTTGTCCGTATTTCTTACGCTCTACTACCCTAGAATCACGTGTTAAAAGACCACCTTTACGCAAAATAGCATGAAAATCCGGAGCAGATTTATCTAAAGCTTTAGAAATTCCATGTAAAATAGCACCTTTCTGCCCTGAAATTCCTCCACCTCTAACAGTACAAATTATATCATACTGATCAATAGTTTTTGTTAAGACAAACGGCTTTAAGATAGTTTTTACATAAGTTTCAGAAGGAAAGTACTGGGCTATTGTTTTTTTATTAACAACTATTTTTCCTTTTCCTACTTTAAGCCATACTCGTGCTATAGCATTTTTTCTTTTACCTGTAGCATAAAACTTGCCTAAATTATCTATTTTTTCTTTAGGAGTTTTTAATACTAAAGGTTCTTTAGTTAACTGCTTTTCTACTTTTTCTGTTTTAATTTTTAACTCGGGCATATTCTATTACTTTTTATTTTTTGGATTTTGGCTTGCAAAATCATAAACAGTAGGTTGCTGTGCCATATGAGGATGATCACCATTTGCATAAACATACAAATTACTCATTTGCTTAGCACCTAAAGCATTTCTTGTAATCATTCTTTTTACGGCCATTTTAATAACTCTCTCAGGATGTTTACCACTTAAGATTTTACCTGCCGTAGTATCTTTTATCCCACCTGGAAATCCTGTATATCTGTAATATATTTTTCCGTCTTTGGGATTTGCTTTTTTACCTGTTAATTTTACATGCCCCGCATTTATTATGATTATATTATCACCACAATCTAAATGAGGTGTAAAACTAGGCTTATGCTTACCACGTAGCATATTAGCAACTCTGCTAGCGAGTCGTCCTAGTACAATATTTTTTGCGTCTATGACCCACCATTTCTTTTCAATTTCCGATGGCTTTGCCGAGTAAGTTTTCACAATAGTATCTTTTTAATTAGAATTTAAAATTAAAGAATCAAGCAACATACTTAATAGCATTAATACCCGCTATCTGTCAAGCTAAATATAATTTATTTACTTCCGAATATTATTTTTCTATCGGTAGAAAAATATAAATTATTATTTGCGCTTAGCCCATAATAATGAATATTTTTTATAATTTTGACAACATGAGGTATCATGTTTAATCCATTATTATCAACATCAAAACTATATAAAACACCGTTAACGGAAATAACATTTAAACTTCGCTTATTGTTATTATTAACTCCAACAAAAGGTACTAAAAAAGCAGCAGATTTTAGTTTCTTAGGATCTTGTCCATCATTTAAATCAGCTACAAACTTTACTTTCCCTGTTTCAGGATTAAATGCTGCTATTTGTCTAGCATTATTTGTTACAAATAGACTATTACCGATTAAAGACATTGATTGAATATCCTCGGCATTTACCTGCCAAATCACACTGCCGGTTGCTACATTAAGCTTAATAAGCTTACCAAGACCGGTTGCTATATACAGATTCATATTATCATGAACGGGAGTACATAAAATACTTGATTCGTCAAAATTTGGTATAGCTGTACGATCATTAAGATTTGTAAACTCAAAATTCCATTTTACTTCACCGTTTGTTATATTTAAGGCAAGTATTTGCCCGGAATTATAAGTTACTATTACATTGTCATACTGTACTATCGGCGTCATAAAATAACTAGCCGACAAAACTTCCGCTAGGCTTTCATGTTCCCATACGGTTTTTAAAGTTTCTGCATTTAAAGCAATAGTTTGATTACTAATAGTTTGCACTAAGACAGTATTATCATTGAGCACAATAGGCTTAATTCTAATAATATCCGGAAGTTCTTTTCTAATTATTTCATAACCTGATTTTGCATCTAGCACTACTAACAACCTTGAACCGTATGTTACGTATAATTTTCCGTTATGGTGTAAAATTCCGCCGCCTATATAATTATCTTTTTTATGTCTACTTAAATTATAAGACCAAATAATCTTATTTTTCTCTATAGAAAATGCAGAAATATTCGATCTAATATCCAATGCATAAATCATATCGCCTATAAAAACCGGCTCGGTAATCGTTTTACTTCTAGCGAAACTATACTGTTTATTCTTAAGCATATTTGCATTAAATGCATATATATTTGCATTAGAATCTAAATATATAGGCTCATGAGTCTGAATTGCTAATTTAGAAGTCAACTCAACAATATTTTTTACCCTTTTTGGTCCAAGCCCGTTACATGAAATTAAAATAAACGGTAATAACAGAAGTGCTATTTTTTTTGTCATATTTTTCCTTAAGTACGAATTATTATTTATTTAAATTTACAAGCAATGCTTTAGCCTGATCTTTTATTAGATCAGATACATTATTTGAAATTAATAAATTTTTTAGATTTTTTTCTGCTTGCGATTTCATATTATTCTTAATATTCCACATAGCTTTTATAATAGTTGCTGTAGCCCAAAAAGGTTTTTTCTCGTCATCAAAATAATTTAAATATTTGGTCAATTTCTCTTTATCTTGAATATCTAGATTGTGATCATCAATAACAAGACTACACCATGAAATACGTGCATAAGAAGTAGAAATTTCGGAATATTCTTTATTTTCAATAATTTTATTAAGCAGGTCTTTCGCTTCTGAATATTGTTTTTTTGAAATCTTTATGGCTACTTGTTCTAATGCAGCTATTTCTTTGATTTTAGTATTACTAGTAGTAACTAAATTCTCTAAAGTATTAAAAGCTAATTCTTCATTATCTTTTGTTGTTTCCAAACCAACAGTCTTAACAAGAATATCTCCGTTTTTTTGGTTATTTTTAATTCTTTTATCTTTATTATTATTAATAACAACCATTATAGTAATAGCTATTATAGAAATGATTATTATTATAGGTAAAAGCTTTTTGAAAAAAATTAACCTTTTTTCTTCATTGTGATCACTCAGTACTTCATCCAAAATATCAGTCATATTTTATTATTTTTATTTATTTTTACAGCCAAATTTAATCTTAGCATCTTCTGCCATTTTCTTAGATGCGGCAGTTCTATTAGTTGGAAATTCCTTATCAAACTTAGCAAGCATATTACATGCTTCCTGAGTTTTTTTTAGTTCGCCTAAGGAAAGTGCTAACTTCAATAACCCATCGGAAGATTTTGCCCCTTTCGGTAACTCTTTATAGCCTTTTAAATAGTTAACCGCTGCCCCGTTATAGTCTTTTTGTTTAAAAAAGCATTCCCCATACCAGAAATAAGCATTACTAATTAGCAAACTGTTAGGATATTTTTGGATAAAATGTTTAAACTTATCTTTTGCTTCAGTCAGTTTATTATCTTTATAAGCAGCAAGAGCCAAATCGTAGGCTTGCTTATCAGGAGCTATATCCTTATTAACCGCAATAGGTTTTTTAGGCGCATTATCCGGCATATCTTTAAGCAAAGCTATATCAAAAACATCTTGTTTTTTTGAATCACCGGCTTCTAAAACTTCAGTATTTTCTTCTTGATTTGAAATATTTGAGTTCTGCGTTAGCATATCAATTTTATGCTGTAAAACCTCAACTTTACCGATTAGCCTTCTGATTTCTTGTTCCTGTTCATCTAGTCTATTTTCAAAATCATTATTTGCTACATATTTTAAAGGCGTTCCTTTAATAGTTTCGCTTTCTCCGAAAGAAAACATAGAAAATAAAAAAGTAAATAATAAGACAATCAGTTTCATATATTTTTTAAAAATTTATAATTTTTTTATAATACCGAAATTTTTTTAATATTCCACACAATTTTTTATATTTCAATACTACAGTCATATGTAAACGTTATTGTTATGGTGGTACCTTCATTTATCTTACTTTGCAAATCAAATTTACCGTTCATAAGTTCAACCAGCTTTTTAGTAAGCGGCAACCCAAGACCGGTACCTTCATATTTTCTACTAAGCTCACTATCAATTTGACCGAACGCCGATAAAGTTTTTGGGATATCTTTTTCCTCAATACCGATACCGGTATCTATAACTTTTATATATACTAATTTTGCTAACTCATCTTTTTCAAGTGCAATAGTAACACTTCCTCCGGAATTCGTAAATTTCACGGCATTTGATAAAAGATTTAAGAATACTTGTTTTAGCCTTTTTGGATCAGCCTTTATAACCACATGCTCTTTCGGTAATCTACTAATTAAAGCCACTTCGGCTTGATCGGCACGAGTCTTAACAAGTATCAGCGAAGAACGAATTAATTTATTTAAATCAAGATCTATACTATCTACTTTTAATTTATCGGCAGAAGCTTTAGAAAGATCTAAAATATCATTAATCATACTAAGCAAATGCTTACCGGCATCATTTATATCTTTAATATAATTTTTACTTTTTTCTGCATCTCTTTCCGACATAAGAATTTCTGAAAAGCCTATTATAGCATTAAGCGGTGTACGCAATTCATGACTAATATTAGTAAAAAACTTTGTATTTGAAGAGCTGGTTTTTTCTACTTTTACTATTTGAGCTTTTAAATTTCTATTTGTTTCAAGCTGCTCCTCAATGATTTGTCTAGCATAGTTAGTATTACTAATAATTATAGTGCAGAATATTATAAAAATAATGATAAAAGTTATAAAAACCTTTTGCTCAAGAGAGGTTATATTTTGCCACTGGCTGGTAATATTAGTGTTAATCTCAAATACTGCATCTACGGGAAAATCTAAATTATTACTTATAACAGGGATATAGCTAGTAACAAAAGAAGCCTCTTCCACGGTTAAATCACTTTCATTTTCTATTACTACCCTTGGTAATAATATATGACTTGTAATACCTTCAAAAGCATCTCGAAGCGGAGCTTTTGAAGTAAAGGATTTAAAAAAAAATTTATCGATTTTTGCGGTAACTATCTCAACCAAACTATCATCTTTATAATTGTCTACACTATACATATGTAACATATTACTAGTGATGAATTTATTACCTTTGAGATCGTAGAGAGAAATATTAATATTAAGATTGGTGAACCATTGAGCGGTAATCTTTGCAAAATTAATAAACTCTTGATCTTGTAATAGTTTTAAATAATCGAATTTGTGTAATTTACTGATTACGTTCTGATGAGTATTCCAAATATTATCAGTGTAAAGTTCTACAATTTTAGTATGTTCCAAAGCCACTTGTTTTACTATCATTTCTTTTATCATAAAATAACGATAAAACATCATATTTATGACAATATTAAGAAACAATATAATGAATGACAATCTTACTATATACTTATTATGGTTCATTATAAGACCTAGTAGTTATTTTTAACTCAACTGATGTCATCCCTGCAGAAGGCTTGCTCGCATACCAAATCGTCATTGCGAGTGACTAAAAGGAGCGTGGCAATCTCATAAACCAGGGTTCCTGAGATCGCGTACGTACAAAACTTACAGTTTTTCCGTAGCTTATGATGAAGAATCTATCCATGCAGCAAAACCGAGAATGATATTATCCTCTCTACTTATCTTCTTGTTTAACTCTCTCTTTTGTTTCCAGCTTCTTATTAATAATCAACCCTGTAATTACATCATAAGCACGAGCAAATTGATAATCTTTTTTGTATAATTCCGATAATTCATTCTCTTCTTGTTTATTATTTTTGGCTTTTGTTTCTTTTTGGCTATCTTTGTTTTTAGATGCATTATCTTTGTTTTTTTCATTATCATTCTTCAAATAATTTTTTAAAGAACTCTCAGAAAAACGCTTATCTATTTTTTTCACTTCTGGATACTCAACTTTCGCCGGCTCAATTAAAATATCAGGCTCTATTCCTTCTGCTTGAATAGAACGACCGCTTGGGGTGTAATATTTAGATATAGTCAGTTTTACGGCAGCCCTAGAATTGATTTGCGTTAAAGCCTGAACTGATCCTTTACCGAAAGACTTAGTGCCAAGTATTATTGCTCTTTTATGATCTTGCAAAGCTCCGGCAACTATTTCCGAGGCAGAGGCAGAATTACCGTTTATTAAAACTATCATAGGTACTTTGGGAGCTTTTAACGAAAACTCATTTGCTTTAATTTCGCTATTACTTGATGTAGTTCTACCTTTTGTTGTTACAATTACACCGGAATCAATAAAATAATCACTAACAGCAATAGCTTGATCGAGTATACCTCCGGCATTATTACGTAAATCTAGAATTATACCTTTAAGGTCATCTTTACTCTCAGTTTTTAACTTCTTTACTGCTGCCTTCAGCTCAGAAATTGTTGACTCATTAAAAGTAGTTATACGTATATATGCAATATTATTTTTTTCTAAATGTGCTTTTATCGGCTTGATTTTTACTATTTCGCGAGTAAGCTCTAGCTCTTGCGGTTTTGCCTCTTCTTCCTTAATTATCAACAATTTAACCTTAGTACCAGGCGTACCACGCATCTCTTTTATAGCTTTATTAGGACCAAGCGTAGAGACTAACTCGTCATTCACGCCTACTATATAATCCCCACCTTTAAGCCCTGCTTTAAAAGCCGGCAAATCATCAATAGGCGATATTATCTTAATTGCTCCGCTATCATACATTATTTCAACACCGATTCCGCCGAATTCACCTTTTGTAAAAGTCAAAATATCTTCTAAATCCTCATCGGTATAATAGCTTGAATGGGGATCAAGTGAGTTTAACATACCGTTAATTGCTTCATCTATCATTTTTTGCCTATCGGGTACCTGTACATAAGCCTTTTCGATACGTTCAAATACGTCTTGAAATTGCTTATAAGCTTCCTGATTTGATATTTTATTTTCAGTTTCTTTTTCTCCTTCTGCAAATGCACAAATAGAATTTATAATAAAAAATAGTGTTATAATTAAACGTAATAACATAATACTCCAAATATGTGTGTTTTTTAAGCAAAGCGTCATTGCGAGGAAAATTACGAAGTAATCTTAGGATATTTGACGAGATTGCCGCGTCACCTACGGCTCCTCGCAATAACGATTAAATATCCAGCTCACTAATAATTTTATCCATTTTAACTAAAGCCTGTTCATAAATAAATTGAAATCTTTTTTCCGGCTTTTTACCCATTAAATCATCTACTATTTTATCAACATTTTGAAAATCTGCTAAAGTTACCTTTAAAAGCGATCTTTTTTCCGGATGCATAGTAGTTTCCTTTAATTGTGCAGGCATCATTTCACCGAGACCTTTAAACCTACCTACTTCAATTTTAGCTTTACTAGCTTTTAATAATTTATCCGTTAACTTAGCTTTTTCCTCTTCATCGCCTGCATAATAAGTTTTATTAGACTGCGTTAAACGATAAAGCGGAGGCTTAGCTAGATATAAATGCCCCTCTTCTACCAATTTCGGCATTCGTAAAAAAAAGAAAGTCATTAATAACGAAGCTATATGAGCACCGTCAACATCTGCATCAGTCATAATAATTATTTTTTCGTAACGCAGATTTTCTTTTTTATAATTCTTTAAACTACCGCAGGCAAGAGCTATTTCTAAATCTTGTATTGCTTGATTATTAACGATTTTCTCAAGCGTAGAACTCGCAACATTTAGAACTTTACCCCATAGCGGTAATACTGCTTGCGTTTCTCTATTACGTGCTTGTTTTGCAGAGCCTCCTGCCGAATCACCTTCTACAATAAATAATTCCGTCCCTTCAGGTGAAGTGCGTGTGCAATCGGCAAGTTTACCGGGTAAACGTAATTTTTGAGTGGCATTTTTACGGGAAATATTTTTTTCGTTTTTCTTACTGATTCTAAACTCAGCAATGCTAATTACATGCTCAAGTAAATTAGTAGCTAAAGCTTTATCGCTACTAAGAAAATGGTCAAAATGATCTTTTATTATATTCTCGACCGGTTTACTTACACCGTTTGATACTAATTTTTCCTTAGTTTGTCCTTGAAAAGACGGCTCAGTTATAAAAATAGAAAGTACGACACTTGCGGTTTCTAAAATATCCTCAATAGTTAGATTAGCAGCTTTTTTATTCCCTATCATTTCACCATATGCTTTAAGCCCACGTAAAATAGCCGACTTAAGTCCTTGCTCATGTGTTCCTCCTTGAGGAGTCGGAACAGTATTACAATATGATTGAACAAATGCCGAGCTATCGTTATTTTGCCAACAAATCGCCCATTCAAGTTTTATCTTGTCCGACGTAGACTCTATATTACCTGCAAAAATTCCCGGAATAACTAAATTATCTAAAGTTATTTTTGAACTTAAATAATCTTTTAAACCATTTGGGAAACTTATTAATGCCTTTTTAGGTATATCTGACTGTACTTCTACTTCGCATGCCCATTCTATAGTAACACCGCGATATAAATAAGCTTTTGACCTTGCAAGCTCATAAATCTTTTTAGGATTAAAATGTAATTTTTCACTAAAAATTTCCGGATCAGGAGTGAAATTTATTGATGTACCTCTTAGCCTTTTAGATGCTTCTTCACATATTAAATCAGTTAATTTTTCTCCTTTAGAATAACTTTGGCTATATAATTTACCTTGTTTATAAACCTTTATTTCTAAATGTTTAGATAAAGCATTTACTACCGATATTCCAACACCATGCAATCCGCCTGCAGTATGATAAACATTATTTGAGAATTTACCTCCTGAATGAAGAGTAGTTAAAATTACTTCTAAAGCTGATTTGTCAGGAAATTTAGGATGATTATCAATAGGGATACCGCGACCGTTATCAAATATAGTAATACTATGATCATGATGCATTGTTATCGTGATGATACTTGCAAAGCCGGCGACTGCCTCATCCATAGCATTATCCAGCACCTCAGATACTAAATGATGCATAGCATTTAAATCAGTACCCCCGATATACATCCCCGGTCTTTTACGAACAGGCTCAAGCCCCTCTAATACTTCAATATCTTTTGCACTATAGTTATTATCGACTAGCTTATTTTTCTTTTCTTTGTTAAAGCTGAATAAATCGCTCATATATTAGAGATTTAATTAATTATTTTCTCTCCTAAATTAAACTATTTAACATAGAAAAGCAATTAAGCTTTAAAGAAATTGTTTGAAAATTCTACGTAATTGCGAGGCAAAACTGTAAGTTTTGACGAAGCAATCTCAGGATTTTATACTATTTTATGAGATTGCCACGCTCCTTACAGTCGCTTGCAATGACAATAAAAATAATCTTATCAATATCCCTTAGCTTTGATTAACATACAAGCTATGTTAGCGTTTCCTTGAGCTAATGCAATATCTAATGGATATTGGCACTCATCATTTAGAGTAGAAATTTTAATACCTCGTATGACCAAAAATTTTGCTAAATAGTAATTATCGTTATAAATAGCAGCAGTTAGTAATGTCTCACCGCTTCTACCTTTTTCTTGCAATATAGGATAAACGTCAAGTAACGCACGCAACTCAAAAAGATTGTTTCTATCCACTGCTCTAAAAGCATTCTCTACTGCACTACAATAAGATAGATTGGCATAAATATCTTTCTTTTTATTTATATCATTACCATATTTAATAAAACTCTCTACAACTTTTCTTCTTTCGGCACTTGCTATCCATTCTGCTTTCTTTTGGAACAGCTCTATATATGCATACATATCCATCTGCTCTAAAGTCGCCTGCTCTGTTAGTTTACCAAGAACTATATCATCATCAGGTAAAAGTAACATTTGTGCTTCATCTTTAACAAATTTTGTTACCAACTCCGATGTTTCATTATTTACGTTATTATCTTGTTTTTGAATCGTGACATTTGGAGAGCTTACCGGAGGTGATTTCTCTTGATTATTTGTAGTTTGATTATTATTAATTTGTAAAGGCTGAAGTTGATTCAGCTTCACTACAACAACGGGTATAAGCGGCGTATTCCAATCTTGTTTTTTTGGGACATCTGAAACAGCTACAAATGTCTCTTGCGAGTTATTGAGTGCTGCTGAAGAATCGGTTGTAGGAATTACTTTAGACGGAGTAGTAACGGGTGTATTTGGGCTAGTCGGTGTTATAGGCTGTGTAGAAGGTTGATTTGTAGGCATTGCCGAAGGTGCAGGTACATTACGAGGTACTGCCGGAGGTACTGTTGTCGGCATAGTACTTGATGTATTATCTTGGGTTACCGGCGGGCTAACCACAGGCAGAGAAACAGCAGGTATATTAGTTATAGAGGGCGGTGCTATCGGTGCTACGCTTTCTTCCTCTTTATTAGCATCAGGAGGGGGATTAAGCGGAATAGGCTTATGCACAGGCGGCAAATTGGTTGGTTTATATATTTGCACCGGTCGCTGCGGAGGCACTACATAACTTTCTGCTTGAGCCGGAGGCATAGATACTATCGGTCTCGGTACGTTAGGAATTATAATATTAGAAGCTAAATTTGTATCATTATGCTCATTAGAAGCAACTTGTGCTTCATGCATTTCATTACTTGTAACACTAGGTAACGTTGCACTACCAATATCTATAAAAGGTTCAGATACCTCGGCTTCATTAGATTCCTGAATGTCATGAGAAGCTAAATTTACACTACTTTCATGACTGGGATTTGTATGAACGTTATCACTTGTAGCACTAGGCAATACTGTATTACCGACATCTATAAACGGCTCAGCTTGTTCATTGTCATTAGGCTCTTGGGAAGCTAGCTTTGGTTCTTCTTGATGGGCTGCTTTAGTTTGTTCACTTGCGTGTTTAGGGGGTATATCTTTCTTTTTTGGTTTACTAAAAAATTGCTTAAATTTATCAAAAAAAGAAATATCGGCACTAGAGCGAACATCCTTATCTTTAGTATCTACTTCGGCAGCCGGTAATGATGGCGGTAAGGGCGGAGGTGAAGCATAACTCTGAACTATCACTAATAATAGATTTATAAAAAATAATATCTTACATAATTTATTTAACATATAATGCCTTATTAAATAATTTATTTGATAGCAGGAGGTTGTTCGATGTCATTCCTGCAAAAGCAGGAATCTAGGGTAAAGCAAGATAAATCGAGCTTTTAATATTAAAACTTACTGTGTGTATACCTTTTAATTGCTGGATTCCCGAGTCCGCGGGAATGACATAAAAAAGCCATACACCTCCCCCGCTTTTAGCTAGCAATGACATTCACTGCCCTACCTCTTACTATTCTGCACCAATTTCTTTATCTCAATCTCTACTAACTCTTTAACAAGTACAGGTAGATTTTTATCAAGCCAAGCTTTAAGTTCTGGTTTTAACATCTCAATTACTAATTCTTCAAGTGCATTTTTAGATGAGATATTATTATCCAGCTTTTTATCTTTAATAGTATCGGTAAAATTTTTAAAAATATCACATACCTCTTCAGCAGATTTAGTTGATATTAACTTTTCTTCTTCATCTTGATTTACTATTTCCGTTAGCTCTAATACATCTTCATCTTCGCTATCATTTTCATGAATAGGATTTTTACGCTCGTTTATTACTCCTTTAATCGATTTTAATATGTCTTCTATCGACATATCTTGGTTCTTTTTATTGTCCTTACTCACGTTAGAAACCTATAAACATTTTCTTTTTAATAGTCTTAAACTCTTCTTCAGGACTAAAATATTTTACTTTAAGTTTTAAACTTTGAGCCGTTAGCTCGCCAGTTAACAATTTCATTTGATATGCCGCAAGTACTGAAGATTTATACGCATCCACACGAGTTATTTTTGCTTCGTATAATTTTTCTGCGGCAGTTAAAACATCTAATATTGTTTTAGATCCGACTATTTCCTCTTGCACAGTACCGTCATATGATATTTGAGCAGCATCCACTCCTTGATTAGCGGCAACAATACGAGATTTTGCTGCTTCAAATCCCTCCCACACGCTTACAACCCCTGCTTGGGTCTGCTTTATCACATTATCAAGTTGAACTGCACTATTTCTTGTTTGATTTTTAGCCGATCTGATTCTTGAATATTGAGCTCCTCCCTCAGGATAAATAGGGATATTTACCGAAAGAGTAGTAGTATAGCTTCTATTATTTATAGCATTTATATCACCTTGTGGATTGTAGTATGTTCTACCGGATTGCAGTTGCACACTTACTTGCGGTAATAATTTCCCTTTTTCTGCCATTTCTAAAGCTTTAGCCGCAGTTACATTATGCCTTGCCGAATCAATATCAGGATTGAGTTTAGCAGCTCTTCCAGTTAACTCATCTAATGAAGCAGGTAACATTTTAGGTAACTCAGGCATAGTTATATTAGTCGGCTCTATTCCAAATACTCTAATAAAATTTGCTTTTTTTCCTTGAAAATCGGCATAAGCAGCTAGTTTATTCGTTTCTGCTGCTGCAAGCCCCGCTCTTGCGGTTGCTATATCTACTTCCGTTGCTTCTCCAAGTCTTAATTTTTCCTCAACGGTGTTAACTTGTTGTATGTTAGTGCGAACTCTACTTTCGGAAATATCATATTTCTCTTTGCTCTCAAAACAATCAAGATACGCAGTTATTAAATTTAATAATATTTTTTGTTCACCGGCATAATATGCACCCCGTGCAGCTCTAAATCCTGCTTGAGCAGCTTTAAGAGCCGCAACACTAGAACCACCATTAAATAGAGACTGTTGAATTGTTAATGCACCTTGATCACTATCTGTGTCCCTTGGAGTAAGACCAAGCCTATCAGCATATTTTTTATTATATTTAGTCTTATTATGTTGTCTATTAATCTGTAATCCGGCACTAGGCATAAACCCCGAAAAAGCTCGCGGAAACTGCTCAATCGAGTCTAAAAACTTAATTCTAGCAGCTTTCAGCTCCTCATTATTCTTATATCCTTCAGTTAAAGCTCCCTGCAAATCAACTGCTGCAACCGAACTAGTTAGTAATAATGTAACAATAAATGTAATTAATTTACGCATAAATTTCTTGAATCATTGATAATATGTTAGTTAGATTAGTTTAATCTTTCAAGAATATACCTATATCCTAATAAAACAATATAAATCTATTGTAGCAATGTTAGCACGTAATATAACAAAAATTAATATTAAGGGCAATGATAACTATTTTACATTTTATTTTACGGTTATAAAGCTTTAAGATTAATTAATATTTGATAACAAAATAAAATTTTATGTCTATAATTGATTTTTCTAGTTTCAGCGGATTAAATAAAGAATAACAAAGATTTTTAATAAAATTAAAAGGTTTTACCAAATCTTTGAAAATGAATGTAAAAGATTTAGAAGATCTTATTTTATATTTTACAAAATTCTTTAATGAATTATCTCACACTGAAAATATCGATGTAGAGAAAATAGAAAAACTTTTTAATAGGACAATCCAAGAATCTATAACTACTTTATCTGAAGCACTTGAGAAAGCATATCAAGAACAGTTAAAAAACAAAAGATATCTTTTTATTTGACAGGATTATTGTAGAAAAATGTTTAAATGTTTTAGAACACATTTTATTTCAGCAAGAATGAGATAAACTCTATCCTGGAGCTTCTAAAAAAATTATAGAATCATTAAACAATATATTAGTCGGGGTTATATCGACTCAAATACCGATGCTTGGAATATTTATACAAACAAGCGGAATACTTGAAAAAGTAAATAATCTTATTGACTCTGAAAAAATTATTGCCAAAAATAACAAAATTGCATAATGATATAAAAGAAATAAGGGAAGAAGCTAAATCTCATGAGAAGCTTGAAAACATCTATGAAAAAGCCAAAAAAGTTGCTACAATTTCAGAAATATCAAAAGAACCGACTCGCAAAATTATTGAAATAGCAAATAAAAACCCTAATAACCAAGCTTCACTAGAGAATATTGTAAAAGCTACTAAAGCTATACCAAAAAGCAAAGATGAAGTAGAAGAAAAAATAACAGAACTAAAAAGTAATATTGAAAGTGCAATTCCACAAGATACAAATATTGACAAATTAAACTCTGTAAAGAATACTATTTCTGGTAATCTAAATGAAGCTAAAACAGAATTATTAAAAGTATTACATCCGGAAGCTTCTTGTAGCGAAAAGATAGAATCCTTATGTAAAGCAGCAGAAAAAGCTACGAAAATTGCAAGCAACATAAAAAAATAGTAGGAGTCATACCAGGAAGTCAAGAACTCGGAAATGTTATAAGTCTCACAATAAAAACTAACTTATTACCGCCTCCGGTCTTAGCAATTGCAAAGCTCACTCCTGATATAGCTAACTTAGTTAATATAGGTAAAGCAGTGGTTACTATACTTTCTAAAACACACAACTTAACTCAACAACAAGGAAGAGCAAAATAATGTCTAATTCTAATACTCATATTTTAATTGCCATAGGTTGCTTATTAGCATTATTATTAATATTTTTAATGTATAAGAAAATAGCAGCACGTAAAAAAAATATATTACCTGCTGAAGGAGGGAATACTGATGATTCGCCAAATGTGGCCCTTAATAGTCAAAAACCAGGAAATAAAAAGCTGACATTACAAGAAAGAATAGAACTATCTTGGAAATTCCTGTATAATATCACGGAAGTTATTTTAAATAAATTCTCTAAAGAAGATGTTATTCAAGTGAATAAATGCGGTCAAGTTTTATTTGAAAATGGCGTTAGATATGAACATGTAGTCGATCTTGCAATTCCTCAAGTTAAGTCTCATACTCAAACAGTTGAACAAGAACAATCTAAAGGAAAAAAAGCCTTAGGGGTATAACTCTTTTCTTTGAAAAGTAGTATTTTATACTTTTCTTTAAAGCATGTTTAAAATCAATTATGTTTTTTATCCTTTACTTATATACTAATATAACTATTTAGGAGTAAACTCCTAAATAGTTATTTTTTAGCAATAAACTCCAATTAAGTTAGATTATAAAAAGCAACATTCTTAGCTAAATAGGTAAATTTTATTTAAACTATGTCTAATATATATCTTGTTACTATATAGTTTAATAAAAGTAAGCAATTCTTATTATTGGCATTGACTTTGTAGTTTTATCGGTTCTTTATACCAAAACGGTAATATGTTAAATAATGGAGAATTTTTAGTCTTACAAAAAATAAATTGGTTTTTTATGCAGTAATTCCTAATAAAGATGCTTTGCATGCTTCACATTTAAGCTATCATGCATTGAAAAAGATAAAGATGAATTAGAGCAATTGGGCATAATAATTAGTTATAAAATAACAACAGACTATGTTAGTGAAACACCTATTGATATCGAAAAAAATATTGAAAATGCAAAATTTCTCTATTTATATCCTATTTCATGGTCAAAAGCTTATGAAGAGCAACTTATATTACGTACAGATGAGGGGAGATATCTACCTTTATATATAATAAATGATAAAGACCGATATCTCGGAGGAACAATTACTTCTTGGCAAAATGATTATGCGGCGGCTTACAGCTTATGGCTTTCAAGCTATAAACATTAGAACCTTTAATGGAAAAACAATTAGCAGAATTAGATAGTGATATTTCTATAAAAGGAAGAAAAATGAATAAGCGAATACAAAAATGTTTAAAAAAGAAAGTTTTTTATCCTATAGCAGCACTGGTATCAGGAAACTCCTATGCACGTTCTAATTATTCAAATTGTCCATCTTGTAAAAAAGATTGGCAATTCAAAACAACATTTCCTGAAATATTTGATTATAAATGTAATAAATGCCTTTTATTAGGTTATGAACTTCATAGTTAGCTTTTTGTTGCCTAGAGATACCTTACATATTCTTAATATAGCCGGTTTAAACAAATCCGTTAACTTGATGCTCCCAGAGTTCCTTAAAAGTGCCGTCTTCTACGATCTTGCCTTTATCCATAACAATAATTCTATCCATATGCTTGATAGTAGATAATCTGTGGGCTATAGCAATTATTGTGACATTCTCAATATCAAGCATGGTATTAATAGATTTTTGTACTTCTTGCGCTGTATGGCTATCAAGGCTTGAAGTTGCTTCATCTAAAACCAAAATCGGAGCGTTTTTAAGAATAGCACGGACAATTGCTATACGTTGCCTCTGTCCACCACTTAGCTTTACTCCTCTCTCACCGACAATGGTGTTATATTTTTCCGGTAAACTGTCGATAAATTCATGGATATTTGCAGCTTTGGTGGCATTTTCTATTTTCCAAGGCAAAGGCTTTTGCATATCCGATATTCTTACCTACTGAGCGATGAAAAAGCATAATATCTTTAGGAATTAATGATATCTGCTCCCACAGGCTGTCAAAGGAAGTATCGTAAAGGCTTTGGTTATCGATTATAATATCGCAAATTCCGGCTTAAAATTTTTCAATAATAATGCAATTAAAGTGGATTTACCGCTACCTGAATTCCCGACAATACCCACTTTCTCACCGGCTTTAATATACAAATTAAGAGACTGGAATACACTACTCCCCTCTTTATAAGCAAACGATATATCCTTAAATATAATCTCCCCTTTGAAGATTTTTAATGCAGCAGCATTTTTTATCTATAGTATCTTGTGGGATTTGCATGATTGTAAAGGCGGAGCGAAACGCTGCTATATCTTCTAAAAAGTCTTTAAGTTCCATAGTGGCATGCCACGAATTTTCAGTCACTAAAAAAGTAAGGGACATAATAAAAGCAATATCGCCGATACTAATTTCACCAAGATTACGTTAAATGCATTACATACACAAATACACCTATATACCCAATATACTAAACTGAGTATTATACAAATAATTAAATCATATTTGTAATATTTTTATTAGAGGGTTATGTACATTATGGTAATAATCATTTACTTTATTTAATGCTCGCTGCTTTGCTGCAAACGAAAAAATAGTAAAGATGTTTATAATACAATCAGCTACCAAGAATCTTGCTTATCTTGTTCCATTGTAGCAAGTTTAGTAAAAAACTGTAAAGCAAGCGGTAAGTCAATAGCCATAAAGGTACTAATGACAACAAATACTTTAATATTATTAAGACCCAGTACAATACCGGAAAGCAAGGTAATTAATAACGGTTTGCTTAATTGATACTCGATTGCTTGGTGCATTTTATAATAATTATCACCTATGCCCCGTACTCTTCTAACGATAGAACCGGAAAGGTTATTTTGAAAATAAGTATACGGCAAATTAAAACAGTGATTACATATTTTATTCATCATGCCTTGAAAGATATGAGGCATTGCTTTAAGTTGTGCAAAGTTATGAGCACGCCAAGCACCATCAAGTATAGCTTGTGCTGCTACAAACCATATTATCGGTTTATAACTTTGAGCAAATATAATCTTTTCATTTTGGGTAAATAAATCAAGCAAAAGCTTTACGGCATAATTATATATAATAGGATGAAAGCCGCTTGCAATAGGCCCAAGCATCATAACAAAATACCAATATTTATACGGCTTTATAACAGACCATAAAAAAGAAACAGGATAAGTTTTGATTTTCATAAGTTGAGAAATGTATGTTATTCTTAGATAAAAGCGGCCTTATTACATGGCCCGTTTCATATCATACCTGCGTGCCCTTGTTGCATGACTCTTATGTCATTCCCGCAAAAGCGGGAATCCAGTACCTTAAAGCTTTATTTGAAAAGTAAAATTTATAAATCTTGGTCTAACCTTAAGTTGTCACCCATGTGCGATCAACGGAATGACATTATTGTAGATAATCTATTAATATATTAGTATCAAAGGTAGCTTTCATTCGTTCCACTCATTACATAATTTAGCCTGATATTCTACACTATCTAGATTTTTATCTTTCCAGAGTCCAAAAGCGTTTTCAAATGCCTTATTATTGTGATCATTACTAGCAATGTAACTAGTTAAAGCTTGCCCAATAATTTTATCTCTTGATATTTTTTTCTTGGATATTTTATCTAGAATTTTAATTTGCGAATCAGCTATATTAATAATAGTTTTCACATAATCTCCTTAGGATTTTTTCCTAATTAGGATATCATATCCCTATGATACGTATTATTATCTTATATCATCCTTTAAATTTAAAATCTACAAATATTTCTCATTCTCTTCTTTAACCACAGCTATTAACTGCTCAACCGATAATACTTCTTGGTCAGTAGTTCCGAGCCTTCTAATCGCTACTTGTTTATTTTCTTGCTCTTGTTTACCAATTACTGCAATCATCGGTATTTTTTGATTAGAAAACTCACGAATCTTATAGTTAATTTTATCAGGTGAGATATTAAAATCCGTTCTTATCCCGTTATCAATTAAAGCTTTCTGCACTTCCAAAGCGTAATCGTTCAAATCGCTGGTAATAGTTGCAATAGCAACCTGCACTGGTGCAAGCCAAAGCGGAAACCTACCTGCATATTCTTCGATCAATATACCAATAAAACGCTCAAGTGAGCCAAGGATCGCTCTATGTAGCATTACGGGTCTTTTTTTCTCTCCGCTTGCTGCAACATAGCTAGCGTCTAACCGCTCCGGCAAAACAAAATCCATCTGAAGCGTACCGCATTGCCATTGCCGCCCTATCGCATCGGTTAATACAAACTCAAGCTTCGGACCGTAAAATGCCCCCTCGCCCGGGTTTAGTGTATAATTAAACCCTGCTTGTTCTACTGCTTCTTTTAAAGCATTCTCAGCCTTATCCCAAACTTCATTGCTCCCTGCTCTGATTTCAGGACGATCAGAGAATTTTACCTTTATATCAGTAAAGCCGAAATCCTTATAAACTTCAGTCAGTAATTTACAAAAACTAACCGTTTCATCGGTAATTTGTTCCGCAGCACAAAATATATGTGCATCGTCTTGCACTAAACTCCGCACTCTCATTAAACCGTGCAATGCACCGGATGCCTCATTACGATGGCACAAACCAAACTCCGACATACGAAGAGGTAAATCACGATAACTCTTGATACCTTGTTTGAAAATCTGCACGTGGCAAGGGCAGTTCATCGGCTTCAAAGCTAATGTCTTGTCGTCTGTTTCTAACGCAAACATATCATCACGAAACTTTTCCCAATGTCCTGAAGCCTCCCAAAGGCTTTTATCGACCAAAACAGGAGTCTTAACTTCGGTATAACCGTTTTTACGAATCTTTTTCCTAATATACTGCTCAATGGTATTATATATACTCCAGCCTTTATCATGCCAAAATACCATTCCTTGAGCTTCTTCTTGGAAGTGGAATAAATCAAGCTCACGCCCAAGCTTTCTATGATCACGCTTTTCGGCTTCTTCAAGCATCAAGAGGTAACTATCTAGCTGCTCCTTCGTGGCCCAAGCAGTGCCGTATATACGCTGCAACATCTCATTACGACTATCACCTCGCCAATACGCTCCTGCAACTTTCATCAACTTAAAATGCTTAACAACCCCTGTAGAAGGAGCATGCGGACCTCGGCATAGATCAATAAAATTACCTTGCCTGTATAAAGTAATTGGCTCACCTGCCGGAATTGAAGCAATAATTTCGGCTTTATAATGCTCTCCTATCGATTTAAAAAACTCTACGGCTTTATCCCTATCCCATAGCTCTCTTGTTACTTGCTCGTTCTTTTGTGAAAGTTCTTGCATTTTAGCTTCTATAACGGCTAAATCATCAGTGGTAAAAGGTTTATCACGAGCAAAATCGTAATAATAACCGTTTTCAATTGCAGGACCAATCGTTACCTGAGTTTCAGGGAATAGTTCCTTTACTGCTTCTGCTGTTAAATGTGCCGCATCGTGCCTTATTATCTCGAGACATTCAGGATCTTTCGCAGTTAAAATACGAAGCTTGCAATCATTGTCAATTACGATACTTAAGTCTTGAAGCTCACCGTTTATTTCAGCAACCATTGCTGCTTTAGCAAGTGACATTGAAATTGCATTTGCTACTTCATAGGCGGTAATGTTTTTTGCAAATTGTTTTATACTCCCATCGGGAAAGGAAATATTAATCATTCTTTTATAACTTATTTTTTCTTCAAATTTTTTACTTGTAGACCTTATCTCGTAGCTCTTATGTCATTCCTGCAAAAGCAGGAATGACACTTAGACTACTTGCTTTCTTGATCTATCATAGCCATGGCATTTATAAATTCTAATACTCTTGCATCACTAAGGATCTGATCAATAGCTTTATCGTTAAAGGTTAGTCCGGCGTCTTTACTTTTTACATCCACTACTAAAGATTCACCGTCTTTTAATTCAGAATTTTTACTAAAAACTTCTATTGCCCTAAAGCCGTATTGCTTTATTACTGAAGATTGTTTTCCTAGATTTAAAGCAAATTCCTTAGAATCTTCTATTTTATTAAGCACCGGTACAATAGCATTATTAGTATAATGCACAAAATTATTTATAACCACACTCGGATCCGATAATTTTATTACGCTTTCTAGATTCAGAGGATTATCTATAGTAGGCATATCAATATCAATAGCAAAATTAAAATCATCCATTACAAGATTAATTTTACCGGATAATTTTTTTGCTTCAGGATCAAACTGACCTTTTAAATTAAATTCGGAATTATTTATTTTTGCAAAAACACCCATTACTCTTTCCCCATCTTCTTGAGTAATAGGGCTAGTTAGTTTAAAAATTTTATCTAACTCAGCTCTTTTGTTTAAACCATTACTAAAGTAGCTTCCTAAAGCTTCAGCTGCCGTTTTTTGGTATGTTTCAGAAGGTTCTATAGTAGATTTAATATTTAAAGCAAAATCAAAAATTTTATCTCTTTCTATATTTAATTTATATAAATTACTTTCTACTTTTCCTTTTCTTTCAATATCACAAGCAACTAAAAACGGCTTACCTTTTACTAATTCTCCTAACATCTGCATAAAAATAACAGCATGCATATTCTCATCTTGCCTTTGATCTAGAGAAAAATTTTGAATTAATAATTTCCCAAGAGCTACTAACTCATCACTATATTTTAGTTTCAATTTGGAATTGTAAGAAATAGGTAAATTCAATATATCTAACTTTGTCAAACCATACTCAAAGAAAGCAGTATCAGAGTCATTAGCTATTTGATCTCTCAAAAATTCAAAAATTTTATCATATAAATTTCTTCTGTAATTTTCAGAAATAAAAGAAACAGTATTTTTTCCATCCAAAATTAACAAATTAAGGTTATCCGATGTCTTAGTATTAGTAATTACAGAATTACTAATATCACTCTCTGCTAATTTTTCTGCATCTAGAGAACTATAAAGAGTTGATTTATTGTCACTCAAGCTTAATTTCCAATAATCAGGCTCTCTATTAAACAAAGATTTTCTAAACCAAATTGTTGTATGATGATCAGGTGAGTAAAAAATATTTTTTTCATCTTGAGCGGTAGTAATTTTTACATTATTTCCGTAAGAATCAATTTTTGTAATATTCAAAAACGGTATATGTCTAATAACTATTTCATCAAAATAAAAATCTATAGGTTTTAACATTACTTTATTTAAAGTAGCACTAAATCCATAATTTATTAACTTTTATTGCATCATAAGTTATATATTCTTCATATTTATCAAGAATAGAGATAATATTTTCTTTACTTTGATGTTCAAATTTATAGGCAGCATATCCCCACCCTACTAGGATTAGAGCTATAAAGCTTATTATAATAAATCGTATTTTCATCTTTTTTACTGTAAAAAATTATTAAAAATCAGAAATGTTGTTCCTGCGTAGACACCTAATCGTCATTGCGAGCAGCAGTAGGCTGCGTGGCAATCTCATCAAATATCCTGAGATTGCTTTGTCCATTACTTCGTAATTTTCCTCGCAATGACGAAAAACTGAACTTTGTAATAAAACCTTAAACAGTCCAAAATAGTATATATCGCTTAAAAAATATATTTATTTTTCTTTTAAACGATCAGCTATTAGCTGATATGATTCAAAAACCTTATTTGGTTCTTTTTCAAGCAATTCAAATCCCAATTTTTCATTACTGTTAATATGCCATAATCTACAATTATCCGGACTAATTTCATCAGTTAACATAATGATAGATTCTTCACCGTTAAACACACGCCCAAATTCTAATTTACACTCAACAAGCCGAATCCCAACACCGATAAATAAGCCGCTTAGAAAATCATATATACGCAAAGCCTGCTCTTTTACCGCTTTAATTTCATCCCTAGTTAACCAACCGAAATTTAATATTTGATACTCATTAACTATCGGATATTTAAATTCACGACTTCGTACCTTAAAATCAATAATAGGTTTATCAAATACATACCCTTCATCAATTCCGAATTCTTTTACAAATCTACTGCACGCTACTGATGATATTATTACTTGTATCGGGAAAACCTCAACATATTGAATTAATTGCTCCCTCATATTTATTTTTTCGATAAAATGATTTTCAATGCCGATCATTTCCAGTTTATCCATTAGAAAGGAAGAAATATTATTATTAAGTACTCCTTTACCTGATATATCAACAATCTCACCTGTTTCTAAAATAGCCTTATCGGAAAAAGCCATTATAAGTAAAAAATCTTCTTCGGCAGAATATAAAATTTTACTTGAACCTTCATATAATTTTTTTTTCATTTATTTGTCTCAAAATTCATTTTCCTCGTCATTGCGAGAAAATTACGAAGTAATTGACGAAGCAATCTCAGGAGCTTGTTATTATTTCATGAGATTGCTACGCAGCCTACGGC
The DNA here is from genome assembly GCF_000023005.1 of Rickettsia africae ESF-5. Classification (NCBI taxonomy): domain Bacteria; kingdom Pseudomonadati; phylum Pseudomonadota; class Alphaproteobacteria; order Rickettsiales; family Rickettsiaceae; genus Rickettsia; species Rickettsia africae. The sequence continues at coordinate 299,867 of NC_012633.1, read as the reverse complement.
CGCTCGCAATGACGACTCTGGTATCCACACAAGCATATCATTAAAATCCCTGAAGATCATTCGGACCGATAATTGCCGACGTAGTAGTACCACTAAATATTTTATTTGCCGTATTAATAATATCATCAGCTTTTATGCTCATGATAATTTCCATAATCTCTTCAGGAGAAATATATTGACCGAAAACAGAATAATTTTTACCTATTTCTTCTGACTTATAGGTATTTTTCTCTTGAGCCATTTGTAAATTACTACGTAGTTGTGTTTTAGCTCTAAGAATCTCTTCTGTGCTTACTTGTTCAGTCATTTTTATTATTTCGTTTTTAATCTCTCTATATAATAATTCTAATTTATCATGTGCAGTGGATGCATAAATTGTAAACACTCCACTATCAAAATAAGCACTATTATAACTACCTACTGCATATGCTAAACCTAATTTCTCACGAATACTTTGAAATAAACGCGATGACATACCGCCACCGAATATTATAGAAAGTAGATGGGTTTGGTAAAGCTTTTCTAAATTAATATATGATGTACCTTCAAACCCTAGCACTAAACTAGTTTGCTCTAACTCCTTATTAATAAAGTCATTTCCGCCTATATATTTTGCCGGAATAAAGCTACTTTTTACTCCTTGCTTCAAAGAAGAAAATAACTGTTCCGCTATAATTACTATTTTATCATGATCAATATTACCGGCAATTGATAAATAGAGATTTTCAGCATTATAATGTTTATCTATAAAATTAAAAAAATGTTCTTTCGTAAAAGTTGCAAGGGTTTTAGCAGTACCTAAGATTGACTTACCCAACGGTTGTTCTCTATAAACTTTATTATAAAATTTCTCATATACTAGGTCATCTGGATTATCCTGATGATGAGCAATTTCCTGCATGATCACCTGATATTCCTTAGCTATTTCCTCATCAGAAAAAATAGAATTTTGAATTATATCGGCAAGTATATTAAGTGCTTTATCACAATTTTCAGACAAGACTCGCGCATAATATACCGTATTCTCATGACCGGTATAGGCATTAAAATGTCCGCCTATAGAGTCAAACGCTTCCGCTATCTGTTTTGCCGTTCTAGTTTTTGTACCTTTAAAAGCCATATGCTCAAGAAAGTGAGATATGCCATCCTCTTCTGCATTCTCATAACGTGCTCCAACTTTAGCAATTAAATTTATTGCTACCGAATTAACATAAGGCATATTATATGTTAAAATTGTCAAACCGTTTTTTAATTTACTAACATTAAAATTTTCCATAATTTATCTTTTATTTTCTAAATCGTCATTGCGCGGAAATGCATAGCATCGACGTGGCAATCTCAGGAATTTTATATTACTTCATGAAATTGCCACGCTCCTTATAGTCGTTCGCAATGACGTTTTTTGATTTAAGCGATGACTCTCTTAACTTCGTAAGCCTTAGAAATCTTGCAAAAGCAAAAATTATTGAATCTACAAAACCGTCAAAACCAAATACAAAATAGCGTCTGATAAAAAACGCTTTAAAAAACCACCATATCATTTCTGTTGTTAAACGAAAATTTGAAAGCTTTTTTCCTTGCTTAACTAAATCTTTTGCTTGCTCGTTAGAATAAAAATTTGCTTTAGTGACCAACTGCTCAATTGAAGTACCAGAATAATGATAAGCAGCTTCATTTAATAGATAAATTTTACCTGCAAAATCAACATCTTTATTAAATATTACCGAATCATGAGTAGTACTATTTACGGTATTTGCAAAGCTTGCAAATTTTTTATTATACAACCGAGTACATTTATTAAATGGAGCAAACATTCGTGGCTTTTGATCATTACGATGCATTATTAACAGCTTTATTTGATAAGCTAAATAACGATCTTGATTATGAGAGGCAAAAATATACTCTATTTCGTCTTGTAACTCTTTAGACAACTCCTCATCGGCATCAATATTAAGAACCCAATCATTTACGCAAAGGCTTTCGGCAAAAGATTTCTGTCCTACATAACCAAGCCACGGTTTTATTACTACCTTTGCTCCTAATTTTTCAGCTATTGCTACCGTATCATCAGTACTTTCACTATCGACTACTATCACCTCATCAGTAATATTTTTTACGCTATTTATAGCTCGTGCTACCCTTGTGGATTCATTTTTGGTAATAATAAATGCTGAGATTTTTTCAGTTAATGACTTATTCATAATACGTATACATTCTAAGAATTTTTACAACTTTTTCTTGTTTATAAACTTCATAAACCAACCTATGTTGAATATTAATTCTTCTTGAATAGCAACCGCTAAAGTCACCAACGAGCTTTTCATATGGAGGGTAAATTTTCCAAGGATCAGTACTAACTATGTTTAATAAAACTTCTACTTTATTCTTTAAACCGGCTTGCACTATTTTCTTAGCATCTTTTTGTGCTTGTATAGTATAACGAATTATATACATTTATAAAAAATTACCAATTTAATTTATCGCTACACTTTGCTATAGGCTCTGCTCGTCCTTCAATTATAAACTTATGCATATTTGGAATAGATAATAAATATAAAGTTTCTTCCATATTACGATAATCTTCTTCTGAAATTATAACTACATTATTTCTTTTACCTTTAATATAAACAGGTTTGTGTACATCAGAAACATAATCTATAAGTTTATAAAGCTTACTTCTTGCTTCGCTTGTATTATATATTTCCATTATTTTTTCCTTATAGTTAGTGAGACCTAATATTAATAACGTACTATAAACAGTACGTTTTGTCAAGGTTATATTCCTACTATCACCCTAAACACCAGCTTAACTACATAAGTTAAAAGTAATGTGGATAATAATCCGCTAAGCCATAGGATAATAAACCATTGCCACCCTTTGAGACAAGAGGTTATTTTTTTAAATTTTTTAATATATCGGATGATGAGATGATTTGCCACGAAATATATAATAACAATAGAATGTGTAGCCAAGTATGACAGGTAGGAATATCCCAGCCCCTATCAACAGTAAAGACTGTGACTCCGGTGCTGCTGCAGCAGTTTCAAGCGTAACTTTATAAGGAACGATATATGGCCATATGCTTATCGCGAGCCCTAAATATCCTAATAAAAATAACAAGATCGTATAAATAAACGGCTTTACTTCTTTTTTCTGCTTAACGGCTTTAATTAACTTGATAAATATTAAAGCAGTTACAATAGGTACAATAGATAAATAGTAAATATTAGGTACACTAAACCAACGATGATTTATGTGGTTATTTAAGAAAGGAACCCATAAGCTTACAAGCCCCATAAAAAGTGCAACGTAAAATAAAATATATAAAGCAGATTTATAAGCCCAATCTTGTGTTGTCTTTTCTGTTTTCAGAATAAGCCAAGTAGCACCCAAGAGTGCATAACCGAATATTAATGCTATCCCCGTCATAACGGAAAAGGGAGTAAGAAAATCAAAGCTCCCTCCTGCAAATTCTCGTCCTTCTATCTCTATTCCTTGGACAAACGTACCAAGCATTAAACCTTGACAAAAAACAGTAATCATAGAACCAAAATGAAAAGCGTAGTCCCAAATATAACGATGACCTATATGAGCCTTAAAACGGAATTCAAAAGCTACACCACGAAATATTAGACCGAGTAACATCAATATAATAGGAATATATAAAGCCGGCATTAATAGCGAATACGCCAACGGAAAAGCCGCAAATAAACCACCGCCGCCAAGTACTAACCAAGTTTCGTTACCGTCCCAAAAAGGCGCAATAGAATTGATCATTTTATGACGGCAATCATCGGTAGGTGCAAACGGAAATAAGATTCCTACTCCTAAATCAAAACCGTCTAATAAAACATATAAACAAATAGCGGTAGCTATAAGCCCACCCCAAACAAGCGGTAAATCTATATAAGGTGCAAAATTTAACATAAGCTTATTACTTTTCTACTAATGGGTTATTCAAACCACTCTCTCCGTACATTTCTTTATTCTCTATCACTTCTATACCTTTCTTTATCAAATGCATTATATAATATATACCCGCTCCGAAAATGATCACATACACTACTATAAAAGCAATTAGAGAAATAAATACATATTTGCCGAGTACCGGTGATACCGTATCCACGGTTTTTAAAATATTATATACTATATAAGGTTGTCTACCTACCTCGGTTACGAACCAACCGGCAAGTACTGCAATAAAACCTGAAGGTGACATTAATATATACCAATATTGAAACCAATGCGTAGTATATAATCTTTTCTTCAAGTAAAGATATAACCCCACAATACCTATAAATACCATTAAGCAACCGATTCCTACCATAATACGAAAGCTAAAAAATACTACTGCAACCGGCGGACGCTCTTCTTTTGTCCATTCTTTTAATCCTTTCACTTCACCATCTAAACTATGCGTTAAGATTAAACTACTAGCATAAGGTATTTCTACAGCATATTTTGTTTTTTCTTCTTCCCCATCAGGAAAGCCGATAAGATTAAAAGCTACTCCTTTGTCTGTATTCCAAATACCTTCCATAGCCGAGACCTTGACCGGCTGATATTTAAGAGTATTTAAACCATGCAGATCACCAATAACTATTTGAATAGGTGCAACGATTAACGCCATTAACACCGCCATAAAAAGCATAATTTTAGCATGCTCTTTATAACGATTATTTAGTAAATAAAAGCTAGCTACACCACCGATAACAAAAGAAGTAGTTAAATAAGCCGCCGTAATCATATGGAAAAAGCGATATGGGAAAGAAGGGTTAAAGATAATTTCTAGCCAATTTAAAGGATAAAAGAATCCTTCGCCTCGCAGTTCAAAACCAGCAGGCGTATGCATCCAGCTACTAGCTGCAAGTATCCAAAAAGCTGAGATTACAGTACCAACGGCAACTATTAACGTAGAAATAAAATGTACTTTTTTACTGACTTTATTAAAGCCGAATAACATTATACCTAAAAAAGAAGATTCAAGGAAAAAGGCAGTAAATACTTCAAAACCGAGAAGCGGACCAAGGACATTTCCAACCTTATCTGAAAAATTCGACCAGTTAGTACCGAATTGATAAGACATTACAACACCCGAAACTACTCCCATACCGAAAGTAACGGCAAAAATCTTCACCCAAAATTTGTATATTTCTTGATAAACCAGCTTTTTTGTTTTCAACCATAACCCTTCAATTACCGCTAAAAAGCTTGCAAGCCCTATAGTAAAAGCAGGGAATATTATATGAAAACTTATGGTAAAAGCAAATTGAATCCTTGATAATAATCCTTGATCAAATTCCATATTTAAGCTGCTGTTTTAAGATAATAAGCTTTGTGACAATAACAATATACTCCCAGTGTAATAACGTATACTTAATACGTGAGTACCACAGTACTTATAGAACGACGTAGCCAATTTTTCAAATTAAGCGAGTATACAGTATTTGATTTAATCATCCACCTTTGCTATTATTAAATTCTATCTGATTAGTTTTAACAAATTTTCCTTTTTCGGAGTTCCAATTATAATGAACATTTACTATTCTTACTTCTGTAACATTAATATCACCATTGGGCAATTGCGTTACATCATACCCTTTTCGGATAGAATCCGTAATTAATAAACTTGCTTGACAAATATATTTTACATCAAAGAACGGAGAATCGTCTTCCTTAGACTTTTCTTGTTCTTCTAAAAAATTATTAGATAATTCTTTTTCTTGCATTTCTAATGATGTTGAAGTTATTTTCTGAATTTTGTAGCATTATTTAAGGTAAGAAGCAAGGCTTGTTTATTATTTTTTCACAGATTTAATATTTTTAGGTATATTTTAAAATAATTAAATTAAAATATGCTCCAAAATAACACGAATTAATATATTATTTTAAAATCGAGGTACATTAGCGTGATAAAATACCCTACTTTATCTAAATCAACATTTAGCTTAAGTATTTATTTTTTAAAATTCGATAAAGTTAAAATGACTTTATTGACTGTAATTTGTATTTTACTCGGTATGATTCCGGCGATTGATAGTATATTACTTCAGAAAATCATTGATTTAATAGAATCTTTCAGCGATAAGAACGCTAATAATCTTTTATCTTCCATGATTTACTGGGCAGTATTTTATGCTCTTTGGTGGGAGAGTATTAATATAGCATATCGTTCATATGATTATTTGTATCTCAAGACTATGCCCATAATAAAAGGGAAAATACTAAATGAACTTTATAATTATACCCAATATCATAGCCATAAATTCTTTCAGGATAATCTAGCAGGACATATTAGCAATCGTATTACCGAAACTGCAAGATCGTTTGAGATGATTATTTCAATATTCGGTGAAAAAATTCTTCGTAAACTCACTATTATTGTATTTGCATTAATTGCTTTACATTCGGTACATTACGTTTTTGCTACGATATTTATTTTATGGATTACGGTTTTTTTAGGACTTAGTGTTCTTTTCTCCGATAAAATCAATAAATACTCATTAAATTATGCTAGAAGCCAATCTTTTGTTGCCGGTAGTATCGTAGATGCAATTAGCAACATTAATGCGGTTAGAATGTTTACAGCCCATAAATTTGAACGTCAACATCTCGAAACAAGAGTAGAAAATGCCGTAGCCGATGAGCAGACTATGCAATTCTTTATGTTCAAATTGCGTTATGCTCTTGGGACTTCTTGTTCAATAATGATTTTTATAATGATTTATTATTTATCTAAACTTCGTAGCGAATTATCTATAAGCATAGGTGATTGCGTATTAGTACTAACATTATGTATAAATGTAGCAGACGATATTTGGGATTTAACGCAAGAAATCGGTGATATGTTCGAGCAGGTCGGGGCATTTAATCAAGGCTTATCTTTAATGGCACCGCATATTATAACTGATATTGCAAACGCTACTCCATTAGATATCAAAAAAGGGGTTATTGAATTTAGAAATGTTACATTTAATTATCATCATAATAACAAGCTATTTTATAATAAATCGGTATTAATACCGAGTAAACAAAAAGTAGGACTAGTTGGATTTTCAGGTTCAGGGAAAACCACTTTTATTAGTTTACTCACAAGGTTACATGATATAGAAGAAGGAATGATTTTAATAGATAATCAAAATATTAAAAACGTAACTCAAGATTCTTTAAGAAAAGCCATTAGCCTTATACCTCAAGAACCGGTGCTTTTTCATCGTACCATTTTGGACAATATCAGATACGGAAAAAAAGAAGCTACTCTTGAGGAGGTTATAGAAGCAGCAAAAGCTGCACATATTCATGATGTTATCGATAATCTACCGGACGGTTACGATACTATGTGCGGTGAACGGGGGAATAACTTATCAGGCGGTCAGCGTCAAAGAATTATCATAGCAAGAGCCATCTTAAAAAATGCTCCTATTTTAATTCTCGATGAAGCAACAAGTAGCTTAGATAGCGAGACGGAAAGCCTGATTCAAGAGTCAATGGATTATTTAATGCAAAATAAAACCGTGATAGTCATTGCCCACAGATTATCTACTTTACTCAATATGGATAGAATTTTAGTTTTTGAAAAGGGAAGTATAATCGATGACGGTAACCATGCAGAATTACTAAAAAATAGTAAGCTATATCAAAAATTATGGAACTCTCAAGTTAAAGGGTTAATAGTGTGAGGAGGTATTACCCATGTTTTATGTCATTCCTGCAAAAGCAGCAATGACATAAAACCAGCCTCAACCTTTAAACTAAATCATTATGAGCCACTATTTCTCCTGTTGCTTCAACTTGAAGTAGTCCGCACTCTGTCATCGCTTTTATTGCACTCTTAGGTAATTCTATCTTATCTGTAGCGTTACTATCAATAATATCTTCAATTTTTAAAATGCATAAAAACTCTAAAGGCGGTATCAATTTAGCTATCTTTCCTACTAATTCTATTAATGGTTGTTTTATAGAATCATCCTTAGAAACATCTTTTACAACCGGTAATATTGCTGCTTTCCATTGAACAAACGCAGCTAAATCTTTCTTGTCAATAGCCTTAATTTTCTTGTAATCATTCTTACGCAATGTGGATTCAAGCGTTAAAAGAGCTTTCAGAGGTTCATAAATTGCTTCCTTGTCACGGACCATTTGACCGTCAGGATCGAGTATATCCGATTAGCACCATATTGTAACAATACTTTTACCATATCTGTACTCTGCTTACTATCATTAAGCGCTCTAGTTAGGTCTACTAAACTTTTAAATGCGGTTTTTCATATTAGCACCATAAGCGAGCAATTTAGTTACCATGGCTATATTTAGGTATAGGACGTACATATTTCTAAATAAGTCATATTGTCACCTGTTACGTAATTAGGATCCACACCATTTTCAATTAGAAATGTTGCCATATCAAAATGTTGAGCTGTTAGGGCAGTGTGAAAAACGGTACCGCTGTTGTGGTCAAGGATTATATTTGCACCTTTTGCAAGTAGAAGCCTTACTATCCCTTTCTGATTATTATGACACGCAAAATATCAAAAAGATTTAGCCTCACCTTCCAATGTATATACTTCTGTATTTGGATCAATATTTAAAGCGGTTAACATACTATAAACTAAATCATAATCACCTTGACAAATTGCTTTAACTATAGCAGTGTCAGGAGATCTTGCTATTTTATCTACAGTGCAGTATGCCATATTGTACACACTAGAAATATTTGTATTTGGATCTTCAATCAAAGCTTTGAATTCTTTGACAAAACTTTCTCTAAAAAATTCATATCTTTTTATTTTATATATATTATTAAATCCCATATTTTCTTCTATACCTTTACTGCTTAATATCTCATGAAATTTATTTCTAATTATATCATCGATTATCAAGTATTTCCCTTAATGATTCAATTGATAGTATTTTGTATCGTACAGAAAAAAATCATTTTATCAACAAATAGTTGATTTATTAGTAAGCAATCAATAAACTAAAATATTATATTAAATATTGTCATATGCTGCTATAATCACTTTTTTAGCCACTAATATTTAAACAATGAAACTATCTGATTTTGACTTTGATTTACCAAGCGAACTGATCGCACAATATCCATCTCGTGAACGTGATAACTCAGATTTACTAATTGCTGTTACGCCGCCTATTAAAACCAAATTCTACAACATAATAGATTACTTAAAAGAAGGGGACTTATTAGTCTTTAATAATAGTAAGGTAATAAAAGCAAAGTTAAATTTGGGGGAAAATATTACAATAAATTTGAATCAAAAATTATCAGATGATAGTTGGTCGGCTTTTGCTAAACCAGCTCGAAAGCTTCATGTAAATGATGAATTTTATTTTGATAATCATAAGGTAATTATTACCGAAAAACTTGCAATGGGTGAGATTAAAGTAAAATTTGAGCTTAATGATATTTCTGTATTCGAGTTCTTAAATAAATACGGTGAGATGCCGCTACCGGTTTATATTAGGCGTTCACACTCATTATGTCATCCCGTGGCTACGACCACGGGATCCAAAACATATTTAAATAATGACTGGATACCGTGGTCAAACCACGGGATGACAAACACTCAAAACGACAACGACCGCTATCAAACTGTCTATAGCCAAATAGAAGGTTCAGTTGCAGCACCGACAGCAGGCTTGCATTTTACAAAGGATATACTTGATAAGCTTAAGGCAGAGGGCATACAAGCCACATTTTTAACATTACATGTGGGAGCTGGAACTTTTTTACCTGTAAAAACCGAAAATATTCATGAACATAAAATGCATACCGAATATTGCTCTATTACTCCTGACACTGCTAAAATTATCAATAAAGCAAAGCAAGAAGGGAAACGTATTATCGCAGTCGGCACTACAACACTTAGAACACTTGAGAGTTCTTGCAATAACGGCATCGTAAAAGCAGGTAGCTTTAAAACCGATATTTTCATAACCCCAGGTTTTAAATTTCAAACAGCCGATATGCTACTTACTAATTTCCATTTTCCTAAATCTACTTTATTTATGCTTATATGTGCTTTTGCCGGATTTAAAGAGATGCATGAATTATATAAATATGCTATAAAAGAAGCAATGCGTTTTTTTAGCTACGGCGATGCAACGCTTTTATGTAGGAAATGATAATCACAACCGTCATTGCGAGCAATTAAAAGGAGCGTGGCAATCTAGCAAAAATAACAAAAAATGCTAAAGGTTAGCATTTTTCACTGGATCCCGTGGTCAAACCACGGGATGACGGAGGTGAAATTGATCCACGCAACAAAGCCTTCCTGCTTTTAGCTAGGAACGACATTTTAGAAAAAACCTATAACAAACTAGATAAAAAATATTTTGGATGATTAAATCCTCTACTTCATTAATACGAGATTCAAAACAAACTGCTTTACAAGAAGAATTAAAACAGCTGGCAGCAGCACTTAATAAACCTAAAAGTCTATTCAAATTCTTTAATCAAAACAACTTAGAAAGCGGAATTTATTTATACGGTCCGGTGGGCAGCGGTAAAACTATGCTCATGAATTCTTTTTGTGAAGAATTAACCACACCTAAAATAATAATACATTATCAGAACTTTATGCAGGAAATTCATAAATCTATGCATAAATTACAAACAGCAAATCAGAAAGATATCATCCCTAACATTGCTAAAAACTATACTAAACAAACTAAAGTGTTATGTATAGATGAGTTTGAAATTAAAGATATTACTGATGCAATGATAATCGGTAGATTATTTAATGAATTAATAAAGCAAAATATTTTTATTTTTATAACTTCTAACACGAGTCCCAATAATCTGTACAAAGACGGATTACAACGAGAATCTTTCTTACCTTTTATAAAGATAATCAATAATACATTTTATGTTAAATATCTAGATAATCAACATGATTATCGATTTGATAAAGCGTTAAGAGTTAAAGAGGCAAGGATAATTTATCCTTTAACTTTAGAAAACCAAAACAAACTTGAAAAAATTATCACGGATATTAGTGATAATAATCTTGCTCCTCAAAATATACAGGTTCTAGGTAGAGAAATATCCTTTCAAAAAGTGCATAAAAGAATATTAGTAACAGATTATAATGAATTATTTACAAGAGGCTTAAGCTATATCGATTATGTTAATATTTGCCAAAATTTTAACGTTATTATAGTGGGGAACGTTCATACTATCGATTCTAACGATACAAATACAGCCGTTAGATTTATCAACTTTATCGATAATGCCTATTTCTATAAAATACTCTTATTTATGAGCCTAGAAGATAACCCAAATAAAATATATCAAGGTTCAGCACGAGCCGCAGAATTTAAACGCACTATTTCAAGACTAAATGAAATGAATAGCGAATCTTATTTATTAAATAATGATTTTAAGAATTAACTTCAATTTTCGCTAAAAAAGCTCTTTAATTACTAATTAAAATTTATTTACAGATGACCTCTAAGAAACTTAATAAATTCATCAATATTGATCTTTATATCGTCTTCTAAATGCTCTTCTGTTGTCTGATAATCTACATAAAAAGGATAATAATCGCATGACATATAATTTGCCATTCTTTTATAAAAACTTCTAGAGGGAGTTGTACCGTGATCAATCTCTACTACTTTGCATTTTGGAGCCACAAAAATAAAGTTAGCAAATCCTGATCCGTGCGATCCAACTATTATTTTTGCTTTATTAAAAAGCCGAGCCCGTTCATACGGGAAGGATAGCTCTGATATATTACTTTCAAACCGGATCTCTCAATTTTTTCTATTAATTCCTCTTCATTAACTATTTTTCGGGTAGAAGCGTATTTACGAGAAATATATATTTTATCGTATACTTTACTATTATCTTTAATAAAAATATTTCTTAAATCTTTTTTTAACCATAAAGGCAAAGGTGTACCTTTTACCGGAATAAACGGTACAGATGGAACAATTAGTCTAGTAGCTTGAATTATACAGTCACTATTTACTACAAAAAGCTTATCTTCCGGTATATTTAAATAATTTAATACTATTTCTAATGACTTAATTTGCCATGAATATTTTAAATTATTAATATAGATACGATCATATTCAAGAGCTAATTCTTTTAATATAATTAATCTAGGCACAATTTGTAGCAGCCAATGATACCAATTTTCAGAACCAAAAGATAAAAAATTACTGCTAATTTTCCATTAAAATATAAAGAATTTTCAGTATTAACATCTCGTTTTTTTAATAAACGATGTTGATCACCTAAGCTTGTTTGAGTATCTTGTAGAATATAACCTTCTTGAGTTAAAATTCCACCTTCATTAATTACTGTGACGTTTGGTAACTCTAAAATAAATTGACCAGTATTTTTTTTCTTTAAATAGCTTTTTAATTTCTATGTTAGATTTTAGCGATTCTATAGAAATAAATTGATGTTTATTCTTTAATGCGTAAGCATTACTAATATAGAGAAAGGTAAAAATTATGAATATAAAATATTCTCATAAAGAGAAAGAAAGGTAATTAAACAATTTGCATTGCAAGCTTGGCAGCGACTTACTCTCCCATGCCTTATGACATAGTACCATTAGCGCTATGAGGTTTCACATTCGAGTTCGGGATGGGATCGTGTGTTTCACTCATGCTATAACCACCAAGCTAGCAATACAAACTTTTAAAAAGATAGATTTGTATTATAGTTTGCTGTTAATGTTGTTGCACGACTCAAAAAAATTCTCAACATCATATCTTAATCTTAACTTTTACTACCGATACTCAGCAAAATAACTTTCGCTGGATATCGTGGCAGGGCTACAGTATAACATTAATTATGCAATAACATTTTTATTAGTTGATAAAACTATTTAACCTGATAACTTTGTGAGTAGATACTACACTCTTATAGCATTAACACTATATGCATATGTAATCTCACAGCAAAGTAAATCAATCGAGCTATTAGTATCGGTTAGCTACACACATTACTGTGCTTCCACACCCGACCTATCAACGTGGTGGTCTTCCACGGCTCTAATGGGGAAGTCTAGTTTTGAGGTGGGTTTCCTGCTTAGATGCATTCAGCAGTTATCCCTTCCGTACTTAGCTACCCAGCTGTGCCGTTGGCACGACAACTGGTCCACCAGGGGTACGTCCACCTCGGTCCTCTCGTACTAAAGGCAGATCCTCTCAAACTTCCTACACCCACGGCAGATAGGGACCGAACTGTCTCACGACGTTCTAAACCCAGCTCACGTACCACTTTAATCGGCGAACAGCCGAACCCTTGGGACCTTCTCCAGCCCCAGGATGTGATGAGCCGACATCGAGGTGCCAAACGATTTCGTCGCTATGGACGCTTGGAAATCATCAGCCTGTTATCCCCGGAGTACCTTTTATTCGTTGAGCGATGGCCCTTCCACTCGGGACCACCGGATCACTATGACCGACTTTCGTCTCTGCTCGTCTTGTCAGACTCGCAGTCAGGCTAGCTTATGCCATTGCACTCTAAAAGTTGATTTCCGACCAACCTGAGCTAACCATCGCGCGCCTCCGTTACTCTTTGGGAGGCGACCGCCCCAGTCAAACTACCCACCATGCATTGTCTCGGATCCTGATTCAAGGATCTCGGTTAGATGTCAAGCACCAAAAGGGTGGTATCTCAAGGGTGACTCCACAAAGGCTGACGCCTTCGCTTCGTAGTCTCCCACCTATCCTGCACATCTGATTCCTAACACCAGTGCAAAGCTATAGTAAAGGTTCACGGGGTCTTTCCGTCTGACCGCGGGAACTCCGCATCTTCACGGAGAATTCAATTTCGCTGAGTCGATACTGGAGACAGTGGGGAAATCGTTACGCCATTCGTGCGGGTCGGAACTTACCCGACAAGGAATTTCGCTACCTTAGGACCGTCATAGTTACGGCCGCCGTTCACTGGGACTTCAATTCAGAGCTTGCACCCCTCCTTTTAATCTTCCAGCACTGGGCAGGCGTCAGACCCTATACATCGTCTATTGACTTTGCAGAGCCCTGTGTTTTTAATAAACAGTCGCTACCCCCTAGCTTGTGCCACCTGCACATGGTTGCCCATATACAGGTCATCTTTCTTCCGAAGTTACAGATGCAATTTGCCTAGTTCCTTCAGCATCGTTCTCTCAAGCGCCTTGGTATACTCTACCTGTCCACCTGTGTCGGTTTCGGGTACGGTCTATAATGAAGGTGTTATTTCCTGGAAAATATTCACCGCACAATCAATCCAATAAGACTGTACAATTTACTATTTTCGTCACATCCTTCAGGTTCAGGAATATTAACCTGATTCCCATCGATTACGCCTTTCAGCCTCATCTTAGGGGCCGACTAACCTTGCGCAGATTAACTTTACGCAAGAACCCTTGGACTTTCGGCGAGAATGTTTCTCACATTCTTTATCGCTACTTATGTCAGCATTCTCACTTCCGATACCTCCAGCAAACCTCACGGTTCACCTTCGCAGGCTTACGGAACGCTCCGCTACCATTTATGCCAAATGCATAAACCCGCACCTTCGGTACATGACTTGAGCCCCGTTACATTGTTGGCGCAAGAAAACTTATTTAGACTAGTGAGCTATTACGCTTTCTTTAAATGATGGCTGCTTCTAAGCCAACATCCTAGTTGTTTTGGTCTTCTCACATCCTTTAACACTTAGTCATGATTTAGGGACCTTAGATGGCGGTCTGGGCTTTTTCCCTCTCGACTATGGACCTTAGCACCCATAGTCTGTCTGCTATGCTGTACTCATCGACATTCGGAGTTTGATTGAGTTTGGTAAGTCTGTGGGACCCCCTAGCTCATTCAGTGCTCTACCTTCGATGGTAATCGCTATAACGCTCTACCTAAATAGATTTCGCGGAGAACCAGCTATATCCGAGTTTGATTGGCCTTTCACCCCTAACCACAGCTCATCCCCTACTTTTTCAACAGTAGTGGGTTCGGTCCTTCAGTGGATTTTACTCCGCTTTCAACCTGGCCATGGCTAGATCACCCGGTTTCGGGTCTAATTCATCTAACTAAACGCCCTATTCAGACTCGCTTTCGCTACGCCTACACCTAACGGCTTAAGCTTGCTAGATAAACTAAGTCGCTGACCCATTATACAAAAGGTACGCCGTCACAAGACATATAAATACGCTTGCTCCGACTGCTTGTAAGCATTTGGTTTCAGATACTATTTCACTCCCCTTGTCGGGGTACTTTTCACCTTTCCCTCACGGTACTTGTTCACTATCGGTCACTAGAGAGTACTTAGGCTTAGAGGGTGGTCCCCCTATGTTCAAACAGGATTTCACGTGTCCCGCCTTACTCAAGGACTTCAAACTTTTTACCTATACGGGACTATCACCCTCTATGGTCAACCTTTCCATGTTGTTTTAGTTATTTTTTTGAAGCCACTGGCCTGATCCGCGTTCGCTCGTCACTACTAACGGAGTCTCGGTTGATGTCCTTTCCTCCAGCTACTTAGATATTTCAGTTCGCTGGGTTTGCCTTATATAGCTATGTATTCACTATACAATACCTAATAAATTAGGTAGGTTCCCCTATTCGGAAATCTTCGGATCAAAGTTTATTCGCAACTCCCCGAAGCTTATCGCAGCGTATTACGTCCTTCATCGCCTTCTAGTGCCAAGGCATCCACCAAATGCTCTTATTATATTTACTTATGCTTTTAACTTGAGATTACACAATGCATACAGAATTAATTTCACAATTATTTTTCTTATTTTCAGCATCTACTCACGATATAAATTTTTATTATCGCGGTGTATTTAGTTTTTAGCTTTATCAACTTTTTAAACAGCTACAAAGTTTTACGTTTCAAACTTTGTGTGATAGTTTTATATCTATATTTTTAAAGCTTGTCAAACACTAATTTCAAATAATTTTAATTTTATTTCTTATGAGAGGGCTTAAAGTTATTTTAACCTCTTTTTAAAATAGGCTTTGTCAGCTTTTTGTTTAGATTTGTGGTCCCTAATTTTGTATCTACCTTACCGCCTAAATCTTCAAACAAAAATCTGCCTTTTCGTAAAATATGATTTACTGCTGTCATTTCTCCTTCTCTATTTATCAAACTGCTTTGAGTTTTAACCCATAATAATTTACCGTCTTTTCTAAAGACTGGATTTTCATCAATTGCAAAATCTTTAGTTATACTTAAATTACCGTTCTTATCAAATTTACCTAAAATATTTTTCTGTAAATCAGCAAATACGGCATGAGCGTATAATTTTGAAATTTCTTTTATTTGCTTTGGATCGTTTATATGTGCGCCGGCTTTGTTAATAAAGCCGCTAATTTCATATTGAGATGTTTTACCATGTGGAGTTTTTTTCACAAGAAATTGAGTTTCCGTAAGTAGCTTAGTTTGATCCTCTACTATATTAATTACTTTCCTTTTTAAAGAATAAATATCACTATTCTTTTCAAACTTTAAGGTAAACTCCTTAACGTCTCAATTATCATTAAACCTAACTTCTTTTTTATCTTTACCCATAATAATACTCTTATTTTAATACTGTATCTTTTAAAATATTTGTACCACGTAAAAATTCTTCTATATTCAAAGCTTTTTTACTCTCTTGCTGAAGTTTTTTCACTCGTAATATACCGCTTCCACAAGCTATTTCCAGCTTATCGCTAATAACGGTACCGGAAGTAAAGTGATGATCCGCATTTAAATATTCTGCTTCAAGGATTTTAATTATTTTATCATTATAACTAAAATATGCTCCAGGCCAAGGATTCATGCCCCTTATTTTACAATCTATTTTATACGCGGATTCATGCCAATTAATTTTTCCTTCTTCTTTAGTTAATTTATGAGCATACGTAACGCCGTCACTTGGCTGTGTTATTGGTACTATATTATCGATATTTGCAAGTGTTTTAATTAATAACTCCGCTCCGAGATTTGCACATTTGTTATGCAGTTCTTCCAATGTTATTCTTTCTTCTAAATCAAAATCTTCTTTCATCAATATATCACCTGTATCAAGCCCTGTATCCATACGCATAATACATACACTACTTTTCCGGTCACCCTCTATAATAGTACGCTGCAGAGGAGCCGCTCCTCTGTGACGAGGCAAATCGGATGGATGGATATTAAGACAGCCGTATTTCTTAGCTTCTAATATAGCTTTCGGCACAATAAAACCATAGGCAATAACAACTATAATATCAGCATTAACTTTATTAATTAGATTTATTATTTCATCATTACGAAGAGTAGAAGGAGTATAAACAGGAATTTGATGCTCAAATGCTAATTGATGTATTGGAGATTTAGCTAAGTTAAGTCCTCTGCCCTTAGCTTTAGGTTGCTGTGTAAAAACAGCTTTAACTTCGTGATGAGTTATAAGTTTTTTAAGAGCGGGAACAGCGAATTCAGGCGTTCCCATAAAGATTACTTTCACACTATATTATTTTTGAGTTTCTTAAGCTTACGAAGTACTACATCTCGTTTTAAATTACTTAAATAATCAATCATAAGCTTACCTTCTAAATGATCATACTCATGCTGGATAACTCTTGCAAGCCAATCATTTGCTTTAAGCTCTTGCGATTTACCATGATAGTCTAAATACCTAATCTTTATAGATTCCGGTCTTGCCACCTCAATACGTTGCTCCGGTAATGAGATACAACCTTCGTTAGCCGTAACTAGCTCTTCTGCTTGTTCTATCATTTCAGGATTCACTATAAAAAGCGGATAAAAATCTTTTGGTCTTGCTACCGAATCATGATCTTGTATATCAATTACTAAAATACGTTTCAATACCCCTACTTGTACTGCTGCAAGCCCTGCACCGTCTTCATGGTACATAGTTTTAAGCATATCATCCATAAATTTTCGTGTTTGATCGGTAAACTCTAAAACCGGCTGAGATTTCTGCTTTAATCTTTCATCAGGTGCCGTTACTATCGGTAATATTGACATAATTAAATCTTAATATTTAATTTTAATATACTATAAAATCACCAAAATGTAAAGAAAGCAAACCTGCCTAATTCCGGCAATAGTTGCATAATAAACTCACCTATTTGCAATAATTTGTCGAATTAATAATATTTAGTAAAAAATAATAGCAAATATCAGATAACATGTTAATAAATAAGGCTTGCATAAAATTAAGGAGGAATAATAAATAATGCATTGGGGTGATATTGAAGAAATTGCCGAACAACTCGAAGAACATTGTAGCGATCAGTATAATGAAAAAAAAATTTCATTATTAAAGCTAGAGAAACTGATTAGAAAATTAAAGGACTTTGAAGATGGAGAAAAAAAAGTCGAAGAAGTTACATTAGAAGAAATTTTAGACAAATGGGAAGAATTACGTAAAGAAATTAGAGAAATCGATTAAGTAGCTTTTGAGTTATTTTCAGACATTTATAAATTAACTTTATAAAAATACATTATAATCAGTAAAAATATAGCAACTGCCTGAAAAAAAACCCTTAAAGTCATTAACTTTGAACTAAATTTCTTATCAAACTTTCCTTCGATAGCCATCGATACTACCCCTATAATAAGAACCGCAACGGTTAAACCAATTGCAATTAATAACCACATCATAATTTATTACCAATGTATCACTTTCCACACAAAGATTATATGCTTTTTCTCTTTTAAATCAATTATATAATATTTGAGATTTGATTAAAAAATTCACTAATTCTTCGTAAAAAATAATAATTCAAGGAACACACATCTCTAATTTATCAAATATAGATAATTCAACAATTACTTTAAAAGCAAAAGAGATATTAGGCTCTTGCGTTCTTATTAATTTTTGCTCAAAAATATCTAAAAATACAAATAATTTAATTTTCTGCACACAAGAACCTAGAGTATTTTGAGAAACCTCGTCCTATTGCTAAAATATTTATTAATGCTCACGGTGGAACATGACTTGCTTAAATTAAGCTTTCTGAGTTACACTATATATATTATATATCAGTTTAGCAAAAGCACCATTTCCTAAAACATTAGCACAAGTGATCACAGGATCAAATAAGATATAAAGAGCTGTAATCAGAGACATCATATTAGTATTAAAACCTAGATATTGTTCAAGTATAGGGAGCATTACAATAATTCTACCACCTGGTATAGCTGCTACTGAAAATTTTGCCAATACAAAATAAAAAGTAAAATAATTAAATAAAGTAGGTTCAGCTAATCCATAACTTTTTAGTATAGCATAAGCCAAAATCGATATGGCAAAACAATCGCCAACAAGATGAATATTGACTGTTATTGGTCAACGGTACGAGCGAGTGCTTTATTATTTGTATTATTTTCCGCTCCTATTTTATACTAAGTGGCATACTTATAACACTAGACATTGCACTAAATCCACTTATAGACGCTGGCATCATATTATTAAGGCTAGCTATGCATTCCTTAACTCGACAATTACTTAAAATAAAATAAGCAAGAAAGATATAACCAAACTGAGCAAATACGATCGTCACAAAAATGAACATATAATCTTTAATAATTATATCTAATACTTCATCAAACTGTAGTTTTACGATAAAGCCCATTATAAATAAGGGCATTATATAGATCAACAATCGCAATATTTTTGCAACAAATGCTTCTAGCTTACAAGCCAATCCAATTGCAACTTCAGCACACAATTTTGAGGCAATAAAGCCTAAGATAATACTACTAAATACGATTTTATCATTAGAAATAATATTAGGAAAATTAAGCAACCATAAAGGCTTTAAACTATCATTTTCTATAGGAGAGATCATTGATAAAGCGAATTGATATATGTATATACCTACATAATAACTTATGAAGGTAGAACAAACATTAGACCCACATACTAGTAATAATATTAAGAAAACTATACGTGTTGCATCTTTGGCTAGCATTACAACAGATTTAAAAAGTAAACCAAAAATAATTAAAGGCAGAAATAATCCAATTATAGAAATAGATAGACTTATTGAATACAATAACCTTTGTACTTCTAAACTCATTAGTGGGTTTAACAATATGATAGCTATGATAATAGCCATTAAAATAAGTGGCATTTTACGCAACATAAAACTTACCTAATAATTAGTTAATTTAAATAGATGAATATAATTAAAAGAAAGATATAGAGATATTGTTACCGGCTTAGACCGGCTATAGTAGTAAAAAAAGACTGGAAAGTTAATATTTGCATATTAATTCAATATAAAGTTGTTATAGAGAGAAAAATTAGTGTTGCAATACTTTTCTAGAAGTTCTTTTGGGGGGGTATTGTTAACTAAAAGCAGATCAATTAATAAATTAACGTCATTGCGAGGAAAATTACAAAGTAATTTGTACGTCCGCAATCTCAGGAGTTTTATTATTTCATGAGATTGCTACGTAGCCTATGGCTGCTCGCAAGGCATTGTTGCGTGAAGCAATTTCACCTCTGTCATCCCGTGGCTTGACCACGGGGTGACACAGTGGGTTTTACCGGTCCACGCAACAATACCTCCTCGCAATGACGACTTAGGTATCTATGCAAAATGCTTTCGCAAGAATGACATCGAGAGCTTTTTAAGAGCTATGCTGGAATAACAACGCCTCAGCCCTTACACCTCTTCAGATTGCTCTAATCCCTCTTCCTCTAACTCACTATCTTCTTCACTTTCAGCAGTTTCAGCAATTAAAGAGACAGACACGACTTTTTCACCATCATCTAACTTAAATAGGATTACGCCGCTAGTGTTACGTCCCGTAATACGTACTGACTCAAGTTTACAGCGAATTAACTTACCGCTATTGGTAATCAGCATTAACTCATCATCCATTTTAACCGGCATAACACCAACGACTAAACCAGTTTTGTCGTTAATATCCATATTGATTATACCGCTACCGCCACGGTCAGTAATTCTATAGCCATAAGCTGAGCTTCTCTTACCAAAACCGTTCTCAGTTACGGTTAAAATGAATTCTTCGGAATTTGCCATTTCTACAATAGCCGGGGCAGTTAAGCTTACGCCAAGTTCTTCAGGATTAAACACCTCACCTTTAGCAATCTCTAATCTCTGCTCCCACGGCACAGATAAATAAGCATCTCTATCCTCTTTTGTACTACTAATACCTTTAAGCACAGTCATAGAAATTACAGAATCCTCTTTGGCAAGCTTCATACCTCGTACCCCATCAGAAGTACGGCTCTTAATAACACGCAGCGATTCAACAGGGAATCTTAAAGCTTTACCGGCTTTGGTAGCAAGTAAAATATGCTCGTCTTCTTTACATGGTTTTACGTCTATTAATTTATCGTCCTCATCAAGCCTAATAGCAATTTTACCGTTCGACTGAAGCTTTGTGAAATCTAATAAATCGCTTCTTCTGATATTACCTTTGGCAGTTGCGAACATAATGTTTAAATTATCCCTCTCATCCTGATTTTCAGGTAGCGGCATAATATTCGTAATATGCTCATTTGCTTTCAGCGGTAATATATTAACCATCGGTCTACCCTTACCCTGCGGATTACTTAAAGGCAGTTTATACAGTTTTAAACTATAAACCTGACCGATATTTGAGAAGAACAACATAGGAGTATGGGTACTACCGACAAAAACTTGCGTGGTAATATCTTCATCACGCATTGAAAGCCCTGATCTTCCTTTACCGCCACGTTTTTGCGCACGATAGCTACTTAGAGGTACACGCTTGATATACCCGCCAAGCGTTACGGTTACAACCATTTCTTCACGCTGAATTAAATCTTCTATATCTTGATCAAATTCGCCGAATTCAATTGAAGTAAGACGAGGAGTCGCAAATTCTTCTTTAACTTTAATGAGCTCTTCCTTTAAAATTTCAAGTAACCTTGTACGAGAGCCAAGTATATTAAGATATTCGGTGATTTCCGTAATTAGGTTCTTTAAATCCTCTTCAAGCTTGTTTTTCTCCATAGCGGTCAGGCGTTGCAATCTCATTTCTAAGATTGCCTTAGCTTGCACTTCGGTAAAGTTACATTTACCCTGCTCGTTTAACATTGCTTTATCATCAACCAACTTTACAAGAGGTAGGATATTTAATGCTTCCCACTGACGAGCCATTAATTCTTGTTTAGCTGCATTCGGGTCATTTGAAGCTTTAATAATACGTATTATTTCATCGATATTACTAACGGCAATAGTTAGTCCTAGTAAAATATGAGCTCTATCTCTTGCTTTATTGAGTAAATATATAGTACGGTTAGTAATTACTACTTCCCTAAAACTAACGAAAGCTGCAATTACTTCTTTCAAATTCATCACTTTCGGTAGCCCGTCTTTAAGAGCAAGCATAATAACACCGAAGCTAGTTTGTAGCTGCGTACATGCGTATATTTGATTTAAGACTACTTCAGCAACTACGTCTTTCTTTAACTCAATAAAAATCCTTACACCGTTTTTATTCGATTCATCACGTAAATCACTTATACCTTCTATACGCTTTTCCTTAACCATTTCAGCGATTTTCTCAACGAGCCTTGCCTTATTTACCATATACGGTATTTCGGTAATAATAATTGCTTGACGGCTATTATCGATATTCTCAATCTCGGCTCGACCTCGCATAATGATACTCCCTCTACCGGTAAGATATGCCGATCTAATACCGCTAATACCTAAAATCATTGAACCTGTAGGAAAATCCGGTCCTTTAACAACTTCAAGTAAATCTAATATTTCTATATCGTTATTATCTATATATAAACAGCACGCATCGATAACCTCACCAAGATTATGAGGCGGGATATTAGTTGCCATACCGACCGCAATGCCTCCGCTACCGTTCACCAATAAATTGGGAAACATTGCAGGAAGTACGGAAGGCTCTTCTTCAGAACCATCGTAATTAGGGTTAAAGCTGACAGTCTCTTTATCGATATCCTCTACGAGCTTATACGAAACTTTGGCCATTCGAGATTCGGTATATCTCATTGCTGCCGCCGCATCACCATCCATCGAACCGAAATTACCCTGCCCATCTACAAGCGGTAAACGCAAGGAAAAATCTTGTGCCATACGTACTAACGCATCGTAAATAGCACTATCGCCGTGCGGATGATATTTACCCATCACGTCACCGACTATTCTAGCGGATTTTCTATAAGGTTTACTAGCATGATTACCGGCTTCATGCATGGAATAGATAATTCGGCGATGTACCGGCTTTAAGCCGTCCCGAACATCCGGTATAGCTCTACTTACTATAACGCTCATAGCATAATCAAGATAAGATACTTTCATCTCATCTTCGATATTTACCGGTACTAAATTAGAAGAAGATTTATCAGTCACGATTACTTAGCCTTAAATTTAATGAATTATATTTAATAATAGAGACATAATAAATTTCTTTCAAGGATTGCTTGTATTTATAATCGTGGTATTATTTCTAAGTTACCGATGTCATTGCTGCGGGACATTGTTGCACGGATGCCGATGTCATTCCTGCGAAAGCAGGAATCTAGTTTTTTAAGCAAATCATATACTAAATTTTTATGTAATTTTCTTTGTTTTATCATTTTTTACTGGATTCCCGCTTGCGTGGAAATGACATAAACGAACCATACAACAAGGCCTTTAGTCACTTACAATGACTACATCAACCGTTTCTATGCAATAACATAATCGTAAAAGTTAACAAACTTTATTATATATTAGAATTATTTTATACTTTCTAAATATAATGAACGCTGCTCTATTCTTGTTATCTCATCTACCGTTACCTGTTCTGCTAACCTTTGTTTAAACTTAGATCTTAGTTTTTCTAAATCTTTATTTTTCTTAGAGAACGGTAATATTTTAGATAATAATTTATTATTTTTGTTGAACATGTAGTTGCTCCCGTGATTACACTTAAATTGCTCAAGTTTTAACCACCGAAGATTTTAACTTCGGGTGGTTGGGACATTCAAAGAACCGTCACAGAACAATTATAATAGCTTTTAGGTTTAAAGCTTACACTTTAAACCTTGTACATAGCTACTATCCCCCGACCATGAAGTCGAGGATTATACCATTTATACGGCTGATAATACCGCTTAGGATAGAGGCTTTGAAACCCCGGAATAACGTCACCGCTATTCTTGCAAGAGATTTTAGCCAATTTTTTGAAATATCAATTAGCTATCCATGGCCATTCCTGCGTGGATCAGTTTTTTTGTCATTGCGAGGAAAATTACATAGTAATTTGACGCAGCAATCTTGAGAAGAATTCCTGAGATTGCCACGCTCACTAACGTTCGCTCGCAATGACGACTTGATATCCACGCAACAAAACCTCCGCGGGAATGACATCGAGCTGGTTTTACCAAACCACTTAACAAAGCTTGTAGTTGATATAATGATAAATTTTAAGAATGTTCCTCTTCTTGCTATTTATACCAAAGTTCGGCATAATAGCCTTTGTGCTGTAGCAAGGTTTTATGGTTGCCCCGCTCAACTATATAACCGTTATCTAAAACGATAATCTCATCTGCATCGATAATAGTTGAGAGTCTATGGGCAATGATAAGGGTAGTATGGTGAGCCGAGATCTCTTTAAGACGTGCTTGAATTAGCTTTTCGGCTTTAGTATCAAGCGAACTTGTTGCCTCATTAAAAACATATATTGCTGGATTTTTTAAGATGGTTCTTGCAATTGCAATACACTATTTCTCACCGCCCGAAAGCTTTAAGCCTCTCTCGCCTACCTGCATCTCATACCCTTCGGGTAACGTGCTAATAAACTCATGAATATGAGCATTTTTTGAGGCTGCTATAACTTCATCGTAGCTTGCTGCATTATTACCGTATGCGATGTTGTAATATATCGCGTATCGTTAAACAGTACCGTATCTTGTGGGACAATTCCAATAGATTTACGCAGCGATTGTTGCGTGACTTCTCTTATATCCTGACCATCAATAGTAATATTGCCGCTATTAATATTGTAAAACCTAAAAAGCAAGCGTGATATCGTCGATTTCCCTGCCCCACTACTACCGACTACTGCTAAAGTTTTTACTGCTCTTGATCGTAAAACTTATATTATGTAAAATCGGATGTACCTGATTATAAGCAAAGCTAACATTATCGAAACTAACCGCACCTTTTAAGATAATTAGCTCCTTAGCGTTCAAAGCATCCTCTACTTCTACAGGTATATCAAACAGCTTAAACATATCTTCCATACTAACTAGAGCGTTTTTAATTTCTCTATAAGCAAAGCCAAGTATTGAAAGCAGAATTGATAGCTGAAATAGATAAGTATTAACCATTATTAAATCGCCGACGGTCATTTTATTTTGGTTAATAGCATTTGCTGAAAGTATCATAAGGCTAACAAGCCCTAAGGATATTATAACATCCTGCCCGATATTTAAAATCGATATGCTGTTAGTAGTTTTAGTAGCTGATTTTTCATAAGTTTGTAAAACCTCATTAAACTTTATCGCCTCATATTCTTCATTACCGAAATATTTAACGGTCTCAAAATTCAGTAAACTATCGATTGCTCTATTATTGGCGGTGTTATCGCTTTGGTTTATTTCCCTTGCAAAAGAAATACGCCAAATACTGATTAGGCAAATATAACCAACATAAACTATCATTGTTATTAAAATAGTTACGGCAAACCAAATACTGTAAACATACCATAACATCCCGCTTACTAATATAATTTCTACGCTTGTCGGAAAAATATTAAATAACGAATACCGCAGTACCACTTCAATACCTTTAGTACCACGCTCTATTGACCTACTTAAGCCCCCTGTGTTTCTAGTAATGTGAAAACGCATACTTAAAGCATGTACTTAAAGACATTTAGAGCAACTAAGCGAGTTGCTTGATGCCCTACTTTTGAAAAAATGATATTTCGTAATTCACTGTTGAACAAGTATTTTTGTTCCGCCATATGCAACAATAATCCCGACCATAACCGAAAGAGCAAAGTTTTTATTTAGCCCATTTATTATATATTTATAAACAATAGGAACGAAAATATTTATTACTTTAGCTATGACTAGACAAATAAGAGAGGTAACAATACGCAGGCGTATATCAAAATCCTTCGACCATAAATACGGCAGAAGTAGAGAGAATGAATTTTTGCGAGTTTTATTTTTGAACATTTTAAAGTTTTGGTAGTTTTCAGCATCATTGCAAGCGGACATTGCTCGCGTGGATACTAAATCGTCATTGCGAGCGACCGTAGGGAGCGTGGCAATCTCATAAAATAATAACAAACTCCTTAGATTGCTTCGTCAATTACTTCGTAATTTCCTTGCAATGACGTTTTTATTAATTACGCTCCAGCAGCAGGTGAAGTCGTCTTTGGCTGATTTTCTAACAGCTTATCTAACCTTCCCTCTTTTTCAAGATCAAACAGAGCATCACAACCGCCAACATGCATATTATCTATAAATATCTGCGGGACGGTCTTTTTTCCACCGGATTTCTTAATAAATTTTTCTTTCTCTTCCCGAGTAAAATTACTTACTTCAATTTCCTCATAAGCAACATTTTTCTCATCAAGCAATGCTTTAGCTTTTATACAATAAGGACAACTAGAGAGAGTATAAACAATAATTGTGTGTAATATAGCTTTATTCATAATGTTATATTTTTTTGTGAGATTTTAATATATTATCTTAAACTATAGTTTTTAAAGCAAGTAAAAATGCATGAATAATTTTTCTATTATCTCAGAATATAAACCGGCAGGCGATCAACCAAAAGCAATAGATGAAATTATAGCAGGGTTAAGTAGCAAAAAACGCTCACAAATGTTGCTTGGTATTACGGGATCAGGCAAAACCTTTACTATGGCAAATATTATAGAGAGAACTAATCGTCCTACTCTTATTATGGCTCATAATAAAACTTTAGCTGCCCAAATCTATTCAGAGATGAAATCGCTTTTTCCAAAGAATGCCGTTGAATACTTTGTCTCATATTATGATTATTACCAGCCCGAAGCTTATATAGCACGCACCGATACTTTTATAGAAAAAGACTCATCAATTAACGAACAAATTGATTTAATGCGTCATGCCGCTACAAGATCGCTATTAGAGCGTCGTGACGTTATAGTAGTTTCTTCCGTTTCCTGTATTTACGGCCTTGGCTCTCCCGATTTATATTACCAAATGATGGTTAATCTAGAGCCTGGTCAAAGCTACCCTCGTGATCAGCTACTAAACGATTTGATAAATCTACAATATGAGCGTAACGATATCGGATTTGAGCGTGGCTGTTTTAGAGTTAAAGGCGACAACATCGATATTTTCCCCTCACATTACAGCGATAAAGCTTGGCGTTTATCGTTTTTCGGTAATGAACTCGAATATATCCATGAATTTGATCCCCTAACAGGTGAAAAACTTGCTAAGCTCGATAAAGCTATGGTTTTTGGTAATTCACATTTTGTGATGCCTCAAGAAACGGTCAATAATGCCATATCAGGTATTGAAGAAGAATTACAAAAACGCTTAGAGTTTTTAAAGTCACAAGACAAACCACTTGAAACTCAAAGGCTAAATCAACGTACTCAATATGATCTTGAAATGTTAACGGAAACCGGCAGCTGTAAAGGCGTTGAAAACTACTCTCGCTTTTTCACAGGACGTAATGCCGGTGAGCCGCCTCCTACATTATTCGAATACCTACCAGAAGATGCATTATTATTTGTTGATGAAAGCCATGTATCCGTACCGCAAATTAGAGCGATGTATAACGGCGATCGAGCAAGGAAAAAAGTTTTGGTAGAGCATGGGTTTCGTCTACCCTCTGCACTTGATAACAGACCTTTAAAATTTGAAGAATGGGACAAATTTAGACCACAAACTGTGTTTGTATCTGCAACTCCAGGACCGTTCGAGTTAGAAGAAACCGGCGGCACGGTTGTAGAATTGATTATCAGACCTACTGGGCTGCTTGATCCTGAATGTATTATCAAACCCGCTACTAACCAAGTTGAGGATTTAATTAGCGAAATGCAAACCACTATCGCTCAAGGTTTTCGTGTTCTAGTCACCACCTTAACTCAAAAAATGGCAGAAGATTTAACCGCCTATTTGCAGGAGCTAAAATATAAAACTTCTTATTTACATTCTAACGTTCATACTCTAGAACGTATAGAGATTTTACGAGATTTAAGACAAGGTACTATTGATGTTTTAGTCGGTATTAATCTATTAAGGGAGGGGCTTGACATCCCTGAATGCGGCTTAGTTGCTATACTTGATGCAGACAAAGAGGGGTTTTTGCGGTCGGAAGTATCGTTAATACAAACAATAGGAAGAGCTGCAAGAAATAGCGCGGGTAGAGTTATACTTTATGCCGATAAAATGACTAAATCTATCGATAAAGCCGTTAGTGAAACGTTGCGTAGAAGGCAAATTCAGCAAGAATATAATGAAAAACACGGCATAACTCCAAAAACCATCAACCGTGCTATTCACGCTTTAGCAGAATTTGAGAAAATCGATAGTAAGCTTGATAAAAAACAAGCTCATACTTTATTTGATAATGCTGCTAAGCTAAAAACCCATATTGATAAATTAAAGAAAGAAATGCTTAAAGCCGCAAGTAATCTTGAATTTGAACAAGCCGTAAAACTTCGTGATCAGCTAAAAACTCTAGAAGAGGCGGCACTCGAATTGAGTTAATGGTGTGCGTTGTGGATACCAAAATCGTCATCGTCATTGCGAGGCAAAACTGTAAGTTTTGACAATCTCAGGAGTGTGTTATTATTTCATGAGATTGCCACGCAGCCTATGGCTGCTCGCAATGACTATTCAGTGTCCACACGGGCAATACCATTAACAACACCTAAAACTCCTACGATGATACGGTGATAAGCCATATATATTAATAGCTTCGATATGTTCTTTGGTACCGTAGCCGGAATTTTTGTGCCATAAATATTGGGGAAATTCAGCACTTAAGTCTAGCATCAAACGATCCCTAGTAACTTTTGCAACAATAGAAGCCGCAGCAATCGATAATGATAAATTATCACCGTTAATTATACTGACAAATCTTTCATCCTTAAACTGCATATTACCGTCAACTAACACTATTTCTGGCTCAAGGCTAAGATTTGCTACAGCAATAGAACAAGCTTTTTTAGTTGCCTCTAATATATTAATATCATCAATTTCGGTATGAGAAATAATAGCAGTTGCCCAAACATAATTACTAGTGATTTGTTCATATAGTAATTCTCTTTTCTTTTTGGAAAGCTTTTTAGAATCTTTAATTCCCGTTATAATATTGGCGTTATCTACTATAACGGCACTTGCTACTACCGGACCTGCAAGCGGTCCTCTACCTGCTTCATCTATACCTGCTACAATACAGTTATGATATTTTTTTTCAAAATGTAATAGATCTACTTCCATAATTGTATTTTTTTAATTTTTGATATATGATAGAGCAGTTTAGAATTACAAAAAAGGAAAAGTGCAAAATTATTTTCAATTATTAGGACTTCCGCAAGAGTATAATATTAATTTAAAGATATTAGAAAAGCAATATTTTGCTATGCAGGTAAAATATCATCCCGATAAAGCAAAAACTTTGCAGGAAAAGGAACAAAATCTAATTACTGCGGCTGAATTAAATAACGCTTACTCTACTCTTAAAGATGCCTTAAAGCGTGCTGAATATATGCTGCTTTTGCAAAATATAAATTTGAATGACGAAAAAACACGTAGTTTACTTTCGCCTCTAGAATTAAGCATATTCTGGGATGAAATGGAAATAATCGAAAATACTATCTTATTTAGTGATTTAGAAAAAATAAAAGACAAATATGAATTAATGAAAAAGCTTGAAATTGATTCTTTAAAACAAGCTTTTGAAGAACAAAATCTATTAGACGCAACTATAAAAACTAGCAAGCTTAAATATATTGGGACATTGCTGCATAAACTGCAAGAAAAAATAAAATCATGCAAATAATAGAAATTAGGGAACCGGAGCAAGCTGATTTTAAGCAAGAACGGCAAATAGCAGTCGGTATCGATTTTGGCACTACTAACTCATTAATAGCTATTGCAGCTAATAGACAAGTTAAAGTTATTAAATCTATAGATGATAAAGAATTAATCCCAACTACTATAGATTTTACAAGTAACAATTTTACTATAGGTAATAATAAAGGACTGCGTTCTATTAAAAGACTATTCGGTAAAACATTAAAAGAAATTCTAAATACTCCGGCACTTTTTTCGTTAGTTAAAGATTATCTAGATGTAAATAGTAGTGAGCTTAAGCTAAATTTTGCAAATAAACAACTGAGAGTCCCTGAAATTGCAGCAGAAATTTTTATTTACCTAAAAAATCAAGCAGAAGAACAATTAAAGACTAATCTAACTAAAGCAGTAATAACAGTACCTGCACATTTTAACGATGCAGCAAGAGGCGAAGTAATGCTTGCGGCTAAAATAGCAGGTTTTGAAGTATTAAGGCTAATTGCCGAACCTACTGCAGCTGCCTATGCTTACGGCTTAAACAAAAATCAAAAAGGCTGTTATTTAGTATATGACCTAGGCGGCGGTACTTTTGACGTATCTATTCTTAATATACAAGAAGGTATTTTTCAAGTTATAGCAACAAACGGAGATAATATGCTTGGTGGCAACGATATAGATGTAGTAATTACACAATATCTTTGCAATAAATTTGATTTACCTAATTCTATAGATACTTTACAACTTGCAAAAAAAGCAAAAGAAACTTTAACATATAAAGATAGTTTTAATAATGATAATGTATCAATTAATAAACAAACATTAGAGCAATTAATTTTACCCTTAGTAGAACGTACTATCAATATAGCTCAAGAGTGTTTAGAACAAGCAGGAAATCCAAATATAGACGGAGTTATTTTAGTAGGGGGTGCAACCCGCATTCCTTTAATAAAAGACGAATTATATAAAGCATTTAAAATAGATATTCTATCAGATATCGATCCTGATAAAGCAGTTGTATGGGGGGCTGCATTACAAGCAGAAAATTTAATAGCACCCCATACAAATTCATTATTGATTGATGTAGCACCTTTATCGCTGGGTATGGAATTATATGGCGGTATAGTTGAAAAAATCATCATGCATAATACTCCGATTCCTATTTCGGTCGTAAAAGAATTTACGACTTATGTCGATAATCAAACCGGTATACAATTTCATATATTACAAGGTGAACGTGAAATGGCTGCCGATTGCCGCAGTTTAGCCCGATTTGAGTTAAAGGGACTTCCTCCTATGAAAGCAGGATATATTAGAGCCGAAGTTACTTTTTCTATTGACGCAGACGGTATATTATCCGTTTCTGCTTATGAGAAAATCAGCAATACATCACATGCTATAGAAGTAAAGCCAAATCACGGTATTGATAAAACGGAGATTGATATTATGTTAGAAAACGCGTATAAAAATGCTAAAATAGATTATACTACAAGATTATTACAAGAAGCAGTAATTGAAGCAGAGGCTTTAATCTTTAGCATAGAACGTGCTATAGCGGAATTAACAACTTTATCATCGGAAAGTGAGATATCTATAATTAATTCTTTATTAGATAATATAAAAGAAGCCGTACACGCTAGAGATTGGATCTTAATTAATAATTCTATTAAAGAGTTTAAATCCAAAATAAAAAAATCTATAGATACAAAGTTTAATATAATAATTAATGATTTGCTAAAAGGCAAAAATATCAATCAAATTAAATAGCCTCAGTTATATATAAAATATTATATATAATCGAACTAATTTAGATAAGGAAAAATAAGAAGAATGTCAGGAAAAATAAAAGTAACATTTATTATAAATGATGGAGAAGAAAAAACAGTAGAAGCACCGATAGGGCTTTCTATTTTAGAAATTGCCCATAGTAACGATCTAGACCTTGAGGGAGCTTGTGAAGGATCGCTTGCTTGTGCTACTTGTCACGTTATTTTAGAAGAAGAATTTTACAACAAATTAAAAAAACCTACGGAAGCAGAGGAAGATATGCTTGACTTAGCCTTTGGTCTTACCGATACTTCTAGATTGGGATGTCAAATTATTTTAACCGAAGAATTAGACGGCATAAAAGTACGCCTTCCTGCTGCTACTCGTAATATAAAATTATAATGGATTAAAAAAGTGATACGTAAAATACTTCTTTTTGTGTTTTTAGCCTTTACTATAATATGGTTTGCAACTGCATATACTATAAAAAATAACGTTGTAAGTTTAATGAAGAATTCTGAATCCGATAATCTTAAAATATCTTATAATGTAGTTAAGTTTTCAGGCTATCCTTTTAATTGGAAAATTACCATAACGGATCCTAAAGTAAAATTAATTGATCATGTAAATTCTAAAGAATTTACATGCGAAAATATTGTCCTAAATATAGCTTTTAGTACTAAAAAAGCCGCTCTTAATTTCGGTCCTTTTATTAGAGAAGTCGATAATTACGGCGACAAAACATTTACCTATGATGTACGCAGCGATGATGACATAAAGGGTATAGGAAAATTTAATAAACCTTTATATAAAATATCAAAAGATGATAATTTAAAAGAAATATTAAAATCAATTCAGTTAAATAATAAAGCATTATTGATATTTAAAGATAATCAAGAAATCTTTAAAATTAATGATTTAGCATTTCTTATAAGAAAACAGAATTTAGCAAGTGAGGAAAATATATCCTTATTTTTAAACATGAATTATTATTCAGAAAAAGATATTTTGAATTTTAAAAATGCTAATTTAGATATTGCTGCTTCTTTAAAATTTGCTGAAGACGGAGAAGATTCAGCTATTTTACAAAATTTTAATATAGAAAGATTTATTTTTACTTGTGATAATGATTCTAAAATTAATTTAAACGGTGATTTACAACTCTTTGCCAATAAATTACCGAAAGGAAAACTATATTTTGAGCTAGAAAATTATAATTCCATAGTTGATAAATTATTACCGAATAATATTATTTTTTCTAAGAAAATAATTAAAACAATTATTGCTAAAGCAATTAATAAAGCTTCCGACGTGCAATTAAATACAAAGCAAAATGATTCAAATTCGGCTTACAAAAATATAGAAAAAGCTAAGTTTGATATTGAGTTTTCAGACAAAGGAATAAATATCGGTGCTATTAATTTATTAGAACTAAAACTTGGTAAACATAAAGAAGATCAAAATACCACAAATAATTCAAATTAGCTTTATGAACAATTTTAAACTAGCGACTATTATTAGCATATTTCTTATTTGCAGTAATATTTATGCTGCTCCAAAAGTCATTAAAATCGGTACCGGCTCTATTTTAAAAGGATATTATGCTATTGGACTTGATTTATGCAAGACTATTACAAATGACGATAAAAATAATGAACATATTAAATGCGAAGTTGTTGCAACAAACGGTAGTATAGAAAATTTAAAATTATTACAACAAGGCAAAATTGACTTAGCCCTAGTGCAAGCTAATATTGCAGTAGAAGCATATGAGGGCATAGGTTATTATCACGATCAAGAAAAAATGCAAAATTTACGTCAGGTGCTTAATCTACATGATGAGTTTTTTACGGTTATTGTAAAAGATGAGGATAAAATAAAAGGTTTTGCTGATATTGACGGAAAAAAAATAACTAACGGTCCAGCATTTTCCAGTAGTCATATTACTTATGATATCGTACGTTCTTTATATAAATTTGCTAAGGAACCTGAAGAGCTATACATTAATTATGAAGATTCTAGTGATCAATTCTGTAATAAGGAAATAGATGCTATAATAATGATGGTTGGACATTCTAACCCCTTAGTAAATTTAATAGCTAATAAGTGTAAAATTGATTTCATTTCTATTGACAATGATAAAATAACGGAATTAATAAAACAAAATAGAGCTTTTCATAAAGCCATACTTCATAAGGGCTTATATCCAGGGATTACCGATAATCACACTACAGTCAAAGTATCGGCAATCCTAGTAACTAGAGATGAGGCAAATCGTGATATTTTAGATAAATTTATCGGAGCTTTTCATAGAAACGTAGCAAATTTTAAACTTTCTAATTACTTATTAAATAACCTGGACATTAACTATTTCGCCGATACTAAAAATTTTGTTCTACCAAAACATGATTCAGTAAGAAACAAAAACTAACAATATCTTATGTCTGAAAATACTATATTTAAAAATATACTGATACCTATAGATTTAAATGATAAAAAATCTATAAAAGGTATTCTTTCTAAGGCTTTAATGCTTGCGACGAACTTTCAAGCAAAATTACATTTTATGTATGTAATTCCTGAATTCGGTACGAAAATGTTTGAAGATTATTTACCTAAACATTGGAGAACAAAGAAAAAAGAAAAGTATAAAGCTCAAATTCAAGAGCTTATCAAACAATATATTCCTGATGAAATTGAAACAGATTATTATATAGGTAGCGGTGCCATTTATGATGAAATAATTAAGCACTCTAATGAAATTAAAGCCGATTTAATCATAATCTCTGCAGTCAGACTACAATTAAAAGATTATATGCTTGGACCTAATGCTTCTAAAATCGTCCGTCATTCAGATATATCAGTGTTAGTAGTAAGAGACGAGTAATAAGTATTATTTACGACTCTTGGGAGTACATTGCTAGCGTGGGTCCATAATCGTCATTGCGAGCAGCCGTAGGCTGCATGGTAATCCACAAAAAATAAAAAAAAATGCTATAAATTAGCATTTTTTACTGGATTGCTTCGTCAAAACTTACAGTTTTTTCTTGCAATGACGATTTTGGCTGTTATAATCTCACTTTCAACTTCACAAAGCCTTGATAGCTTTGATATTTCTTTTGTAAATGACAGTGATATTCAAGTAATACGCTTACATTATCTTGTTCAGTTAAAACGCT
Organism: Rickettsia africae ESF-5; assembly: GCF_000023005.1. Lineage (NCBI taxonomy): Bacteria > Pseudomonadati > Pseudomonadota > Alphaproteobacteria > Rickettsiales > Rickettsiaceae > Rickettsia > Rickettsia africae. The sequence goes on along the minus strand of NC_012633.1, from coordinate 264,909 downwards.
AGCACCGATATTATAAGCGACTTTAGGTTGCTTCGGTAATGCGATAGTTTCATTAACTTCTCTATCTTTCCATTTTACTTTAGCATTAAGTTTTTTACTATTATCATTAAGTAATGTTCTACAGATGCTTGAAGTGCAGGCATAAACTGAAACCTTCAGCTATTTTCTGCGGTGCTAAAGAACTACCTTACCGCCTAAAATACCGCTCTATAAATGCTACTTTTAGAAGCAATACTCAAACGCTGAATACCTACAACATCACTTTCTTGATATGTATCATCTTTAGAGTGGCCGTATCTTATACCAAGATTTGGAGTAAGAGTAATATCACCATTCATAAGATGATTATAACTTAATAAAGTTTCAAAGTTATAATTATTATCCTTATATTTACCGGTTGCAATAGTACCTAAACGGTTGATTTACTCTTTACTATATTATGATTGTAAGCAAACATAGCTTGTATCATAAAGTTTTTCGGTAATTCTTTTTGTCCGTATAAAGTTACGATATGGCTATCGATATTAGTATTTGACCTGCTACCGTTAGATTTAAACTTTGAATCCAATTTAGTATAAGCAATACCGACTAAATCTTTGTAGTTATCAGAACCAATATCAAAACCTATAGTATACCACCCGCAACATGACCTTTATCACCGGCAAAACCTTTTTGCGTATTAGTACCGTAAGTACCTGCTATCCAAAGGCTTTTATCTAACACTTTTTCATCTTCATCACCCGCAGCAACCACAGCACTAGAGAACATTCTATGCGATATAATATTACAGCTCATTTGAGTGATATCATGAATCGGATTATATATTGCTCCAATCATTTCTTCGTCTTGTTTTACTGCATTTTGCATTTCTACAACTTCAGCAGCTTCAACTCTTACAGCTTCAGCAATGCTTGCTTCTGCGGCTTCCTTTATAGAAGCAACTACTTTTGCCTCCTCTTCTTGTCTAGCTTCCTCTTGCTTCGAGTTTTCAAGGCTAACTTCAGAATCCTTAGATTCTGATTTATTTGTACTACTAGATACTTCTACTTTTGTTCGCTCCTGTATTATATTATAATCATCATTTTCATAATCTTCTTCAATGTTAAAATCATCATCTTTATCATCAAAGCCTTCAATATTGCCCTCTAAAGGAACAATCCTCTCTATACGTTGAACAATCATAATGTCTGCACCAGTATGTGGAGCTTCTTCCACCGGAGGCGGAACTACCCCTACATCTTCCATATTAATAACTACCGGTGCCGGTGCTAATGGAGCTGCAACTGCAGGAACAACTATTACCTCTTCTGCATCCTCTTCAGGATCTGCCGGTAAAACCAACGGTGCAACTAGAATTATTCGCTTTAAGTTGCTGCATTAATCCTGCATCTTGATTCATTCTAACACATAGATTTCTTGTTTCCTGATCTATACCACTTGCTACTTCTCTTTTAGGACCTATGAACTTAATATTGGTTCCTTCTTTTATAGCTTGAGCTAATTGATTTATATTACCATCAAGTGCATCTGCATTTTTAGTTGTATATTTCTCAAAAACTTCTTCTACAATTAATGCTTTTAGTTTTTCCTTTCCTTGAGTCTTTATTGCTAACTCTCTTTTTAAATCCGTGTCAACTGAAGCTGCTATAGCTTGAACAACGGTTTCGTATTTTTTCCCCTATTTTAGAAGTAGGAGCAATATAAGCTACTGCCACTGCAACCGCAGCATTTTTTTTAGGAAAAAGATTTACGATAGGCTTTAGACTGTCCCTCTTTCTGACTAAACCGTCCATACCAAGCCCATTATATCCTATCCTCGTAGGTAGTGGCAGTCCACCTGCTACCACTATTACTGGTGCAATAACAGGGATATTAGCAGCTTTACTCCTTTTAATACCGCTTCTATTTTCTCATCACTTAATTATATTAAGAAATTTTCCTCTTTTAAGAAATCTTTAGTATTAGGTATTAAAGCTTTCATTTTTGCATTAAAATTATTTTGTACGGCGTCTGTTATATTTTTCTCTGTAATGGTTTTAGAAGCTTTAGATAAACCAGCTGCATTATCGGCTAAAACTTTTCTTAGTAATCTAGCATTAGTATCAACTGCCGTTTCATAAATTCTTGATAATGTTGCCGGTACAGCTTTATTTTGTAAAAATGTTAGCCTCTATCTATATTACTTTCCACTGTTAAATTAACAATATTGTTATTAATCCAATTATTTATTTGAGTATTTACTTCGTTTGCTTTAGGAGTAAGGGCTATATTATCATGTACTTCTCCTTTATTAGGAGCTAGATCTAGTACATCGGAAAATTTTATCTCTATTTCATTATTTAAAGAATTTGCTCCTAAAACATTTTCATTTTTAGTAATATAATCTATTCTTGATATAATTGTTTTCTTATCTTGTAGTTCATATTTTATTTTTATTTCAGTACTTCTTGCCGTAATATGATTTTGTAAGTCCAGCGGTAATTTATCAAAAGTATAGTTTAACGGTCTATTGCATTATGTTCTTCTTCATTAAATAGCTCTTTCAAAAATTCCTTGTTGGCTATTTTATTATTTAAAGTTAAAGCTTGCCTTGAAATTTGCTTTATTACATCATCATCTTTTAGTCTATTCCAAATATTCTCAGCTTTTATCATTAATTGTGCTTTATCAGGCTTTGCTTCTGAAAATAATGTTAAAGACTCAAGTGAACTTTTCCTTTCTTCTAAAGTTAAAAGTGTTTTGATAGTAACCCCTAAATCTGTTTCTGCACCTAATCTAATGTTCTTACTTCTAGCTTTCCGGGATTTCCATTATTTTTAGCTAAATACATCTCATTATGAAATATTCTGTCTAAAGTATTCGGAGCTACAAGAACTTCTGCGACTGCTCTGCCTACAACCGGTGCCGGTGCAGCTATTCTTCCTCTTAATGCAGCATCTTCTTTTGCTTTTAGATTTATAACCTGCTAATTTTAGTGCATCATCACCTATGGCATCTAGATTTGCTATATCCCTAGCTATTGCAAGTCTTATACCTACACCTGCCGGAGGAGGAGCTGCTACTCCACCCGGTAGAGGCGGAGGAGGCGGGACTACTCCTGCCATTGCTTGAGGTGCTATATTACAAGACCTACTAGACCCTCATTATCTATTCTTATTTCATCTACAGTCTTTTTTAGGACAAGTGCCAGATCACTCATTGTTTAAAGCATCGAAATTATTTATCAATGCCTGCATTTTCTTACCATCCAAATCTTTAGTTATTAAACCGGCATCTTTTAAAATCTTGTTATAACTTTTTAGACCTTGCTCATCAACTACCTTATCGTTTTCATTCACTATCTTAATTTTACCGTTATCAATATATGCTTCTTTTAATTTAGCCATCTGCTCTCAATAATTAACTACTATTGCAGGATCAGCTAACTTCATTACGGATTGTCTTATGGGAATACTAGATTGTTTAGACTCAAGCTCAACTAAGTTTTGATTAACATAGTTTTTAAATTGATCTAATAATTTATGTTTTGCTTCCGGAGTAGCTACGCTTTTAAACTTATTTAAAAGGGCTGTTTCCTGATTCAGAGTATTTAGCATTAATATCGATGCTTCTTACAGATTATTTACAACTTTTAAATCGTCATTAGCATCTACACCGCCTGTCATAGCTATATATTTTAACTGCTCCAAAGGTGTATTTAAATTTTCTATGTTATAAAATTTATAGCCTTTTTAATTTTATCGTTAATACTGACAGCATTTGCCCCTTCAGCTTTAGCAAGGATTTCCAATACTTGAAGTCTATTTTCTAGAGCCATCTCTTGCTCGTTACGTCCTGTTTCTACTGCTGTATTACCTGTTAAATCAACAACTTCAACACCGGCTGCACGTGCTTCTCTTCTTTCTCTAGCACCGTTAAGTACAGGAACAACTGCTTGAAGTCTAGTGACTTCTATTATTGCATTATTGAATAATCTTCTTTCCCCCGGCATAAGATCGTCAACAAGGTCACCAAAATCTGTACGGTCCTGAATTCCTTTTATAACATTAAGCTTTTGAGCAGGAGTTAATATTTGGTAGTCAGCAGTATGGTTCAATATATCATAGATTTCTATATCTGCTCTTGCTTCCCCGGTCACAGCGGTAAGGATTGCAGCATTAGCACAGTTAAGTAAGAATAATTTTGTAAGTTTAGAATTTATAGATTTAATATTTTTTCCATAATATCTAATTTCTCTTTAATAAATCTTATTACTTAAAATATTAATACTTTTTTGTTATTAAAGATAATGATACATAATCTATATTATGTCAAAAATTTATATTGATGAGTTATAAAATAGGATAGTAACATGGATTTTATATGATATTTTAGTATTTATAGGAAATGTTATTTTTGTTAATGTTTAGTTAATTTATTAAAATCTCGTAGCACATTATACGATATTACTTCTATACATGCAAGCTATATTATTAAAATTTTCATTATTTTTACAATGCTTTATAATGATTGTTATATAAAATGATGTCATTCCCGCATGAATACCCAAGTCGTCATTGAGAGCGAACGTTAGTGAGCGTGGCAATCTCAGGAATTGTTCCAATATTGCTTAGTCGAAACTTGCAGTTTTTCCTCGCAATGACGCAAAAATCGTTCCACGCAACCGCGCTTTCTTACCTACACGGGAATGACATTAAACTATAAGGTATATTACTTTGTCTCTCAAAACCAAATTACTTTTTATTACAATTAGCGGCATTATAATATTATATTTTGCTATTCCTCCTGCACCTTTACTTAAAGACGTAAGTTTCTCACAAAGAGTATTTGACCGAAACGGCGAGTTAATGCGTATTTCGCTTTCTAAAGACGATAAATATAGGATATTCACTCCTATACGTGAAATACCGGCAAGTTTTATAGAAACAGTACTATTATATGAAGACAAGCATTTTTATGCGCATTTTGGCGTTAACCCCGTTTCTTTAGCCAAAGCTTTTTATTCTACTTATTTACAGAATAATCGTAAAATAGGCGGCTCTACTATAACAATGCAAGTAGCACGTTTAAAATATGGAATAAACTCTTCTACTATTCTTGGTAAAATACATCAAATCATTAAAGCTATTCATGTAGAGCTACATTATTCAAAAGATGAAATCCTAGAAGCTTATCTAAATCTAGTGCCTTACGGTAGTAATATTGAAGGGATAGCAGCCGGCAGTTATATTTACTTCAATCGTGACCTAAAAGATTTAAATTTGATCGATATTCTAAGCCTTGCAGTAATCCCACAAAATCCGCTTAAAAGAGGCGGGAATGATATTAATATTTTTAAAGCACGTAAATATCTATTTACCGAGTGGCTCACGATTCACCCACAAGATATTATTTATAATAAGTTAATTAGTTTGCCGGTTAAATTTAATCAAAATAAAAAGCTTCCTTTTATTGCACCGCATTTTACTTTAGACATACTAGCAAATAATGATAGCCCTATTATACGCACTACTATAGATAAAAATCTGCAAGCTGCTATAGAACAACAAGTTCGGCTATATATTAATGATCGGAAAAAATATGGCATTAATAATGCCTCCGTAATTCTTATTGATTTTACTACTATGGAAGTGCTTGCAAGTATTGGCTCCGGAGAGTTTTTTAATAACGATATTTGTGGACAGATTAACGGCACTAAAAGCCATAGATCTCCAGGCTCAGCTTTAAAACCGTTTGTCTATGCACTTAGTTTTGATCAATCACTAATACATCCGTTAACTTTACTAAAGGATACACCTACTTACTATGATTATTATAAACCGGAAAATTTTGATAGTAGGTTTGCAGGCGGTTTAAGTGCTAGAGAATCGTTAATAAAGAGCCGTAACGTACCTGTAATATTTCTAGCGTCTAAGTTAAAAAACCCGAATTTTTATGAGTTCTTACAACAAGCAAAAATTAGCGGCTTACGAAAACCTGAAAATTACGGTTTATCTATAGTGCTCGGCACAGCAGAAATTACTCTTGAAGAGTTAACTACTCTTTATGCTATGCTTGCTAATTTCGGTACTTATAAACCGCTTAGAAAAGTATTGGATTCTACTATGTCATTCCTGCGAAAGCAGGAATCCATAAAAAATTACCTAAATGTTGGAACAAAAATTTCATATGATTTACTGGATTCCCGCTTTCGCGGGAATTACACAGGAGAGGACAAGGATGACACAGACACCGTACTACTATCCCCCGAGGCAAGCTATTTAACACTTGATATTATAAAAGATACGACTCGTCCTATTACCTATAATAATACAAGGCATAACTTACCGATTTATTGGAAAACAGGTACTTCCAGCTCATTTAGAGATGCACTTAGCGTCGGCATATTCGGGAAATACGTACTTGCTGTTTGGGTTGGGGATTTCAAAGGGCAAACTCACGGAACATTTACGGGTAATATTGCTGCAGCCCCTTTATTCTTTAATATTATCGAAGCCATAGCTAGACCAAATAAAGATGAGGATTTAATCCTTTCAAAAATTAATACACTAAATATTACTAAAGTAAAAGTTTGTGCAGATACGGGAGATATCGATAACGATATGTGTCCGGTTAAAGCAGAAACCTTATTCATTCAAGGCAAATCACCGATAAAACAATCCGGTATTTATAGAAAAATGTTGATAGATTTAAAAACCGGTATGCCTGCTTGTAACTTTATTAAAGGACAAACAGAATATAAAACAGTAAATTTATGGCCAACAGAGATGCTTGCGGTTTATCAAAAAGCAGGAATACATATATTACCGAAACCGATACCTACAAACCATTGCAATAGGTTGATAAATTGGCATCATCAAAAACCTAAAATTATATACCCGTTAAAAAATTCCGTACATTCAATTAAAAATAGTGATAACATTACTTTTAGTGCGATTAGCGATAATAAAACCAACAACATTTTTTGGTTTGTGGAAAATGAATTAATAGCAACCGCGAAACCAAACGAAGCAGTAATATGGAAAGCAAAAGCCGGTGAATTTATTATTAGAGCTATCAGCGATAGCGGCGAAAGCGACAGTATAAAAATTTATATTAAAGAATAGATTAGCGGTTATATATGAAATTTAAAATTCCCACAGAAATTGAGATTAAACCTTTCACAGAAGAAGAAACTGCTCTTGATGCTTTAAAAGCAAATATTCTCAATGCATTGACTGAAGTGAATTATTCACTAATACCAGCAGGAAAAACATCAGAAGCTACAGAGTAGTAATAGGGTTACCTTATAGCGGAAAAAACACATTTTTAAATGCTCTTGAGAACAACCTTAAGATTAACGGTGAAGAATTTACATTTGATAAATTATTTGATTTTGAAACAACGCCGGAAATTCAGCATAAATATGAACCGGCTATATATGATCCCAAAAAATTTGAAATTGCAGAAAAAGTATTTTGAGAATGCTCTAACGGAGTACCCGATACAGTGCAAGAGTTAATCAATGTATTTTTCATTCAAAAGCTAGTTCAAATGACCGATAAATTAAAATTTATCATAGTAGCAAAAGAAGAGACCGTAAAATCCCCTAGTATCTTTAACAGGATTATAGACGACTTTAAAAATATTTTTCCTACAGAAGAACACAAAAAATTAAAAGGAAATGTTATATGCGTAATAACACAACATAATGAAAATAATCATGAAAACATTATACCGATGTACAAAATAGCATTGCTATTAACAAGGATATATTAGAATTCTCTGATATAAAATTTTTCTATAAACCTACTTCTCAAAATGGGGAAATAAACCTCTCTCTAGAACTAAAACACCTAGAAGAAAAAAAAGGAGTACAAAATTTAAAGATAAAGCAGCTAAGTTCATTGTTAAAGGAACAAGAAAGTCTGATAGAAAATTTACATACACAAATACAGATAAATGTAGAATGTATAATTAATACTATCCAATCAATTTTTGAAGACTTTAATGTATATACACCTCTTAACTACTCAAAATTTTTTAACTATAAGGGTTATATTAAACCATATTTACCAAGTTCTCCAATACAATACCGACTATAGAAAAAACTCTTTCTTGTTTTGAGGGATTAGCACAATTATCAGAATTTCAAGCTATCATATTAAACAAACAAGCTAATAACCTTATAGGGGTAATATTGCAAATTTTAGACTCTATTGAGAAATTCACAGACAATAAACCGGTTATTCAAGCTTACCGATATATATTAAACCTACAAATTAAAGAATTATCATTATTTGAAGCAATGTTATCTGGTCTCAATCCAATGATTGCTATAGTTCCTTAATTGAAATATGATTCATACAAAATCACTATCTATCTTCTATAAAAAATATAGAACCTAAACACGATCAACCAGTGCAATATTATAAAGAAGCCATAGAGTGTAAATAAGTACTCAGACAAAGCAGAAGTAACTCAAACTATAGCTAGCTGCTACTCTAAAATAGGCGATATATTGAGCGAAGCAGAAGATTATAATGAAGCTCTAACATGTAATGAAGAACTTAAAGAAATGTACAATAAAATCGACGATATGCTATTTAACTTAGGACGTGAAGACCCAGCTATCATATTTTATAGAGAGAATAATAAATTAGACTCTATATTAAAATGTTATGACAGTCTTATAAATAAGGCTGAAAAGCCTATAAAATATGATTTATATATGGCCCAAGGAAACGAACTTTGCTTTCAAAAACAACAGGAAACAGATGCTGCAGAATCATATTTTAAAGCAGCTGGTGTTGTACGTGATCCTCAAAAACAACGAGATGCAATGCTTATGGCATACAATATTCTTAGGAAACCCAAATAATAACACAATTCAACAAACAGATATTTCAGAACAACAACAAAGAGAGGAATATCTTAATGGTATAATCGGCGATATTATTGATCTGTGACCTTTCACTGGTATTAAGCGGCTTATTATTCCTCCCTGTCATCCCGTGATTTATTCACGGAATCCAGTAAAACATATAAAAATTTATTTTTATATGTTTATTTTGTTAAACATGTAGTGTAGGTAACAATATTGAAGTTATTTTTTCTGGACCCCGTGGTCAGGCTACGGGGTGATAGTGAAAAACCCATGAACACTCACCTTGATCTATCTATCTCAGTAAATCATTTATGCTTACTTTAGCTCTAGTAGTTTTATCGACTTGTTTTACGATAACTACGCAATAAAGTCCAGGCTTACCGGCTTCCTTAGCAGGTAATACTCCTGGAACTACAACGGAATAAGCCGGAATTCTGCCGTAAATAATTTCACCTGTATCTCTGTATACTATTTTTGTAGAGCTACCGATAAACACCCCCATACTAATTACTGCTCCTTCCTCTACTATTACACCTTCTGCTATTTCCGATCTTGCACCGATAAAACAATTATCTTCAATGATAACAGGCTTTGCTTGCAACGGCTCAAGCACCCCACCTATTCCCGTGCCGCCTGAAATATGACAATGCTTGCCGATTTGAGCACATGAGCCGATAGTAGCCCATGTATCAATCATTGTTCCCTCATCTATATAAGCACCTATATTAATGAAAGAAGGCATAATTACAACATTTTTAGCTATATAAGTACCGGTTCTAACAACAGCTCCGGGCACTTTGCGTATAGCTGCTTCTTTGAATGTATTTTTATCAGTATCTGCAGAAAATTTAGGAGCAACTTTGTCATACCAACTATTATAATTGTTATTATAAAGTTGTGATTCCGTAGTGATAAAATATAGCAATATAGCTTTCTTTACCCATTCATTAACGTGCCAACTATTTTCTTGCTTTTCACACACACGAATCGTACCTTGATTTAAGCTTTCTATACTATCATTAAGAGTTTGCTTTAATGTTATAAGCTTTGAAGAATCTTGAAGAAGTTTGTCCTTAATTTGCCAAGCTTCTTCAATTTCTTTAATAAGAGAGGACATATCTTTTAACTGTTTTATTGCCAAAAATAATAAATGAGATTATCATGAAGTCAAACATAATAATTATAATTAACCATGCATATTACTTGCCCAAATTGCCAAACAAGATTTATTATTACAAGCAATCAAATAGGTATTAACGGACGACGAGTAAAATGTTCCAAATGTAGCCATTTGTGGTATCAGAAATTAGACTATAATACTAGTACATTAAATGTAAATGACTTTAAAGATAAAGTCAACACGGGAACTATTAAAACTCCTATTAAAAATCATTACAATGCTAATGTGCCGGTTATTTTACCGTATATTCCTCCTAAGAAAAAATATAATATATTTCCAATATTATGGACTAACTTTATAATTTTTTGTTTAGTGATATTACTAATAGATAACTTTAAATTCGTAGATAAATATGATCAATTAAAGATAGAAGAAATTAATTTAGGCAAATCTCGTCATATAGGCGGTATGAAGATATTTTATAAATTATCTAATGAGTCTGATTATTTAATTTCCGATCCTATAATCAAAGTAAGAGTAATGGATACTAATAATCAAGCTTTAGATGAATATGTATCAATTACAAAACTACAAACAAAAATCCCTGCAAAACAAGCAATATATCTAGAAATGAATATTGAAGGGATCCCTATTACAGCAAAATATATTGATATTGTTATAGGTAATAGATTAGGACTTTTATTTAAGTGAGGATGTTGTTGCATAGACCGACAAAATCTACTGTCATCCCGTGGTTTAACCACGTGATCCATCAAAACAATTAAAACACTATTGAGTATTGTACGAATGTTGCTGTTGACCTGAGTATAAAGGCAATTGATGTCATTCCCACGTAGGCGGAATCCAGTAAAACATATAAAAACTTGTTTTTATATGTTTATTTTTATTAAATGTGTAACCTATATTAAGGTTGTCTTGTCCCTACCTTTGCAGGAATGACATAGGGGCTATGCAACAACATCACTTAAAAATAAAAATACCCATAAGCCGAAGCTTATGGATATTACTAAAGATATAATAATTTTTTTGTGTATTAGGAAACACCACAACTTGAGCTATTAGTATCACTTGATACCATATTAACAATATCTGGAGCTTTAAATAATATAATGATTGCAGTAACTACCACTAAAGCTACTTCCCACTGCAATTTTCCTCTTAATGTTTGAATTCCCAGAACAATTATACCGACAACAGCTATACCTTTTGCAGTATTGCCTCTGAATACTTTAATTAACTTACATAATGCGTCACCTACAGGATCGCCATTACTACCTAAGCTATCAAAAGCTACCATAATAATAGCCATGCTTAGAATAGTAAATAATATGCGTAATGATAGATTATAATCGATTAATTCTTCGTTTAATTTACGAATAGGAAAGTTCATATGTTTTACCTCAATAAAATAATTAGCATTTAAAAAATAATGTATAATTTATTTATATATAAATCAACTCCTAAATATATGCAATTTTAATGAATATGCAAAAATATTTTAAAAACACTTATTTTAAGTAACATTATAATCACATATAGTATAATTTAACTTCCAAATATATAAACAAACGTAAATAAAAATAACCAAACCACATCTACAAAATGCCAGTACCATGCAGCAAATTCAAACCCTAAATGTCCATTACCTTCTGTAGTAAAATCTCCTCTTTTTGCTCTAAAGTAGCAAATTATTAGAAATATGGTACCTATAATTACATGAGCTCCATGAAAACCCGTGGCTAAATAAAAATTAGAAGCATATATACCATCTGTAAATTTAAACGCCGCATGGTAATATTCATATGCCTGCATAGTTGTAAAAAATATTCCAAGCAATATGGTAAGAGCAAGTGCAGTTACACAATCTTTTTGATTTTTTTCTTCTAAGGCGTAGTGAGCCCAAGTAACGGTCGTACCTGATAAGAGTAGTATTAAAGTATTGATAAAAGGAATATCAAACGGCTCAAAAGTTTTAATTGTAGGTGGAGGCCAAATGCCCTGCTTTACAACCCATACACCATCTAAAAGACCTACGGGTGATAGACTTGATTTAAAAAAAGAAGCAAAAAATACACCAAAAAATACTATTTCCGTTAAGATAAATAACGCCATACCTATTTGCAAACCTTTTCTAACAGGACTAGTATGCTGATGTTCGACTATTCCTTCTTTCACTATATCTCTCCACCAAGAATATAAACAGTAACCTACTGAAATAATCCCTGCAGATAAAATATATATATTAAATTTGTATCCATGCATGAACGAGACGCCGCCTATAACCAAAAGAAGTAAAGCAAAAGATGTTAGGACGGGCCAAGGACTTGGGTCTACTATATGGAATAAGTGCGATTTAGTAATAGAATATGAATTATTTAAAATTATCTTTTGACTCATATTGTTACATATTGTTATTTTATATTTCCTAATTATCACCAATAACAAACTACAAAAGTAATCTGCTATTCGCATGAGTGAAAATAAATATAAATTATTATTGATGTAAAAGCAAATGCTAGAAGGAGATTATATAGAAAATATACCCCCCAACTCAGAATTACATTATTTATTATCAATGACAACTAAAATCTCTTGACTCTTTATATTATTCAACTAATATATAGACCGCTAATAATGTTTAAACTCCAGTGTTGCAAGACCAATCTGTCAAAACTTAATATTAAGTTATGCCAGGAGTCTATTATTACAAGTGAGTAAAATCATGAAGTATAATGGAGGTTGTTGTCTTACAGCAACGGATCTTAACCCCTGGCCCCTTTATTTATTAATTCTAAAAAATACAAATGCAAAAAATAAAGAACAACTTTAAAAAAAGTTTTTCTTTTCATCACCATTTCTAATAATATTACTAATGTTTTTTTATTATCTTCTTAATATCTTAGAAGTAAAATATTTCTAGATTTTTTAACTAATTAAGTTGTTAACTCTAAATTTTCTTACTTAAAATTATAGAGATACGACAAATTATCTTCACTATTTTACTAGTTATTTCTGCAAATATTGCCTCAGTACTATCATTCATTATAGCAATATTTTTATGTTCAATTTCATCAAGTCGAAATTTAATAATATTATTTAATAATTCTGACTCAACATTTTTATTTTCTAAATAATTTATTTGCTGTTCATAATGTTTTTCTATTACTTCTTCTACACTCTCGGTAATAAGCATCGCCGTTTTTATTCCCATCAAGGAAGATAAAGCACCAAGTAAAAATCCGTAATGATGCCAAAAAAATAATAAAAACGTGGGTCTCACTTCTTTTTCCAGTAATTTTTTTTCAAAATAATTTAAATGCACTTCTTCGTGGTCAAGCATTTCTTTAATCAATATACGATCATTTTGAGATTTAATATATTTTAGCTGTCCTTGATAAATTCTTTTTGCACCATATTCTCCGGCATGATTAACTCTAATTATCTCGTGAATTTGTTTGTCAGGGTCAGAAAAATCAGGTCTAGGCATAATGTATACTCGTTTAATTTGAAAAATTGGCTACGTCATCTTATAAGAGCTACGGTGCTCACGTATTAAGGGTACTCACGAAGTATACGCTCCGCTCCTCGCCTTATAGTCTCCTTGCTCTTTTCCAAATTAAACTTCGTCTACTGTTCATTTACTTTGGAGTATACTTTGGAATAAATCGAAACTAGCAGGATTTAACTTATAATCCACTTCTGCCTGTTGTAGCACTTTTAAAGTCTTTAGACATTCAGTAAGGCTAAGACCGTTTGCTATCTTCGTAAAATCATTAATATACTGATAGAAAATCGGTGGTGATAATGATTTTATTGCGAGTTCCAAACGCTCACCGTTTTTTACTTTCGACAAAACTATATATAAACTTAAATAATGCCTTATTAATGCTCTAATAATTAAAACTTCATTGATATTTTGTTTTTTTAATATATCAAGCTCTTGCAGAAAATTACTATAATCTTTTTTTGAAAAATACATTGCTAAATCACTGCCGTTTGCCGTAATTTCGCTACTTATAACTTCTAGAACGTCGTTTAAAGTAATTTCGCGTGCGTCGTGAACAAAATATATTAATTTATTTATTTCGCTACAAATTAAATCATGATCACCTTTTAAATGAGCTTTTAAATAAATGATAGCTTCTTTACTTATAACTTTATTAGTTTTTGCTACTTTACCTAAAATAATTCGTTCAATTTTTGCTTCATCATCATGATAACAAGCAACTGCTGCTAAATATTCTTCCGTTTCAAAAAACTTTCTAATGCTCCCACTAGAAGTTATTGCTTCACCTATAAATACAGGAAAATTTATATAATCACTGTTTAGAATTGTTTTTAAATTCTGATCGATTGAATTCCCAACCGATCTAATTTTAATTAATTCTTTTTGACCAAAAAAATTAGACGAATTAAGTAATATTTCTAAAGATGAAATATTAAGATCTGCGTATTCTATAGAAGTTTGTAGCATATTTAAGCTTTGTACTAAATGCTTACAAATTTTTTCTATATAACCTTTATCAGGACCATATAGTAAAAGAGCTCTAATCTTTCCGGATGTTATTAGTTCAAATAATCTACCTATTTGTGAAAAATAAAATTTCATAACTTAACTATTTCCGTGTAAAATATAAAATTAATCTGCTACGAATTTCTTCTGCTGCTTGATATGCCAAGTCTATTCCTGTTTTATCTCTTTCAACATTTGTCGCATATGGTGTAAAAATAGCATTATATGACGTGTTTTGGTAAAACTTCTCTTCAATTAAAACCTTTTGGCTTTCTATATCAATTAATTTATATCTAACTAATTGATTAATATATTCCCTTAAAACATTGGAGTTTTTTTCAATAGTAGCAGGCATAGTTGTTGCGATAAGCTTTACTTTAAGCAGGTATTTTGCTTGTGCTTTCTGAGGTAAAATACTAGTTAAACGATGATAAAACTCAGCCCCTTCAATTGTTCGAATTGGTTCAACTTCAATAGCTTCTAAATCATTATTTCTACTGTATTTTTCACTATATACCGGTTTTAAATTACAACTGCTCATTAGAAAGAATATAATTATTACAAATAAAGAACGCATATATTAGATTAAGATTGGTTTTTTTATATTAATAACAGTTTATTTCGATTTTGTGAAAGAAAATTATAATAATGAGCATTTATTAATATTTATAATAATATGTTAATTTATGTTGACATTAATAAGTGAGGCTTATATGCTGCCACTTCAAAATTTTTAAGGTATTAGATGTTATTATATAAACTTGTTCTAAGTATTCCAATACACATACACACAGCATTGGTAAACATAAGAGCATATTTTCTCCTACTAGAAAAAGTAACTTTAACAAAATATAACTTAACAGAAAATATTGAAACGCTCAAAGTAAATACAGATGAAGCTAACACTGTAAAGATTACAAAAGAGGATTTAAAAAAATCTTTTGAGTTATATGAAGAAAAATTGATAATATTAGCACAAAAACTATCATTACAAACATCAATTAGTTATGATGCTTATAACCCTCAAACAGAGTATTACCCATTGATAGGAGAAGATGGAAATATCCATTATATCCCTATCACCGAATTATAATCTTTTAAGCTTTAAATTTAATCGGTAAGTTTTACATACTTACCGTTTTTTATTAAAGAACTCTCTATATCTTCCTTGCAAATCTAATACTCTATGTTAAATTTACAAGGAAGATGCTTGTCTGATAATTTACAAAATTTTTATACAAGCTCCATTATTGTATGCTTATTTTTTCCGATTATAGACATATCATCTCTAAAATATTTTATCTTCTGCCCAACCATGCCATGGTTCTATATTAAGCCGGTCTATAATATCTCGTTCACAATTTTGCAATATTTCTAATATTGCTTTACTAGTATTATAATATGATGGAGTAAGACCTGAAGCATCTTTGATCATTACTAAATAAGGATTTTTTAAGTTTTGATAATCTCTTTGTTAGCAATTCCTGTAACTGCTGAATGTAATACTGTTGAATCGTTATAGGTTATCTTTGTTACGTATTTAGCTAATTCTAATATTTTTTCAACTAATGTTTTATCCTCAACCGCATCATGTAAGATATACTTATTATTTTTATCAAATAGAAGTGTAGTGCAGCAGCTTCATCATTCTTGTCTATTAATGCTTTGAATTTTCTTAAGAAGCTTCTTTTTTAGAAACATCCCTCTCTATATCATCATCTGAACGTGGTGATGTTAGTGAATTCTGAGTATTAGAGTTATTACTATTTTTTGTAAAAAACTTAAAAAAAGATGTTTTTTGTTTTATCTACTGTAGGTATTTGTTCTTTAGTCATTAATTCTCCTAAATTTATTAATTATTTTAGGAGAAATTGTTAATTAGCTATGTTTCTTAGGTGGTGAGTAAGGGGCGTTTTTTCTGTCATTGCGAGGAAATTGCATAGCAATTGACGAAGCAAAATCTCAGGAGAGTTTGTTATTATTTCATGAGATTGTCACGCAGCCTACGGCTGCTCGCAATGACGGTTTTAGTATGTATCCACGCAACAATGCTGTCTCGCTTTTGCAGGAATAACATAAAAAATATTTATCAATCCACTCAAAAATGACCTAGTTGGCAAACTACTCTGAGCTAATTTGCAATTCTCCTAAAATATAAGATTATAAATTTAAGAATAATAACGCAACAAACCAAGTTGAATTATATATTACTTCATCGATTAAGAATTGTTAATTTATCACAATGTCATTAGTTACTGAAGTTTTATATTTTCCATATCCCAATCATGAGAAATAGTATTATACTTTAATATATAAGGCTTAGTATCTATAGAATCTAGAGTTACATCAGCAATCATATCATCATGCGACGAGATAAATTCATTATAACCGAAATTAGCATAATAAGGTTGATAATTTCTAAATCTAACCGTTATAAACTTCTCTTTAGTAATAGCAGGCAAGAATTTCACCAAATCATCAAGATTACTTAAAGCTAAATCTTTCATCTCAAAAATTTGCAATCTATAAACATTTTTATAATCTTTAGTAAAAAACGTTGGTATAGAGCTAAAGCTACTACCAGATTGAACGGAAGCTATACTTAGAGCTTTAAGAGGAATACCTGATTTATTACTAAAATAATCATCGGCTTCAAAAAATACTGCACCGCCGAAATTTATCATTTTAGCGATTTTATTATTGTTCACATCATATAAATCTACTGCTTGTTCTAGCTTTTTTCCGTCACGAAATATAGTAAGTTTAATAGCTATTCCTTTGAAATTATCCATTTCTCTATCAAATAATGCTAGATTGCCGCCGAGTTCCTTATCATTAACTGCCCAAATAATATCACCGGCTTTTAAAGATTTTGCGGCAGGTGATCCGGCTAGAACTGCCTTAATACTTATCACTCTATTTCTACTATCAGGAAATTTCTTTATATATTTATCCATTTCTTCTTTAGGGAAATTGTGATGTCTCACTGCTTTATTTAAAGAATATAACTCGCTTATTATTCCTATATGTTTTCTGCCTGGTTGTTTATTATTCTTTAAACTTTCTAAAGTGCGAGCTACATAATCACCGTGCAGCGCTAGAGAATGAGTTTTACCGCCACCATATAATACTCCTATAGCCTCAATCTTATCGTTTAATACCGGTGAACCACTAGCACCTCCTGTAGTATTTAAATTAATAACATAAGTACATTGCGGCATTAAACCTTCAATATTATAAAGATCAGACAAATAACCGGTATGGAAAGAAAAACCTTTTGCTTCTGTGTTACCGACTACAAAAACCTTTTGATTTAATTTTGGCAATTCGCTTGCAAAAGATATTTGCGTTGCTGATGCCGGTATATCTTTACTCTCTACTTTTAAAACGGCATAATCTTGCCAAATATCGTAATAGATAAGTTTTGCTTCTGCCTGCTCACCGTTATAAAAAGTAACAAAATAAGTTCCGATAGACGCACCGCCGACAACATGAGTATTAGTAATTATATAACCGTTGTTCTTATCGTTGATAAATCCCGTTCCAGTCCAACTACTTGTATCGTCATATGCCGATACGGCAATTCTAGTATCGATCGTTACGATTGCTTTCTTTGCTTTTTCAAATATACTAGTGCTTGTTTCGCTAGATGCTAAAACTATATTATTTAGGAAAACTAAATTAATAATAAATAAAAGTTTTAGTAAAATCGGTAGTTTTTTCATTGTCACCTCTTGTAAAATCATTTAAGCCGCACTATATCAAATCAAAAGTCATAATAAAATAAAAAAAAGAAAACGAGGAATCTTATGGGAAAAGTAATAGGTATCGACCTTGGGACTACCAACTCTTGTGTTGCGGTCATGGAAGGTAAAGAACCAAAGGTAATAGAAAATGCAGAAGGTGAAAGAACTACGCCGTCAATAATAGCTTTTGCAAACGGCGAAAAATTAGTCGGGCAATCTGCTAAGAGGCAAGCAGTAACTAACCCTCGCAATACTATATATGCGGTAAAGCGATTAATCGGTAGAAATTTTATCGATCCTATGGTTAGGAAAGACCAAGGTATTGTACCGTATAATATAGTTAAAGCCGATAACGGGGATGCATGGGTCGAAGCGGATAATAATAAATATTCACCAAGTCAAATTAGTGCATTCATTTTACAAAAAATGAAAGAAACTGCTGAGAATTATTTAGGAGACAAAGTAACACAAGCAGTAATTACCGTACCTGCTTATTTTAATGATGCACAGCGTCAAGCAACGAAAGACGCCGGTAAAATAGCAGGTCTTGAGGTCCTGAGAATAATCAACGAGCCGACTGCTGCAGCTCTTGCTTACGGTTTCGAGAAATCGGCAAGTAAAACTATTGCAGTATACGATCTTGGCGGCGGAACATTCGATGTTTCAATTCTTGAGATCGCTGACGGTGTTTTTGAAGTGAAATCAACAAACGGCGATACATTCCTTGGCGGTGAAGATTTCGATACAAGAATATTAAACCATTTAATAGATGTATTCAAAAAAGAAAACGGTATAGATTTAAGTAAAGATCCTTTAGCACTTCAACGTTTGAAAGAAGCCGCGGAAAAAGCTAAGAAAGAGCTATCTTCTGCAGTAACTACCGATATTAATTTACCTTATATTACGGCTGATAGTAGCGGTCCAAAACACTTAAATATTAAATTTACTAGAGCTGAACTAGAAAAATTAGTAGATGATTTAATTGAAAAAACAATTGAGCCTTGCCGTAAAGCATTACAGGATGCAGGTTTTAAAGCTTCTGATATTCAAGAAGTAATATTAGTAGGCGGTATGACTAGAATGCCGAAAGTACAAGAAGCCGTAAAAAAATTCTTCGGACGTGAGCCGCATAAAGGCGTAAATCCCGATGAGGTTGTAGCTCTCGGTGCTGCTATTCAAGGCGGAGTACTTAATAAAGAAGTAACGGATATATTATTATTAGACGTTACACCTCTATCCCTTGGCATTGAAACTCTTGGCGGCGTATTTACAAGATTAATTGATCGTAATACTACTATACCTACTAAGAAAAGTCAGATATTCTCAACTGCTGATGATAACCAGCATGCCGTAACTATTAGAGTATTCCAAGGTGAACGTGAAATGGCAAAAGATAATAAATTACTTGGTCAGTTTAATCTCGAAGGTATACCTCTTGCACCAAGAGGTTTGCCACAAATAGAAGTAACGTTTGACATTGATGCTAACGGAATAGTACATGTTTCAGCTAAAGATAAAGCAAGCGGTAAAGAGCAGAAAGTAACTATTCAAGCTTCCGGTGGTCTTAGCGATGCGGAAATTGAACAAATGGTTAAAGATGCCGAACAAAATGCTGATGAAGACAAAAAGCGTAAGGAACTTATTGAAGCAAAAAATGCTGCCGATAGTTTAGTTTATTCTACTGAAAAAACTCTTACAGAATATGGCGATAAATTATCATCAGACGATAAAGGAGCTGTTGAAGAAGCACTAGCCGCTTTAAAAGCCGTGCTTGAGTCGGAAGATACTGCTTTGATTAAAGAAAAGACCGAAAGTTTAACTGCAGCTAGCATGAAAATCGGTGAAGCGATGCATAAAGCACAAAGCGAGAGCCAACCTGCTGCAAAAAGCGCCACTAATGATGAAAAAATAGTAGATGCCGACTTTCAAGATGTAGAGAAGAAGTAGAAGTAATTTCGTCATTGCAAGGAGCGAAGCGACGTGGCAATCTCGTTAAATATCCTGAGATTGCTTTGTCAAATTACTATGTAATTTTCCTCGTAATGACGTTACAATCTCATTTTATAAATTAACTTATGTCACAAAATTATTACCAAATACTAGGGGTTAGTAAAACAGCTAGCCAAGCTGACCTTAAAAAAGCCTACCTCAAGCTAGCCAAGCAATATCACCCTGATACTACTGATGCTAAAGATGCTGAAAAGAAATTTAAAGAAATCAATGCCGCTTATGATGTTCTAAAAGATGAGCAAAAAAGAGCTGCTTATGACCGTTTGGGACACGATGCTTTTCAAAATCAACAATCACGAGGGGGAGGAGGAAATCATGGCGGTTTTCACCCTGACATTAACGACATATTCGGTGACTTCTTTAGCGACTTTATGGGAGGCAGCAGAAGATCATCACGCCCAACTTCAGCTAAAGTTAGAGGCTCAGATTTAAAATATAATCTGACAATTAACCTAGAGGAAGCATTTCACGGTATAGAAAAAAATATTAGCTTTTCTAGCGCAGTAAAATGCGATACTTGTCACGGTAGCGGTTCTGAAAAAGGTGAAACCGTAACTACTTGCGATGCTTGCAGCGGTGTTGGAGCGACTAGAATGCAGCAAGGATTCTTTACGATCGAACAAGCTTGTCATAAATGCCAAGGTAACGGACACATTATAAAAAATCCTTGCAAGAAATGTCATGGCATGGGACGTTACCATAAACAACGAAATTTATCGGTAAACATTCCTGCCGGTGTTGAAAACGGTACTAGAATAAGACATACCGGAGAAGGGGAAGCAGGTATTAGAGGCGGTAATAGCGGTGATTTATACGTTGATATAACAATAAAACCACATGATATTTATAAAGTAGACGGAGCAAATCTACATTGTAAACTACCTATTAGTTTTGTGAATGCTGCTCTTGGAGGAGAGATAGAAGTACCGGTAATTGAAGGTGGAAAAGTAAACCTAACAATTCCTGCAGGCACACAAAACGGTGATCAATTAAGGCTACGCAGCAAAGGTATGTCTAAAATGAGATCAACTATTAGGGGTGATATGCTTACGCATATTCATGTCGAAGTACCTAAAAATTTATCTAAAAGACAACGTGAATTACTAGAAGAATTCAAAAAAGAATCCATAAATGAAAAAGAAAATGACGGCAGCTTTTTTAATAAAATGAAAAGTCTGTGGTCGTAAATTTTATTTACCTTTCCTATAGCAATGAAACCTCCAATATTATAAAATATTATTTGCATAATATTACCGGAGGTTTTTATGCCTTATAAGAATAATAACGATTTACCTGATTCAGTTAAAAATCATCTTCCGAGCCATGCTAAGGATATTTATCGCGAAGCTTTTAATCATGGCATTTGAACCATATAAGGATGCCGATAAAAGACGTGGAAATGACTCTAGAGAGACAGTTGCACATAAAGTAGCATGGTCGGCCGTAGAAAAAAATACCATAAAAATGATAAAGGACATTGGATAGAGAAATAAGTCCAAGAATATAGACCTATTCTTCTAGGGGTAATTTGTACGTCGATCCGGTACTCGAATCCTTACGTACAAGTGTACGCTGCGATTCTGCATTCTGTGTTTCCCTCAAATTCCTCCCTATAAACTAGTTTCTGAATAGGTCTAATCTATAAGTTTGTGAGATTTTAAATTGAGTCCTTGAAATTCTGTAAGCCTATATGTATATTTAGTTATTAACTGAATTTAAGTTCTTATGAAATTAACAAAATTATTGAGTACCCTTTTAGTTATAGGGTTAGTTTTAGGCGGGTGCAAAAACAAAAAAAACAGTGATGACATAGTAGTCCCTATCGCTACCCTTTATAATGAAGGTATTACCTTATTGGAAAAGAAAAAATATAAGAACGCTGCAGAAGAATTCGGAAGAGTATTGTACCAGCATCCAGGTAATGAAATGACGCCGCAAGCCGAATTGATGCAGGCTTATTCTTTATTTCTCGCCGCTCAATATGAAGAAGCGGTTGATGTGCTTGATATGTTCATTAAGTTGCACCCTGCAAATGTTGACATTGCTTATGCATATTACCTTAAAGCATTATCATATTATATGTTAATTTCAGACGTAAATCATGATCAATCTAGAACTTTCCTAGCTAAAGATAGTTTTGAAGACGTAATAGCAAAATTCCCAAATACTAAATATGCTATTGATTCATCTTTAAAAATTGACCTAGTAAACGATCATTTAGCAGGTAAAGAGATGACGGTAGGGCGCTTTTACTTAAAGAAAAAGAATCCGATGGCAGCTATAAATAGATTTGAAGAGGTAATTGATAATTATCAAACTACTTCTCACTCGGTAGAAGCTCTTTACCGTTTAGCCGAGAGTTATATGATGCTTGGACTTCCGGATGAAGCAAAAAAATATGCCTCAGTGCTAGGTTACAACTATCCTGATAGTCAATGGTATAGTTATGCGTACAGGCTAGTTCAGAACCACCAAAATTAAGCGGCATATGTTCTACAGTCTCTCAGTTAAAAACTTCATTCTGATAGACGAGCTGGAAATTGAGTTTAATAAAGGTTTATGTGTTATTACCGGTGAAACGGGAGCCGGTAAATCTATTTTACTTGATGCTATTTTATTTTGCTTAGGTTATAAAACTTCAAATAATATAATAAAGCGTGGAAAAGATTACGCTGTTGTTAATATACTATTCTCTTTAAATGAAGAAATAAAAAATTTTCTGGTTCAAAATTTGATTGAACCTGAAGAGTTATTGTTTGTAAAGTGTCTGCAAAAAGCCGAAGGACGAAAAAATTTTTTCATTAATAATCAAGTGGTTACTAAAGCTCTTATGCAGCAATTAGCTACTTATTTATTCGAGCTTCATGGACAAAATAATAATATTTCTCTTCTAGCAGCAAATACGCAGCGTGATATTTTAGATAGTTATGGAAATCTTTTGGACTTTCGAGCGGAGCTTTCCAACTGCTATCAGGCTTGGCAAAATACTCGGAAAGAAATAGCCGCAATAACACTTAAACAAAATTCTATAGAACAAGAAATTGATTATTTGAGCTTTGCAACGGAAGAATTAACTAAACTGAACATTCAAACAGGTGAAGAAGAACAATTAGCAAATCTACGAAAAGATTTGCAAAATAAAGATAAGGATTTACAGCTAATAAAAGATATTCTAGAACAGATTAATAACCCTGAAATAAATACATCGATTAATAGAGCAGAGAAATTATTAGCAAGGCAAGGCAACAATGAGCGTTTTGAAGCTATCATTACAAGTTTAGAGGAAGCCTATAATAATCTAGAAGAAGCACGCCAAGAATTATCAAATCTGTTAGATAGTTTCAATTGTGAGGAATATAATCTTGAAGAAACAGAAGAAAGATTATTTTTAATAAAAGCTATTAGCCGTAAATATAATGTTCCTGCTGATGCGTTAGGTGTATTTTTAGATAAATCTTTAGAGCAGCTCAGTATATTAAAAAACAAAATAGCAAATAGTAATGAGTTGAAAGCTCAAGAAGTACTACTGCAGAAAAAATATTATGAACTAGCGAGTAATTTATCTGCAAAGCGTCTTATTGTTGCAAAACATCTAGAAGAATCGTTGCATCAGGAGCTAAAGCAGCTTAAAATGGCGAAAGCAATTTTTGAGATTGAGATAAATGCTAAAGAACCAACAGCCAACGGTAATGACGATATTGTGTTTAAAGCGTCTACTAACCCGGGAACGGCAGCTGCAGCAATTAATAAAATCGCTTCCGGCGGTGAATTATCAAGATTCATGTTAGCTTTAAAAACTTCTTTGTTTGATAAAATGGTAAAACCATCTATTATATTTGATGAAATAGATGTCGGGATTGGCGGAGAGGTCGCAGATAAAGTAGGTGAGCGATTAAAAAAACTTAGTAGCGTTACTCAAGTAATAGTTATTACGCACCAGCCGCAAGTAGCAGGTAAAGCGGATTTGCATATAAAAATCGAGAAAACACAGCTAGAGAAAGAAACGAAAGTAACGGTAAAAGCTTTAAATTTAGCTGAAAGACAGGAGGAACTCGCCCGCATGATTTCAGGTAAAACAATCACCAAAGCAAGTTTAAAAGCAGCAAAGGAATTGTTGCATTTGTAATAGACACTAGCGGTACGGTTTTTATGTCATTCCTGCGAAAGCGAGAATCCAAAAAAATAACCTTAATATTGCTACAAGAAATTACATATTAATTAACAAATAAACCTATAAAAAACAAGTTTTTTATAGGTTTTACTGGATTCCCGCTTTCGCGGGAATGACATAATAGGGAACATATGAACCACAACTACACAAAATTAGAAAACGAATTTGCAACCATCTCACATTTTAATAATATCTTGAGCATATTATACTGGGATGTTGACGTAAATATGCCTATGGGTTCAGGTGAGAGTAGGACAAACGAAATAGTAACTTTAACGTCGCTAGTTCATTCTATGCTCAAATCTCCTATTCTAAAGGAGCTACTTAGCAAGGCAAAAGAAGAATCAAAGAACCTTGATGAATGGCAGAATGGTAATATTAGAGAGATTGAGAGAAAAGTAACAGATGCAAATTGTATTGACGAGCAGCTACAAAAGAAATTGGTAGCAGCTACTACTAAAGCCGCACTTGTTTGGCGAGAAGCAAGAAAACATAACGACTATAATTTATTCAAATCACACTTACAAAAAGTCTTAGATTATACGAAAGAAGTTGCTAAAGTACGAGCAGATGCTTTTAATTGCGGATTATACGACTCATTAATAGATATGTTTGATCCAAGCAGAAAAAGTAGCGAGATCAAACAAGTTTTTTCAGTACTTAAAAAAGAACTCCCGCAGCTCATAAATAAAGTTTTAGAAAAACAGAAAACCGAGAAAGAACTAGTAAAACACAGCAAACTAGCTCCTGAAATACAAAAGCGTATCGGAAAACGCATTATGGGAATTATGCAGTTTGATCTAACAAAAGGACGATTAGACGAATCGACGCATCCTTTTTGCAGTGGAACTCCAAACGATATACGTTTAACTACTAGGTATGATAAAGATAATTTCATAAGCGGTTTAATGGGAATTATTCACGAAACAGGACATGCTTTATATGAGCAGAATCTACCGGAAATGTATAAAGGGCAGCCTGTTGGGCTTGCTAAAGGTATGGCATTCCATGAAAGCCAATCTTTATTTATGGAAATGCAAGTAGGTAGATCAAGAGAATTTACCGAATTTTTAGCTAAATTACTTAGAGACGAATTTGCTGTTAAAAGCGAAGAATATTCAGCAGCAAGTTTATATAGAAAAATTACAAGAGTGACGCCTGATTTTATAAGAGTAGATGCAGATGAAGTAACTTATCCGATGCACGTAATATTACGTTTTGAGATAGAGGAAATGCTTATCAATGGCGACTTGAATCTCGATGAATTACCAAGCTGTTGGGATAGTAAGATGCAGGAATATTTAGGCGTTAAACCGGTAAGTTTTAGTAACGGCTGTCTTCAAGATATTCATTGGTCACACGGAAATTTCGGTTACTTTCCCGCCTATACAAACGGTGCAATTATCGCATCAATGGTGATGAAAAAAGTAAAAGAGATGCATTCAAATATAAAAGATGATATATTAAAGGGTGATTTTAGTAATCTAAATAATTATCTAAATAAGAATTTTAGAAATCTCGGTTCGTTAAAAAATTCAGCCGATTTATTAAAAAGTGCTAGCGGTGAGGAAAAAATCAGCCCTGAGGTGTATATAAGATATTTAGAAGGGAAGTATTTATAGTAATAAAATCGTTGCGAGGAAATTACGCAGTAATTGACGAAGCAATCTCGGAAGAATTGCTGAAATTGCCACGCTCCTTGCAGTCGCTTGCAATGACGGCTTATGACAACAACTAAACAATACAAACAATAATATGGAAGAAGACTTTAAAACAACAGATTATTTATTTGGCGGGAATGCTGTTTTTGTTGAAGCGCTATATAAGCAATATCTAGCCAACCCTGCCTCGGTTGATCAAACTTGGCAAGAATTTTTTGCCGGCATTAAGGATAATAATACTTTACTCAATAAAAGTACGGCAAAAATAATTATCCCTGATGAAATAAAAAAAGAATCGTTAAATAATAATTTATCTTCTGAAGACTTAAATAGTTTAAAAGCTAAGGAAATGATCAATGCTTATCGCAAGCATGCTCACTATTTAGCGAATCTTGATCCGCTTGGTCTTGAGCTACGTAAAACAAAAAATGATTTAAAGCTTAATATAGAAACTTTTGGTCTTGATAGCGGTCAGCTAGAAGAAAATATCAATATTACGGATGAATTTGTCGGTACTTGGAACTGTAAATTATCTGAATTAGTAACCAAGTTCGATAAAGTTTATACAGGCTCTATAGGTGTAGAGTTTGAGCAAATAGAAAATGTAGCAGGAAAAAACTGGTTATATAATAAGCTAGAAAGCGAAGTTACGTTTTCTTCTGAAGACAAAAAAACTATCTTAAATGATTTAGTAGAAGTAGAAGGGTTTGAGCAGTATTTACATACAAAATTTCCTGGAGCTAAGCGTTTTTCCATTGAGGGTGGTGATGCTTCTATAGTTGCTATGAGTAAAGCTATAGATTTATCCATGCATCAGGGCGTCTCAGAAATCGTTATCGGTATGGCACATCGAGGGAGATTAAACACTCTAACTAAAGTAGTAGGTAAGCCATATAAAGCCGTTATTGCTGGCTTCATAAGCGGCAGCGTATTTCCTGATGAGCTAAATGTTTCAGGCGATGTAAAATACCATTTAGGCTATTCGTCCGATAGAACTCTAGAGGATAAGAAAATACACTTGTCGCTAGCCGATAACCCTTCACATTTAGAAGCGGTAAATCCTATAGTTGCAGGAAAAGTAAGAGCAAAGCAAGATATTCTTGGAGATACTAAACGCAGCAAAGTCAAAGCTATCTTAGTGCATGGCGATGCTGCTTTTTGCGGTCAGGGCGTGGTTGCCGAGAGTCTATCAATGTCACCTTTAGCTGCTTATGATATCGGCGGGATATTGCATTTCGTCATTAATAATCAGTTAGGTTTTACGGCTAACGCTGCAGATACTAGAGCTAGTAGATATTCTACGGAGTTTGCTAAAATCATAGCTGCCCCGATTTTACACGTTAACGGTGACGATATAGAAGCAGTGTTAAAAGCCACCAATATTGCGGTAGAATACAGGCAGAAATTTGGTAAGGATATTGTAGTAGAAATTATTTGTTACCGTAAATATGGGCATAATGAGGGCGATGAGCCGATGTATACTCAAGGCAAGATGTATAACATTATTAAAAACAAACTGACCCCTGGAAATATTTACGCAAATGAGTTAGTAAAAAGCGGTGTAATCGACAATAATTATTTTGCTAAGTTAAAAGAAGAATTTAAAGCAAAACTAGATAAGGAATATGAGCAGGCAAAAAGTTATAAGCAAGAAGCACATTTCTTAGGCGGATTATGGCAAGGTATTTCTCGTACTCGTACACAAGCTACAATAACGGGTATCAGTAAAAAAACATTACACGATTTAGGTACTAAACTATGCGAAATACCGAAAGATTTTGCCGTTAATCCAAAACTTGTAAAACTATTTGAAGCTCGAAAAGCCACTCTAACAGCTGATCAACCTATTGATTGGGCGACGGCAGAGCAGCTAGCTTTTGCAAGCTTACTTGCTTCAGGCACAAATATAAGGCTAACCGGACAAGATTCGGGACGCGGTACTTTCTCGCATCGTCATTCAGTATTGCACAACCAAATTGATGGTACTACCTATATACCTCTAAATAATTTATCTAAAGAACAAGCAAAATACGAGGTAGCCGATAGTAATTTATCTGAATATGCGGTGCTTGGTTTTGAGTATGGTTATTCACTCGCAAACCCAAAAAATTTAGTTTTATGGGAAGCACAATTCGGTGATTTTGCTAATGGAGCTCAGATTATTTTTGACCAGTTTATTTCAAGCAGCGAAACTAAATGGCTTCGTATGAGCGGGCTTGTGGTTTTGTTACCTCATGCATTTGAGGGACAAGGACCGGAGCATAGTTCGGCAAGACTTGAGAGGTTCTTACAACTGGCGGCTGAGAATAATATGTATGTTACATACCCTACTACCCCTGCTTCGATTTTCCATCTGCTACGTCGCCAAATACTTGATGATACCCGTAAACCGTTAATCGTAATGTCGCCGAAATCATTATTACGTCATAAATATGCTGTATCTAAACTTGACGAGCTAGGTGAAAATACTACTTTCTTACCAGTTTTAGACGAAGTAACTAAAGTAGATACAAACAATATTACTAAAGTAATTTTATGCAGCGGTAAGGTATATTACGATCTATTTGAAATGCGTGGCAATAACAGTAATATAGCGATTATTAGGCTTGAGCAATTATACCCTTTTGAAAAAAAACTTGTAGCATCGCTATTAAAAAAATATAATAGGACGCAGGAATTTATTTGGTGTCAGGAAGAACCAAAGAATATGGGCACTTGGTGTTATATAGTTGCTCACTTAAACGATGCTTTAAAAGAAGCAG
The DNA here is from genome assembly GCF_000023005.1 of Rickettsia africae ESF-5. Classification (NCBI taxonomy): domain Bacteria; kingdom Pseudomonadati; phylum Pseudomonadota; class Alphaproteobacteria; order Rickettsiales; family Rickettsiaceae; genus Rickettsia; species Rickettsia africae. The sequence goes on along the minus strand of NC_012633.1, from coordinate 236,039 downwards.
GAATTAAAAATGAATTCAAATATGTAGGTAGAGAGGAATCAGCCTCTCCAGCAGTAGGTTCGCTGCAAGCACATAATAAACAGCAAGAGAAGCTATTAATGACAGCATTGGGAATATGATTCTTAGGGTATTGCCTAATAATCATCATTGCGAGCGACTAAAAGGAGCGTGGCAATCTCAGGAATTTGCCTGAGATTGCTTCGTCGACGCTTATAGCGTCTTCTCACAATGACGATAAAACTATACAGGGCGATGCTATACAAATATAGGAGTAAAATAAATTATGAGAGTTAAAATTATAGTACCGTCGCTTGGGGAGTCCATAACGGAAGCAACTATTGCCAAATGGTATAAGAAAGAAGGCGATTCGGTTAAAACCGATGAATTACTGTTAGAAATCGAAACCGAAAAAGTGACTTTAGAAGTTAATGCTCCTTGCAATGGTACTATAGGTAAAATATCGAAAACTGACGGTGCAAATGTAGCAGTTGGCGAAGAAATAGGCGAAATAAATGAAGGAGCATCTGCAAATACTGCCGGTACTAATAATGAATCTGCTAAAACTCAAGCAGTAACACAACCTACTTCAGAAAAACCGGCCGTGGCTAATAATACTCTTGCTCCTTCTGTACAAAAATTAGTTACCGAAAATAAGCTTGACCCCAATAATATAAAAGGAACAGGTAGAGACGGTAGAATTACCAAAGGTGACGTGCTTGCAACAATAAACACTACGACTACTTCTGCTCCTGCAATAAGTAAATCTAATGAAGAAAGAGTGCAGCGTGTTCGTATGTCACGCTTGCGTAAAACTATTGCACAGCGTTTAAAAGATTCACAAAATACAGCAGCTATTTTGACTACTTTTAATGAAATCGATATGTCAAAAGTAATTGCTTTGCGTAATCAATATAAAGAAGAGTTTGAGAAAAAGCACGCTGTGAAACTTGGGTTTATGTCTTTCTTTGTTAAAGCAACAATTGAAGCTTTAAAGCTTATTCCGTCGGTAAATGCTGAAATAGATGGCGATGATTTAGTATATAAAAATTACTATGATATAGGTGTAGCTGTCGGAACAGAGCAAGGGCTTGTTGTACCGGTTGTTAGGGATGCCGATAAAATGGGATTTGCCGAAGTGGAGAAAACTATAGGAATTTTGGCTAAACAAGCTCGTGATGGTAAGCTTTCTATGGCTGATTTGTCAGGTGGGACATTCTCGATTTCTAATGGAGGCGTATATGGCTCATTATTATCTACACCAATTATTAATCCTCCTCAATCAGGTATTCTAGGCTTACATAAAACCGAGGAAAGAGCTGTAGTTATAGACGGTAAAATTGAAATACGTCCGATGATGTATATAGCTTTATCTTACGATCATCGTATAATTGACGGGAAAGAAGGAGTATCGTTCTTGGTAAAAATTAAGCAGCTTATTGAGAATCCTGAAAAGTTATTGTTAAATTTGTAAAAAATTGTCATTGCGAGCAGCCGTAGGCTGCGTGGCAATCTCATGAAATCATAACAAACTCCTGAGATTGCTTCGTCAATTACTTCGTAATTTTCCTCACAATGACGTGGTCCCGTTTTTACTCTTTGCAAAAAAAGTAAAATCATTCAAAGAAAGGAAGTATATAATAATGATAAAATGTACTCGTCGTATTGAGTTCGATGCAGGACATAGAATTATAGAACATCAAAATAAATGTCAATTCCTGCACGGTCATCGCTATGTTCTTGAGATCGCTATAGCCGCAAACAAAACCGATAAACTTGGTATGGTAATCGATTTTGGTTTAATTAAGGATTTAGCTAAAAAATGGATTGATGAAAATTTTGATCATAGCTTAATCCTACATCAAGACGATAAGGAAATGGGGCAGCAAATAGAAAATTGTACCGGTCAAAAAATATATTACATGCAAAATAACCCGACTGCAGAAAATATAGCGATGCATTTAAAGAATGAAATTTTTCCTAAACTTTTCGTAAGTCAAAACTTCTTCGTAACTAGCCTCAAACTATATGAAACACCGAATTGTTTTGTTGAGGTTTAGGCATGCAAGATTGCTGTTTAATTTTAACTACTACTAATGATTTCCAAATTGCCGAGAAAATAGCATCTGTTTTGTTAGAATTAAATCTTACTGCCTGCATTCAAATTGACGATGTCAAAAGTTACTTTAGATGGAATGGTAGAGTAACTTTAGAAACTGAATATAGACTTGTAATTAAAACAAAATCTTCTAATTATAATGAAATTGAAAATAAACTCCTTGAAATTCATAATTATGAATTACCACAAATAATAAAAATAAATATTGACTATGGCTTTCAAAAGTACTTAGAGTGGATTAATCAAAATAATAAATAAACTTATAGTTGAGTAAATTTAAAAATTAAGTAAGTAAATTATGAAATTATGGCAAAAAGTTACCTTAGGGTTAATCTTAGGTATTATATTTGGTATATACTTACCACAATATGTTAATTATATTAAACCTATCGGTGACATTTTCTTACGTTTGATAAAAATGATCATTACCCCTTTAATTTTCTTCAGTTTGGTTTCCGGTATCACTAGTATGAATGATAATTCTGCCCTTGGTAGAGTAGGCATGAAAGCGGTAGCCGCTTTTTTAGGTACTACTTTTTTTGCCACGGTTTTTGGACTCACTGTTGCCTTAGTATTAAAGCCAGGAGTAGGCGTACATATAGATTTCACCTCTTCAGGAACGACAAACAGAACTTCATTTAATATAATTGATTTTTTTGTAAATATCGTCCCTGATAATGCTGTTGGGGCTTTTGCAAACGGTGATGTCTTACAAGTTGTATTTTTTGCTATTTTTGTTGGAATTACCTTAAACAAAATGAAATCTATCGGTGAACCTATTACTGATTTAATTCATGTAATGTCAAAATTAATATTAAAAATGATATCGTTTGTTATTCAATTATCCCCTTACGGTGCTTTTGCTTTAACAGGCTGGATTGTAGGCATGCAGGGAGTTGAGGTAATGATTAGTTTATCAAAACTTGTTGTAGCGGTAGTTGTGGCGATGACATTCCAATATCTAGTTTTTGGCTTACTTATATGTGTATTCTGTCGTGTTTCACCTATACCTTTTTATAAGAAAAGTTTTGAGTATCAGATACTTGCTTTTTCTACTTCAAGCAGTAAGGCAACTCTTGCAACTACTATGCAAGTTTGTCGTGCAAAGCTTGGCATTTCAGAGTCTAGTACTTCGTTCGTACTTCCGATAGGTGCGTCAATTAATATGGACGGCTTTGCTATAAATTTATCTCTTACCACCATATTTTTTGCTCAGATGATGGGAGTAACGCTTGCTCCTCACGACTATTTAGTCATTATTCTCACCTCAACACTTGGATCTATCGGTGGTGCCGGTATTCCCGGTGCCTCTTTGATAATGCTTCCTATGGTTCTTTCTTCGGTTCACTTACCTATAGAGGGAGTAGCAATTATTGCTGGTATTGACCGAATACTTGATATGCTACGTACTACTATCAATATTACCGGCGATGCAACAATTACTATGATTATAGATAACAGCGAAAATACTTTAGATAAGGAAGTATATTTATCTTAATGATATTGCTAACTAAGACCAGACATTGTCATTGCGAGCAACTATAAGCATTGTTGTCTGAATTGAAAAATGCGTTTTATGTCATTCCCGCGAAAGCGGGAATCCAAGGAAAAGCGAAATTAAAATATAGTTATCAAAAAGAAGATAATAGAATAGAATTTTTACAAGGTGATTCTAATAAAGTAGAGGCAATATTCCCAAAAGAAAAAATATCTGAAATAGTACATCCTATACTTTGAATAGAAGATACTCATATCAATACTATAGGTATTTTAGAATATTTTTGAAGAAGGGGATTATTTCATCATTGAAGATACTAATATTGACTATAATAATGCGTGCTATGATGTTTGGAGGAAAATTTTAGATGAAAAAACTTGTATAGCAACATTAGAAAATTTAAACAATAAAATCGTTAGATTAACTAGCTGGTTGAAAGAAAACAAAGATTTATATTTAGTAGATACAAAATATGTAAATTATACAAAAGAAATTAAAGATGCCGTAAATAATAATGCAGAAATTATACATATAAAAAATATCAATCAAAAAAATTATAATATAATGACTCCCTATGACGGTGAGGTACAGATTAGCGGAATAGAAGAATTAATTTGTCATATGTATGGAGTAATAGGGATAATTGGTAGTTTGCCTGTATTATATAAAGAAGATAAGAATATTATTAGAGCAGTAGCACCAAGACGTAATTCGCATAATGAACATAGCTCTCAACGCCGTATAATGATTGAGATTGGCATGTAAATGCTGCATACCGTCCAAATGACCAAGAAGAGTGATAACTTATCTCCTATAGTTGACTACTTAATTTTGGGGATTGTACATAAAGGACATGAGAATCTACCTATAGTATATATTAGCCTTAAAGATATATTAAATCAATTGAGCTACCAAGATATCTTAATCGGGCTAACAACATCGCAGTCGTAGACTGCATGGCACGCCCCAAAAAATAATAAAAAAAATTCTGTAAATCAGAATTTTTTCTCTTCCTTACTTCGTCAATTGCTATGCAATTTTCTTGCAATGACAGAGATAGAACATAAGGCAGAAAATTAAGATAGGTTTTTATCCTAACTTGTGAAGTATAAATAGAAACGCTACAAAAATTTAACGGTGAGAATTGAGAAGCTTTTTTATTGCTTTTCTTTGTTTTGAGTCTTTATGCTATTTCTTTCTTTTATAATTTTCAGTTTAGTTTTAAATGGAACAACAAATAAAGCAGTATAGTATTCTACGTCAGAAGCATGTAAAGTTCTATTAGCATCCACCGCTATCTAATCTCAAGCTCTTTTCCCTTTGCAATCTTTAATTTTTTGATCCGCTCCATATTCTAATAAAATACGAGTAGGTTCAACATTAAGATATGATGATGTAAGGGAAGTCATTCCGGTTTTAGAATTTTGAACATTAGGATTAACACCTAACGTAAGCAAAAGTTTTATTAAATCAAGATTATTTCTTTCTGCGGCTAGCATCATTCCGGTAATACCGTCTTCATATCTTAAATTAGGACTCATTCCCTGATTAATTAAAAGTTTGGCAATTTCCGGCTTCATAAATCCTATATTTATATGGATTAAATTCATAGGTGCACCACACTTTAATAAAAAATCGGCAATTTTTATATTATTATTCGATATAGCATAATCTAAAGGAGTCCAGCCCAAGTATGGTTGATTTACTCCATATCCCTAATCTAATATTTTTTTACTTCATCAATATTATCCGCTTTAATAGCATTTGCTATCGGTGTAATTGGATTTTCGACTTTTTGATCATACTCAACACCATTCACATATATCTTTTTTAAACTCAAGTTTACATTCCATAACATGAATAGAAGCAATAATAAAAATAATTATACACTTTAAAATTACTTGAATAATTTTCATATAATCAATCTAGGTACTATGTAGCTATACAGCATTAAACCTTTGTCGGTAAGATAGATATTTTCATCTAGTCTAATTAAGTCTAACGCTTGATAATGCTTAAGATTATTCATATCTAAAATATTCTCTAATTTCGTGTTTAATTTCTGCTCTAATGTAGAAATATTTATACCTTTGCTAAGGCGTAAACCCATCATTAGCATTTCTTCAATAATCTCTTGATGTGTTAAATTAGTATTAGTTTGAATACCAACATTTTTTGTTTTAACCGCATCTAACCATTTTTCAGGTTTATGCCACATCATAATTGCCGATACCGAACTTGAGGATTCAATGATTCTACTATGAGCTCCGGGGCCTATACCTAAATAGCTATTATAATTCCAATAAGTTAAATTATGCAAACATTCATACCCTATCATAGCATAATTGGATATTTCATATCTAAAATACTTTTTAGATTCTAGATAATGATTAGTCCATTCATACATTTCAGCTGCCGCATCTGAATGCGGCAAAATCAGATTACCCTCCTTAAATAATTTATAACACGGCGTACCTTTTTCGATAGTCAATTGATAAAGAGAAATATGTGAGGTAGCGAGCTGCATAGCTTGTTTTAATTCTTCTTGCCAGTCTTTTAATGTCTGACCGCTACGTGCATATATTAAATCAAATGACACTCGTAGAAAAATCGTATTTGCCGCCTCAATTGTTTTAATGGCCTGCATACAATCATGAGTTCTACCTAATTTTTTTAAATCGTCCTCTTTTAAGGATTGCACTCCTATTGAAATACGATTAATTCCGGCGGCTTTGAATGCTTTAAATTTTTCAGTTTCAAATGATGTGGGATTAGTTTCTAGAGTTATCTCGGTTTGATTATCAATAATTGCTAGATTACTGATTTTATTTATTATTCCTTCAACTATTACAGGATTCATTAAAGAGGGAGTACCGCCCCCAAAAAAAATAGATTTTATATATTTATTTTGAATAATATCCTTAAAATATTCAATTTCAGTTTCATAAGATTTAAGCCACTGATTATGATCTATAGTACTTGCTACATGAGAATTAAAATCACAATACGGACATTTGGACAAACAAAAAGGCCAATGAATATAAATACTTAAATCATTAGCCATAACTCTCATATTTTGTATTTTTGCTAGTGCTAACTTAGGTTTTGTGGACATTGCTAAAAAGATTTAATTTTGGTTATTTTTTGCTACAAATTATAAGATTTTTTTGAAATATGAATAACTATTTCTACAAAAATCTTATTAATTTTCGCTAAAAAAGACCTCAAAATAGCAAATCAATTAGCAATGTCTACAAAACCTAGCATTTTCTTTGATGTTATTCAAGGTGTATGATAAAACACTATTCTAATTCAAAGAAAACTTTAAATAAAGCTTTTAATTTAATAGATATTATTAAAATAATAAAAAAAATTACCCACTATTTTATAATTTTTTGTGTTCAAGCTATGGGAAGTAATAATGAACAAATATATAACCCAAAAAACACTAAATTTCTAGAAAAAACTGAAGCTCTAAAATGGGCAAAAGAGCGTACTGATAAAACAGCAAAGGCTTGCCAATCTATGCCTACTTATAAGGTAGTTAAGAAAGAACCAGAATCTGTTTGCTATGATCAAAGAAACACTCCTTTTGGTGCTATACGTAAAGGTTACGTGTATAATTTTTGGATGGATTATAAAAACCCGCAAGGGTTATGGCGTAGGACATTGGTTGAGAATTACTCGAAAGATAAACCAAAGTGGGAAGTTCTAATCGATTTTGATACATTATCCAAAAAACTCGGTAAAAAAGTAATGTATAGAGGTGGGAGTGATTGTTTTCAAAATCCTAATCGTTTCTTAATTACCATGTCATTTGGCGGTAAGGATGAGATGTTTTTTAGAGCATGAGATTTAGAGAAAAAGATTTTGTAAAAAATGGTTTTGAACCAAAAACAAGTAGCGGGAAATTACTAGAAGGTAAATTTACTGTCCCTACTTGGGTTGATCAAGATACTATTATATTGATCCAGTTTTGCATCAAGAGGAAGTGACTGACTCTTTATATCCTAGCTTGCTCTACATATGGAAGCGAGGAGAACCTATAGAGAAAGCCAAAAAACTATTTGAAATACCAAAGAATTATATACGTGTATCAGCCAGTAAACTTTTACCGATAATATTTCTTCATCTTTAATATTTATATCTGCAAATAAGGCTTTTTATAATTACGATAATTATATTTTAGATACTAAAGATGAGAGCTTAAAATTACAAAAAATAAATATGCCATCGATGCAATACCTGAAGGTTCTTTTAAAGCATATGTATTTTGGCTACTGCATTCCGGATTGGCAATTTAAAGATAGTAATATAGAACAGGTTCACTTGTTGCCATACACTACGCTGATCTTCTAAAAGAAGATAGCGATAAAGCTAGCTTAAAAATATTATTTACCCCAACAGAGAGGGAAGTATTGTATTGTGTAGGAATGACTAAAGATACGGTATTTTTAACTAGCTATGAGAATGTTATTTTCAAAAGTAGTAACATTTACATTAGAAAATCATGAATGGACAAAACCGGTAACTTTACTATCTTATGAAAATACAATTTTTGGTATGTTGTCTGATGATGAGGAAGAAGATGCATTAATTACTATAGAAAATTCTATAGTTCCTCCCACTATCTATTTATGGGATAAAACTCATGAATTAAAAGTTATTAGAAAGCCTTTATATCCGTTTGATAGCAAAAATTATGTTGTAGATCAAAAGGAAGCTACAAGCTCGGATGGAGTTAAAATACCATATTTTATTGTCTATAAAAAAGGTACAAAGATTGTAAGAATCCAACATTACTTGAAGCATACAGCGGTTTTCAAGTAATCAACTCTCCATATTTCTCTCGCATGGAAAATGAAGTATGGGTTAAACATAGCGGGGTTAGTGTTCTTGCTAATATTAGAGGTGGCGGAGAGTTTTGGTCCTGAGTGGCATAAGGCGACTCAAGGAATAAAACGTCAAACCGGCTTGAATGATTTTATTGCAGTAGCAGAGGATTTAATAAAGCAAAATATTACTAGTCCTGAGTATTTAGGAATTAAAGGAGGAAGTAACGGCGGATTGCTAGTAAGTGTTGCAATGACACAGCGTCCTGATTTATTTGGAGCTATAGCATGTGAAGTGCCGATACTTGATACGATACGATATAAAGAATTCGGAGCAGGACATTCATGGGGTACAGAATATAGTGATCCAAAGTAGAAGATTTAGTACATATCAAAAAATATGCACCGCTAGAGAATTTATCTTTAACGCAAAAATACCAAGCTGTGTTAATTACAGATTTCAGTATTAGAGCAGCGTGTACACCCATGACATGGAAGAATTTTTGAGTATGTGCTTGAGAAAAACCCAAATACTAAAACTTACTTTCTAGGAAGTGTAGATAGTGGGCATGGTAGTGGGAGTGATTTAAAAGATAGTGCCAATTATTTGATCAATATTTATACATTTTTTGCAAATGCTTTGAAATTAAAAATTAATTAAATTTAATACTAGGTCAATATGTGTTACTTATTATACTACTGGATAGTTTAAAAAAAACCATCGATGTCATTCCTGCGAAGACACATGGGTGTCAACTTAAGGAAAAGGTCACCCCGTGGCTTGACCACAGGATCCATATAATTTTAGTATTTTTAACTGGATCCCGCAATCAAGTCGGCATTGTTGCATGGATCGGAAAACCTACTCGATGTCATTCCCGCATAGGCGGGAATCCAGAAAAATAACTTCAATATTGCTACAGAAGTTACATACTTGATAAAATAACCATACAAACACTTGTTTTTATATGCTTGACTGGATTTCCGCTTCGCAGGAATGACATAATGTAGATATAATATAAATTCAAGAAAACAATTTTCCAATTCCGCTATGTAATAGATTTTTAGGATTCATTTTACTGGCTTTTTTCATTATCTCGCTTATTTGTTTATATTGCTTTAGCAAAATATTTACCTTTTGTACCGTAGTTCCTGCTCCAACAGCTATACGTTTCCTACGAGAAGCATTAATTATATCGGGATTTTTACGTTCTTTTGGCGTCATAGATAAAATAATTGCTTCTTGATGTTCAATTATTTTACTATTTAATTTTGATTGATCTATTTGATCCATAATTTTACCACTACCCGGTAACATACTAAGTATACTTCCAAAACCTCCCATTTTTTTTATACTTCTCATTTGCTGAAGATAATCATTTAAATCAAACTTACCCTTTTTTAATTTAGCTGCCGTTTTTTCGGCTTCTTCTCTATCAACAATACTAGCTGCTTTTTCAACAAAAGAGATAATATCACCCATATCCAGTATTCGAGAAGCTAAACGTTCAGCATCGAATTCTTCTAAATCAATTAGGTTTTCACCGCTACTTAAAAATTTAATCGGCTTTTTAGTAATATATTTTACACTGAGTGCTGCACCACCCTTGGAATCGCCATCAATTCTAGATAAAATTAATCCTGAAATTGCTAACTTTTCATTAAAACTACTTGCCGTAACTACTGCATCCTGCCCTGTCATACTGTCGATTACTAACAAAGTTTCTGTAGGCTCCACTATCTTTTTTATTGCAAGCGCTTCCTCCATCATCGCTTTATCAATTTGTGTACGACCTGCCGTATCATAAATTACGACATCATAAGCAGAAATTTTAGCCTCGGCAATAGCTCTTTTGACAATATCGAGGGGTTTCTCACCTTGCACAATAGGTAATGAATTAATCTGTACTGAGTTTGCAAGTATAGCGAGTTGCTCTTGTGCGGCCGGTCTGTAAGTATCCAAAGAAACAAGTAAAACTTTCTTATTTTGATTTCTAAGCCGTAAAGCAAGCTTACTACTCGCCGTAGTTTTACCACTCCCTTGCAGCCCTACCATTAGGAAATTTACGGGCGGCTTTGAATTTAAATTTAGCTTTGTCTCACTTTTACTTGAAGCTAAGAGATTGATCATCTCTTCATGGATAATTTTAATTATCATCTGTCCAGGTGAAACAGACTTAATAACCTCCTGCCCTAAAGCTTTCTGTTTAACTTCCGCTATAAAATCTTTTATCACCGGTAATGCAACATCTGACTCTAAAAGAGCCACTCTTATATCCCGCATAGCAGCATCTATTTGGGCTTCCGTCAAAATGCCTGAGCTAACTAGCTTATCAAAAATCTTCGTTAAATTTTGTGTTAAAGTTTTAAACATGCAAATAATTTAATTTATAAAGTTCCTAAAACCTAATATATACTACGAGTAAATGAACAATAGTCAAAATAAAACATAAATTAAATTTATATTCTAGAGGGAAGCCGCTTTCTATCTTGAATATCTATTAACTATAAAAAAAAAGAGTATCTCAATATATTTTGTTGTTTTATGGATAACATAGAAAGGAACGTAGTGATATCGTGTTAATTACTAGAAAACTCATTCACCACTAATATATAACTTGTTTTTAAGTCCAAATCATAATCAATGGTATTATATATTAACTTTTTTATGTCGGTAAATTTTTGCAGTAAATATGAAGGGTGTCTATTTGATAGTTTATTAAAAATCTTATTTTCCAAATCTAGAAGTTCAATATTAACGTTGGCAGATTTTTTAAGGATTCTATTCATTAATAATAATAAATTATCAATAAAATCTAGCCATAATTCTCGGTCTTTAGTAGTAAAGCGATGAATAAAATCTAACGTTTTGTTATCTGCTATCGACTGAATAAACTCGGAATATAATTCGTTTTTAGTATGATGGATAGATGATCTAACATTAATTTTAAAACATCTTGATCTAATTGTAGAAATAATACTTGCAGCTCTTGAAGTAATTAAAAAAATGTAACTATTCTTTGGTGCATCTTCAAGAATTTTTAAGCATGAATTCGCTGCATTCAAATTCATAAGCTCTGCCGAATAAATTATTGCAACTTTATAACCTGAAATTGCAGAAGTTTTACTTAAGAAGTCTTGTAATTTTCTTATTTGTTCAATAGAAATATTTTTAGCATTAGATGTAGCTGAAGTTTCCCTAGCGATGAAATGATAATCAGGATTGTTGTCAAGAGGAATGCTATTCTTAAAAAGCTTAATATATATAAACTCTTCTAAATCTTTTAAAGCTTGCTCTATATTTTCGGCTTCGATAAGCCAACTATTGTATAGCTTATTATGTTTTAAGTTAAACTCTAGGCGTTCAATTATCAATGGTTGTAATATCATTATGAATTGTACTTAAGAAGTATTCTATATCATTCCGGCTTTTGCAGAGCATTATTGCATGAGCTGGTTTTTCTAGTGTCACCCCGCAAGCGTGTAACGGGGTTCGGAAATTATTAGTACTGTAAATACGTTACTTCTTTTAATTACAAGCTTCTTTCATTTTTCTTCCGGCTCTAAAAGTAGGTTGATTGTAAGCATCTATTTGCATTTTTGCTCCGGTTTTTGGGTTACGACCCTCACGTGCTTTTCTATGATGTATTTCAAATGAACCGAAACCTGTTATATTAATATTATGGTGGCTCTTTATAGCACTAATCACACTATCAAGAACTAAATTAAGTGCTTTCTCGGCTTCAGCTTTTGTTAATGTTTTATGTGAAGCATGTTTATGATTATGACCATGATCGGTCATAAATGCTATAAACTCGGTTTTATTCATTTTTTTTGGTTCTTTTGTGTTATGTGTACTCATAATAAAATCAATTCTCCTTTGATAGGTTAATATGTATTGATGTTTTTTTCTAAAACAATATATACAACTGGCAATAATATACATCAATATATTTTTTATGTAAGTTAATTATAACAAACTACCCACATACTGCAAATGCCAGTTATTTACAAAATTTAAAATATATACGTTATTATATTAATTTATAGAAAAATGTAGCCATTTTACATCAGTTATACTGTTAAAACTATCTTAATCAAGTAATTAAAGTGAAAATTTATCGTTAAAACCCTAATTTATTATCAGTAGTAAATTACAAAAACTAATTTTCTACTCTATAAAAAATTATAAGTTTTTTAATAAAAAACAATATATACTTAATTTACATAAAAAGTGGAAACTGTCTTTCACCTTTTATATAGAATATTTCTAACCGAATAGCAGATTATGTAATAATTCACTATGCACATTAATTTAGAATAAAATTTTTAATCCAATGTTATTGTCTAAAATTTGTATTAAACGCCCTGTCTTTGCTACAGTTTTGAATTTGGTTATCGTAGCTCTTGGAGCAATTTTTTTTACCAAACTACAAATTAGAGGTACTCCGGATATTTCAGTTCCTATTATAAATGTCGAAGCTCATTATGCAGGTGCCGATGCCTTATATATGGAGCAAGAAATAACGACACGTATAGAAAAAGCTTTAAAGACGGTTAAAAATTTAGATTATATAACTTCTCAAAGTTCTACCGGCGAAAGTAGTATTACTTTATCGTTTCTATTATCTACCGATATTGAAGTAGCACTAAACGATGTCCGCGCCAAAATATCGGATATCACTTATATGTTCCCGCAAGATATGAAAACCCCGTCAGTTACAAAACTTGATGCCGATAGTTTCCCAAGCCTCTTCATAAGCATTGAAAGTGATCAATATAGCGATTTAGAATTAACAAAGATCGTCGAAGATAATCTACAAACACCGTTAGATAAACTTGAAAGCGTAGGACAGTCACAAATTTACGGCGGTCGGGAATATATAATGAGAATAGAACCCGATTCTAAAAAATTATATCAACATAAAATTTCTTTATTGGAGATTGAATCCGCAATAAAAGAGCAAAACAAAGATTATCCCGCAGGTACGATTAAAACAAAAAGCAATAATTTTATAGTAACTCTTGCAGGTTCTTTATCTACACCGGAAGAATTCGGTAATATTATTCTAAAAGTACAAAACGGAAGTATCATAAAATTACGAGATATAGCAAAAATATCTTTAACTTCTCCCGATGAGGACATAATTTTTAGATATAACGGCAAAAGCGCTATTGCCCTTGGTCTTATAAAAGAATCAAAAGCTAACGTCATAGATTTATCACATGAAGTAACTAAAGCACTAGAAAGAATTAAAGAATACATGCCCAAAGGAATAAGCATGGGTATCGCATATGATGCAGCAACACCTGTAAAAGCATCAATTTATGCAGTATTTCAAACAATTTTTGAAGCTTTAATATTAGTAGTTTTAGTCACTTATTTATTTCTTGCTTCTGCTAAAATTACCTTAATTCCGTTTGTAACAATTCCGGTATCGTTGATCGGTACTTTTAGCGTAATGTATGCTTTTGGATTTTCTATTAATATATTTACGCTCCTTGCTATGATACTTGCTATAGGTTTAGTGGTCGATGATGCGATAGTTATGCTTGAAAACATTTTTAGATATAATGAAATGGGGCATAAACCCATGGAAGCGGCTATGCTTGCTTCTAAAGAAATCGGCTTTGCAATCATTGCTATGACTATTACGCTTGCTGCCGTATTTTTACCCGTGGGTTTTATAGAGGGTTTTATCGGGAAATTATTTATTGAATTTGCTTGGACTTTAGCATTTTGTGTTTTGTTCTCAGGATTTGTTGCTTTAACTTTAACTCCTATGATGTCAAGTCGTATGGTTACAAAACATAATACGGACTTACCAAAATTCTTAGTAAAGTTTAACGACATTCTACAATTTATTCAAAATAAATATATTTACTATCTAAAGCTAACTTTTGACAATCAAAAGAAATTTGTCATCATTATTGCATCATCATTTATAGTGCTGATTATTAGTTTTAAATTTACTCAAAAAATTTTCGTACCCCACGAAGATGATGGATTCTTACAAGTTTCTCTTAAAGGTCCTGAAGGTTCTAATTTAGAATCTTCTACTAAAGTAGTGAAAGAAGCCGAAAAAATCCTTGCTAATTATAAAGATATATTAGGTTATCTGATGGTAATAGGTGCAGGCGGTAGCGATAACGTTTTTGGATTCATTCCTCTAAAAAATTGGGGTGAGCGTTCTTGTTCCCAAGAAACTATTAAGAATATGTTAAATAAGCAGTTTTCTGAAATACCGGGCATGTCGATTTACGCTATGGATCCACGTTCAATGGTTAGCGGGAATGCAAGTAGCCCTATCGAGTTTACTATTCAAACGAACCTTGAATATGATGATCTAGATAAAATATCACAACAATTTATTGATATAATGAAAACAAATCCTATTTTCTTAAACGTCAATAGAAATTTACAATCGGCAACGCCGACTATAAGTATAGAAGTCAACCGTGATAAGGCTTATTTATACGGAATGGATTTGGCAAATATAGGCAAAACGGTACAATATTTACTTGCAGGTCAACAAATCGGGCATTTTAGAATGAGTAATGATTTATATGACGTTATATTACAATTTAATCAAAAAGATCGAAAAGATATTAGCGATTTTAGTAAAATTTTAATCAGAGCAAAAAATAATAATATGTTACCGCTTGAATTGATAGCCAATATTACGGAAAAAATATCAGTAAAATCATATAGTCATTATAATAATTCAAAGTCCGTTACCATTTCTTCCGATCTTGCTCCTGACAGAAAAATTGATGATGCAATTAATGAAATCAATAAAATAGCCGCTAAGTTACTTGATCCTAGTAATACTATAATTGAATATATCGGAGAAATTAAACAAATGAGAGAGGCAGACAGTAATATGCTTATAACATTTGTGTTTGCTCTTATATTTATCTATTTAGTGCTTGCAGCTCAATTTGAAAGCTTTACTGACCCTTTATTAATATTACTCGCCGTACCTTTCTCAATAACCGGTGGTGTACTTGCTCTCTGGCTTGCCGGTAATAGCCTTAATATGTATAGTAATATCGGACTTATTACTTTAATTGGATTAATTACTAAGAATTCTATTATGATAGTAGAATTTGCTAATCAGCTAAGAGCAAAAGGAGTAAAGGTTCAAGAAGCTATAATAGAATCCTCAAAACTTCGCTTGCGTCCAATTCTTATGACTACTCTTGCTGCCGTAGTCGGAGCTTTACCTCTAGTTTTTGCAGACGGGGCCAGTGCTGCTGCTCGTAATTCTATAGGCTTTGTAATAGTTGGAGGATTAAGCATCGGTACTATATTTACAATTTTTGTTATACCTGTAATATATCACACTTTTAAGAAGGATTAATAAATTATAGAATTATAAAATTTAGTAGACATATAGCTCAAAATGAGGAATGATTATTTTACGTTAGTTTTATTGCATGGTTCGGAAAACGCATGTAGTGTCATCCCGAGGCCTCGCCACGGGATCCAAAAATGTAACTCATAATACTAGTGTAATTTTAGTATTTTAACTGGACCCCGCTATCAAGTTGTGGGATGACAGAGGTATGAGCCACACAACAAGATCTTTTACGTTTAACTAAAAGGAGATTAAATATGTTAATAAATACTTCTAATAATCCACTTATTACTACTGTACATTTATTATCTTCTATAGGTGCTATAAATTGGGGCTTAGTCGGATTATTTAATTTTAATTTAGTAACACTTTTATTTGGCTCATTTCCAATTATTGTTACAATACTTTATATAATTATAGGCTTTTGTGGTGTATATTCTTTCCTTTGTTTAGGTAAGCTATTTTGTAAACCCGGAATAGAAAAGGCGAAGTAACTCTACCTTTTCGTCATTGCGAGCAGCCGTAGGCTGCGTGGCAATCTCATGAAATCATAACAAACTCCTGAGATTGCTTCGTCAATTGCTATGCAATTTCCTCGCAATGACTCCTAACAACCTCACTTGTGCTATAGCAGTTATTGCTGCTGTTTCAGCACGTAATATATTACTTCCTAAACTTATAGATTTTGTATTCTTATATGAGGCAAGAAGTTCCAGCTCATCATTAGTAAAGCCTCCCTCCGGTCCTACAATAATAGTTATATCACTATTACTAAGTGATGATGAAATTCGTAATATAGAATTTTCTTCTTTTTCATGTTCATTAGCATATAACATCAAATTATTATTCTTTTTTAGGTAATCTTGTATTGTGATAGCTTTTTCAATTATCGGGGGAGTAAGACGTTCTGATTGCTCTGTTGCCTCAATAACACATTTTGTTAAACGTTCGATATTTACCGACCTAAATTGACACCACCTAGTAATTAACGGAATAATTTTAGTTATACCGAGTTGCGTAGCCATATTTATTGCAAGCATTAATTTATCTTGCTTTATTATAGCAACAGCAAGAGTTAACGTAGATTCTGTATAAGGCTTTTTTAACTGTTCTTTAAGTCTAACCGATAGGTTATTTTTACCTATATCGTTAATTTGTGCTAGAAATTCTCCATCCGTACCGTTAAAGAGACGTAAGCCATCATTTACTTTAAGACGTAGCACCGTTTTGACATAATGAACATGATGATCACTTGCTAATTCTATCTTGCTATTTTCAGCTAAACGACTATTAATATAAATACGGTTATATTTCATATATTTAGTACTATGGACGATAAAAAAGATAATAGACATCTTTCCAAACCAGCTTATAGAGAGGAATGTACAGGAGACACGGAACGCAGCACTACAGCGTATATGGACATACGTGAGGATGTGAGTACCGGATCGACGTCTAAATTACCTCTAGAAGCGAAGTTTGTAAAGATATCTAATAATATATCAGAAAAAGAAAATTTACCAAAAGAAAAAGAAATTGGCGGTGTTAAAGGTCTAGAACCGACAAGATACGGGGACTGGCAGCATAAAGGTAAAGTCACAGATTTCTAATGCCTTGCCTTCAACACACTAAAATTTTACCCTATAAACCGCAAGAATTGTTTGATTTGGTCTGGGATGTAAAATCTTATCCTAAATTCCTGCCTTGGTGTTCTGCTTCTAGAATTATTTCAGAAAATAATCAAGAGGTTATTGCTGAATTAGTAATTCAGTTAAAAGGCTTTTTAGAAAAATATAACTCACGAGTTACAAGCGAAATAACAGATGATGGAATATATTTGATTAATACGGTAGCTATTTCAGGACCTTTTGAATATTTAAAAAGTACTTGGCAATTTGTTCCATGCACGGCAGGAACTGCATTAAAATTCTTTATTGATTTTAAAATGAAATCCGTAATACTGGATAAATTAATCGGCACTTATTTTACCAAAGCAACCGAAAAAATGATTATAGCTTTCGAAAGGAGAGCTAAAGAGGTTATTAAATAAAAAAGAGTAAGGTTATAGATCTATAACCTTACTCTTTAGAAAGTTTTGTATTTAGTTACTAGGCAATATCAGATATATATCCTGCATCTCCCTCATCTCCTAAGATTTGAGTTTGATCACCATTAAGATTATTATAATCAAAGCTATAAAACTGCTCTTCTTGTTCTGCACTAGTACTGGAAGTATGATAATTAAATAATTCTTCATAAGCTTCATTTATTTCAGCATATTTCTGTATTTCTTTTGCAAGTTCTACTACTTTATTTTGTATAGCTTTTTCTGTACCATGCCATAACTTACTTGTAAAATTTGGCTTGTATTCTGCTAATTGGTTATTTTTGTAATTTTCTCTCTTTACAACAGTTTCTAAACTTAAAGCTTTTTCAATATCGTCACTTGAATAGCCCTTTTGTATTAGCTGCTGAATAATACAAGCATGTAAAGGAAGAATACTAGTATCTAGAACTAATTTATTTGTATATTGTCCTTTCACGCCAGGTATTGGCTGATATAACACACGATCTGTTGATTCTACTATTTCATAGCCACCATTACATTTGTAACCAACGCCGTCTCCCGTTAAACTTAAGGTTGGTACGCGAGTTATTACATTAGATATTATCTTAGCGTTTGTTCCTTCAATATATTTACCGGTAAATTTATCTATACCGTTTTTATCTATAGCAGTACCATATACAAAACTTTCTAACCCCGAAGTAGCCAAATACTCTTCAACTTTAGTTACTTCATGAGCTTGAGTAAAAAGCTTTATTTTTTCATTACTCTCCATAATGCCTTTTGCCCCATAACTAGTACCAAAAACACCCCATGTTATTAAAGGTATTTTGCTTAACCAACTACTAAATGAAAACAAACTACTTATTCCTACAAAAAAGCTTCCTGATGCTAATTTTGTATAAAAACTACAATCTTCTTGTGCTTTTTCTATTAAAGATAAGTAAGTAATCGGTTTATTACTTCTGAATAAGTTTTGTATTAATAATTTCAACATAGTCTATCTCCTAATTTAAATCACCATATTTCATGGTTGTAAATGCATTATATAACAAAAGTAATCAAATATCAATCCTTTATTTAATAATAGATTAATCTTTGACTTGACATTTTTTAGAAAAAACCATATTTTATGGTAATATTGATCAAAAAGAGGTAGATATGCCTACGTACAAAAATTCTAAACATATTAGCACTAAAAAGCTTGCTTATATAGGTTTAGACCTCGCATATAAAACAGATGATTTAAATATTTATAAGCTAAACGCATCAAAGGTCAATGAACAATTAACAGATAGCGGCTGGGAAATACTGACTGCTTCATGTGATAATATCAACACTGCTAAATATGCTTATAAAGCCGTCGCATTTATAAATAAAGACACTAAAGAAGTTCATATTGCTAGTGCCGGCACAAAATTCAATATATATGATTTATTAGACGACTTGCTTATCGCGCTGCACTACTTACCTACTAAACTAACTCCAATTCAGGATTTTGTTAATGAAATAATTAACAAATTAGGCGGCTTAAGTAAAGCCACAGAATATAGTTTTAATACTAGTGGTCATTCACTTGGAGCAATCATTGCAGATTTAACCTTAGTAGAAATACATTCTCGCAACCTACATTTTAATAAATCTACAACTTTTGATAGCCCTGGCTCAAAACCGATAATTGAAAGAGGCATAGAAAAAAATTTATTTACCGGAAAAGTAACAACTCCAATAAAAGAGCTAGCTACCCATTCTAAGATATATAATGCAAAACATAATCTTATTAATATTACTAATAAGCATTTTGGACAAACAACAATGGTACTTCCTGGTAAAAAAACAACACTATCACAATCAGAAGAATGGGCATCATATTTATATAATTTTGCCAAACAAAAAGTTACAAAATATCTAGGAATTAATGGAATAGTCGAAGGCTTTGAAGAAATCATAGCTGGAATCAGTAAACATGGACTTGTTAATTTTTCTGATTTGAAACAGAATATTACTTTAACCATAGATGATTGGGAAGCAGCAACACCAAAATATGCTAAAAATACTCTAAATTTAAAAAATAATTTATATAATCAAATAGTTGAAACTGAAACCGGAGCTAATTTAGTTGGGATGTATAATAATTTTCAAAGCTGCAATCAAGAATATGCTCAGGAAGTCCAAACAACAGGAGATATAAGTAATTATCATCTATATCCTCTAATATGTTAAATAAAAAAATAAATTTATAGGCAGAAATCACTTTTCGCCTTTCATATTCATTATTTCTTATTTAGAGCAACTAAATAGATTTCCGTAGATTCACTGCGGCTGGATGAAGGTTTAAAATGTTTCACTGTTTTAAATTCACGCTTTACTTTATATAATAATTCATTTTCTGCACCGCCACGAAAAATTTTAGCAATAAAATGACCGGAGGGTTTTAGTACTTTTAAAGCAAATTCAAAAGCTTGCTCACATAAAAGTAAGGTTCTTATATGGTCTGTAGCTTTATGACCTATGGTATTTGATGCCATATCACTCATTACTATATCAGCTCTACCGTCTAAAGCCTGAATAATTAATTCTTCCGTATCTGCTTCAAAAAAGTCTTTTTGAACAAATTCAACTCCAGCAACATGTTCAATTTCTAACACATCGATAGAGATTATTTTATTATTTAGGTTATTATCCGAAGCTTTAATCAGCTTGGAAGCTACTTGACTCCATCCCCCAGGAGCTGCTCCTAAATCAACAATTTTCATGTTAGGAGTAAAAAGTTTAAATTTTTCATGAATTTCAAGTAGTTTATATGCAGCTCTCGACCTAAAGCCGTCCATACGTGCTTTTGCAACATACGGATCGTTTAATTGGCGTCTAAGCCAATTACTAGAAGAGACGGTGCGTTTTTTAGAAGTCTTAACTCTAACGAATTTATTTCTATAACCGCTTAAATTATTTGTCATAAAATCTTTTATACTTATAAATAAATGAAGAATAAGCAGACTAAGTTTAATCTGGAAAAGAGCAAGGAATCCACAAGATGAGGCACAAAAGCCGTTAATAATACTTGAGTACCACAGTACTTATAGCCAATTTTTCAAATTAAACGAATATGCTCTTTTGCTATTTTATCTAATACAGAATTAACAAAACCAATTTCATGCTCATTTAACATATCATTTGCTATGTCCGTATATTCGTTGATTACTACTTTAGCAGGCGTAGTAGGACAAAACAATAGCTCACATATACTAACACGCAATAAAGCTCGGAGTAAGATCGGCATATGTGCAGGATCTTTATCATTTGTTAAATGATTGTCGATAATTTCGTCTAATTTATGAATATTTTCAAAT
The DNA here is from genome assembly GCF_000023005.1 of Rickettsia africae ESF-5. NCBI lineage: Bacteria > Pseudomonadati > Pseudomonadota > Alphaproteobacteria > Rickettsiales > Rickettsiaceae > Rickettsia > Rickettsia africae. The sequence goes on along the minus strand of NC_012633.1, from coordinate 214,817 downwards.
ACTGACTTTACCAGCATTTTAAAATGACTTATACTTAATGATATTTTTAAATTCTCAGGTAAATCTGTTATAGAATTATTATTTTGATAAAAAGAAAGTACATTTTGCATGATATCATCCATATCGTCGTTATTTTGCAATATGTTTTGATAAATAGCTTGCACTGCTGCAATACGTGCAATCGACTTTTTATTAATTTTATTTGAACTCATAGAGAAAAGAAATTTAAAATTTAATTTTCGTCAATGCGTAAGGTGATATGGCGTGATGTCATTCCCGTGAAAGCGGGAATCCAGTAATTCAAAAACATAAATACTATTAGTTTTTAAAACTAATACATTTGGATTACTTCATTTTTTTTCTGTGGATTCCCGCTTTCGCGGGAATGACATCGGAAACCAAGGAGCAACGTCCACTCACAACGACGAAATGATATCTATAACCTTACAATGTATACCTTAAAATAATTTATTAGTAAACTTATAAAATTTTTATGCTCTCTATAATAGGATTTATTATAACAATTAGTATCTTGGTATTTATCCATGAATTTGGACATTATTGTATTGCTAGATATTTTAATGTAAAAGTTGAGGAGTTCTCGATAGGTTTCGGTAAAGCACTAATAGGCATTACCGATAAAAAAGGAGTTAGGTGGAAGATTTGCCTTATACCGCTTGGCGGTTATGTCAAGATTTACGGCTATGATCGCAACCTTATGGATAAGACTAAAGAAGTTAACGAAAAAGTAGCTTTTGATGCTAAATCTTGTTTAGAACGTTTTTTAATCGTTGCAGCAGGTCCGTTAATTAATTATTTACTTGCCATAATAATATTTGCAGGTTTTTATTGTTACTTTGGAAAAACAGAGATTCCTCCTATAATAGGTAATGTAGTAGCTTCATCACCGGCAGAGAGAGCAGACTTAAGAGCAGGAGATAAAATTGTTAAGGTTAACGATAAATCTGTTAAAGATTTCGGGGACGTGCAAAGAGAGATATTAATTAACGGTTTTAGCTCTTCTACTTTAACCATAGAAAGAAAAAGTGAGGAATTTATCGTTAATATAATGCCTCAAGAAATAATTATATCACCTCCCGAAGAAAAGCAAGTTAAGAAAACTCTTCGCATCGGTATTATAGCTAAAAATGAACCTATTAATACTAAAATAGGAATTTTAGGAGGATTATGGGAAGCTATTAATACTACTATAGATATGTCTGCTTTAACTCTAAACGCAATATCGCAAATGATTGTAGGAAAACGTTCATTCGATGAAATAGGAGGGCCGATAGCTATTGCTAAAGAGTCAGGCAAATCTATAGCTGGTGGAACCCAAATGTATCTGTTATTTATAGCAATGCTTTCCGTTAATTTAGGATTACTTAACTTACTACCTATACCGGTGCTTGACGGCGGACATTTAGTATTTATATTATATGAAGCAATTACAGGTAAATTACCGCATCCTAAGACTAAAAATATTTTGTTACAATTAGGAGCAATAATCATAATTTTTCTTATTATAATTGCTGTTTCCAACGATATACAAAATTTGTTTTCCTAAATTATAGATTTGCTTGCTCTCGTTTATATTATCTACTATAGTGGAGTACATTAATTATGTTTGAATGCATTAGTTAGGAGAACTTTGTATTATTCTTAGCTAAAAGCGGAAATCCAGTTCTTTGTCATACCGCGACTTGAACGCGGTATCTAATTTATTATTTTTACCGTGGTCAAGCCACGGGATGACATTGGGTTTAAACACAGAAATTTAAATTAAATCTTAAAGAAGGTTTTAGGTGACAATCAGATCAATTAGTAAGTTAACAATTTTATTATTAACGATTTTTTATTATCATATTTCATTAGCTGACTCTGTAATTCGTAAAATAACTATCGAAGGTAATCATAGGGTTGAGCGTTCTACTATTGAGAGCTATTTAAAGCTTAAGGTAGGAGAAACCTATAATAATTCTAAAGAAGATGAGGTAATAAAACGTTTATATGCCACCTCACTTTTTAGAAGTATAAATATGCATATAACAAATGATGGTAATTTAATAGTTAACGTTACTGAAACGCCTTTTATAAGTAGTGTAGTATTTAGCGGTAATTCTAAAATCAAAACTAATATGCTCGCTAAAGAAATTTACACAATGTCGGGTGAATCTCTTAGCCAAGCTAAAATTGAATTAGATGTAAAGAAAATATTAGAAATTTATAAACGTAGCGGACGTTTTGCTACTACGGTAACACCTAAAATCGAAAATTTAGAAAACAACAGAGTTAAGGTTATTTTTGATATAGCAGAAGGACCAAAAACCGGTATTAACTATATTTATTTTAGCGGTAATGAAAATTATAGTGATTCAGAACTTAAATCTATTGTTTTAACTAAAGAATCTCGTTGGTTTCGTTTTTTAGAAAGTAACGATACTTACGATCCTGATAGAATGGAGTATGATAAAGAATTACTGAGAGAGTTTTATCAATCTGTAGGTTTTGCAGATTTTAGAGTAATTTCGGCATCGGCAGAACTCAATAATACTAAAGAATATTTCACCCTTACCTATTCCATTGAAGAGGGAGAAAAATATAGCTTCGGTAATATTACAATAGACAATAAATTAACTAATATAGATATAACACCGCTTAATAAAATTGTTAATATTAAGCAAGGCAAGGTTTTCAATATGAAAAAGGTTGATGATATAGCTGAAAAAATCGGAGAATATTTTACAGCGAACGGTTACCCTGCGGTAAATGTTTATCCGGATATAATGAAAAATGCTAATCATACTGCAGATATTAAATTTATTATTGAAAAAGCCGATAAGGTTTATATTAATAAAATTAATATTATTAATAACCTTAAAACCGAAGACCCTGTTATAAGAAGAGAATTTAAAATAGAAGAAGGTGATATAATTAATCGTTCATATATTGAAAAAGGTGAGCGTAATCTTAGAAATTTAGATTATTTTGAGAAAGTAGCAATTAGCTTAGCTCCGACTAAAGCTAAAGATAAATATGATGTTAACGTTGAAGTTGATGAAAAATCTACTTCCTCTATAGGTTTTGATTTAGGATATAATACTGCCGGCGGTTTATTCGGACGTTTCTCTTTCTTAGAGCGTAATTTAGTCGGTACCGGGAAACTGCTTAATGCCGGTGTGCAAATAAGTAAAAACAATACAAGCTATTACGGTGGTATTACCGCACCGCACTTTTTAGATCGTGATTTATCACTTGGCGTAAACACATTTAGCAACTATACCGGACGCGGTGCTAGTGTATTAAATACAACTGATCAAAGCTATAAGTTACACTCTATAGGAGTCAAAACTTCTCTTGGTTATGAAATTAAAGAGGATTTAGGTCACGAAATAGATTATTTAATCAAACGTGATATTTTAAGTGCTCCAACTCCATCAAGCTCAATATTCTTAAAGGAGCAAATGGGCAGATTCATTACTTCTGCTATAGGACATACTATTACTTATGATCAAACCGATAATAAAATTGTTCCAAAGAACGGTTATTTAGTAAGTGGCACACAAGAATTTGCCGGCGTTGGAGGTGATAACAAATATATAAAGCATGAAGTTGACGGTAAATATTATAAATCTTTCATACATAACAAGCTTACTTTAAAATTATCTGCTTCCGGAGGCGATATTGCAGGCCTTGGAGGAAAAATTATTAGAATTTCCGATCGCTTTAATTTAGGTGATTATAGTTTAAGAGGCTTTGCAAGCGGTGGTGTAGGACCTCGTGAAAAGGTCACTAACGAAGGACTTGGTGGTGAGCGATATTACACATTCTCAACAGAGCTTAATTTCCCAACACCTATACCTGAGGAATTTAATTTAACCGGTACAGTCTTTATGGATTTAGGAAGCGTTTGGAAAGTAGGCCTAAATAAGAAACAATATCAAACTCCAAACGGTTTTTATAACGATAAATCTCTTAGAGCTTCCATTGGTTTCGGCTTTATTTGGGTAACACGTTTTGCACCAATCAGAATGGATTGGGGTTTCCCGGTTAAGAAGAAGAAATATGACGATACGCAGCATTTCCATTTAAGATTTTCGACGCATTTATAAAGATGTCTCATTGTCACCCCGTGGCTTGACCACGGGATCCAATTAAGGATGCTAGTCTTTTAGCATTTTAAAATTTTTTATTGGATTGCCACGCTCCTTGTCAGTCGTCGCTCGCAATGATGAAACATGTCTCGTAGGAATCCGTATCTCAACATAATATAATCATATTTCAGCCGATGTAGCTCAGCTGGTAGAGCGGCGCATTCGTAATGCGTAGGTCTGGGGTTCAAATCCCCACATTGGCACCATCTTCTAAATAAAACTATAGCCCTATTTGTGATAGGCGTGGTAGAACCTGATATACTAATAATGTGTAGAAAAACGCTTTCGTGTCATACCGTGGCTTGACCACGATATCCAAAAAAATAACTTAAAATACTAATCATTTATTATCACCCTCAATTCAAGTGGTCAAAAAGTCCAGCATCTAAAGAACCTAAAGCGGTTTTAAAAAATGCTTATAAAATAAGTAATGATACTGAAAAACTTATTGCTGTTGATATAAAAAATGACCAGTTTGTAATATTTGATAATACAAGTGGTAATGTAGCTCATGTAAGGACATATCAAGAAATAGAGAGAGATGCTGTTTTAAAAAATAACCTAATCACAACAAAAATATGCAAATAAGGTAATAAAAACTTTAATGAAACCTCGAAGCGGTATAAATTATTAGAATAACAAAATGAAATAAACAATGACAGATAAATTATGGTATGCAAAAATAAATGAAGAAGATGCATATATCAGAAAAACACTTCAAGAATATATAGATTTATATTTCTTTGATTCTGTAGAATTTAAAGCAGTAGAAGATATAACCTTAGAAAATTTAGGTGAATTTTTAGAAGTAATGTTAAAACATTATCAACAATATCATTTTTTAGGCGAATTATATGATACTGGAGAAATATTAGAAGAATATTTCGATTATGTTTTTATGGATGATGAAAAATATATACATTATCCTAAATATTCTAAAGAGGATAGACGTAATTTAGGTTGGTTATTGATAGTAACTTATATACAAATGTGTAATCCAAGACTATTTCCAGAAGATGTCCCGCATTTAATAGAATTTTTACACGCTAAAGATGGAGAAGTGACAAAGGCTCAAGAAAAGCTAAATACCTACCTTGCCCAATTTGATTTAATGAAAAGACAAGATGAAGATTACAGATGCTGGGAAGCAATCACGAAAGAACGTCAGCAAGCTATAGCAGAAAATAAACCTTTACCAATAAGACCTATGAGTATTGAACTATCAAAATGCTTGAAAGCTTGAAGTGGGAAACTTTTTTAAGACCATCATAGAGCTAGCGAAAGCATCGGGAGTACAGCTGGCAAAGATGATAGCGATAGAGAAAGTAACGGAACTTGCAGTAAATGCTGTAAATAACAACGCACCATCTGGTTTAGGGCAGAAGATAGAGAATAAAATAGCGGGGAGCGTTACTCCAACTTTAAATTCTAATAACGGGATATTGCTAAGTGCTTACAGTCGTTTAGAGCAGGACGGTAACAAGAGAATATGACGCCATTCGTGATTCCCTGAGCCAAAATAAATATAGGCCAGATTGCAGCAACTGCGGTAATGCACTTTATTAACCGCAAGGTCACCTGAGTATTTTAAACTGGATCTCGCTACAAATGAGCTAGGATGACAGGGTGGAATTAATCCATGCAACAACACCAATGCTACACGGAAATGACAATAAGGTCTTTTTAAGCATGGGGTAAAACAAAACTACATTTTTTAGGTAATTCCATTATATTTTGTAAAGAATTATAAGTTGTTGCTAAAAAATAATATATACCTAGCTTTATATAAAAAGTGAAAGCCAATTGTCACCTTTTATATTCAACTTCTTAAGCCGAATAGCAGATTATGTAATAGTTCGCTATTTGTGTTAATTAACTATTATCTTTTTTCTTGGAGGAATATAGATTGTTTCATCTTCAGCATGCGAAATCTTTTCTAAAAGTCCGATAAAACGGTCGTTATTAGGTACTAGCTTTACTATCGCCCACCCCTCTTCTATTGATTTCTTTATGCGTTCTATATCAGATTTATGCTCTGAAAAAGATATAACTTTTTGTGCTGGGTTTTGCATATTGATAAATCAATTATAGTTGGATTAGTATTATAGTAAATATTTTTAATAAATCAATCACATATTTATTATTTGCTAAATATAAATAAAATGATTACCATATATTATGTCTTGTCTACTTATATCCTAATCAATAGTTTAATTAAAAATTAAAAGTTGTACGATGATTTTTTATTTTAAACATATATGTCACTTATTAACTTTATTTAATTTAAACTGTATAATTTAATTATGTCAAATAATAATTTACAACCGCCTGCTCTTTCTAAAAAGCAATTATTTGCTTTTTTTGGTATGATTGTCGGCATGTTTATGTCGGTACTTGATATTCAAATTGTCGCTAGCTCATTATCCGTAATAGCTGCCGGTCTTGCCGCTTCAAGCGATGAACTTTCTTGGGTTCAAACATCGTACTTAATAGCTGAAGTTATCATTATTCCTATTACCGGCTTTTTAGTAAGGTTACTTACTACTAGAATTTCTTATTTTATTGCAGCTTTAGGGTTTACGGTTATGAGCGTATTATGTTCGCTTGCAACTAATATTGAATCCATGATTATCTTTAGAGCATTACAAGGCTTTTTTGGCGGTGCTATGATACCGACGGTCTTTAGTACCGTTTTTATACTTTTTCCTGCATCGCAACGTCCTATCGTTACTATCTTAATTGGACTTGTCGTAACTGTTGCACCTACTTTAGGACCTACACTCGGTGGATATATTACGGAGATTTTATCATGGCATTTTATGTTTTTATTAAACGTCATACCCGGTATTTTCGTATGTACGGTAGTTTTTTTATATGGGGATTTTGATAAACCAAATTATAAATTACTGAAAAATTTTGATTTTCTCGGTATATTATTAATGGCTTTAACGCTTGGCTTATTACAGTATGTGTTAGAAGAAGGAAACAAAAAAGGTTGGCTTGAGGATAATTTAATATTATTCTTAAGTATTACAGTAGTTTTAGGTTTTATTTTATTAATCATTAGAGAACTAACCTTTATTAATCCAATTTTAGACTTAAAAACATTTCTTTATAAAGACTTTACTTTTGGTTGCCTTTATTCGTTCGTTATGGGTATCGGATTATACGGAACAGTATATATATTACCGCTATTTCTCTGTACTATTGCCGGATATGATACATTACAAATCGGGGCTACTATGATGGTGACGGGCGGAGCACAATTTTTATCTGCACCACTCGCCGGTAGAATGTTAGGGTTAGGGGTAGATTTACGCCTGATGCTTATTATAGGTCTTGGAGGGTTTGCTCTTGGATGTCATTTAAATAGTTTTCTAACGCCTGATTCTAAATTTGCTGCATTTGTGCTTCCTCAATTTGTTAGAGGGCTTTCATTAATGTTTTGTTTTATACCGACTAATAATATAGCTCTTGGCAATATACCGAAAGAAAGAGTAGGTAACGCTAGCGGGCTTTATAATCTTACTCGTAATTTAGGAGGAGCGGTAGGGCTTGCAATAATCAGTACTATACTTACTAATGATACTAAAACCTTTATGCAATATTTATCGGAAAATATCTCGTCTACTTCTATAATGGCATTAGAACAACTAGATTCTTATACTGAATTATTAAGCGGAAAAGTTTTAAATCCCGAAAAAGCATCATATTTGTTATTAGCAAACAAATTAAATCATGATGCTTTTGTAATTGCAATAAATAATATATTTAATATGATAGGGCTGTTATTTGTATTTATAATGCTACTAATACCTTTTACTTCAAATATCAAATTAACCGAAAATGTTAATGCTCACTAAAATTAAATTTATATTATATTTTCCTTGGTTATTATTAGAAATATGGAAATCGGCTTTCGCGGTTATTAAAATAATTTGGCAAAGAAAGATAGGAATAGAACCAGTTTTTGAATGGGTTGACGCAGAAGGGCTAGAAGAAATAGGCGAAATAATTTATGGTAATTCGATTACTCTAACTCCAGGTACAGTAACACTTGATATAAATAATAATATGTTATTAGTGCATGCACTCAATAAGTCATCGATTACCGACCTACAAAGAGGTATAATGATTAAAAAAATTAAGCAGATATTAAAAACAACTTGAAGCAGAAAATGATATCAGATATAAACGCTCTAAAGTATAAAAAAGTTTTACTTAAAGTGTCAGGGGAAGCTTTAATGGGAGATAAGCAATTTGGGCATGAATATGACGTAATAAAAAAGATCGCTATCGATATTAAAGAAGTTATCGATTTAGGAGTCGAAGTCGCTATTGTAGTCGGCGGTGGAAATATTTACCGCGGGATTAATGCAGCACTTGTCGGTATGGACCGAGCTTCAGCGGATTATATAGGTATGCTTGCAACGGTGATTAATGCTTTAACTTTACAAAACGTTATGGAAAGCCTCAATATCTATACAAGAGTTCTATCGGCTATTCCTATGATGAGCGTGTGCGAACCTTATATTCGCCGCAAAGCTAAAAGACATATGGAAAAAAAGCGTGTAGTAATTTTTGCCGGCGGTACGGGCAACCCGTTTTGTACAACCGATAGTGCCGCAGTACTTCGCGCAATCGAAATGAATTGCAATATTTTATTAAAAGCAACTCAGGTTGACGGTGTATATGATTCCGACCCTAAAAAAAATCCGGATGCTAAAAAATATTTCACTATTAACTATAAAGATGTTATAACTAATAACCTGCAAGTCATGGATACGGCAGCTATTGCAGTTGCAAGAGAAAATAAATTACCTATAAGGGTATTTTCGATAAAAGAACAGGGAAATTTTGCTAGAGTAATACAAGATAAAGGGGAATATACGACAATTGAGGAATAATATATTGTAGTGTGAATTGTTGTATGATTTTTATGTCATTTCCGCATAGGTGTTGTTGCGTAGAGACTAAATCGTCATTGCGAGCAGCCGTAGGCTACGTGGCAATCTAGGAAAAATAATAAAAAATTTTGTAGATCAGAATTTTTTACTAGATTGCTTCGTCAAAACTTATAGTTTGTCCTTGCAATGACGGAAAAACCAATCTACGCGGGAATTACATCGGGGACATTTCCTAATACATATAACAATGTCTCAATTCGTGTACTAATAATATATGGATAAATAAAGATGGATAAAGAGCATTTAAAGAAAAACTTACAAGAAAAGATGGAGAAAGCTCTAAAAGTTTTAGATCATGAGCTTAAAGGGCTACGTACCGGTAGAGCTTCAGTGAATTTACTTGATAGCGTAACCGTGGAAGCTTACGGGAGTAAAATGCCGCTTTCACAAGTTGCTTCTCTATCCACCCCTGATGCACGAACAATTAACGTGCAGGTTTGGGATAAATCTATGGTATCATCGGTAGAGAAAGGAATTACGATAGCAAATCTTGGCTTAACTCCTGCAACGGACGGTCAATTAATCAGACTGCCGATACCGGCTTTAACTGAAGAAAGACGTACAGAACTGGTAAAACTTGCTCATAAATACGGTGAAGATACTAAAATTTCATTACGTAATATTAGAAGAGACGGCAATGAAGCACTTAAAAAGCTAGCAAAGGATAACGTTATCGCAAAAGATGAGCATCATAGCTTATCTGAACAAGTACAAAAGCTAACCGATGATTATAGTAATAAAGTTGACTCGGTAATAAAACAAAAAGAACAAGAAATAATGACTGTTTGATTTTCTATGTCATTTCTGCTTTAGATTTGTTTCGTGGATACTAAATCATCATTGCGAGGAGGCCATTGTTGTGTGGACCGGTAAAATCCACTGTGTCACCCCGTGGCTTGACCACAGGGTCTATAAAAACAATAAAAAATACTAATAATTTTATAACTGGATCCCACAATCAAGTCGCGGAATGACAGCAGTGGAATTGATCCACGCAACAATACCTTGCGAGGAGAAAAGCGACGTGGCAATCCAGAAAAATCGATCCATGCAACAATGCTACGCGAGAATGACATACATTGAATCTATACTGACAAAATAAAATGACAAAATTAGTTAGAGATTTAATTCCAGAAATTATCTTAAAATCAGGCAGGATACCAGTTACTCATATTGCTGAATCATATGAGTATAAAGAATTATTAAAAAATAAACTACTAGAAGAAGTAGAGGAAATTTTACAAGATGAGTATATAGAGAAGTTGCCGATATGTTAGAAATACTTGAAACAATCTGTAATATTAATGGCTATAAACTAAAAGATATATTAAAAATTAAAAAACAAAAAAAGAAAGTTAATGGTGGTTTTGATAATAAGATAATTTTAGAAAAAATAACTAATTAGCTTTTTTGCCTTAATAAAATAAATGAGTCATGCAATAAAATCAGCTATAGAACCTTGTATCACAGGCTGTATCCAGGATCTAGCTCACAAGTCGCAGGACGACAGAAATACCGTTACAAACAGAAGCCTTCACAGGAATAACATCAGACTATACCACTCAAAATAATAAAACTATGATAACAAAAGAAGAAGCACAGAAAATAGCAAAATTAGCTAGATTAAAATTTGAAGAAGATACTGTAGAAAAATTTTTTACTCAGCTTAGTACTATTATGGATATGATCGATATTTTAAATGAAATAGATTGCAAAGATATAGAGCCTTTAACTTCGGTTTGTAATATGAATGCTAGAATGCGAGAGGACGCCGTTACAAGTTCTGATTTATCAAGTGAGTTATTTGATAATGTAAGTGGAAATAGTACTCAGCTGGCTAAAGAAGTAAAATATTTTATCACTCCAAAGGTTGTTGAATAATTATGACGGAACTAAACAAACTAACAGTAGCAGACAGTATAAAAGGTCTAAAAAATAAAGATTTTACAAGTACGGAATTAATAGGTGCACATATTAAACAAATAGAGAAGCATAGAAACCTAAATGCTTATGTTACCGACACTTTTGACTTAGCTTTAAAACAGGCTGAAGCAGCCGATCAAAATTATGCTCAAAATAACGCAAGAACCCTTGAGGGTATCCCGTTTGCCGCTAAAGATCTTTTCTGCACGAAAGGAATTAGAACTACGGCATGTTCTAATATACTGAAAAATTTTATACCTAATTATGAATCAAGTGTTACACAAAATATTTTTGATAAGGGCGGTGTGATGCTCGGCAAAACCAATATGGATGAGTTTGCTATGGGTTCAGCAAATATCACTAGTTGTTTTGGAAATGTAATTAGCCCTTGGAAAGCAAATGATGATAATGCTGATTTAGTTCCAGGCGGTTCTTCAGGCGGTTCAGCTGCAGCAGTTAGCGGATTTATGGCATCTGCTGCTCTTGGTAGCGATACGGGCGGCTCGGTACGTCAACCTGCAAGCTTTACGGGTTTAGTCGGTTTTAAACCGACATATGGTCGTTGCTCAAGATACGGAATGATATCGTTTGCTAGCTCCCTTGATCAAGCAGGAATATTTACTAGAAGCGTTTTAGACAGTAGCATTATGCTTGAAGCGATGATGGGGTTTGACGAAAAAGATTCTACTTCGATTAAAGCAGAAGTTCCAGAGCTACAATCCGCTATCGGAAGTTCTATGAAAAATATGAAGATAGGCGTACCTCTTAGCCTTGGTGAGGGCAGTATTATTGAACCTGATATTATGAAAATGTGGCAGGATACCATAGAACTACTTAAAAACGCCGGTGCTGAAATAGTTGATATTACTTTGCCGCATGCTAAATACGGTGTTGCTGTTTATTACGTAATAGCCCCGGCTGAAGCTTCTTCAAATTTATCTAGATATGACGGCGTTAGATACGGTCTTCGAGTAGAACGTGAAAATATGACGCTTGACGAAATGTATGAAATGACTAGATCAACTGGATTTGGGGAGGAAGTAAAACGTCGTATTATGATTGGAACATATGTGCTATCATCTAGTGGTATGGATGCATATTATCTAAAAGCTCAAAAAGTACGTCGTTTAGTTGCAAACGATTTTAATAATGCTTTTGCAAAAGTTGATGCCATTTTATTACCGACTGCCCCGACTGCAGCTTTTAAGATTGGTGAAAAACAAAATGATCCGACTATTATGTATTTAAACGATTTATTTACTATTCCTGCAAGTTTAGCCGGTTTACCTTGTGCATCGGTTCCTGCTGGATTATCGGCACGCGGTTTACCTCTTGGGATACAGATTATAGGTAAACAATTAGACGAATATAATGTTTTGAAAGTAGCATCGACAATTGAGTCAGGTGTAAAACATATTAAATTTGAACCAAAGGTTTTTTAATTATGGCATATATTGAAGGTAATACGGGGAAATGGGAATATGTAATAGGGCTTGAAATCCATGCTCAAATTTCCTCAAAATCTAAGCTTTTTTCAGGAAGTAGTACTATTTTTGCAGCAAATCCAAATTCGCAGGTTTCCTATGTCGATGCAGCAATGCCCGGGATGTTACCGGTATTAAATAAGCATTGTGTACACCAAGCAATTAAAACAGGACTTGGGCTTAAAGCTAAAATAAATAAATATTCGGTATTTGACCGTAAAAATTATTTTTATGCCGATCTGCCGCAAGGTTACCAAATTTCACAATTTTACTATCCTATAGTACAAAACGGCACTATGGAAATACCGACTAGTACCGGCGATCTTAAAACTATTCGTATTAACCGTTTGCATTTAGAGCAAGATGCGGGTAAATCTATGCATGATCAATCACCACATTACAGTTTTATCGATTTGAATCGTGCCGGTATTGGACTTATGGAAATTGTGACCGAACCTGATATATCATCACCGGAAGAAGCAGCTGAATTTGTAAAAAAGCTAAGAAACTTGTTACGTTATATTGGCAGCTGTGACGGTGATATGGAAAAAGGCTCGATGCGTTGCGATGCTAATATTTCAGTAAGACGTAGCGGCGAACCACTCGGCACAAGATGCGAAATTAAAAATATTAATTCAATTCGTAACATCATTAAAGCAATAGAATTTGAAGCTAAAAGACAAGTTGACTTGCTTGAAAGCGGTGAAGAAATAATTCAAGAAACACGCCTATTTAATGCCGATAGCGGCGAAACAAGAACTATGCGTTTAAAAGAAGAAGCACTTGATTATAGATATTTTCCTGATCCCGATTTATTACCGCTTGTTATTTCTGATGAGTTAATAAATGAGCTAAAAGCAAATTTACCTGAGCTACCTGATCAAAAGATTGAAAAATATACGAAGGAATTTAGCTTAAGTAAATATGATGCCGAAGTAATAGTAGCCGATGAATCGGTTGCTGAGTATTTTGAGAAAGCAGCAAATGAATGTAACCCTAAAATGCTTACTAATTGGCTAACTAGTGAATTATTTGGCCAATTAAATAAAGCATCGATAGGAATAAATGAATGCAAAATTACCCCCAGTAACTTTGCAAAACTGGTAAAATTAATAGAAAATGATACTATTTCCGGTAAAATTGCAAAAACCGTTTTTGAAATTATGTTTGAAACCGGTAAAGCACCTGATAAAATAGTAGAAGAAAAAGGACTTGTACAAGTTTCGGATAATAACGTGCTAAACACGGTAATTGACGAGGTAATAGCTGAAAATCCTGAATCAGTAGAGGGTTATAGAAGTGGTAAGGATAAATTATTCGGTTTCTTTGTAGGACAGGTAATGAAAAAAACCGGCGGTAAGGCTAATCCGACTCTTGTGAATCAGCTTTTAAAGGAGAAATTGAGTTCTTGATGCTATTCCTTTGAAGATATTGCCCGAGTGGATAGATTTTTCTGTCATTGCGAGCAGCCGTAGGCTACATGGCAATCTCGCCAAATATCCTGAGATTGCTTCGTCAATTACTACGTAATTTTCCTCGCAATGACGATTTGATATCCGTACAACAAGGGCAATACCTCGTAGGATGACACAGAACATACTCAAACTTAAAACATTATTTTTATGAAATTTCTGAAAATATTTTTACTATCTTGCTTACTAGTTTCTTGTGAAAAAAAAGAAACGGAAAAAACTTTAATAGTCGGTACTGCCGCAGATAATCCTCCTTATGAATTTATCCAAGACGGAGAGATTGTTGGGATTGATATTGATATTATCAAAGCAATAAGCGAACGTCTAAATAAAAAAGTTATCATAAAAAACTTCGACTTTAACGGTTTACTTGCAGCTTTGGTTAGTGAAAATATTGATGTTGCGGTGGCGGAGCTTTCCGTAACACCGGAGCGTGCTGAATATATCAGCTTTTCCGATAATTATGCTACTGCAAGATTTGCCATAATATATAGAACAGGTGATAATATACAAAATAGCAAAGATCTAGAAAATAAAATAGTAGGGGTACAGCTCGGTAGTGTTTTAGAAAAAAAAGCACACGATCTATCACAGACGATAAATATTAAAGTTCATTCTTTAGCAAATCATTTAATGTTGGTTGAAGAATTAAAAGCCAGAGTCATAGATGCTATTATTTCTGAGGAATTTCAAGGCAAAAAATTAAAAGAAAATAATTCAAATTTAGAAAGCAGTACTTTAGAAGAATTTTCATCCGATTTTGCTATAGGCATGTCTAAAAACTCAGGACTAATTAATGAAATTAATGAGGCAATCGATTCATTAAAAAAAGACGGAACCATTAACAAAATTATGAAAAAATGGCTGGGACAGTAACAGAAAGTCAATTTAAAGATGCTATGAGCCGATTCCCTCAGGGAGTGACTATTATAACAACAAATTGCAATAACGAACTTTTTGGCTTTACTGCTAGTTCTCTTACTTCCGTATCTTTAAAACCGCCGTTAATATTATTTTGCCTTAATAAAAACTCTTTTAGTATCAACAGTTTTCAAAAAAGTGATAAGTTTGCAATTAGTATTTTAGCAGAGAATCAAATTGATATCTCAAAACATTTTGCTAAATCACAATCTAATAAATTTACAAAAATTGATTATGAGCTTGGTAATAAAACTGATTGCCCTTTAATAAACGGTGCAACTTATCATATAGAGTGTAATAAATATGCTTCTTACGATGCCGGTGATCATGTTATATTTATCGGTGAAGTAATAAATACCGCTATTAAAAATGATTTAAAGCCTCTATTATATTTTCATAAATCGTATACAAAGATTTAATTAGGAGTATACATTGCCAATATGTTAAATATCGGTCTTAGTGGTTCTACCGGTAAAATGGGAGGAACCATTCTAGAGAGAATAGATAAATTTAAAGATTGCAAAATTGCAGCAAAATTTAATAGTACTAATAATTTAGATGATTTAGATAATTTTTGTAAAAATTCTGATGTGATCATCGATTTTTCTACCCCTGAAATATTAGAAAAATTAATTAATTATGCATTAAAACATAATACAAAATTAGTAATCGGCACCACAGGTCTCCAACCTCAACATTTTAAGCTTTTAGAAAAAGCAGCTCAAACTTTACCTGTTTTATATTCTGCAAATATGAGTATAGGAGCTAATTTGCTTAGCTATCTAGCTAAAGAAGTAACAAAAATACTAGATGATTACGATGTTGAAATTCTAGAAACGCATCACCGTAATAAAAAAGATTCACCCTCAGGAACTGCTGTTATGCTTGCTGAAACAATTGCCAGCAAAAAAGGATTAAATATAACATTTAATCGTGGTAATAGACTAAGAAGCGAAAAAGAAATAGGTATTTCCTCGCTTCGTGGTGGAAATGTTCACGGTATACATGAAATATCTTTCCTAGGTGACGATGAAATAATCACCTTAAAACACGAAGCTCTGAATAAAAATTCTTTTTCTATTGGTGCAATTAAAGCCGCTATTTGGCTACAAGATAAACCTTCTGCTTTATATTCAATGCAAGATATTTATAAAATATAATTAATATAGCTTGAAAAAATACCTTTAAGAGGCTATATTTTATTATGTAAATAACATAATCCTAAGGTTACTTATGATCGATTATACAAAAACTTTAACTGCCGCCTCAAAAAATAAAACTTTTGATGAAGGCTTAAGACAATACATGCTTAAAGTATATAATTATATGGCTTTAGCACTTTTACTAACCGGTGTAGCAGCCGTAACGACTATATCAGTTGAGCCTATTTATAATTTAATGTTTCAAACAGGTTTCGGTACTATTATAATGTTTGCTCCGCTCGGTATTGCTTTATATTTCTTTATGGGCTTCGGACAAATGAACCTGCAAACGGCACAAATATTATTTTGGGTTTATGCCGGTTTAACCGGTATGTCGCTTGCATATTTAGCTCTTATTTATACCGGTGCATCAATAGCTCGTACTTTCTTTATTTGCTCTTCCGTTTTTGGAGCAATGAGTTTATACGGTTATAGCACAAGTAGAGATTTAACATCTATGGGTTCATTTTTTGCAATGGGTCTTATAGGTCTTATCATTGCTTCATTAGTCAACTTGTTTCTAAAAAGCTCGGCTCTTTCTTTTGCTACTTCTCTTATTGGAATAGTAATATTTATGGGATTAATTGCTTGGGATACTCAAAAGATTAAGTCTATGTATTACATGGCAGGAAACGATAAAGCAGGACAAAAGCTTTCTATTATGGCAGCCTTTACTTTATATTTAGATTTTATAAATCTTTTCCTACATTTAATGAGATTTTTAGGCAATAGAAGAGATTAATCGGTATCATTCTTGCAAAGTCATGATTTTATTTCATTGCTTCGGTTTTTTCATTGTTATATCACGATCAAATCTATAGTACTGAATAGTTTTTAAAAAGACCTGAATGTCATATCCCCGCAAAAGCGGGGGTTTTGTTGCACGGCTTCAAAAACTTATTCAATGTCATTCCCACGTGGCATTGTTGCGTGGATACCGAATCATCATTGCAAACGGCTGCAGCGAACTCAGCAATCCAGAAAAAATAATAAAAAAATTCTGTAAATCAAAGTGTTTATTGGATTGCTTCATCAATTGCTGCGTTGTTTCCTCACAATGATGAGGATTTTGACCCACGCAACAACACTTTTTCACTATTAGTTAATATTAAGCAGGTTATTTTTATGTCTCAAGAGAAAACTCAACAAGAATTATTATTACAAGAGCAACTTTTTAAAGCCCTGAAAACTAATGATACAGAATTGAATGCCAAAATATCTAGAACCTGCAAAGGCATTGCCGAATCTGTTATTGACCTTTCTAATGACCAATCTCCTACTGCTGAAAGCCTATATATTAGCTATATGGCCCTAGCCGATTTAAACACTAAGGATTTAGCTAAAGTTACAACAATAATAAAAAACTCGTTTCCAGGAGATAAAAACAAGAAATTAAGGGAAATAATCGATGCACCTCTTTTAGAGCACTTAGTTATGATAGAGGCAATTGAACGACAGGTTGGATTAGATGATAGCCGATATAACGCAGATTACAGAAAACTTGAAGAAATAAGAAATCCTAATGACCCTAAAAAAGTAATTGATGCTATGCTACGTGATAAGAGGGTGGCACAGCAAGCTGAGTTTGAGGAGAAAGGAAAAAAGGCAGCAGGCGTCTCAGCCGGTTATGTTGCTAAAGATAACGCCGGTAATACTTTTATTTTAAAACATTTTTATAAAACTCATGCTGCATGCCAAAAAATACAAGGTAATCATGCACAAAGACAGGCTATGGCTGACCGAAGAGACGGAGTACAAGAATTAATAGGCTCTACCATGTATCAATTTTTATTACATGATCGCGCACCAAAAGAAGGGCTGGTAACAGCGGATGAACAACACCCTGATTCACTTTATGTACGTTCTAAATTTTTTGATAATGCTTTAACACTAACAGAATTTTCCGGTTTATCAGGTGAAACTAGAGTCAGAGATAATGATCAAAATTTAAAAAAGTTGGAAGGATTTGAAAAAGCCATAGCTGCTTGTCATATGCTAGGGGAATTAGATTATCATGCTGGTAATTTAATGGTACAGGATGGTAAAACAATAACCAAAATTGATCATGGTCGCTCTTTTTTAGCATTTCATAAGAATTTTAGCAGTATGATTCAATCAACAGCTAAAATGTTTACACATCCTGGTGTTGGCTACAGTGCTGCTATTAAAGCAGGTAATTTCTCGTTTAGTATCGATAAATATAGCGAATCATTAAATCAAAT
Source organism: Rickettsia africae ESF-5 (assembly GCF_000023005.1). Lineage (NCBI taxonomy): Bacteria > Pseudomonadati > Pseudomonadota > Alphaproteobacteria > Rickettsiales > Rickettsiaceae > Rickettsia > Rickettsia africae. The sequence continues at coordinate 196,472 of NC_012633.1, read as the reverse complement.
GATAAGTCAATTTGATGAGAAACAGATGGAAGCAATAGTTGATCAAAAAATTGATGAATTAAAAAAAGCTGGGTTTGATCCAAAAAATATTATGTTATCCACTAATATTCAAAATTTTGATGATTTGAGAAAACACTATAAAAGCAGTATAAAAGAAAATCTTGTTAATATGCAAGAAGTGGCTAAAGGAGCTGAGATAGTAACAAAATTCAGTAATGTTTCACCTGAATTTAAAAATGGTGGTTGGTTAGAGGCTTTCGCTAATTCACCTGTAAAAGACCCGGTACTCTATGCAATAGATAATAACATTACAATTGAAGGTAAAGATGCTAAAGAGTGGGCGTATGAAAATAATTACCAAATTAAAATTTCTATAGGCTTGAAAAAAGAAACAATCAAGGAACAACAATGGAGTAAAGATTTGGACGGAAAATGGAAAGAAAAAGAAGTTGAGGTTAAGACAGATAAAGTAGAAGTACAAATTTCTGATCCTGCAAAATCAATGCGTATACAAGACAAATCTACAGGTGAAAAATTGGCATCACTAATTGTTAATTTTACAAAGCAGGCAACAACTAAAAACGTAACCGATAAAGCAGTAGCAAAATTCTACGACAATATAATGAAAGTGCTAAAAAAAGAAAATTATCTTACCGAGCAAGATATTAAGGGTATAAAGAAAAATTTAAAATATCAGGATAACATCGAAAACACGACCAACTTATTAAATGCTAAATCTTTCAAGTTAAATTCTAAAGATACTATATATTACAAGGTAGGAATTTTTTGTGAAAAGAGAGGTTTACCTAGTATCTCAAATTATTTTATGAAACAAATTTCTTCTGAGAATTTAAATAAAATTCATAATACAGAAAAACTTATAGCAGAAAGTATAAAAATTGGTAATATACTACAACAGAAGAAGCAAGAAAGACTCCAAACAAAAAGAGTAGAAACGGTAAAAGAAATCGCATTCTCTCAATTACAAGCTAGGAAGGAAAAACATCAACAAAGATAAGCATTGTTGAGTATATGCCTTAAACGTCATTGCGAGCAGTCACAGAGTCGTTGCATAGTCCTAATGTCATTTCTAGCTAAAAGCGGAAAGCTAGTAACTATTAATCTCATCCTGCGACTTGATCGCAGGATCTAGTCTTTTTTAAATTTTTTTCTCGATACCGTGGTCAAGCCACGGTATGACAGCGAAAAGTACTGGATTTCCGCTTTTAGCTAGAAATGACATACTATAGGCCAAGTTGCGGTATGACATAATAACATACAACAACTATAAATTCTTATTCTTTTTCTGCATTTTTTCTAGCAGACGGTGAGAGCATAATGCTTAGCTCTTTTAGAGCTTTATCCTCTACATAGCTTGGGGCGTTCATTAGTAAATCTTCAGCCTGCTGGTTTAAAGGAAACGCAATTATTTCCCTTATATTTGTTGCTTCCGCAAGCAGCATAACGATTCGGTCAATACCGGGGGCTATTCCACCATGTGGTGGAGCTCCAAACTTAAATGCTCTAATCATCCCTCCAAATCTCTTATCAACTTCCTCTTCACTATAACCTGCTATGGAAAATGCTTTATACATAATTTCCGGCTTATGGTTTCTAATAGCACCGCTGGACAGTTCAATACCGTTACAAACAATATCATATTGGTATGCGGTAAGTTCTAATAACTCTTCAGTGGTTTTAGCTTGCTCTAAAGCATCTATTCCGCCCTGCGGCATAGAAAACGGATTATGGCTAAAATCAATTTTTCCTGTTTCTTCATTTAACTCATAGAATGGAAAATCGGTAATCCAGCAGAATTTAAAACAATCTTTTTCAAGTAAATCAAGCTCTTCACCAAGTCTTATTCTAACCTTACCGGCAAGTTTAGCAGCTTTCTCTTTCTTATCGCTAGCGAAAAACACAGCATCACCGTTACTAATACTAGCTGTAGCTTTTAGACTCTCTAATTGCTGCGGGCTTAAGAATTTTACTACCGGTCCCTTTGCTTCACCGGTTTCACTAAACTGAATATAGCCAAGTCCACCTGCTCCTTCTGATACCGCAAACTCTATCATTTTATCGAAGAAACTACGAGGCAGTGCAGCTGCCTTAGGTGCAGGAATTGCACGCACTATGCTACCTTTTTTAATATTCTCTCTAAAGATTGTAAAATCGGAATCTCTAAATATCTCAGTTACATCGGCAATTATAATAGGGTTACGCAAATCAGGCTTATCAGAGCCATATTTTAACATAGATTCATTATATGGAATACAAACAAAAGGAGTCTCTGATACTTTCTTATCCGTGAATTTAGTGAATAAATCATACATCACAGGCTCAATAGTACTAAATACGTCTTCCTGTGTAACAAACGACATTTCTACATCTAGCTGATAAAACTCGCCGGGTGATCTATCAGCTCTTGCATCTTCATCCCGAAAACAAGGAGCAATTTGGAAATAACGATCAAATCCTGATACCATCAATAACTGCTTGAATTGCTGAGGTGCTTGCGGTAATGCATAGAACTTACCCGGATGCATTCTACTAGGTACTAAAAAATCCCTAGCCCCCTCAGGTGAGCTTGCTGTTAAAATCGGAGTTTGAAATTCGGTAAAACCGCTTGCCGTCATCAAATGACGAATATGAGAAATAATTTGTGAGCGGAGTATTATATTATTATGTAATTTCTCACGCCTAAGATCTAAAAAGCGATGTTTAAACCTAGACTCTTCGGGAGCGTCTTTTTCAGTATTAATAACAAAAGGTAGAGTGTCCGCAGCTGACTCAACACTAAATTCCACAGCTAGCACTTCAACATGACCTGTCGGAAGCGTATTATTAATCGTGTCCTCTGATCTTGCTACAACTGTACCCCTTACCGTAATTACCGACTCATAACGCAAACGACTTGCATCCTCCATAAGCTGAGGATTTTGATCGGTAAACACGATTTGAGTTATACCGTAATGATCACGCAAATCTATAAAAACTAGATTCCCGTGATCTCTTCTTCTATGTACCCAACCGGATAGCTTAACTTCTGTTTCTACATCGGATATTTGTAATTCGTTACAATTATGAGTTCTGTATTTATGCATTTTTATTTTTTTATTATACGATTTCCCCATTATATACATAAAATCACAAATTTTCGCAAATAAAAACTAAAAATTCATCTTGCCAAAGTTTTATCTTGATATTGCAGCAGCTTTTGGCTTTGATGGGCGTTGCTGATAATTTTGTTGTTGAGGTTTTACTTGATTTAACTCACCTTTAATCCATTCATATATTGCTTTCTTAGGATTTTTAATTATCTCTGCAACATTTTCGACTAGATTTATTATTCCTTTAACTAACGATAATACATCTTTTGCTATTTCACCTATAGAATTATTACCTGCTTGTAGTTTTTCTTGGTCTTGCTTAGACAAATTACTACGTATCCTATTCATTCTTGATTTAAGCTCATCTTGTTCTAGCTCTTCTTTTGTAAAATGTGACTTAAGTTTTCTATCAACAATTTTTTGTTCTTCCGGAGTTAAATTTTTATATTGATCAACAAGCTTATTAACTTTTTCTTGTTCTTCCGGTAGTTTTGAAATATTTTCAGCAATATTTGACATTTGTTTCTCTTCTCTTATAAAGTTAAAACATATTAATTTACATTATATATATATTTTTATACAAGAAAAACTTTAATAGAAATTAACCTTTGAACGCAGCCTTAATACCTAGAAAGTCTAAAAAATTTCGTAATTCTTGACGTGCAAGCACGTGTGAGCTATTAAATGCTCTATCATATTTTGCAGTTTTTAGATCAAGTAATGTTAGACCTTGTAAAAATAACTCCCTATATATTACACGTTCACTAAATCCTTCTGCGAGTTTAAAGTTAATTCTTTTAGCAAGTTTAGCTAATACATTTCCTACGCGTCTTTTATTTAATGCATCAAGATTACTTAAACGATTACGAAGTATGACCCAATCTATACTAATTCTATCACGACTAGCACGTTCCATTTTCTGCTCCCAAATCATCTGACTATATATTGATGGGCTAATAATTTCATCCTTGCTATCGACTTTTGCTATTACGTCTAAATCTAGAAAGCTATCATTAATCGGTGTAATAATTGTATCGGCGTAAGAATGAACAACCCTTGATAAAGGAGTATGACTGCCTGGGGTATCAATCACTATATAATCGACATCCTGATTATTTTTGAGTATCGGCTCAAAACTCTTTGCTTGCTCTTCTACTTTGCTTTCCGATATATGAAAATGTTTCGGTACTAATACAGGTTTATCAGGATTGTGTTTATTATATAAATCTCGATTTTTTAAATAATTCGTTAACGAACTTTGACGTGAATCGGTATCTATACTTACTACCGAATAATTTTGATAAAGCAGAGCGATTATTAGATGCATAGAACAGGTAGTTTTACCTGCTCCGCCTTTCTCATTACCTATAACAAATATATAAGGTTTATTTATTGTGTTCATAATTATATTCAGAATAAACGAATAGTAAATAGACGAAGTTTAATGTCATTCTTAGCTCAGTATTACACATGTGGATAGTTTTTTCCGTCATTGCAAGAAAATGACGTAAGTAATTGACGAAGCAATCTCAGGATATTTGACGAGATTGCCACGCAGCCTAAGGCTGCTCGCAATGACGACTCGGTATCCATGCAGGCAATGCAACGCAAGAATAGCATTTAAGTATATTCTTTGATAAATTTCTCTAGTAATCTCACGCCGTATCCTACTGCCCCCTTAGGACCGAGTGCTGAAGCTTTATTACTATTTGCAACGCCTGCTATATCTAAATGAGCCCAATCTACTCCATCTTTAATGAAACGTTTAATGAAATGTGCAGCTATGCAGCTTCCGGCAGCTCTCGGTACGTTCCCGATATTTGCCATATCGGCTATGTCGGAGTTAATCATTGCATCATACTCATCATGCAGCGGCATTCTCCAAAGTTTTTCATTAACTTCTTCCCCTACTTTTATTAACTTATCAGCTAACTCATCATTATTGGAAAAACAACCAGCATATGTATTACCAAGTGCTATGGTTATTGCTCCTGTTAGAGTTGCAACGTCAATCACGCATTTAGGCTTAAATTTTTCTTGTGCATACCAAACAGCATCAGCAAGTACTAACCGCCCTTCTGCATCGGTATTTAAAACTTCGGCAGTTTGCCCTGACATGGTAGTTACTACATCCCCTGGACGCTGTGCATTACCGGACGGCATATTTTCGACAAGCCCTACAACACCGACTATATTTATAGGTAATTTTTGACCAGCAACCGCAATGATGGTACCCACAACTGCTGCAGAACCTCCCATATCGTATCGCATTAAGTGCATATCACTTGACGGTTTTAATGAAATACCGCCTGTATCAAAAATCACTCCTTTACCGACCAAAGCAATAGTCGGAGCATCTTTACTGCCACCTTTATATTCCATCACCACTAACTTTGACTCGTTTTGTGAACCTTGCCCCACACCAAGTAACGCTCCCATACCAAGGTTTTTCATCTCACGTTCACCGATAACATCAACATCTACCCCTAGCGGTTCAAGTCTATCAACTATTCTTTCGGCATAAACTTGAGGAGTTTTAATATTTGACGGTTCATTACTTATATCTCTTGTAAAAAATACTGCTTCAGCAATTAATTTTTTGATTTCAAATAATTTTGCCGTTTCAGTGCTATTATCAGTAAAAATTTCAATTGACTCTACTGCGAACTTCTCTGCTTCTTTTAAGGTAGTTCTATATTTATCAAATCTGTAAGAAGCAAGAAACGCACCGCTAGCAACTAAAGATGCAAATGTTTGAGATGTAAACCTGCTAATTCTATTTGTAAGTTTCAAGCCAATAGTAGAAATTTTACAACCGGTTGCATGCTGTAAGATTTTGCCGCCTAACTCTTCAATTTTTGCTTCAGTTAATTTTTCTTCATTCCCAAGACCTGCTATTATCAAATATCTAACCTCGCCTGATTTAATGACGGACGGAATAACCTTGATCTGTCCATATTTACCGGTAAATTGCAGTTTATTCTGAATAGTTTTAGAAATTAATCCATGATGTTGTTGATCAAGTCCTATTAAATTACTATCAAGCTTTAACTGTTCATCAATAAAAACTACTAGACCTTGATTAGTAGATGATTCTTCATTCACAAAATTTACGTTAAGCATATTTACTCCTTATATTATTTTTGACTTTGGATCATTCTATTTATCGTGATAAAACTTTGCAAGTATTATATATTGGTTTAAAACAAAATCTCATTAAATAGCATTTGACAAATGTTAACGTTTTTTATATCTTACTTACTGACGAATTAGTTAAATTTAAGTAATAATATGCCAGTACATGACATCACTTCTTATTTAATTAAACAGAAGTATACAATGATTAAAGCATCATGTGAGTTAAACCAAGATATGGGTCAGATTTATAGTCTCACTCCTCATCCAATACGATATAATTGCCTTAACTATTTAAAGTTATTATCTCTACCTATATCGCTAGCATTTTATATAACAAAGCTTTGTGTTACGGCTAATCCGTCATGGACATGGATCGGGGTTAATATTTTGCATAAGAAGATGGGTCAAGCAACAGCAAAAAAAATACTACACGGCTTACCTGACGAAGTAGAACCAGATCAAAATATACCTAAAATTGTTGAGTATGTATTTAGACAATATGAAGAAAATCCTACATTAACCCCTATTATTGAACCTACATTTATACAAAAATTTTTAGCAAAGGCCAGTAAATATATTCCTGCTTTGTCTAGAATAGTAAAGTTTTGGAGTGAAGGAGGAATTAACTATTCTGATGAAATACAAACAAAACGAGCATTAATTGACGTTATTTATAAACACATTATTGCTAAAGCTTATGAAGTAGGGAAAAAAGGAGGAAAACTTGAAATAACGGATGTGAAAGCACTTTTCCCAGAGATAAATTTTGAAGAAAAAGTCAATACTGCATCAGCAAATCTTGAAACAGAGAAGGTAGAAGTAAGCAATGAAGAGTCTTTAATTTCTGAATTGCCTGTTAGACATCTTTCTAAACCAACTTATAGAGAGGAATTTAAAAGAGATACGGAACACAGCACCACAGCGTATATAGACATACGTGAGGATGCGAGTACCGGATCGACGTCTAAATTACCTCTAGAAGTGAAGTTTGGAAAGATGTCTATTGATCAAAAACACGAAGAAGCTACGATTACTACTAATGCAAATAATAGTATTAACCCATTAGTAAACTTACTCATGTTAAAAACTTTACATGATGCAATTCGTCACGAAGTACTGAAAACTTATGTTGAACATTGTTTAGCAGAAATTCAGATATCTAAAAATCAAGAAACACTTGAAAGCTTCCAATATGACGGTTCTCTAGCAAAATTACAATTATACAGTAATTATGATAACAATAATACGTGTATCTTTGAACAACCAGTATCTTATTTAGGTCAAATCTACGAGCATTTAACAACACCGATTGCTTGTTATTAAAGCGTCATTTCTGCAAGTGGGCAATAAGAAAAAACCTATAAAAAACTTGGTTTTTTATAGTTTTTTTTTGTCAATAATACGTCGTAGTAAGGTTATTTTTCTGGATTTCCGCTTCTGCTAGGAAGGCATTGTTGCGTGGATACCACCTCGTCATTGCAAGGACATTACAAAGTAATTGACGAAGCCAGCTCAGGGGAGTTTGTTATTATTTCATGAGATTGCCACGCCAGCATAAATGTTGGCTCGCAATGACGGGTTTTTTATAAACTATCCGGTACATACGAAGATCAACTTGGAAAAGAGCAAAGGGTCTGTAAATCGAGGAGCGGAGCGTATATTAAACGTTCAGCATCCTACGACTTACAAAGACGACACAACCAATTTTTCAAGTTCTATCTTAGTATATTTATACATTCTCTTCATCAAGCTTTGCGGCTGCTTTACGCATTTTATCCATAAAGTAACCGGTTCCAGCAGGTACTAATCGTCCAACTATCACGTTTTCTTTTAGTCCTCGCAACTTATCTACTTTACCAGCAATAGCTGCTTCAGTTAAAACTCTAGTAGTCTCTTGGAATGATGCCGCGGAGATAAACGATCTAGTTTGCAGAGAAGCTTTAGTAATACCTTGTAATATTAATTGTGCTTCAGCAGGTTTTAAACCATTTTTCATAGCTTTTTCATTTATCTCATCAAATTCATGTCTATCTATTTTTTCACCTACTAATAACGTAGTTCCGCCTGAATCCGTAACCTCTACTTTTTGTAACATCTGACGGATAATAACTTCTATGTGCTTATCATCAATCTTTACACCTTGTAGACGATAAACGGCTTGAACCTCATTAACAATATAATTTGCAAGAACCTCTACGCCCATTACTTTTAAAATATCTTGAAGTACCGGATTACCGTCAATCAATAAATCACCTTTTTTAACAAAGTCACCTTCGTTAACTACAACATGTTTGCCTTTTGGTACCATATACTCAATAGACATTGTTTCATCAATCGGATGTATAATAATACGTCTTTTAGATTTATAGTCTTTACCGAATTCTACTCTACCGTCAATTTCGGCAATAACTGCATGATCTTTAGGGCGTCTTGCTTCTACAAGCTCGGCAACTCTTGGTAAACCACCTGTAATATCTTTAGTAGTGGTTGATTCTTTCGGTATACGTGCAATGATATCACCTACCGATATTTGTACTCCGTCTTCTACGCTTAAAACTGCTCCAACCGGCAAGTAATATCTAGCTTCTAAACCGTTTGATAAGGTGATAACTTCACCTTTAGTATCTAAAAGCTGTATACGCGGACGTAATTCTGCACCGCGTGAATATTGCTTTGATTCAATAATAACTTTACTCGGTATTCCGGTAGCTTCATCAGTTACGTCACGAATAGAAATACCCTCAACCATATCTTTGAATAAAACTTTACCTGACTTCTCCGTGATAATCGGTATAGTATAAGGATCCCATTCTGCTAGTTTTTGAGTTTTAATCACCATATCACCGTCATCAACAAGTAATCTAGCACCGTATGGAATTTTATGACGAGCCTTTTCATTACCGTTATTATCAAGCAATAATAATTCACAATTTCGGCTCATAACAATTTTTCGTTCTTCAGAATTAGTCACAACGTTACGACTTATAATTTTCACTTTTGCGTCATAGGAAGCGTCTACGGAAGAAACCTCAGCACCTTTTGTTGCCGCTCCTCCAATATGGAAAGTTCTCATTGTAAGCTGCGTACCCGGTTCACCGATAGATTGAGCAGCAATAACCCCGATTGCTTCACCCTCCGATACTAATGTACCGGTAGCAAGATCCCTACCGTAACATATGCTACATATACCGGTAGTACTTTCACAGGTTAATACGGATTTTATCATAATTCTGTCGAATCCTGCCGACTCAATCTGCTCTAACTTTGCTTCATTAATAAGCTCGCCTTTATTGAGAATTAGATCATTAGTTACCGGATGAAATATATCAATAGCAGCAGTACGACCTAAAATCTTTTCCGCTAAAGGTACTATAACTTCTCCACCTTCAATAACACTCTTAACTTCAATTCCTTTATCAGTTCCACAATCTTTTTCAGTAATAATACAATCTTGTGCAACATCTACTAATTTTCTTGTTAAGTAACCTGAGCTTGCCGTTTTTAAAGCCGTATCTATTTGCCCTTTACGCATTCCATTAGCAGAATTAAAACACTCAAATTCAGTTAATCCTTCCTTAAAGTTAGAGATAATAGGAGTTTGTATAATTTGACCGTTTGATTTGGTCATTAAACCTCGCATACCGCCTAGCTGCTTAATTTGCTGGAAAGAACCTCTTGCTCCGGAAATAGCCATCATATATATAGCATTTATTTTCTGATGATTTGGAGCATCATTAACCGGCGGCATAGCAATCTCTTTCATCATGTCATTTGCTACTCTATCGGTACATCTTGACCAAGCATCGACTACTTTATTATATTTCTCTCCGTAAGTAATTAAACCGTTTGAATATTGTTGTTCAAATTCTTTTATTTCAAGCTGAGTTTCGTTGATATGAGTACTCTTAGATTCCGGTACTACCATATCGTCCATTCCAAAAGAAATACCTGAAGAACAAGCATATTTAAAACCTAGTTTCATTAGCTGATCGGCAAAAATTACCGTAGCTTTTTGACCGCAGTGACGATAAACTAAATCTATAACTAATGATATGTCTTTTTTAGTTAGTTGTTTATTAATACACTTGAATTCTATATTAGGGTTAGAAGGCAATAACTCACCGACCATTAACCTACCGTAAGTAGTATCAATGATAACAGGGACCATTTTACCTTCGGCATTTAACTGATTTCTGCGATATTTTATCTTTGTATGAATAGTTATAAATTTATTATATAAAGCATGTTCCATCTCAGCTAAATCTGAGAACATCATCCCTGCACCTACTTCATTATCAAATGCAAGGGTTAGATAATATAAACCAAGCACTATATCTTTATCCGGTACAATGATAGGACGACCGTTTGCGGGGCTTAAGATATTATTTGTAGACATCATAAATACCCTAGCTTCAAGCTGTGCTTCAATCGATAACGGGATATGTACTGCCATCTGATCACCATCAAAATCCGCATTGAACGCAGCACACACAAGCGGATGAAGCTGGATCGCTTTACCTTCAATTAATAGCGGTTCAAATGCTTGAATACCAAGCCTATGTAACGTCGGAGCCCTATTCAGTAAAACTGGATGCTCTCTAATTACCTCTTCAAGCACATCCCACACTTCGGATTTTTCAGCTTCCACCATTCTTTTAGCGGCTTTAATAGTTGTAGCGATGCCGTACAACTCAAGCTTAGAATAAATAAACGGCTTAAATAACTCCAGAGCCATTTTTTTAGGTAAACCGCACTGGTGAAGTTTAAGCTCAGGTCCTACCACGATAACCGAACGTCCTGAGTAATCAACCCTCTTACCTAGCAAGTTCTGACGGAAACGCCCCTGCTTACCTTTAAGCATATCACTTAATGACTTAAATGGACGCTTATTAGCATTTTTCGCTGCTCTACCGCGACGACCGTTATCAAATAACGCATCCACCGCTTCTTGTAACATTCTTTTTTCGTTTCTGACTATTATATCAGGAGCTTTTGACTCTATTAATTTCTTTAAACGATTATTTCTATTAATTACTCTTCTATAAAGTTCATTTAAGTCTGAAGTAGCAAATCTTCCGCCGTCAAGCATAACAAGCGGTCTAATTTCAGGAGGAATAACCGGTAAAACATCCATAATCATCCATTCCGGCTTGTTTTCCGACTCTAAAAAATTCTCTACTAATTTTAAACGCTTTACTAATTTTTTCTTTTTGACTTCTGAAGAAGTGGTTTGTAATTCCTCGTATAACTCTTGCTTTAACTTTGAAAAATCAAGCTCTTTAAGCATTTGTTGTATTACTTCTGCACCTATAGAGGCAGTAAATGCATCTTCACCGTACTTATCTTTTGCTTTCTGTAATTCTTCCTCTGTTAAGAGTTCGCCTTTTTGTAAAATCGATAGCCCTGGGTCAACTACTACATAATTTTCAAAATAAAGAATCTTTTCTACATCTCGCATTGTCATATCAAGAAGTGTACTAATTCTTGAAGGTAGCGACTTTAAAAACCAAATATGAGCAACGGGAGCTGCAAGTTCAATATGTCCCATTCTTTCACGTCTTACTCTAGAAACCGTAACTTCAACGCCGCATTTCTCACACGTAATGCCACGGTTTTTCATCCGCTTATATTTACCGCAGAGACATTCATAATCTTTTACCGGACCAAAAATTCTTGCACAAAATAAACCATCTTTCTCAGGCTTAAAAGTTCTATAGTTAATTGTTTCAGGTTTTGTTACTTCACCGAAAGACCACGAACGTACCTGATCGGGACTTGCTATATTAATCCTTATCTGATCAAATTGTTGAGTATTACTTAATTGTCCGTAAAAATTTACTACGCTCATAAATACTTTTCCTTAAAAATTACTCGTATATACTCAGTGAATTTCAAAAATTGGCGTTGTCGTTCTACAAGTTCTGCGGTGCTCACGTATTAAGTATACGCTCCGCTCCTTGCCTTGTGGACTCCTTGCTCTTTTTGAAATTGACCTTCGTCTACCCAGAGTTCTTATTGCACCCTATATGTCATTCCCGCAAAAGCGGGAATCTAGTAAAACAGATAAAAAACTTGTTTTTTATCTGTTTAAATGACCTGTCTTTCTTAACTTGAAGTTACTTCAAGCTTTACGTTAAGACATAAAGATCTAAATTCTTTTATCATAACATTAAATGATTCAGGAATGCCTGATTCAAAATTATTTTCACCACGTACTATAGAATCATAAGTTTTAATCCTACCGTTTACGTCATCCGACTTAACCGTTAACATTTCCTGTAACGTATAAGCTGCACCGTAAGCTTGTAATGCCCAGCATTCCATTTCTCCGAAACGCTGTCCGCCGAAATGAGACTTACCTCCAAGCGGTTGCTGCGTTACTAAGCTATAAGGTCCTATAGAACGGGAATGAATTTTATTATCGACTAAATGATGCAATTTCAACAAATATTTCTGTCCGACGGTTACTAGACGGTCAAAATATTCACCGGTTCTACCGTCAATTAATTTCACTTGTCCTGAAGGGTCTTGACCGGCAAGCTTTAACATATCTTTAACGTCCTGAACTTTTGCTCCGTCAAATACAGGAGTTGCAAAATGTACGCCTTTACTTACTTTCTTACAAAAAGAGATAATCTCTTCTTCCGGTCTTTCAAGTATAGAATTAATATTTTCTCCATACAGTTCAATTAAGAATTTCTTAATCTGCTCAATACCTATATGTTTATTTTTATATTCCTTTACTAAGGTAGATATTTTTTTTGCTAAATTTATTGATGCCCACCCAAGATGCGTTTCTAAAATCTGTCCTATATTCATACGGGACGGAAGACCTAGAGGGTTAAGAACGATATCTACCACAGTTCCATCTTCTAAAAACGGCATATCTTCTTCAGGTACGATACGTGAAATAACACCTTTATTTCCGTGTCTTCCTGCCATTTTATCCCCAGGTTGTAATTTATGCTTAGTGGCAATAAATACTTTTACTACTTTTAAAGCTCCCTGAGGTAAATCATCACCACTTTGCAATTTCTCTACCTTAGTAGCAAATCTTTTATCAAGAGCCTCTTTTTTCTCATCATAATGAGTCTTTATCTGCTCTATTTCATTCATTACATTTGCATCTTCCACGATAATCTGCCAAAATTGCCCTTTAGATAAGCCTTTTAGCATTTCAGTAGTAATAGTTTGTCCTACTTTTACTTGCTTAGGACCGTTAATAATCACCTGCCCTACTAAAAGCTTTTCAAGCCAACTAAACACAAAATGCTCAATAATTTCTAATTCATCGTCTCTGTCTTTTGCGAATTTTTCAATTTGTTGTTTTTCAATAGCAATAGCTCGCTGGTCTTTTTCTACACCTCTACGAGAAAATACCCTTACTTCTACTACAGTTCCGCTCACTCCGGAAGGTACATGCAGCGATGAATCTTTTACGTCAAAAGCTTTTTCCCCGAAAATAGCACGTAGTAGCTTCTCTTCAGGAGTAATAGGCGATTCACTTTTTGGTGTTACTTTTCCAACTAAAATATCACCGGCTTTTACTTCTGCACCTATATAAATTATTCCGACCTCATCAAGATGACGCAACGCTTCTTCACTTACATTCGGTATATCACGGGTAATTTCTTCAGGACCAAGACGTGTATCTCTAGCTATTACTTCAAACTCTTCAATATGAATAGATGTAAATACATCCTCTTTTACTATACGTTCGGATATTAAAATGGAATCTTCAAAATTATAACCGTTCCAAGGTAAGAAAGCCACAAGCACGTTTCGACCTAAAGCAATTTCACCGTTATCCGTACTAGGACCGTCAGCTATAATATCGTTTTTCTTAACGTAATGACCGACCTTAACTAAAGGCTTTTGATTTATACAAGTATTATGATTGGATTTTTGGAATTTTAGTAAGTTATAAATATCAACCGAAGGAGAACCGTCAACTTTTTGTTCTAGAGTTCTAATCACGATTCTATTTGAATCTACCTGCTCAACAATACCGTCATGTAATGCAAGCACTGACGCTCCGGAATCTTTAGCTACTATCCCTTCAACTCCGGTACCTACAAAAGGTGCATCCGTTTTAATTAAAGGAACGGCTTGTCTTTGCATGTTTGAACCCATCAAAGCACGGTTAGCATCATCGTTTTCTAAGAAAGGTATAAGAGAAGCTGCAACCGATACTACCTGCATAGGAGTCACATCAATGAAGTCTACCTCATACGGTTCTACCATTACAAAATTACCGCCTTCAACACGGCAATTAATAAACTCTCCTTGCAGCTTTCCGTCTTTATTAATTTTAGAATTTGCTTGTCCGATTTTGTATTTACCTTCTTCAATAGCAGAAAGATATACCACTTCATCGGTTACACATCCATCTTTAACTCTTCTATACGGACTCTCTATAAAACCATGTTTATTTATTCTAGCATAAGTAGCCATAGAGTTAATTAACCCGATATTCTGACCTTCAGGTGTTTCAATAGGACAAATACGACCGTAATGAGTCGGATGTACGTCACGCACCTCAAAACCTGCTCGATCTCGACTAAGACCTCCGGGACCGAGTGCCGACAGCCTTCTTTTATGAGTTATTTCCGATAATGGATTTGTCTGATCCATAAATTGGGATAATTGGGAGGTACTAAAAAATTCTTTTACTACTGAAACTAAAATTTTAGAATTTACTAAATCATGAGGCATTACGGTATCAACATCACCTGCCGACATCCTTTCAATTACAGATTTTTCCATTCGGACTAAACCTATTCTAAATTGATTTTCTATCAATTCACCTACCGATCTAACCCTTCTATTACCTAAATGATCAATATCGTCTATGATACCTTTACCGTCTTTAAGCTCTACTAAAACTCTTACGATATTTTTAATATCATCAATTGTTAAAACCGTAACTTCTTCAGAAATATTCAGCTCTAACCTAGAATTCATTTTTATTCGCCCGACTTCTGACAGATCATATCTTTCCGTATCAAAGAATAAATTATAAAACAGGCTTTCAGCCGCTTCGATATTAGCAGGTTCGCCTGGTCTTAGAACTCTGAAAATATCACATAATGCTGCCTCACGATCCTGATTTTTATCAGCAAATAAGGTGTTCCTTATATATGGACCGGATTGAGGATTGATTACTAATACGTTAACATTTTTAATTTTAAGATCATTAATAACATTTAGCATATCAGCAGTAATCATTTCACCGATTTTTGCTAATACTTCATCGTTTGCAGGATCTCTTAAATCTTCGGATAGATATTTGCCGATTAAAGTTTCATGAGCTACTAAAATATTATTAAGCCCTTCCCCAAAATATTTTTTAGCCAAACGCGGAGTAATTTTTTGTCCTGCTTTCAGTAGAATATTTCCGGTATCTGCATCTACTAAATCACTTGTTAAACGATGAGCAGTAATATGCTGAGGTATAAATTTAACCGCCCAACCTTTATTTTTAACAAGCTTATAAGTTACTGAATTATAATAAAATTTTATAATTTCTTCAGTACTCATACCTATAGCTCTAAGCAAAGTAGTAGTATAAAGCTTTCTTTTTCTATCAATCCTGAAATAAATCACATCCTTAGCGTCGAATTCTAAATCAAGCCAAGACCCTCTATATGGAATAACACGAGCAGAATATAAAAGCTTGCCGGAAGAGTGGACTTTTCCTTCATCATGATAAAAGAATACACCAGGTGAGCGATGCATTTGTGATACAACTACTCTTTCCGTACCATTGATAATAAAAGTACCGTTTTTAGTCATTAATGGGATATCACCCATATATACTTCTTGCTCTTTAATCCCTTTAATTTCTCTAGTACCGGTATCCTCATCTATATCCCAAATACTTAATCTTAAAGTAACTTTAAGAGGAGCAGCATAACTTAAACTTCTTTGACTGCACTCTTCTACATCATATTTTGGAGTATCAAATTCATATTTTACAAATTCTAAATTAGCAATATTGGAGGAATCTGAAATAGGAAAAATCGAGTTTAATATAGATTGTAAACCTTTGTTTTTTCTTTCAGAATCTTTAATATTTAACTGTAGAAAGTTTTTCTCATATGAATTTTTTTGAATTTCAATCAAATTCGGTATATCTGCTACTAAATTTATGTGACCGAAATTTTTTCTTATTCTTCTATTATGTGACAAGGGTTGTGCTTCTATATTATCCCTTAATGAAACCATATAATCTCCTGACTGATAAAATTACTGCCCGTATTACAGTGATTAGGTCCTATGCACTTTTAATAGAATAATCATAATTATGGCTCTTTTTAGCTGTAAATCATAAGATTTTTTTGAAATAGTAATAAACTCTCCTATCAAAAATCTTATTAATGTTCGCTTAAAAATATCTCCTAATTAATAATCATTAATCAAAAGTGTTCAGAACCTAGGTTCTGTATATAAAATTTAAATTATTTATATTTTAAACAATAAAGTTTTTATTGGAATAGATACCTATTTCAATAAAATACTTATAATTTGCAGTAAAATACAATATACTGTTTTAAAATTTTTCACATAAAACTTAAATTAAAGAAACCTAGTAAGTTTCTTATTTAGATCTTGTGTAGGCTCTACGAACATTTCCAAAAAGATTTGATTTTGGTTATTTGTTTGTTGCAACAAATTATAATATTTTTTTAAAATAGGTAGCTATTCCTTCAAAAATCTCATTAATTTTCACTAAAAATCAATTATAAATGTTCACAGAACCTAGAAAATTTCAATAATTTAAACTTCTAGACGTATGGTACATTAACAAAATTATTTTAATCAATAAGATTTTTAATGTAATAGCTTGATCCTATTGCAAAAAAATAACTTACATTAGCTTTAAATTAACTTCTTAAAATCCAAAAAGCTTTATTTAGTAATTAAATTTGAATGAGGCTTTTTGGATTTTACGAAGTTAATTTAAAGCTATAAAATATTTCATCTGTAATGCAAAAACATTAGGTCCTGTAAAAAAATTAATCTATACTTAGTTGTTTTTGATTGAAAATTATAAGATTTTTCTTGGAATAAAAACAACTGTTTCAACAAGAATCTTATTAATTTTTACTTAAAACTATCTAAAATACGAATAATTCAACTTTTCTTTACAGAACCTAGTGCAGAAATAATTATTTTAATTCAACTTTTGCTCCAGCAGCTTCTAACTTACCTTTGATTTCGTCTGCGTCTGCTTTTTTCACATTGCTTTTAATCGGCTTTGGAGCTTCATCAACTAATTTCTTAGCTTCAATTAAACCAAGACCTGTGATATCTTTCACAACTTTAATTACTTCAACTTTCTTATCACCGGCAGCTGTTAAAACTACTTCAAACTCAGTTTTTTCAGCTACTGCTTCAGCTGCAGGAGCTGCAGCACCGGCAGCTGCTACAGCTACAGGAGCTGCTGCAGATACACCCCATTTTTCTTCTAGTATTTTCACAAGCTCAGCTGCTTGCATTAACGTTAATGATGATAATTGTTCTTCAATTTTAGCTAAATCTGCCATAATTTTTTCCTTTTTACTTTTTACTTTTTTTATATTGAAAGATTACTACATCAGGCATTTTAAAGTTAATTAAATTCTTGTGCTTCAAATTATAAGACTTTTTTAAAATAAGAATAATATCCTATAAAAAACCTTATTAATTTTCACTATAATAGCTCTTTAATTATCAATTAAAATACCTGATGCAGTAACCTTTAAGTTAATTTTTACTAGCATGTGCTTGTATTACTCTCGCCATACTCGAAGATGGGGCTTGTAACACACCTACAACCTTAGTAGCCGGTGCTTGTAATAACCCAACAATTTTACCCCTAAGCTCATTAAGTGTAGGTAGCTTAGAAAGTTCTTTTATTGAATGTTCATCTAATACGTGATTATCTACTATTCCACCAATAATCTTAAGATTATCATTAGCCTTAGCAAAATTAACTACTAATTTTGCCATCTCAACCGGTTCTTTAGAATAAACGATAGCAGTAGGACCCGCAAATAAATTAACAATACTATTAAGCCCTGTTTGATTTGCAGCTATTTTTGCTAAAGTATTTTTAACTACTTTAAAACCTGCTTCTTTAGATTTAAGTGATTCTCTAAGCGAACTCACTTGACTAACGGTTAACCCGTGATAATGAGTAATAATTATAGAGGGCGATTCTTTATAAATATTTACAATATCCTCTACTGCTACCGGTTTTTCTGATCTTAACACCTTTTAATTCTCCTTTTATAATACAGTTTAATATATTTAAACTGATACAAATGCTTAAAATAACAAAATTTTTTTATTATTACTATACTACCGTTAAACGGCTATAAAAATTATGCTATACTAGTTAAATCTATTTGTACCGATGCTCCCATAGTAGAAGATAAATACATTGCTTTTAAATAACTTCCTTTTAATCCGGCAGGTTTTGCTTTAATTACTGCCTCAATAAACGCATTTAAATTTTTTAATAAATCTTGGTCTGAAAAAGATAATTTTCCAAGCCCTGCATGAATTATACCTGCTTTCTCTGCTCTATATTCTACCTGACCGCTTTTAGCATTTTTAATAGCATTTTTAATATCTAAAGTTACGGTACCAAGTTTAGGGTTAGGCATTAAACCTTTTGGTCCTAAAATTCTTGCAACTGAACCTATAGCTACCATCATATCGGGAGTAGCTATACATACATCAAAATTAATTTTCCCTGCTTTAATTTCATCAATAATATTTGTTGAACCTACTAAATCTGCTCCGGCACTTTTAGCTTCTTCTTCTCTTTCTTCTTTACAAATAACGGCAACTCTTACGGTTTTGCCTGTACCGGCAGGTAAATTAACTACACCACGTACCATTTGATCGGAATGCCTAGAATCAATTCCAAGCTTCATAACTATTTCTAAGGTTGGATCAAATTTAACATATGATGCTGATTTTAATCGTTCAACTGCATTTGTTAAATTATATAAAGTATCTGATTTTACTTTTTCTCTAGCTTCTCTTATTTTTTTACCGCCGCTAATTTTTACAGCAACATCTTTCTTATTTGACATAATAATTAATTCCCTACTACTTCAAGTCCCATAGATGCAGCACTGCCACAAATAATTTTTGTTGCTGCTTCAATATTTTTTGTATTTAAATCAGGCATTTTTAACTTTGCAATTTCACGACAATCATCCATAGTAACTTTACCTACTACGGCTTCTTTTTTAGTAGCACTAGAACCTTTAGTAATTTTAGCATATTTCTTTAAAAAGTAAGAAGCAGGAGGAGTTTTTATTTTAAAAGAAAAACTACTATCTTCATAAACGGTAATTACGGTTGGCAGAGGTATTCCTTTTTCCATACCTTGCGTAGCATCATTAAAATCTTTACAAAATGCTGCAATATTAACTTTTCTTTGTCCCAGGGCCGGTCCTATAGGAGGTGCAGGAGTGGCTCCAGCAGCTGGAATTATCAAGTTAATATAACCTTTTATTGCTTTCTGAGACATTTATAAATATCCTTATTTTTCTCTTAAATTAATATTACTTTGTAACAATTGCATGGATCTTGTTTCCCATCATTGCAAGGAAAAACTGTAAGTTTTGACAAAACAAGGAAGAAAAAAAATTCTGTAAATCAGAAGTTTTTTATTATTTCTCCTAGATTGCCACGCAGCCTACGGCTGCTTGCAATGACGACGCATTATCCCGCAACAATGACATCCTGAACATTAGTACAATACAGCTTAAGTAATTAATAAACCGTATTTAGTCCAACTTTTAATCATTTTTCTTTACTTGATTAAAATTTAGTTCTATTGGAGTTGCTTTACCAAATATTGCAACTGAAACTTTTAACCTATTTTTTTCTTGATCTATTTCTTCTACTGTACCCATGAAAGTTTCAAAAGGACCGTCTGTAACAGTCACTATTTCACCAACTTCATACAATTTAGAATTCTTTGCTTCTTTAGCTTCTGCTTCCAAATTATTAAAAATATTTTGTATTTCACTTTCTGTAAGAGCTTTTGGCGTGGTTTTGCTTCCTAAAAAGCCGGTTACTCCAGATATATTTTTTACTAAATGCCAAGATTTATCAGTCATATTCATCTTTATCAAGATATAACTCGGCATTAGTTTTTTTTCTACCTTGACATTTTTACCGCGTTTAACTTCAGAAACTCCAAAAACAGGTATTAATATATCTTCAAAAAAACCCGTCATGTTCTGTTTAGCGATTTTTCTAAGCATATCTTCTTTAATGCGTTTCTCTGCTCCTGATGCCGTATGCACTACATACCACTGCTTTACATTTTTTTCAGAAGAAGGCAATATATTATCTATACTCTGTGCTGTCACAATTTATTCCTTATACTATTTGCCGATATT
Source organism: Rickettsia africae ESF-5 (assembly GCF_000023005.1). Classification (NCBI taxonomy): domain Bacteria; kingdom Pseudomonadati; phylum Pseudomonadota; class Alphaproteobacteria; order Rickettsiales; family Rickettsiaceae; genus Rickettsia; species Rickettsia africae. The sequence goes on along the minus strand of NC_012633.1, from coordinate 175,813 downwards.
AAGCAAAAGCTGCATTATGTTATGTATACTATAATCAAGTACCAAACAAATTAGGCTAAAAATAAAAACTGCTACTACCACTACTAATGTTGAAGCAACAAGCTCTTTTCTAGTTGGCCAAACTACCTTATAAGTTTCTTGTTTAACTTGCTCAAAAAACTTATAAATTTTATATTCTTTAAACATATTTTTGTTAGGTCATTTATTAGACTTCTTACAAAATGCTACTTCTAGAGGCAATTGAGACGATAATCCAGTACTGGAATTCTCACATACTAGTATGTACTGCGATTCGAGGTGAAGTACCTCTTTCAAATTGCTCCCTATAAGCAAATTTTGTAAAAATTCTATATTTTATAGCAAAAAAGCTCTAAGCCTATAATGGCAGGAGCGACAGGTATCGAACCCGCAACCTCCGGTTTTGGAGACCGGCGCTCTACCAATTGAGCTACACTCCTATCATATTTTTAATAAAAAATCAATAAAAGTTATTAAAAATATTTGTTATTATTAAAAAATTACTATAATAAACAGTACTGTTAATTTATAAGCTGCCACGGCAAAACAACATTTATTTTTGTAAGACGTGACACCTCACCCCTAAATTATTTTTTAGCTTTAATAATATCAGCTACTTGACTCGGCACTTGATCATAATGAGAGAATATCATACTAAACTGAGCTCTACCTTGAGATAAAGACCTAAGCGTATTAACATAACCAAACATTTCCGCTAAAGGAACATTCGCAGTAACTACTTGAGCATTCCCTCTTGGATCCATGCTTTGAATTTGTCCTCTACGACTATTTAAATCGCCTATAATATCACCCATATATTCATCAGGAGTGATAACTTCAACTTGCATAATCGGCTCAAGTAATTTAGGATTACCTTTCGGCATCCCTTCTCTAAATGCTGCCTTTGCAGCAATTTCAAACGCAAGTACACTAGAATCTACATCATGAAACGCACCATCAACTAAAGTTGCTTTAAAATCAATCATAGGATAACCGGCAATAACACCGGTTTCTCTAATATTATTTAATCCTTTTTCAACACCTGGTATATATTCTTTAGGCACGGCACCACCGACGATTTTACTTTCAAAGACAAAAATTTTATTTTTATCTTCATCTTTTAGATCTTTTACCTCTTTTAGAGGCTCAAAAATAATTTTTACACGAGCAAATTGTCCTGCACCGCCGGATTGTTTCTTATGGGTATAATCAATTTCACAAACTTTTGTTATAGTTTCACGATATGCTACTTGAGGAGCTCCAATATTTGCTTCGACCTTAAACTCTCTTCTCATACGATCAATGAGAATTTCTAAATGGAGCTCTCCCATTCCTTTTATCACTGTTTGTCCTGTTTCATAATCAGTTGACACTCTAAATGATGGATCTTCAGCTGCTAAACGAGAAAGTGCGAGGCCCATTTTTTCTTGATCGGCTGTTGATTTAGGTTCTACCGCAAGCTCAATTACCGGCTCTGGAAATTCCATTCTTTCTAAGATTACTTGCTGATCAATATCAGATAACGTATCACCTGTGGTAGTATCTTTAAGACCTGCTAAAGCTACTATATCACCTGCTGATGCTTCTTTTATGTCTTCACGATTATTAGCATGCATTAATAGCATTCTACCGATTTTTTCTCTTTTATTCTTTACGGTATTAATAACAGTTGTTCCTGAAATAATTTTACCTGAATATATTCTAATAAAAGTTAATGAACCGACAAATGGGTCATTCATAATTTTAAATGCTAAAGCTGCAAAAGGCTCAGTGACCGAAATAGGGAAATCTTTTTCTTCACCGGTACTTACTTCCATACCTTTTACTATACCTATATCAATAGGCGAAGGTAGGAAATCTACTACGGCATCAAGTAAAGGCTGTACCCCTTTATTTTTAAAAGCACTACCGCATAAAACCGGATAAAATGCTGCTGAAATAGTACCTTTTCTGATTAATCTTTTAATTTCTTCTGCTGTTACTTCTTCACCTGATAAATATTTTTCCATAACATGATCATCTAACTCAACAACCATATCAAGTAATTTAGCACGATATTCTTCAGCTTTATCTTTCATATCGGCAGGTATATCTTCTTCAAAATACTCAGCTCCAAGTGCTTCATCTTTCCAAATCACTGCTTTCATTTTAATAAGATCAATGATACCTTTAAAATTTTCTTCAATCCCTACAGGCAACTGAATAACAAGCGGTTTTGCTCCTAAACGATCTTTGAGCATTTCCACGCATCTATAAAAATCTGCTCCCATTCTGTCCATTTTATTGACAAAACACATTCTAGGAACATTATATTTATCTGCTTGCCTCCAAACCGTTTCTGACTGCGGTTCAACACCTGCTACACCGTCAAATACTGCAACCGCACCGTCAAGAACACGAAGCGAACGCTCTACTTCGATAGTAAAGTCAACGTGTCCAGGAGTATCGATAATATTAATTATTTTATCTTGCCATCTACAAGTAGTAGCAGCTGAGGTAATGGTTATACCACGTTCTTGTTCTTGTTCCATCCAATCCATGGTAGCACCACCCTCATGAACTTCACCTATTTTATGCGATTTACCGGTATAGTATAAAATACGTTCGGTAGTTGTGGTTTTACCGGCATCAATGTGAGCACATATACCGATATTACGAATATGCTCAAGTTTATTTATTTTACTCATTATACCCTACCTTACTTCATTTTTTTAGGGCTAAAATGAGAGAAAGCTTTATTAGCTTCGGCCATTTTATGAGTATCTTCTTTCTTCTTAATGGCAACACCTCTATTATTAGAAGCTTCAAACAGCTCTTCGGCAAGTTTATCAATCATCATTTTTTCAGAACGTTTTGACGCAGCATTAATAATCCAACGGCTAGCAAGGGCATATCCTCTTCTTTCATCAACATGCGTCGGGACTTGATAATTAGCTCCTCCAACCCTAACCGAAGTTACTTCTAAATGCGGCTTCACGTTATGCATAGCATTATTAAAGGTTTGATACGGATCAACTCTATGCTTCTTTTCAATTTTATTAAAGGCTGAATAAACAATTTTCTCTGCAAGGGCTTTCTTCCCTTCTTTCATAATATTATTGATAAATCTTGACAGTAAAATACTGTTATATTTCATATCAGGTAAAATTACTCGCTTCTCTGCGGCATGACGACGTGACATTTTATTTTTTCTCTCTAACTAATAATTTATTTTTTTGTAACTGCAACTTGTTTACGAGGAGCACCGTAACGTGACCGACCTTGCTTACGTCCTTTAACTCCGGCAATATCATAAGCACCGAGTACGATATGATATTTCACCCCCGGAAGATCAGGAACCTGACCGCCTCTTACTAACACCCTATCATGTTCCTTTACACTATGCTTTTCACCAGGAATATATGCATTTACGGTTCTTTTATTACTTAAACGCACCGTTGCAATCTTACGAAGTGCAGAGTTAGGCTTTTTAGGGGTAACGGTTTTTACAACTAGGCAAACACCGCTTTTAAAAGGATTAGATTCTAAGGCAGGAGATTTGGTCTTACGAGTTTTTGACTTTCTCCCAAAACGTACTAATTGATTATATGTCGGCATTAAAAAAAATACTCCAAAAAAAACTTATATATACGATAATTAAAGGGTGAAAAATACTTCCACCCTTTATTTTCAATCATTTCTAAATACAAATTATAAGAATTTGTAAACTACACTAAATTTAAATTATAATTACTTTTTCCATAAAAGCAAGTATGTTTTAATTAACAATCATTTTTTTCTCAATTATTTTTGCTATAAAGCTGATTAACATCACTAAAATATAGTAACAGCACGCAGCAATAAGCATTGGAAAAAAATAATTATATGTTTCAATTGATACAATTTGTGCTCTACGCATTAAATCCATTTCTCCAAGCATAGAAATAATGGCTGATTCTTTAATCAAATTTACAAGCTCATTTACTAATGACGGAAAAATATTTTTAACTGCTTGCGGCAGAATTATATCTTTCGTTATTAAAAACTTTGGAATAGCAAGAGCTTCAGCCGCTTCAAACTGCCCTTTATCAACTGCATTAATCCCTGCCCTGATTACTTCGGAAACATATGCTCCCGAATTAAGAGAAAAAGCAATAGCTCCCGCCATAAACACACTAAATTTAATGCCTATGATATAAGGTGAAGCAAAATAAATAATACTTAATTGAATTAATAAAGGCGTTCCTCTGAAAATAGAAGTATAGAAATTTGCAAAAAGCCTTAAAGCACGATTTTTATTTACCTTACAAATAGCGAGCAGCATCCCTATTACTAAACCGAATATAACGGCAATAACGCTATATTTTAAAGTTACCAAAGTTCCCTCTACAATAAAAAAGATTTTTGGATAGAATTTTATTAAATACTCAAACATATTTTATATATATTTTTTTTTCTGTCATACCGCGGCTTGACCGCGATATCTAAAAAATAAGCATTTTTGGATCCCGCGATTTAATCGCGGGATAACATTAAAGGTTTCTAGATTCCTGCTTTCGCATGAATGACATAAGAACATTAATCAGTACACTCTCTTCACCGGCGGGACTGCTGTTACTTCATCGGTTAAAGTAGTTAAAGTCACAGGTTTATAATCAAGAACTACTTTACCTGCTTCATCGATAGAGCTAAGAGTATGCTTCATCCAATCCTCATCATTACGATCAGGATAATCTTCACGTGCATGAGCTCCTCTGCTTTCTTTTCTTGCAGCTGCCGAATATACCGTTACTAAAGCTTGATCAAGTAGATTATCTAGCTCTAAGGCTTCCACCAAATCGCTATTCCAAATTAAAGATTTATCGTTAATTTTTATATCTTTATAGCCGCTTCTTATTTCGCTAATCATTCCTGCCCCTTCATCTAGTACTTCTTGAGTTCTAAATACCGAAGCATGGCTTTGCATAGTTCTTTGCATTTTAAGCCTTAACTCTGCAACTAAAATATTACCGTTAGCGTGACGGACTTTATCAAATCTATTTATAATTTTTTCAAGGCTTTCTTCTTTTATAGACTTGTGGGGACTCGCAGGCTTAATAAGCTCGGCTGCTTTTAATGCAGAACTTCTACCAAATACTACTAAATCAAGCAAAGAATTTGATCCTAATCGGTTAGCACCGTGTACCGATACGCAAGCCGCTTCACCGATTGCCATAAGCCCTTTTACTACGCTATTATGATTTTTACCGTCTTTAATTATGACTTGACCGTGATAATTCGTCGGTATCCCGCCCATATTATAATGTACCGTAGGAAGTACCGGTATCGGCTCTTTAGTCACGTCAACACCGGCAAAAATTTTAGCCGTCTCAGAGATACCGGGCAAACGACTATGTAAAATCTCCGGCGATAAATGATTTAAATGCAAAAATACATGATCTTTATGCTCGCCGACTCCTCGCCCCTCTCTGATTTCTATAGTCATTGCTCTTGAAACTACATCTCTTGAAGCTAAATCCTTTGCAGCAGGAGCATAACGCTCCATAAAACGCTCACCGTTTGCATTAACGAGATATCCCCCTTCGCCTCTTGCCCCCTCGGTAATAAGACAGCCGGCCGAATATATACCTGTCGGATGGAACTGTACAAATTCCATATCTTGCAGTGGAAGACCGGCTCTAATCGCCATGCCGCCCCCATCACCAGTACAAGTATGAGCAGACGTCGCCGAAAAATAAGCACGCCCATATCCGCCCGTTGCAAGCACTACATTATGCGCTCTAAAACAATGCAGACTACCGTCATCTAAATTCCACGCAACTACACCTCTACATTCACCATCTTCCATCAATAAATCAATAGCAAAATACTCAACGAAAAACTGTACTTTATGTTTTAGTGACTGTTGATATAAAGTATGCAGTATTGCATGCCCTGTACGATCTGCCGCAGCACATGTACGCTGAGCTGCTTTTCCTTTGCCGTACTCTGTTGTCATTCCTCCAAAAGGACGCTGATAAATTTTTCCCTCTTCAGTTCTTGAGAAAGGTACGCCATAATGCTCTAGCTCTAAAATCGCATCGGGAGCGTTTTTGCACATATACTCAATGGCATCCTGATCGCCTAACCAATCAGAACCTTTGACCGTATCATACATATGCCAACGCCAATCATCTTCGCCCATATTCCCAAGAGCCGCACTAATTCCACCCTGAGCAGCCACAGTATGACTACGGGTTGGGAACAGCTTAGTTATACAAGCGGTATTTAGCCCTTCTTTAGCCATACCGAATGCAGAACGAAGACCTGCTCCGCCTGCACCTACAACTACTACGTCAAATTTATGATGAATGATATTATACGCTTTGGTCATTAAATTAATTTTTTACTATTTTGATACGTGAATTGTCTACCTCTGTCACCCCATGGCTTGACCACGGGGTCCAGTAATTCAATACACAATATTGTTTTCTGGATACCGCGGTCAAGCCGCGGTATGACAATTTTTATCCTTTATAAAATAGCACTACTACAAAAGCTACAATAGTAACAATGCAAAATAATTGCACTATTATAATCAATGTATTACGTAATTTGTGATAACTTATATAATCTTCAATTACTACACGCATACCAAGCATCGCATGATACAACGAAATAACCACCGTAATTAACAAAGCTACTACATTAAAAGGCTTTTTAAGTTCCCACAACATAATAATATTTATATCATTATTTTTGTTGGTTAACATAAAATATATTAGCCACACAGAACATAAAGCTAATATAATCCCCGTTACTCTTTGCAATAACCAATGATGAGAACCGCTTTTAGCAGAACCGCTATTTTTTGCTTTTACAATTTCTGCTTTAAAATCATATACCATTAATTTTCTCTATTATTTGTTTTAGCTTTTCGTCATTGCGAGGAAATTGCATAGCAATTGACGAAACAATCTCAGGCATTTGTTATTATTTCTGAGATTGCCATGTCGATGCTATGCATCTCCTCGCAATGACATTTTTAATTACTACACCCATAACAATACCGTTAATAATACAGATCCTACCACTACACACCAACCGGTGATATTAACCAATTTTATAGAAAAACCGTAACCGATATCCCAAAATAAATGCCGAATGCCGTTACATAAATGATAAAACCAAGCGTAGCTAACAGCTACTAAGCATATTTTTATAATACAGCATTCAGCAAGCTGTAAATAATTATTGTCATATTTACTAAGAATCAACCACCACACCAAGATTGACACCGCAAAAAACAAAGCTACGCCGGTCATACGATACAAAATTGATAATGTAGAACTTATTTGCGGCTTATATATAGTTAAATGCGGTGAAGTTGGACGCTTATTATAAATTTCTTGTTTGGTTTTAGTCATATATTTCTAATAAATAAACAAAGGGTTATGTCATTCCCGCGGAAGCAGGAATCCAGTAATTAAAAAATACAAATATACCGAATTTTTAAAATTAAAAGCTCTCTTTTTTCTGGATTCCCGTTTTCGCGGGAATGACATACTACACGTTTCAATCGGTCAACGACATCTATCTCTGCAACCAATGTCTTTCTACAGGCGATAAATCATCTGTCACTGCTCTCCTATCATCGAAGACAAAACATTCACCTTGCCATAAATTGTTCTTGTTTTGTGTATCTTCTAGATATTGCAGTATTCCACCCTTTAAATGATATACCTCATCATAACCTATGCTTTTAAGTAAGCTGGTGGATTTTTCACACCTGATACCACCTGTACAAACCATAGCAATTTTCTTACCTTTGAGCAATTCTTGATTCTGCTGAACCCAAGCAGGAAATTGTTTAAATGTTTTGGTATTAGGATTAACTGCTGATTTAAATGTACCAACCTCTACTTCATAATCATTTCGAGTATCTATTACTATAACATCTTGTTTTGTGATAAATTCATCCCAATCTTTCGGCTCTATATATTCGCCTTTAAACAAATCAACATTTAAACCATCAACGTTCATTGCTACGATCTCTTTCTTCAGTCTGACTTTCAATTTCTGAAAAGGATGAACATCACTATAATTTATTTTAACGTTAACATCTTTGGGACCGGTCAGCTTTATCAATTCTTCAAGTACAAGATTTACATTTTCATATGAACCTGAAAAAGAACCGTTAAAACCTTCATTAGCTAATAAAATAGTACCTCTAACATATTTTCTTTTACCTATAAGCAAAAGTTTCGGTATCAAATTCGCCGGTTCTTCTATATTAACAAAACTATATGCACTTAAAATTGCTATTTTTTCATTCATACATAAATTATTTAGGTATTATTTTTACATTCTATGTCATTCCCGCGAAGACGGGAATCCAGCAAAAGCTATAAAAAACTTATTTTTATAGCTTTCTTTTATTAAATATGTAATTTTTGTATCAATGTTAAGATTATTTTTCTGGATTTCCACCTTCGTGGAAATAACATAGAAAACTACATAACCTGCAATGGTACGAACATATTACTACTCCCCCTTTCAATCAAGAGCAAAATATTTTGCTTATCTGATTTTTTAGCATTTTCATATAATTCTTCTAGCTTACTTATATCGTCTATGCTTTTCTGATTAATATTGGTTATCACTATTCCCATTTTATCTTGAGGAATAGTATATTTTTGTCTTAGTTCTTCAGTCAAATTACCAAAAGTAATATTATTTTTAGTAATAGATAAATTATTTTCTTCTTTATTTGTTATTTCTTTCTTATTGGTCTCTTCTGTAGAATCTTTGGTAACCTCTTCATTATCCGAAGTAATTTTAATAGGTAACTCAAGCTCCTTTTTATCGCGAAGTATTTTTACTTTTACTTCCTGATCAATAGGAGCATCTGCAATAATTACACGTAATTTTTTAGTATTTTTAACCGGTATATCTGCAAACTCTATTATTATATCACCTGTTTTAATTCCCGCTTTATCACCTGGACCGTCTTCTTGTACTTTAGCTACTAACACTCCTCTAGTATTTTTAAGTCCTAGCCCTTCAGAAATTTCCTCGGTTAAATCTTGTATTGTTACTCCAAGGCGCCCTCTACTTACTTTTCCATCTTTCTTAAGACGTTCGATTATAGGCTTTGCAGTATTTGACGGTATTGCAAAACCGATACCTATATTAGTACCGAGCGGTGAAAAAATTGCCGTATTTACGCCGATTACTTTCTGATCCAAATTAAACATAGGACCACCGGAATTACCGTTATTAATTGCAGCATCCGTTTGAATAAAATTATCGACTATATTGTCCGTATCTATATCGATATCCCGCCCTTTAGAAGAAATAATACCACTTGTCACCGTACCACCTAGATTACCGAACGGATTACCGATCGCAATAACCCAATCTCCTACTCTTGCATCATTTGAATCTCCAAACTCAACAAAAGGTAGAGGTTCCTCGCTATCTATTTTTAAGAGAGCTAAATCGGTTTTAGTATCGTTACCTATTAATTTAGCCGATAATTCGGTATTATCTGCAAGTTTTATATTAATTTTATCAACATTTGCAATTACATGATAGTTTGTCACTATTAAGCCGTTAGGTTCAATAATAAATCCTGAACCAAGCGGGACACTTTTCGGAGTTTGATCAACCTCTTCCAAATTCAGCGGTATATTAAGCTTTTCTAAAAAATCATTAACTTTTTCTTGCAGAGGATCTTTCTCGGCGTTCTCCGATTTACTATTAACATATTCTATTGTTGAAATATTAACGACTGCAGGAATTAACGGTTCAACTATATCGGCAAAGCTATAACGAGCGGCTTCACTTACTTTTAAAGGAGCAGAATTTATTTCCGTAAATTCATTCTCTTCTTGAGCTGCTACTTTTAAAGACCTACTATTTTCTTTTGCTAGAACAACGTTACTTGATATTAAAACTATTATAACAATAACTATTTTCAGATTAACCATATACTCCAAGTAAATAAAAAGTAGATAAACTAGTATACTATTTAGTGAGATTTAGATATTTTAAAACTTCAGCATCCGGTGAAATTACAAAATTAGTATTCTCTTTCTTTAAAGAATTTTTATATACTAAAAGTGATCTATAAAATTTATAAAATTCCGGATCAACTGAATAAGCAGCATTATATATTTTTGCCGCCTTCTCATCACCGTCACCTTTAATAATTTGTGCATCTCGATAAGCTTTAGCAAGTATTATTTTACTTTCTTTATCTGCTTTTGAACGAATACGCACGCTTTCTTCTTGTCCTTCCGCTCTAATTTGGGTTGCTTCTTTTTCACGTGCCGTTTGCATACGACGATAAATAGCCGCACTATTTTCTTTTGGTAAGTCTGCTCTTAAAATTCTAACATCTACAACATCAATACCGAAGCTTTTAGCTTCACCGTCCACTTGATTTAAGATATTTAACATTACATTACTACGTTCCTGACTTAAAAGGCTACTTAGCGAGATTTTACCTATCACCTTACGCATTGACGATTCAAGATTACGAGTCAGCCTAATTTTCACACCTTGATAATCATGTACCGTTTTATAAAACATTACGGGATTATTAATTTGGAATTTGGCGTAGGCATCAACAATAACTCGTTTACCGTCAGCAGCCGTTAATTCTTTTGCCTCAACCTCAACATCTAAAAGACGCTTATCAAAAAATTCAACATTTTGAATAAACGGGATTTTAATATTCAGTCCTGGATTTTCTATAGTTCTAACTGCCTCACCAAACTGGAATACTACTGCAGATTGGCGTTGGTCAACTGAAAATAAGGAGCTAGAAATCAGTATCAGCCCAAAAACAATTGTAAAAATTATAGAATAAATCTTTTGTTGCATTTAATATTCCTTGTTGTTTAGATGTCATTTGTGTATAGCGTGAAAAACACGCTTGATGTCATGCCCGCAAAAGCGGGAATGACATAGCACCCCTATGGTTTAATAGCCATGTGCGGCAGTAGTGCATTATTAATAATCGTTTTATTTGAACCGCCTAATATCTCTTCGACTACTTCTAAATATAATCTATCTCTAGTTATTTGCCTACCTGTAGCATATTGTTTATAAATAGCATTAAATCTTTGGCTATCACCTTCTGCTTTCGATATAACTTCTGCTCTATAACCTTCTGCTTCTTGTATAATCTTTGCAGCCGCTCCTCTAGCTTCCGGCAAAATCTTATTATTATAGGCTTGAGCTTGATTTATTTCTTTTTCTTTATCTGCTTTTGAAGTTTGCACGTCTCTATAAGCGTCTATTACTTCGGCAGGCGGCTCGGCTTTTAATAATTGTACTTTCTCAATCATAACGCCGGCATTATAACTATCCAATATCTTCTGTGCTAATTTCTCTATTTTATAAGTAATCTCCTGCTTTTGATCGGATAATACCCAAGAAATAGGAGTATTGCCTATGACTTCCCTAACGGCACTCTCGACTGTTGCTTTTACTGTTTCTGCAGGTCTTTGTACGTTAAAAATAAAATCTTCAAGATTATTAATATGCCACATTACGTCACAATTTAAAGCAATGATATTTTCATCACCGGTGAGCATTATACTTTCACCGGCAATATTTTTAGTATTATCACCACCGCTACGCAGAGAGCTATTTGTACGATAACCAATCTCAATCCGACGTGATTGTTTAACTTTTTCAACTATTATCTTTTCAAAAGGTGCCGGTAAATGATAATTAAGCCCGGGGTAGCCCTTACGCACAAAACGCCCAAATCTTATTACCGCTGCTTCTTCGCCTTCTTTTATTTCATAAATACCCGAAGCGAGCCATAAAGCAACCACTGCAACAACAGCTAAAATTATTGTTTTAGCATTGAAATTAAACGGGAATTGAAATTGATCAAAATTAAATTGATTTTTACGCGGTCTTGTGAATATGTTATCTTCTTTATCAGAATCAAAATCTTTCCATGGGGATTTTTTTAAAATTGAGGTATGTTTTTTATTCAGCATTTGCTTTATTGTTTTATATTACTTTTAAAGATGAGATAATTATATATATTATAGTATATAACGTCAAGTTACGAGCTTAAACAGCTTTAAAAAGGAAATTTAATATGGCGAATTTACACCAACGACAAATTATAGATAAAATTCAGCATATTACCTTTAAAGACGGTACTTTTTTAAATGAAGTTATATCGGATATTATAATTAAAGGTAATAATATCGGTTTCTCAATAGATATATCAGGTAAAAACAAGTTAGAAGCTGAAGAAATTAGACTTAAGGCAATTAATAAACTTAACGAGATTTCAGAAGTAAATAAAATAACAATTGTTTTTACCGAAAGTAAACCGATGGAGAAAAAAGTTCAAAAACCAAAACATTTTGTAGAAAATGTAAAAAAAATTATCTTAGTAGCGTCAGGTAAAGGCGGAGTCGGAAAATCTACAATATCGGCTTTTATCGCTCAGCAGTTAAGTCTAGCAAATTACCGAGTCGGGATAGTAGATGCGGATATTTACGGTCCGTCAATTCCGCATATATTCGGCATTAACGAAGTACCGCAAACGAAAGATGGACGAATAATACCGGTACTTGCTCAAAGCATCGAAATTATATCTATAGGCTTCTTCGTTAAAGACCACTCAGCAATTATTTGGCGTGGTCCTATGGCGAGTAAGACTATTTATCAATTATTATCGGTAACAAAATGGGATAATTTAGATTATTTAATTATCGATATGCCGCCGGGAACAGGTGATATTCATTTAAGTATACTAGAAAATTATCATTTAGACGGCGTAATAATCGTAACTACACCACAAAAAATATCAGAAATAGACGTAATACGTTCTATAGATTTATATCAAAAACTAAATTTACCTATTTTGGGAATAATTGAGAATATGAGCTATATGCTTAAAAATAATAGTGGCGGACATTTATCACAAAAATATAATATACCACTAATCGCTCAAATTCCGATCACATCACAAATAGCCGAGGCTTGCGATAAATCACTACCTCTAACAAACTTATTAACATTACCTTTAGAGAAGTATTTACAATGAAAATACACGTATTGGAGGATGATAGAACAGGCAACACCCATCAGGCTATTGCACTTGCTGAAAAATTAACGGAAGAATATACAACAATTAAGCTTGAATATAATTGCTTAGCTAAGCTACCGAACTTTTTACTAAAATATTATCCTATTCATATAAAAAGTGATCTATTGCAGTATCTTTTGGATAAGTCCCCGCCTGATATGATAATTACCGCTGGAAGAAGAACGGCAGTACTAGCATTTTATTTAAAAAAGAAATTTAAAGATATCAAGTTAATACAAATAATGCAGCCTAATCTTCCTTACAATGCATTTGATGCCGTTATTCTGCCTTATCATGACCAACGTCATTGCGAAGCCACAAAGTGGCTGAAGCAATCTCAGGGCTTTTTTACTAGATTGCTTCGTCAATACTTCGTATTTCCTCGCAATGACGACTTTAAAAACATCATCCCCATCAACGGAGCTATCAACAACGTAACTGAACAGTTCGCCGCAGCGAACTTGGAACTCCAAAAACATTATCCTAATCTTAAACAGTTTATTGCAGTGATAATCGGTGGGAATAATAAAAAATTTAATTTCCATGAAGATGAAGCAGTTTTATTTGCTTCATTATTAAATAAAATATATACTAATCAAAAAATACCTTTTTTCATTAGTTTTAGTAGACGTACACCACACACTGTAAAATCAATTATTAAAAATAATATGCCGTCCTCCACAATTATTTATTACCCGAACGAAGACGCAGGCTATAATCCTTATATAGCTATGCTCTCCAAGGCAAAATATATAATCTCTACGGCCGACTCAATCTCAATGTGCAGTGAAGCAGCTTCAAGCGGCAAGCCTCTTTATATATTCTGCCCACCAAACTTTAATTCGTCAAAGCATAAGATTTTTATAAAGCAGTTAGTAGAACAGAAGATAGCAAGAATTTTTGATAAGTCGGCTATTGCTCTAGAAGAATATAGCTACAAACCCTTAAATGAAGCAGAAAGAGTAGCTGAAATTATTAAATCTTTAATCAAAAGCTGGTAATTATATGGATAAAGATATACAATCATATATATTCATTAATAAGCTAAAATCTTTACCGTTTGTCAACGAAATATGGCTTTTTGGTTTCTCGTGCTAGAGGGGATAACGATGAGCATTCTGTATCTGCCCTAATATTCCAAGATCAAGAATGGCTAGCAGTTATTTCTATTATAGAGAATGCCGACACGCTTTTAAAAATAGATTGTGTAAGGTTTGAAAGTACTAAAATAAGCTCTGAACTTTATAAAAATATATTAAAAGAAAAAAAATTATATATGTCAAAAATAAACCTTAAACTTGAAAAATTTCGTAAAGCTTTTATGACGCTTAAAGATATTTATTTAAAACCGACAACAGAAGATAGGGCTTATATTGATGCTACTATACAAAGATTTGAATTTACTTTTGAACTCGCTTGGAAGTTTTTAAAAGAATATTTTTCTCAAAAAGGCACATTTCTTCACTATCCTAAAGAAGTGATAAAGGAAGCTTTTGTTGCCGGTATTATAAATGATGAGAGTTTATGGATTTATATGCTTACTGATCGTAGTAATATGATATCTTATACTTACGATAAAAAGCTTGCTGATGTAATATATAACCGAATAAGAAATTATGTTCCTGAACTTAAGAAATTACTAAATATCATTGACTTAAAGATTTAATAATACCTTGCAGAGTTTGGACTTCAGGGGAAGAGAGACTATTTATACGTGTAAATATATTAGTGATATTTTGTTGCATAGCAGTTTTTTTGTCGGGAGCCTTGAAGAATCCAGCTTTATCGAGTTTGCCGAATAAATTTACTAAAAAATGCTCTATTTCTTCTTTAGTAGCTAATTTTTGAATGTTATGTACATCCTCTCTGGGCGTAGAATTACGCAACAACTCATAGCATATAATAATAACCGCTTGAGCAATGTTTAATGAGCTAAATTCGGTTGTATTAATAGTGATAATCTTATTAGCAAATGCGATTTCTTCGTTGCTAAGCCCATTATTTTCCCGTCCGAACATTATCCCGACTTTTTCAGAATTTGGATAATCTAAAGGTAAATTTTGTGAAAATACATAATCTTTATTCATAGCCCTTTTAATGCAAGTAGTAGCATATAAATATTCGAGGTCTTTAATGCTATCCTCTAGGCTATCAAAAATTTTTGCATGATCTATAATATTAACCGCTCCGACTGCATTACTACGTGCTTGCTCATTAGGCCAACCGTCTCTTGGAGCCACGATTCTAAGCTCATTTAAGCCAAAATTCTTCATTGCTCTTGCAGTAGCACCGATATTCGCACCCATTTGCGGGGCAACTAATATTATTATTGGATTCATTTTAATAATTTTTTGTAACTAAGCAGGTATAGGCAATCGCTACGGCGTCAGCTTCATCAGAATTGGTAATTAAGGCAGTGCCAGACAGCAAAAGCTTTATCATATGCAACATTTGGTCTTTCTCTGCATGCCCATATCCTGTTACGGTTTTTTTTACCGTATTTGGCTTAAACTCTCGCATGTCCAAATTATATCTACCGATCAGCGACATTATCGCCCCTCTAGCATATCCAAGCTTTAAAGAAGTCACGCTATTAGTATTAACAAATGTTTCTTCAATCGCTGCCATATTTGGTTGATATTCTAATATTACTTTTTCTAATGTACTATTAATAAAAGCAAGTCTATGATGAATTGCATCCTTACTATTTGTTCTAATAATACCACTAGCTAAATATTTCAACTGTGCGTTCTCCTTTGCCACTACTGCCCATCCAAGACTCCCAAGTGCCGGATCAATCCCAAGTATTATCATGATTATTTAATGTTATTTTTATTGGTATTATTATATGGCTTTTATGTCATTCCCGCTTTCGGGGAATGACATCGAAAACGATCCAACAAAGCCTGTCAAGCCACAGGGTGACAGCTTTATATCTTCATATACTGATAAAATTCTTGATTATTCTCCCACAGCTCACGCACCTTAACGAATAAAAATAAATGAACAGGAAATCCAAAAAATCTCTCCATTTGCATTCGGGATTTTGCTCCTATTTCTTTGATTTTAGAGCCATTTTTACCGAGTATTATAGTTTTATAGCTCTCTCTTGAAACTACTATAACTTGATTAATCTTTACGGATTTGTCTTTAAGATCTTCCCATTTTTCGGTTTGTACGGTTAATTTATAAGGGAGTTCTTTCTGCAAATTTAAAAATAACTGCTCTCTTGTAATTTCTGCTGCAATAAAACGCATAGGTAAATCCGTTATGTCGTCTTCCGCATAAAGCCAAGGAGAAATTTTGGCCTTACTTGTGATATATTCAAGTAATCCATCAATATTTTTGCCTGATAAAGCAGATATAGGAAAAAGCAAGCTATCAGGATGATTTTCTGTTAAAAAAGCTTTAATGTCATTTAGATATTTTGATTCGATGTCTATTTTGTTCAATAAAAATATCGGAACAATATTAAGTGAGCGAAGCTTATCTACAATATTATGCGTTATATCATCAAACGACTTTAGACTATCAATAATTAACAGAACTAAATCCGCACTATGCAAACTAGACCACGCACATCTTACCATTGCTTTCTCTAAGCTCCCTTTCGGCTCAAATATACCGGGCGTATCGTATAAAATTACCTGTGTATCTTTTAAGGTAATAATACCGGTAATAATTGACCTAGTAGTTTGAACTTTTGGGGTAACGATTGAAAGCTTCTCACCGATTATTCTGTTTAATAAAGTTGATTTTCCGCTATTAGGTCGCCCGATTATACAAACCGATACCGTTTTCTGATTAGGCATCTTCCCAAACTGCACTTCTAGAGGTAATTGAGACGTCGATCCAGTACTCGTATCCTCGCGTACTGCGGCGGCAAGTGCTTCCGTGTCTCCTTTAAATTCCTCTCTATAAGCGAATTTGGCAAGATGTCTATTAGTCATTTTTAAGTCTATGCAATAAGCTGCGTGCTGCGTTTTTCTCTGCTTCTTTTATTGCGTGACCAGTGCCTGTTTGTTCATAATCTTTTACTTTTACAAGAACCGTAAAAGTCGATGAATGGGAGGCTCCTTCTCTTTTGATCAGACGATATATAGGTAGGTGATGATCACTAGCTTGAGCCCATTCTTGTAAAGCAGTTTTTGGGTCATAATCCGTTAAATTCTGAACTTTTATAAATTCTGCCCATAACTTCTCGATAATATCATGGGTTGTTTCAATATTGCTATCAAGATATATAGCTGCAATTAAAGCTTCTGTGGCATTTTCTATATTATTAAGATTATCACGCCCGCCTGCTACTTCTTCGCCATGAGTCATAATTATATAATTTTTTAAAGTAAGTTTAGCTCCAACCATGCATATTGTTTCTTTGCAAACCAAATATGATCTAATTTTAGCTAAATTCCCCTCATTATAATTTGCAAAATTTCTAAATAAAATTTCTGTGATTACTAAATTTAATACAGCATCACCTAGAAATTCTAATCGTTCATAATCTTTATCATCCTTGTACTCGTGATGTTGCCTTAAAGACGGGTGACTCAACGCCTCTATTAAAAGCTCTTTATTTTTGAAACTATAGCTAAGTAGCTTTTCTAACTTCTCAAATGATTCCATTACGCATCCGTGTTATAAAGATTTCTGAAAATTCGATTTAACCTAACAGATTCAATCCATGGCTTTAACTTTAGTACTAGATTAATAACTCCTATATCATTATCCCACCAAGTTATTTTTGTTGAGAACCAAATAAATTGTGCTTTAGCAATAAAATTTTCAAACGGTACAAATCCAAGATTTACTCTACTATCATTTGACTGATCTCTATTATCCCCTAAAAAGAAATATTGCCCTTCAGGTACATAAAAAACATCCGTATTACCGTATCTATCATTATATATAACACCATAAATAGGAGCAAGCTTATAAGAAAAATATGTTCTACCGTTTGGCAGTGTTTCTTTAAACTTTAAATATTTTATTCCCTCTTCGCTTATATAAGTTCCAACTTCCGTGCGTTCTATTTTTTTGTCGTTAATATATATTACGTCATCAATCAATTGAATTTTATCACCGGGTAACCCTATTAAACGCTTTATATATCTAACACTCATATCGTTAGGCGGACGAAAAACTACAATATCGCCACGATCCGGTTCACGAGCAAATATGCGCCCTTTAAAAAGAGGAATAAAATCAAAAAAAGATAAAGAATAATTACTATAACCATAACTATATTTCGTAGAAAATATATAATCATTCTCAAGTATGGTTGCTTTCATAGACCCGGTCGGAACGGTAAACGGCTCCATAATAAGTATTCTAATAAGTAAAGCGATACATATTACAAAAGCAAAAGACCCCCACTCTTGCTTAGCTGTTTTATTAGTGTTTGATTTTGTATTATCTGTTTGCATAATCTCTTAATTATTTATAAATTGGAATCGTCATTGCGAGGAAATTATAAAGTAATTGACGAAGCAATCTCAGGAGTTTGTTATTATTTCATGAGATTACCACGCTCCTCTCTCCTTTCAGTCGTTCGCAATGACGGCTTAGTATCCACGCAGGCAATATCTCCTCGCAATGACGATAAAAAGTCAAACCACACTATCACTCTTTATCCTTGCCTCAATCTCGCTTCTAAAATGGCGTATCAGCCCTTGAATCGGCCAAGCTGCCGCATCACCTAAAGCACAGATAGTATGCCCCTCTATTTCTTTCGTAACGTTAAGGAGTTCGTCTATCTCAGATTTTTTGACATTACCTTTAACTAGTCGCATCATAACTCGCCACATCCAGCCCGTACCCTCACGGCAAGGAGTACATTGCCCGCAAGATTCATGCATGTAAAATTTACTAAGCCTTGCTATTGCATAAATAATATCGGTAGATTGATCCATAACTATAATACCTCCTGTACCAAGTCCAGAACCTGCTGTTCTTAAACTATCAAAATCCATATCCACTTCACATAATGACTTAGGAAGTAAAGGCACGGAAGAACCGCCCGGGATTATGGCTTTAAGATTATCCCATCCACCACGAACACCACCCGCATATTTCTCAATCAATTCTTTTAACGAAATGCCCATTGCTTCCTCAACATTACAAGGCTTGTTAACATGCCCTGATATGCAGAAAATCTTAGTGCCCGTATTGTTAGGTTTACCTATACCAGCAAACCAGCTAGCTCCTCGTCTTAAAATGGTTGGCACTACTGCGATAGACTCAACATTATTTATAGTAGTCGGACAGCCATATAACCCAAAGCCGGCAGGAAAAGGCGGCTTTAAACGAGGCATACCTTTTTTGCCCTCTAAGCTTTCAAGCAATGCCGTTTCTTCGCCACAAATATAAGCACCCGCCCCACGATGTAAATAAATATTACAATCAAAGCCCGAACCGCAAGAATTCTTTCCTATTAACCCTTCTTTATAGGCTTCATCTAAGGCACGCTGAATATTAGAGGCTTCATTATAAAATTCACCTCTAATATAGATATAACAATTATTTGCTCCTATAGCAAAGCTTGCAAGCAAGCAACCTTCTATTAATTTGTGCGGCTCAAACCTTAATATATCACGATCCTTACAAGTACCAGGCTCAGACTCGTCGGCATTTACTACTAAATAGCAAGACTGCTCTAAATTTTTAGGCATAAATGACCATTTCATACCGGTAGAAAATCCGGCACCTCCTCGCCCTCTAAGCCCTGATTTCTTAACCTCTTCAACGATGAAATCTCTACCTTTATCAAGCAAAGCTTTAGTATTCTCCCAATCGCCTCGCTTCTTGCTAGATTTCAAATCATGGCTTTGCTGCCCATGCAGGTTAGTAAAAATTTTGTCTTCTTCTTTTAGCATAAACTATTCTCGTTATGGCTTAAAAACGTCATTGCGAGGAAAAATTGAAAATTTTGACGAAGCAACCTCGTGCCAAAATCCTGAGATTGTCATGCAGGCTATGGCCACTCACAATGACAATAAAGCCGGCCCAAGCAACAATGCCTGCTCGCAATGATGATTCTTTACCTTTCTATTACTTTTTTATTAAACTTCCTATTAACAAACATTGTAAGTATCGGAGCAGAGATAAAAATTGAGGAATAAGTACCGGCTATTATCCCAAAAAATACAAGTACGCTAAAACTACGGATTGCCTCACCGCCAAAAAGAATAAGGGCTAAATTGGCAAGTAGCGTGGTAATGACAGTTAAAATAGTTCTTGATAAAGTCTCATTAATACTTAAATTTATAATGTCCGTGATATTTTTTTTATGATATTTACGTAAATTTTCTCTAATCCTATCATATATTACTACCGAATCATTAACGGAATAACCTATAATAGTTAACACTGCAGCAATAGTACTTAAGTTAAAATCAAGCTTTGTCATACTCATAAACCCAAGAGCGAGTATTACGTCATGCACTAAGGCGATAAGTATACCAAGACCAAAATACCACTCAAAACGCACCCAAATATAAACCATAATCGCTAAGAAAGAGAATAGCATCGCCATAGCCCCCGCTTCTATTAGCTGCCTACCGACTTGCGGACCGACAAAATCTACCTTACGATATTCAAACTTATACGGAAAATTACTTTGCAAAAATCCTTTAATTAACTCAATATTTTTCATGAGATTTTCTTCACTACTACTACCGAATCTAATCGATAAATCACGCTCACTACCGAAATTCTGTAAGACCACCTCACCTATTCCAAGCTTGCCTAGAACCCCACGCATTTTTGGCAAATCAGGAGCTTGATCAAGCCTTACTTCAATAACTATACCGCCGGCAAAATCAATACCGAAATTAAATTTATATATACCGATCCAAATAAAGCTAATGAGTGATAAAATAATTGAGAAAGTGTAACTAACTTTTTTAAAATTCATAAAATCAAAATCGATTTTATTAGGTAAAAGTCTTAAAGGATAAATTTGCATTATTATATATTTTGTTGAATAAGGATTATATTTGTATTATATAGTAAATTCAAAAAGGTTAAATGATTTTTTATGTCAGAAGTAGTAGTAAAAGAACAATTAGAGCAATATATAAGCAAAATAGAAAGATTAGAACAAGAAAAAGCTGATTTATCTCAAGAAGTAAAAGATATCTTCCAAGATGCTTCTTCACATGGATTTGATGTTAAAGCTATGAAATCTATATTGAAACTAAAGAAATTGGATAAAGATAAACTTGCCGAGCAGGACGCTATGCTTGAGCTTTATAGAGATACTTTAGGGATTTGAGGCATACGTCATTGCGAGGAAATTACGAAGTAATTGACGAAGCAATCTAAGGAGTTTGTTATTATTTCATGAGATTGCCATGCAGCCTACGGCTGCTTGCAATGACGTATTTAGTATTCACGTAGCAATGCACTCTTTCGCAGTAATGACATAAGAGATACAAATATATTTAAGCTTTTGCTGCCTTAGTTTTAGCAATAGGAATATGTCTCTCTTTAATTCTAGCCGACTTACCGCTTCTATTTCTTAAATAATAAAGTTTAGCACGACAAACTACTCCGTATTTTACTACATCAATAGAGTGTACTATCGGCGAGTAAGTCATAAAGCGTCTTTCGACTCCTTCACCGTGGCTAATTTTACGTACTAAGAAAGATGAAGTAATACCGCGATTTCTTTTTGCGATAACTACACCTTCATAAGCTTGAAATCTTTCCGTTAATTTTTCCTTACCGTCTTTCTCAATCGATCTATCAATAATTTTAACAGTTACCTTAACTGTATCGCCGGCTTCAAAATCAGGAATTTTTTTATTTGCAGTACGCTTTGAAATATTTTCCTGTTCAAAGCGGTCAATAATATTCATTTTTTAACTCCTTAACTCTATAAATCTTTAAGTAACTCCGGACGGCGTAATTTAGTAATCATATGTGATTGCTCTTTTTTCCATTCATTAATTAGTCTGTGGTTACCGGATAACAAAACACTCGGTACAGCTCGATCACGCCAAATTTCAGGTCTTGTATATAGGCTGCATTCAAGCCCACCCTTAAATTCCCCGTCTTCTTCAAAAGACTCAGAAGATAAGGTATTTTGGTTCATTAAAACACCTGGCAGTAGTCTAATTAAGCAATCGAGAATGGTGAGGGTAGGTATTTCTCCGCCGGATAAAATGTAGTCGCCTACACTAATTTCTTTAACATTATACTCTTCAATTACACGTTCGTCAATCCCTTCGTAACGTCCACATAAGAATATGAGGTTTTTATTTTTTAACATCTCTTTAGCAAAGCTTTGGGTAAAGACTCTACCGCGAGGTGAAGGATAGTACATTTCAGCATTAGGATTTAAAGCAAGAGCATGATCTATGCTACTGCCTAGAACATCAGGACGCATTATAAGCCCGTTACCACCGCCATAAGCCTCATCATCAATATTTTTATGCTTAGTTAAACCGAAATCTCGAATATTAATAACGTCATATGACCAAATATTTTTATTTAGTGCTTGTCCTGCTAAAGAATGTCCTAGAGTTCCAGGAAACATTTCAGGAAAAACGGTTAAGATTGTGGCATGAAGTATAGACATACGTTTAAAATAGTAGACAGTACCAATTAACGCAATAAAATTATAATTTAATTATTTATCCCACCCACCTGTCCTATAATCTTCTTTTCTTTGTTTTTTAGCAGCAGCTGTTGTACCACTCCTAAATGCTTCAGCTTTTTGTTGATGCGTTTTATGAGCTTGATCACTTTGAAATTTTTGAAATTCTGCTTTCTTAGCAGCTTCTATATTAATGGACTTGTTATTTTCTCTAAGCGTCTCATAGCATCTTTATCTAAACTAATACCTGCTTCTTTTGCTTGCTGCTCTATTTTTAATGCTGTCTTATAACCTGCTGCTGCGTTTTTAGCTATAACTTGCCTCTGCATCAACCCACTTTTCTAGAATCTTTCTTCATTGCATCATTATATGGATTTATCTTATTATTTTTAATATCCTTTATTTGTTTTTCTGCTTTCTTTTTATCAAAAAATCTTCTGGCATAACTTCCCCCAAAAATTAAGTTAAAAATATATCTATAGTTGCATATATTTCAAAAAAAGTTAATAAAGAAAAATATAGGTATAAGTAATTAAAAATTAACCAATTTGTGTTATAAAAACTTCATCACTTCCTCAGCGATGATTAGCTCTTCGTTTGTCGGCACAGCGAAAACTTTAACCTTACTGCTTTCAGCACTTATTAGATGCTCATTTTTTTGGTTTTTTGTATCATCTATTTTAATGCCTAGCCATACAAAGTTTTTCAGTAATCATTTCTCGTATTATGTCCAACACCGGCAGTAAAAATTAGACAATCAACTCCCTCAAGTGCAGCAGTTAGCTTACCTATTTCAAGTACAATGCGATACACAAATAAATCTATAGCAAATTTAGCATCAGGTGAGTTACTGGCAAGCCAAGTACGCATATCGGAGCTTTCACTGGACATACCGAGTAATCCTGATTTCTTATATAGTAACTCGGTTACTGCTTTCGTAGTCATTTGCTCATGATCGATAAGATATAACACTACTCCAGGATCAAGGTTACCGGTCCTTGTACCCATCATAACACCGTCAAGTACGCTAAGGCCCATGGAACTTGTTAAACTAAGACCGTTTTTAATAGCACATAGACTACTACTGCGTCCTAAATGAGCTATAATAGTCTTTGTAGGTAAATCTTCCTTTGTCATTTCGTTAAAATGGCTGCTAACATATTTATATGATAACCCATGAAAACCGTAACGAATTATCCCTTTATCATAATATTTTTTCGGTAAACCGAAAGCTTTTGTAATAGGAGGATTGGTAAAATGAAACGACATATCAAAACAAGCTATATGTGAGATTTCTTTATATTTTTGAAGAAATAAAGCCAGTACCTGCAAATTATAAGGTTGATGCAAGGGGCTTAGAGGTATTAATGGTCTTAAATCTTCACTAACTTTTTCATTAACAATAACCAGTTTATTAAAAATTTTCTCGCCATGGACAATACGGCGACCGGTTGCAATTAACTTGAGATTTTGTTGTTTTTTCCACCAATCTTCAAAAAGATCAATAATCATTTCAATAGCATCATCTTTAAATGTTGGTAGCAGATGCCTGTGTTTTATTTATATGAAATAATATTTTATTATCATTTTTTCTAAAAAAATATTATAAATTTTATCCTTAACTTTTTCATTTTGAATTTCAAAAATAGAAATTTTCAAACTAGATGAGCCAGCATTAGCTATTAAAATAACATTTTTCATTATTTACCTGCTTGGATATGTAGCTTCGCCTTAGTGTGATTATAAATAAATGAAGCAAGTACACAGGAAATAATACGCATATCCATAGGATCGGCTCTACTTGTTAAAATAATAGGCACACGGGCTCCAAGAACGATACCCGCCATAACCGCTTGACCCAAATATTTTAGCTGCTTTGCAAGCATATTGCCTGATTCAAGATTAGGTACTACTAATATATCAGCATTTCCTAAAACTGAAGAGCTAATGCATTTTGCTTCTGCAGCAAATAAAGAAATAGCATTATCAAACGCAAGCGGTCCGTCAACTATAGCATTCGTAATTTGCCCTCTATCTACCATTTGCGATAAAGCAGCAGCATCAAGGGTTGTAGGGATTGCAGAAGTTACCGTCTCAACTACCGATAATACCGCAACTCTAACCTGCGTGTCTTCTCTGATCATATGCATTAAATCAATAGCATTCTGCACTATATCACGCTTATCTTCTAGAGTAGGACGAATATTAATAGCAGCATCGGTAATAATGAACGGTTTTGGAAATGTAGCAACTGCCATTAAGAAAACATGGCTTATACGACGTTCAGTACGTAGAGTCCATTCGCCTTATAAACTACCACAGACATAAGCTTATCAGTATGAAGCGCCCCCTTGGCATAATAGCCGCAACTTCCCTTTTCTTCGCAAGCTCTACGGCTTTTTTTGCTGCTTCGTGGCTATGCTCAACATTAATTACTTGATAATCCTCAAGATCGACATTATTAACTTTTGCTACTGATTCAATTTTATGTTGTGGACCAATCAAGACCGGTTTTATTACATTAAATTGTGCCGCTCTAACTGCACCAAGTAATGATTCTGTATCGATCAGATGAACTACTGCAGTTTTAACAGGCTTAAAGCCGTCGGCTCTAAATAATAGATCGATGAAATGCTTTGCTGCTTCATCACAGTCAGGATCGTTGATTTCTTTTGGAGGAGTATAAGTAGTACCTAATTTCTTAGCTAGAATGGCATCTAAAAAAGTCTCGTTTATTATATGTTGCTTCTTCATAAACCCCTTAATAAATTAATCACTAACTTAATTAGATCGTATATAAGTTAATTAATAAAGGGAAAACTAATTATTGTTTTTAGCGGGCATTTCTTAAATGCTATTAACGCAACAGTGTATATTCGAATTCCGTGTAGGCATTGTTGCATAGTTCGGAAAATACCCTTATAATGTCATGCCCGCAGAAACGAGAATCCAGTCAAGCATAAAAAAACTTGTTTTTTATATGCTTATTTTATCAAATATGCAACTTCCGTATCAATATTGAAGTTATTTTTCTGGATTCCTGCTTTCGCAGGAATTACATAAGAGCTACATATCAATCATTTAAATAATTTCCAATTTCGTTCTTGCGGTGGAGCATCTTCTCTTCCTTCAGAAAAAAATTATTAGTAGGATTTGAGCTTAGTTCTGTAAATAGTTCTTCCCAACTTTTTGCGGTTTTAAGCTTTTATCTGATTATAAATACTTGAGTTCTTCAGAACCATTTTTAGTTTGATCGTTCATCAATATGTTTGTTTTTACATATTCTATATACTGTAATTGTTTAAAAAAACAATTATTAGTTATTCTACTTCATATTTCTTAAATGATCTTCTAATTTTCTTAGCTTTCTACCCTCGTTTACTATAGGCTTTACATAGGTTTGCATTTTGGCATTTTCTCTATATTTATTAATCTTATCGATCTGAGCATTGACTTCATCGGTAATGGCTTGCTTTCTATCCTCTATTTTATTTAATACTTCAGTACTATATTCATAATTTTTAACATCAGCATTAAAGTTATTAAGCTCTTCTGTAATCTTTTGGTCTATTTCAGCTCCCTCGGCGGTATCTTTAACTTTTTGTGCTATTAATGCCGGCATTTCTTCGATCTTGATATCATCTCTTTTGAAATGATCTTTAAGCTCTTTATAAGTTTGCTCTAAATTTTCCTGGGCTTTCTCGTGCATAATATCATAATGCTCTTGGCGACGAATATATCGATCTCCATCTATAAATTCTGCATATTTTCTATGAGCGTTATCTATCATATCGCGCATCTGAGAATCAGTAGCTTTCTCACACATAAATCTGTCGCCCATCATTACCGGTTCACCTTCCTCAAATAACCTACCATGCACCTCATGAATAAGCTTTCTTTGAGCTAATTCTTGATAATATTCCACATCACTATGTCTACCTGCTTTTTCTAGTCTTGCTAGATATTCCGGTGATAATATATCTGCTTGAGCAGCTAGCGCCTCCTTATTAATATGCATTTGGAGCTCTTCATGTTCTCGTGCTTTTTCATCATCTTTTAATTTTTCGCTATAAGTTCTAAGCCTTGGATCGTTATATTCAAAATCATGCCATTCGGCACTGGTTAGATTACCCTCATAAGCATCACGTAAATCTTTACCGACTATTGCAGTTAAAGCTCCTCTTTTTATTCCTGTATAACCTGCATATATTTTTTCGCCTATACCTACACGCTGTTCTTCTTTTAATTTACGTTTTGTATCAACACGATGCTTTATCTCTTGCCAACTTCTAAGCACTCCTATATTCTTACCAAACAGACCAACACCTCGCCCGGACATTTCTTGGTGAGCATTTTTATAAGCATCTTGATAATCTCTAGTAAAGTTTGCATCGCTAGCGAGTTCACGTAAGTTAGCATCTTTTAATGACTTATCAAGCTCAGCTTTTTGTTCTTTACTTAAAGCAGTGTAATCTTTCACTCCATATTTATTTGCAGCAATTTTATCTCGAAGCTGAGTAAACTTCATTTGCGATAGTTCTTTTGCTTTTAATTCATTCCCCTTAGGTAAATTCTTTAATAATCCTGCAATACCGTTTTCATAATCCGTAATAGCATTCATTTTTACATCTTTAGAATCTATACCGTATTTTCTCTTAACCTCATTTTGTACGGTTTTATTTGCTGAAGAACCGAGAGCTTGCTTTTCAAGCCTTCCCATCATCATATTTTCAAATTTCTCGGCAAAAAACATACGAACTTGCTCTTTCCCTGCACTTACACGGCTAGTTACAGGTGCACTTACCGTCTTAGCCACATAATTTAGCGGTCTATTCATTTGTTGCGCTGCAGATTCATAAGATTGCTGATTAACTTTTTGTATTTCTGTTAAATTACCTGAAGTACCAGCAATAAATTGTGCCGTTGACATAGCAGTATCGTTAAATTTACTTAGCAAATAAATAGACACAAAAATTAGTAATATCCCGTCAAGTTGGACAAATTTCCCATTTATAAAATTACTAATTCTTTTTGCATCTTTAACTAAATCTAAAAACGGTAATTCAATATAGCGTTCATCTATACACTCATACGCAGCACAATGCTTACATTTATCAGGGTCATTCTTACAAGAATCATCTACTATTATATGATCTTTAGGAACTAATATATTTGCTTTGTGGAAATTATTTATACCGCCTTTCATCGGTACTGGAAACCACCAATAAAATATTGAATGACCCAGGCTTGGATCTATATCCTCAAGGAAGCTACCGAATATTTCATTTATCGGACCTAAATTAGGAAAATCATGTTTACATACTGCAAAACCAAGCGTTGAATATATTTCGGTTCTGATGATCATTGAAATAAAAGCGATACCGGTAAATAAAATTATAGGCTGTAATGCATATGATATTAATTGTCTTAACCAATTCTCAAATAACGAACGAGTTATATTAAACAACATGAAACAAATAAATATCGGTCCCATAATTATAATCATCCCGATAGTTATAAGAGCGGTTAGATAGATAATAGTGGCTTTAAATATAAGAAAGAAAATAAAATATAAGGCTATTAAATATAGAATGATATATATAAAACCAAGCCAATCAACAAATAGTAAAGAAAATAATTTAGATAAAGTTTGAGGAGAAATAAGTAACCCAAGCAAGCTTTGAGAACCAGGACCGGTAGCCGAAGCTTCATTAATTATTTGCAGTATTTGCTGAACCCCATCAATAAAAAATACGAATAAATAATCATGAAAAAATGTCCAAGCTTTATCAGTACTTAATAATATTGAGACTATACTAACTTTTAATATTCTAACTATAAGTTCGACATGAGTAAGGTTTATATTACCTATTAAAAAGGAAAAACCTGTAAACATTATGTATAGAGTTAAAATAGCCGAGACACTCATCCTATAACCCGACGTATCAATTATTTGTTGATAAGTTTTCTTTATAATCCCATCCTTACCAAATAATACTCCTTTTATTAAATCCGTTAAAAATTGTAGCGGATCGGGTCTAGTATCAGTAACTCCAGACTTTATTACTAATCTATATTGCCCGCTATTATCATTATAAAATTTATCTATAATCTTAAAATAAAGAGGAGATTGAGCATATTTTGACTTATCTTCACCTTTATATTGATAATTTATACCGCCGGCTTCCAAGAATTGTCCTGTACTACTAGTACTATAAAATTCATAGCCCGAAGTAAGCTCCTCTCCTAAATGCTGAGTTATACCTTGCGGTTTACTCTGTGAGTCCGGTGAAATATTGGGATCGGTATTTTTAGCGGCAATAAGAAAATAAAGCCCGACACCGTTTGTCATTATACATGGAGCATTACTAATCATTGCATCATTTTGATTTGCGGGATTAGGAGTACACATATCAAGTCTAGTATTATCCCAAAAAGTACACGGTTGTAGCTTAACACAAAAAGCAGCCAAAGTAGTTGTGTTATTTTTTTGACCATACCATGGACACCATGCAGATAACTGACCTGAAGTATTTTTATCGCCAAGTATATAACTCCACGGTCTTACCATAATGGTTAAAGGATAGCCGTTTACTTTATAAGCACTATCACGCCATGGTGCTACCTGATTACCTTCCTGTCTTGAAGTAATTTCTTCCGGATCATATCTAGCAGAGACATTGAATTTGATAAAACCGAAATCATCAGGGTCAATACAAGTATCGCCGGTACAACCGGAAAGCAGCAATAGCGATATTAATAATGTAATAAAAATATTTTTGTTCATTTATTATGTGTTATTTCCATATGTCTTAATTTCAATGTCATTGCGAGCGACCATAGGGAGCGTGGCAATCTCATGAAGCAGTACTAAATTCCTGAGATTGCTTTGTCAATTGCTATGCAATTTCCTCGCAATGACGGTGAAAATATTTACAATTATTCTTTCTTCTCTCCTTCCTCTTTCTTCACATCATTACGCTCAGCAAGAAATTTATTTGTAAATTCACCACCTACTTCCGGTTTTCTAGCTTTATAATTTTGATCAATTATCTTGTCTTTGAAAACTCTAGACGGAGCCATTGCAGCCTTTTTAATCGGTTTTGTTACTGAATCTATATCCTGCATAACGGCTCCCACAGGATCAGAACGTTCTTGATAATTTCCTGATATTCGTGCCGGTGTAACATTTGTAAGCATTCCAACTACTATATTTACAAAAGTTACTAAACTATATGACATCAAGCAATATGAATAAAATAATAAAGCCGTAGTAAATAATACTAAGAAAGTATTAGCATTGTTCGTTAGAATATTCGAGCTACTAATTTCTGGAACATCCGGTACATAGAAAGGTATTCCGGGTAAGAACGGTAATGTAAAAGAGAAATGAAGTGGAATACCAAGATGTGTTAAATCAAGCCCTATTTTTATTGGTATAAGAGTATCCCAACAGGCTCTAACTACCACTTTTAAAAGCTGCTCAGATAAAACCTGATCTATCAATAAAAAGAAAATCAATAATATTGTCGGCTGCACTACATAGCTAAGCAATGTCGATATCCAATTATCAAATAAACTTTTAGTTTTTTCAAATAACATTAATATTATAAAAAACGGTGCCAATGAAATCATAACAGTTACCCCTATGAATGCAATCACATAACCTATTATAACTTCTAAAATAGCTCTAAAATAAGTAATAAGTGAATAAATGGTTATAATAGCGATAAATGCTAAACCATTATGTATTTGTAATAATTCAATAAATAGTAATCCCCAAATCCTACCGTTAGTATATTTATCAAATATAGGATCAATAAAACCAAAAATATTAGATCTAGAGCTTGTAACACCTACTACGTTAGTTACAAAGAAATCAATACCGTCAGTAAATGCACTAAAGAAGTATGTATTAAAGAAGCTCCAACTTTCTTCTCTAATTAAAAAAGCTACTATAGCTATTTTGCATATACGTGTTATTACTTCTACGGCAGTTAATTTTAATGCTCCTGTAACGAACATTAGCCCAAATATAGTAACATAAAGGGTTAATGCAGTTTTAGCTAAATTCTGCACTGCAGAATTTTTAACTAACTTAATATAAAAGTTTTGACTAAAAGTTCTAAACTGATCGGTAATAGGTTTAATAGCACCGTTATATATTATATCAGAAAACCAAGTTGTACCGGTATAATTAGCATAATTTACACTAACTACCCCTTGTATATTACTATTAGGATTTACCACCCTTAACCATAAATATCCATCTTGCGGGGCATCAGTCGCAAAGTTATAATCTACCGGCATACCACGAACAGATGGATCAGGTAATGTACCATCAGACGTTATTAAATATTCTAACTTTATATTTTGTTGATCATCAGGATTAATTAAATTTGCCCCATTACCTATTTCAACAATCATCGAATAACAACCAAAATATAAAAAATTAGCTGACCAATCATTCTTATTTATATAATCTACAAAACTAGCATAATTTGAAAAATTTCGGCTCCAATCACTCATTAAAACTGAATTACTAAACATGTTACTAACTTGCCAATCGCTAGTAAAATCCATAGTACCACCGCTAGTGGCTTGATAATATATAAAACTACTTTGAGTACTGCCTGAATTTACAAAACTCTGATCTTGTCCCTTAATAACCTGCCCGCCTACTTTAATTATCATCCCTCTACCTTGATCGTAATAGCAAGCAGGGCTAGTATTTATACCGGCATTAGCAGGACAAGCCTTAATTAAGCCCATGAAATACTGTACCGCTCCTGTTATCATAGGCTTACCGACTATTACTCCATTATCGGTATTTTTATACTTTGTAGCAGTACCCGTGCCGCTACATACACTTTTTCTTTCCTTATCTATCATATTACACACCTGCTCTGCAGAAGAGTAAATTATTCTATTATCAAAATCTCCAAGGTTACTTTGAGTATAAAGTGCAGAAGCAGCGAATATCGAGCTATCAAGTTCCTGTGTTAAAATATTATCTACGGTATTAGGAAGTTTTAGAGTATTAGGGCTAAAAAAATTATCTTTACCAACTAAACTAATATTTACTACATCGCCGGCCTTAACTTCAATTCTCGAATTACCGTTAGAATAGTTAAAATATTTAACAAAATCAGACATTTTAGTAAATGAAAGTGCATCAAGGTTTTTATCAGGCGGTATAGTCCCCGGTGTTTCACTGTTATTGTCCGTAACAAAACGAGGAAATCCTAAAGCTTCAAATTGTAATTTAGAATAATTATAAGTTTTAATGAAAACTTGCGGCATACTAAACCTTGGATCAATTCTATATAATACTAGATATTTTCTAGGTTCAAAAGTAATACCTGAAGTAGACCAATTTATTTTTAACAATTTACCTTTCTGAACAGTATTACCTGTTGATTGCCAAAGTCCGGCTGTAGATAAATTAATTCCTATATTACCCTCTTGAAAACTTGTAAATCCAGGCACTTCTAAACAACCGAATAAGCTTTTTAACCCGCCAAAGCTGGTTGACATCCATGAAAAAGCATCATCGGCTTTAGCTGGCATCGCCATAAACAAAACTAATAAAACTAAACTCTTAAGAATTTTCATAATTTTAAATTGTTATCCAACACGTCATACCGTGGCTTGTCCATAGTATTAAATAGTAAACCCGTCATTGCGAGCAGCTGTATGGCTGCGCGGCAATCTCATGAAATAACTCCTGAGATTGCTTTGTCAATTATTTCATAATTTCCTCGCAATGACGATTTTCGATTCACCCTCTATTTCGGTGTTTCAGGTTTAGGTGGTTCTTCATTTGTCTTCTCGCCCCCTTCTTTTGGCGTATTTTTCCTATTTTTCTCAGCCTGATCTAATGTCTTATTGCGTTGTTTTAATCGTGCTTCCGCTCTGCCGGTAATACCTTGTCTTGTTTTATCATCCATTCCTATTGAACTTAATGCTTTTTGTCCTGCATCATGAGACATTTTACCACCAATTTCAGTAGCCGAAGGCCCAACAGCACTAGTTAATTTTACTACCATACGTCCTGAAAATTCGACATAACCGTACATACCGTAAGCAATAATAACTAGAGCTACGATATTTTGCATATTTACTCCCATCATACCCGACATATAATCCATTCCCCAAGGGGCAAACCAATTAATACAGAAGATAGGTACATTCAGCAAGGCAATAGGTAAAATAGTACCGATAAACGGAATTTTTATCGG
The DNA here is from genome assembly GCF_000023005.1 of Rickettsia africae ESF-5. Classification (NCBI taxonomy): domain Bacteria; kingdom Pseudomonadati; phylum Pseudomonadota; class Alphaproteobacteria; order Rickettsiales; family Rickettsiaceae; genus Rickettsia; species Rickettsia africae. The sequence goes on along the minus strand of NC_012633.1, from coordinate 142,866 downwards.
TAAAGCACATTTCCAACACACGCTATAACCTAAAACAAAATCTAGATAAATGGTAAATAGTTGTGTTAGCACTATAATACCTGCCATCATAACTACCGGTTCCAGCATATAGCGGATCGTAAACCTCACCCAATTATCAAATAAATACCTAGTAAAATCAAATAATAAGAAACTAATAAATAAAGGGGCTATACCGATTAATATACAAGTTGCCATAAATGCCATAATATAAACGGCAACAGCTCTAAGCGCCGTAATAATTACTATACAAACCGCAATAAAAGTAATTATAAAATATATAATACCGCTAAGCCCAAGAGAAAGAAGTGCAAGTAATTGAGCGATAAAGGTTTGACTAAAAAATATTTTACTCATTACTGCATCTAAAAACATGAAAGGATTAGAAATAGTATTAGTAGAAGTAAACAAACTATATCCACTCATATTAGCAATAATTGAGTCTGAAAAATTGGTAATTGCATCAAAAAGATAGTTATTGAAAAATTCAAAGGTATTACCGTTCATCAGTCCGCTAACTACCCCGATTTTTGCTATTCTAATTACTAGCTCTTTTTGGTTTATCTTAGCAAAACCAAGTAAAAACATTGCTCCGTAAGTCATCACATACAGAATTAAAATTGCTTTAATATAGGTAAAAAAGTTAGTACAGGACGAACTATCATTAGCTTTATAACATACCATATTTTTAAAAATAGAAGTAGCAGCCCCTTGCACTTTAGTTTTAAATAACTGAAGTAACGGATTCATTACTTTAATAGAAAAACTTCCTACTTTTAAGGATGTTGAGAAATGTACTTTATAGCTACCTTCACTATCTTTATAGTCCCTTAAATTATTACCAGGATCATTTAGAATTTTCATCCATATATAACCCGCCTCATTTGCGTTAAAGCTATATTTACCTTCACTATCAACGCTAATTCCTTGAGGTGAATAGGTTTTACCGCTAGTATTCGGGTTTTCCGAAGGCTTTACTATGATGTATTGCACTCGTCCTCGATCATCAAAAGTATCGTTAAAACTATTACCGTTTTCTCTATAGCATTTAGTCTGTTTAATATTTAAAACGTATCCTCCCGTATTCTTACTACTATCTTGTGAGGTAGGCGACCACAGCCTATATTGTAAATAACTTTTTGCAATATCACTGTTAAAAGGTATATTATATATAACTTTATATAAATATTTACCGTCTTTATCTTTATAGTCAGGCGGTTGATCTGTATCTGCAACAAATTTAGCAAATTCTAGCTTAGAAGGCAGAGCTTGACTTACAGAACCCGCATCATTCATTTGATATATTAATCCAGTTGGTCCTTTGCCTCCTTTACCGTCCGCCGTATACCAAAATCTCCGATTCTTTTGAAAATCTCCATCGCTACATATGCCCGAAGTACAATGTACACCTCCAATATAATCTTTATCTTTTGTACGACGATCGTGAACACGATCAGGACATTGATCAGCTGGAGGAATATTAGCATTATAAGAACATTGAAGGGCTGAATAGTCGATAAATAATTTACCTGTGTTGTCAGACCACGAAAATGTAAAACTCTCATCATCTAGGTAGTTTTCTGGTGCTGGTCTCATTATATTAACCCAAGCCATACATTTCGTTGTACATTCTGGTATCTTTTGACAAGACGCAATACAGCCCAATGCTCCCCAGTCGCAACCTGCTTGCTCATACCAGTTAGGGCACCTCCATGTGACTTGACAATTCCAATATTTCTCTTTTAACTCGCAAGCATTGACATACTTACCTGAATAAACAGAATATTTTCCACAAATTGGATTATAAGTAGTTTTATTCTCTGAACAATCTTGCGTAACTTCAGCACCTTTAAAAGCATCTTTAACTGTCGCATCCGTATTGGCAAAATTAGGAGATACGGAAACTAAAACTCTATCATTGGCGTATAATTCGGCAATATTACGCCATTCATTATTTTTTGCATCCATTATTAGAGAGACAGGTGGATTATTTGTATCGTTAATACGAGGAATCGGGATCATTTGACCGTTATCGTCTAAATTAGATCCAGCCCCTGTACGTTGTAAATTATCTTTCGGTATATAAGCTAAACACAAACTAACCTGACCGACCACTTGTAAATTCACCGGTTGGCTGTTTTCTACTAGCACCTGAGTATTTAGCCATTCACCGTAACGAGTAGGATCAGGAACAAGCAGAGTCGTGCCGTCGGACAACATCTTAGTAGTGTTTACATAATTAGCATTAGCATTAAGGGTTATAGTACCGGTTATTGAATCCGCTCCTCCTTGACCGTCCGATGCATATCTCATGTAGCAGCTGTCACCGACTTTTACTGCTCCTATCATACCAAGTGCTGCAAAAATAAAGCAAACTAACGTTGCTACTATAGCAAGTACTCCTAAAACTTTTAATAAGTTACCCTGCATATTCTATCATTTACCTCCACCCGAACCGCTTGCTAAATCCCTGCCTTGCTGCTCTCCCTCTTTACGCTTACCTCCAACACCCGGCTTATCTCCTACCAACGGCCTACCTTGCAAAGCCATAGCAGCATCCTTAAGGAAAGCTGCTCCTTTCTTTACTAAACCAACGATTTTAGTGGGACTTGCCGTTACTGCATCCATATTAGGACCATTAGTTAAATCAGAAGCAAATCGCCCTATAGATTTAGAGAAGTAATAAAAAATAACCGAAAATACCAATACGCATAAAAGTTCTGCTAAAATAGATACAACATCTCTAACAATTGATTTTATTGGAAAAAGTATCAATAAATGCTCTTCCCAACCTTTACCTGCATAATATTCTAACATTTTATATCCAAAACTTTCCTGACATTGATCTGCCCCGCCAACAGGAAGCCTTAACTCAAAAGTACTAAATCTAATATCCCCTTTTTCATAATCATATCTAAGAAATTCACAATTTTTAAATATTGCGGAATCATACATAGTTATTAATAAAGCTATAAAACCTGCTACTACTGCCGGCTGCAATGCACATGAAATACATACTTTTAGCCACCCGTCAAAATAAGCTTTTGTACGAGTAAATAGAGCCATAGGAATAAATATAGGAGAAATATATGTCATAACGTAAATAGTAATCATGCAAACTAAATAATGCGTAATAAAATATAAAAGTATAGATAAAAATATTACAGAAAATACTAAACCTGCTGCAAGTATAATAACATTTCCGGCCATAAAGAATCCAAACATAACGGTAAAAAATCTAAGTGCTCCTGCTTTACTTAAATCCTTCGGTCTGTCATTTTTGCCTTCAGGATCAAAATTAGGTATAGGTGTATTATTACCACGGGGACCATTGCCGACCACATTCCCTAACACTCCATTCTTATCTATATTATAAAGTAAATCCAAGCCAAGATAATAACCTATACGGCAATCAATCGCGTCCCATAAACCGTAAAATTTATAACCGTCCTTATACTTTGAATTATCAAATTGACATAATCCTCTAGAACCTGCTGCATTAAAGATCATCTGTGCAAAGTCCGGTGCTGCTCCTGTCAAAAGAGGTAATCCATATTTTAACATACCGTTTTCTTTTGTCGGCTGACCGCCGCTAAAATCTAAAGGTCCAAGACCGATAGAAAAATAAGCAACAAATAAGAATTTTATTACAAAAAGAGCTATTTTTTCAATACTTGCATATTCTGTATTTAGAGCCATATTAAAGGGCAAAAAACATAGTATAAAGAATTAATGCCGCACCTATAATTCTCTTTAAATAACCTTGAAACGTAGAAAAAGCAGCAAGATTAGTTATTCTAGAATTTTGATCTTGAGCACTACAACTCTTTCCAGCAAAAAATATTTTATTAAGCGTTTCACTCAAACACTGAACTGCAAGACCGGAAAAATTAATTAACGATTGACTATAATTTGCTCCCGTATAGCAACTTTTTCCTATATTACAATTCTCATCCTCAGAAGGAGGTGGAGTCGGTGTAGCACTCAAAGATTTACATGCTACCGGCATCGGTCCCCTTGACGTAGGCATAACTAAACATAGATCATTATCCCATTTTTTAACCGTTAAAACGATATTCTTTAATACAGGATTTGCTCCAAGATCAGGATTATTATCGGTACTTAAATCACTAATCTTTTTAGAGTCACCTTCATTTAAAGTATACATGGTGCAAGGGCTACTACTACCTTCTACATTTTTAAAACAAAACGTTATACTAGACGCAACTGAGTTACAATTACCTCTCGGATCCTTCATATCAATATTACGAATTATATAGCCATATGCCGTGTCCGTTTCTAAATACCCATCTGAAGTAGTCGGTAAACTAGAACATGATTCTCCAAAGCCGGCAAAGCTAGCTAAGCTTACAGACGCTATACAAACTGTAATAAATATCTTTAAGGTTTTAAGAGTTTTCATTAGAACTATTATCTTTTTTTTCTGTTACTACGCCGCTTTTTACTAACTCATCCCATGCCTTTTCAGCATTTGCACGTCGTTCTGATATTTCTCCTCCTTCTTGTTCTCTTACTCTTCCTCCTCCACTTGCTACTAGTTCATTCCATACTTTTTCTACTTTTACACGTTTATCTCGAATCTCTGCATTTTCCCGTATCTGTTTTACGCCTGTCGGATTATCATGTTCCTTTAAGTTAAAACTATAATCAATTACTCCTGTACCTTTACTTGTGCTGTCAACTTTTTCTTGTGGAGCTGCATTATCAACTTTTTCCTGTGAAGGCGGAGTATTATCAATCTCTTTTTTACTTTCTTGATTATTATCTCTTATGATTTTTCCAACACGTGGTGCAGGTGTAGAAATAGAAGTTCTAATACTAGCAGACGGTGGTGAAACAGCTTCTGTAGGAGCAGGAGGAATAACAACATCTGATCTTGCTTCACTACTTACAGTTTTTGGGCTAGAAGTTGCTACAGAAGACGAAGCTGTCGGCGTAGAAATAGAAGTTCTAATACTAGCAGACGGTGGTGAAACAGCTTCTGTAGGAGCAGGAGGAGTAACAACATCTGATCTTGCTTCACTACTTACAGTTTTTGGGCTAGAAGTTGCTACAGAAGACGAAGCTGTCGGCGTTGTTACCGCAGGTGCCGACGTACCTCCGCTTGCAGCAATATTATCATTTGGTAGTCCGCCTTTCCCTACCTCTAAATCACTTGCTCCTCCACCTTGACCAGCTTTTAAATCACCAACTCCTCCTCTACTTGCTATCTGATCGCCCCCCTTAGTTGCAGCACCCGCAGTAGCAAGTACTGCCATAGCTGCCTTAAATATTGCTTGCGGTTTTATAGCAACATTATTAAGAGCTACTCCTTCCGTCATATCTGCAGCAAATTCAGCTAGCTGACTACTAAAATTATACATCAAATACAATGTAAAACATGCCATAACTAACGCAAGCAAAATATTTTTAATTTTCTCAAAAAGCACTTTTGGAGACATGAAAAACATTCCGGGCCCTAAAACTACTCCCGATAAAAACTGGAATTTAGCAAGAAATTTATCGGTAGGGGTACTACCCGGTTTACTATCGACAATTTCACTTACACTATCTTTTGTAAAGTTAAATACTGTGGTAATAGGGTTATTTAACATATAACCTAAACTATTTTGACAACTTTCTACAGCATCTTTATCAGGATACTGTGACGTATCATCCCAATCATTATTAATGTAAAATATTAAAACATCCCTCTTAGAAGTAATGCCACCTTGAATTTTGTCTTCTATACTATTGTGAATTAACTTGCTCTTATATTGACATTTACCGTAGAAACCATAATCATATACCGAAAACATCGTGATCATAAAAGTAACTACCACCATAGGTTGTAGCAAGAACGAGATCATTAGTTTAACCCAGCTCTCAAAATAATTTCTTGTATATGCGAATAAAAACATAGGTACAAAAAGAGGAGCCAAAATACCGAGTATTACTATAGATATCATACACATAATCGTTGCATTAACCATAAAGGCAGCAACCGAAATCACAAGTAACGGATAAGAAAGAGCGAGTGACACCAACATCATATTACCGGAGATTATCGCCGGAATTAGCAAATAAATATATGGTGGAGCACTAAAACTAAAGAAATCAAAATTTAAAAAATCATGACTGCGATAAGCATTTTCGACAAGTAACGTAGATAATATATCAAGCCCTAAATAATGAGCTACCCTACAATCTAATGCATCCCATAATGCAATATAAGAAACGGTACCGTCATAAGAAAGATTGTTAAATTTACATAAACCGGACGGAGCAGCATTCATAACCCAACTTGCTAAACCGTTTATACCGTCAAGTAAGAAAGGAAACGCCCACTGAATCATGCCGTCTAACCGGTCATACGGAGAACCATTACCAGGGGTTATATTAATTCCTATTGAAAAATAAGTTACGAATATCATTTTCAATATAAAATTTATATACTCACTTTTTGGCGGCACTTCACCTGCAAGTAATAGTTTAAAGCCAAAAAACATAACATATAAAGTTAGAAAAGCCGTAACTATTTTATACATTCCTACTTGAAACTGAAAGAATACACTATCTTGCCTTGAAACCAAATTAACCACTTGGCTTACATTATCCAAACTACAAACATCTTTACTAATTAGTAATCTAGCAATCATTTGCCTCATACATTCTATAAGAGGAGAAGTCATGACTACTGCAGTTTTTGAAGCATTATAAGCTTTTTGATAACATCCATCACCCGCTGCACTACAGGAAACTAAAGCTAAAGGATCGGTAGGAGTTTTATTTGGATCCTCAATAAAATCCTTATCTGCTACATCCATAAAGCTATTATACATGGATTTTGGAAACGGCTCTTTCATATATTTACAGCCAACGGGAACGTCTCCTGTAAATCCTTTTGTCGATACGCATATTCTATCTTTATCTTGAATAACTTTCCAATATATTACAGGAAAACCTAAATCAAATGCAAAACCGTCATCACCGGGCTTACCACTATATGGAACATGATATTCCTTTTTTTTATTTGCCCACGCTGTCTTTATATCATCCCAAGGGTCGCTCCCTGTTAAGACGGCTTTAGCAATAGCAAGTGCCGATTCTGCAACAGATTTTGCCCGAGATACAATTAATTTAGCATTATTACATAAAGCAAAGCGTAATTCTGGATTTTTAGGATCAATTCTGTTTTCACGAGTACATTGACCTCCGGGAAAATTCCCAAAGTTACTATCGTTAAATAAATCACTGTCGTTTATTTTAAGCTTTAAAAACGTATTCATGTATAAAACGGGAGAGACAAGATTCATTACCGCAAAAGTAAAGAACGGAGCAACAATACATGTATGAGAAAATTCAGTACGCAGCAAATCGCCTACGCCTTGGGTTTCGCAAGTTAAGCCACTCAAAATATCTACAATGCTATCAAGAGTATCTTTAGCATGAGTTTTAGTAACTATCCCTAAATTTAGGGCAAAGCTTAATACTAATGTTATAAGTATACTACGAGGAAATAATTTCATAACTAGTTACTTGCCTCGCATTGTAAAAATGTCATCCCGTGGCTTGTCCACGGGATCTCAGAATACAGTCTGTGAGACAAGATCCCGCGGTCAAGCCGTGGGATGACAGACAGGCATTTATAATGTTTTAACTGCTGCATAAAATATAGGTAACCATTTATCCGGATCATTGCCATGTTTCTCTCTAATTTGATCGAGCAATATTACAGTCTCAACTCTACCGGATAAAACACTGATTATGTTATCCATACCATCTAAGCTAACTTTTGCCACTACGGCATCTATTCCTTGTTTTATTAAAAAATAACGTGTAGTAGGGTCGGTAGTTTTAATTAAAATATATTCTCGTTGACTTAACATAAATGCACTACGATAAATATCCGTAGCTTTCAAATTAGGTAAAAAAATCTGCGTAGCTGTTTGTTGAATCAACGTATCACTAATTCTACTTTTTGCAGCATCTTCAACACTCTGCGTAGCAAATATAACAAAAGTATTTAATTTTCTCAACACTTTTAACCAATCTTTGATCTTAGGTGCAAATACCGGATTATCGATTAAAGCCCATGCTTCATCAAGTACTATCATAGTTTTCTGCCCATCTAAAGAGATATTAATACGATGGAAAATATATAGTAATACCGGTGCAAGACTTACAGGATCTTTAAGTAATTCAGTCATATCAAAACCGAATACTCTTACTTTTTGTAAATCAATATCATCTATTTCATTGTCAAATATCTTAGCGTGTGAACCTTTACCAACCCACATTGCAATCCTACTTGCCAAACTATTTGGTGTATCAATACCAAGAAATGCTATAATATTACTAAGCCTTCTATCTTGTTTTGCTAATCTAAAATTACCGCTTACCGCTTGAGATAAGATTTTATTATCTTGTGCAGTTAAACTTTCACCGTTAGAAGTTACAAGCACACGAAGCCACTCTAAAATAAACGTTCTATTCTCACTAGTATCTTCAAGCTGTAAAGGGTTAAAGTTGCATTTTAAACCCGGATCAATTACTGTATAAACTCCGTTTAAAGCACGTATAAATATTTCTGCTCCTCGATCTTTATCAAAAAAGAACATACGAGGTTTGAATTTTTGTGCTTCAGCACATAAGAAATTCATAAGAACTGTTTTACCAGCACCGGTTGGACCGATAATGAGAGTATGTCCAACATCCCTTACATGGAAATTAAAATAAAACGGTGTACCTGAAGTAGTATCAAGTACTGTGACATATTCTCCCCAATGGTTATCTCTAATTTTACCGAGCGGATAATTATGTTGTGAGGCAAAGCTAGCCATATTAAGAGTATTTATAGTGGATTTACGCACTATATAATCCATATTTCCCGGCAACTGTCCCCAATAGCTAGGTTCCATGTTAACTTTTTCTCTAACCGGCTGAATTCCTGAATTAGAAAGCTCAACTGCTGCCATTGACAATATATCTTCCAAAGCTTTAATATTATTTGCGGAACATAAAAGCGATAAATGATGCTCACCGAAAGCGATATCACCGCTGGTGGCCATATCAAGGGCCGTATTAATTTCAGCAATTTGTGAAGTAGCTTTATCACCGGATTGTATCATTCTATTTTGCTGTAATTGCATTTTACCGATCGCTACTGTTCTATTAACAAAGACAAAGCTTTGCGTCATAACAAATTCAAAAGGCATTTGCAGGAATCCGTCAAAAATTCCTGCCGAAGTATTAGGACCGTATTCAAGTATACTAATCATTCCAGCATATTTCTTGCCAAGCGGACTTCTTACTTCAATAGTACGAGAATCAAAAAATAAGCGATGAGTCGGTAAATACTCGTCAATAGTACCACGCGGTAATGCTATAGGACCCGGTGAATCGCCACAATTGATTAAAGATGAAAGGAATTCTAAAATTTCACAATAACTACCTGACTGCGTTTGACGAACTCCAAGTAATCTTGCTCCGTAACTTCTGAATGTATTAATCACTCTAGTTGACATTTCTTGAAGATTTTCTTTCATCTCTTTCATGTCGTTTTCCCAAACGGTTTTATTAGATTTCTGTCTAAGCTTCTTTAGAAAATACTCAACTATAGCAACACCGCCAGTATCAGGCTTATATAAAATACTAACATATAATTCATTAAAAAACGACCTAGCCCCAGCATGTTTCTTACGCCATTCTGCACCTAAATAAGTAATAAAATCATTAGGGACTTTTACGGTAGGATCATAAGTAAATTCCGTATCGTCAAATATTACTGCTTTACGTCTTCTAATAGTATGGAAATACATAACGATATTTCCCGAGGCCATATTTTTAAGTAAGGCATTTCTGATATTCTTTTTAATGTCTAGATCTTCATCATCAGCAGTTTCAAAAGAAAATCCATTCATTTTAATAACTTGTAATAAAGAATTATCTTTCGTTAAAATAGTATTACTATCCCAATGACATTTATAAGGAATAAAATGCGAAGTGGGTCTTTCTTGTTTAGACCTTAATTCTTTAGCGGCTCTAGTTCTAAATAATTTCATTACCTCACCTGATTTAACTATTTTGATTTATTTTGTCAGTTATACCTCTTTTTATGTCATTCCCGCGTAAGGCGGGAATGACATAAAACTCAAATATTATACGAATTTGCTCCGTAGTAAAATTTATTAGGACATTGGCTAGTTCTTGACATTTTATTTAAATATAGCTCTATGAATCTCGGTTCTTTAAAACATATAATATAAGCTACCAAATGCAAAGCAGCTGCAATGAATAAAATCATAATGCCGTTATTCCAAATAAATACTATCATCGTCATTATCATATTTAATGCAGCAAACTTAATACTTACTCCAAATATCATCGGCGGTCTAGTTAACCCTACAAATAAAAGATCGGATGCTAATGCTCCTGCCATAAAAAATCTCTATTAATTTATATTAATATCAAACATAGTTGACAATATTGAATTCGGTGCTTCACTATTCACAAAATGTACGTAACCATTATTATTTTCAAGGGCATTAACTGCTATCTTAATTAATGCTTCTTCGATGAAATTATTACTATCATCTAACATTGATTTCAACAAGTTAATATCTCGTATTTTTATATTATACGGAAACGTCTCGGATACCTGTAATATCTCATATGGCAATATTAAATGTTCTACACTTAATGCAGAAGCAATTGTTGCTAACGTTAAGTTAACATTTAATAAATGCGTTTTCTCCTGATCGTCGCTCGCAAACGGTGCTATCACGGGTATAATATTATTATCTGCAAAATTTAATAAAATTTCTGGATTAATCAGAATAGGCTCGCTTAAAAAACCAATATTTATAACATCATGATTTACAATTTTTCGGTAAGATAGTTTTGATTTTTTTGCTTGCAGTAAATTAGCATCCTTACCTGAAATACCAACTGCATAACAACCTATACTACTTAACTTTGTTACTATAAGCTTGTTAACGTAACTGGATAAAATTTCCATAATAATAGGATTATTTAGAGAACTATAGTCGCTTATTTTACTAATTTTTTGACTAAAATTTTCATCTATTTGTGATATTAAAGACGAACTTCGTAAATCAATATGATCATGTACTATATATATTTTAGCACCGCACATCTCAAGCAATCTAACAGATTCAATAAAAGCCGTAAATAATTTATCGTCAATAATAATAGTAGCAGGTAATTTTAGAACTATTGCTTGATTCTTCAACTCACTACTACACTTTATTATATTCTTAATTATAGCAATGTTATTTAATGAAGAAATACTATCTACCTCTTTATTTTTGAGGTTTGATGCATTTTGCCAAACTAGCTTTAAGTTCTCTTGCACCTTCTTTACTCCTATTGCTTACATACATAACATTACATGAGTAGTTTAAAGTTGCAAGAAAATTCTGTGCTTCATCGTGAAGGTTTTTATGATCCGTAACTTTATCGGATTTTGTGAAAATAATTTGAAATTCTCTTTTATTTGCAAGTAATAGATCAGCTACTTTCTTATCATTTTCTTTTATACCCCTTCTTGAATCAATCAATAAGTTAACTAACCTTAAATTATAACTATTTCGTAAATAATAACTAATTAACACTCCCCACTGCTCTTTGACTGATATAGGAACATTAGCAAAACCATAACCGGGCAGGTCAACTATAATAAGTTTATCTGCAAGGTTAAAGAAATTGATTTGCCTAGTACGCCCTGGAGTATTAGAAACTTTAGCAAGATTTTTATTACTACATATCGTGTTTATTAGGCTTGATTTGCCGACATTTGACTTACCGACAAAAGCAATTTCCGGTAATGAAAAATTGGGGATTTGATTTATATTCATAGCACCGGCTACAAATTTAGCTTGATGACGAAAAAGCTTACTGCCATCAGTTGATTTTGTAGGCACTATTTTCTGAGTAGTCATAATTTGCTTTCGTATTGGATGTAAGGCATTGCCTACGTGAATACCAAGTCGTCATTGCGAGAAGGCATTATTGCGTGGTTCGGTAAAATTCGCTGTGTTACCCCGTGGCTTGACCACGGGATCCAGTTAAAAATACTATATTAGTATTTTTTATTGTTTTTATGGACCCCGTGGTCAAGCCACGGGGTAACACAGCGAATTTTACCGAACCACGCAATAATGCCTTCTCACAATGACAGGAAAACCAAACCATGCAACAACACTGAGTTAGGAATGGCATCAGCAGACTTCAATAACGCTATAAGTGAGCTAGCATGACATTAAAAAATATGGTAGCGGGGGCTGGATTTGAACCAACGACCTTCAGGTTATGAGCCTGACGAGCTACCGAGCTGCTCCACCCCGCAATAATTGAGAATTGACGATTTATCTGTGTTATATTTTGTTGTTAGTGTCATTCTTGCGTAAATACCGAGTAGTCGTAGACTGCACGGCAACCCAGAAAAAATAATAAAAAAATTCTATAAATCAAAATTGTTTACTGGATTGCTTCGTCAATTGCTATGCAATTTCCTCGCAATGACGATTTGTTATCCACAAACAAAGCCTAGCTAGCTTCTTTCTTACTACCGAAAGAAAGACCTGAGAATCTTTTATTGAAATCGCTAACACTTTTGTTCGATTGATTTACTACATTTCCGGAATCTTTATTCCATGCCGGATGCTTTCTAAAATCAACATCCATTAAAATTTCACCTGTAGGATGAGTAGACATTGTTTCAAAAACATCACTTCCTACTTTAATCAAAAACTTTTTATATTCTGGATGTATACCACTTTTCATAATGATTTTGCTGTTTTAGTCTGAATTATTTTTTTCTTAATAGCTCTAGCGTTACTTGATAAAACATTATCATCGGCTTTTAGAATATATGCATCAAAACCCCCGGCTTTTTCCACTGAACTAATACATCTAGCATTAACCGATAATCTATATTCCCCGGCTGTTATATCACTTGTAAACTTAACCGATCTTAGGTTAGGTTCAAAACGTCTTCTAGTTTTACGCTGAGAATGTGATACATTGTTGCCGTATAAAACACCCACACCTGTGAGTTCGCACTTACGAGACATAAGCTAAATACCTTAAAACTTATAAAATATACTTCAAGTAAATGAAGAGTCATATACGAAGATCAACTTCAAAAAGAACTAAGAGTTCACACACCGAGAAGCGGAGCTTATACTTAACAAGTGAGCACCGCAGATCTTGTAGAACGACGTAGCCAATTTTGAAGTTCATCCAGTATTATATACATATTATATACAATAGATAAAGAATATAAAGCAATACTCCCCTAGTGTCAAGAGATAATTATTTTGTAGCTAAGTATTAGCTAATGCTTGATTTTTATTAAATAACAGAGTTTTATATAAAAATATACATTAATTAAACTATTATAAATCTATGCTTATTAATGGGAAGCCAGTTCAAGGTAATATCACCGGACTAATTAAAAAATTAGGCGAGTTGCCTTCAAGTTTTCCTGAATATATTAGTAATCTTAATCCAAAACCATTAAGTACAAAGGAGCAAATTGATCATAATCAAGCAGCTTTTTGTATAATGAAGGATTAAAATTATATAGATAATCATCTTGTTGCTCTTAAACAACTACAACAAGCTGAACAAATTGCTATAGGTCAAACTGACAGTAATTTTCTTTCCTACTTTCCTATATTAATACTATGATAGGACGTAGCTATCAACAGCTAGGACTGTTTGATAATGCTATTCAACAATTTCAAGATAGCATAGAGAATTCTTTTGAAGCAAAACAATATTATAATGTCGAAAATTCATACAAAGAATTAGTCACTGCACATCAACCACAAGGAACATTAGCCAAGCTAAAGAATTAATGGCAAGATTAGCTTTAGGAGCTGCTTATAAAACTCAAAACCGTAAAGAAAATTCAATAGCGCAGGTATGCATATGCTTACTCATTACAACAAGGTATAGTTGATTATGAAGCTGTTCGTGTGGAACAGCATAAAGTTGGTTTTTCTAATAAAGAAAAGATAGGCACTGATAACATTCAACAATGCGTTGCTGTAATTTTACATGATCCATTAACTAAAAAAACTGCATTAGCCCATGTTGACAGGTTTACTGATGCTGGTTCTTTAACACATGATGTAATAAGCAACTTTCCTCCTAATACTCAATTAGAAGCTTATTTAGTAGGAGGGTGTGATAGATCTGCAGTATCAATTTCGGTATCAGATGGTAATATTCGTAAAGTAACACAAGAATTAACTAACCACTTTAACGTAAATATAAAATCTGCAGATATAGAAGACAAGGGAGCCCCATTAGGAATTATATCAATAACAGGTAACTGTTCCGGATAGAGAGGATAAAACAACCACTGCTAGACAAGTACATTTAAGTATAGGAAGTAATACTCCTGTACTTTATAAAGCTTTTGATTTCACTAAAAATAAAAATATACCTAATCGCTCTTTAAATGAAATCCAACAAAAACATATTATTCAGCAATATTTATTAGGATCTAATCAAAATCCTAATTCTATGGACACATGGCAATCTAATCAAATATCAAGACCACTTACTAAAGTAGCAGAGGAAATTCAAAAAACTAATCCAAAATTAGTAAAAAATGTAGTAACTAAAAATATTAGTAATTGAGTTCACGAATTGAATCTAAAGGATCAAGAACAAACAAAAATTGTAAATAATTTAATAGCTAAAACTGATTATTTATTATCTAACAATTTAAATCCGTTGGAAAGTGTACGTTCAGAAATTAATAAAACATTAGCACTTACTCATTCTACCTACCAACAAGATAGTAATATTAAAAAACCCTGGATACAAAAAAGTGTACAAAAAATAAAAGATTTGTTCATAAATATTTTTAGTAGTAATAAAACAAAAAATGAACCAAAATTAAACTTAACAAGTGATAAGATATTAAAAAAATATAAGTACTAAAACAAAAATAGCTGCACCTAGCTATACTCTTCCCAATAAAAATATTGCTTTACACAAAAATAATCAACAAAGTAAATAAACTATACAAATTGAAATTAACTCACAAGAATATAAAATTTTTGATATAAATGATGATTTAGTAATTTATACTAAAGATTTAAATGAAGAGATTGCCTGTAGTTTCTTTTCCGTAAAATGAAATAAAATAGCATTAGCTAGAAATATTAATTCACAACAGTTAGAGCAATTAATTACTGACTTTAATCAGAATGAATTGATAGAACAAGATTTAATAAAAGTACGAATAATTGGAGGTAATGATTCGCCTGAATCATCTAAATACTTGGAAGATATTCGTACTACTTTAAATGGTATTGATAATAATACTAATATTATTAATATAATAGGTTTAGATGCATGTAAAAATATACATCCCAATTCTTTTGAATTAGATGGCTATCACGGGGGAGTTAGAGCTTTAGATTAATTGTAGAATATTAAATTGATACTATTAGAAGAGAAAATAGCTGAGATGTGGGGCGTCACTAATAGCAATATTTATCTTTATGGTCCATTTAGTAAAGAAATAAAGATAGGTACGATGTATTTATACGTGAAATAGGCACAAGACAAGCCTAACATAGTACCGATAACGATTATACGGAATTTTGCAGGACTAAAAATTAAAATAACTATTCCAAGAATAATTACTATTTTTATTATATCATCTGTCGTATAAGAGCTAGAATTTATAGCATAAACATTTAGATTTATACCTAGAAATATTATTATACATAATAAGTTCTTAAACATTTTATACCTCTATAGGCCCAGTAGTTAATCCATTTATAAATTGTTTTAAATAAGGATTATCACTATTACGCATTTCATCTTTACTACCGTACCATTTAATTTTTCCTTGATAAATCATAGCTACTTCTTTAGCTATTTTTGCGGCACTAATCATATCATGAGTTATAGTAATCGTAGTTGCCTCTAACTCTTCTTGGATTTTTATAATTAATTCGTTGATAACATTTGCCATGATCGGATCAAGCCCTGTGGTCGGTTCATCAAGAAATAAAATCGACGGTGTACTACAAATAGCCCTAGCAAGGGCTACTCTTTTTTGCATTCCTCCCGATAATTCGGCAGGGTAAAGCTCGAGTATTCTAGGAGATAAACCAACGGCATTAAGCTTTGCACCGGCAAGGTCGTTTTTTTCTTTCTTAGATAAATTTTTAGTCTCGAAAGTAATATTATCACGTATATTTAAGGAGTCAAATAATGCTCCGCCTTGGAATAAAAAACCTATACCATCCATAATCTCAAATTTTTGTTTACTTGAGATATCTTGGATTTCTACATTATCAATAAAAATTTTACCTTTATCAGGTTTAATCAATCCTACTATATTTTTAATTAGAACTGATTTGCCACTACCAGAACCACCTAAAATCACTAATGAACTGCCCTTTTTTACATCCAAATCTATTCCGTCTAACACCTTATGATTAGCAAATGATTTATATAATGACCGAATTTTAATTTTAAATTCTTCTACACTCATGCATACTCCAAATAAACAAAAAAACTGTATACTCGTTTAATTTGGAAAAGAACTAGGCGTTTTATATTTTTTGATCCTCACGTACGTTTATGTACGCTGCGGTCAAAAAATATAAAACAACAAAACCAATTTTTCAAATCAAACGAGTATAACCTATACTTTAAAAAATAATTCGGTTATTAAATAATTACTGATTAAGATAAGGATAGAAGAATTCACTACTGCCGAGGTAGTTGCTCTTCCAACTCCCTTAGCCCCTTTACCTGAATAATAGCCGCTATAGCAACTTATTATAGAAATAATAAACCCAAAAACTCCCGCTTTAACAAGACCGGAAATTACGTCAATCGGTTCTAAATACTGAAAAGTACTGGTTAAATAAGCTGCACTATTAAAATCAAGTTTATATACCCCTACCAAATAACCGCCCATAACACCAATTATATCCCCGATTAAAACAAGACAAGGCATTGTAATAATAGCTGTTATTACTCTTGGAAAAACTAAATATTTAATAGGATCGGTAGATAAAGTATATAAAGCATCTATCTGCTCCGTTACTCTCATTGTGGCTATTTCGGCGGCGATTGATGCCCCAACTCTTCCCGCTACCATTAGTCCAGCTAAGACAGGTCCAAGCTCTCTAGTCAGCGACAATACTACTACCGTTGCAATAGAGCTTTCAGCTGAGAAACGGGAAAAACCGATATAGCTCTGTAATGCAAGTACCGCCCCTGAGAAAAAAGTCGTCATCGCAACAACCGGAAGCGAGTGAAACCCGATAAATAATAATTGTCTGATAATTAAACTCAAATATAAAGGCGGTCTTATGATACTGCTAACGGCAGCAAAGCTAAATAGAGAAAAACTACCTACACTTTGTGCAAACTTTACAGTACGTTTACCGACCGAATTAGCTATATTGAATAACATTTGTATTTTTTCTACTTAATTTAAGTACGCTATGTCATTTCTGCGCAAGCAGGAATCCAGTAACCTCTAATGTCATCCCCGCGACTTGATCGCGGGATCCAGTCTTTTTTAATTTTTTTCTGGATACCGTGTATGACACAGATATCTACCCGATATACTTTCTTTTATATCTACTACCAAGGTTAGTTAATACCTCATACCCGATAGTACCTATAATACTCGCTATTTTATCGGGCGTGCAATAATTTCCGATAATTTCCGCTTCCTGCCCTAGAAAAATCTCGGATGGTGGTAGATCGGTAACATCGATATTTATTAAATCCATCGATACTCGCCCTACTATAGGAACGCTGCGACTGTTAATAAATACTTCGCCTTGATTGCTAAAATTACGACTAAACCCATCGGCATAACCAAGCGGTAACGTTGCAATGACACTATCACGCTTAGTTGTAAAAGTCATATTATAACCGATATGGCTATCTAGTGTCAAATTCTGTAAGTGAATTATAGGAGCTTTTAAGGTTACGGGATTCTTTGTTAAGGGATTAAGACCATATAAGGCTGCCCCTGGTCTTGCTAAATCAAAATGGTAATCCTGTCCTAAAAATATGCCGCCGGAATTAGCAAGGCTTGCTTTGACGTTTGGGAAATATTGTAAATAAGCTTTAAATCTGTTTAATTGTTCTAGATTATAAGGATTATCTATTTCCTCGGATATAGCTAGATGGCTTATAATATATTGTAAATCTAGCCCTTTTAACAAATCACGATCATTAATGAGCTGCTCTATCTCATCAGAGCTTAAGCCAAGACGATTAATCCCCGTATTGAAATGTAAATAACAAGACAATAATCGGTTTTTCAAATTACTAAATTTTTGCCAAATTTCTATTTGTTTTAAGTTATTTAGGACAGGTGTTAAATTATATTCTATCAGCTCTAAAGCATCATGTTCAAAAACGCCGTTAAGAACTAAAATATTAACATCTAATCCTAAAGCGTTGCGTAAATTCACTCCTTCTTCACTTGAGGCCACAAAAAAATGCCTACAATTTTCTTCTATTAAAGCTTTAGAAATTTGTACTGCTCCAAGACCGTAACCGTTAGCTTTAACGGCAGCACCGACTAATGAGGTTTTGCAAATATCTTGTAATAAAAGGTAATTATTTTTTATTGTAGATAGATTTATTTCTACAGTACACAAGCTCATAGTATATTTATTAACTCTTTTACGATGATAGACAATACGGGTATTATATGAAATTTTGTAGATAAGTCACTTGTTTTTAGTATCCGTGATAAAAATATTGTCTATTAGACCTCTTGCATAACTTGCTTCTAAAGGTAATTTGTACGTCAATCCAGTACTCACATCCTCACGTACTAAAGTGTACGCTGCGGTGCTGCGTTCCGTGTTTCCTACAAACTCCTCTTTATTAGCTTCGTTCTCCAAGAGGTCTATTATCGAATTTTTAGAACCGGCCGGCAGAAAACACTACATGAGTTATAAAAGCACTAACCGATAAAGCCGAATGTTCTTTTAAAAATCTCGCTGCTTTTACGATTGTTTCTCCACTATCTATAATATCATCAATTAATATGCAATTTTTGCCCTCTACACTACTTGTGATTGATATCAATCTCGCAATTATTATTTATATCCCTTTCTTTGTTTATATAAGCTGAATCTATATTTAGTAAATTACTAATTTTTTGAACTCGATTGATACTTCCTTTATCAGGTGTAACTATAACGCAATTGCTATAAGTGCTTAAAAACGGGATATATAAATTTATAGGTTCAAGATTAGAAACAGGAATATTAAAAAATTTCTCTATTTTATCGGAGTGTAAATCAATAGTAATTACATGGTTTACTCCGAGCTTCTCTAAAAAATCTGCTATTAACTTAGCAGGAATTATATTTTGAGAATTTATATTATCTTGCCTTGCATAACCAAAATAAGGCATTACTAAAATTATTCGATTTGTGCTCCCGCTTTTTTTGTTGCATCTACTAGCAAAAACAACTCAATTAAGCGATCATTAACGGGTTTTGATGTGGATTGTACTATGGTTATATCTTCATTATGAAACGATTTTTGAATTTCTACTTTTATTTCGGAATCATTGAAATAGGTAATTTTCGGCTCAATATATTTAATATTTAATGCTATAGCTAAACGCGTTGCAAGTAACTTATTACTACTTGCCTGCTAAGATTTTCATGTGAGTGATTTATGTTGTTTAACGCTATTAGCGAGCGGGCTTTGTTGCGTGGATATCTAATCGTCATTACGAGCAGTCGTAGACTGCGTGGCAATCTCATGCAATAATAACAAACTCCTGAGATTGCTTCGTCAATTGCTACGCAATTTCCTCGCAATGACGACGAGGTGTCTACGCAACAATACCTCCTCACAATGACAATTTAAGATGAAAGTAAAATAAGCTTAAGAACGACTTTCTAATTTTTGTATTAGTGCCTTAAAGCCTTGATTTTTTAAAGTATCAGTAAACTCGTCTTGTTGAGCTCCAATAAGACTTACACCTTCCGTAATTATATCAGAAACTTTAAAAACGTCTTTTCCGTTTCCTTTCATTTCACGTACAAGATATTCTACTTTAATAGGGTCTTGCTCTTTATTACTAATGATATTCATAGCAACCATAAAATCGGTTGAGCTTAAAGGACGAACTCCTACTATTTTAGGCTGTTTGCCTTTATAATCTTTTATTAAATCAGTATAAGACTTAGTAACATATTTAGAGTAAACTTTGATGAATTCCTGAACCTGCCCACCTGATAAAGTTTTTATCCCATTTCTGCCTAATGTATATTTAGCCATCCAATCAAAATCTAGGTTCTGAGACATTAACTCACGTGCTTTAGCAATTTTTACTCGCTCAGATAACTTACTATCGTTTAATATACTAGAAGCTTCATTTACTAAATTAGTAACGTAATTGTTCAAACCGGCAGGCACTTTTTCATTAGAATAAGCGTAAAACGTCATAACTAATAAAAATAAACCTGTAATAATTTTTTGCATATAATCCTCTTTAATTTCATTAATTCTTGGGTTTAGGACATTTAAAATTTTCAGGATATTGAACCGATGCTTCACGAACACGATGTAATGCTGATCTAATAGCCACATAAGGATCGGTAGAATTCTTCATCACATAATCACTAAACGGTAATACAACATATCGATCGTTTATTTTACTAACTGCTAGTACTCCTAAGTCAAAATCATTATGAGTGTAGTACATTAATGGATTAAGAGCATAATTAGTAATTACCGAATCCATCATATCTCTTGCGTTAGTACTACCGATTATCGGCAATACTAAATAAGGACCTGGGGCAACTCCATAATGTGCAAGGGTACTACCGAAAGTTTGACGATCAGACGGCAAACCTACTTTACCTGCCACGTCAAATAAACCGCCTATGCCAAGCGTCGTGTTAATGAGAAACCGCCAAACGCTTTTCATAGTTTTATCGTAATTTAACTGAAGCCCGTAATTTACCGCCGTAAGCGGTGTATCGACATTACTGACAAAACTATTAACTCGTGCTTTTACGTAATCATTCGTGATGTTCTTATAACCTATCGCTAAAGGACGCAATATTATATAATCTAACACAGAATTAAATACAAACACTTTACGGTTAAATTTTTCATATGGATCATAAACTTCCACGCAACCGTTCTCATTGCTTCCACCATTATAGTTATATATTTCATTATCAACATATTCAAGATCAGCTCTTATCGATAATGAACATAAAATAATGGATAATATAATTAATATTCTCATTGATTTATGCTGTTTTCTTACAAACAATAATACTATATTTATTGTTTTCCGCTAGTATTATTTCTTCCGAAGTTAATATAGTAAAATTATTTTTTTGTAAAAAATTATTTATTTCATTCAAGTTAAAAATAAATTCTTTGCGTTTTACTGAAAATTGTGTCTTCGTCGCATTCGGTAAACAAAGGGCAAAATACCCTTGTTTATTAAGAGATGAGTATATTAAATTAAAATATTCTATTAAATTGTTAGTAAACGATAATCCGCAAAAACTAAAAATAATATCAAATTTATTAGAGTTTTGTTTTAAAAATTCATCGATAGCAATATTATATATTTGATCGTAAATTTTAGTGTTCGGGTAATATGTTGCTTGTAACCTATTCATTAAAGCAGAAACTTCTACACCGGTTAAAGTCAAACGTTCCGGAAAACGTTTTTGTATTTCATAACCTACAAGCCCTATATTACTTCCCAGTTCCAAAATAGAGTAATTATCCGGTAAATCAGATATCTGCTTAAGTGCTTCATTAACAAACATATATGGAAGATGGATATTTTTATCGTTATTAAAAATAGTAGGATAATATTGTGCAGTTAAATCACGATATTTTCCACAAATTTCTTGAGGTATTTCAGTAATATCCTTATAATTTTTCAAAAAATTTATACATATAGGTTTATATTTTTCATTAGATTTTTCTAAATATTCTATAGCTTGCCTGTAATTATTTTTTAAAAAATAAACCCATCCGAGTTGAGAATATACTTTAGAATCATTAGGATTAAAAAATTTATCGACTAGTTTAAACCTAAGTAATGCATCATTTAAATTACCTCTATATAAATGATCGAGTCCAAGTTGATAATTAGTTTCGGTTAAATGAGAGAATTTATATTTACAATCACTTATATAATTTTTAAATTCTAAAATTTTATTCTTAATAAAATTCGGTACATTTATTATAGTTAAGCAATAATGTTTGATTTTGTCTTTTATTTTACCGAGCATAGTTTAATTACTAAATTAATATTACTTACTATAATAAAGCATATCTTGATAAATTTTTAAATAAAATAATAATTTTACTTGTGAATTAATGGTATTGAAGCTAGGATGTACATGTTATTATATGTACATCAGTAGGTAGCTCATGAACTCAATTAGCGGCACTTCATTTAGAAAAAATTTAAGCTCTGTACTAAAATACCGTAGAAAACGATCATGCCCCTTAGCTTAATTAAAAGAAAGAATCATAAGAATATTATTCTTTTAACCGAAGAAGAATATGAATCTACAAAAGAAACATTATATTTATTATCTAATCTGGGGCTAATGCGAATCGAATAAAAAAATCTATCGAACAAGCAAAAAGAGGAGAGTTTGCTAAAGTTAATTTAGATGATTGAGATTGAGTAGACACTAGAAGCAACGGAGGATTTAGCGTATTGGAAAAAATACGATATTAAAAAATATGAACGTATTAAACTTCTAATAAAAAATATCCAAGAAGCACCGGTTACAGGTATAGGTAAGCCCGAATCTTTAAAACATATATTATCAGGTTTATGGTCACGTAGAATTAACCACGAACATAGACTAATATATTCTGTCAATACTAAACAAATTATAATATATAATTGTAACTTTCATTTAATACGGACTCAAATTATGTCAATTATTTCTACGAGGCTAAGTTCTATAAAACCGTCGCCGACCCTTGCAGTCGTTAAAAAAACTCTTGAACTTAAAAAAGCGGGAGTTGATATTATCACACTCGGTGCCGGTGAGCCTGATTTTGATACGCCTGACAATATTAAGGAAGCGGCGATTAAAGCGATTAAAGACGGCTTTACTAAATATACTAACGTTGAGGGTATGCCTCTTTTAAAGCAAGCAATAAAAGACAAATTCAAACGTGAAAATAATATAGATTACGAACTTGATGAAATAATAGTAAGCACCGGCGGTAAACAAGTTATATATAATTTGTTTATGGCATCTTTAGACCAAGGGGATGAGGTAATTATTCCAGCACCCTATTGGGTTTCATATCCTGATATGGTTGCACTTAGCGCAGGAACACCTGTTTTTGTAAATTGCGGAATTGAAAATAACTTTAAATTAAGTGCAGAAGCTTTAGAACGTTCAATTACGGATAAAACTAAGTGGCTTATTATTAACTCACCTAGTAATCCAACAGGTGCAAGCTATAATTTTGAAGAACTAGAAAATATTGCTAAAGTTTTAAGAAAATATTCACATGTAAACGTAATGTCCGATGATATTTACGAGCATATTACTTTTGATGATTTTAAATTTTATACATTAGCCCAAATAGCACCTGATTTAAAAAAGAGAATATTTACCGTAAACGGAGTATCTAAAGCTTATTCTATGACGGGTTGGCGTATAGGCTACGGTGCAGGCTCTAAAACTTTGATTAAAGCAATGACTATTATTCAGTCGCAAAGTACTTCAAACCCTTGTTCAATAAGTCAAATGGCTGCTATTGAAGCATTAAACGGTCCTCAAGATTATATAAAGCCTAATGCTTTAAATTGTCAAAAAAAGCGTGATCTTGCTTTATCAATTTTGAAAAGAGTAAAATATTTTGAATGCTATAAGCCGGAAGGGGCGTTTTACTTATTTGTTAAATGCGATAAAATATTTGGGCATAAAACTAAATCAGGAACAATTATTGCAAATAGTAATGATTTTGCCGAATATTTACTTGAAGAAGCAAAAGTTGCCGTAGTACCTGGTATCGCTTTCGGCTTAGAGGGATATTTTAGAATCTCTTATGCTACTTCTATGGAAGAGCTAGAAAAAGCTTGTATTAGAATTGAGAGAACAATTGATGTCATTCCTGCTTAAGGCTTTGCATGGATACCAAATCGTCATTGCGAGCAGCCATAGGTTGCGTGATAATTTCGTCAAATATCCTGAGATTGCTTCGTCACTTACTTCGTAATTTCCTCGCAATGACGGAAAAGTTAAAAAACCACCTAAACCAACAAAAAAATAATGCGGAAAGTTTTTAAAAAATTTTTAAAAAATAATAAATACGTACTTAGTATAATTACTATTTTACTATATTGGTATTTGCGTTTTGTTTACTTTACTTCAAAGCAGAAATTTATATTTTACGATAACG
This sequence comes from Rickettsia africae ESF-5, assembly GCF_000023005.1. Lineage (NCBI taxonomy): Bacteria > Pseudomonadati > Pseudomonadota > Alphaproteobacteria > Rickettsiales > Rickettsiaceae > Rickettsia > Rickettsia africae. Next base: position 118,377 of record NC_012633.1, on the reverse strand, counting down.
GCAATAAGGAAAAATTCCTAAACGAACAAGGGGTAATCTTTGCATTTTGGCATAATATGCTTGCCTTAAGTCCGTCTATGTTTATAGGACATAGAAATATCTATGCTTTAATATCACCGCATTTAGACGGAAAAATTTTAAACGATCTAGTAGGAAAATTCGGTTGCAGAGTGATAGTAGGTTCTACTAATAAAAATCCAATTGGAGCTTTACGTAATATTATAGGTAAGTTATCTCAAGGTGCAAATATAATAGTCACGCCGGACGGTCCTAAAGGACCGGTATATAAAGTAAATAGCGGTATTACCGAAATTGCCTATAGATATAACACAAAACTTATTACTATAGTCAGCTCCACTTCTAGATGTTTCAGATTAAAAAGTTGGGATAAATTAATAATACCCCTACCGTTTGGTACCATTAAAATCATAGTTGGCTCGCCTTTAGAACTCACAAATGATAAAATACAAAACCATATAAACCTTGAAAAACAATTAGCAAGCTTAACAGAAAGTTTAAAGAAATGATGTTATTATATTATGCTTTAAGCTTTATATTATTACCTGTTTATTTTATCATAATTCTTATACGTTTATTAATAGGTAAAGAAGATATAAGACGCATCCAAGAGCGTTTTGCTATTGGCAAACACAGACAAGACAATTCATTAGACTTCATGCAAACGTCCGCTAATAAAGAGGAATTTAAAGGAGACACTTCACTGCGAACCACAGCGTATACACTAATACGTGAGGATGAAGGGTTAAGATCAACGTATAAATTACCTTTAGAAGCAAGTGATGCACGAAGGCTGATATGGATTAATGCAGCAAGCATTGGCGAGTCTATGGTAGCTTTAACATTAATACATAATATAAGTAAACGCTATCCTGACGTTCGTTTTCTAGTAACTTCTTGGACTAACAGCTCCGCTAAAATATTAACTGCCAAATTACCTAAAATAGCAGTTCACCAATTTTTACCGATAGATAATATTATTTTTACTCGAAAATTTTTAAGAAATTGGCAACCTGATTTAGGCATTTTTATAGAATCGGAATTATGGCCGTGTACTATTAATGAGGGAGCAAAGCAGTGTAAATTACTACTAGTTAATGCTCGTATTTCCGATAAATCGTTTAAAGCTTGGCTACAAAGAAAAAGCTTTTTTCAGCTTATTCTCAAAAATTGCAGTAAAATTATCGTGCAAAGCGAACGTGACTTACAAAAATTCAATGAACTTGGCGTATCAGATGCAGTGAACTTAGGCAATATTAAATTTGCCAACGAAAAACTTCCGGTTAATCAAGAAGAGTTATCAAAATTAAGCTTACATTTAGACAATAAGCGAGTCGTGCTATTTGCCAGCACTCACCCCGAAGATGAAGAGGTGATTTTGCCTATAATCAAAAACCTAAAAGAGCAGTTTTTAGACTGCTATATTATCTTAATTCCAAGACATCCTGAGCGAGTTAAATCAATTATCGATAATTGTAAGTCACATAATTTATCCGCTACCGCTAAGTCGCAGAATGATTTACCTGTTTTAAGCGATGATCTTTATATAGTTGATAGGTTCGGCAAAATGGGACTATTTTTTTCTGTAGCTACAATTTCTTTTATCGGCGGTTCTTTTAAACAAGGCGGGCATAATATTTTAGAAGCAGCATATTTCTCTAATTGTATTATATTCGGTCCAGATATGAGCAAAAACACCGATATCGCTAAAGGCGTACTGCAAAATGAAGCAGCTATCCAAATCAAAAACGGTGAAGATTTACTAACTAAACTAACATATCTACTCAGGTCTAATAATGCTCTAGAACTTACAGCTTACCGCGAAAATGCTTTAAAATTTATTAAGGACAACCAAACAGTCCTAGATGAATATTTAAACGTAATTACGAAGTTTCTTTGATAGAATTTAACTAAAAACTTTTATTCTCCTAAAAGCTCTATAGTAAATTCAGGATCTACGTGACTGATTTCTATACTTCCGTTATTTTCTAGTATTTTCTTATTCAAATACCTATAATACCCACTATTTATAGGCAAAGAACATCATTCACCTTTATAAACGGTTAAGGCCGGATACCATTGGTTATGAAAAATTATAGGTGGGTTTGGCAACAATAACTTATTTAATTTTCCGTCTCTACCGTAATGTATCTTTAAAAAAGCAGGATCTGCTTTAGGCATATTTGCCCCATCAGAATATTTTAAAATTAGCGAAATATCAAAAGTTTCTCCTGTATCTTCTGTAGTATCAGGGACAATCATGCTTCTAAATTCTTTAATCTTAACTTATACGCTTGTTATTTAATCTTAATGTTAAGGAAGCTTCAATTGTCTCTTCCAACACAATACCGCACTTATAACCGTTTTCGGTTTTAAATTCTTTTTGAACAACTTTAAGCTTAGTAGGTTCAGAAAATATAAATTTTTCCTTACCGGTGCTGTTAAAAATCACTTCCTGGACCGACGACTTCTATTGTACCAATTGTCACTTTATAAGCGTTTGAAAGGGTTTTAGCTCCAATCTTTGCACTATCTACCAGTTTTTTTCCGTATATTTTAGCCTTTTCTCTTTTAGAGGTAGGAGTATTAGGGGAAGTTTGCTCTAAAGGATCTACACGATTAGTTTAGTTGTCATCGACTGAGTGGGAGTACTCGTATTACCTCGAGACGAAGGATGCTTTGTTATATAAGTTATTTTACTTTCAGCATCAGTACCGAGTACTGCTATTTGTCCACTTCCTATCTTATAGGCGTTTTCTATAATTTTACTTCCTGTGACGGTAACTTTTACTGCCCCTTCTACTGCTTTATAACATGCATAACCGGCACATACTATAATAACTTCAAGCAATTCGGCATCATTATCACTATAATTAGCTTGTCTCCTATGATGCTCTTCGGCAGCATAAATTTGTGCAGCATATTCCTCTTGTGTCCTTGACATAAAATGCTCTTCATTTAAACTAATAATAACAATTAATGTAAGATTTTCTATGATTAAGTCAATATAAATCTTTTATTATAAAGTAAAAAACCGAAAATTATTTATTAATAGATAGTTTTGTAGTTAGAGAGATATTATAAATACGAGTTTAGAATAAGCACTTATCCTAAATTCGCCTTTGTTTGCTTTGAAAAGGTGTGAGTGAGTATTCACGAGTTTTTTACTGTCACCTAGTTCAATTGACCACGGGAAGGTATTATTGCGTGGATAGAAAAACGTATTCGGTGTCATACCGTGGTTTGACCACGGTATTCATAAAAATAACTAGTATTAGGTGTTTTTATATTTTTACTGGATCCCGCGATCAAGTCGCGGGATGACAGGATAGCATTGTGTCTGCACAACAACGCATGCTCACAATGACGATTTGGTATCCACGCGGGAATGACATTGAAGCTATGAAACAAGCCCATTAACCTTGCGTAATGGCAGCTACTTCATCGGCAAAGTTTTTTTCTTCGTGTTCTATACCTTCACCAAGTTCGTATCTAATAAATTTGGCAATTTTAATTTCTGCACCGAGTTCTTTTTCAGCATTTTTAATTACTTCCGCAACGGTAAGTTTAGGTTCAAATAAGAAATTTTGCTGAAGTAATACAACTTCCGAGAAGAATTTACGTATTCTACCTTCTACCATTTTTGCTATAATATTATCAGGCTTTCCTTCTTCTTTAGATTTTTCAAAAAATACTTTTCTCTCACGCTCTACGAGTGCTTGATCCAAGCTTGAATCATCTATACTTTGCGGGTTATTTCCTGCTACATGAACAGCAATTTGTTTAGCTAAAGCTTCTAGTTTTGCTTTATCTTTTGCGTTAGACGCAAGACCTACTAATACGGAAATTTTTCCTAAATTCGGTACAACTTCATTATGCACGTACGAACCGATTGCTCCTTCAGATATCTCTAATATATCCATACGACGTAATGTTAAATTTTCACCGATTGTAGCGATATTTTCTATAATTTCTTCTTCAACTGATTTACCGCTTTGCATTTTAAATGTTTTTAGCGTGTCTATAGTTTTTGCAATTACTGCAAGATTTGCAATATCCTTAACTAGATCCTGAAACTGCTCATTTCTAGCAACAAAATCCGTTTCGGAATTTACTTCAATTACCACTCCGGTAAGCCCATCAACTTTTGCAGCCGTTAAACCTTCAGAAGCAATGCGTCCGGCTTTCTTTGCAGCAGCAGCTAAACCTTTCTTACGAAGAAAATCAATGGCTTCTTCAAAATTACCGCTGGTTTCTATTAATGCTTTTTTGCAATCCATCATACCTGCACCGGTTTTTTCTCTTAATTCTTTAACTGCTACAGCACTTATATTTATTTCACTCATACCTTACTTTCTCCTTAATTATTATATTTGGCTTGGGTTGTAGCTCGAAGAACGACCCCGGTGTCACCCCATGGCTTGCTCCTGGGGTCCATAAAAACAATTTAAAATACTAATATTATTAATATTAGTATTTTAAGCTGGATCCCACGATCAAGTCGCGGGATGACAATGGGAAATCCGATCCATGCAACAACACTTATGCATTATCAGAATTTTTATTTTCATCGGCATCATTTAATGCTTGCTCAAATTCTGTATTTGTCTCTTCATCAATATTTTTCGTTTTAGAGAATTTTTTAGCTTGTTTTAATTTAGAAACATTTTTAGAAGTTAACCCCTTATCTGTATGCTCTTGCATAGCACCCATATCAACTCCTGAAGCTTTCATTGATTCTTCAAGTCCTTGTAATGCCGCATCTGCAAATAAACTACAATAAAGTCTTATTGATCTTATAGAATCATCATTACCCGGAATAGGATAATCTACATTATCAGGATTAGAATTAGTATCAACTACTGCAACTATAGGAACATTAAGCTTTACCGCTTCATTAATTGCGATATGCTCTTTATTAGTGTCAATAACTACTAGAAGATCAGGTTTAGAATTAAGATTTCTAATACCGGCAAGAGATAGAAGTAATTTATCTTTCTTACGGCTCATATTGAGTATCTCTTTCTTAGTATAACCCATAAGTGCTTCTTCGTTTTCTAAGGTTTTGTCTAACTTATTTAGCTTTTCTATTGAACCCGCAATAGTTTTCCAGTTAGTTAGCATACCACCAAGCCATCTATGATTTACGTAATACTGCCCGCATTTTTCGGCATATTCCGCTATAATATCGCTTGCCTGTATTTTAGTACTTACAAATAATATTTTACCGTCTTTTTTTACAGTTTCATATATTGCATTCAAAGCAACGCTCATTAAAGCGACACTTTGTCTTAAATCGATTATATGAACATCATCACGTTCACCATATATATAAGATGCCATTTTAGGATTCCAGCGTGAGGTCTTGTGACCGAAATGCACGCCCGCATCTAATAATGCTTTAATGTTAACAGATGGTATTTTTGACATTTTTAAATTCTCCTAATTGTTAGTTTATACCTCCGTAAGATGTCCATTCTAATGAACTAACATATATCTTACGTGTGAATTTTTTGCTTAAGTTTTGGATAATCGTCATTGCGAGCAGCCGTAGACTGCGTGGTAATCTCATCAAATATCCTGTGAGATTGCTTCGTCAATTATTACATAATTTCCTCGCAATGACGACTTACAAGCCCATAAATTATATACGCATATTGCGTAATTTACAAGCTTTTATTCTTTTCGCCAAATAGTAGTACCATCAGGTCGATCTTCTAGAATTATTTTTTCCTCTAATAACTGGTTACGAATTTGATCGGCTAATAACCAATTTTTTTGTTTTTTTGCTTCCAAACGCTTATTTACAAGCTCATTTACATAGAGTTCATCCACACCGCTATTAAACCACTCGTTTGGAGTCTTATTCATTAAACCAATAAAATTAGCACAAGTAATAATAGCAGAGGCGTTAAGCTGCCTTTCTTCTTCAGTTTTAGAAATAAAAACACCTTTAGCGTAGTCATTAATGATTTTAACGGCAAGCGGCGTATTCATATCATCAAGTAAGCTTTGCATGAAATCATGAGGTAAATCTATTTTCTGCACATTAATATTTTCTATAGCTCTATACCAATAATTTAAAGTTTTCTTAGCATCTTCTATAGCTTTATCATTATAATCAAGAGGACGCCTATAGTGACTACTTAATAAAAATAACCTTACTACTTCTCCTTGAATTTGTTTATCCATTAAATCCCTTACAGTAATAAAATTACCAAGAGATTTACTCATTTTCTCACCGTTAACCGTTAGAAACCCATTATGTACCCAATATTTAGCATAGGTAGAACTTGGAAAAGCACATCTACTTTGAGCAATCTCATTGGTATGATGCGGAAAGATTAAATCTGCTCCGCCGCCGTGAATATCAAAATTCTCACCTAAATATTTGTAGCTCATGGCTGAACATTCAATATGCCATCCAGGGCGACCAAGTCCCCAGGGGCTTTCAAAATTCATATTTGCCGATTCATTTTGCTTTGCCGGTTTCCATAATACAAAATCTTGTGGATTTTTTTTGGTTTTACTATTTTCTACATGCACTCCCTCAAACATTTCTTCTAAATTTCGGTTAGATAATTCCGTATAATTTGGCGCTGATAAAACATCAAAATAAACATGATTATCAGCAATATATGCGTGATCTTTTGCTATTAAGCGTTCTATTATTGCGATCATTACATCAATATGCTTTGTAGCTTTCGGCTCAATACTAGGTAGCATACAACCTAAATATGCCATATTTTTATGAAACTCTTTCGTAACTTTATCAGTCAACTCATCAATAGTAACACCAAGTAGTGCAGCTCTATCGATAATTTTATCGTCAACATCCGTAATGTTACGTACATATTTTACTGCCTTCTCACCGAATATTTTTATAACTATACGATAAAGTAAATCATATACTACTCCCGACCTACTATTGCCTATATGAGGATTATAATAAACAGTCGGTCCACATACATACATTTTTACGTTAGCTTGATCTTGAGGATTAAAAACCTCTTTAGTACGACTAAGAGTGTTATATAAGTGAAATTGAATTTGCATATTTTATATTTACCAAAAACTGAAGTACATTTCTTTCAAAAGTAGTATTACTACATACTCCTTTTGAAAAAAGTTTAAAATTCGGAGTATAAATTAGCTTGTGATATATTAAACACATTTTGGCTAAAAAATTTATTGGTTAACAAAAATTAGTAATTAATAGTTCACATGAATTAACAAAAATTATATAGTTCGCCTCGTTTGTATTTAAAAAATAATAACTAATCGAGGTTTGAATGAATCTACAAAATTCCCACTCAAAAAAATATGTTTTAACTTTTTTTATGTCAACATGTTTGTTGACTAGTAGCTTTTTAAGTACAAGTGCTAGAGCGGCAAGCTTTAAAGATTTAGTTAGTAAAACCCCGGCATGGGAAAAGCACAATTCAACACAGCAACAAAATATTTGGAAAGATTTGACTCCAAATGAAAAAATCAAAAAATGGCAAGAAGCAGCTTTAGTTCCTAGTTTTACTCAAGCACAAAATGATCTAGGAATAAAGTATAAGGAAACAGATTTATCAAGTTTTTTAGATAATAATAGACATAAAGCAAGACAAGCAAGAGCTGAAATTTTATTATACATCGAAAGAGTAAAACAACAGGATTTTGATACAAAAAAACAAGAATATATTAATCAAGGTGTAGTTCCTACAGATATAGAAGCAGCAACAACTCTTGGAATAAGTTATGACCCTAGCAAAATAGACAATAATGTAGAACACGATCAAAAGGTACGTCGTGCAGAAAAAGACAAAAAAGCAGTAATCGAACTATATATCAGCTCAATAAACAGAGGTATTAAATACAAACATTATGTTGATAATGATATTATCCCTGAAATACAAGAAGTAAGGACTGCTCTTAACATGAATAAAGATGATGCACAATCTTTTGTTGCTTCAATAAGAACTGAAATTATGGAAAACGTAAAGGGACAATATATAGCCGATAGCCATATTCCTACAGAAAAAGAGTTAAAAAAGAAGTTTGGTATATCTCGTGATGATAATAGAGACGGCTATATTAAGTCAATAAGACTTAAAGTTATGGACAAAGAAAAGCCACAATATATAGCCGATAGCCATATTCCTACAGAAAAAGAGCTAGAGCAGAAATTTGGTGCTGATAAAGGTGAGGCAACAAACTATATCGCATCAATAGCAACTCAGATGATGCTTGGTAAAAAATCGTACTATATAGATAATAATATTATCCCTAACGCTGACGAATTAATGAATGAATTTAAGATAGGGCCAGTAAAAGCAATGTCTTATATAAACCAAATAAGAGCCGGAATAGAAGCAAACCAGTTTCTAAACAACAATGATACTACTAAACCATCTACCGGACGCTCTCAAAAAAAGAGCGGGAGCAAAAACGACCATTGGTATATGTCAAATCAAAGTCATAATACAGGAACATCTTCACGGATTTTCACGGGTAGAGCAAAGAAACAACGATATTTTTTTGATCCTATAAGTACTTTTAAAACTTACTTTAATACTAAAGCAAATAAGGGTAATTTAACGCAGTCTCAACACAATATAAATAGAATAATACAACAAGAAGAAAATATTGAAGAATTTAAAAATCTTATTAAAACAGATCCTATAGCAGCATTAACTCTTCAAGTAGATAGTAGTTATAAACAAGAAGCAGTAACGACTATCTTAAGTGATTTTAATGATGATACTATTCAAAGGGTATTATTTAGCAATGATAAGGGACAATTAGATTTCAATACCAATATTGACGTTAAAAATAGACCTATTTTACAAGAATTACTAGAAAATAGCTCTTCTGAAGAAAAAACTAAATTTGCTGAAAGAATTCAAGACTATGCAACACGAAATATATCTAATAGTCAATTTGAAGAAAAGGCACGATTAGATCTTATCAAACTAGCAGCAAGTAAAGATAAGAGTTCAGTAGAAAACTTTTTAACTCTGCAATTAGAGTTAAAAAACAGAATGCAACCCTATATTGTAAACAGCGTCTATATTTTAACACCAGAAATAGTAAAAGAAATAAATATAGAACTAAAAAATAAAGGGCTAATAAGAGATAGTTTAACTAAAGACTATATGATTAAACTAGCAAAAGAAGTAAATAACCACACATTAAATTCAGTAATTAAAGTAATATTATCTGATAGTAACATACTCAGCAATGAAACCAATAAAATTTTAGGGTTAGCAGTAGGTAATAATGCAAATAATTTAGAACAAACACAAAGCGGCATTCCGAATCCACCACCTCTACCGCTAAATGGGGGTATTCCAAATCCGCCTCCTCTACCGCTAAACGGAAACATGCCACCACCACCACCCTTACATTCTCAAGGCTTTAGTAGCAACTCTAAACATTTTGATTTAAATCAGTTACAAACAGAATATCCTCACATACATTCATTATATATTCAGTTTACTCACAATACTACTGTTCAATCAAAAGCACCACTTCAACCTACAGCTTCTAGTGCAACCAGCACAGTTAGAAGCACGCCAGAGACAGCTTATGCCAAACTATATGCAGAATATAGAACTGAGACAGGAGGTACAAAAGCTAATGATTTACAAGATCAGCTTATAAAAAGACAAGCTGATCTTACAAATGTTATACGTCAAATATTAACAGAATCATACGCCAACCAAGGAGCTGACGAGAAAACTCTTTTAAATTTATTTAGCATTTCAACCCCTGAAATCACAGAAAAAGCTAAAGAAGCTTTTAACACCCTTGCTCAAGACCAGTATATAAAAGATATAACCGTAAATGGTAAGAAAACAATAACAAGCGCAGAGATAATTAACAATCTTTTCAATGAAGACACTGATGATGCAGTAAAACGTATTTTATTATCGTCATGTAAAATATCTGAAGAATTAAAGAGACCTATTAAACTTCAATTCAAGCAATCAGAATTGATTAGAGAGTTACAGGGCAAACAAAATCCGTTTGAACAATTAAAATTTGCCTATATTAATGCAAAAAACTTCGATCAAGATATATTTGGCAATAGAGTCGACGAGTTAATTAACAACCCTAATATATTAACTATAGTACAACAAGCTACTTTTTTAATAACAGAAGATACAAACTTAAGAAAAACAATTAATTCTGATCAAGCACAGGCTAAACTTGATGATTTAAGAACAGCTATTTTAAGCACAATAAAATTTGAAGAATTAATTACAACAAATTTATCTCAACATGATTTTATTGCTATAGTAAAGGAAAAAGACCCCGAATTATTAAAAGAGTTTTTAAAAGCTACTACTCTCAAAGTAACAGGTAATAATAATTTAGATCAATTAAGATTAGCTTTGCCTTCATTTACAGGCATGAGCAATGAACAAATAAGAATTCTTTCTAATAAATTAAAGATGCCTATAATATTAAAAGCTCTTAAAGAGTGCTCGCAAGAAAAAGCTCCAAAATACATCCATACCGGAAACATGCCACCACCACCACCACCGCCACCGCCACTGCCTGATTCACAAGATTTGGAATTAGCTTATCTAACAAGTTTAGGGATTACTAAATTCAATGCAAATACATCTACTTTTAAAACAACTCCAAAAACTTATAACTTTAGCTCCGATATAGCTTTAAGATATGAAGAACTTGCTTTATCAGGACCAAAATCAGCAGGATATAAAGCAAAATACTCCGATGCCGATTTATTGAAAAAAGCTATAGTGGAATCAGTAGCATTTGAGCATTCAAAAAATTTATCTCAAGCTCATCAAAATAATCAGTATTTTGAACAAATCCAAGAAGCAGTCGACACTATGCACTCTAGCTTTACAGGTCATAGAACTGAAATAGGACAAAACATACATAATATTTATACTTCTAAACTTTTGGAATTAACAAAAGATAAAGAATTTATTAAATATGTTGAAGATAATATTATACTTAGCAAAAAATTAACGGAGGCGTTTACTTCCGCTGACTCTGATTTTACAGATTCTAGAACTGGACTAGAACAAAAAATACATGATATTTATATACAGCAATTGACAAAATATCCAGAGGAAGCGGTAAAAGAGGCATTTAATACTGCTAACCCTGATTTTATAGGTCCTAGAACTGAAATAGGGCAAGAAGTACATAATATTTATAAATCTCAACTTTTAGAGTTAACAAAAGATCAAGAATTATCTCTATTTACTCAACAAGTACTAGTAGAGTCTATTGAACTAGAACAAAAATATAGTAGTGATATTCAATCAGAAAATAGTAACAATGAAAAGAAAGTAGGGCTTTTAGATCAGGAAAAATTACAATCATTCAAACAAGTATTAAATCAGGAAAAATTACAATCATTCAAACAAGTATTAGATCAGGAACAATTACAATCATTCAAACAAGTATTAGATCAGAAACAATTACAATCATTCAAACAAGAATTAGATCAGGAACAATTACAATCATTCAAACAAGAATTAGATCAGGAACAATTACAATCATTCAAACAAGAATTAGATCAGGAACAATTACAATCATTCAAACAAGAATTAGATCAGGAACAATTACAATCATTCAAACAAGTATTAGATCAGGAACAATTACAATCATTCAAACAAGAATTAGATCAGGAACAATTACAATCATTCAAACAAGAATTAGATCAGGAACAATTACAATCATTCAAACAAGAATTAGATCAGGAACAATTACAATCATTCAAACAAGAAAACGAAGCTACAAATGACGAATCCTCAACAAAGGATGATACACAACCTGAAGATAGCAATAAAAAATCAGAGCAATCTGATTCAAAAACCGCTTTATCACCGAGATTATTGAGTTCTAACGATAGCAAAAATGATAAATCATCAGATGACAAAAAATCACTTCTAGCATTAAGATCTAGTGATGAAGACGATACAGGATATGCAACTGATGAAGAAGAATTAGAAGAAAGCAATAGCACCACTGACGGAGAATTAAAAGAAGAATTAAAAAAAGATGTAGTTTTAGAAAGCGAAGATGAAGCTATCGATGTGTCATTCAAAACTGAAGCAATTACAGAACAAGATGAGGTGACACAGAGACAACAGATATCTGATAATACTAGTGGGAAAGTAGCAATATTAGTTCAGGCGACTTCAACTCTTCACAAACCTGTTCACTATAATATAAATGATAGATTAACGGTTGCTGCAATAGGGGCCGGTGATGAAGAAACTAGTATAAACAGAGGGGTATGGATTAGCGGCTTATACGGCATCAACAAACAAAGAATTTGGAAGAATATTCCAAAATATCAAAATCGTACAACCGGCATAACCATCGGGACTGATGCTGAATTCATCAATAGTCATGATGTTATAGGAATAGCTTATAGCCGTTTGGAATCCCAAATTAAATATAATAAAAAACTAGGGAAAACAACAGTTAACGGTCATCTTTTAAGCATTTACAGTCTAAAAGAACTAATTAAAGGTTTCTCATTGCAGACTATAACATCTTACGGTCATAATTATATTAAGAATAGATCTAAAAATATTAATAATATAATTGGAAAATATCAAAACAATAATTTAAGTTTTCAAACTTTATTAAATTATAAATATCGTACAAAATACGATTTACATTTTATTCCTAATATCGGTTTTCAATATGATTATTCAAGAGCTAGCAACTATAAAGAGTATAATGTAGATATAGAAAATCTCATGATTCAAAAGAAATCAAATCAATTATTTGAAAGTAGCCTTGGCGGTAAAATAGTGTTTAAGCCTATAGTGACCACAAACAATATAGTATTAACACCAAGTTTGTATGGTAATATTGAGCATCACTTCAATAATAAAAATACAAAAGTTAATGCAAAAGCGACTTTTAAAGGACACACATTACAAGAAACAATTATTACACTAAAACAACCTAAGCTTGGATATAATATTGGTAGTAATCTACTTATGAGTAGAAAAAATATCAATGTTCTACTTGAGTATAATTATTATACGCATAGAAAGTATCAAAGCCATCAAGGACTTATTAAACTAAAAGTCAATTTGTAAATCACCAATAGAAAATTTAAATAAGGATAAGCTTTTCCTAAGAGCTTATCCTTTCTTAATGAATAAACTTATTAACCAAACTCCTGCATAGAATACTGGAGTACTAAATATAGTAAAAAATAAAATGAATAGCTATTAAGTACAAGATGACCTAATTGGTCAAAAGGAAAAATATTAAATAAGCTCATAATACCAATTACAATAAAAGTATCGATAAATAAAGAAATTGCTGTACTAAAATTATTTCTGATCCATAAATAGATATTAATATCAACAAGTTGAGCTATATAACAGGCAAAAGTTGATACTAAAAAAGATATTAGTAGCTTCCAATTTATCCATGAGACTTATTATTAAAACTACTATTATATTAAAAATAATAGCAAGCTTTACACAAAAATTGGCTCTTTCTTTACCGTAAAACTCAGCTATTAAATCCGTTAATAAAAAAGTTAACGGGTAAAAAATTGCTCCTATAGATAATTCAAGAATGTAAAAATTTAAAATATTAAGGTAAACAAATTTTTGCTATATTAAGTTTCCTACTATAATAAGGACTGTAAAAAACGTACATAAAATGATATAAATTTTTTCTTTTATATTAAATTCTATAGACATTTCTAAAATTATTTTAGGTGCAAAAATATTGCTATACTCTAATAATATATATTGGGAGTTCTGAAAACTATACTAAATTCTCTGATGTCATACCATTGATCCATAGGTGTTGTTACATGACTCCTGTTATGTCATTCCCGCAAAAGCAGGAATCCAATACTTTTATCTGTCACCCCGTGGTCAAGCCACGGGGTGACACAGTGGATTTTACCGATCCACACAACAATACCAACAAAGGTAGACAATGACAAGTATGAGAAATATTACTAAGATAAAGCTGTAACTATTTAGCTATAGGTAAACTATTTTCTGCTTGATTTTCTTCAATTTCATTAATCTTAGAAACTAAATCAGATTTCTTTTTTGAGGAAAGGTTAGCAAGTACTATTGCATTTATTAAAAATAATGTTGTAAGTATTATAGTGCTTTTAGTAAGAAAATTACCGACTGTTTTAGCACTGACTACTCCCATATTATTACCACCGCTTATACTACTAATTCCATCCGATCCACTATGCTGCATCAGAATAACTATAATTAGCAATATTGCAATAGTAATATGTACAAAAAGAAGAATGTCTATCATATAATAAAATAATCGTTACCGTACTTTAAATGTAAATCATACATTAGTTTTATATTATTTGCAACTTAGCTTTTAAAATAAACATAATACTATAATAGTATCTGACAGAAACTAGACTAAAATCAGCATATGAGTTTTTCAAGAAAGGTTAAAAACTCACAAAGCTTAGGATGTGTGGTGGTGCTACTAGGGGGAATCGAACCCCCGACCTCTTCATTACCAATGAAGTGCTCTACCCCTGAGCTATAGTAGCAAGATTATTTCAAACCCTTTTTGCCACATATTTGTAATTAAATCAAGAAAAATTTTGGAAATTCGTTTACTCTTTATAAAAAAGCTCTTATTCGATCTCTTCATTCGCTCCACTTATATGTACCCCATCATAAGATGCTACTGTAGTTTCATTAGCATGCATCCCAAATTCTTTCTGTAAATAATCACTTAAAATCTTTAGTGTTTTTTCTTTGGTTTGGCATGCTAATATCATTTTATTATCTTGTACTAACTTGTGTAATTTGGGTATCTCTTCTGCAGTAACAAGCCTCATTGCCAAACAACCATTTTCTTCTTATTGTAGAAGGTCAGCCGTTACACTCGTAGTAACTCTATGACATGTACCGAATAAGTCTAGATCTATCCTTGAAATTGCTTCGTCACTAGTTACTTCTTTAAAAGTTCTGGAATGATTGATGTATCCTCAGAAATACTGGCAAAGACTAATCCCTTTTCAGTTATTTTATGTTCACAAGCATCGCCATAGTAATAACTCTTAGGTTTAAAGACTACAATTTTGTTATTAAATTCAACTAGGTTTGTAGGTTTTGTAATTTTTTTTATATTTTATCTAAACTTCTATTTTTGTAAAAAAATAAGGCAATCAATGCAAAAATACAGCTTAATATGACATAATAAACTGCTGAGGTTACATGCCCTGTTTTGTGTAGTAAATATTCAAAGACAAGAGGCGTAGTACCACCAAAAATACTTGTAGCAGTGTTATATGAAATAGAGAGAGCAGTGTTACGTATATTTGTAGGATACAATTCTGCTTGTAATGCCGGTTCAGGACCGATATAGCTAGCAGCAAGTATAGCAAGTATCAATTGTGAGATAATTACACTTGTGAAGGCCCCATTCTCAAAATTATTAAGTAAAAATGGCGTTGTTACAATAATTATTATCAGATTAATTACAAAAATTTTCCTGCGACCTATAATATCGGATAGATAACCACTTAATAAAGTTACGGCTATCATAATCACGTAACACACGCTAGCAAGGCTATTTACCTCATTTTCAGTAAAGTTGCGGCTGATTTTTAAAAACGATACCAAGTAAATTGTAGTGAGATAGAATATTATCGAACCGGGAGCATTGATAAAAATCGAGATTAATATATCAAACCAATAATTGGTAATGACTTTTTTTAACGGTGATTGTAAAATCTTTTTCTGCTCTCTTAGATTTTTAAAATTCGGTGTTTCGTGTGTATTTTTTTTAATATAAAATGCTGCAAAAAGAATAAAAAAACCAAGTAAAAAAGGTATTCTCCAGCCAAAACTATCAAATTGTGAAGCTGTTAGGATATTCTTAACGATATAAGAAACAAAAGAACCAAGCAATAAACCGGAGCATATACTAGACATTGAAATACTACCGGTGAAGCCTTGGTGTTTATGGCTAGTATGCTCAATAACAAAGGAAATAGAACCGGTCAAAACTCCCCCCATTGATAATCCTTGTAGAATTCGTACACAAATCATTAATATAGTCGCAGTTATACCGATAGTATGGTAAGTTGGTAATATTCCTATTAATACGGTTGGGACAGACATGCAAAATAACGCACTAGTTAAGGCTACTTTGCGTCCAAATCTATCACCGATAACACCAAAAAATATGCCGCCCAACGGTCTTGCCAAATAACCTATAGCAAATACTAAAAAAACCTGCAGTAAAGAAGTATTAGCATCATCATTTAGAAAAAATTTTGTTCCTATTATGGGTGCAAAATAACCGAATAATACATAATCATACCATTCAAAAGTGTTAGCGATACCGCTTGAAAATACTAGTTTACTGCGATTCATGTTTTCTATTCATAGCTTTTTTTTCGGAATATATTATAAACAAGGTGGTAGGAATTATTATCACTGCTCCATGAAGTGTGCTTTTATCAGGAAATTCGTTAAATATGAAATATGCCGCTATTACCGAAATCACCAGCTCTAAATATCTATAAGGAGCGGTAGCGGTTGCATCTACCATAGAAAAAGCTTTAAGCAGGAAGAATAATATCAAGCTTCCACTACTACCGAGTACAAACAATAAAGCTAATTCAAAACTACTAGGAGTTAGCCAATACTGCGATGCTACAGGTAACGACACTATAGCAGTTACTATTGCCGAATAAAATAGCATGCTAATCATCGATTCTTTTATTACGAATTTTTTATTAATAATATCAAGCATAGCAAATGAAATAGCGGCTAATACAAAATACAAAATTTCTGGGTTAAAATCCTCGGCATGCGGTTTAAGAGTAACAACAAGTCCTATAAATCCTACTACGGTAACTACCCATCTTGGCCAAATAATATTTTCGTTCAGAAAAAATACGGCAAGTATTAAAGTAAATAAAGGAATAGAAAAACTTACAACTGTTGCAGTAGTAACGGGAGCTATGGTAAGACCGTAAGTCCAAGAAGTCATACCGAAAAATAATAATAACCCTCTTAATATATGTACAAAAGGACGACTTGTTTTTAAAGTATTTTTACCATAATAAACAACAAAAGGTAGTAAAACTATGCTACTGAAAAAGAAGCGGAAAAAAGCTACTTCAAAGCTATGTAAACGAGTCCCAAGATATTTAGATATTACATCATTGGCACTACTACTTACTAAACTAAGTAAAAACCAACCTATACCGGTTAAATATGTTTTTAATGCATCATTCATTAATATGCTCCAATAATTTCTATAATTTTACTTAAATGTCTTGACTTTTAGCATAAAAGAATTCTATCTTTTATGACAATGGTATAAATATATAAACAAAAATTTTATATAATAATACGGTAATCAATTTTAAGCAAGTAAAGGTTATAATTATATGTTAAGAATAGTGAAAAAATTAGGGATAATTTTGTTTGTATCCACCATAAGTATTAATAGTTTTGCTAAAAGCATGTATGATGATGTAGACTCTGCTTATGACTATGATAGTACACCGTATTACGAAAACGAAGGCAGTTTAGTTTTCAAGATGCGTCTAGGAGGTGTTGTTTCAAGTGCTAAGCAAAAAGGATTACCTACTCCTACCTCTCCTCAACCTGTTTCAGTAGGAGAAGTGGCAAAAAACGGTTATGGAGGTGATGCGTCCACTACTATATTCTTTAATAATTATTTAGCTACTGAATTATCACTTGGCTTTAATGTTTTACGCACTAAATATACATCCCTTGCAGCTGTTGCTCATAATTATGGCGTTGATAATGTTAAACTAGGAAAAAACAAACCTATTTATATGATTCCTGCAACAATTACCGGACAATTTTATATAGCTCCTTACGGTGGAATAAGACCATATATAGGTATAGGTTATCACGGTTCTTATATGCTTACTCAAGCTACCGGTCTTAAAATTAGAAACGGACACGGTGCCGTAGGACAAATAGGTGTAGATTTTTATGCTAAAGACGACACTTTAATCAATATTGACGTAAGACAATTTTTCTTAAATCCTAAACTTGAGTATAAATCGAATTTAGTAGGTAATAAAACCATGACCTCTAAAGTTAAACTTAATCCTTTAATAGTTTCTATAGGTATAGGATTTACTTTTTAGCCTTGTTGCATGGTTCTTGAAGCGTATTTGTCATCCCGCGACTTGATATCGCGAGATCCAGTTTTTTTATTTTTTTTGGATACCGTGGTCAAGCCGCGGTATGACACTAAATAGCTAATAATATAAACATACATTCACCTATGTCCCTACAAATTATCCAGTTATTATACTTAGTTGCGGCTGTTTGCTTTATTCTATCACTCAAATTCTTATCCTCACAGAAACAAGCACATTTAGGCAGTACCATAGGTATTTTGGGGATGGCGATAGCAGTCATCGTTACTTTTTTCCTACCGGATTTTACTCATAAATTACCCATTATAGCAACCATATTATTAGGTGCTGTAATCGGCGGGATTATCGCACTTAAAATCTCCATGACGGCAATGCCTCAATTAGTAGCGGGATTTCACTCTTTTGTCGGTCTTGCTGCGGTATTTGTAGCTTATGCTACAGTACTTGCTCCTGAAAATTTTTCTATAGGAATAGCAGGAAGTTTACCGATTAATGCATTAATAGAAATATCAGTAGGCGTCTCTATCGGTGCTTTAACTTTTAGCGGTTCGATTATAGCTTTTCTAAAACTACAAGGCTTAATGAAAAGTAGCCCGTTAAAATTCTACGGTCAGCAATATATATGCTTATTAACGGCAATAATATTGGTTATTCTAGTAATATTGTTTATTCGTTCAGAGAATATATTTTTATTTAATCTAATAGTCTTTTTATCACTGTTAATCGGAGTATTACTAATAATACCGGTAGGCAGTGCAGATATGCCTGTTATAGTCTCAATGCTAAATTCTTATTCAGGTTTTGCGGCAGCAGGTATAGGCTTTACACTTAGCAATAGCCTACTTATTATTACTGGAGCATTAGTCGGTAGTAGCGGAGCTATACTTAGCTATATAATGTGCAAAGCGATGAATCGCTCATTAATTAAGGTTATTTTTGGGGCGTTTTTGCCTGCACCTACTGGAATTAACAAGGATATAGACAACGATAAAATAGCAAAAACAAGCTGCCCTGAAGATGCGGCACATTTACTACTTAATACATCATCGGTGATAATTGTTCCCGGTTACGGTATGGCAGTAGCCCAATCTCAGCATATCATAAAAGAAATGGTTGATATATTAGAACGTTCAGATATTAATGTACGTTTTGCCGTACATCCGGTAGCAGGTAGAATGCCGGGGCATATGAATGTTTTACTTGCAGAAGCTAATATAGATTATGAGAAAGTACTTGAGCTTGAAGAAATTAATAGAGATTTCGCTACCACTGACGTAGTGCTTGTGATTGGTGCAAATGACGTAACTAATCCTGCTGCTAAAAATGATCCGAACAGTCCAATTTACGGTATGCCGGTACTCGATGTCGAAAAAGCACGTACGATTTTGTTTATTAAACGTTCTATGGCATCAGGATATGCAGGTATAAAAAATGCGCTATTTTATCACGATAATACTTTTATGTTATTCGGCGATGCTAAGAAAGTAGTTGAGGAGATAGTTAAGTTTCTAAATGAAGATTGACTTAAATAACTCTATTTGTTATAACTTCTTAAATTAAGCCAAAAAACAATTATCATGAATTCGCAAAAAACATTACCGCTTCTGCCAAAAGCCACGGCTATATGGTTAATTGAAAATACTTCTTTAACTTTTAAACAAATTGCCGATTTTTGCGGTATTCATGAATTTGAAATAAAAGGTATGGCTGACGGTGAAGTAGCACAATCTATAAAAGGTTTAAATCCAATTGCAAACGGTCAGTTAACTTTAGAGGAAATTGAGCGTTGCAGTAAAGATCCTAATGCTAATTTACAAATTTCATATAGCCCTGCTTATGAATTGATGAAAAATCAGAAAAAAAAACGTGCTAAATACACTCCTATAGCAAGACGTCAAGATAAACCGGATGCTATATATTGGTTATTGTCTAATTATCCGAACATCCAAGACCATCAAATAATTAAATTAATAGGTACTACTAAAATTACTATAGATGCTATTAGAACCCGTAGCCATTGGAATATGAATTCTATTCGTCCTCGTGATCCCGTATTACTAGGGATCTGTAGTCAAATAGACCTAAATAAAATAGTAGAAAGCCTAAAGCCTCCACAAAATCCTACAAAAGAATCATAAAATTATACTAACTGCTATCCTGCGAAAAGCTTGCTTACGTGAATTATTTTTGATTGTTGTTACCCCGCCTTGATCAGCGTTATTACGTGGCTCATTTATGTCATTCCTGTATAGTCAGAACATTGCTGGATAGACCGGTAAAATCCACTGTGTCAAGCCACGGAATGACAACGGATGCGTTTTTCAATCCACACTGACAATACTTTTCGCACAAACGAATTTTTTTTATGGATTAGAAAAGTGATTATTGCCTAATAAATCGTTTATCGCTAGGTAAAGTATAACTTTTATCGGTAGAACGATAGGGACAAATATCAATGCCTCCACGCCTAGCATATACTATATAAATAGAAAGAAAATCAGGACTTATAGCATTTTTAATATCTGTAAAAATACGCTCAGCACACTGCTCTGCAAACTCATTACAATTTCTAAAAGATATTAAATATTTCAGAAAAGAATCATATTTTAACTTTTTTCCTTTATATTTTATAACGATTGTACCCCAATCCGGTTGACCGGTTACTAGGCAATTTGATTTGAGTAAATTAGAATTAATCTCTTCTTCTACCAAAACATCTTCATACTCAATTAAACTATTATCGGGTGCACCGTAATTATTGCATACTATATCTAAATCATCGATATTTTTACCGCTTGGAACACCAAATTCTACTTTTGTATTTATAGAAAATATACGTCCTGTTACTTTAGCGTGTGTAACATTACTTAGATCCTGCAAGATAATTCTTTCTAGTTCTTTTACTGATTCAACAACAAAGTTATTAAAAGAATTTAGATATAATTTAAATGATTTTGATTCTACTATATTTTCAGAATCCGTCGGTATATAAAAAGTGCCTACTCCAACCCATGGCTTACCGTTCTTATTAAGACAAGATAGTTCATATGTATTCCAAACATCTACACCATAAAACGGAAGATTATTACTATTTATTCCAAGTTCGTTTCGATTATTTATACGTGGAATTTTAAATAATAAAGTTACATCATAACTATCTTTATAAGTACTTTTTTTACCAAGTAAAGAAGTAGATAAAGGCATTAATTATGCTCCTTGTGCTAAAATTTCTTTTTGTTGTAACTCATCATATTCTTTTAGCATATAACCACGTCCCCATACTGTGTCGATATAATCTCTACCACCGGCAGCATCACTTAACTTTTTACGAAGTTTACAAATAAATACGTCAATAATTTTCATTTCTGGTTCATCAACACTACTATATAAGTGATTTAAGAACATTTCTTTAGTTAAGATAGTTCCTCTTCGAAGTATTAATAGCTCTAAAATAGCATATTCTTTGTTCGTCAAATGTACTTTTTTGCCGTCAACTTCTACACTTCTAGTATCTAGGTTTACGCTAACCTTATCAAACCTAAATACTGATGCTGCATGACCTTTAGAACGTCTAACTATAGCTTTAATTCTAGCAATTAATTCCTCTCTTACAAACGGCTTGGTTAGATAATCATCGGCTCCGGAAGAGAAACCAGTAATCTTTTGATACGTATCCATTAAGCTAGATAAAATTAAGATTGGGGTTTTTATTTTTGCAGCACGCAATCTTAGTAATATCTCAAAACCATTAATATCCGGTAACATAAGGTCTAAGATTACTAGATCATAACCACCAACTTTACCAAGTCTTAAACCTTCTACACCAACTGAAGCTTTATCGCAAACTATCCCTTCTGAAGCTAAAGTTAGTTCAATTAAGTTAGCCATTTCCGGCTCGCCTTCAATTAACAAAACTCTCATTATTTTTCTCCATAAAATTCAATTTTTATATTGTGCTATAATTTAATTACAGTTAATTATTGTTAACTAAATTATAATTTTTTATCTAGTGCTTTATACATTCATTAATAACATAAGTAAAGAATATTTAATTTGATAAAATTTTTACTATTAAGCTCTATCTGTGGTTTAAAAACCATGGCGTTTAAAATGAAATTTATAATAATTAAATGATTTTCTTAGTTTTGATGCTCTGACATTTTCTTATGATATAAGGCACCAAAATCTATAGGATCAATCATTAAAGGCTGGAATCCTGCATCTTGAGTACAGCTAGCTATAATTTTTCTGGCAAATGGAAATATCATTGCCGGACAATGAACGGATAATAAAACCGGATGTTGTTCAGAATCAATATTAATTAAATTAAATACTCCAGCATATTTTAATTCTATCTGAAATAATTTATATTTCTCATTTCTTGCAATTGCCTCGATATTTAACTCTACTTCATAGAAATTTTCTTCCGATAAATTAGTAATATTTATATCTAGAGATAAATCAATTTGAGGGCGTTGATCCAAAGCCGCAAGAGAAGACGGGGCAGAAGGGTTCTCAAGAGATAAATCTTTTATATATTGTGCATTAACGGAAACATGCGGCATTGTCTCATTAGTATCGGTGTTTATTGTACTCATAAAAATCCTTATTAAAAATTTAATATAATTTTCTACATAAAAAAGTTATGTTAGCGGTAAAGTTACGCCTACTTGTTTCATATATTTTCCTTGGCGATCGGCATATGAAGTATCACAAATTTGATCACTCTTTAAAAATAAAAACTGACAAGCTCCTTCATTTGCATATATTTTAGCAGGTAATGGAGTAGTATTAGAAAACTCTAAAGTTACATGTCCTTCCCACTCCGGTTCTAACGGAGTCACATTTACTATTATACCGCATCTTGCATAAGTAGACTTGCCGACACAAATAACTAATACATCACGCGGTATTTTAAAATATTCTATAGTTCTGCCAAGGGCAAAGCTATTGGGTGGGATAATACACACATCTACTTCTCTATCAACTAAATTATATTCACTGAAATTTTTTGGATCAACCGTAGTAGAATTTATATTGGTGAATATTTTAAATTCATTAGATACTCTAGCATCATAGCCGTAAGAAGATAAGCCGTAAGAAATAATCTTTTCTTTATTATGCACTCTTACCTGCTTTTCCGCAAAGGGCCTTATCATACTGTGATTTATAACAGCTTCTTTTATCCACTTATCTGACATTATAGCCATAATCAAAACTTGATTTAATTAATAAACTAATGATTATAACTCATAATTATTTACAATACAAAATTTTTCTTTAAAACTATAAGTCTGAGACTAAGTGATAATAATACAACATTATATACTTAAAATTAAATTATTACAAATTAAAATAGTTTTTTATTGTCAATTCTGAAAAGTATTATTATATTATAGTATGGTTGGTTTATATTTATTAATACTAAAAATTTACTTTGTATAGTAAATATTTATTTAAATTTATAGGAGCTTTATTAAAGTGAAAAAATTATTATTAGCTGCAAGTATTATTTGCCTTGCATCGGCTGGTCTTGCCGAAGAAAATCCAACACCTGTTATTTCTAATTCTGATACTGAAATAAAATTAGAAGGATTCTATTTATTTGAAAACGGTTATATTAAACAGGATCATTTAATTTTATTTGATAAAAATGTAACTGATAATAGGAAAAAGCTAGGGTTTTACACGGAAGCAGCGTTTGCGGCCACTATTGCTAAAACTATCAATGATGTAATAGCAGGTGCTAAAATAGTGCTTCAACCTACTACAAGAGCAAAAACCTCTACAAGTTATAATGGATCACATATATTTATTGAAACTAGTTACGGTAAAGTAGAACTAGGCTCTCCTGCTGATGCAAGCGCTAAGTTGCGTATTACCGGTAGTCAAGTAACTGCAGGTACCGGAGGATGGTCTAGATATGCTCTACTTGACGGTCAATATATGCGATATAATGGTTTAAAATCGGATTTTGATACTAATGCTAGCTTTTATCTTGAGTCATACTCTAATTCTTTTGGTCAAATCAATGATAAAGCTGAGAGAGCTAGAAGATTGAATTTTTTCACGCCTAAAATGAAAGGTTTCCAAGCCGGAGTTTCTTATACTCCCGATACTGCTAATACAGGCGGTAATAGAGATATAAATAATTTAACGCTTACAAGCTCAGGCAGAAACGGAGTTAGTGTTTCTAAAACTGGAATAAAGACGGTTAAATTAGAGAATAACGAAACCATGACTATTAATCAGAATATTAGGGATGCTTTTTCTGTCGGCTTAACTTATGAACATGAAATTAGCGAAGATGCAGACTTAAAACTATCTGTCACCGGAGAATACGGTAAACCTGCTCGTCGCCTTATTCATGCTAAAATGGACGGAACTACAATTCAAGTGCTTAATACCTATAAACTTTCTAATTTAAAAGCATATAATCTTGGAGCTGTATTTACTTACGGTAATTTCTCTTGTGGTGCTTCTTACGGTAATTTAGGTAAAAGCTTAACCGCTAAGGAATATTATAAAGTCGGTCGTGATACCTATTATTACAATGGAGCAGTTGCTTATGGACAAGGACCTATAAAAACAAGTCTTGAATATCTTAAAACTTCAAGATATAAAAACACCGTTGATGCTGTAAGCCTCGCTACTGAATATAAGATCATGCCTGGTTTATTACCATATGCTGAAATTTCTCATTTCCAAGCTAAAGGTAAACCTGTATATTACCCTGAAGCACCTAGTAAAACAACACGAGGTACTGTTGGCCTTATAGGTACAAAACTTAAGTTTTAATTATTTACAAATTAATTGCCATCACTATTATAATCAAGGCTTAGAGTAATCTTATGCCTTGATTATTATATTTTTTTTAATTGAACTATCAATAAACTTTATAGTTCCATCGTTGTAATAATCTTGTTTTCTCTTCTGTTAAATCTTTAAACCATTTTATTAGCTTACAGTGCTCTAATTCTTGTCAAATTATGCTTAGCTTTTGCAAGTACCGGCCCAAACCTTGAAAAATTTATGCTATACTGCCTTTTGATTAAATAAAATTATATATTTTACTTTTTTTATTTTTAGATATTGATTTTCTCTGGTTACCATATATTGGCAACCACAATATATGGTAATCATGTGATATATGATTTTTATTATTTTAAACAGGAGTAACACTATGAATCATGCTCAATTTACAAGCTCAGGATATTCCTTTGTAAATGGATTAAAAGCAGTTACAAGATATGCAACCGCTTCTAAATACAGGGATTTTGAGACAGCATTGAAGTTTTTTAATATGCAACAGGATAATTCTCTAAAGATATGTAACTCAGAACATCGAAAACCAGCATCAGAGGACAATGAAAATCTTTTCCCTCCTATATTAATATGATGAAAATCTATTATTTTTTGGGAAGCCCATAGGAGGTAATTTACCAGTACTACCTCTTTTGCCTAAAAATGCAACAATGTTTTTCTCAAGTTTTACTTTTCCATTGTTATTCCAACCTAAGCCGTCTTCTTTATTGAATATTTTAATATCTAGAAGCTTAGCATTCTTAAATTTTTGCAGCGTTACACCTTGCCCTTTTTTCATTTCAGGTATTTCATCTATATTAAATACCAGTAATTTACGACTTTCACCGATACAAGCAATACTATCACCGTTTACAGGTAAACAAGCTATACATACATGACCATCCGGTACATTCATAATTTGCTTTCCTGTTTTTGTTTGAGCCATTACTTCATTTGAATTAACTAAAAACCCCTTACCTACACTACTTGCAAGTAATAAAAGCTGATCAGGTTTATAGACTAAAATATTCGTAATATCGTTATTACCTATATCCACAAGTAGTTTTATAGATTCCCCTGTTCCTTTACCTTTGGAAATATTATCGGCAAGCAAAGTAAAAAATCTGCCTTCTGAACTAACTATTAATATTTTATCAGTCGTGTAAGCTTCTAAAATAAATTTTTCTGCATCACCTTCTTTATATTTGATAGTCGATAAATCGGTGTTATGACCTTTTAACGAACGCACCCACCCCATTTTTGAGCAGATAATAGTAATCGGCTCTTTAGTAATGAAAGCCGTTATATCAACTACTTGATTCGTAAGCGTTACTTCCTCAAAGCTTGTACGCCTTGCTCCTATTACCGTATTTAATCCAAATTTCGTTTGTACTGTTTTGATTTCTTTTTTAACTATTTTCCATAGTTCTTTAGGATTATTTAGAATTTCTTCTAATATAGCTTGTTGCTTCTGCAAATTACTATGCTCATTAATAATTTCCTGCTCTTCAAGCTTACGAAGCGAGCGAAGACGGGTATTTAATATCGCTTCTACTTGTATTTCGGTTAGTTTAAACCGCTCCATCATTATCGCTTTTGGCGCATCTTCTTCACGAATAATTTTAATTATCTCATCAAGATTTAGATAAGCTATCCTAAGCCCTTTTAGAATTTCTAAACGATGCTTGATTTTGTTTAAAAGATAAGTTGATCTGCGAGTAACAATATTTTGTCTATGATATAGAAACTCTTGTAAAATCTCTAAAATATTCATTACTCTCGGCACGTTATTACTGCCGATCACATTCATATTTAACTGAATGCGGCTTTCTAAATTCGTTAGTTTGAATAGAGATTCCATAACTATTTGCGGATCACATCCCCGATCTCTCGGCTCTATAACCAACCTTATAATGTCTGTTGATTCATCTCTAATATTGCTAACAAGGGGAATTTTTTTATCCTTTAGTAATATTGCTATTTGTTCTATAAGTTTTGATTTCTGAACCTGATAAGGTATCTCGGTTACGACTATCTGATATGTACCGTAACTTAGCTCCTCTTTTTCCCATCTGCTTCTTACTCTAAGACTACCGCGTCCAGTAGTATATGCAGCATTAATAACTTCAGCTTTATCAATAATTATGCCGCCGGTCGGAAAATCAGGACCTTTGACAAAGTTTATTATATCGTTAATTTCAGCTTTCGGATGGTTGATTAAATGTATTAGAGCATCACAAAGCTCATGTAAATTATGCGGCGGTATATTGGTTGCCATACCGACTGCTATCCCTTCAGAACCATTAGCTAGTAAATTCGGAAAACTTGCCGGCATTATTACCGGTTCTAAATCGGCACCATCATAAGTAGGGCGAAAATCTACCGTATCTTTATCGATGTCCTCCATTAATAACGTACATATGTCCGTCATACGTGATTCGGTATAACGCATAGCTGCTGCATTATCACCGTCGATAGAGCCGAAATTACCCTGCCCATCAATTAAAGGATAACGCAACGAAAAATGCTGAGCAAGGCGTACCAAGGTATCATACACTGCCACATCACCGTGCGGGTGGTATTTACCTATTACGTCACCGACTACCCTCGCACATTTCTTATAGCCGGAATTCGGCTCAAGCCTTAACTGTAGCATTGCGTATAATAACCTACGATGTACAGGCTTGAGTCCGTCACGTACGTCAGGAAGCGAACGTGACATAATTGTTGATAACGCATAAGCAAGATAACGCTCTGATAATGCATTACCAAAGTCAATATTTTCTACTTTAGCTTCTTTCATAAGTTATTTAGTTTTTATTTATAGTCGTTGTTGCGTGGTTCTCTATGTCATTCCTGCGAAAGCAGAAATCCAGAAAAAAAGTATAAACACAGCAAATTCTTGAAATTAAAAGCTCGATTTATCTCGCTTTATGATGGATTTCTGCTTTCGCAGGAATGACATAAGAGTATACAAATATCACTTCAACACACAACTCTGCTTATTATAAGCTAATTTCTTACAAACCGCTTTAGCTTGACTAAGACTACCATAATCACCGGCTAAGATTAAATAGAAAAATTTGCCGTCATCATATTTAACTTTTTTGGTTGTGATAACAACATTTTTAAGAATTTTCGGGAATTGCTTTTTTATTCTTTCCCCTTCTTTCATTGCTTCTGCTTCAGATTTTACCGAACCTAGTTGTACTTTATAACTTTCATTATTTTTACAATTTTTAGCATTACTAACCTTATCTTTACTTCCTTTTTCAAGCTTTATTATATTTAAATCCGTTTCATTTTTGGCGTTATTATTTGGCTCTATTAATGCAATAAGATTAGATATTTCATCAAAAGATTCATCGCTTTGACTTTGGTTGCGAGAATCTATACTCATAGGTTTCTCAGGGTCAGGAAGCAATTTTACGGTTTTAATATTTGTATCTTTAGCAATAAGATTTTCATATATCGTACTATGTACTGCGGCTATTTGGTTATTTTCTATTATAGACGGTTTTATTTTTGTAGGCAGCTCATCAGGATAAATAGTAATTACCGGCTTACTATTCTGATAATATTGATAACCAAAATAAATAGCGGACATACATACTAAAAATACTAGAAATATTTTAATAAAAATATTATTGATCATATTTAGTAATTTGATAATAGAAAAACGTCATTGCGAGGAAAAATTGTAAGTTTTGACGAAGCACTCTCAGGAGTATTATTTCATGAGATTGCCACGCAGCCTACGGCTGCTCACAATGACGACTCGGTATCCACATGAGCAATACCTCCTTGCAATGACGATGAAAACCTAACTACATTTTGTTCATTGGTTCTACACCTATCACTTCGAGACCGCTAGCTATAACTTTCTGTATGGCACTTGCAAGAGCAAGGCGTGCTAGAGTTAATTCTTTATTGCTCTCAATTACAAATCTATAATCGCTATTTTCTTTACCGAAATTCCACATAGAATGAAATTTTGAGGCTAAATTTATTAAATAAAATGCGATGCGATGCGGTTCAAAATATTTTGCAGATGCTTCTAATGTTTTTGTCCAACTAGCCAAAAGTTTTATAATCTCAATTTCTTCTTCAGAGGATAATAAAGATAAATCATACTTACCTGATTCAAAGTTATTATAAGATTCAGGCATTAATTCTTTAGCTTTTGATAAAATAGATATCGTTCTCACATGTGCATATTGTACATAAAAGATAGGATTTTCTCTTGATTGTTCTTTCACTTTTACCAAATCAAAATCAAGTGGCTTATCATTTTGTCTAGTTAACATCATAAATCTTATGATATCTTTCCCCACCTCATGATTTACGTCTTGCACACTAGCAAAGCTCCCAAGACGTTTTGACATTTTAACCGGCACACCGTTTTCAACGAAATTGACCAATTGACAAATTTTAACGTCCACTTTAACCTGCTCCTTACCTAAAGCTTTAACTATTGCCTCAATTCTTTTAACATATCCACTATGATCGGCACCAAGTACATAAATTAAGTGATTCGCTCCCCGCTCTATTTTATCCTTAGCATATGCAAGATCAGAAGCAAAATAAGACCAACTTCCATCAGCTTTTTCTATAGGACGATCTTGACTATCACCGTACTTAGTAGATTTAAATAATTTTTGAACTCTATTATCCCACTCTTCGTGAATTTTACCTTTAGGGGCAGGTAACGTACCTTCATAAATTAGCCCCATACGCTCCAGTAGTTTAACTGTTTCCTCTATCTCACCTTTATCATGCAATGATTGCTCAGAGAAAAATATATCATGTTTAATCCCTAAATCTGCTAAATCTTTTCTATTTAAATCAAGCATTTTTTCTACGGCAAAACTTTTAATTATTTTGAACCTTTCAGCATAGTTCATCGTTAATAATTTATTGCCGTATTCTTTCGCTAAAATTTGCCCAAGCGGAATTAAATACTCTCCCGGATATAACCCGGCAGGGATAGTAATTTGCTCACCTAAAGCCTCTTTATAACGTAATAATACCGTACTAACTAAATCATTTATTTGTGAGCCTG
This sequence comes from Rickettsia africae ESF-5, assembly GCF_000023005.1. Lineage (NCBI taxonomy): Bacteria > Pseudomonadati > Pseudomonadota > Alphaproteobacteria > Rickettsiales > Rickettsiaceae > Rickettsia > Rickettsia africae. The sequence continues at coordinate 88,330 of NC_012633.1, read as the reverse complement.
CATCATTAACATAATATTCTTTTGTAACGGAATAACTTACCTTTTGCAAAATCCTTGCTAGCACATCACCATATATCGCACCCCTAGCATGCCCTATATGCATTGGACCGGTGGGATTTGCCGAAACATACTCGATGTTAATATTTTTGCTTTTATCTATATCAATTTCAAAAAACTTTTCTTCATGCTGTAAAATATCCTTTATTGATGCCTGCCAACTATCAGCTTTTATAGTAAAATTAATAAAGCCAGGTCCTGCTATTTCTATACTTGCAATATAAGGTAATGTTATAAGGACTTCTTTAAATTTTAAAGCCACTTCCCGAGGAGCAATACTTTCTTTAGCTGCAATAATCATTGCAATATTACTTGATAAATCACCGTTAAAACTATCTTTCGGTATTTCAATAGTAGCAGTATTTGCTATTTCTTGATTATTATATAATTGCCTGCTTGCCACAATTATATCTTGTTTCAATTGATTAAATATATTCATAATTATTAAATGTTATTAAAATTCAGCGAATAGAATTCTTACAAACGCTTGCTAATAAGGAGGAATTTGTAGGAGACACAGAACGCAGCACCGTAGCGTACACTTTAGTACGTGAGGATGCGCGAGTACCGGAGCGACGCACAAATTACCCTTAGAAGCAAGTTATGTAGGAAGTCGAGCAGAGCTGATTATATTCCTGAATGGCAAAACGGTCAGTCATCCCTGCTATATAATCAGCAACAACTCTAGCTTTACTATATGTTTCATTAGAGTCTATTAGCATTTTCCAATTAACCGGCAATAAATTAATATCATCCATATAAACCTTAAACAGCCCTTGTACGATTTTAGTACATTTAAGGCTGATGGCCGTAATTTTATTACTTTTATAAACTCGCTCATGAAGAAACTTCTTAGTTTCCTTAATATTTTTATTAGTTTTTTCCGTAAAATCCACTATCTGATAATTTAAGTTACGTATCTCATCTATGTTAGTAATTTTTTCTTTATTTAAATTTTCTTTTGTTTGCCATAATAAATCGGTAATTAACTCATGTATTAGCTTACGTACTACCTCATAAATCAGACATGAGGAACTAATATTTTTAAATTTTGACTTGAGTTCAACAACATGTTGATCAATATATTTAAGTTCAGCAAGACTATGAAAATCGATAATTTTAGCACCGATACTATCTTCCAAATCATGCGAAATATAGCTAATATCATCGGCAAGAGCTGCTATTTGAGCCTCTGCTGATGCATAGGTACTAAGTTCTAAATCATTTTGCTTATTATACTCTGCTATATATTCATTTATCTCGCCTAGTATAGGACCGTTATGTTTTACTATTCCTTCTAAAACTTCCCATGTTAAATTTACTCCATTATAAGCCGCATATCTTTTTTCAAGTAATGTTAGTATCTTTAAAGATTGAGCATTATGAGAAAAGCCGTTATACTCTCTCATACATTCATTTAAAGCTCGCTCTCCCGCATGACCGAAAGGCGTATGCCCAAGATCATGAGCAAGTGCTATTGTCTCAGCTAAATCATTTGATAAATTTAAAGTACTAGCGACCGAACGTGCAACAGTCGAAACCTCTAGAGAATGAGTTAGCCTATTTCTGTAATGATCTCCCTCGTGATTAATAAAAACTTGAGTTTTATATTGCAAACGCCTAAATGCATTAGTATGTATAATACGATCACGATCACGTTCAAACTCGTTTCTATAAGAGGTCGGGATTTCCTTATATAATCTTCCCCTACTTTTAAGAGGATCAGAAGCGTATGAAGCAAGCATCGTTATCCTTTATTTTGAAAGACGTTGTTGTGGTTCTAACTTTTCGTCATTGCGAGGAAATTGCATAGCAATTGACGAAGCAATCTCAGGAGTTTGTTATTATTTCATGAGATTACCACGCAGCCTACGGCTGCTCGCAATGCCGATTGGGTATCCACACAACAAAGCCAACTTGAAAAATATCAAGATATATTATATAATTTATGGGACTTTTACAAGGTAATTTTAAGTGACGATAACAATTACGGATAGAGCTTTTGAACGGGTTTGCGAGTTAGTAAAGCTAGAAAAAGATAAGAATTTAGTACTGCGAATTTCGGTTGATAGCGGCGGTTGCTCAGGACTTATGTATAATTACGAACTAGTCTCAAAAGATAATATAGAGCAAGATGATTATGTCATTACTAAACATAATGCTACAATTATTATTGATCCTATCTCTCAAAAATTTATGCTAGATTGCACTCTTGATTTTATAGAAGAACTAGGCAGTTCATATTTCAACGTTAGTAATCCGCAAGCTAAAGCAAAATGCGGCTGCGGTAATTCTTTCTCGGTGTAAATGCAAGTATTGCGAGTGGACATTGTTATTAGAATGCCGATGTCATTCCTGCAACAGCAGCAATGACATCGCAACGTCAAACTTTTAATGTTAATTATTAAGTTGCATAGTTCTCCACCTACCTCAACTTCGTCATTATTATCATAAGGAGGACGCTCTACTTCATTACTATTAACGTTATTATCTTTATCTTCTTCGTTATCTGAAGTATTACTATCTAATGTTAATATAAACATGTTGTTCTTGGACTTGTTGAGAGCTATTAAACTTTGTTTTAATGTTTCAGCTTGAGATTGTCTTATTAAATCATCGCATAACAAAACTCCGTAGTCCTCAGTATTTCCTTCTTCTTGTTGTTGAGTTTTTAAATCCATTATTTCTGCATCAGAGCAAACCTCGGTAATAAGTTTTACTAAGTCAGGACGATCATTTAATGATCTGCCCAAAGGATCATTATAAGTAAATATTATCTTATTTGTATCATTATCTCATATTTACCCAATGCCTATGTCCTGTATTAATTGGCATTTGTTTACTTCTTGTTGATTATTAGTCAATTGCTCATTTTAATTTTGTTGTACTTCTGGCCACTCCTTGGCTTGCAGCTCCGGCAGTGAAACAAAATCATTTATTATAGTCTGTGTATCACTTAAAAATTTTGTTCTGTCAGCCTCTTTAGTAACTATACTCAGATCTTCCATCTTACCTTTGTCAAGCATTGAGCGTATAAAAACAGTATTTTCCTCCATCTCCGTACTATAAACTTTATGAACTTTTAACAATAATTTTTGTTCTTCCTGAGGGCTAGCTATACTTGCAGCCTTTAAATATTCAAAAGCAGCTAGCGGTATTAAATTTAATTTAAATAAAAATTCTTCTAAATATATATAAAGATCTTTTTTTAAAGATAGATACTTCTCTACTTCTTTTTTATTCTTAGGGATGTTAAAAATTTCTCTAAAAATAAAACTACACTCTTCTATCGGGTCTATACTTAAACTTACCTTGAAATATCTTATTGCTTCAAGAAGCAATTTAATTACTATTTCGCTTTTATTTTCGTCCTTATAGAATCTCCCTAAATTTAAAATAATCCACCTATTTTTTTACAAATATTGCTAAAAATGTACGGAATTGTATCATGGTTATAGAGAAAGTTAAAATCTTTCTCAATTTCCAGAGTACTAATATATTCTCTTATTGCTCTAAACCAATCTAATTCCGATTTACTATTTTCATAAATCATACCTAAATAATAATGAGCATTGGCTTTTATTTCATTTATAGATATAATAATATGCTCAGCTTGCGATCCCGTAAGTTTATCAAGCCATTCTAATGCTTCTTTATAATATTTTTTTTGTTCTTTATTAGATTCTACATTATCGGTTACTTGATAAGGTTTTAATTTTATATTATTATTTACTCCGTCAAAAAATCATTTATATTTTTCTGTTTAGGACTACCAAGCAGTGTACTGCCAACTGCTTTTATTTGATTCCATATAATAATTATACCTATAAATTATTTGCATTTATACAAACAAAAACATTTTTGATCTATAAGCTGAATAAATTAATATTAATACTATTTAAAAAAATTCTAAATAAGTAAATTTACAACAAAGATTTAAAGGCGAATTTGTGAAATTCTAACGATAAGAAAGTTCTATTTTTTTATATTGTAAAAAATTATTACTTCTATTTTGAAATTGAATTAATAGGGGATATTTATATATATTTTGAAAGGTAAAATTTGAAGTTATTTTTCTTTTGTAATTTTATCATATTTTTTTAGTTTGATAAGAATAGACTCTAGATTATCCAACTTCATCATACATGGACCATCGCTTGGAGCGTTATCGGGGTCTTGATGTACTTCCATATACATACCGGCGATACCTACAGAAGTTGCTGCCTTTGCAAGTAACTCTACATATTTTCTTTCTCCGCCGGTACTGCCTCCTAGCCCGCCCGGTTGCTGAACGGAATGTGTGGCATCAAAAACTACAGGTACATTTAACTCTGCCATTATTGCAAGACTACGCATATCAGATACCAAGTTATTATAGCCAAAACATGCTCCTCGCTCTGTAAATAATATATCCTTTACTCCAAAAGCTTCTAGTTTTGTTTGTACATTTTTCATATCCCACGGAGCTAGAAACTGTCCTTTTTTTACTTTTACTATTTTACCTGTTTTTGCTGCAGCTTGAAGCAAGTCGGTTTGTCTACATAAAAATGCCGGAATTTGTAAAATATCTGCTACTTCGGCTGTTTCAGTACATTGACTCTCTGAATGAACATCAGTAACAATAGGGCAATCGAATTCAGATTTTACTTTTGATAAAATTTCTAAACCTTTCTCAATACCAACTCCTCTAATCCCATGTACGGAAGTTCTATTAGCTTTATCAAAAGAAGATTTATAAATAAATGGAATCTCAAGCTTGCTAGTTAATTTAACAAGTTTTTCTGCCATAAACAACGCATGATCTTTTCCTTCAATCTGACAAGGCCCTGTAATTAGAACAAACGGTAAATCATTTCCTATTTTGATATTGTTAAGTTTTACTACTTTTTGCATAATTCTTAGATTTAATTAATTGAACGAGGCACGGATTAGTGTTTCTCTGTTATATCAGGTACTGATTCATTTTCTATTAAGTCATTATTAATTATTAGTGTATAATATTTTTCTTTTATTGTCGTTAAATCATAACTACCATGATAATAACCTTCTAGGTTAATAATTTTTTTTAAATAAAAATTTACCTGCTCTGTTTCTAACGGTTCATCTATATTTTTTACAATAGATGACTTAATATTAATTAAATACGCTTTTATTTTTTTTAATTCTTTAATAATTATAAAAATATCATGCGGTTTTGTTACCAATATTCCTACAAACAAAATTAATAATATTTGTGTTAAAGACATATTTATATTAATTTCTTATGTTTATATTTTGGATTTAAAATACTTTCCCCGTTAGTACTTAGCATATATTCATGATAATCTTGATAATTTCCTTCAAACCATGTAGCATTATTTTCTTTATCATATGATATAATATGAGTAGTTATTCTATCTAAAAACCATCTATCATGACTAATCACTAATACACAACCTGCAAAATCTAAAATAGCATCTTCAAGTGCTCTTAACGTATCAATATCTAAATCATTAGACGGCTCATCTAATAATATAACATTTGCTCCTTCTTTTAGTAATTTTGCCAAATGTACTCTGTTACGTTCTCCACCTGAAAGTTGTCCAACTTTTTTTTGTTGATCACCGCCTCTAAAATTAAAAGCTGCACAATAAGCTCTACTTTTAATTATTCTATTACCAAGTTGTAATTCATCTAGACCTTCTGAAATTTCTTCCCATATAGTCTTATTATCATCTAAATGATCCCGTGATTGATCGACATAACCTAATTTGACCGTTTGACCAATTTTAATAGAACCACTATCTGGCATTATTTTACCTGTAATAATATTAAACAAAGTAGACTTACCTGCTCCATTCGGTCCAATAATTCCTACAATAGCTCCACGTGGAACTTTAAAACTAAAATCTGATAATAATATTTTATTATTAAATTTTTTAGTTATATGTTCTGCTTCAATAACAAAATCACCTAAACGAGGTCCGTTAGGTATAATTATTTGAGTAGGATCAGTTTTTTGTTCTTGTTGTTTATTTAATAACTCTTGATATGCTGTAATACGTGCTTTATTTTTTGATTGTCTAGCTTTTGGAGTTTGACGAATCCATTCAAGTTCACGATTCAATTGTTTTTTTCTATCATCGTCTTCTTTACTTTCTAAAGCTAATTTTTTTTGCTTCTGCTCAAGCCAAGAACTATAATTTGATTCCCACGGTATACAATTTCCACGATCTATTTCTAATATCCATTCTGTAACATTATCTAAAAAATAACGATCATGGGTAATTACTATTACAGTACCTTCATAATGCTTTAAATAATCCTCAAGCCAAGAAACTGATTCTGCATCCAAATGATTTGTAGGTTCATCAAGTAACAACATATCAGGTTTCTCTAAAAGCAATTTACATAAAGCCACTCTTCTTTTTTCTCCACCGGAAATTTTTGTAATATCTGCTTCTTTTGGTGGGCAACGTAAAGCAAGCATTGCGATCTCTATTTCACGTTCTAGATTCCATCCATCACAATTGTCTATTTTTTCTTGCAATTCTGCTTGTTTATCAAAAAGCTTTTGCATTTCTTCATCAGCGATTTCAGCAGCAAATTTGTTACTTATATAATTAAATTCATCAATAAGTTTTTTCTTTTCATGAAGACCTTCTATGATATTATCAAAAACATTTTTACTAGCATCAAGATACGGTTCTTGAGGTAAATATCCTACTTTTATACCAATTTTAGCTGTTGCTTTACCTTCAAACTCTTTATCAATACCTGCCATTATTTTTAATAAAGTCGATTTGCCTGCTCCATTTGGACCTATTATACCGATTTTAGCTTTTGGTAAAAATGATAAATTTGTTTCTTTTAAAATTCGTTTACCATTTATAATTTTGCTTAAACCAACCATTTCATAAACATATTGATATGACATAAATTACTTATTTCCTTATATTATTATTTTACACCGATATATATATTTACTACTGTATTGTATGAATTTATTGCTCTATGATCATATAATTCAAAATTAGACATTGTAATTTCTATCATTGTGTTTCTCGTTTAGATATTTATTTTAAGAAATAAAATGCTGTATATATACTTTAATTTTAGCAGCTTGAGGATTGTGTATACTTTTATACTTATAATTTTTCGTTCAAGCTTATTGATAATTTTTCCATATGCATTTTAATTTAATTTTAACAATATCAAGTCTAATTCTTCCAAATCTTTATAATGAAATATTAATTTTCCACCTAATGGATAATTTTCTATTGTTATTTTTATACCAAATTTTTCTGATAAAGCTTTTACTAATAATTCTAGATCATTATCCGTAGCGTTGTCCTTTAAAAAACGCTTTCCTATTTTGTTATTATTGTTTGGGGATTTTGTATACTCATTTTTATACCATTGCCTTACTAGTTCTTCTGTTTGACGTACATTTAAATCATTATTTATAATATAATCGGCTATTACTTCTGCATGTTCATGATTTATTAAACACCGAGCTTGACCCATACTTAGTATATTTTCATTTACTTTATCTTGAATAGACTGCGGCAAATTATTAAGCCTTAATAAATTAGCTATATGACTACGACTTTTACCAAGCCTTTCAGCTAATTTTTCTGCCGTATAATTAAAATTTTCTATTAAATATTTAAAGCCACGAGCTTCTTCCATCACTGTTAAATCAGTTCTTTGTATGTTCTCAATTAATGCTATTTCCATACTCTCTCTAGGATCTAAATTTTTTATAATTACCGGTATCTCTAAAACTTTTGCTAATTTACATGCACGCCAGCGTCGCTCTCCTGCTATAATTTGGAAATTATTATCAACAATAATAGGCTGTAATAAACCATTATTCAATATAGAATCTGCTAATTCTTTTATTTTATCATATTCAAAGTTTTTTCTAGGCTGATTCTCGTTTGGTCTTATTTTATCAATATTTATTATTTGTACTATTTCTGATTCTATAGAAATAACTTCTTCTCCAAGTAATGAAGATAATCCTCTTCCTAGTCCTTTATTTTTCGCCATATCTTTCTAAGATTTCTTTTGTAAGTTCTATATATGCAACTGCTCCCGAACATTTATAATCATATATAATAGCCGGTTTTCCATATGAAGGAGCTTCAGATAGTTTAATATTTCTTGGAATAACGGTTTTAAATACTAATTCTCCTAAGCATTTTCTAACATCATCTTCTACTTGTTCCGTTAAACGATTACGCTTATCATACATTGTAAATAATATACCTGCAATCTTTATCTTAGGATTTAATTTTTTCTCTACAATTTCAATTGTTTTTAACAAATGACTTAATCCTTCTAAAGAATAAAAATCACATTGCATTGGAATCAGTACTTCATCGCTTGCAACTAAAGCGTTTACCGTTAATAAATTTAATGAAGGAGGGCAATCAATAATTATATAATCATATAATATTTTTATTTCTGCCAATAGCTTCATTAAAATATATTCTCGGTCCTTTAATTTTGTTAAGTCTAATTCAGCCGCAGATAGATTAGTGTTTGAAGTAATTATTTCTAAATTTGGTATATCTGTAGAAATTATTGCATCTTGCAATTCTATTAAATTTGTTAATACTTGGTATATAGTATTTTTGCGTTGTTGCTGACTAACTCCAAAACCGGTACTACTATTCCCTTGAGGATCAAGATCTATAACTAAAATTTTTTTATTTACAGCAGCAAAAGCTGTAGCTAAATTCACAGTAGTTGTAGTTTTAGCTACCCCTCCTTTTTGATTAACAATAGCAATTACTTTCATATCATTTTTGTTAAATTACTAACTTCTAGAATTTTCCCTTCTTCACAAGTAATACTTTGATGTATTAAATAACCAAATAACCATCTCTCTTTAGCTTCTACTATTTCAGTTAAATAATTTTTTCCTTTTAATAACAAAAATTTTTCTCGTACTGAAATATTTTTTATGCAATTAAATATTGTATTTAAGTTAGAGAAAGCCCTACAAGTTAATATACTACAATCTATTTCTACTTTTTCTATTCTTTGATTGATTATTTGTATGTTATTATTTGATATCTTTGATGCTTTTTCTAAAAATATACATTTACGCAAATCAGCTTCTATTAAACTTACTTGCGCTACCCCCGCTATAGATAATACTATACCAGGCAAACCGGAACCGCTTCCTATATCAACCAAATGTATTTCTTTATTATCAATATATTGTATTAATTGTAATGAGTCTAATATATGACGTTGCCAAAAATTATGTATAGTATTATCCGATACAAGATTGATTGATTTATTCCATTTTTTAACTAACTTTTGAAAAATTTCTAACTTTTCAATTATTTCACGTGGAACTTCCATCACTATATTTAGTTTTTAAATAAATTATAATAGCCGTAATTGCTGCAGGTGTAATCCCTGGAATTCGACGTGCTACACCAATAGTAGTAGGTTTATGGGAAGAAAGTTTTTCCTGTATCTCTAATGATATACTTGGTATTTTAAAATAGTCAATATTTTTAGGTATGAACTGCGCCTCTTCACTTTGAAATAAATTAATATCTGCGTGTTGTCTAGTTAAATATGAAGCATATTTTGCTTCAATATAGAGTAATTGCAAAATGTTCTTATTTTGTGTTTCTTTAAGCATAGGAAAAATTTTAATAGCTTGTTCAACATTAAAATTAGGTATTTTAAATAAGTCTAATACTGTTTTATATGTACCATCCTGTGCAACCTGTATACCCATTTTAGCAAGTTTACTAGTAGTTAAAGACAAGGTATTTAATAATGATTTTATTTTTTCTATGTCTTCACATTTTTTTGTGAATATTTTTTTACGTTTTTCTGATACGACTCCAATGTTCATCCCTAATTCCGTTAAACGTAAATCAGAGTTATCTGCTCTTAAAGATAATCTATATTCTGAGCGAGAAGTAAACATACGATAAGGTTCTATAGTACCAAATGTTGTTAAATCGTCAATCATTACTCCAATATAACTGTTTGCTCTTGTTAACATAAACGGTGCTTGATCTTTTACTGCTAAAGCAGCATTTATACCGGCTATTATACCTTGCCCTGCGGCTTCCTCATATCCTGTAGTACCGTTAATTTGCCCGGCCAAATACAATCCAGCTATTTTTTTTGTCTCTAACGTAACACTTATTTCACGTGGATCAACATAATCATATTCTATAGCATAACCTGGACGTAAAACCTTTACATTTTCTAATCCTGGTATTGTTTTGATTAATTTATGTTGCACATCTTCAGGCAAAGAAGTAGAAATACCGTTTGGATAAATCGTATAATCATCTAACCCTTCAGGTTCTAAAAATATACGATGTTCTGATTTTGTACTAAATCTGACTATTTTATCTTCAATAGAAGGACAATATCGTGGTCCTATTCCTTCTATTTGCCCTGAATACATTGCGGATTTATCAAGATTCTCACGTATAATATCATGAGTTTCTGAGGTTGTTTTTGTGATAAAACAATTTATCTGAGAAACATTAACAATATTTGTTAATTCAGAAAAAGGACGAGGAATTTTATCACCGGGTTGTAAAATTGTTTTACTATAATCAATAGTACGTCCATCAATGCGAGGCGGTGTACCTGTTTTTAAACGAGCCAGTTTAAAACCTATTTGTTTTAATGTATTTGATAATCCATACGAAGGCTCTTCATCTACTCTACCTGCAGGAATTTTTTTTTGTCCAATATGAATAAGACCTGATAGGAAAGTACCTGTAGTTAATATAATTTTTTGACAAAGAATTTTGCTACCGTTATTTAAAATAACCGCTTCAATTTTAGAAGATTTAATTTCTATATCTTCCACTTTTCCATATAATATATCTAAATTAGGATAATTTGTTAATATTTGATACATTGCTTTTTTATAAAGCTTTCGATCAGCTTGAGCTCTAGGTCCCCAAACTGCTGGTCCTCTAGTCTCATTCAGCATTTTATAATGTATACCGGCTTGGTCTATAACATAACCCATTAACCCATCAAGTGCATCGATTTCTTTAACTAATGTGCCTTTTGCAATGCCACCGATTGCTGGATTGCAAGACATTTCGCCTAAATTTTCCGGTTTTAACGTAATTAAGAGAGTAGGAACTCCAAGACGCGCAGAAGCAGCGGCTGCTTCTACGCCTGCATGTCCACCGCCTATAACTATTACGTCATATTTTAGCATTAATTATTCTATAATTTCAGATTTATTAAAGAAAAATTCGATTTCTCTTTTCGCACTATTTTCACTATCTGAACCATGAATACTATTAGCCTCAATTGATTCGCCTAAATCTTTTCTAATAGTACCTGCTTCAGCTTCAGCAGGATTAGTTGCACCCATAACGGTACGGTTTAAAGTTATAGCATCCTCCCCCTTAAGCACTTGAAGTACTACCGCTCCTGAAGTAATATATTCAACTAAGCTATTAAAAAATGGTCTTGCTCTATGCTCATCATAAAAACATGCAGCTTCATATTTAGTTAAAAATTTCATTTTCTGAGCCACTATTTTTAAACCGGCATTTTCTAAGTAAGTATTAACTTGCCCTATTTTATTCCTTTTGATAGCATCAGGCTTAATCATTGAAAAAGTATATTGTATTGTCATTTTGTAACCTATTTATTATAATTATTAAATATATTTTTTAGCTGAACGATTCCATATTAAAGCAAATAATCCTCCTCCTAAAAGAGCAGAAATACTGAAAAATATAAATACCCCATTCCAACCATAATTATCGCTAATCCATCCTACGCCGACTCCCGCAATAGCCGCTCCTAAATAACCAAATAATCCTGATAATCCATTAGCCGTACCGACAGCCTGACGGGTACTAAAATCAGCAGCTGCTATACCTACAAGGAGCTGAGGTCCTGAAACAAAAAAGCCTATTAAAGAAAGAATTACTATACTTAATAATTCACTGTGAATAGGAAGTTTCCAAAACAAGACTAACAATAAGCTAAGCAATACCATACATATGGATGCAACAGGACCTCGACGACCTTGAAATAGTTTATCAGATAAAACACCTGCTATTAATGCCCCTGGGATACCTATCATTTCATATAAACCGATTTGTAAGCCTGCATTTGCAAGACTTATATTACGTAAATCTTTTAAAAATGTTGGAGCCCAATAAATTACTCCGGAACGTATTATATAAACAAACATGTTTGCTAAACAAACATACCATATTAGCTTATTACAAAAGACCATTTTAAGTAATTGTGGAGTTAATAGCTTCTCATAATCTCCTATAGCTTCAAGCGGATATTCTTTATATTCCTCTACGGTAGATAAATCTACTTCTTTTGGAGAATTACGAAGCCTATTATATAAAAAAAGCGATACTACACAAGCAACTACACCTGGAACAAAAAAGGCAGCTCTCCAATCAAATTTATCGATTAAATAACCGCAGCTTATCATAGCAAGGGCACCACCTATTTGATTAGAAGTTGCACCCATAGCCCATTTAGTTCCAAGTTCTTTTGAAGCGAACCAGTGAGTAAGCATCTTTGTTGCAGGAGGCCAGCCCATAGATTGAAACCAGTTACTGGCTATCCATAAAATTCCTATAAGCCATAAAGAATCTGAAAAACCTATTAGCATAGTAATGATCCCGACAAATAAAAGACCCAAAACCATAAATATCCGAGCATTAACTTTATCGCTAATAAACCCGTTACACGCTTTACTAACTCCATACATAATAGATGAAGCAGTTAATATCCAGCCAATTTGCGTTTTAGTAACCCCAAAATATTCTCTTATAGCAGGAGTTGCTATATTAAAATTCTGACGACAAAAATAAAAAGTTGCGTAACCTATAATAATAGAATACAAAATCCTTACTCGCCAACTATTATATTTTTTTACATATGGCGATCTTGGAATTTTAATTTTGGATCTTGTATTTGTCATATTATAAACTCTCCGAGTATAAAAAAAGCAAGTTTAAGAGTCTAGCAGTAAATAAATTTTAACAAATTCTATTTTCGGTTTTATTTACCAAAACTTTATACTCTTTATTTAAACCTTTAACGGCATATATCCATAATATTACTATTACAAAGAATATAGAAGCAAAATAAGGAGTTGCCTCTACAAAACCAAATGCAGGAAATAAAATAAAGAATGTAGATTGAATAATAGCACCGCCTGATTTACCAAATCTTCCTCCAATAACTTCAACAGCAGCTTGCCCTTTTACTCGTAAATCCTTATCAAGCGGAATATACGCCATGTTTTTAGTGGCATCAAATAAAGAATATTTTACACCTTTACTTAAAACATTTTGAATCATACCGATCATAACAGCAAGTGCTAAAGGACCTGAAGCAAGAATACCTGTTAAATGCATAGCAATAACACTATCAAAAAAGATAAATACAAAAAACGCTGCACCGGTAATTAACATCATTAATGGAGTTATCATAGCTGCAGTTAGCCATGATACTTTTCTTAAAATATTACTACCTATAAGCATGAAAGCAATTGCAACCCAACCCTGATAAAATTGGAACTTCCCCATATATATAGTGTAAGCCTCTTTCGTCGGATATAATTCTTTTACTTTGGATTTCCAAACACCTTCAACTAAATTTACTGAAACACCGTAAGCAATAAGTAACAATGCAATATAACCTACATACTTAGAAGTAAAGATCATTTTAAAACTGTCTATTAATGACATTTTAGCTTTAGCTTTCTTTTCTTTTACTAATGCCGGATCATAAAGTCTAGGATCGGTTAGAACGTTTTTATTCATCCATCTATATGTTAATATTACCAAAAAGCTACTTGTTATCATTATAACAAATAAAGGCACAAATTTTAGATGTTCTGCAACTATTTGAGTTTTTTCATGCAAGCAATATCCAATAATTACGGATGTTACAGGCAATGCTAAATTAGCAAGTAAACCAAACATTGAGTAAAAACGTTTAGCTTCATCGGTTTTAGTAATTTGGTTAGCAAATTGCCAAAATAATAAACTAAGCATCATTGTTCCCCAAAGCTCTGCCATAGTATAAAAAGATGCAAAACTCCATTTCCCAACTATTCTTATAAACCATTTGAAATTAGGATAAGCTACACTCCAAGATTCTATGGTTTCAGGATCAGGATGAACTAAATCAGGGTAAGGGTAAAGAACAAACGCAAATAATGCAAAATACCCTAAGAAAAATGAAGTAATAACATAAAACACGTTTTCTTGCTTTAAAATATCGCAGAGCTTAACATAAATTACCATAGCGATTACAGCAGAAGGTAGTACTATATATGTTTTTAAGAAACTTATTGCTTCTGCTCCTATATCCGTTACTACAAACCCGTCTTTAATTGAACGAAGCGTTGAGTAGTTTAATAAAATACAGAACATCATAAACGCCATAGGAAGAAACTTCTTATTTTCATATCTTTCTATAGGCCAAATTACCTTGCTTAGTTCCGAGAGATAATTGTCATTTTTGGGAGTATTCATAAATTAAATTTTTCTATTTGTTGTGAAGATGAATATTATACTAGAATATGTTAGAAAAGTCAAACTTATTGATTTTTCTCAAAAGAAATTAAATAAAATTATTAACTATAGGATGCGTAAAAGAAATATGACAATTTATTTACTTGATTTTAGTTTCTATCTATAATTTTCTATTTATAAATTATTATAATAAAATATATGTCCAAATTAAAAACAGCTCTATTATTAACTGCTATAATTTTTATAACAGGTTGTAAAAGTAATATGAAAAATGAAAACAATATTTCATTACCGCAATATGTAACTTTGAACATTCAAACCTTAAATAGTTCAGAGGATAAAACTATTAGAATAAAGGCACAAACTTTAAACTTTCCGTTATCTTCAGAAGATTTACGTAATATATCTATTTTAGAAAAGAAATATGATCAAGAAGAAAATTGTGCAGGACTTGCTGCACCGCAAATAGGCATATCAAAATGTATAATAATATTTGCTGTACATGAAGATGCAGAGTTAAAAAAATGGCATCCTGACCTTAAGGATACAATACCTAAAACTATTTGGATTAACCCCTCATATAAACCGATAGGTATTGATAAACATGAAGATTACGAGGAATGCTTTTCTGTTGAAAATGCTACAGGACCGGTAGCAAGATTCAAGAAAATTCATTATCACGCATATGATATAAATGGCAATCAAATTCAAGGTATCGCAGAAGGATTTTTAGCAAGAGTTATCCAGCATGAAATCGATCATCTAAACGGAAAAGTATTTTTAGATTATGTAGCTCCCAAAAAAATAATGACTAAAGAAGAATATTTAGAAATGCGTAAAAAAGCAATGGAGCAGGAAAATATAAAATCTTAGAGTTCTCTAAATCTCAAATATCATTCTAGCTAAAATTTGAGTATGTCATTCCCGCGAAAATTTACTTTATATTATTTGGTATAATACTATTGAATCGGATACGGGACGCACGCGATGTTCGCCTAAAGCTTCATCTTCATCACCTGTTACATTATTTATAATTTTTCCGCCCATGAATAATGTAGAAGAACCGCCACCGTATAAATTGATTGCCGATTCATATCCAAGTTAACATATAATCTGCAAGTTCTGTTTTAGTTAATCCTATCACAGTATAATTAACAAGGTGTTTTTCTAAAATTTTCAAAGCTTCAGGGATTATTAATTTATCAACATTTATTTCTTTCTCTTGCCGTAATATTGATCTTACTTGCACAAGCTTAAGGTCTTTTACATGTTGCTTATAAATATGCTCGACTACAACTATAACTATAGTGCCGTCATTACACACTCCTAAGGCAGTACGAGCATGAGCCGGATCATCTTGCTTTGGATTATCTACAACATTTTTACCGTTTTGAACCAATAAGGGAATACCGGTTACTATTGAAGCAGTGTTACTTAAATTTATAAGCTTACCGTCTTTATCGATAAATTCCAAAATTAACTTTACAGAATCATTTATATTTACTACCGGCAAACTTGTTGCTTGTGGAAAGGACAATATAAAGCCTTTCTGTGGGATTTGATTATCACCATGCTTACTTATTGCCGTAACAATAAAATTAGACCTATTCTGATCAATCAAAATTTCTTTGTTAGTATACGACGTTAATGTGGTAGACGCCCAAACATCATTATAGAAAGTAGTATCTTTTAGGTTTGAAAAATAATGAACTTGATTTGGAATAACAGATTTATCGCCTATTGCTACTAAAATTTTTGCACTAGCCTTGGTAATTTGAATATTGCCCTGATCTATAATTAACAAACTTTGTAGTTGTTTTCTAAGGCTAAATAGCTTGCTGTCTATCATTAAAATAAGACTTGGTCTGCCGTCATCACTACCAGCGATTTCAAAGAATCCGACATTAATAGCAGCAGCTGCATTAGTGCGGTATGCCATAACGTTTACTGTTTCTCTGCCTTATCACCTGATTATGAGCTTTAACTAGTTTTAACCCAAAATTCTTAGGATCAATAGTTAAGACATGAATCACATGCTTATCTTTTTCATAACGATTATATATTAAGCCTTTATATTCCTTTATATTTTAAAACTGATTATTAAAGCAAGAAATAAGTAAACTAATCTAATCATATTGTTTTACTTTTTTTAACAATAAAATTTAACCATAATGCCTCTTTACTTGGAGAGAATCTCTTACTCTTTTCCGTCCATATTTTAACTATTTCAAAAAGCCTGTTAAAATAAGGTTTTATTGTATCTTCATGCATATTGTAAAAATCACGATCATCACGTTGTATAATCTCTGAACCGTATCCGTAAGAAACATAAAAAATGCCTTCCGGCTTTAATGCAGCATGAATTTTTTATACACATTGATTGTTTCATTATAAGGTACATAAAGGAGAGTTGCTTGAGCCCAAACACCATCAAACGACTCCTTAAAATCGATATCTTGAAAAGTGGAGTGCAGTACATCTTATTCCGGTTGCTTTTGTAGCTCATTTAACCATTTCGGTTGAACCGTCAAAAGCAGTAACTTGATATCTTTGACTTAAACAATATCGTGTATCACGACCAACTCCGCAACCTGCATCTAAAATATGAGCTTGTTCAGGTAAATAGCTAGTAAATGCTTTATAGTTATCAGACAAATCTGCATTGATTGTTCTGCTATAAAACTCTTGAGCGTTATTATTATAATATTGTATATTTTTCCCAACTATTAGTATATTTATACTCACCAAACAATAACATACAAATAGAAAATACATATAATTTCTATTATATAATAGACTTCTTTTCGAACTCGCTTATAGGGAGGAATTTGGAGGAAACACGGAACGCAGCACCGCAGCGTATAAAAAAGTACGTGAGGATGCGAGTACCGGCTTGACGTATAAATTACCCCTAGAAGTAGAGTTCCAAAAGAAGTCTATTGACTATTAGACTTAAAAATGGTCTACTTATCAAGAATAAGGCTTAAGGTTTATATGATAAAAAAAATAATATTTGGAATAGCTATTTTACTTAGTACAAGCTGCTTTGCCAATAGTACAACTTCTGACGGCTCAAAAAAAGATGCAGCAAAAACTAACGATATTACAACACAAAAAATTATAGATGATTTTTCTGCTTACGCCGGTACTATAAAACCGGAAGTACGGGAGGAAATACAAAAATATAGAGTAGCAATAGTCAAGATTAATAAGAAGAAACGTGAACTATATAACAGGCTTTCCAAAGAGGCTCAAAATTTTTTAGCAGAGCAACAAAAATATAAACAAAAACTATCTATCTCTAAGCTATCGGTAGAAAACGACCAAAAGAATAATACTGCTGATTCTAATGATAATAAGAGCAAAAATACAAAATAAATTACTTTTCTTAGCCGTTATTGTGCGGGTCAAAAATCGTCATTGCGAGCAGCCGTAGGCTGTGGCGGCAATCTCATGAAATAATAACAAACTCCTGAGATTGCTTCGTCAATTGCTACGCAATGTCCTCGCAATGACGGATAAACCTATCCATACAACAACTCCGCTTTTAGCTAGGTATTTCATAAATCTGCTCTACTACACCATCAAGACCCATTAAAAAAGTATAAACTTTTAATTGGGGGAATTTTTCTTTTATTATATCACGGGCCTTGTTTAAAATTGCTGCATGTGCTGCCGTTTCTTTTTCCTTGGTATTTAGCTGTTCCTGACCTATAAGTATTTTATAAGCTCCACATTCTCTATGATCAAGAAAAACAATTTGTTTTATGTTATGTAATTCTTGCAAAATCTCAATAGTATCTTCTATTATTTTTCCCCAATAAGTATATTTGTCGTTAATGAGAGCAAGCGATGCACCGGGCAGTGATACTTTATCAAAATTATCTTCTCATCCTAATTGCTTCATTAATTTATCTGTTTCGTCTATTAATCTAAAATCTACACAACTAATTAAAAGAGTAGAAGCTTCATTTAATGTTTTTAAATGTTCATTACTTACTTCTACCTTCACAACTTTCTTATTGGCAATTATACATTGTTAGCAGCGTAAAGATTTAAACTAGACACCATAATAAACCCTAAAATTATATATTTTACATGTATCATAAAATTCTCCTATTTAAAAATATTTCTTACAGGCTTTAAAATAAGAATAACCTGTAATGATTGTTAAAAAAGCGGCAATCCATAAAATTATTTCCCCTACTATATCTAAATAAATAATTCCTGAACCTTTCGAGCCTAGTATCAATATCGATAAAGCAAACATTTGTAAAAACGTTTTGACCTTAGCAAGTCTCGATACAGGCACACTAACCTTTACTAGAGTTAAAAATTCCCGAAGACCGCTAACTAAAAATTCTCGTGCTAAAATTAATAAGCAAGGTATCTCATCTACATTATCTTTTTTTAGTAGCATGATAATAACGCAACCTACAAGTAGCTTATCTGCTATAGGGTCAAACATCTTGCCGAAACTTGTCACTAAATTATATTTTCTTGCAATATAACCGTCAAAAAAATCCGTAATACTAGCTAAAACAAATAATAATGCCCCAAGTGTACGTGCAAGTGAATTATTTATATAAAATACCAGTATAATAACTGGAATTACCATTATTCGAGCAATAGTTAAATAATTAGGTAAATTTTTATCTATTCTCATTAATTAAATTTATTAATATAATATTGTTGAATGATGGATAGAATATTATTCCAAGACCAATATATTAAAAGTCCCACAGGAAAACTACTAAACATAAATAAAAAAATTAGCGGCATAAATTTCATTACTTGAGCTTGCATCGGATCCGCAGGTTCAGGACTCATTTTTTGCTGTAAGAACATAGTAATAGCCATTAAAATAGGCCATGCTCCAATCATTAAAAATAACGGCGGCGAAAACGGTAATAAGCCGAATAAATTAAAAATAGTAGTAGGGTCAGATGCAGATAAGTCTTTAATCCAACCGTAAAACGGTGCTTGCCGCATTTCAATAGTTACATACAATACTTTATAAATGGAGAAAAATACCGGAATTTGAACAAGTATAGGTAAACAACCAGCTACCGGATTTACTTTTTCTTTTTTATATAAAGCCATAATTTCTTGATTTAAACGTGCTTTATCATCACTGTATAAATTTTTTATCCTATCGATTTCCGGCTGTAAATTTTTCATTTTTTTCATCGAACGATAAGACTTATTGGCTAAAGTAAACATTAATAGCTTAATTATAACCGTAACAATTAATATACTAACACCGAAATTACCGACATAGCCATAGAAAAAATTCATGGCGTAGAAAACCGGTTTGGTAATTATATAGAACCAGCCGAAATCAATAGCTCTATCAAATAATTTAATATCATATTGCTTTTCATATTTATCAAGCAAGTCTACTTTTTTTGCTCCAGCAAAAATTCTGCTTTTAATTGAAAAATCTTCGCCAGGCTTTATTATTTGTACCGGTGAAATAAAATCTACCTGATATCTTTCAGTCCCTTGCTTAAGAGCATAATTAAAATTCGAGCTGTAATTACTTGATTTATCCGGAATCAAGGAAGATAACCAATATTTATCGGTAATCCCTATCCAATCAACCTTACTTGCTACAAATTTTTCACTTTTCTTATCTTTAATATCATCATAAGAATATTCTTTAAGATTCTCGTCTATACACCCGATAGGCCCTTGATGTAATATATTCACCGCTTTCTCTACGGCAATATATTTACGATTTATTAAACCGTAAGATTGCACAGGAAGTTCTTTATCACTATTATTAACGATGGTTTGCTCTATAGTAAATAAATAGTTTTCATCGACAGTAATAGTAACTAAAAATTTAACTCCGTCTTCATTAACCCAAAATAAATGCACAGGTTTTTCAGGGCTTAATATTTCACTATCACTATTCCATATAGTATCGTTGTTAGGGAGTTTTACACTAGATAAATTACTAACTAAACCAACTTCAGCAAAATATGCATTTTCTGTATTAGCCGGTGAAAATAACCTCACTTCAGGACTATTTTTAGATAAATCTTGTTTATATTTCTTTAATATTAAATCATCAAATCTAAGTCCTTTTAATGAAATAGAACCGGTAAGTGATTCAGATTCTATTTTAATACGCTGTACTTGACTTTCTTCTTGCACAACAATACCAGTTGCAGGTTCGACTACAGCTTTTAACTGTTGTTTCTTTAAATTTTCTGCTTTCTGCACTGCTATTTGCTGTTGCTGTTTTTTTTGTTCAGGTTTTACAACAAAATACTGCCAACCGAAAATTATACTTAAAGACAGTATAATAGCGGCTATTAAATTAATTATATTATTATTCATTCCTAGGTCTTAAATTTTAATATTTTTAAAGCTTTAAGTTTTAAAGCATTTAGAGTAAATAATCAAGTAGTATAATATACTTCTTTGCTTTCAAAAGTAGTAAATATCCAAGCTGAAAGACAACTTCCATCTTGAATACAAATTTAATTTATTTTTACTACTTTTCATTTTACTTCGGATATATTATACCACTCCTACATTCTGAAATATTTTTAATTTAAATTCAGGAAGTATAGAAATGAAATGTTCAGAAATATTGTCCTGTATATTTTCATAACCTACTAAATTTACTTCTTTAACAAAGATATATATTTCTATAGGCAACCCATTAATCGTAGGTTCAAGCTGTCTTACTAGAAAAGTAAACCCTTCGGTATAAACTGCTGGATTATTTTTTAGATATTCCTGAATATATAATTTGAATAGTTTAATGTTGGTTAAATCTTTCTCTTCTTTATCAAGAGTGATTTTATCTATTACATCCTTTGATATATAAGGAGATTTTTTTAGTGCTTTTAAAATAGTAGCATCACAGAAGTTAATAGTTGCCATATTAATATTAAATACTCTCTTTACCCTTCTTGCTCCTGATTCACTAATTCCTCTATAATTAGTTACGTTAGAATTTAAAATGCTGTAAGTAGGAACTGTGGAAATAGAATGGTCAAAATTCCTAATTGTTACTACGGAAATAGTAATTTTTTCAACTGTTCCTTCAATTGCGCCTATACGTACCCAGTCTCCAATATTAATAATTTCTTGAGTAGTTAGTTGCAAGCTTGCAAGTAATCCTAAAACGGTATCTTTGAAAACAAATGTTAAAAGAGCTGTGGCTGCACCTAAGCTTGTTAAGAATGTACTAAGCGAAATATTTAATATATATGAAATAGTTACCATTGCTGCAATAACTATGACAATAATTTTTAATATTTGAAAATATAAGCTAAGTGGTGCATTTTTTGTAACGGCTTTGATTCTATTGTGATACAGATCTGCAAAAGCATCTATAAGCGTTAATAATAACATCGTCACAGGTATACCAGTATATAAGATTACTATAGTATCTTTGATTCCCAGTAATACATGTGCTTTAAAAGAAGTAGGATGAAAAATCTTTCCCCAACATACAAAGTAAAGTGCTAATAAAGTATGTAATAAATAACGAAATATAGGATATTTTTTTATCCTTTCATAATCATCGTAATGATGTCTAGTTAAATAATTTTTTACCGGAATAAAAATTAATCTTTTAATTAGAAATATCACCGGTATGAGAGATACTAACATAACAAACAATAATACTAACTCAGTACTTGAGGTATGATATAGATCCATTAAATATTGCATATTTTACCTATCATTATTATTGTAAATATAAATCTTTTTTATTATTATTAAGAATTTTATTTTTATCAATAATTTTAACTCAAAAGAATTTGGTATTGCTAAGCAAATATAGATACTGTCATTGCAAAGCCACGAAGCAGCTGCGGCAACCCATAAAAATAATAAAAAACTGAATTGCCTAGTCAATTACTTACGTAATTTTCCGTAACTCAGACGTTAAATGAATTAAATAACTTATTTATCTATGACATTTCCTAATATCAATCCAATTATTTTCTCTATAGGTCCACTTGCTATCTCTTGGTATTCTCTTTCATATGTAATAGGAATTTTGCTAGGCTGGTTCTATGCAAATAAAATTATAGAAAAATTTAAGCCTCAAATTACCAAAAAAAATCTAGAAGATTTCATTACTTATGCCGTTATAGGCATAATAGTCGGAGGCAGACTAGGGTTTGTTTTATTATATAACCCTTCTAGATATTTTTCAAATCCAATAGATATCTTAAAAACTTATGAAGGCGGGATGTCTTTCCATGGCGGAGCTTTAGGGGGGATTATTACTGCTTATTTGTTTTGCCGAAAATATAAAATTAATTTTTTAAGTCTCACGGATATAATAGCCCCTGTAGTACCTATCGGATTATTTTTAGGTAGAATCGCTAATTTTATTAACGGCGAACTATACGGACGTATTACAAATTCTTCTTTTGGTATGATTTTTCCGAATAGCGATTTGATGCCAAGACATCCTAGTCAATTATATGAAGCTTTTTTTGAAGGTTTAGTATTATTTAGTATCTTAGCATATACAACATTTAAGCACAAAACTCTTAAAAAGTGCGGTTTAAACTCAGGAATATTTTTCACATTTTACGGTCTTTTCCGAATCACTATTGAAATATTTAGAGAACCCGACATACAAATCGGGTTTATTTTAGATAGCTTAACTATGGGACAGATTTTATCTGTACCTATGTTACTTTTAGGAGGTTATTTAATATGTCAATCGAATCCAAAATAAGACAATTAATTGATCAAAACGGTTATATTACTTGCGATGTCCTCATGCAGGAGGTATTAAACTTAAATCCTACTTCCTATTATAAGCAAGTAAAATCATTAGCTAATGAAGGTGACTTTGTTACGGCTCCTGAAATTTCACAGCTATTCGGTGAAATTATCGGCTTATGGTGTATCAGAGAGTGGCAAAGAATTGGCTGCCCAAAAAGTCTTAGTTTAGTAGAGCTTGGTCCTGGTCGAGGTCTATTAATGCGTGATTTACTACGTACTGCAAAATTAGTACCGGAATTTTATAAAGCCTTATCAATTGAACTAATAGAAATTAATAAAAATTTTATTGCTTATCAAAAGGCCAATTTACAAGATATTAATTTACCGATTAGTCATCAATCATTTGTAGAAGATATACCAAAAAAACCTACTATAATAATAGCTAACGAATTCTTTGATGCTATACCGATAAAGCAATATATTAAAGTCAAGGAATTATGGTATGAAAGAATATTTGTAGTGCAGCCGGTAGATGAAAGAATTAAATACGATAAAATAAGCGTTAATAAGCAACTACAAGAATATCTGCTGTGTACTCATATTGAAGCAAAAGACGGGGCAGTACTTGAAGAATCTTATAAATCGATAGAAATTATAAAATTTATAGCGCAGCATCTAAAAAGACTAAGCGGCAGTGGCTTAATAATAGATTACGGCTATGATATAGCTCCGAATGGTAGAACTAGATATCAATATAATCAAACATTACAAGCGGTTAAAAACCATAAATATTGCCCCATCCTTGACAATCTTGGAGAAGCTGATTTATCGGCACATGTGGATTTTTATGCATTAAAGACGGTAGCTAAAAACAGCAAAATAAACGTAATAGATACAATATCGCAACGAGATTTTTTAATAGAAAATGGAATCTTATTACGTAAACAAACATTGCAAGACAAGCTTAATGATAGACATCATGCCAAATTCGCTTATAGAGAGGAATTTAAAGGAGACACGAAACACAGCACCGCAGCGTACACTTTAGTACGTGAGGATGCGAGTATCGGATCGACGTATAAATTACCTCTAGAAGTAGAGTTTGGAAAGATGTCTGAGCAGGCACAAATAATAGAAAGACAGGTAGAAAGACTAATATCACCGAAAC
Source organism: Rickettsia africae ESF-5 (assembly GCF_000023005.1). Classification (NCBI taxonomy): domain Bacteria; kingdom Pseudomonadati; phylum Pseudomonadota; class Alphaproteobacteria; order Rickettsiales; family Rickettsiaceae; genus Rickettsia; species Rickettsia africae. The sequence goes on along the minus strand of NC_012633.1, from coordinate 63,874 downwards.
AAATGGGAGAATTATTTAAAGTATTACAAATTATGAATTAATTTAGGTTTTTTTGTGGACATTTCTAAAAAGATTTAATTTTGGCTATTTGTTGCTGCAAATTATAAGATTTTTTTGAAATATGACTAACTATTCCGCAAAAATCTTATTAATTTTTGTTACAAAATACCTCAAAATAGCAAATCAACTAGAAATGTCCACAAAAAAACCTAGGTTCTGAGTCTTGATTATAAATGGACAACTTAAGTTCCCTTCTTCACATTTCAGCATGGCTTCAAATTCTTTTTTATACGCTCTTCGGTTTTTCCTGTAAGATGTAAGACACATAAGCAGTATCATTGGATATACGGAACCGCCATAAACCCCAAAACTTCGAAATTCACAATCAGCATCTCGGTACTTAATCCATAAATTTGGGGATTTTTTAAGTAAATTCACTTGTTCTCGTTTGTCTGAAATATGTTTTAATATTTCTTGGTATATTTGATTTAGTTTCTTATCAACTTTCTTATATTCTGCAGCGACACAATAATTCATATCACCTTGTATCATGGTATTATTACAATCAACAGAAAATAATTGCTTTTTTCATTATTTTATCATTTTTAAAAATAATTAATTAAGAATCACAAACCGTGACGTTCTGCAATTAAACTTTTTATTTTACCGATAGCTTTAGCAGGATTTAAGCCTTTCGGGCAGGTCTTAGTACAGTTCATAATCGTATGACAACGGTAAAGCTTAAATGGGTCTTCTAAAGCTTCAAGACGTTCACCGGTATTATCATCCCTTGAATCGGCAATCCATCTATATGCTTGTAGTAAAATCGCAGGACCCAAATATTTATCACCGTTCCACCAATAGCTAGGACAAGAAGTAGAACAGCAAGCACATAATATACACTCATATAAACCGTCAAGCTTTTCTCGGTCTTTAATCGACTGTAACCTTTCAGAGTTTGAAGGGGTAGGGCTATCGGTTTTGAGCCAAGGTTCTATAGATTCGTATTGTGCATAAAAATGCGACATATCAGGTACTAAATCTTTCACTACTTTCATATGAGGAAGCGGATAGATTTTGATATCGCCTGATATATCTTCTATTGGTTTTATGCATGCTAAAGTATTTGTACCGTCAATATTCATTGCACAACTACCGCAAATTCCTTCCCGACAAGAACGCCTAAAAGTTAAAGTAGAATCGATGTCGTTTTTGATTTTAATTAAAGCATCTAAAACCATCGGTCCGGTTTTGCTTAAATCTATCTCAAAACTATCGATAGTAGGATTCTTATCAAGATCAGGGTCATACCTATAAATTTTTATCTTTCTAGGTTTAAGCATTTCCTCTTGTTCTTTATGCTCTCTACCTTTTTTTACTACTGAATTTGGCGGTAACCTTAACTCTGCCATTTTAAGCACTCTCTTAAAATTTGTTTTTAGAACTATACAAAATAATTAGCTAATTCACAATCTTTCATACCTGTTACGTGGATGACATTAATATCTCTAGGTTGCCATGCTACTTACAGTTACTCACAAGGTATTGCCAGCGTGGATACCGATGTTATTCCCGCAGCAGCAGGAATCCAGAAAAAATAGTCTTAGTACTAACAAAATAAACCTAAAAAAACAAATTTTTTGTAGGTTTTACTGGATTCCCGCTTCTGCGGGAATGACATCAAAAGCATTTACTGGTCCACGCAACAACGCCTACTCACAATGACGATATTTATAGTTAGCAATCCATATACGAAGATCAACTGCAAAAAGAGCCAGGAGTTCACAAGACGAGGAACGCAGCATATACTTAATACGTGAGTACCGCAGTACTTGTAGAACGACTTAGCCAATTTTTGAAGTTGATCGAGTATATTCCATTATCCATTAAACTGCTCTTTTATTGAGTCATATATATTTTATAATCTCATCTAATTTTTTAGTTTCAATTACGCTGCCATTATTAATATTCAGAATATTTTTAACATTCTCAAGCAATAATATATAGGGTTTGTGATATTGTACTATTCTGATTATTTCATACAAAAGTCTACATCTCCTATACCAAGCCTCTTACCTGAAATACTAAAAGATTGGCAAGGAAAACCGGCACATAAAATATCATGTTTAGGGATTTTGGTTTCTGATATTTCCGTAATATCACCGTATGGCTTATCACCGAAATTTCTTTTATATGCTTCTTGTACGTCTTTGTCTATGAAAAAACACATTCAAGACCCTTTATTTCCAAGGCTTTTCTAAAACCACCGATACCACAAAATAAATCTATAAATTTATACATAAATTATACTACTAAACTTAGGAAGCGTAATTTTCTTTTTTAGCTTTAGTTGTTTTTGTTTTCTCAGGTGATTTTTCTTTATCTATTTTTATAGTAGATGAATCATTAAAAGGAAATTTATTCTCCTCTTCTGAATCTAAAGCTCTACCACTAAGTAAATTTTTAATTTGCTGACCGGACAATGTCTCATATTCAATTAAAGCATTTGCTAAGGTATGAAGTTGATCTATATGTTTTGTTAAAATATCTTTTGCAAATTCATATCCTTGCGTAATAATTCTTTTAACTTCAGCATCAATTAACTCTGCAGTAGCTTCCGAGGTTTCATTATTAGGTTGTCTACCATACATATCGTCACCACTTGAACCGTGAAATATCGGTCCTATTAAATCACTTAAACCTGCTTTTGTAACCATCGCTCTGGCAATATTAGTTGCACCTTTTATATCCGACGAAGCTCCTGAGGTAACTTTATTTCTACCGAAAATAATTTCCTCCGCTACTCTTCCTGCCATATAAACTGCTATAGATGATTCCATCTGTTCACGATTCTGAGAATATTCATCAGTTTCAGGAAGTCTTTGCACCATCCCAAGAGCATTACCACGCGGTATAATCGTAGCCTTATGAATAGGCGATGCTGCAGGACAATAAAGTCCTACTAATGCATGTCCGCCTTCATGATATGCAGTCAACCTTTTTTCTTTCTCCGACATTGCAATGGAGCGACGTGCAACTCCCATCAGCACCTTATCTTTTGCCTCTTCCATGTCGTGCATATCTACTTCTTTCTTACCAAGCCTTGCAGCAATAAGAGCAGCTTCATTAACTAAGTTAGCAAGTTCAGCACCGGAAAAGCCCGGGGTACCGCGAGCAATAATTCGTGCTAGTACCGTACTATTATATTTAATTTTCTTTAAATGTACTTTTAGAATTTGCTCACGACCGTTTATATCAGGGTTTGCAACGGCAATTTGACGATCAAACCTACCGGGACGCAGTAATGCACGATCAAGAACGTCAGGACGGTTTGTAGCTGCAATGATCACAACTCCCTCGTTTGCTTCAAATCCATCCATTTCGACTAACATTTGGTTTAAGGTTTGCTCACGTTCATCATTGCCGCCACCCATACCGATACCTCTATGACGACCTACCGCATCAATTTCATCGATAAAGATAATACAAGGAGCATTACGTTTACCCTGTTCAAACATGTCACGCACACGGCTTGCACCGACACCTACAAACATTTCAACAAAATCAGAGCCGGATATGCTAAAAAACGGAACATTAGCCTCACCTGCAATTGCTTTAGCAAGAAGTGTCTTACCGGTTCCGGGAGGACCTATAAGTAAGCAGCCTTTCGGTATTTTACCACCAAGCTTTTGGAACTTGCTTGGATCCCTTAAAAAATCCACTATTTCAGTTAATTCTTCTTTTGCTTCATCGATACCTGCTACATCTTTAAAGGTAATTTTTGGTCCTTTATCTGATAGCAACCTAGCTTTAGATTTTCCAAACCCCATGGCTTTCCCACCTCCATGCATTTGACGCATGAAAAAAACCCAAACACCTATCAATAAAAGCATAGGAAACCAAGAAATTAAAAAGCCTAAAAAGGTATTCATTCTTGTTTCAAGAGGCACTACTTCAATATTAACGTCATTGCTAGTAAGACGATTTACTAAATCAGGATAATCAGGAGCATAAGTATTAAAAGTAGAGCCGTCATTTGAAGTGCCTTCAATTACTCTACCCTGAATTTTTACCGAATTAACGGTCTTTTCATCAACTCGTGTTAAAAAATCCGAGAAAGTTATATTATTTCTTCCACCAAGTAAACTGTCAGATTGGAACACATTAAAAAGTAATATTACAAAAATAAAAAGTGCTGCCCAAGCTAAAATACTTCTACCTTGATTATTCATCGATATAAAACCTAATAAAAATTTTTATTGGTATAAGAGAGGTCTGTAAATAAATTTTATCGTTAAAATTTATTTACAGATAACCTCTTAAATACCGGTGTTAGCAAAAATGGGTGAAACGAGATACAAAATTTGGAGAAAAAGATACTTCAAAGTTCCACATGTCGTTATCATAATATGATATATGTGGTATTGCTATAACTTTTTCAAGTATTTTAATGATAGGTAAGGTCAATAAAACTGCATTGTGGTTTTTGCAGGATAGATTTTTCAAAGGTTCTAAATCTAATTGTTTCTTTATTATTTTATAATCTTTTAACGATAGATGAGTTACAAAACAATTTGGAGTTTCTTGATTTTTTGTGATACAAAATCTATTATCCCAAATAACGGATTTATCTAGTAATATTTTACTCTCAGGCAATTTTTTGCCGAATTCCCTGTATATAAGTAACTCGTTTTGTATGCGCTTAATTATACAGCCATGAAGTGTATTCTTAAAGTTTACGTCTTGAGTAATTAATTTCAAAATAGGTTCTACCGAATAAAAACGAGCTACTCTAGATTGTCCACTAATTATTATCAGTAAAAAATTAATTATTTGTACTTTCACCTCATTTGAAAACTTATCAAATTTAACTAAATCAAGAAAAGCAAAGCCATATTCAAAAATCTTGACCGCTTCAGCTATCGCCGATATTAATTCAGGCTTAAACTCGTTTTCTATAAGTTTGTTGGTTTTAAGTTGTTGTGAGATTATTGCGGCTTTAGACATCTTTCCACACTTCGCTTCTAGAGATAATTTAGACGCCGTTCCGGTACTCGCATCCTCACGTACTAAAGTGTACGCTGCGGTGCTGCGTTCCGTGTCTCCTTTAAATTCCTCTCTATAAACTGGTTTGGAAAAATGTCTAATATAATCTGCACCTTTAGCTAATTTTTGCCTAATAACATTTCGTCTATATTTATCAGATGAATTTGACTCATCTTCAAACCATTTTATATTATGCCTGACTAAATATTCTACTAATTTACTTTTTGGAATATTATATAGCGGTCTAATTATTTGTATATTATTATACCAATTGATATTACTGCTACTAAGTCCAAATATACCGCTATTACGCTCTAATCTTAAACAAAAATTTTCTACGTAATCATCTTCATGGTGAGCAGTTAAAAGTACTAATATATCGAGTTCTAGACATAGATTTGTCATCAAATCATAGCGTCCTTCTCTTGCTCTTTCTTGTAAATTGGAAAAATTATTTTGATGGTAAAAAGATAAACTATAATGCTTGCGATTTAGACTATTACTGATATTTTGGATATAATGGGTCTCTTGCTTCGACTGTTCCCGTAAGTTATGATCAACCGATATAACAAATAATTCTATATTATTTTTCTCTGCCCAAATATTAGCAAGATAAAGAAGTGCTACCGAATCGCTCCCACCAGATACTGCAATCGATATTTTAGATAAGCCAAAATTACCTATTAGATTATTGATATTATACTCAAATTTTTCATATAGCATGGTTGAAAAATGTTAGTATTGTAAAGTGTTTGGATATTGTGGTCAAACTTAGTAGTATGTCATTTCCGCGTAGGCGGGACGTTGTTGCATGGCTCTTATGTCATTCCTGCGAAAGCAGGAATCCAGAAAAAAAGTATAAATACAGCAAATTCTTGAAATTAAAAGCTCGATTTATCTCGCTTTATGCTGGATGCCCGCCTACGCGGGAATGACATCGAGCAAATTTCTCAATCCATACAACAATGCTCTACTTTTGCAATGGTAACAAAAAACTACACAATTAGATGATAAAAAAAATTTATGCTGACTCAGCTAAATCTTCTGAAGTTTCAGTCTTTTGTTCGCGTAAATAATCTTGTGCTTCTGATTCTGATCTTGCAACAATAACCGTAACTATAGCATTAAGCTCTGCATGGAGTCTTATTTCAACTGTATAAATTCCGGTAGATTTAATTTGTTTATCAAGAATAATATTTGAATGAGAAATATTATAAGATATATTTTCAGATAATTTATCGGCTACTTCTTTATTAGTAACCGAACCGAAAAGTTTACCGTCATTTGATGTTTGACGGATAAAAACTAATTGTTGATCTTTAATAAGAGCATTAATTTTTTCTACTTCTTCTCTTATTTGCTTATCTTTTGCTTCAAATTCGTGTTTTTGTTTAACTATTAGCTCTTTATTAGGCTCAGTAGCTCTAATAGCTAATTTTTGCGGTAAAAGATAATTACGACCAAACCCGTCTGCTACTTTGAGTATGTCGCCAATTTTACCTAATTTTCTTACGGGTTTTATTAATATAATTTCCATGTACTATGCCTTTATTTAGCTTGAAATACAAAAGGTAATAACGCTAAAATTCTTGCAATTTTAATAGCATTATTTAGCTTTCTTTGTTTCTTTGCACAAACATTTGTGATCCTGCTTGGTAACATTCTACCGCCTTCAGAGACAAATTTTATTAAAAGCTCAGGGTTTTTATAATCAATAACAGGTGCATTAGGCACAGAAAGAGGGCATCCTTTACGTCTTCTAAAAAATACTTTTTTAGCAGTTTTATCTCCTACCTTGTGAGCAGCTGTTTCACTAGTATTATTACTTTTTAACATTCTTTAACCTTAATTCTTACAAATTTAATTATTAATCGTTACGTCAATTACCGGAGTATTCTCTGTACTTTGATTTTTTAATATCGGTGAAGGTTCACTACTAATTGAATCTGCTTGAATTGTAAGAAATCTAATGATATTTTCGTTAAGCTTCATTTTTCTTTCTAGCTCTTCTTTTACATTACCAGTAATATCTAGACCTAAAAAATAATAATGTCCTTTTTTGTTATTACCGATTTTGTAAGCTAAAGTTCTTAACCCCCAATATTCTTTTTTTATGATAGTGCCATTATTATCTTTAATAATTTTAGCAAAATCATCAACGATTTTATCTATATCGTTTAATGATACGTCTTGACGTATAATAAAAACTGATTCATAAAAGCTCATGATATATAAGAATCTCCAACAAACAAACTTTAAAATAAAGCTATTTATAGCAACTAAAACTATTAAATTCAAGTATTATCTTTAAAAAATTATTATTTCTTTGTTTCTTTTTATAAAAAGCTTGCTATAAACCCTAATAAATTAGAAAATTATTACAAAAATTTTTAATTATTTAACTAAATATTAATGAAGATTAATTCAGTGTTTGATAAGCTATTACCTGAAGTTTTAATTATAGAAGAAAAAAATAAAAAAGTGTTAGTATTTCTTTAAGTAATGATATAAGAGAGAGCAGGATTTAATATAATGAGGGCTTCAACTCTAGAAAAAGCATTAACTTATTTTTTTTAGTCAGCTGCTTGTTATCATGATTATTAGTGCAGAATTACAAGAAAATCCTTTAATAACAATAAATAACTAACAGAAATATAACGTACTATTTTTTTATAAGCCCTTCTTATCTGAACAAATAGTAGGTACTTTAAAGAGCTTATTGAGACGTTTCAAGTCAGTTGTACAAGATAATATTATTAAATTTAAGAATCTAAATATTGATTTAAATACTGAAAAAGTATACAAAGACGGACTGAATATTCCTCTAGGTTCTACTGAGTTTAAAAATTTACAACTTTTTTTTCAGGTTCCAAATGAAGTATTTTTGCGTCAAGAAATAATAAAATATTTATGGGAAAGTGAAGAGACCTTTAATGAACGTCTCATAGATGTTCATATAAATAGGATTAGAGAGGTCTTAGGGAAAGACAATTTAATTATTACAACCGTTCGTTTATCGGTTATTGTCTAAATAAAGGATAACTAGAATTTTATTGTCAAAATTTTCTTTGTATTTATGCATTAAGTATGTTAATATCTATTAATGTTGATGTATAATATAATTAAGATTTTATTCGTTGCCGATTTATATATTTTATAACTAAAAACTGTAAATTTTATGTTAAGTAAACTAAATAAGCCCGCTTTATTTGCTTTAATATTTTATCCTATTTTTATTATATCTCTTGTAGTTAAATATTCGTTTGATTATGGAATAGGGCTAACTGAAGTTATTTTTATAATTGCTAGTTATTATATTAATAATATTACCGTTGGGATCGGTCTGCATAGGTTATGGTCTCATAATGCCTATAAAATAAATAAATATGCCGAGTTTGTCTTAATTATGTTGTCTGCAGGAACATTACAAGGACCAGCTTTATCTTGGGCATCGAATCATTATAAACATCATAGATATACGGATCAAGACCAAGATCCACATACTCCTTTAAAATTTGATAATAAATTTTTAGGCTTTATGTGGTCTCATATAGGATGGATGCTAGTCGGGAGCGGTAGCTATAAGTCTATTGATCGCATTACTTGGGCTAAGCACGGGAAAAACAATTTATTAAAATGGCAGCTAAAATATTATTGGCAAATAGCAGCTTTTATGAATATTGTCGTGCCTTTATTTATCGGTTACTTAGTCGGTGGTACTATGCAATCGGCATATGCAGGATTTTTATTTATGGGGCTCGGTAGATTCCTACAGCAGCAAGCAACCTTCTGCGTTAATTCTTTATGCCACTTTGCCGGTAGTAAAAAATATTACAAAGGCACTGCTGGAGATATTTGGTGGATGGCATTATTCTTACTCGGTGAAAATTGGCATAATTACCATCATGCTTTTCCTTCAGATTATCGTAACGGTGCAAAATGGTATCATTTGGACGTTCACAAATGGATAATATTTTTAATGAGTAAAATCGGTTTAGCTTCAGAACTTGAACGTACTACAAAAGTACGTATACAGGCAAAAATGCAAGAAACTTTAAGCTATCTTAGTGAAAAACAAAAGCAAAAATTGACTTTAATGCAAACTAAAATAGATCATTTATTAGAAAATCTATGCTTAAAAATTAAAGAGCTTGAAGAATCATCTATTACTATCAAAGAACAATTTAAAAAATCTTTTGTAGAAATACAAGAATCACTTAAAAATTTAGCGGAGCAAGTAAGTACTGCAACGCAAATAACAGAAAAATCTTCGGAAAAACTATTAAAAATAGTTAATAAAAAAATTATTGATGCCGAACAATCTATTTATAAGCTGTATAATCAATTAAATACCTTAAAGGTATCTAATTAGGCATTATTAAATAAAGATAGATATCGTGATTGCAAGCGGGTGTTGGTGTTGTTACATGGATCCTGTTATGTCATGCCCGCCTACGCGGGAATGACATCGGTATCCACGTGGACAACACCTTCTCACAATGACGCAAACTATCATTTTTTACTTAACAACGCCTCTAATTAGTTTCAATTTGAATGATAAAAATTTTAGGTATAGAATCAAGCTGTGATGATACAGCTGTTTCTATAATCACCAAAAATCGAGAAATCTTATCTAATATAATCATTTCACAAAATACAGAACATGCAGTTTTTGGAGGGGTAGTACCTGAAATTGCTGCACGTTCTCACTTATCGCATCTAGATAAAGCATTAAAAAATGTTTTAAAAGAAAGCAACACTAAATTAACGGACATTAGTACAATTGCTGCAACTTCCGGTCCAGGTTTAATCGGCGGTGTTATAGTTGGCTCAATGTTTGCAAAATCACTAAGCAGTGCTTTAAAAAAACCCTTTATTGCAATTAATCATTTAGAAGGTCATGCTTTAACCGCAAGACTAACCGATAATATTCCTTATCCTTATTTACTCTTGTTAGCTTCGGGCGGACATTGCCAATTTGTAGCAGTTTTAGGTCTCGGAAAATATAAAATACTAGGATCTACTATAGATGATGCTGTAGGCGAAGCCTTTGACAAGGTAGCCAAAATGCTAAACTTAGCTTTTCCCGGAGGACCTGAAATTGAGAAAAGAGCAAAACTTGGCGATCCTCATAAATATAAATTTCCAAAACCTATAATTAATAGCGGTAATTGCAATATGTCCTTTTCAGGACTTAAAACTGCCGTGCGTACTTTAATAATGAATTTAAAGGAAATTAATGACACTGTAATCAATGATATAGCAGCAAGTTTTCAATTTACTATAGGAGAAATTCTAAGTAGTAAGGTACAAGATGCTATTAGAGCATATGAACAAATAACAAATAATTTTGATAAGAAGAATATAGTTATTGCCGGCGGTGTCGCTGCTAATAAATATTTACAAAAAATATTAAGTAGCTGTGCTAAAATATATGGTTATCGGCTTATTTATCCACCTATCCACTTATGCACCGATAATGCTGCAATGATTGCATATGCAGGACTTGAGCGTTACAATAATAAGTTATTTACTCCTTTGAATTTCTGTCCAAAAGCTAGGTGGAGTTTAGAGGATATTAGTAATTAAAATTTATTTACTGATATCCTCTAAGAAGAAATATAATTTTTTAATATTGACACTTCTTAATTTAGTAGTATGATATGTAATTACCATGAAACATGGCAATGACATATATAAAAAAGAGGTAAGTTTATGAGCAATAGCAATGATGCAAACATATACAAAGCATTTTATTGTTTTTCAGAAGCAACCAATTCTGCCTATTCAGCCGTAAATACTTTTTTAGAACTACCTAATGTATTTAATAAATATCCTACTATTATTTCTTTAATTTTGTCTAAAACAGCAACATTAGACGCTAATATAACCAATATAATTAAAAACGGTGTTATTATATATGATATATCAACAGCCTTAATAGGGGCCGTAAATACTTTTTATAAAGATAAAAAACTAGTCGATAAAATATTAAAAGACGGACGGCATGCTATTGATAAGCTTATTGAAGCAACAACCTATTTATCACCAATAGTTACAGATATTACAAATTTTTACTTAGTTGATCCGTATAAAGAAGAAAACGCACTATTATTTGACTTACAAATTCCTAACTCTACTAATAGTGATTATTATAAATTATCAGGTACTGAAAGTATAACATTAGCTGAAATTGAATATTATTAATACTAATTTATAGAATTTTCGTTTTGTGTCATTCCTGCTCCTGCAGGAATGACATCAAACGCGTTTTTTGAGCTATGCAACAAATCTTTTAATAGCTCGCAATGACAAAATCAATAATTATTAAACAGTGCCTTTAACAAGAATAGTGGATTATGCGATAATTCGTTATTCGGAAAAAATTAATCAACTCATTGTTACCTTCAATTCTTTATCCTTTGAATTTATTTTAACCGTTTTACCGCTACTTATTTCGCCTGCTAAAATCATTTTGGCTAAATTATTTTGTATTTCCCGCTGGATAAGACGTTTTAAGGGTCTTGCTCCAAAGCTTGGATCATAACCTTTTTCGGCTAAATAATTTAATGCAGATTCATCAAATTCAAGAATAATATTTTGTGCTAGTAAAATTTTCTTTAAACTTTCAAGCTGTATCTTAACTATATCATGAATATTATTACGATTTAGGCGATGGAATAATATAATCTCGTCTAGTCTGTTTAAAAACTCAGGTTTAAATACTGCTTTTACATATTCCATAACCTCATCCTTTACTTTATATGTATCTTCGTCCTCTTTCTGATTAACGAGTATCTCAGCACCTAAATTAGACGTTAAAACTATTATAGTATTCTTAAAATCAACCGTTATACCTTGACTATCTGTTAATCTTCCCTCATCAAGTATTTGCAGCATAATATTAAATATGTCGGGATGGGCTTTTTCAACCTCATCAAATAATATTACCTGATAAGGACGGCGTCTTACTGCCTCCGTCAACACTCCGCCTTGATCATATCCGATATAGCCGGGAGGAGCTCCTATCAGGCGAGAAATAGCGTGCTTCTCCATATATTCCGACATATCTATACGAAGTATTGCATTACGGTCATCAAAAAGAAAACCAGCTAAGGCTTTGGTAAGCTCGGTTTTACCGACTCCGGTCGGTCCTAAGAATAAGAACGAACCAAGCGGGCGGTTAATATCTTGAATCCCTGCACGTGATCTTCTTACCGCATCACTAACACCTTTAATTGCCTTATCCTGCCCTATTACCGATTCTCGTAATTTCTGCTCCATCACAAGCAGACGCTCACGTTCACTTGATAGCATCGTATCAATTGGAATACCAGTAATACGAGAGATAATACTTGCTATATCGCTTTCCGATACAATTTCTTTTAACAGCCCTTTATTATCCATACTCTCGGCTTCCTGAATCTTTTTCATAATCTCAGGTATAATTCCGTATTTTAGCTCACTAGCTTTAGCGAGATTAGCATCACGTTCGGCACGTTCAAGCTCGTTTCGGCTACGGTCTAGTTCTTCTTTGAGCTTTTGTGTTTGCTGTAGTTTAGACTTTTCAGCTTGCCATTTAGCTCCCATATCATAGGATTGAGACTCTAATTTTTCTAATGCTGTAGTTAAATGCTCTATTTTCTTTTTAGAATGCTCGTCATTTTCTTTTTTAAGTGCTGCAAGCTCTACTTTTATCTGAATAATACGACGGTCCAGCTCATCAAGCTCTTCTGGTTTACTTGATAGCTCTATTTTCATACGGCTACAAGCTTCATCAATCAAATCAATAGCTTTATCAGGTAAATAACGATCGGTAATATAACGGTTTGATAACGTCGCTGCTGCAACTATTGCACTATCGGAAATTCGCACTGCATGATGCAGCTCATATTTTTCTTTAATTCCTCTAAGTATTGATATAGTATCCTCAACCGTCGGCTCACTCACGTAAACAGGCTGAAAACGACGAGCAAGTGCCGCATCTTTCTCGATATATTTACGATATTCATCTAGAGTAGTAGCACCGATACAATGCAGCTCACCACGAGCAAGCATCGGCTTTAGTAAATTCGAGGCATCCATAGCACCGTCGGTTTTTCCCGTACCGACTAATAGATGCAATTCATCGATAAATAAAATAATTTCACCGCTTGATTCTTTGATTTCGCTAAGCACTGCTTTAAGACGTTCTTCAAATTCGCCTCGATATTTAGCTCCCGCTATTAAAGCTCCCATATCAAGCTCAATAATACGGCAATTAATAAGCGATTCAGGTACGTCCTTACTAAATATTCGTTGTGCAAGCCCCTCTATTATAGCAGTTTTACCGACTCCAGGTTCTCCAATCAATACAGGATTATTTTTCATACGTCGTGATAGTACCTGCACCGTTCTTCTTATTTCTTCATCACGTCCGATTATCGGATCAAGCTTACCGCTTTCGGCAAGCTCTGTTACGTCTCTGCCGTATTTCTTTAAAGCATCGTAACTATTTTCTGCCGATTCGGTATCTGCTTTTTTGCCTTTACGAAACTGTAAAATAGCTGTTGCTATTTTTTTATTATTAATTCCATTATTCGTTAAAATTTTACCGGCTATAGTATTATCATACGTTAATGCTTCAAATATACGCTCTATGGTTACAAAGCTATCCCCACTGTCTTTAGCAATGCTACTAGCTTTTTCTAAAACTTTAAGAGCTTCAGCAGAAGAATAAACTTGTCCCCCTCCCTCAACCTGAACTTTTGGGATTTTATTTAGTTCTAGCTGAACTTGATCTTTTAATAAGTTTATATTACCACCAGTATTATTAATAAGGGTTTGAATTATACCTGTTTCTTCACTTAAAAGACTAGATAATAAATGCAAAGGTAATATTTGCTGATGATCATTTTTAGCAGCAAGTGATTGGCTACTAGCTATCACTGATTTAGCATGTGCAGTAAATTTATCAATATTCATATAAATAATATATTTTAATTAATAAAGTTAAATATTTTTAACTAGACTATTTTTATATAATAATTTTTAATTAAAATAACAAGAGATACACAACTACATATAGAATTTTATAATGCTTTCATCATTAAAAAAACAATTTGATAACGATAAGGAGTTTTTATTAAATCATACAAAAGAATTTTTAACCACACCCGGAGTAGGCGTTACTTTAGAAACAAATAGAGCGAAAATTGAAGGAAAAAACGGTGAAACTCCAATATTAATACGTGACGGTCGTAACAATCCCAATGAAAAAATTGTTTTAGGCACTAAAGCTTTTGAAATGCAATATTTAAATGCTATCAGAGGAGCGATAAACATAGCAAAGGGCAAAAATAAACCTAAGCTTGTGCTGAAATTAAATAAAAAAACAGTAAAATTTATTAATAGTTTTAATGCTTTGAATATGGAAAAATCACAAGAAAACATATCAAAAATAGGCAAGCTGAAATTGACAGTGTTGCTGAATTGCTAGGAAAAAATGATATTAAAAATGCTCATAAAAAATTAAATGTTACTAAAGATTTTCAAAATTTCAATGATGAGCATTGTAATATAGTCACTTTGTCAAAAGTCATCAATGATGAGGGAAAAGAGCATATTGTAGTCGAAGCGGAAGTAGCTTTTAAAGACTTGACAGAAAAACAAAAGCAAGAATATCAAAATAGAGACGGTAAAAACTGGTATAATGTAATGCCTGAATGCGAGAGGAAGCTTGTTGATCAGTATACTGATACAATTTAAAACGGTAGGCATGTTATCCCAACCCAGTTACGACAAATTGTTGGCATGAAAAACGCCTTTGAGAAAATTGGGGCAATAACCAACAAAGACGGTAAAAATTTTGAAACATTGCTTACATCTAAACATGCAGGTACATTAGCTTCGATTTCAAATGATATAGATTCTAGACAAAAAATTACCAAATTAAATGCACGCCAAGCTCAAGAATGGCTTGAAGACGGCGTTATTCTTCATACTAATACATTAAACTCAGGTCCTATAGGAGCTGGCAATGATCCCACAATTGCTGATCAGACAAAAAAATCTATGGAAAATGTCGGTGGGAAAAATACTAATACTCCTCTTAATTTATTTAGGCTTATAGGAGTAACAAATAACTTTGCAGGAGTGAGTGATACTTTAAACAAAATAGCAAAAAATTTACCGACTGAAAAAGGCATTGATGAATTAAAAGCACATATTAAACCGAGAAGCAAATTTGAACATTTTTTTAGGATAAATAAACCTAAAGGAAATGCAGCAGAAACAATTAACAATACAAATTTAACGGATCAGGAAAAAGAAATATTAAAAAAAGCTGTAACATTAAGAAAAAATATTGAACAAGCAGATATTCCTTTTAGAGTATCCTTCGAGACAAAACTTCCTTTTATATCTTTTAATAAAGAAAATATTAATCTAAATATATCAGATGTCTTAAGTAATTTAACAGCGAAAATAAGACAAAATAAACAAGAAACTAAAACCACTAGTTTAATAAATTTACCTCAGGAAGAAATATGTACAATGTGTGCCAGCGGTAAAAATAGAGAAGGGCTTAATGAACATAATAAAATATCTCAAGCAGTATCAAAATATACCGGTATAAAAAGAAACAGACATCGATAAACAATTACTTAAAAACTGTCATATTACTCCGCAAGCAGGTAGTATTTATGCAGGCGGTGCAACAATAGGTTGTTACAGCACTATAAAAAAGAAAATAAAAGAGTCATTCCAAAAAGTAGAAAAGAAACACTTGCTGCTATAATGGCATTAACTGCTAAAACTAATAAAATTGCAGACAAAAAAAAGATGGATAAAAGATAGATGCAGAATATGAAAAAAATCACCCTAGAGAATCTATCGCAATACGCAGTGATAGGAAAGTTGTTAAACCGTTAACTAAATCGGTATCACAGCTTAAACTAAGTATAACCCCACCGGTTAAATTTAATAAAAGTCAAAATATAGGTATGGAGAAATAATGTCAGAACTTACAATTGTAACAGGTGATACTAGAAGAATAGGTAAAGTTACCGCTTTAGAATTAAAAAATAAGAGTCTTATGGTAGTTGCTAATTTTTTCAGCAATTACGACACTGCTAAAGAAATAGAAGAAAAATACGGTATAAAAACCAAACGCTGGAATATTGCGGATTTTGAAGAATGTAGAAAAGCAGTAAAGGAAATTGAAGAGGAGTTTAAAAAACCGGTAAGTATTCTTGTAAATAATGCCGGTATTACCAAAGATAAAATGCTACATAGAACGAGTCATCAAGATTGGAATGATGTGATTAACATTAATCTCAATTCTCGCTTTAATATGTCTAGTAGCGTAATGGAGCAGATACGAAACCAAGATTACGGTCGTATAATAAATATCAGTTCAATTAATGCTCAAGCAAGGCAGGTTGGGCAGACTAATTACTCTGCTGCTAAAGCTGGAATTATCAGCTTTACTAAGGCCCTTGCTCGTGAAACTGCTTCTAAAAATATCACCATTAACTGTATAGCTCCAGGGTATATTGCAACCGAAATGATAGGAGCAGTACCCGAAGACGTGCTTGTTAAAATCGTTAATAGTATCCCCAAAAAAAGACTAGGACAGCCGGAAGAAATAGCTAGAGCCGTGGCATTTTTAGTTGATGAAAATGCCGGATTTATCACAGGTGAGACTATTTCTATCAACGGCGGCCATAATATGATTTAAACAATTAACTAATAATAGATTAGAATATGAAAGAGATCGTAAACCAATTAATCTCTAAAGGAAGAGAACTTTTAAGTAAAAATGAATATAAAGAAGCACTTAATATATTTACCTTAAATTAAACAATATAAAGGTTTTCTACATATCTATTATTATGAAGGCATCACTTACTTGTGTTGGGGAGAGTATTATAATAATGTTGAACAAACAGACCTTTACCTTAAGGCAGTAGCTTCATTACGACAAACAGCTCTATATACATCTAAACCTAAAGATACTGATATTTTATTAGGAAAAGCTTTTTATAAAGCAGGCAAATTAAGCGAAGCTGGTACTGTACTTAACAAATATATATATATCTTGTCCAGAGAATGAGGAAGAATTTCAGGAAATTCTCAGTCAAATAACTCCAGAACTTAATAAAACTAATAATTCACCGATGTTATCGAGAGATAGTAGTCAATTAACTTCGTTTAATAATAAAGATTCGCATGATATAATAGAAGTGAGTCAAACATTAAATGCATTAATAAGCATAATAGCTAAACATGACCACGATATAGCTCGACATGCGCAAGCAATTGCAGACATAAAAAAATGTTACAATCTGCAAATGTTGGGTATACTGCAGATATAAACAACCAAATTAAAGAATTGAAAGTCATTAACCCTAAATTAGAAGAATATTATAAATGTTTTAATATGGCTTTACAACAATGTATGTATTGCTGCTAGTGCTGTAAGTAGCGGTCTAGTAGTTCCTGATGCAGGGTATTTAACGTGTGAGTGCCTCTTCTCTTATAAAATGGGTTTGTTATCTTGGCGACATAGCAGCGTCCGGTTTTTTAAATTCTATTGCCACTGCTCTAATAGCAGTTCTGCATGATGCCGGTGATAATATGTTTAACTCTAAGGAAGCAAAAAAGCTAGTAGATGTACTTACTAAATTTTGTAAAATGATTAATAAACAATCTGATATAACCGTACCTGTAGGACAAGATCTACAGAGATTAGCTTTACTTTTTGCTAATTTAAGGAGTGTAGAAATCAAAAAAATAATGAGACAGATTTCAGTAATTTCTTTACGACTAAATTGCCAATGCACAATAAATTTTTTCGTTATGATACCAAATAATATCAAAGAAATGAATAGTAATCCTATGGAAAAATTAGCGTTTCAAGATTCTATTTCTTTGATTAGTTATATGTATCATCATGCAGAGGATATATTAAAGAGTTCTAAATCGTTGTTAAATCAAATTTTAACTACTACAAAAGAAGGATTAAGCACATCATGGAATGATATAAAGCAAACTACTTCCGGCAATGTAGAGTACGATTTATGGCAAATGGAAAAGTAAGTACCTGAATCTGAAATAATAACTGAGAAAGCAAAAAGCGGACAGCTGCGAAGTATAAAGATATCTTGCTTTTCGGTTGATTGCTCAAAACCACTTTAAAAAAATAGCGATTTCTTCAACCGGTATCAGAAGAGGAGTTGAAGATTTTCTTAATCAAAAATATTTTGCTGATAAATTTACTGAAGAAGAACAAGGTTGTTTTGTCTTATTCTTAACATATAAAATATTTAGATATGGTAATAAGGTATGTCTCAAATATTTTAGCGAGCAACAGCCGGAGCTAATTACAAAAATTTTCGATGATTATCCTCATTTATTTTTTAGGAGAGAGGCAATTAACATATGTATTAAAAATAAAGATGGTAGACAAAAAGCATTAGATGCAATAAAGTTAAAATCGTCAAATAAATTTTTTAAAGATTGCTTTGATACAGTATTCCCTAAGGTAGATGTTGTTGTAAACCTCATATTTGAAGAAGAACCTAAACCGAAGCACGTACCTAATGAACCTGAGCTTGTATTTAACTTAGAGCTCATACCTTTAAATATAGACGAAAATGATGATGTACTACCAACAAGTAATGTAGAAAATAACCACTAAATTTTTAAAATGACTAGCATATATCACATTCTTGACCGTGTTCCTGCTATTTATAAGCAGGACATGGAAATAGAGTATGAGCATTTGGCTATGCAATTAATTAAGTCCGGTAAATTACGGATAGATACCGATGATTGCTGCAATTTTGCAAGGTTTACCGAACCTGCTCTTAATATAAGCTTAATGGTTAGTCAAGAAGAGCTAACAAGCCCGCATTTAATCCCTGAAACTACCAAGCTTTTTCAAAATTTATACAAAAATTCCGCTTCAGATCAAAAAATAAAATCAATTTTCGATAATTTAAAAAAGCAAATACAAAAGCTACAGCCGGTTAAGAAAGAAGTAACCGAAATGCTAGCACGTATTTTTGTTCAGTCGGCTCATCCGATCGTAATAAGGTGGCTTCTTCTTAATAAGACGGAAGTATTTCTTACCTACTCACATAATATCGGCGATATGATGGATATGGTTAGCTGGCAACGAGTAGGCGGTAATAGCGGTATGCAAAGCACTAACGGCAAGGACGTAGCTATTTTTGTTTCATGCGGCGGTAATCCTTTTGCTGAAAACAATAAAGATCATCCGACTTACGGTAACGGCTTTGCTGCGGCAGCAAGACTTCAGATTATCGCAGCCCAAGAGCTTGGGCATTTTGCCGATATAAAGAGAGATGATAAAGGCAGGCAAATAACTCGCCATTCAGCTAATTTTTCCGGTACTAAAGCTACCGATAAAGTACGAATTGCTAGAAAAAATGACATAATACATTGTCATAATTTGCTGAGTAAGCTACTTAAAGCAGGTATGAAAAAGCAATTAGATTATGAAACGAAACTTAAATTTTATAATGCAAATAAAGTTAGCGGCTTAAAAGTTTATGCTATAAAATTCATGATTTTTATATATAAATTTCAGCTTCTAAATTATAGCAGTAGGAATAATCTAATATTTGTAAGAAAATTTAAAACCGATGAATATATGGCATTAATGATTGATGCTATGTTTAAAGATATGCAAGCTAATTTATCACCGGCAGCTGACGTGTATAAAAATAAAAACCCTGAAATTGAAGAAGCGATAGCCTGCATTGAAGCCTTAGCAAGAGTACCGCAACAAACCGTAAAATGGGGATATTTAACTACCAAAGAAACTATGCATGACCTTTATAAAATATATTATAACGAGGTTATACCTTCTTTAATTACTAGCTATAATGCTATCACCGGTGAAAATTATCAACGTGATTTTAAAAAGCCAAAAAGTAATTTCTTTTCTAAAATCAATATCTTTAGTAACAAAAAGTTAGTACTAAAACCGGTTAGGGAATTATGAGTATACTGATGTGAAATGCAGAATGGTAGACGAAGATTAACTTCAAAAAGAGCAAGGAATTCACAAGGCGATGAGGCATTGCTGCGTGGATATTGTTTTTTCGTCATTGCAAGGAAAATTACAAAGTAATTTGACGAAGCAATCTCAGGAGTTTGTTATTATTTCATGAGATTGCCACGCAGCCTACGGCTGCTCACAATGACGATTTGGTATCCCGCACAGGAATGATATTTTTAGAACAATATCTTTAACTTTATGAACCTTTAGTGGCTAGTATATTTGCTGTGTAAATTACAGTTATACGTTGCAAATAGCTCAATATTCTTATGAGCGGTAAGTAAACTTGCACCTACATTATAGCCGACTTTCGGTGTGCTGCTACTTGTAGTGTTCTCAAAGTAATTATCTGCCCAAATAAATCTAGCTTTCACCTTAGGTTGCTTATTGCTAAAGCTATTTTCTACAGAAGCATGTAGTCCCGGTACTATTTGAGTATCGTTTGATAATCTCTTAGGAGCGGTTAATTTTATGCCTGCAATCCCTGTAGTTAAGTTACCGGACTTACCAGCGACATACATATTATTCACACCTGTACCGGTTTGCTGCAGTATAAGTATATCCATTAGGAACAAATCCATCTCCATTACTCATCCTCAAAATTGATAGGGCGGCTACATCATTCGCCGTGTGAACCCTATTAATATTAATCACAATATTTGTACCGAATACCGTAGGGAGATTTTGAAAAACTATATCGCTTTCTCCTAAAGCATTTATAGTAATATTACCTTCAAGTACTACATCACCAGTAAGAATTACGTTACGTCTAAGATCGAATGTCGAGCCATTAACGTTACCGTTAATTGTAATGTCCTGCGTGCAAATATTATAAGTTCCCGAATCAAAATTAGTTTGTCTAGAATGAATATCATTATGCAATTTGTGTTCATGATTACCTTCAAACATCACTTTAAAAACTTGTTTGGTTTGTGAGCCGATTTCATAAATATCAGGAATCTTTACAAAAGTTACCTCTCCTCTCATAGTTTTAGTATTAGTAATATTACCGGTAAAACCTTTATTAACCCTTACCTTCCCAAAACTTATAAACTCTAAATTCCCTGTATCTATTACACTGCCGTTGCGATGTTTCATATCAACTTTTTCTTTAAATACAAGCTCAATAGATTCAACGGCACTAATATCATTACCGGTAATGGTTAGCTCAGAACCTGTTCCATTACCGCTTATAAGCTTTAGCTTTGCTTTTGCATTATTATTATTGGCGCCATATGCAAGAGGTGCTCCTAAAGCATTTTGAACTGCCCTTTGAGTTTGGAGATTGTCAACGTTAGTTATATTGTTAATACTAACTCTTGTAGTTGAATTGCCTTCAATAATAGTAAATACCCCATTAAAACCATAAAGATTAATATCATTAATATTAATATTTTGGGCAAAATTAACCATATGGTTATTTTCTGCGATAATAATATTGTCATTATCTTGTGGAAGATAACGGTTGTGATTATATCTTCAATCATTCATCGTACCTATATTAGAAGATGGATTTCCCGCCGGGAATAATATCCGCCGCAAAGCCTCCCATGCTTGCAAGCAGCCCAATAATACTACTGGTTGCTAGTAAAAGTTTATTAAAAAAATTTTGTTCTTATTAGTTATAATTTCCCCTATAACTTATTGCTTTTAATGATTTTACCACTTAACTTATCGGTCATTATACACATTTACGATGGCGTGATTTATGAAATTTAAGGGAAATAGGCTGGTTTAATGAAAGGTAGGGGTTATGGTGTTTGTTTGGTAGGTAATCATCATTACGAGCAGGCATTACCCGTGTGGATCAGTTTTCCGTTGTCATCCCGTGGTCAAACCACGGGATGACACCGAGTGCGTTTTTCAATTCGCACAATAATGTCGTAATTTCCTCGCAATGACGTCAAAATAACATCCTATTCATCATCTATATTAGAAAGCTCATCTTGTAATTCTCGAGAAAATACATCCTCATCATCGTTAGAATCATTCGATTTCTTAAGAGAGTTTTTGAAATTATTTAGGTCTTTATTTTCAAACATTTCAATAGATTTTAAAGTCTCGTTTGGAATTATAACTATAATATTTTTACTTAATTCATCTAAATAATCAGTGGTAACGGCAACTTTCAGTACTCCTCCATATTTGCTCTGTTTGCTACTTACTACAAAATCTTTTAAAGATTTACTTTTAAAATAGTTTTCAGAAGTAAAGATCATTGTTATAAAAAATAGTACTAACGAGATAGTAGTACCTACGGCAAATCCTGCTAATAGCCCTAAGAATCTGTCAATAAAACCGTTTCTCATAAATGAAATTATAGCAAGAAATTTATAAACTATAAAAACACATAAAATTAAAGCAATAACATAAGATATAACACCGGCAATAATTATTCTTATAACCTCATTATCCATATATTTCCCGATTAGGTCAGAAATATATGGATATAAAAAATATCCTAACATTATAGAAGTAATAAAACCGAGTATTCTAGTTGCAAACCCGATTATGCCTTGATATAAGCCGAAAAATGAGAAAAGAGTAATAATAGCAAAAATAGTAATATCAAAAAATGTGATCATTATTGTTAACTTCTATTGAATAATTGGATTTAAATCTTATATATTATATAATTAAAGTTTAATTTATGGGCGATAAAATTTTTCATAACTTATCCGGTAAAACACTAGTTGCTACACCGCATGTAATTACAAAAGGCATTTACCATAAATCCTTAATTTATATGTTATCACACACGAAAGAAGGAGCAATAGGATTAATATTTAACCGCTTAGTAAATCATATAGATTTAAAATCGTTTTTTAAAATAAAAAATGACAAAATAACAACCCCGGTTATGGTTCCTATATATCTTGGCGGACCCGTAGAACATGAAAAAGGGTTTTTTCTTCATTCTAGCGATTATAATAAAAATTTGTTATTGGATTTCCATAATGATTTAGCAGTAAGCTCTAATTTAGAAATTTCAGAAGATATAGCTTTCGGTAAAGGACCTAAACATAGCTTATTCATTGTCGGTTATACAGCATGGAAACCAGGGCAGCTTGAAGAAGAATTAGAGACAAATCTATGGCTGGTTATGGATTGTAATAAAGAATTTATTTTTGCCGATAATCCTGAAAGTAAATGGCATAATGCATTAAAACACTTAGGCATTGATGAAATACATTTCTCATCACAAATAGGAAATGCTTAGAGATTATCTGTTAACCATTTTTCGGTAAGCCTAAGTAATAATGCTTTAAAAATTTTCCCTGACTGCTAATTAAATACACAAAATTAGAATGTTGTAATTCATATTTGTTTGTTTTTACATCAAATATTTTGGATGTATAGAAGACCTTAAATTGATCTGCTAATTGTTCAATATCTTAGACTCTCCCTGTTAAACCTATAAAATTATCATCTATTTTTTCTAAATATTTTTTTAATACTTCACTTGTATCATGCTCAGAATCTAGAGTAATAAAAACTACTTGTACTAAAATATTCTCTTTCTTCAAAATCTTAATAATATCTTCTACTCTTTTTAGTGTTTGATTGTCATATAAGGAATAGGTAGTACCAAAATAAATCAAACTTAAATGACCTTGCAAATGGGTACTATCAAATTTCTTTCCTTCTTGATCTATAAGAGTAAACTTAATTTTAGGCGAATCGTCCATATTACTAGTTTTCGCACCAATCTTAAGCTTAGACGGAGTTAATGAAGAATACAATAAACATAAAAATATTATGCCCGTAATCATAGCTAGGGCTATAAAAATTTTTATAATATACATTTGGTTTTTATTATTTCTCATAACCATAAGTAATTATTAATAATAAAACTTATTCTTATCATATATGCAATAAAAATCATCTTTCAGTATATTAAATATCGTAATATCTAAATTGTGATATTTTTAGTTAAAAATTAATTAATTTATTAATTAAATTGAAATTTTTTGAGTTAAGATTATTAAATAAAAAACAACTAAGAAACGGATTAATTATGTACAATTATACCGTTTATGTAAAACGTTTAAATGATAAATTTAAAAAACAAGAACATACGGAAATAGTAGATAGTACTATTTCAAATACTAAATGACAACAACAATGCAACTCAACCGATACAAACACACTCCTAAATCAAAATTCGTTTGAAATAACAAATAATATTGAACACAATAAAGCAGAAAATATGAGGGATATAATGATGTTGAAAAAAGAAGAAATAAAGGAAGCAGAAATGGAACATTTTATATCCAATATGTAAAGGATAAAAATTTTATCGACTTAATTAATAAAGATAATGAGAAATATGAATCTATTATTGATAGGAGTAATAAAGCCATAATTATATTAGGGCAAGAGAAAGAAGATTTAAAGCTCATAGCTAATTTTCTTAAAGACGGTGAATTAATATTAGAAAGTAATGAGTATGGAGATTGGGACTGCTCAAAAAAAGTCTAACCACAAGTTCAAATATTTTAGATAGTTTTTATATAAAAAACGCAAAATATTTAACATATAACAGTTCTTATTTGGATGCGGCTAATTCATCCTCTGAATCTACTATTGACAAATTTTTCCTACAAAAAATTCTAACTTTTCCCTTATCAAAGCCAATGTCGGTATATTTGAACAATTTACTAAATTATATTGATATAAATGAAGGTAATTTATCTATAGTAGTGACTGATAGCCCAAACAAGCAATAATCATACTCGTATATCTAAAATTATTGATGAAACTATAAAACTCGGTAATTTTAGCGATGAACAAAAGAGTATCATTAATAAAATAAAAGATTCTATTTTTACTTCAAGCTAGCGAGCAAGCAAAAGACTATACAAAGCTATTAAATATTAGAGATGATAATTATATCATTCTAGATGAATATAATAAAATAACAATCGACGGCGAAAATTTAACATATATTTTAAATTCTATAAATATAATTAATAAAGAAGTACCAATTAGTATCAATGAGCTTAAAACATAAAAACTTATAGAAAATAATTTAAAGTTTTGAAGATGTTTTGCCTAAAACAGACAAATTGAAACAATTAATAGATATAGTAAATTATTATAAACAGTTAGAAGACAATGCCAAAACTATAGGAAATTTCTTAGAAACCGTTAAAAAATTAAATCAGCTTTTAGAAACACCGAAATCAGAAAATAAATTAGAACATCTTCTAAATTACCTTAAATATATTTATCTAACATCAAATTTTCCGAAAAAGAAAATTTGGTTACACTTAATTCTGCAAAATGGTTTAACGATTTATTTACCTCGGGGCATATAATATAAAAGAAAAGTTATTAGAATCATTTAAGCATACAATATGCAAAGATAAAGATTCATTTTATAACAAATTAAATGAGACTATTGAAAAATTTTATGAAGATATCAAAAATAAC
The DNA here is from genome assembly GCF_000023005.1 of Rickettsia africae ESF-5. Lineage (NCBI taxonomy): Bacteria > Pseudomonadati > Pseudomonadota > Alphaproteobacteria > Rickettsiales > Rickettsiaceae > Rickettsia > Rickettsia africae. The sequence goes on along the minus strand of NC_012633.1, from coordinate 38,322 downwards.
GATGTTTTAGACTTAAAAGCAATCAATAATATATATAAAAACTTTTTACAGCATATTAACAATTCTAGCACTGATGTTGAAAATTTAGATAATATTAAATTATTTTTAACAAAGAGCTTTAAGAATTTTAATAATATATTAGGTATAACTATAAATAATAGCATTAGTAATTTAGAAAAACTAATAGGCTCAGTCAGCAAGCAAGAAGCTAAATCTCTTTGGAAGTATATTACCGCCTCTAAATCTATTACAGAAATATCTCAAAATCTCGATAAAGTAATATATGATAAGCTTTTACATCAGCCTGTGTTTACCTGATCAAGCGCTACCTATTTATAATTTATTAGAAAAATTACTAAAAGAAACTCACAAATCTATTAATGATTGTTATAAAAACGAAAACTTATATAAACATCAATTAGCAAAAATTTATTGTCAACAAGCACAAATCTGTACACCTAATGGCTCAACAAAACTATCTAAAGACTCAATAGGATTGTATGAAAACGCTGCTAACCTTGGTTCTGAAGAGGCAAATATAAAACTTGGGAAGATTGAATTTAAGAGCGGAAATTATGTAAAAGCTTTAGAATATTTTAAAAATACTACTCATATATCTTATGCAAAAGAAGCTTTTAATGAATTATTACATCTAAAAGAATCAGAACTAAAAAAGAAAATACAGCAAAAAAAGCTAAATTAGCATCAGAAATAATTGAATTATATTCAAGCCAAGGTGATTTTTATAACCAATATAATCTAGATATATCAGAAAAAAGTCTGCAAGATTCACTAAAAGTATTTTGTCTTAATACGAAAGCTCTCATAGAAGAACAAGGAAGACCTAAACCTTATGGAATAATTATATGATTTGTCTAAAGAGTTAACATCAATAATTTCTTCACCGTGTAGTCAACTTAAATTTATACAAAAAACTGAAAAATATAAAAATTTAACAGAAAAATTTAAAGAAGAAAAACTAGAAACTAATTATACGAATATTACGACAAGCCGGTCACATGATTCATACTTTAAAGAACCTTTACTGAAGTTCGATGATTTACACCTTAATTCTTCATTTAGACCATATTATGATAATAATGAAGATTCTAGCAATATGTTAGGTGCTTGTTATAATTCCTCAGAGTTAGCCTCAATGAGAAAAATTTACTATCTCTTAATACAATTTTTATAGACAAGCAGAAATGTGGTGCTAGTATAAAAATAGCTATATTTAACGATGAATTAGATTATGACAAATAATCAATTTTCTGAAGATACCAAAAAAATTGCTGATCAAATAAAAGATGCATTAATGGGTATTAGTGACGATCTTGTACTTGAAAGTAAAGAGGTAGAGGAAATTTTTGAAGAATTAAGCCAAAATGAAGAATTTGAGTATGAGATGGAACGAATGCTTTCTATCTTAAATGAACAAACTATGGATTTAACTCAACTGCAAAGTCGGATTATCTTATTAATCCGTAAGTATTTAGGTAAAACTAAAAACTTAAAGCTTAAAATGCTTAAAATGGATGAGAAACTCATTAACAAGAATGTTGCCGAAGTCAGTAATTATTTAATGCATCAGCATTCTAAAATAGTTAGAGATGCTAATAAAAACCTTACAAACCCAAAAGACAAATTACAAGGTTTAACCAAACAAGCTAGAATAGACTTAAAACGTTTATTAAAAAGCTTTGCCGTTTACCAAATTTATATGTTTATGAACCCAAAAAGAATAGCAGGCGAAACGAGGCTAATGAACTTCGCCTATAATATGATCAAAGGGGGCATGAAACTCGCTAAAAAATATGAAGGCGGCAAGGAAAAAGAAATTAAATCATATTCACCTAGACTTATTAAAAAACTTGAAAAAGCTCATGTCGGCTTTAAAAAAAGTGGCGGTATATCAATTTAACTATTGTATCTTTTTATAAATTTTTATAAAGAGCTTATACTAAACTAACATTAATATTATGATAGGTATCAAGCTTTCAACTTAAATTATGTAAACTTAATATTGCGGAACTAATAACTTGGGTACATCTTGGCTGCAGTACTCAAGAAAAACACCACGCTCAACCTATAAAAATTAACATAAAACTCTTTCTCTCAACTCCTCCCCTTGCTACTGTAACGGATAATATAAACGATACTGTTTGTTATGCAAAAATCGTACGGCTAGTACAAAAACTTTCTCAAGAAAATCACTTTAATCTTATCGAGTATTTAGCCGCACAAATATATGTGATATTATTTATCAAAATTTTATCGAATCTAAATTAGAAAAGATTTTTCTAAACGTAACCGTTACTAAATTAAAATCACCGGTTTCAGGAGTGCATGGCGGAGTTTCTTTTTCTTATTCAGGAAAGGAGACACTATGATTTATATTTCTATAGGCAGTAATTTAGGTAATAAACTTTTAAATATTAAAAAAGCTCTAAATTCACTAAAAAGTTGTAATTTTATATCGCTTAAGCAAGCTATTCTACAACCTAATGCAGATAAAGCTTGGGATAAATCATATTTAAATATGGTGGTGCAGGGCAAAAGTACTTTAACGCCTAGTAAACTTCTAATTGAGCTTAACAAAGATTGAAAAACAACTAGGTCGAGCAAGCTCTTACGATAAATGGTCTCCAAGAGTTATTGACTTAGATATCCTACTTTGGAATAATTGCCATATAGATTTACCTGATTTAAAGATACCGCATCCTGAAGTATTCAACAGACCATTTCTTATTCATCTAATTGCAGGTTTAAGCTTGGAATGTCGTTATTCATGTCCGATCAATAATTTTTACAACAATAAAACCTTTGCAGAAATAGCACATTTAATTGAACATCAAGGAGTTATACGCTCTCTTGTTTTAAATCCTCAATTTGTCGGTATTTTAAACATTACTCCTGATTCTTTTTCTGATGGAGGATTGAGTTTTCATAAAGAAGATGCCGTTAGAAATTTTGTACGCTTGATAAATGAAGGGGCTACAATAAATTGAGCTTGGATCACAATCAACACGTCCTTCTGCTTTAATTATTAATGAAGATGAAGAATATGCAAGACTTAATAATGTTCTTGAAGAGCTTAAGGAAGTTATAAAGGAAAAAAAAGTTATAGTCAGTATTGATAGTTTTACTCCTGAAGTAATTAAACGTGTTTTAAAAAAATACCCTATTTCCTGTATCAACTTGGTTAAAAATAATCTAGATGATTATACATTACGATTAATTGCCGATTATAATTGTAAAATTATTACTATGCATTCATTAACCGTTCCACCGCAAAAACAAAAATGTCTTGATTTCGATAAATCTCCGCTTGCTAGCTTAAATATATGGACAGAGCAAGAAATAACAAAATTAGAAAAATGTGGATTTGATAGAAAAAATATCATTCTTGATCCTGGAATTGGTTTTGGAAAATCCGTTTATCAAAATTTATATATTACAATATATTAAAGAATTTAAAAATCTAGGATGTGAGATATTGTTAGGACACTCACGAAAATCTTATATTTCCGCTTTTTATAATTCCAAAGCATCGGAAAGAGACTTAGAAATAATAGCAATATCAAAATATTTAATGGAAAACGTAGTTGATTATTTACGAGTGCATAATGTTATAGAGCATCAAAAATTTTTTGTAGCAGACCATATGATTAACTATATCTTATGAAAAATAGAAAAATCATCGGTATAATGGCATGTGACCCACAAGGGGTGATAGGTAATAAAGGTCAGATGCCTTGGTCTTATACTAAGGAGTTTGAATATTTTTATCAGACGGTAAAAAATAATATTATAGTCATGGGACGAAAAACCTTTGACTCTATACCTACAAAGATTTTAAAAAATTGTATTTGTATTGTTTTTTCAAGAAATACACCATTACAATCTTATAATAATATATTTTTTATTAAATCCTTAGATGATTTTTGGCAGGTAATAAAACCTTTTACTGATAAAAAAATTTTTATGGTTGGAGGGACAGAAATAGCAACTCTTTTCCTAGAACAAAATCTTATTGATGAATTTTTACTTACAAAAATAAATAAAAATTATGATGGAGATACTTTTTTGCCTCTTAATCTTTTAGCAGAATGGCATTCTGTAATAATAGATAAAACAAACAATTATCAGATTTATAAATTTACTAAGAGGAGGTAAGATGAAATTTTTAGAACAGCTTAATATAAAAATCTTGAGCAATATAACCTCTTAAATCATCCATTTTTCAATTATGGCATATGGGAAAACTTACTCATTCTACTTTACAAATTTACACAAAAGAATATTATCATTACGTTACAGCTTTCCCACGTTATATTAAGTGCAATACATTCCAAATGTAGTGATATACAAGCTAGACAAATATTACTTGGTAATCTTATAGAAGAAGAACAAGGTGAAGAAAATCACCCGGAACTATGGAAACGTTTTGCTAAAGGACTTGGATGTTTAAGAAACCAACGCACTTCAGAACCTAAATTAGACTCAACTCAAAAACTTGTTCAAGGTTATTAAATTAACAGAGGAATCTTTTTCTAGGAGTACTTTATGCTTATGAGCGTCAGACTCCTAAAGTATCTGACTCTAAAATTCAAGGATTACAAAAATTTTATGGAAATTCAGATTACAGAACTTTACAGTCCTTCATTGTTCATAGTAAAGTTGATCAATGGCATACACAAGAATGTGCAAATTTGATTAATAATTTAAGCTCAAAAGAACAAACATTAGCACATCAAGGAGCAAAACTACTATGGCAATTTCTAGAGGGTATAAATGCAACGTATCAATAATTTAACTATTATTCTTTCATAAAATGAAAAATATCTTCCTACATTCCTTAAGTCTTGAGAATTATCGTAATTTTAAAAATCTTGAACTAAAAACAGATAATACACCAATAATTTTAATAGGTGAAAACGGTAGCGGTAAAACTAATATTTTAGAAGCTATATCGCTATTTTATCCAGGAAGAGGGCTGAGATCAGCAAAACTTGCCAATGTATGCAAAACTTCAGAAGATCATTGTCTAGTTAAAGCTCTATTGCAAAGTAAGCTAGGACTTGCAGAATTTACCACCCAATTTAAACGTAGTTCTAATAGAAGGATAACTGAGTATAACGAAAGTAAAATAGCCAATAATGAGTTAAGTAAATTCACTAGCATGGTATGGCTGACTCCACACATGGAAGGAATCTTTACAAGCGGTAGCAGTGATAGAAGAAAATTTCTTGATAGAATAGTTTATAATTTTGATCCAAAGCATGCAGAGCTAGTTAGTAAATACGAATATTACATGCATGAGAGAAATAAAATTCTAGTAGAAGATATAAGAGATGATAATTGGCTTAAAATTATTGAAGAAAAGATGGCTGATATTTCTAACCATATTGCTAATAATCGCTTAAAAACCTTAGAATTTATGCAGCAAGCAATAGATGACCTTGAAAATGAATTTCCAAAAGCCGATTTATCGATTGACGGCATTGTTGAACAAAAAATATTAAACGGCAAAAAAAATATTGTTAGTTTTATTACTGCAGAACTTTATCAAACAAGAAGCAAAGATAAACTACTTGGTCGCACTAGTTTTGGAGTTCATAAAAGTGACTTTTTAGTAAAGCATCAAAAGAAAAATATCTTAGCCAAATTCTGTTCTACCGGTGAACAAAAAGCTATATTAATTGCAATAATCCTTGCTGAAATGAATTATGCTATAAAGCTAACTAAAATAGCACCGATTTTACTTTTAGATGAGGTCTTTGTGCATTTAGACGACAAAAGACGTCAATATTTAATCGAATTCTTGATCGGCTTAAACATGCAACTATGGGTTACCACTACCAATCTAGAGGGAATAGAAAATTTTGCAACTAAAGCACAATTGATTAAGTTATAGTTTGTTTAATAATGTCATTCCTGCGAAAGCAGGAATCCAGCATAAAGCGAGATAAATCAAGCTTTTAATTTCAAAAATTTGCTGTATTTAATACTTTTTTTCTGGATTCCTGCTTTCGCAGGAATGACACTGAACACTTTTCTCACACCATGTAACAACGCCCGCTAAAAGCGGGAATGACATCAAGTGTATTTTCTGATCCATACAATAAAGTACTATCCCAATCAGATTCACAAGAAAAATTTCATCCTTCTTGATTTTTATCGCACCTCTTAAAAAAACCAAAATAACTATTATTATTTTTCATAAAATAAAATTACACTTCACTTACATATTATTAGTTAAATTTAAAGTTTTTTGTATATAAATATATTGCTTAATCTTTTGAAAATGCTTAAAATTGATTTTTAATTTATGTAAATACTATGACAAAACAAGCTAATAAAATATCCTATGATGAAGTACCTTATTCTCCATTTACTTTCAGTTATACCTCCCCACCTTATTTAAGAACTATCGGCAAGCTATTCGGGCTAAACCCTCCACCTCTTGAAACTGCTAAAATACTTGAACTCGGTTGTGGAATCGGTGTTAATCTGCTTAACTTTGCTGAAACATATCCTAAATCACAATCTCTAGGTGTTGATTTATCCAAAACACAAATAGAATTAGGTAAAAAAATTATCAGTGACTTGAAAATAAAAAATGCCGAACTAAAGGCATTATCTATATTGGACCTTGATGAGTCATACGGTAAGTTTGATTACATAGTTTGTCACGGCGTATATTCATGGGTACCTGAAGAAGTACAAGATAAAATACTCAAAGTCTGTAATAAACTGCTAAATCCGAACGGCATAGCTTTTGTAAGCTATAATACGCTCCCGGGCTGGAATATGCAGAGAACAATACGTGAAATGATTATGTTCCATTCAGAGCTATTTAATACTAGCCATGATAAATTACAGCAAGCTAAATTACTTTTAAAGTTCATCAATGACTCATTAGAAAGCTCCACAACGCCTTATTCTAATTTCTTACGAGATGAAACAAAATTATTATCTGCATATACGGACTCATATGTATTACATGAATATTTAGGCGAAATTAATACAGGTATATATTTTCACCAATTCATAGAAAAAGCTCAAAAAAATCATCTAAATTACTTAGGTGATACGTCGCTTACTGCAATGTTTATCGGTAATTTACCTACTCAGGCAGCAGAAAAGCTACAAGCCGTTAATGATATTGTTCGTACTGAGCAATATATGGATTTTATCACTAATAGAAAGTTCCGCTCGACATTATTATGTCATCAAAACATACCTATAAACAGAAAAATTGAATTTAATAATTTAAAAGAGTTTTTTACTAGCCTTAATATTAGACCGGTAATTCTAGAAAAAGCTGTTGATTTAACTAACGAACAGGAAAATGTTAGCTTCTATTACGAAAATTTACCTGAGCCTTTTATTTCAACCACTTCACCGATCATGAAAGCTATTTTATATGTATATGCCGAAAATATTAGCAATCCGATAAGCTTAGAACAAGTAGCAAAAGAAGCTTTTAAAAAGCTTGGTAAATATCAATTACAAGATTTCTTAGCAGCATTAGAACAGCATTTTATCATATTCATTTTTCAAGGTTATCTCAAAATATTTGAGACAAAACCTCATGCTATAGCAACTATCACCGAAAAACCTAAAACTAGCGAATTTGCAAGATACCAAGCAAAACAAGCATATTTTAATAATGTAACTAGCGTGTTTAGCGTCACTAATAGACTTAACGATATGGTAGGTATACCGATACATGAAAAATATATTTTAGAAATGTTAGACGGTACGCATAATATTGATGATATTAAGAAAGGTGTTCTTGAAAAAATTAATTCAAAACTTTTAACTGCTCGTGACGATAAAGGACAGGAAGTAACAGATCCAAAATTATTAAAAGAATTTGTTGACTATGTAGTTAATACATCCCTTGAGAAATTCCGGATAAATTATCTGTTAGTAGAGTAATTAAAATGTTCGTGATCAAGTCTGCTTTGTTGCATGGATCAGCTTTTTCGTTATTGCGAGTAGTCGTAGACTACAGCCAATCCATAAAAATATAATCCGAGTAAATGAAGGGTAGCTATACGAAGCTCAACTTGGAAAAGAGCAAGGAGCCTGTAAGCCGAGGAGCAGAGCGTATACTTTTAATACGTGAGCATCCGAGGACTTACAAAGACGACACAGTCAATTTTTCAAGTTGAACGAGTATAACTATGCTACTAATTTTTCACGCAGTACTTCAACTAACTTATTAATTGCTTCGGTTGGGTGGATGTTTTCAAGGATAGCAAGCTCGCCTGCAAGTCTATTTAAAGCTGATTCGTAGAGTGTTCTTTCACTATAAGAACGATCATTATCAACATTTTTATGTAAGTCCCGTAATACTTCGGCTATAGCTACAATATTACCTGAGTTAATTTTGCCTTCATATTCTTGGGCTCTTCTACTCCACATTCTATTTCCTTGTTTTGGTTTACCTTGAAGAGTTGAATATATGACATCTAAATCTTTTCTGCTTGCAACCGCTCTAAGACCAACAACCGCAGCTCTACTAACAGGCACTTTTAATGTCATTTTATCCTGCGAAAAGGAAATTACATATACTTTAATTTCAGTACCTGCAATAGTATGATATTCTATATTTGTTATTTCACCAACTCCATGTGCAGGATAGACAATTCTCTGCCCTATTTTAAACTCAGATTTTTGTTCGGATTGTATTGTATTTGCCATTATTAATTCCTCCGTAGTGGTTTTAGTGCCTAAGAACTTAATGTTAGACTATTATTTTCTATAGCATAGCACATTTTGCTTTTATTATAAAGTAGAGATTTTTATTGAAATAAAATTGATACGATCTTATTGTAGATAATATTAATAAGTTAAAGGAATAAATATGCGAAATATTTTTATTATACTAATATTTTTATTATTTTTGAGTAGCTGTTCAGAAGAAAAAGCACAAGATAAGAACCATGAGGAAAAACAAATAATAGAGCACGAAACTCAAAATAACGAAACTTCTAAAGCAACGAATCAGGAAGCCGTAAATTCTGAAAATACGGCTGAATCAATAGTTCCTGCTAATGATAATAATCAGACTGATGAAGTATCAACGCCGGCTTCACAAAAACAAAAAAATCCTGCAATAAAACCTGTTAAGGTCACCTTTAAAGTTGATGATAATGATATGGTTCTTGGTAACAAAAAATCAAATGTTATAGTAGTCGAGTATTTTTCTCCTACCTGTCCGCATTGTGCTTATTATCATCAAACAATTTTTCCGGAACTTAAGAAAAAATATATTGATACTAACAAAATTGCATATGTGGTTCGTGAATTTATTGCTACTAAACAAGATTTAGATGCTGCAATTTTAGCCCGCTGCAAGGGGGATACAAATAGTTTTACACAACTTCATAATATCATATTAATACAACAAGATAAGTGGGCATATAGCAATAAATACAGAGAATTATTAACTGATATAGGACAACTTGGCGGTATTTCTCCGGAAGAATATAAACAATGTTTAAATAATGATAAAATTACTGCAATACTAATTGCTAATACCAATTTTGTAGCAAAAGCACCCCAATTTATAGGTACTCCTTCTTTCTTCGTTAACGGAGTACAAACAGGAAGTTATAGCATAGATACTATTTCCACAGCAGTTGATAAAGCTTTAGAGGAGCAGAAAGAAAAAGCAAAAAATGAAATGAGCTTGTAATTTAGATCGTCATTGCGAGCAGTCGTAGACTGTGCGGCAATCTCGTTAAATATCCTGAGATTGCTTCGTCGACGGCTATGGCGTCTTCTCGCAATGACGGAGATAAACTAATGAATACGGAAAAACTAAAAGATATCAAAGCCAGAATTAAAGACTTAACAACCCCTAAGTTTTCTAATCCTAAAATTCGGCAAGAAATTAGCCCCTTCACTATCGCTGTAGATTTAGTTTCAGGTACAATGGTAGGTGTCGTAATTGGAATATTTACGGATAAAATTTTTAATTCTAAACCTTTATTTCTTATTATATTTACAATAATAGGAATGATTGCCGGCTTTAACATTATAAGGAAAAAAGTAAATAATAAAAAGTAAGGAAATGACTCATAGCCCTTTAGCACAATTTGATATCAAAAAATTAATAGACATCAAAATGTTCGGTTTTGACGTCAGCTTTACTAATTCGAGTATCTATATGTTACTTGCTAGCATCTTAGCTCTAACTTATTTTTACTTAGCTTTTTATAACCGGAAATTAGTACCTTCTAGATTACAAGTGAGTGCTGAAATAGTTTATAATCTTGTAGCTGATATGTTAAATCAGAATATAGGAGTAAAAGGACGTAAATTTATTCCGTTAATTTTTAGTTTATTTATTTTCATTTTATTCTGTAATTTACTTGGTATGACACCTTATAGCTTTACTACCACTAGTCATATTATCGTTACTTTTACCTTGGCAATTCTAGTATTTTTAATGGTAACTATAGTCGGTTTTGTAAAACACGGCTTACGTTTTTTAACCCTTTTTTTACCGCATGGTACTCCTTTATGGTTAGCACCGTTGATGATAGTAATTGAACTATTTACATATTTAGCAAGACCGGTTAGTTTATCATTGCGACTTGCCGCTAATATGATGGCAGGACATGTTTTATTAAAAGTAATAGCCGGTTTTACCGTGTCATTAATGATTTACTTGAAATTTCTGCCAATCCCTATTATGGTGATACTAATTGGGTTTGAAATTTTTGTTGCAATACTTCAAGCTTATATTTTTACTATTTTATCTTGTATGTATCTTAATGATGTTATTAATTTACACTAGGCTTTTTGCACAACTTGCTTCTAAAGGTAATTTGTACGTCAATCCGATGCTTGAATCCTCATGTACTTTTTTGTACTCTGCAGTTCTGTGCTTCGTGTTTCCTGCAAATTCCTCTTTATTAGCTTCGTTGTGCAAAAAGCCTATTATACAGATAATTAGATAAAATTTTTTGATTAATTAAAAGTGAGTTTTTTTATGGACATGGTTTCTTTAAAATTTATTGGTACAGGACTTATGGCTATCGGCATGTACGGTGCAGCTTTAGGCGTTAGTAATATATTTAGCTCTCTACTTAGTTCAATAGCACGAAACCCTTCGGCTACAGAAAACTTACAAAGAATGGCTCTGATCGGTGCAGGTCTTACTGAAGCAATGGGACTTTTTTCCTTTGTAATTGCTATGTTACTTATTTTTTCTTAAAATTCATTTTTAAATAAGATGCCTCAATTTGATATTGCTACCTATTATTCACAAATTTTTTGGCTTATCATTACTTTCGGCTTATTGTATATCTTTGTTTATAAATTTATAACTCCAAAAGCTGAAGAAATTTTTAATAATAGACAGACAAATATTCAAGATAATATTACGCAAGCCGATACATTGACCATAGAAGTAGAAAAGCTAAATAAATATTATAACGAGGAAATAGACAAAACAAATGCTGAAATAGATAGACTAAAAAAAGAAAAAATAGACTCTTTAGAATCAGAATTTTTAATTAAAAAAAAGAATCTAGAGCAAGATTTAAAAAACGCTATAAATCAAAACATTGAAGATATAAATTTAGCTGCTAAGCAATTTAGAACTAATAAAAGCGCAGCAATCATAAAGCTTGCCGTTAATATTATTGAAAAAATAGCTGGCACTAAAGCAGATATGAATTTACTACAAAATATAAAAGTAAAATAATGAATTTCCTAGATGAGAGCTTCTGGCTTGCCGTTAGTTTTGTAATTTTTTTATATTTAGTTTATAGACCGGCAAAAAAAGCCATTTTAAATTCTTTAGATGCTAAGATTTTAGAAGTCCAAGAAAAAGTTCTACAAGCTGAAAAGTTAAAAGAAGATGCTGCTTTGCTCTTTAAACACACCAACGCACAAATAAAGAAATTAGAAACTTTACGCTCTCAAATGATAGAAGACAGTAATGAAGTTACCAAGAAAATCATTCAAGAAAAAACTAAAGAAATTGAAGAATTTTTAGAGCATAAAAAATCTGATGCTATACAGTTAATGCAAAACCAAAAATCAACCGCAAGTAAAGAGCTACAAGATGAATTTTGTGATGAAGTGATAAAACTTGTATCCGAATATTTTCAATCAGTTAAGCTTTCAGAAAGCAACATTGCTAAAAATTTAATGGATAAATCTGATTTTCCTCAGGATGAGGGTAAAGCTACATAGCCACACTAACCACTAGCTAGCAATTTATTTAAAATTGCTTCATCATTAACACATACCCGTAATATTGAGCCATCAATAAAATATTCAGGATGTTCGTTTGTTATCTTATTTGTTAATTCAGGATAGGCTCTAACAAATTCTTTTACACAAGCGAAGTTTTTGCTAGAACTGTTAATCGCTCCTAAACAAATCGCTTCAAAACATAACATTTTAGCTATTTCTGTATTTTTAAGGTCAGATAAAACTCCTAGTTGTTTTGCTATAAATATCTATCACCTAAATAGCCTTGCACCCCCAATTTCCTAAGATTGAGAACTTACTATTCCACTTATCTTTAGCAACATTAATATATATTTTATTTAAAACATTCTTTTGTATTTTTTGTTTAATTTCTAATGTAACTTCCTCAAAATCGCCTCTTTATAATATAAACTCCCTAGTTTCATTATTTTTTATAAATTCTGGTGCAATTTTTTTGAGATAAGTTTTTAGCTTTGTAGTGGCCTAAACCTAAAGTTTGACGTACATTAAATAAGATTGTTTATAGAACTCTATAGCTTCATATGTATTATCCAATTTTCATAAATCACTCCGATATTATTAAGAGAGCTAGCAATAAAAGAAAGATGAACTAATTCTTGATCGATTTTTAAAGCTTTCTTATAATATTTTAACGATTCTTCAAATTTACATAATATATATTCATTATAATAACCCATTTTTTGATATAAATTTGCCTTTCTACATTTATCCATTTCAATATCATCATTTAATATTTTTACTACATGGGGATAAAATATTTTAGAATTTTCCCAGTCTTCACTTGGAACATCTGTTATATTGGAAATAAATCATCTAAGATTTCTGCTAGTCTTGTATAAATCTCTTTTTCATCTATCGCATGTTCTTTATTTTATTTATATATTGCTTTGTTATAAATTGCATTAATCTATGTAATTGTAAGCCGGCTTGTCTATTTTGGTATGTTAGATTCATTACCGATAATGCTTCTATAACCTTTTTATAGGTTCTTGTAGCTTTTCTTCATCTATTAAAAATAATTCTTCGAAAATCTCTATACTGATAAACTCAGGGTCTAAATCTGCAGAATATTGTAAAATATCTGCCAAACTAAAGGTGATTTTTCTAATAATTGTAGTAATAAAACGGTTTCTATATGATCATCTTTGCTATTTTTAAAGTAATTAATGTTAATCATTTACTTTAAGTAATTTATTTGCTTTTAAATATGCTACTGCTTTAGATAGCCTATAAGGTGATGCAGCATCGTTACTACCAAAGTCTTCTACTAATTTATCAATATCTTTCTTGTTTAATCTATTTTTTAGAGATTTCTTTAAATATAATATCGCTTCTTTTTTACTAAAAGACTCTACTAATATAATATTTTCTATATCATCACTTAAATTATTATTTTTAGTAGTAATTATCACTTGTGCCTTATCATTAAGTATATTAATTATACTGTTAAGATAAGGCTCTATATCTTTATGATCTTCAACATTATCAAAAATAAATAATATAGCTGAATTTAAATTAGCAATCCTTTCATGGACTAATCTTATTATGTTTTCTTCCTTTTCATCTATTACGTAAATAGTAAATTCTTTAGCAAGTTGTCTATATGCTTCAAGGACTTTGTCTGCAGAATCTACGTTAATAAAACGTACTATTTTCTTTTTCGCTTGTGTTTGTCTATCTCCATATTTTATAGCTAGAGTGGTTTTACCGGCTCCAGCGAAAGCACTAATTGTTACAAATCGTTTTTCGTTTAAAGTTTCTTCTATTTGTTGTAATATTTCATTATGGACAATCAAACTATAAGTTGATAAACTTACTTCAATTAACCTTAAAATTTGCTCTCTTAAATCATCTACTTTAACTTTAGGTAAGTTTGTAAAGATATAATATTTGCCATATTGAGGTTCATATAGTTTTTTTATTACTTTTAACTATTGTTTTATTAAATTTGGTATTTCTTTTTTATCTTATACTCAATTTGCTCAACTGTGCTAGATACCAATCACTACTGCCCTTATTATTTGTATTTGCTATATCTACAGACAAATTTACTTCTTTTATACGATAATGACCTTTGTAAGAAAGTTCAAATGTTCCCTCAGGGATTATGATCTCTTTTGATGGGCAACCTTGTGCGGCATTATTTTCTAAATGCTTATAAACCTCTAAAAATTGTCCGGTTGCAATATTACCGCTTATAGGCTGATCGATTACCTCTAAGAAGCTTCCAAATGTCGTTGCAGTAGCATTTTTATATATTAGATTGCTTGCTAAAGGTAATAAATATCAAGTGCTTTTATTAATATGCGGATTACAGACATTTACAAAATTTGGAGCTAATAAATAAGTTGTTATATTTAAAATTTTTACGTCAAAGGTAGTTTCATGGCTATACATCTGCGGCTAAAGATTTTCTGTAGCTAAATCCGGGCTATCGAATGTGATTGCCTTTGCTTTTGGATAATGAAAATCTCTATGAGCAAAATATAAACTAAGCTCTGCGAGCCATACCCTAAAGAATGACCTGTGAAAGATAAATTATAATTATTCTCTTCAGCATATTTGGTAATCTCCTTTGTAGCTTCATATGCGGCCACTTGCTGTGCCACTATCTGTCCACCTAAAATACTTTTAAAATGAGCTTTAAACGGTGAATTAGTTTTGAGCAAATCTAATTTTTCAAATGTAGTACCTCGATAGGTAAGTACAATTTGTTTTACTTTTTCATTTACATATGCTACTGCGTACTATCTACCTATTTCAGGCTCCAGTCTTTTAATTGTTCATTTCGGGTTTTGACCTTTTCATTATTTTCTTTTTCTACAGCAAACTCTACAATATAATTTTCCGTAGAATCCATATAAGCATGTAAACTAAATAACCCATGGACAAAGTCGGTAGGGTGGTGCTTTATAGTTTTGATTATTTAAGATCTTATATTATAGGAAAATATAGAATGGTGACCCCTACGGGACTCGAACCCGTGTTCCCACCGTGAAAGGGTGGTGTCCTAACCGCTAGACGAAGGGGCCTTAATTTTAAAGTAAGCAATATAGTTAGTCATACCGTGGCTATGACCACGGTATGACATTAAGTTAGAAGTTTTATATAACACCTTTGCAAATATTGCAAGTATAAAAATTATAGGTTTACCTTAAGCTTAACACTACCTTGATGACTTCTATAATGTTTATTTAGATAATAATTATAATCCAACGAAATAGTAGTATTTTTGATACTGCCTATAATACCCGTTCCTAAATTATAGGATGTTTTCGGTTGCTTCGGTATTAGATAATGATGTTTGAATGTATTATCAAATATTTTAACAACTCTATTTATTCTTTGGGTTTTCTCTTTAAAATTATGTTCTACCGCTCCTTGGAATGTTAGACCTAAATTATTAAATTTTAGAGCGTCTTTTAAAGGTACTGTGACTTTAGTACCGACAATTCCGGACAATATATTATTCTCTTTCATTGTAAGAGCTATTTCTTGTACGTTAACACCGGTTTCATTATATACCCCGTCTCGTGACTTCCCGTATCTTAAGCCGATATTCGGGGTAATAACGAACTTGCTCTGCAAAAGATAATTATAATGCAGTAATGCTTCCACATTATAACTATGATTACGATGTTTTACATTACTTTTAATTTTAGTATCACCATATGAATAAGTTGTTTTATCTTTAATAAAGTTTTTAGAAGCAGATACTAAAGCTTGTAGTGCAAAATTCTTCGGTAATTCTTTTTGTCCGTAAATAGAAACCACATGACTATTAATAAGTTCTTTATCATTATTTTTACTATTTTTAAATTTAAATACTGAATGAACATTACTATAAGCTATACCTACGATATTATTGTCGATTTCAGCATCGAACCCGATAGTAGCACCTTTGTTAGTACCTCTATAACCGGTCATATTCTCAACGCGTCCATGATTATTAGTGCCGTACATACCACGCATCCACAAACCTCTTTTTATATTAGACTCTTCTTCATCACCGGCTCCCACTGTTACCATATTATTAGACATATTCATAGATGCATCTAATCTGTTACGAATCATATTATTTACAATAGTATTAACAACTTTCGCTTGATTTAAAGTAGGAGCGTTTTCTGAAATTTGCGTTTGCATTTCTTTTTTTGCTTCCTGTTCAAGAGGAATAACCGTATCAACTTCCGTTATTTTAAGATTACCCCCATCGGAATCGGATAATTGCCCTATTGTTTCTTCTTCCTCTTCAAACTCTGAATCATAACTTTCTTCATCTTCGCTACTATCGCCTAATGCTAAACATTCCTTTTCTCTATCGTCACTTAATGCTAATGCACTCTCATTACTTGATGCAAGTGCAGGTAATGAAGATAATTGTCTACTTACTTCTGTGTCTTCTTGTTCTTCATCTCCTGCAGGTAAGGTAGATTCTGATTTACCATCCGACACTAACATTTCTTGTAGCAATAACTGAGCAAGAATATCTGTAGCTTCTTCGCGAAGTAACGAAGAAATTTTTTCATCATGTTCTTGTAATTGTGCATTTATTGCTAAAAGCATTTTTTCATCTAATTCCTCTACATCCTGTATACGATTACTTATATAAGCCATTGCTTCTTTAATATGATTAAGTTCCTCACTTCTAGAACTTGAGCCAGACAATTCTTCTATTTTTTGTATTTCTTCTATTTTTTGTATTTTATTGCTTAATACTCTTATATAGGTATCTACATAATCTTTATTAATTTCTATATTTAGAGTATCTACCGGAGTTACAACATCACGACTACTCAAATCATCATCATTAGAGAAGCTGTGTATGCTACCAACTGAAGATGAACATGAAAATACCGGCTTACTCTCAGTTACCTTAGGTTTAGATTCAGTATCTAGATGCTTTATCTTCCCTTCTAACAAAATCTTTTCTTTATTTAAAGTATCTAACTCCAATTCCTTATTATAATCATTGGCTATTTTTTCATGTTTAGATTTTAATTCCCCTAATTGCATAACATTAGAATTGTTTAAATCCTCTAAGCCACTAACCGAAGGTGAACGGGATAGATTTGATTCTGCATCACTAAGTACACCGCTTATGTCATCAATTGAATAGGAACGTAATATTGATACATCTGTGCTTGAAGACTTTTCATTTAAAGAAAATTCTGCTTCTATGGCTTTCCTTTTTTGTTTTAATTGTGATTCTTTTGAAGATAAGTCTAGTGCTTCCATAGCTAACCGCTTAAATTCTAGGTTTTCTGGATCTTGATATTGATTCAATTTGGCAATATCTTGCTTTTCCTTAACTATTCTAGCTTCCTCTACTTCTAATAGTTTATCTTCTAAATCCAAATACTCTAATTTCTTGTCAAGCTTGGCACTTCTGAATGGTAATTTTCGTTTACTAGTATTCGTGTAACTTATAGATGGCTTAGGTTGCTCTGTCTTATATATTGTTTCTGATGCTAAATCCTCATAACTAACCGACTCATATATAGTAGATAAATTAGATAATGGCTGTGTACCTTTTTTAATAGTACTATCAACCAAATTTAGTCTACCTTGTGATCTATCATTTATTATAATATTTTTATGATCTTCTCGAAATTGTTGAGCTTGCAGAGAGTTATATAGTGACCCTACATTTATAGGTGGGGTTACAGCTAAATTTTCTGGTAAGCTATCCATATTAGCAGTCGGCATAGAATGACTATTTCCCCCATTTGGATTAAATCCAACATCTACATCTGTTTCTATATTATTAAAGTGTTTATCTGCTCTGCTTTTAATAGCATCCAATTTTTTTTCTGCTTTTGCATTATAAGCTTTTATATCTTCCGGTTTGCGTATTAATACCTGCTGTAATTTTTGAGAGATCTTAACTGCTTCTTGGTAATCATTTTCTATTTCCTGTAAAACTAAACTAACTGATCTTCTTTGTGAAGGACTGGTTGTTTGCAGTATTGCGGTTCTCTTTGCATCTAAAAGGCTTATAAGCTGAGTTGCCTTTTTTATGCATCCACTAACTACACTTAAACTAGACTCCTTATGATTCTCATTTCCCCAAACGTGGCCAAATTCTCTCTCTTGATCTACTGTTCTTTGCTTTGAGGTTTCTCCATCTCTTTTCCTTCTTCTGTTCTCTGCATAATTTGTTTGCAAAATTGACCCTACTTTTGATAAAGCTCTCTTTATTATATTACCTTGTTTTTTCTTACTAGAAACTAAATAGGTGCTTTCTTCAGTTAAAGTTTCTTGAGGTGCATAATGTAAATCTAGCCCTAGATCATCCTGCACACCTAAAGTTTCTGTACTCATTTTTTCTGATTGCAGTTGTTGTATCTCCGAAATACTTCCACTCACATTATTTTTCCTCGATGAGTCACTTTTAGCAACAGTTGTATTTTGTGTTGGCGTTATTAAACCAAGAGTTTCTATAGTTAACGTATCAGGTTGTTTTAGATTCTGAACGAACGCGTCGCCAGCTAAATCTAAATATTCTAATCCTCTTTTATCAAGCTTTGGACTTGAAGAATATGGTGCAGAATTTTTCCAATTGTTGTCAGATCTCAAGCTTTCATCTGTAGTTGTGGTTTGTAACAATGCTGATTTTTCTTCAAAATTTACACTTTTAGCTGAAGACGAGCGTGATAATACTGGAGTACTGCTTTTTCTTGAATTCTCTTCATACTCTGCATAAGACTGAGATATTTCCACTTGCTCATATACTTTTTGAGTTTCTAGAATTCTAGCTTGCTGAATTTCATATAACTTCTCGAACAAACCTGCATATGCCTTTATACTGGCAAGATGTGCAATCTCACCTAATTTTTGACTAAATTGATCCGCACTAAACTTTCTCATTTCTGTTGCTAAACTATCTATTACACTATCTATTTGAGCTTGATTTGACTGATTTGGCTGTATGCTATTCAAATAATTAATGTATTGTGAAACCTTAGCCTCATAAATATCTTTTGAATGACTTGGAATAGGGTCCTCTATTTCTTGATAAGGTTGCTGCTGAACTTTTATTGGCACTAAGTACCCCTCTTCATCCTCTGGTTGTTCACCTAAAATTCTCTGAACCCCATAATTTAATGGTATAGTTGGCTTTGCTTTTGGCGACTGCTTATAAGTAGGACCGGTAGAACTATTATAAACAACAGGAGTTAATAACTTTAGATTTTCCTCTATCTTATTTAATTGTTCAGAATCACCATTCATTTTATCTTGCATGGCTCGTAATGCCGTTCTACTTATTTCTTTTTTCGCACTAGCAGCTACTTCTTTAGCTTTATCTGATGCCGTTTTTATAGCTTTTTCTTGTTTCTTTATTTCTAATAACTGCTTTTGTGCTTCTTGTTTTTTCTTTTCTCTTTTTGTTCCAGCACTACTTTTTCTTGCATTATCTCCGCTTGATTTATTTTTATTAAATACACCTTGCCGAGCCTCATTAATTCTTGCTTGCTGTGCTTGAAACGCACTAACTTCGGTTGACGCCGTTGTAACCGGAACTGTTTCCTGCGATTTTATCGAAACTTTATTTGCTGGAATATCTATTTTTTCTATTTTCCGAAATAATCTATCTGCTTTATTGTTTTTACTTGTTAACTCTTTTTTAAGTTTCTTTATTTTATCTTTATTTTCACCTATTTTGATTTTTGTTTCTATCTCTTCAGCTCTTGACTTGAGTGTTTCTGTTGTTTTTTGTGTTGAAGTTAGCTGCGTATACAACTTCTGCAATCGTTTTTTATCTTTTTTATCTGTGGTATCTTTAATAGCCTGTGTTACTTCAGCTAACTTGATTCCTATCATCTCATGAACTCGTGATATATTACTTACCATTCCTGCTACAATTTCAGTACTGCTTTTTTTTATAGGCAACGGTACAAATGTCGGCTTCGGACGAACTTCTGATTTAACCTGTGAGCTAGATTGCACTGCCTGTTGTTGCGGGTCGCTACTGCTAAACGATAATCTTCGTGATGCCTTTGAGTTTGTGTTTATGTTTGGTGGTGTATTAGCTCCTAAACTATCATTTGGTTTAGAATCTGAAGTAGACTGATACGAAGTCGCCGGTGTTGATGATGGAGTACCAGGTGCCGTACTATAATGTTCAGGTGATGTCAGGGTAGTATTTGGTGTATTAGGTGCAGTGATAAAACTATTTGAAGCTGGGCTAACAGTAGGCGAAGACGCTGTTATTATAATCTCTGGTTTTTGAGGCATTTGTTCTGTCGATTCAGGAGTATAAGTATTTTGACTTTGTTCTGTTTTTTCAATGCCTGCAAATGTTTTGCATCTAGTAATTGGTCGTACTTTTCTTGCTTTCCCGACATCAGACTTACTACGTGCTACCACTTTATAATGATCCTCTATAGGAATATCTTTTAATGGATTATATACTTTAGGTTCGTTAGATATTTTCATTTCTCTTATTTCAGATGGAGTATATGTGTTTATTTCTGGTTCCGATACAATTACTGTTCCTATCTGCTGCGAGGTACTTGTCGTATCTTTGTGTCCGTTTAATTGTGACACGTGATTCAACAATTTATTACTGAGATCGATACGAAATGCTTCTTTACTCATCGCCATACCCTCAAAAGGTATTACAGCTCCTACTGAAATAGAGGCAAGCAGAGAATATTTTAAAAATCTTGATTTTTTTAGTAAATGTTGTTCTGTTAACTTATTCATTACAAATATCTCAATTTAAATTAAAATTTCTATGTACATAACATTGGACATTATAATAAATAAGTTAATAAAAAGCAATATATAAGTTAATTTATCTTAACTTATAATTACAAGAGAATTTTGTTCTAATTATTGAAAATATAACAGATATAACGTATAATGCATTTTTAACTTTTGATAGAAAACACTGCGATATTTTAAAATAACTTTGGAAACAGAGTATAATAATTTAAATATTTGGTATTTTGTTAGTTTTATTTACGGTATTATTGTTTATTTTTCGCTTGATTTTGAGCTTTCATTTACAACAATTTTTTTCATTTTTTGTGTTTGTTTAATATTAACCTTTACTAGAAATTCTAATATATTTTTACAGTTTACTTACTGAATGATTATTGCTTTTATTTTTGGCATATTCATCTCTAAATATCGTGTAACAAATTTACATAGCGAAATACTTTATAAACCTATCATCACTAAAATTAGCGGTAAAATAGAATCGATAAAACCGACTATTATAGGAGGATAAGTAGTATTAAGTCGCATAAAGATAGAAAAAATTAATCGTAACTTACAAAAAGTTAAAAAATTAGTATACCGAAAAAATATATACAAGAAATTAGGGTAAATAACCGAATTACTTTGCTTGCTAAGCTCTATAAGCCACAAAATAGTATACTACCCGAGGGTTATGATTTTGGTTTTTACGCTTATCTATCGGATATTGGAGCAAACGACTATGCGATGTCTGAGCCACAAATTATAGAACGTAATGAAACAAATTTTGATAGTTTTATTTATAGAGTGTGTTCCTATATTTATAATAATTTAATAGAAAAGATAAAGGGAATTTTGCAGCTGCAATATTACTTGGCAAGACAAAAGGTTTAAACAGGCAAATAATGCAGGATATGAGGCAAAACGGTATATCACACGTGCTTTGTGTTTCAGGATTGCATCTATCTTTAGTTGTGATGATTATTTTCCTTACTACAAGGTTTTTATTAAATCTTTCAAATTATTTGGCATATAATTTCAATATAAAATTAATCTCTGCTTATTGTTCGCTAATAGGAAGCTTTGGTTATTTAGAACTAAGCGGTATGCAAATAGCAGCGACTAGAGCTTTTATTACTGCTGCAATTTTTATTTACGGTATTATATTTATCGGACGCTCTTGCTTTCCCCTTCATTCACTTGCAATTGCGGCTTTTATAATATTATCGTTAAATCCCGAATATATTTTTCATCCAAGTTTCCAATTATCTTTTATCGCCGTATTATCGCTTGTTGCCGGTTATGAATTTTACTTAAAGAATTCATGGTTACTTGGAGAAAAGAAAGGTATTTTTGGAGCAGTAAAATTTTATACAGCCTCAAATATTTATTCAAGCTTCTTAGCAAGCATCATAACGGCACCTGTAGTAATTAATCAATTCTTTATATTTGCTACTTACTCAGTACCAGCTAACCTCATTGTCGTTCCGATAACGTCATTCTTTCTTATGCCTCTTGCTTTGTTATCTCTGCCTTTTCCATGATCGGGTTTGATAACTATATCCTAAAGCTTATGGGATTCTTGATTGATATAATAATAAAATCAGCCGCCTATTTTAATAGTTTACCGGCTGCTGTATAGTATTTCAGTTATATTACCAATTTCAGCATATTACTCTTTTTTATTCGGCTTTTTTGGCTTTGTATATGGAAAACTGCTTGGCGTTTGCTTGGTCTTGCAATCATGGCAATATCTTTTATATTTATGTCCTACTCCCCAAAGCCGGAATTAATATTTGATGCAAATCATATGGCGATAGGCGTTAAAGATAGAGAAAATAAACTAGTAATACATGCTGATAAAATACCTGCTTTCAATAGAACTTACTGGGCTAATTGGTTTGGACAAAAAGATAGTATGGTGTTACCTTTAGAGAATAATATTTTTTAACCAACTACGGACAAAAAATTGTCATTAATAAAGATAATCATTGTGAGAAAGCCGAAATTCATATTAATCTCAATTATAAATCTAAATGCCGCGAGAGCTTAATAACGATTAATAAAGATTAAAAAAAAGCCCTATTATACTTATCTTTTGCAATAAAAAGGAATGTACGTAAAATCTTAGTACCGGACTGTTCTTGTTCTATGTCATTCCCACTTGGCATTGTTGTGTGGATACTGAGTCGTTATTGCGAGGAAAAACTGTAAGTTTTGACAAANCAATCCAGTAAAAAATGCTAGTTTTTAACATTTTTTTATTATTTTTCTGGATTGCCACGCTCCTTACAGTCGCTTGCAATAACGACTCAGTATCCACACAACAATGCCAAGTGGGAATGACATAAACGAGCCATATAACAAGGTCCAGTTTTTAGCTAGGATGACATCAAAGTCTTTTTAAAAACTATCCGATACTTTAGGTAAAATCGAATAATGCAAGTTACACACAAAATACTAAAAATCCCCTCAAAAGGATATAGAAAAATCTTGAGTCTCTTAAATGAAAAAGGACAAGCAAGGCTTATAGGCGGCTGCGTACGTGATGCGTTACTAGATCTCTTGCATAACAAAACTAATAAAGAGGAATTTGAAGGAGACACGGAACACAGAATCGCAATGTACATAAACGTACGTGAGGATTCGAGTACCGGATCGACGTACAAATTACCTTTAGAAGCAAGTTATCCAAGAGATCGACTTGAGAAAGGTAGCTGCGATATAGATATAGCTACTAATTTGACACCTAGTGAAGTAACAAATATTTTATCTGGAGCTAAAATAAAAACTATTCCGACCGGTTTAAAATTCGGCACGATTACGGCTACTTTAAATAATGAAAAATTTGAGATCACGACTCTTAGGAAAGATATTGAATGTAACGGCAGACATGCCAAAGTAATATTCACCAACGATTTTGCCGAAGATGCCGCAAGACGAGATTTTACTATTAATGCTTTAAGCTATTGTCCCTTTAAGAACGAGATATATGATTATTTTGAAGGGTTTAAGGATTTGCAGCAGGAAAAGGTTGTATTTATAGGAGAAGCTCTAGATAGAATTAAAGAAGATTATTTGCGAATTCTACGCTTTTTTCGGTTTTCTAGCTATTATGCGAATCAGCTTGATGATGGCAACTTTAAAGCATGTAAAGCTTTAAAAGACGGCTTAAAAACTTTATCACGAGAGCGAATTAAAAGCGAAATGGATAAAATTATTGTTTCAAAAAGAGCAGCACAAATTTTAAAAGCTATGTTTGAAATAGGAATATTAGAACTAATATTCTCTATCCAAAATTATGAAATAAAATTTTTTGAGCAGGCAAATGATTTTAAATTAGAATTAGTTACTCGATATGCACTCTTATTATATTGTCAAAAAGATTTAAATTTAAAGGTCTTTCTAGATTGGAAATTCTCAAAACATGAAGCAATGCAAATATTATCAATAACGAACTTTCTGAATGACGCTAAATTTAACATGAAAAAAATTTGGTTTGAAAAAAAGAATTATAAGGAATATTTATTAGCAGCTAGAATAATCGGTAAATTAAATCATTCACAAGTAAAAGAATTTATTCTTAAATATGATGCGTTATTACGTCCTAAATTCCAAGTAAACGGTAATGATTTGTTAAATATGAATATAGAAAAAAAAAAAATAGGAGCAAAACTAGAATATCTAAAAAATTTTTGGATAGAGCAGGATTTTAAACCTAGTAAATTAGAGTTGTTGGCGAAATTATGAGAGCTAGTACGTCAAACCGTCATTGCGAAGAAAAATTGAAAATTTTGACGAAGCAATCTCGTGCCAAAATCCTGAGATTTCCACGCTCCTTTCAGTCGCTAGCAATGACGATTTGGTATCAACGCAAGCAAGCCTTCACAGAGATGACATACCTAGCATTACTATTCCTTACATTCCTCAGCCTTACTAGCTATGCTAAGCCTAAGATAGTTGTAAGTATTACGCCAATCGGCAGTATTGTTTCGATGCTTGTTAAGGATAAAGCGGATATCGAGAGCTTAGCTATTAGTAGTGACTGTCCACATCATTATAATTTAAAACCTAGTGATTTAGTAAAAGTCAAAAATTCTGATATAGCAATTTATATTAATGAACAATTTGACGGTTTTGCCGAGAAATTAATTGATAATCATAGCAAAAACATTATAAAAATCAGTGATATTAAATCTTTAACCACTATAAAAGATAATTGGCATATTTGGCTTGATCTTAATAATGCTGTGATTTTACTACAGGAATTTGCACAAATATTTAGTGAAAAATTTCCTGAGCTACAAGAAGATATTAATAATAACCTTTCAACAGCACTTAAAGAATTAAATAAGCTACAAGAGATTAAAAATAATGAGCTTGCAACGATAAAAGACGTAATTTTATTAAGTGACAGTAGCGAGTACTTTTTTCTTAATACTAATATTAAAACTGCAAAATTATATAGCGAAAGTCAAAAAAGCCTCCGATATATAAGCAAACTAGAAGATTTAATTAAAGAGTCTAATAACAAATGTCTTGTTTTAAGTAATGAACAAAATTCACGATTATACGACAAATTAAACGCTAAAATAATAATATTAAATAGCGAAAACTGGAATGTGCAGAATATAGGTTCCAACACTTTTCAGAATCAATATTTACAAATGATTTATCAAGTTAAAAAATGCATACACTAAATAGCGAAGAAGAGACAAAGAAGCTTGCAAAGCTTTTAGCACAAAGCTTAAAACCAAATGATATAGTCTTACTTAACGGTGACCTTGGAGCAGGTAAAACATTTTTTTGTCGTGAAATTATTAAATATTTTTGCGGTGAAAATACAAGCATTATAAGCCCTACCTTTAACTTACTGCAAACTTATAAAGCATCTAACTTCACTATATATCACTATGACCTGTATCGTCTTAAATCACCTGAAGAAATTTATGAACTTGGATTTGAAGAGGCATTAAACGGCAATTTAATTTTAATAGAATGGTCTGAAATTATTAAGCATTTACTTACTCCGCCTTTAATCGAAGTAAATCTAGAAGTATTAGATAATAATAAACGTTTATGTAGTATAATAACAAATCATAAAGAAAATTCACAAGAATCTTCCCTTATTGATTTTTTACAAGATTCTCCACTATTCGATACAAAACTTGATATTCAAAGAGATAAAAGCCCTACTAGAAAAGTTAAGTTATAATTATGAACTATTTAATTTTTCTTTTAACTAATTTATAAACTTTTCCATCATTTCTTTTTCCTATAAGAAAGATATTTAATATTTTATTTAAAAAATCCTTACTCTCTTCATCTGATAAAAAACCACTTTTACTCACATTTTTTGCTTGCATTGCCCAATTACATATCTTCAAGCTGATTAATTTTCTCATATTCTTCATGTGATATAAGAACAACTATGAGCTTACCGTATTATTAATATCTAACTAATCAATTGTCATGTAATAAAAACGTCTTTTCAATAGGAAGTAATTTTAATTCCGGTAACATCGGCATAATTAAATCTATTCCGGCTTTTTCGTTACTATTACCGTGTACCAATATAAAAGAACCATTTTGAACTTTTTCGCCTTTAGCAAGCCATGCATTACTCCCAAGCGGAATAAATCCCAAATCTTTTAATTTTTCTATTAATGTTTGATCGGAAACTAATCCAGGAAAACGAAAGAAAGGTGACGGAGCAATATTATAACTTACTAATATTTTCCCTGCTTCTAATACTTCATTTTCAAAATCATCTTTATTGGAAAGAAGGAAATTATCTTCAAGAGGTTTATCTTTAAAATAAGGATGACTAAATGAATGATTAACCCATGTTATTTGTAAATAACCGTTTTCTTGTTGTTTTAATAACCATAAGAATTCTTCTGTATGCTTATTAATCCATAATCCTGAAACACATATAGCAATCGGAATAGGTTTATTTAGTTTGATCGATAATTCTAAGAGCTTTTTAAAAAAATCTTCTTCAAAGCTTTTGGAAGAAGGACACATGTCAATTGTCAAGAACTGTCCTTTTACTTTATACATGCTACTCGTAGCACCGTAATTTTGTTGTATATAAGGTGTAGAGCTAAAGCTATATTTATTTAAAACTTTAATATACGGAGTTTTACTTAATTTTTTTAGAAGATTTTCTTTTTCTATTTTATTCGTAGGTAAAATTACCAGCTCTTGTAGGGCTATTTCAGTTTTAAAAGAATTCGGATCTACTAAAACGAAATATGATTTTTCATTATTTAAATAAGAACGAATAGCAATTCTTATTTTTTTATTTTCAGCAATTATAGGCAAAAATACCGGTTTATAATCAGTTATAATTACTGCTTTTTCACTTGCATAGCTTAAACTAAAAAACAATATTACAAAAATAAAACTTAAAATTCTTTTAATTTATTCGTCTCCATAACGCTCGTATAAAATTCCGCAATTTTCTCTTTTACAGCTAGAGGATCGTTCATTAAATTAACAGCACCTCTAAACTCTGCTGAATTCGGTAAACCGCTACTATACCAGCCAATATGCTTACGTGCAATAGGTACGCCCACAGATTCACCATAATAATCAAGTATTGCCTCATAATGCTCGGTTACGATATCTAGCTGCTCTGCTATAGAGGGAGCAGATTTTTCTTCACCTGTTTTAAGATAATGATCAATTTGTGAAATAAGCCAAGGTTTGCCATATGCTCCTCTACCGACCATAATACCGTCTGCACCAGATTTTTGTAGGGCTTCTTTTGCCTTAGCAAAATTAGTAATATCACCATTAGCAATAACCTGAATCTTTACCGATTCTTTAACTGATCGTATAAAATCCCAATCGACATTACCGGAATAAAACTGGCATCTAGTTCTACCATGAACGGTAATCATCTGAACACCTAAGCTTTCAGCAATTTTGGCTAAAGTCGGAGCGTTTTTCGTATTATCATCCCAACCCATACGCATTTTAACAGTTACCGGCAGCTTAACTGCTTCAACGGTAGCTTCAAAAATTTTAGCTGCCAACTGCTCATCCCTCATTAGAACCAAGCCTGAATAACCGCCTACTACTTTTTTCGCAGGACAGCCAAAATTAAGATCGATAATTTTTGCTCCCATACCCTCATTCATTTTAGCAGCTTCTGCTATCACATTCGGCTCACAGCCTGCTAGCTGTACGCAAGCACTTGTTGCATCATCACGCATAATGGCACTTTTTTTTAGTGACTGCCTAGATTCCACAATCATTGCTCTACTTGCTACCATTTCAGAAACTACAAGCCCTGCACCAAATCTTTTCACTAATCTTCTAAATTCCAAATCCGTAACACCTGACATTGGAGCTAGTATAATATTTGAAGAAAGCTCAATATTGCCGATTTTGATTATAAAAACCGTTATAAAAATAAACACTCATGATATCATAATTAAGTATTTTTGTCTAATATTACTAATTAAGAATAGACAAAAGCCGATTAATCTATTATAAGCTTAAGTTATATTTCCTTACACCCTAATAAATGAAAGAATAGTATAGACGAAGATCAACTTGGAAAAGAGCAAGGAGTCTGTAAGCCGAGGAGCGGAGCGTATACTAATACGTGAGTATCCGAGGACTACAAAGACGACGAAGTCAAATTTTCAAGTTCATCGAGTATATACGGCCACGTAGCTCAGTCGGTAGAGCAAAGGACTGAAAATCCTTGTGTCGTTGGTTCAATTCCAACCGTGGCCACCACTATTCCTTACTTTAAATCCCGTTATTTTATATCTTCAATTAAATTTCTATTGCATCTGTAAACTTATTTTTGTAATTTTAATTAACTTTAGATTAATAAGGATAAATTATATTGATAAGATTTGTACTAAAATAGCTACTTCTATTTCAAAAAAGCTTTATAATTCAGTAACAAAAAATAGCTACAATATATTAATTTAATTCTTCTTAATAAAACGTAAATTAATATTTGTGACTTTTTATCTATTTTTTTCCTAGATCTTACAATCAAGTAGACGTTGTTGCGTGGATCGATTTTTCCGTCATTGCGAAGAATTTGCATAGCAATTGACGAAGCAATCTCAGGAGTTTGTTATTATTTCATGAGACTGCCACGCAGCCTACGGCTCTCGCAATGACGACATCATTCTTTACTTAGCAATACCTTTTATTCCACCTGTAAATTTTGTTGCATAATAAAACTATCACTTATATACTGTCGCTAATGATTAATTTGTTTAAAGTTATATGGTAAGTAGTAATTTTTATAAAAATCTAGGGCCACGAAAACTAACAGCAATTATAGATTTTTTACACGATATTATAGCACCTCCTAAGATTCATGAAGATATAGCTATTCATGATATTAAAATTCTGCAGGAAGCATCACCAAATGATATTAGCTTTTTAAGCAATCCTAAATACTCCGAATTTTTAAAAACTACCAAAGCTGCTGCTTGTATAGTGCCGAAAAATTTTACGGGAGAAGCAAATCCAAATACTGTTTTATTACACGCCCAGAACCCATATTTTGCTTACGGCAAATTAATAGATTTTTTTTATACTCCTATTAAATCATACCCTGCTAAAATAATGAAATCCGCTATTGTTGCAGATTCGGCGACTATCGGAAAAAATTGTTATATAGGTCACAATGTAGTTATTGAAGACGATGTTATTATAGGTGATAATAGTATTATAGAAGCTGGAAGTTTTATAGGTAGAGGAGTAAATATCGGCAGAAACGCTAGAATAGAACAACATGTTTCAATAAATTATGCAATTATAGGCGACGACGTCGTAATACTTGCAGGTGCAAAAATTGGACAGGACGGGTTTGGATTTTCTACCGAAAAAGGCGTACATCACAAAATATTTCATATAGGAATAGTTAAAATCGGCAATAATGTTGAAATTGGTGCAAACACTACTATTGATAGAGGATCACTTCAAGATACAATTATAAAAGATTTATGCCGCATAGATAATTTAGTACAAATAGGGCATGGCGTCAAAATAGGTAAAGGCTCTATTATCGTAGCACAAACAGGTATAGCAGGAAGTAGCACGATCGGTAAATATTGTACTCTTGGAGGGCAAGTAGGAATCGCCGGACATCTAAATATAGGCGACGGGGCACAGGTAGCGGCACAAGGCGGTGTAGCACAAAATATAGAAGCAGGTAAAATTGTCGGCGGCAGCCCTGCAATTCCTATTATGGATTGGCATAGACAATCTATTATTATGAAACAATTACTAAAGACCTCTAATAGCAAATTAAAAAAGTAGCTTGCTATTGAAAAGAGCTTTGTTGTTGCATGAATACCTGAGTCGTCATTGTGAGCAGCCATAGGCTACGGTGGCAATCCAAAAAAGTTAGCAAAAAGTGCTGATTTTAGTACTTTTTACTAGATTGCTTCGTCAATTATTTCATAATTTCCTCGCAATGACGGAAAATTTACATTAAAGAAGAGATCTAAATAAATGATCATAGATATTACCGAAATCATGGATTGGATACCTCATCGCTATCCATTTTTATTAGTAGATAGAGTACTTAAAATCGATCCTAACAAATCAATAACAGGTATTAAAAACGTTACTGTTAACGAACCGCAATTTACAGGACATTTTCCGGCAAGGCCTGTTATGCCCGGTGTTCTAATGGTTGAGGCTATGGCACAATTAGCTGCTGTATTAGTTGCTAAATCTTTAGGTTCTACTAAGAATAAAGAAGTGTTTTTAATGACTATCGAAAATGCAAAATTTCGTAGAATTGTTCAGCCTGGGGATACTATGTATATCCACGCTGTTATTGATCAGCAAAGAGCTAACGTATGGAAATTTTCAAGTACGGTTACGGTCGAAGGTGAAATAGCTGCAGAAAGTAAGTTTACCGCAATGATTAAAGATAAAACATAGGGACATAGTGTCAAATTCTAATATCCATACTACAGCTGTAATTGCAGAAGGTGCAAAGCTTGGTAAAAACGTAAAAATCGGACCGTATTGTATTATAGGTCCTGAAGTTGTGCTTCATGACAATGTCGAGCTAAAATCCCATGTAGTAATTGAAGGGATTACCGAAATCGGCGAAAATACCGTAATCTATCCTTTTGCATCAATAGGTCAACCTCCACAAATCTTAAAATATGCTAATGAGCGATCAAGCACGATAATTGGCTCTAATAATACTATTAGAGAATATGTTACGGTACAAGCAGGAAGCCAAGGAGGCGGAATGATGACAAGAGTAGGAAATAATAATTTATTTATGGTCGGCGTCCATATAGGTCATGATTGTAAAATCGGCAATAATGTAGTATTTGCTAATTATGTAAGCCTAGCAGGTCATATTGGGGTAGGTGATTATGCAATAATCGGCGGACTGTCTGCCGTACATCAATATGCTAGAATCGGTGAATATTCGATGATCGGCGGGCTATCGCCGGTCGGAGCAGATGTAATACCGTTTGGGCTTGTAAGTAGCAAACGTGCGGTGCTTGAGGGCTTAAATCTAATCGGTATGAATAGAAAAGGGTTTGATAAAGTAAAGTCTTTAAGTGCTTTAAAAGCTATCGAAGAAATCTTCTCAGGTGAAGGTAATTTTGCTGAGCGTATAAAACAAGTTGCTGAGAAATATAACAATAATTCTATAGTAATACAAATTATCGATTTTCTTAATCAAGATAGTAGTAGAGCATTTTGTCGTTTTGAGAAGTAAATTTATTTAACTAGCGATATGTAACACTTTGTGTTACAATTAAATATTATAAGGAGGATAAAAAGTATTACGACTAGTATACGCTTAGAAATAAATTTAAGTAAAAAACTTGAAAAAGCAACTTATGATTTACACCGTGAAAAAAGCTGGATAATTAGTAAAGCAATACGTATATATCTTAAACAACTAGAAAATTCAGACCTAGCCAAAGAAGCTAAACGTCAACCCTTATTAGCTAGTAAAGAAAACAATCCTGATACCAACTTATGGTTAAAACACAATGAAGAAAGTTGGTTAGATGAATGGAAATAATGGAAATAAAAAAAAGATATATTGTTGCTTGGTGTAATATCTGGAGATTATGGTAAACCTCGCCCCGCTGTTGTTGTTCAATCTAATTTATATAAAAATCATCCCAGTATAACAGTTTGCCTTCACAACGGATTTAATAGATGCCCCACAACTTTTCACCTGTTATTAACTCCTACAGAGCTAAATGGTTTTAATTTAGAATCTCATATTATGATTGATGAAATTAGTGCTATAAGAAGTGATAAAATTCAAAAAAATTGGTGAATTATCACCTGAACAACTAGAAGAGTTAATTGAAGCTATTATATTAAATTATGGATGAATTAGCCACTAATTTTCTCATTTTTTCTTGCAAAGAGTTTTGGCGTAAACGAGTTTTCAAGCTCTTAAAATCAACTATTTCTGCATTTTGATTTTGCTGGCTACATGCAAAAATATATTTCTGCTCTCCTTTAACTTTTTGAATACATTGTCCGCAAATTCCTTTCATCATACATTGCATCGATGAATTAACGCTAACTATTATTTTTGTATTTTCACTGAATATTCCATTTTTTAGACTTTGCAATTCTTCTATTATTTCAGGAGAAGCATTAATTATTACTATATCCACTGAAACTAATTTACGGATTTTTATATCAGGATAGGTAACAAATATAACTTCATTATTATTTTCTTTTAGAACTTTTAATAAGCCTATATTACCGACTTCGAAATCAACAATAACTATTTTTTTATTTTGAGGTATTTCTAGCGGCGAACCTGTCGGTCCCATTAAAACTACTTTCTCATTTTCAGATAATGTTTTACATAAGCTAGTAGATTTACCGACTTCAAAAACTATAAAGTTAATTAAGCCTTTTTCTACATCAATATCGATAGGACTTAAGGCTACAGGCTCTATTAACTTAGCAGCATCTTCAGAATAATTTTGTAAGCGAAAAAACTGTCCGAACTTAAAATTTTTAGCAGCAAGCGGCGAATGAATTATCAACTCAAAAGTTTTATCATCTAAAATATTTATTTTATTAACCCTAGAAGTCAGCAAATAATCAAGCTGCGTACAAAAATCTTTATAACTACCTTTAAAGCTAGGATTATTATTTATAAGCTTTTTGTTAATAGCGTCGTACCCTTCTTTGCTACTAGCAAGAGCCTTCACTACACTACCCGAATATTTAGGATTACAATCACCGAAATAGCTATATTTATCCTCATTGAATTGAGTGTTATTTTCTATACCGATTGCCATAATCACGGTTTTGGTTTTGATGTCATTGCGAGGAAATGCATAGCATTGACGCGGCAATCTTGTTAAGCCAAACTCCTGAGATTGCCACGCAGTCTTTGACTGCTCGCAATGACGGTTTCGATTCTCAAACTCCACAGATTCCACATGACCGTATTTATCAACATTAATCCTTAAAGGTTGCATATTTTCCTTAAAATCAACACCGAGTGCTAATGTATATATTAACTCCTCGTGATTTAATTTATATGCCGGCGAATCTTGTAATCTTCCACGATAGTAAACAGTAGCACCCCCAAGCTTATTAAAAACCTTTCTTAATTCTTCATTATTCTTAGCTTCTTTAAACAATTTTGCATGAGCAATAAATTCTTCAGCTATTTCTTTATCTTCCTCCGTTAAATCTTTTTCTATATAATCTTCGGCAAATTCCTCTACTTGTTTTTTATAGTAATATAAACTTTCCGTTGCTGCGTCTAAGGAAGTAAGACCGCCGCCTATTACCGCAATCGGCATCCTAATTACCATATTAGTACTAGAATTTTTCAAAAATGCCCCTCCGTTTTGCAAAGTCATTAAGAAATCAGAAGCCGTTTTTACGCCCTTAGCTTCAAAATTTTCTATATCCAAAACTTTCGGCTGACCTGCTCCAATGCAAAAAGCTATATAGTCAAAACCCAAATCGAAAGCTTGTTCTTTCGTTATATTAAAATCTAAAGCTACTCCGTCATAATATTTGAAATTATTATTTCTCTCTAATATTAGCCGCAATATATCGAGATTGTTTTTATCCCACCGAACGGTAATCCCATATTCCGCTACCCCTCCAAATCCTCTTGGCATTCTTTCCGATAACAAATTTTTATATTCATGCCAAAATTTTATAGGCTTATGAACGTCAAAAGGCAGTAGAGTAATTCTTAAACCGTCAATAGCCACAACATTATGACCTGACC
Organism: Rickettsia africae ESF-5; assembly: GCF_000023005.1. NCBI lineage: Bacteria > Pseudomonadati > Pseudomonadota > Alphaproteobacteria > Rickettsiales > Rickettsiaceae > Rickettsia > Rickettsia africae. The sequence goes on along the minus strand of NC_012633.1, from coordinate 4,094 downwards.
GTAATAAATAATAGCTAAGACTAAAACCTGCAGGACCAAGACCGGTAACTAAAATATTATAATTAGTAGGTTCTTTCGGAAGCGGTGCATAAATATTAAGTGGATTCCAACGAGTAAGCAGTAAATATATCTCTAAGCCGTAAGGTAATTTAAGTGTTTCTTCTAAAATATTTGATTCTATTAATGGGATATTTACCGGATCTTGCTTTTGGTAAATACAAGCTTTTGAGCAATCATTACAAATTCTATGACCTGTTGCTGCAACCATCGGATTATCAATAACGATAATAGCAAGAGCACTTAGGTTAAAACCTTGTGCCTTAACATAGTTCATTTCAGAAATTTTTTGTTTTAACGGGCAACCTTGTTTTAAATTCGTCATTGCGAGCGACTGCAAGGAGCGTGGCAATCTCGTCAAATCTCCTGAGATTGCCACGTCACTTCGCTCCTCGCAATGACGATTCTGAGGTTGCAGTAATCCCTTAGAACAGCTATCCTTATCTTGCTTATGGCAATAAATACAATAATGAGAATGGTTTAAAGCTTCATCTAGATTTAAAAAAGAATCTGTATAGTCAAAATCTACTCTCTCATTTTTTTGATATTTTAATATTTTTTTATCGTCTATTAGATTTTCTTTATCTAGTTTTTGTGGGAGGTTGAATAGGATGTTATCCTGTGGCTTGATACCCTCACACAAATAAACCCTATATGCAGCATACCTAGCTGCTATGTCTAATTCTTCTGCAAAACTTTCTTCTGCCTGTTGCCATATAATTATTTGTTTGGCAAATTCTCTAGAAGTAAAATTCGCACCTATTAAATCAGTTAGTTTTAAATACACATCTTCAAAATCAATATCTTTTATTTTTTCCGGTGGATATTTTTTTACGGCAACACGTTGAACAAATTTTCTTTTACATTCATAAATAATATCAAAATCTTTATGTTTTAACCTTGATATCGTTATTTCTTTTGAAATACAAAATAACTCTGCTAAAAAATCGTCTAAATGAGGGGAAATTTTTAGCAAAAATTCGGAATAATCTTTTGGAATAATGGAGAGAGGAGTCGATCTAAATAACATTAAATCTTTATGCAAAGATCTATCAGCTTTAAAGAGATAATCTAAAAATATTTGATCTAATTTTTTAAGTCCGGTTAAATCTAATTCATTAAAATCTAGATTAAAACCAAGTTTCATAAATAATAAATAACTCTTTTAGAAAATTGTCTATAAATTAAATAACTGATACAAACAGTAATAAATGCAACTATAATAGACTTAACTATCAGCATCATATCCGGTAATGTTCCGTCAATCACCAACGCTTGTACGGGTCTTATAACTAAAAAGAACGGATTAAATTCAAAATATATCTTTTTAGACTCCGGAATTAGCGAATATGGATAAACTATCGGTATACTCCAATAAATAACTCCAAGAATAACACTCAACATTTGCGGAATATCTCGAATATACGGCGTTAAAAATGCTACTGCGATAGAACCGCTAATCACACATATTATTAAGGGCAAAATTAATATCGGCATAAATATTATTTGCCAAGAAAATTTTTCTGGAAATAATAAAATAAAAGCAAAATACATTGCCGAAAATGAGCAAATTAAAGTATATAATTGCCCTAAACTATCCGCAACAGGAAAAAAAGTCTTAGAAATTCTAACTTTTTTTATTATTTGATCACGTGTAACTAAAGAACTTGAACAAATCGTTAAACTGCTTACTATAAAACTCCACAAAGGAATACCGCCGACTAAATTCATTACCATAAATTCTCTCGGCTGTCTTAATAAAAAACCGAAAAAATATGAAATTACCATTATGTGAATAAAAGGCTGAATTAAACTCCATAAAGAACCTAAAAAAGAATCTTTATTTTGCCTAATTATAGAAGCTTTAACTAGTAATGCTATTGCTCGCCAGTATTTTTTAGAAAAAAAATACTTTATCATTTATGAATTTCCTTGTTGTTGGTTATAGATTTTAAACATTTCCGATGGTGTACCATCACCTATAATATTGCCGTCTTTTAATAAAATACATCTATTGCAATTATCTTTTATAATTTCTTCTTGATGGCTTACTATTATTGAAATAGGAGTATTTTTAAATTTATTCTTCATTAAACTAAGAGATTTTTCTATAAAATAGCTATCGCCTGCCGCAAAAACTTCATCAAGTAATAGAATCTGCGGATTTTGAAATATCGATACAGAAAAAGCAAGACGTGATAACATACCGGAGCTATAAATTTTTATCGGTAAATCAATTTTACTACCAAGTTCTGAAAAATCTATAATTTCTTTTTCAATTTTTTTGCTATATTTATCCAGCATATTATTATATAGCATTAACATTTTTATATTTTCACGACCAGTTTGCTCAGACTCAAAACCAACTCCCATATCTATAATTGCCGCAATATCTCCATGAACTTTGACTGTACCGGATTTTAACGGATATATTCCGGCGATTAACTTTAGAAACGAACTTTTTCCCGAACCGTTACTCCCTATAAAAGCTATTTTTTCTCCCTCATAACAAGAAAAATTAATATTGTTTAATATAGGTATATTTGGAGAAAGAGAGACTCCTTTTTTCAAGAAGAAATGCTTTAAACCTTGAGCTCTTTTATGAGTATCAATACCTTCAACATAACCATTAGTTATCTCTATAAATACTTTTGAATAGCTAAGTGACATAAAATAAATATTAAATAGATTTATTAATCCAATCTAAAAGAGAATTTTTTTGTTGCAAACCTATTTTAGTATCTTTTTGTTCACCATTTTTAAATAACATTATCGTTGGAATACTACGAATACCGTATTCTGAAGGAGTGTTAGGATTTTCATCAATATTCATTTTAAGTACTTTTACTTTGCCTTGTAATTCTTTACTGATTTCATCTATTATCGGTGTTAACATTTTACACGGTCCGCACCATTCTGCCCAAAAATCAACCAGTACAGGTAAATCCGATTCTAATACTTCCTTTTTAAAAGAGCTATCCATTACGTTATTTGCCATAAATTCCTCTATGTTTTTGTAGCATTGTCCATATGGCTTTCATGTCATTCCCGCGTGTAGGCGGGGATGACATCGAGTAGGTTTTTCAATCTATGCAACAAAGTCGCTTTTAGCTAGGAATGACATAGTGTTGCTTTCGGATTCATATGGACAATATCTATATTTATAAATAAAATTATAAAGTACAGGCTTCTACTTGTAAATAATGAAAATCTTTTTATTTATTATATTTATTTTTTCTATTATAATATATTCGCATTATTAAAGCTGCTGTTTCCTCTATTGATCTAGTCGACACATCAATTACCGGCCAATTTCTTTGATCACAAATTTTTCTGACTTCTAGGCACTCTTTTTGTACTATATTAAAATCCGTATAGCTTTTATTTTCGTTAATTTGTAATAGATTTAATCTAGCTTCTCTTATCTCAATTAACCTATTTGGATTAATAACGAGTCCTACTACCAATTGATCTATATCTTTTTCTATAAAATCAGGAAAGGGGCAATTATAAACATAAGGAATATTGGCAGCTTTTAAACCGTTATACGCTAGAAATACGGAAGTCGGTGTCTTAGAAGTTCTAGAAGGACCTATTAATATTATATCAGCCTCTAATAATTCATTAAGCATTTGTCCGTCATCATGTCTTATAGCATAATCTATGGCATTAAGTGTATCAAAATAAGTTTTATCAAATTTATAATTGTAATTCTGTTCTTTTTCTATTTCAATACCTGAAAAAACAGACATTTCTTTAATAATTTTACCTATTACAGAAATACATGGAATTTTTAATTCATAGCAAAATTTCGTTAAAGTTTTTCGGAGTTCTTGATCGGCAATCGTGTATAATACTATCCCATGTTTATATTCTATTTTACTTAATACTTCATTTAGCAATTCCAAATTTCTAATCATTGGCCAATGATATAATTTTGGTTTTACGGAAGTAAATTGTGCAAGGGCAGAATTTGCTGTATATTTTGCAGTTTGCACGGAAGAGTCTGAAACTAAGTGAATAATTAGCTTTGTCAT